>NZ_LPNO01000015.1 GCF_001952855.1 Pseudomonas sp. ATCC PTA-122608 | reverse complement strand
TTTTGATCTGCTTTTGATTTTGATCTGACTGCCCCATTCAGCCCGAGGCCGAACGCAGGTATTGCGGAGCGGGTAAACCGGCAGGACGCCGGTTTAGCCGCGCCGGGCCATGGATGGCCCGTCGCGGCGGCCCGCGGAGCAATACCGGAGTGAGGGAACACCGAGCCTAGGCGAGGTGCCGACAGGCGGGGCAGAGCGTTTTGGTTACTTTTGCGCTTTTCAAAAGTGACCCGCTGTAAGAGCGGAACCCTAGGCAGCCGTTACCCAAATAACGGATATGCCCCCAAAACCATCAATACCCATCACTACCGTAATCCACCTGAAACACAAACCCCTCAACCCGCTCCACACCCGTTTCCAACCGCCCGTCGGCATGCAACCGCAGCCAGCGATACCCAGGCGCCTGCTCACTCACTTTGAAATCCTCACTCCCGGGAGCGAACTGAATACAGGTAGAAGGCGAAGCCAACAAACGCACCCCATTACGCTCCCGGTCAATTTCCTGATGCACATGCCCCCAAAGCACCGCCCGCACCTGAGGAAACCGATCCAGCACCGCAAACAGCGCCTCAGGATTACGCAAACCAATAGGCTCCATCCAAGCGCACCCAATCGACACCGGATGATGGTGAAAACACACCAGATGATGCCGAGTCGGCGCCTCACTCAACGATTGCGCCAACAGTTGCAGTTGCTGGTCCTGCAAATACCCCGGCACCGAGCCCGGCACCGCCGAGTCCAGCAGGGTGATCCGCCAGTTGCCCACATCCACCACCGGCTCCAGCAAGGCACTGTTGATCGCCGCTTGCAGCATCACCTGCGGCTCATCGTGATTCCCCGGAATCCAGCGCGCCGGCGCCTGAATCTGCCGCGTCATGTCACGAAACGCCTGATACGACTCCAGCGTGCCGTCCTGGGACAAATCCCCGGTGGCCAGCACCAGATCAATCTGCGGCTGCTGCGCCAGCACCAGTTCGATGACCCGTTGCAGGCTCTCGCGGGTTTTCATGCCCAGCAGCCCGCCGTCCGCCTCGGCAAACAGGTGGCTATCGGACAACTGCACCAGCAACGCCGGAGCGTCAGGGTTCAAGGCGGATACGCTCGGCAAGGCGTTCTCCCAGGGCGTGATCACAGGAATGGACATTTGAGGCGATTATGCTGGGGCAGGACACAAAGAGGAAACCCGTGAAGCGGACACAGTTCACATCTATCGAACGACTTCGAACTCGTGGCCCAGGGCCAGGCAGTGGCTCAACCATTCGCCGAGGAACACATTGAGCTGTGCTTTCTCATCGGGCTGGTGCATGAACACATTGGGGTAAGGATAGATGCTGCGAAAGCGTCGCGCATGTTCGGCGCTGATCACTTCGGCCATGCGCGCGTCGTGGTACACCTGCACTTCCAACTGCGGCACCGGCAACCAAGGCAGGCTGTGCTCCTGGCGCACCCGCAGGGTGGTGGTGTACGGGCAATTCACGATCACTTCCAGGGTCAGCACGCCGAGCATCTGGTCGCCGTGAGTCACGGCGATGCGCCGCGCCTCGGGGGTGTGGCGCATGTCCGGCAGCAGCCGCATCAGCCGTGCATAGTTGGCCTCGCAGGCTGCTTGCAGCCCGATCAGGTCAACCCGATATCGCTCCCGTGCCTTTACTGCCATAACCCCCTCACTTCCGCGCGATTAAGCGCAAGCCATTGCAGGGCAATAATGCTCGCTGCGTTGGAAATTTTACCGTCACGTACCGCCTGCAGGGCGTCTTCAAAGGCCCAGACGGTGACGCGGATATCTTCAGCTTCCTCTTCCAGTCCATGGACGCCACCGGCCCCGGCACTTTCGCAACGGCCCAGGAACAAGTGGACAAATTCGGTGCTGCCACCCGGCGACGGAAAGTACTTCGTGATCGGCCAGAGTGCAGAGAAGGTAAGGCCAGCTTCCTCTTCGGCTTCGCGGTGTGCAACCTCCTCCGGTTGCTCATCTTTATCGATCAGGCCGGCGACCATTTCGATCAGCCATGGGTTGTCGGTACGGCCCATGGCGCCTACGCGAAACTGCTCGATCAGCACCACTTCGTCGCGCTGCGGGTCGTAGGGCAGCACACACACGGCGTCATGACGAACAAAGACTTCGCGATTGAGCTCACGGCTCATGCCGCCATCAAACTTCTCGTGCCGCAGCTTCAGCCGATCCAGTTTGTAGAAGCCCTTATAGGCATTGTCGCGCTGAACAATCTCAACCTTGCTCGGCGTCGATTTCGCTGTGTCCGTCATATCAACCCTCGTTTTTTGCCTTGCGGTATCGAGGCGGCCTCGACATCGCGCCATCCTAACGCGCTCGTGCCCCTTGATGCAGCCCCTTTCCGGTTGCCGGGATAGACGGCGGGCGTCAAACTCACTCTAATCAGCTTAGTGGCGAACTGACTGCCTTGTCGGGAGTCGAAGCTCCACATTTTCACCTTTCCTCGATTTATGAAGGACACACATGTCGCTTTTAAAAATCGCCTCCGTGGCCTGTATCGCCTTGACCCTGGGTGCTTGCCAGAGCCTGTTCCAACCGAGCTATCTCAAGCCGCTGGACACCACCGCCGACGCCTCCGAGCAGATCAAACCCGGCTGTAGCAGCCCGGATTGTCCGCTGGTAAACATCGACACCGTGCACTTCCCGTCCGAGCCACAGCTGGACCAGATCATCGAACAGCGCCTGCTGCAGATGGCCAGTACCTCGCCGAGCCAGAGCATGCCCGCTACCCTGAACGCCTACCGCGACAAGTTTTTGCGTGAGTCGCCTGACCGCAACAGCATGTACTTGCAGGCCAAGGTACGTGAGCAGCATGACGGACTGGTGATCATCGAAGTGTCCAGCTACCTGGACACCGGCACCGCCCACGGCGAGCCGGGCCGCGGCTTCATCAACTATTCACGCCTGCTGCACAAAGAGCTGAGCCTGACCGACATGCTGTTGCCGGGTCAGGAAGAGGCGTTCTGGAAGACCGCGAAAGTCGCCCACAACAACTGGCTGATCAACTCGCAGATGGACCGCGACCCGGAGTTCGTGAAGAGCTGGCCGTTCCAGAAAACCCCGAATGTGGCGTTGACCAGCAATGGCGTGGTGCTCAAGTACAACGTGACCACCATCGCCCCGTACGCATTGGGGCTGATCGAAATGACCATCCCCTATGCGCGCCTGACTGGCGTGATCAAGCCTGAGCTGGTGCCCGCACGCCACTGAAGGCCCGGCCCAGGATGAAGTGCAACAGCCCTGCCAGCACCAGCGCCGGCAGGGTCGCGCCGACATCCGGGTACAGATTCGCCAGCAAGTGATAAGTACTGACGCCACCGAGCCAGGCCAACAGCGCCGGCCAGCGTAGGTTGGCAGCGACGCCAAGGCCACGGCGGCGCAGGATAAAGTGATCCACCAGCACCACGCCGAACAGCGGCGCGAACACAGAACCGATCAGCAGCAGGAAGTTCTGGTACTGCGCCAATGGCGCAAAGCAGGCGATCAGCGTGCAGATAACACCAATGGCCAGCGCCAGGTGCTCGACTTTCAAACGCAACAGAATCCCGCTGGACACCGCCGCCGAGTGAATATCGGCGAAGGCATTTTCTGATTCATCCAGCAGAATCAGCAGCAGCGGAATCCCCAGGCCAGCCCCGGCCAATGCCAGCAGCAACGCATTCACTTCACCGCTCGGCGCAAACGCCAGGGTGTAGGCCACGCCCAGGCTCATCAGCCAGAAGTTACCGATGAAGAAACCCAGCGCCGTGCCGCCGAATACGTTTTTCGCGCGTTTGCCGAAGCGTGAGTAGTCGGCTATCAACGGCAGCCAGGACAACGGCATGGCGATGGCGATATCGAAGCCAACGGCGAATGGCATCGAACCGTCACCGGCCTGGGCCCAGAGTGCGGCCAGGTCGGCTTTGGCGAACAGGTTCCAGGTCAGCCAAAGGCAGGCGGCCAGCAGCAGCCAGATGCCCCACTTGCGCAGGACCTGCCGTACGAAGGTCAACGGACCGCTGACGGCGAGCAAGGTCGCTAGGGCGCCGAATACCAGGGTCCAGAACAATGGGCTGGTCAGCAGGCTGCCTTCGCTGAACGCGCGAGCGCCCAACAGGCTGGCGGCGTCGCGCATCACGATGATTTCGAACGAGCCCCAGCCGATCAGCTGCAATAGGTTCAACAGCGCCGGCAGGCTGGCGCCTTGGGTGCCGAGGCTGAGTTTGAGGGCGGCCATGGAGGACAACCCGGTGTCGCTGCCGATCACGCCGACGGCAGCCAGCAGCAGGACGCCGACCAGGGTGCCGAGGAAGATCGCCAGCAACGAGCCGGACAGGCCCAGTCCCGGCGCCAACAGCGCGCCGGTTTGCAGGACCATCAGGCCGATGCCCAGGGAGAACCACAGGGAAAAGAGATCGCGGGCGCCGAAGACGCGCTTGTCTAAGGGGACTGCAATGTCGGGGGAGTAGGTGCTGGGTTGAATGCTCAAGGGTGTTATCTCAGAGGGACACTATTATTTGAATCAGGAAAACCCCCTGTGGCGAGGGAGCTTGCTCCCGCTGGGCGGCGAAGCCGCCCCAAAACCTGCAACTGATGAGTGTCAGTTAAAACACCGATCCAGATTCCGGGAGCGCTGCGCACTCCAGCGGGAGCAAGCTCCCTCGCCACAGGTTCTGATTCAGACCTTTTTGTACAGCTGGCTACCTTCCTGCTTGAACCGCTCCGCCTGCTCCGCCAGTCCCTTGGCCACGTCCACATCCACCGTTTCAATGCGCTGGTTGGCCGCGTACTCACGCACTTCCTGGGTGATCTTCATCGAGCAGAATTTCGGCCCGCACATCGAGCAGAAATGCGCGACCTTGGCCGAGTCCTTCGGCAAGGTTTCGTCGTGGTACGAACGCGCCGTGTCCGGGTCCAGGCCCAGGTTGAACTGGTCTTCCCAGCGGAATTCAAAGCGCGCCTTGCTCAATGCGTTGTCACGAATCTGTGCCCCCGGATGCCCCTTGGCCAAGTCCGCCGCATGCGCTGCGATCTTGTAGGTGATGATCCCGGTCTTTACGTCATCCTTGTTCGGCAGGCCCAAGTGTTCCTTCGGCGTGACGTAGCAGAGCATGGCGCAACCGAACCAGCCGATCATCGCCGCACCGATACCCGAGGTGATGTGGTCATAACCCGGCGCGATGTCGGTGGTCAGCGGGCCGAGGGTGTAGAACGGCGCCTCGTCGCAGCACTCCAGCTGCTTGTCCATATTCTCCTTGATCAACTGCATCGGCACGTGGCCCGGACCTTCGATCATGGTTTGCACGTCGTGCTTCCAGGCAATCTTGGTCAGTTCGCCGAGGGTTTCCAGTTCACCGAATTGTGCGGCGTCGTTGGCGTCGGCAATCGAACCCGGGCGCAGGCCATCTCCCAGGGAGAAGCTGACGTCATAGGCCTTCATGATTTCGCAGATTTCGTCGAAATGGGTGTAGGTGAAGTTCTCTTTGTGGTGCGCCAGGCACCACTTGGCCATGATCGAACCCCCACGGGAAACGATGCCGGTGACGCGCTTGGCGGTCAGCGGCACGTAGCGCAGCAGCACGCCGGCGTGGATGGTGAAGTAATCGACGCCCTGCTCGGCCTGTTCGATCAGGGTGTCGCGGAACAGCTCCCAGGTCAGGTCTTCAGCGGCGCCGCCGACTTTTTCCAGAGCCTGGTAGATCGGCACGGTACCGATCGGCACCGGCGAGTTGCGGATGATCCATTCGCGGGTTTCGTGGATGTGTTTGCCGGTGGACAAGTCCATCACCGTGTCCGACCCCCAGCGAATGCCCCACGTCAGTTTCGCCACTTCTTCTTCGATGGACGAACCCAGGGCGCTGTTGCCGATGTTGCCGTTGATCTTCACCAGGAAGTTACGGCCGATGATCATCGGTTCCAGCTCGGTGTGGTTGATGTTGGCCGGGATGATCGCGCGGCCACGGGCGATTTCTTCGCGCACAAATTCCGGGGTGATGATTTTCGGCACGCTGGCGCCGAAGCTGTGGCCGGCGTGTTGCTGGTCCAGCAGGCCTGCGGCACGGGCCTCTTCCAGCTTCATGTTTTCGCGGATGGCAACGTATTCCATCTCGGCGGTGATGATGCCTTGGCGGGCGTAGTGCATTTGGGTGACGTTAGCCCCGGCCTTGGCGCGGCGCGGGTTCTTCACGTGGGCGAAACGCAGGGCAGTCAGTTCGGCATCGCTCAGGCGCTGTTGGCCGAAGTGCGAGCTCAAGCCCGACAGGCGCTCGGTGTCGCCACGGGATTCGATCCACGGCGAGCGCACATCCCCCAGGCCTTTGCGCACGTCGATGATCACATTCGGGTCGGTGTACGGGCCGGAGGTGTCGTAGACCACCACGGGCGCGTTGATTTCACCGCCGAAGTCGGTGGGGGTCACGTCGAGGCTGACTTCGCGCATCGGCACGCGGATATCCGGACGGGTGCCCTGGACGTAGATTTTTTGCGAGCGGGTAAACGGCTGTACGGAACCGGAGTCGACCTTGGCCGATTCACTCAGGTGCACGGTATTTTTTGATTTTTGGCTTTTTAATTCGATGCTCATCACGGGCTCTCCAACTATCCAGGCGGTGGATTTTTGTCGGAGTGAACCTGTGACGGATGGACGCACTGTGACAGTGCTGTGCTTGGCGCACGGGCTGTTCGATTGTCGAACAACATCCCGGACGAAGCACAAGAGGACTCGCCGGGTGACGAGAAATCTTGTTCCCTACGCAGGCGCTAACCTGATCAGGTTCAACGGGATCCGGTATTTACCGATCTCAGCCTTCCAACAAGGCACCCCGACAAGAACGCGGCCAGTCTAGACCATGGAGCAGGCAAATTGCCAACGGCGGTGCATTCATCGTGATGAATGGCGTAATTACAGGATTGTTGTGCCGTGATAGCGCCACTACACTCGGTGACTGCTTGAGGTCTTGACGCCAGGAATCGGCCGCCTTAGCCTTGGGCACCAAATTATCGCCGTAATATTATTCTAGGGATCGCCTCATGCTGCGCAAACTTTCACTGGCTCTCGCCGTGTCTTGTGCGACCAACGGACTGGTCTGGGCAGCTGAAGCGCCCCTGACGACCAAAACCGACCTGGTCAGCGTCTACCAGGAAGCGGTGGACAACAACGCCGACCTGGCTGCTGCCCGCGCCCAGTATGGCGCGCAGAAAGAAGTGGTGCCCCAGGCTCGCGCCGGCTTGCTGCCGAACCTGTCGGCCGGTGCCGACATCAATAATGTGCGCACTCAGCTCGATCAACCTGCGGCCACGGTCAACCGCGATGCGCATTCCTGGCGCGCGACCCTGAGCCAGCCGCTGTTCCGCGCCGATCGCTGGTTCCAGTTGCAGGCTGCCGAAGCCGTCAACGAACAGGCTTCGCTGCAACTCTCGGCCACCGAACAGAATCTGATCCTGCAAAGCGCCGAAAACTACTTCGCCGTGCTGCGAGCCCAAGACAACCTGGCCTCGACCAAGGCCGAAGAAGCCGCATTCAAGCGCCAACTGGACCAATCCAATGAACGCTTTGACGTCGGCCTGTCGGACAAGACTGACGTGCTGCAATCCCAGGCCAGCTACGACACCGCCCGCGCCAACCGGATCCTGGCCCAGCGCCAGGTGGACGACGCCTTTGAAGCGCTGATCACCCTGACCAACCGCCAATACAACTCGATCCAGGGCATCGTGCACACGCTGCCGGTGCTGCCGCCGTCGCCGAACGACGCCAAGGCCTGGGTCGAAACCGCCGGCCGCCAGAACCTGAACCTGCTGGCCAGCAACTACGCGGTCACCGCCGCCGAAGAAACCCTCAAGCAACGCAAGGCCGGCCACGCGCCGACCCTGGATGCCGTGGCGCAATATGAAAAAGGTGACAATGACGCCCTGGGTTTCAGCAACCCGAGCGCCTTCGGCCAGCCGTATCAAGGTGACGTGTCGCAACGCACCGTGGGCTTGCAGTTGAGGATCCCGCTGTACAGCGGCGGCCTGACCAGCTCGCAAGTGCGCGAATCCTATTCCCGCCTGGGCCAGACCGAGCAGCAGCGCGAAGGCCTGCGTCGCCAGGTGGTAGAAAACACCCGTAACCTGCACCGCGCGGTGAACACCGATGTGGAGCAGGTGCAGGCGCGCCGCCAGTCGATCATCTCCAACCAGAGCGCAGTGGAAGCCACGGAAATCGGTTACCAGGTGGGAACACGCAATATCGTCGATGTGCTGGACGCCCAGCGCCAGCTCTACACCTCGGTGCGCAACTACAACAACAGCCGCTATGACTACATCCTCGACAACCTGCGCTTAAAGCAGGCGGCGGGAACGCTGAACCCGGGGGATTTGCAGGATCTGGCGCGGTATTTGAAGGCCGACTACAACCCGGACAAGGACTTCCTGCCGCCGGACCTGGCCAAGGCGGCCGCGGCGCAGTTGAAGGCTAACCCCGGTTACTAAGACTGCCGAATAACTCAATGTGGGAGCGGGCTTGCTCGCGAAAGCGGTGTATCAGTCGACTTATTCGCTGACTGACACTGCGCATTCGCGAGCAAGCCCGCTCCCACATTTGATTTGTGTTGTTAGACGTTCAGCAGTCTGCCCAACCCGTCCAGCAAACGCTTCAACGCCCCCTGATTGGCGCGCATCACCGCCAGCCCCGCCTGCCCCATCTTCTGCGCGTCACGCGGCAGCTCGAACAAGCGCTGCACCGCCACCGCCAAACCCTCGGCATCGTCCACTTCCTGCAACGCCCCGGCGTCGCGCATCATTGCGCTGATTTCAAGGAAGTTGAACACGTGGGGCCCGCAAATCACCGGCTTGGCCAAGGCTGCCGGCTCCAGCGGGTTATGCCCGCCCGTAGCGACCAGGCTGCCGCCGACAAAGGCGCTGTCGGCCAGGGCATACAGAAACAGCAACTCGCCCATGGTGTCGCCCAGCAACACGGAAGTCTGCGCCGTCACCGCCTCGCCGCTGGAGCGACGCACGGTGGCGAAGCCTTGCTGCTGGCACAGCTCGAACATCGGGTTGAAGCGCTCTTGATGGCGCGGCACCAAAATCAGCAACGCATTGGGATAGCTGGCGAGCAACTGGCGATGGGCGGCGAGTACCACTTCATCTTCGCCTTCGTGGGTGCTGGCGGCTATCCACACCGGGCGTTCGCTGGCGTGCCATTGCTCACGCAAGGCGGCGGCGCGCTCCAGCAGTTGCGGGTCGATGGTCAGGTCGAACTTGATCGAGCCGGTGACCTCGACGGTCTCGGGCCGTGCACCCAGGCTGCGAAAACGCTCGGCCTCGGTTTCGGTCTGTACGGCGAACAGGCTCATTTCCGCCAACATCGGCGCCGTCAGCTTGGCGAAACGCCCGTAGCCCTTGGCCGACCGGGCCGACAGCCGTGCGTTGGCCAATGCCACGGGGATCCCGCGCTGGGCGCACTGATGAATATGGTTGGGCCACAGCTCGGTCTCCATGATCACCGCCAGTTTCGGCTGCACGCGATCGAGAAACCGCTTGGCCGCACAGGGCAAATCGTACGGCAGGTAGCAATGCTGGATGCTTGGCTCGTTGGCGAACAACGCCTGGATGCGCTCGGAACCGGTGGGCGTCATGCAGGTGACGGTGATCGGCAGCTGTGGATAACGTTCCAGCAGACCGCGGATCATCGGCGCAGCGGCGATGCTTTCGCCCACCGACACGGCGTGCACCCAGATCCCGCCAGGCTGCATCACCGGCAAGCCATAGGAAAAGCGCTCACCCACGCGCTTCGCGTAAGCCGGCGCCTTGCGTGAGCGCAGCCACAGACGTAAAGCCACCAACGGCAGCGCCAGGTAAAACAGACAGCTGTAGAGAGTTCTATTCATGGCGGCGGAGTTTATCGGCTTTTTCAGTCGATCGCCTGCAAGCACTCGGCAAAACGTTCTGCGAGGAAACGCGCGGCCGGGCCGAGGGGTTCGTCGCGGCGCCAGACCAACTCCACCACCAGCGCCGGCGGGGTCCATTCGCTGTTGAGTTCGACCATCTGGTTCTGATAGGCCGGATACTGCACCACATGCCGTGGCAACCAGGCCCAACCCAGGCCCCGCGCCAGCCATTCGGCCAGCACGTAGAAACTGTCAGCCCGCCACACTTGCGGGCTGGCGGCCTCGCTGCCGGGATACACACTGGTCTGAGTGGCCATTAGCAACTGGCGAAACTGTGCCAGGCGCTGGCAATCCACGAACTGTTCCTTGGCCATGGGATGACCGATACCGCACACGGTCACCATCTCCACACTGCCCAGCACCCGGCGCTCCAGCGCTTCGGGGATTTGATCGTGATAGAACAGCAGGCCCAGATCGGCCTTGCGCTCCACCAGTTTGCGCGCGACATCGCCTTGGGCCGCGCTGGACAACTGCACCTCCAGGCTGGGAAATTTTCCCGCCAGCGCTTCGAGGCTATCGAGCACCGGCTGATAGAGCATGGCTTCATCCTGGGCCAGGCGAAGGCGCGCCTCTTCGCCGCGCATCAACGACAAGGCGCGGCCATTCAGGCGCTCACACTGGCGCAAGACTTCCCGCGCCTCTTCGAGCAATGCCGTGCCGGCCTCGGTCAAACGGGGCTGGCGGCCGCTGCTGCGATCAAACAGACACAGGCCCAGGTCCGCCTCCAGCAAGGCAATCCCATTGCTGACCGCCGACTGCGCCCTGCGCTGATCCCGTGCCACCGCCGAAAACGAGCGTTGCTCCGCGACGCTTACAAACAGGCGCATCTGCTCAAGACTCCACTGCACGCTCATGGCTCAACCCATCTTTAATTCGGATAGGTAATGACTTTACCGCATCTGGAAAGTCTCTAGAATGCCGACCTTTGTAGGAGCGAGCTTGCTCGCGAAAAGCCTCAGCGCGCCGCGTTAAACCAGATGCACTGCGTCATCGTTGACTATTTTCGCGAGCAAGCTCGCTCCTACGGTTGAACCCCTGTACCGAGGATTTACCCATGAACGCCGCCTACTATTACCTGGCCATTGCCATCTGCTCGGAAGTGATCGCCACCGTTTCCATGAAAGCGATCAAGGGTTTCAGCACGCCTATCCCGCTGTTGCTGGTGATCGTCGGCTACGGTGTGGCCTTCTGGATGCTGACGCTGGTGGTGCGCACCGTGCCGGTGGGTGTCGCGTATGCAGTGTGGGCCGGGATGGGCATCGTGATGGTCAGCATCGCCGCGCTGTTTATCTATGGGCAGAAACTGGATATCCCGGCGATGCTGGGGATGGGCCTGATTGTGCTTGGGGTGGTGGTGATTCAGTTGTTCTCGAAAACGGCCGGGCACTGATCACCGACAAATCGCCACCGCGCTGTGCCTGTATACTGCGCCTCTTGTCTTGAACACTGAGGTCGCTGCATGCCATCCGTTATTTCCACCGACGTTCTGATTGTCGGCGCCGGGGTTGCCGGCCTCTGGCTCAATGCGCGCCTGCGCCGCCAGGGCTTTTCCACGGTGCTGGTGGAAAGCGCCACCCTCGGCGGCGGGCAAAGCGTGAAGTCCCAGGGGATCATCCACGGCGGTGCGAAATACGCACTGCACGGCGCCCTGACCGGCGCCTCCGAAGCCATCGCCGACATGCCCCGCCGCTGGCGCGAAGCCCTGGCGGGCAACGGCGAGTTGGACCTTTCCGGCGTGCGACTGCTGTCCGAAGCCCACTATCTGTGGTCGCCGGGGACTATCGCCGGCAACCTCACCAGCTTCTTTGCCAGCAAGGCCGTGCGTGGCCGCGTGGACCAAGTGAAGGGCGATGACCTGCCACCGGCCCTGCAAGACCGCCGCTTCAAGGGCAAGGTCTACCGCCTGGCCGAACTGGTGATCGACGTCCCGAGCCTGATCGAACGCCTGGCGCAACTGGCCGGTGACGGCCTGCTTGCCGGGGAGAAGATCGAACCGTTAATGGAAGACGGCACGCTGGCAGGCCTGAAGGTCGATGGCCGCGAGATCCGCGCCCAACGTATCGTCCTCAGCGCCGGTGGCGGCACCGCTGACCTGCTCAGCGCCCTGGGCCTGAGCCAGCCCGCGATGCAACGCCGACCGCTGCACATGATCATCGCCAAGGGCCCCGGCCTGAAGCCGCTGTATGCGCACTGCCTGGGTGGCGGCACCAAGCCGCGAATCACCGTTACCACACACCCCGCCGCCGATGGCAATTGGGTGTGGTACCTGGGCGGCGATATCGCCGAGGCCGAAGGTGTGGCCCGTACCCCGGAGCAACAGATCGCCACGGCACAAAAAGAGCTGGCGCAGCTGCTGCCCTGGATCGATATGAGCCAGACTCAGTGGGCCACCCTGCGCGTGGACCGCGCCGAGCCGTTGCAGTCAGGCCTGACCCGCCCGGACAACGCCTTCCTCGCCGAGCAGGATCGCCTGCTGGTGGGCTGGCCGACCAAGCTGGCATTGGCGCCGGACTTTGCTGATCGGGTGATCAACGCACTGGAACGTGACGGCATCAAGCCCGGCACTACCGAAAAACTGCCTGAACTGCCGAAACCCTCCATCGCCCAACCTGCCTGGGAGCAACTGCTGCCATGACCCTGCCGACCCTGCATGACCTTCATCGCCCGCTGGGCAGCACCGGCCTGCTGGTTTCGCCGCTGGGCCTGGGCACCGTCAAGCTGGGCCGCGACCAAGGGGTGAAATACCCCAGCGGCTTCCAGATTCCCGATGACGATGCCGCGCGGATGCTGTTGCGCCAGGCCCGGCAATTGGGCATCAACCTGATCGACACCGCACCCGCCTACGGCCGCAGCGAAGAACGCCTGGGCCCGCTATTGCGCGGCCAGCGCCAGGAATGGGTGATCGTCAGCAAGGTGGGTGAAGAGTTCGCCGAGGGCGTGTCCCATCATGATTTCAGCGCGGCCCATACCCGACTGTCTGTGGAGCGCAGCCTGAAACGACTTGAAACGGATTTTATCGACCTGGTGTTGGTGCACTCCGACGGCAACGACCTGCATATCCTCAATGACTGCGAGGTTTACCAGACCCTGGCGGACCTCAAGCGCGAGGGCAAGATTCGCGGTTTTGGCTTCTCCGGTAAAACCGTCGAAGGCGGCGTAAAGGCTCTGGAACAAGGCGATTGCGCCATGGTCACCTACAATCTGAACGAACAGGCCGAGAAAGCCGTCATTGATTATGCCGCCGACCATGGCAAAGGCATCCTGGTGAAAAAGGCACTAGCCAGTGGCCATGTCTGCCTCGAATCAGGAGTGGATCCAATTCACGCCAGTTTCATGTTGTTGTTTGCGCAAACCGGCGTCGCCAGTGCTATTGTCGGGACCATTAATCCGCTGCACCTCGCCCATAACGTAGCGACCGCTGCCAAGGTCATTCGCCAACTCTGATGCCGCCGACGCGGCCGACCCCGACGCAAGAAGGAGCCGACATGGCGCGAACGCTCATTAGAAAAAACCCGAGTAACTTTAAAACACTGCCGCTGCATGTCGAAGCCACGCCCGAAGGCTTGAGTTACCAGAGCGTTGGCATGCCGCTCAACTTCGCCCAGACCCTGCAACGGCGCAAGCCGGTGGAGGTGCAAGACACTGAGCGGTTCGTACTGGAACTGGCCAATCTTGGCGTCTCGGTACGCCTGACTCTGCACTGGCAGAACCGCGATTACTGGGTGCTGGTGCGCCAGCGCCGGCAAGACCGCGGCGATGTGGTGCTCAAGCTGATCTCCGGTTATGTGCCGGCCCACGAACTGAACCTGCCACTGCACACCGCCATTCAGGAAATCGCCGAGGAATGCCTGCTGGAAACCCCGGAAGGCTGGCTGGGCGGGCGCTTCAACGACACCTGGCTACCGGCACCCTACTCGTCTGCCCTGCACTACCGCGAAGCGTTGCCGTTTCGCCTCTCGCCGCTGTCCGGGGCCGCGCGCCCGGTGCGCTGCGCCACCATGCAATTGATTGAGCGGCCACGCGCTTACGTGCACCTGCCTACGGCTTCGCTGCAGTTGATTTATGACTTGCGCCTGGAAGTGCCCAAGGAAGCAAAGTCCCTGAGCCTGTTTCATGTGGACGAGCGACTGGAAGGCGATCAACTGGTGGCCCGCCTGGACCGTCAGCGTCCGGACTTGTACCTGATGCCCCTCAAGGACGGGCAGCCGTGTGCAGAGCTGTATACCTTGAAGAAGGATCAGCTGTATCCGGCGAGTACGCGAGGGTTATATCTGGCTGAGAGCTTTGCACAGCAGGAAGGCTGGGTGGTGCGTGATGAGCGAATCCGCTGGAAGGATTGGCTGCGGCAGCAGGGGCTGAGCGCGCCGGAGAAAGAGTCGAAGTTGAAGCGGTTGACGGGTAAGGCGCGGCAGATCTTGCGCAAGATTGTGCCGAAGAAAAAAGCCAACCGGTAACCGGACGTCAGGTCGCGGCGGTCGAATGTGGGAGCGGGCTTGCTCGCGAATGCAGTGTGTCAGTCACTGCATCTGCCAACTGATCCACCGCTTTCGCGAGCAAGCCCGCTCCCACACAAGCCCGCTCCCACCATCAGTTATTGCGGATCTTCTCGACGATCGCCGTAGTCGAGCTGTTTTCCACCAGCCCCAACACTTTGACCTTGCCACCGTAAGCACTGACGATATCGGCACCGACCACCTGGTCGACCGAATAATCACCGCCCTTGACCAGTACATCCGGCTTGACCTGAGCCAGCAGGTTTTCCGGGGTCGCCTCGGCAAAGCTGATCACCCAGTCCACCGCCCCCAACCCCGCCAGTACCGCCATGCGACGGTCGACACTGTTGATCGGACGCCCCGGCCCTTTCAGGCGGCTGACCGATGCATCGTCGTTGACCGCCACGATCAAGCGATCGCCCTGGGCCCGCGCCTGCTCCAGGTAGGTCACGTGACCGGCGTGGAGAATGTCGAAGCAACCATTGGTGAAGACGATGCTCTCGTTGTGGGCACGGGCATCGTCGATCGCCAACAGCAGTTGCTCAAGGCTCAACACACCACGTTCCGAACCTTCCTCACGCTGGATAGCACGACGCAGTTCAGGAGCACTGATGGCCGCCGTACCGAGCTTGCCGACCACGATACCCGCCGCCAGGTTGGCCAGGGCCACCGCGTGGGGCAGCTCCTCGCCTGCTGCGATTGCCGCGGCCAGGGTGGAAATTACCGTGTCGCCGGCACCGGTCACGTCGAACACTTCACGGGCTCGCGCCGGCAGGTGCATCGCCGGCTGATCAGGGCGCAGCAAGGTCATGCCGTGTTCGCCACGGGTTACCAGCAAGGCGCCCAAGTCGAGGTCGGCCATGAGCTTGGCGCCCTTGGTCACGAGCTCGTGCTCATCGACGCAACCGCCGACGATGGTTTCAAATTCGCTGAGGTTCGGCGTGATCAGGCTGGCGCCCCGATAAATCGAGAAGTCCTTGCCCTTGGGATCCGCCAGCACCGGAATGCCCCGGGCCTTGGCGGCCTGGATCAGCATCTGGTGGTTTTTCAAGGCGCCTTTGCCGTAGTCGGACAGCACCAGCACCTTGATGCCTTCGAGCAACTCGTCGACCTGGGCACTGAGGGCCAGGGCGTCGGTGGCGAAGGGTTCTTCAAAATCTATACGCAGCAATTGCTGGTGACGGCTCATGACCCGCAGCTTGACGATGGTCGGCTGATGCGGGATGCGCTGGAACAATGCACGCACGCCAGCGCCACGCAGGCTGTTGGCCAGGCTGTCGGCGGCTTCGTCGTCGCCGGTCACACCCACCAGGGAGGCCGGGGCGCCGAGAGCGGCAATATTGAGGGCAACGTTGGCAGCGCCACCTGGACGGTCTTCGATTTGCTCGACCTTGACTACCGGTACCGGTGCCTCAGGGGAAATCCGTGAGGTACCGCCATGCCAGTAACGGTCGAGCATGACATCGCCGACCACCAAGACAGGGGCTTGATCGAATCGCGGCATGGACAACTTCATGGAGCAACCCACATACAAAATGAACAGGGGCGCGATATTACCACAGGGTTGTCAAAGGCTTGTGCAATGTAGGAGCCGGCAAGCCGGCTCCTACAAATCAGGTGATGTCGGCCGGGATCGGCGCGTCCAGGCCCATGGCGTGCAGGCGGGCGTAATAACCGTTTTGAGCCAGCAGTTCGCCGTGGGTACCGCGCTCGACGATTCGGCCATCGTCCATGACCAGGATCAGGTCGGCCTTCTCGATGGTCGACAGGCGGTGGGCGATGACCAACGTCGTACGGCCTTGCATGACCTTGTCCAGGGCTGCCTGGATATGGCGCTCCGACTCGGTATCCAGCGCCGAGGTCGCCTCGTCGAGGATCAGCAGCGGAGCGTTTTTGAGCAAGGCCCGGGCAATTGCCAGGCGCTGGCGTTGGCCACCGGAGAGCAGCACGCCGTTTTCGCCGACCTGGGTATCGAAGCCCTTAGGCAACTGGTCGATGAAGTCCTTGGCATAGGCATCAGCCGCCGCCGCCTCGACATCGGCCCGCGGCGCGCCGGCCAGGTCACCGTAGGCGATGTTGTTGGTCACGGTGTCGCTGAACAGCGTCACGTGCTGGGTCACCTGGGCAATGTGTCGACGCAGGTTGAGCAGGCGATAGTCTTCGATTTCCACGCCATCGAGCAGAATCTCGCCGCTCTCGTGGTGGTAGAAACGCGGGATCAGGCTGGCCAGGGTCGACTTGCCGCTGCCCGAACGGCCTACCAGGGCAACCATCTGCCCGGGCTCTGCGGTAAAGGTAATGTCCTTGAGGACATGCCGCTCGGTGCCCGGGTAGGTGAAGTTCAGGTTGCGCACTTCCAGGCGACCGCTGACCTTGTCGCGCTCGATGGTGCCGCGATCGATTTCCACGTCTTCGTCCAGTTGCTCGAAAATGCTTTCGGCACCGGCCACGCCTTTCTGGATGGTCGAGCTGACTTCAGAGAGCTGGCGAATCGGCTTGGGCAACAGGCCGGCCAAGGTGATGTAGGCCACCATGTCACCTGCAGAAGCATCACCGCGAAGGTACAGAACCAGGAACATCAGCACCGCCATGGCGCTGTAGATCACCAGTTGCAGCGCCGGCGTGTAGATCGCGCCGGTACGGGTCATGCGCAGTTGCTTGTTGGTGTTGCTCAGGCTGGCCTTGAGGAAGCGCTTCTGCTCATACACCTCACCGCCGAAGCTGCGCACCACGCGGTAGCCCTGGATGGTTTCCGAGGCGACGTGGGTGACGTCACCCATCGCCACCTGGATCTTCTTGCTCTGCTTGCGGAATTTCTTGCTCGCGGTGCTGACCATCACGGCAATCAACGGCAGGATGGCAATCATCACCAGGGTCAGGCGCCAGTTCATATAAAGCAACGAGGCGAACAGGAAGATCACCGTCATGCCTTCGCGAATCACCACTTTGATGGCATCGGTCGCCGCACCGGTGACCATGGTCACGTTGAAGGTGATGCGGGAAATCAGGTGCCCGGAGTTGTGATTGTCGAAATAGCGGTTCGGCAAGGTCAGCAGGTTGTTGAACAGTTGCACCCGCAGGTCATGCACCAGTCCCAGGGACACCTTGGCCAGCAAGTAGTTGCCCAGGAACGAACCGAGGCCCTGCCAGGCGGCGATCAGGATGATCAGCAGCGGCACGGCCTGCAGCAGTTGCAGGTCCCGCAGGACAGGTACCGTGGGGAACAACACCGCTTCAGGGTTGGACAGGCCGTCGACGAAGTACTTGAGGATGTACCCCAGCATTGGCTGGGTCGATGCGAAAATCAGAAAGCCGACGATACTCAGCGCGAACAAGCCGGCATAAGGCTTAACGTAGCTGAGCAGGCGGAAGTATATTTTCAAGCTCGAAGGGCTTGCGCTCGGACTGGAGTCGGTCATATCACGCGGCGGTTTTGAAAAAGGAGGCTGACTTTAGCACAGCTTCTCTGTTGTACTTGCACGCGGCACAACCGCGGCCCCGTTGGACCCAACGGGCGACATTATATAGCCACTACTTTAGTATGGTCGGCTTTCTTTATTTTGGAACGGCTTTTCTGTATGCAATCCAAGCGTCTCACCTATGGCTCAAACCGCGTTTTCGACTTCCTCTGTCTGTGGATTCTGCCCATCGGCTTGTTGCTGCTCCTGAGTGCGCTGTTCTTCGTTACCAATCGAAATGTGCTGCACAGGTTTTACTACCTGCTGTTCGCCGCGCCGACACTGTTACTGCTGTGCCTGCGCCCGACGGAACTCAAGCAGGTATTGCGCGAACCCCTGGCGATTGCCTTCCTGGTCTTCTCGGGCTGGGCGCTCATCAGCCTGTTCTGGAGCCCTGAGCCCACGACAGACTCCGACCTGTTCAAGCGGCCACCGAATACCTTCACGCTGTTTGCCGGTTTCGGACTGTTGCTGCATTACCGCAACGAACTGTTCAAGCCGATCTTCTTCTGCGCTGCGCTGATTGCGCTGGTCTCCAGCGCCTGCAGCCTGGTGGCTTTTGCTCCCCACTTCTCGGAGGGCGCGCGAATGATCGGCGGGCGTGGGGCTCTTGATAATGCGCTACTGAGCTCTCACGTATTCGGATTCTTCTGTGTCTACTGGCTGTACGTATGCATGACCACCAAGCGTCCGCACGTACTCTGGTTCAGCGTTCCGGCACTCGCAATCATGGCCGCTGCAGTGCTGGCCACCGGCTCGAGAACGCCGCTGGTTGCACTGGTCCTCGCCGTACTCTGGATGAGTTTTACCACTCGCAATCGGCGCTCGGCCCTGCTGATTGCCGGCATGGTGCTGAGCGCGGTGGCGTTATTGCTATTCTATCCCGAACTGATCACCAATCGTGGCAGCTCCTTCCGCTTCGAACTCTGGGGCATGTCGCTTGAGCGTATCGCCGAACACCCCTGGATCGGCCACAGCTACGATTCAGAGCTGTACCTGACGCTTGCCGACGGCTATCAGCTGCGCGAGCCCCACAGCTTTGCTCTGGGTGTGCTGTATTACGTCGGCATCATCGGCTTCATCCCATGGGCCTTCATGCTCGGTTGGGGCCTGTACAAAAGCCTCAAGGAACGTGCACAGCCGTTGTTCATCCTGGCCTCTTCCCTGCTGGCCTACGGCATCGGTGCCGGCCTCACCGAAGGCGGCGGCATTCTCTCGCGGCCAAAAGAGCACTGGTTCCTGCTGTGGATCCCGCTGGCACTGATCGCCGGCCTGAGCATCGCCCAGCGTCGCCGCAGCCTGCTGCGCATGCCGGTACAACGCCTGAAACCTCAAGACTTCGAACAGTTGTGCGCCCACGCCCACGTGATTGAAGCCGACGGCCTGGGGCCCAAGGTCCTGCGCCTGGAGGATGGCAGCTTCCTCAAGCTGTTCCGCCCTCGTCGCTGGTACACGTCAGGCAGCTTCAATCCCTATTCGGAGCGCTTTGCCAGCAACAGCGAGCAGTTGCGCGCATTGGGGATTCCATCACCGGCCATCCTCAATCTCTACCAACTGCAGGACGCCAGCAGCGCCGTACGTTATCAGCCGCTGCCCGGGCTGACTCTGCGCCAGGCCCTGCAAAGCCTGGACAGCAGCCTGCGAGAGTCGCTGATTGAGCGTTTCGGCGGGTTCATGGCCCAGCTTCACGAGCGCGGGGTGTACTTCCGCTCCCTGCATTTGGGCAACGTGCTGTTGATGGA
The DNA here is from genome assembly GCF_001952855.1 of Pseudomonas sp. ATCC PTA-122608. Taxonomy (GTDB): domain Bacteria; phylum Pseudomonadota; class Gammaproteobacteria; order Pseudomonadales; family Pseudomonadaceae; genus Aquipseudomonas. The sequence goes on along the minus strand of NZ_LPNO01000015.1, from coordinate 102,012 downwards.
TGACGGCGAGTTCGGCCTGATTGACGTGGCCGACATGCGCATCTACCCGTCGGCTCTGCGTAACGCCCTGCGCCAGCGCAACCTGCGGCACATGCAGCGTTATCCTCAGGATCGCAATTGGTTGTTCGAAACGCATTTCGAGCAATTGGCCAAAGGCTATGCCTCGGTTGCCTCGCCAAGCGCCACGGCGAAGATCCGTGAACAGGTGCTGAAGCTCAATCGTCCGGTCGCACAGGTCGCGAACCCGGCCAAGTGATGGTTTGAACCGCTGAGGTTCCAAGCCCCTGGCCATTGCGCTATACGCAATGGCCAGGCCAGAGCCCTATGAACTGCGCTGCGGTGCCAGATACAGCCGCACCAACCCACGCAAGGTCTTGCGACCCCAGAACTTCAAGGGAATCTGCTTGAGGATCTCCCGCGCCAGCGGGCGGTCGCGGTCGGCTGTCTTGAGGAACATCGAGTTCAGGAAGTTGTAGCGAACCTGATCATAGGCCGGGTGATCGCTGAACAACCCGTAGGTCTTGAGGATGTTCTGGATCATGTAGCGATGATTCTTGTACGTATTGGTCGCGTGCTGGCGATAGCGCGCCATCACCACGCTCAACACGTCGATGGTGTAGCCGGCGTGGGCAATCTTCAATTCGATCAGCAAGTCTTCCAGCGGAATCAGTGGATCGAAGCCCCCGACCTCTTCCAACGCCTGCCGGCGGATCATCAGGGTCGGTGCCGGCGGAAAGGGTTTGCGGTCCAGGAACAGGTCATCGAAATCCAGGCTGCGAAACGGCAAATCGCGGCGCTGCTTCTTCTCCGGGTACGGCTTGCCGTCACCATCGATCAACTCGATATTGCCGGCACAGATGCCCACCTTCGGCTTGCCTTCCATGTAGGCAACCTGGGTCGCAATGCGCTCGGGCAGCATGATGTCATCGGAACCGAACGGCACGATCAGGCTGCCTTTGGCCCGGGCGATGGCGCCATTCAGGGTGTTGGTCAGGCCTTGGTTCTGCTGAACCTGGAAGTCAAACCCGTGCTCGGCCTGCAAGCGCTGGATGCGCTCTACGCTGTCATCCTTGGAACCGTCGTCCACCACCAGTAATTCGATGTTGGCGTAGGTCTGGCCAAGCACACTGAGGATGCTCTGCTCGATGTACGGCCCGTGGTTGTACGACGCGATGATCACGGTGACCAAAGGTTGCTGCAGACTCATGCTTTACCTACTTCGCGCAGACCGGTTTCGATCAGGTTCAAATACTTGTGCCGGAACTCGTCCAGGGTGTGGTTTTCTTCCAGGTAGCGGAACACTTGCTCGCCCTTGGCACGCAACTGCTCGTCGCTCAACGCCAGGTAAGTGTCCAGCGCCGCCGCCAGTTGCTCGACGTTGCCCGGGTCATGGGACAGGCCGCCCGCACCTTCCACCAACGGCAACATCGCCGGGCCATTGGAGGCGATCACCGGCAGATGCCCGCTCATGCCTTCCAGCAGCGCCAGGCCCAGGCCCTCGAACAGCGAGGGCATGGTCCAGATGTCGAAACCGCGCACGTACTTCATGCCATCTTCACGAAAGCCCAGCAGGTGTGCACGGCCGGTCAGGCCCAAGCGCTCGATGTCAGCACGCAGGTCCGCTTCGGCGCGACCAGAGCCGATGATCCCCACCTGAGCCTCAGGGTATTTGTCCTTGAGGGTGGCGAAGGCTTGCAGCAAATGGGTGTGGCCCTTGATCGGTACCAGGCGGCCCAAGGCACCAATCATCCGCGCCTCCAGCGGCAGGCCCAGGGCCTTGCGCGCTTCATCGCGCGGCAACTGCAAGGCTTCGGCCTGGGGGATGTCGATGGCGTTGGTGACAAAGGTGGTGTTTTCGCGGGTGAACCCACAGTTGAGGTCCACCAGGTAATCCCTGACCGCGGCCGACACCCCGACAAATCGCCACGCCGGGCTGACCCACTTCTGTGTCTGCCGCCGGCGATAGCCACGGGCGTACTCGCCAAAACCGTGGGAGATGCCGATGCACAGGGGAATCTTCAACCAACGGTTGAGGGACAGCATCATGTTCACCGACTTGAAGCGGTTACAGATGACCACGTCGAATTTCTGCTCACGGCAGTATTTGTAGATCTGCCACATGGCGCCGAACCGGATGCCCTTGAGGGACTTTTCCGGCAGCTCGAAGTAATGGGAGTGTTCAGCCACGCTCAGGGGCTGGCCGGGCAGCGGACGGCCGCTGAGAAACCCGGATGTGACCTCGAAACGTTCAGCCGGCAAAGCCTTGACGATCTGCTCGCCGAGGTCGGCGAAGTCGTGGGTCTTGACGTTGTAGTCCGGCTGTAACTGCAAAACCTTGAAACGAGGTTTCATAACTCTCCATGCTGCAATCTGGCTGCGGGCACGCAGCCCGGCGAAAAAGGGGCGGCAGGCCCTGCAAGCCTGCCTTCAATAAGGTCTCAGTCCTGCTTTAAAACCCAGAGCAATTCATGGCGGCGCACCGCCTTGCGGAAGAATTCATTCTCTCCGTAAGGCGATGGACTACGGCCCGCCAGTAATTGCTGCAACCACCTGCGCACGCGGCGCTTGAACGGCGCCCGCGGCTGCAAGTCGTGCATCATGCCCAGCGCCATGGCCTTGTCTTGCTGCTGGTTCAGCGTCAGCGGCAAGCTGCAAGGCACCAGTTCACGCGTGGCATCAAAGCGTGGCGGCAAGGCCACGCCAGCGCCCGAGTCGCCCATGGGCCAACGATCATTATCATGCAGGTGGTTGGCGTAGCCGAGCAACGTGTCCGGTTGCCATTCCAGGTCTTGCAGCGCTTCGAGAATCGCAGCGTGGGCGCAGATGTGATCCGGGTGCGGATCCAGCAGCGGTGTTGGCAACACGATCACCTGCGGGCGCGCCTTGAGCAGCAACGCCCGCAGGTCGGCAATCAGGTTGTTCCAGGTCGGGGCACCGTCCACATCCCCGGGCAAGGCCAGGGCATTGAACTGGCGAAACAGCCGCGTATCGTCCAACTGAGCTTCCCGGGAAGCCTGGGGCTGATCCGGCGCGGCCTGCATCGCCGGCAGTTGCATGCAGAAGTAGCCCAACTGCACGCACTGCGCCTCGGGTACGCCCGCCCAGCGAGGCACGGTAACGCTGTCCCAGGCACGCAGGCGGCCTTTGAGCCGTGCGGCATCGGCCTTGGGCATGCCCATTTGTTGATAGTGATCGGCTTCGATTTCGCCCGCCGTGAGCGTGACGATCCAGCTCTCATCGGCCTGGCTGTAAAGGCTGAAAGCTGCCAGCTCGGCATCGTCGGCATGGGGCGCGATCACCATCACACGCTGGCGATGGTAATCCGGCTGGCGGAACAACCACAGCGTCGGCTGCCCCTTGATCCGGCAGAAACGCCCGCGCAAGCGCAGCTTACCTCCGGACAGCGCTTCGCCCATGCCTGTCAGGTTGAGATAGCGCCGGCCTGCGACACCCCGCTCGAAGACTTGCCGGTCTGGTGCATCCAGGCCCGACACTTCCACCGCCGGGTCGAGAAAACGCCCCAGCCAAGAGCTTTTGAGTTCAACCCCTACGATCAGGGTTTCATCGCCCACCAAGGGCATGTCCAACAGCAGGCGCCCTGCTTCAAGACGCAGACCCGCGCACTCGCTCCCTTCAGGAAACGCGTACTCATAGTCGTCTTTAGGCGAGTAGAACAGGTGGTCGGCAAACCAGGCTTCATGCGCAGCCCACAGCACCACCGCCAGCAGCAGCGGCAACCACCAGGCCACCAGCACACCCACGGCCACCAACAGCAACAGGCCCACCAACAACGCAATACGCTTGTTGCGCCGATGCTGCTTGAGCAGTTGCTGTTTGCGACTCATACGCTGAACACCGGCACCGGATTACACCAACGTTCCTTGTATTCACGATCGGATCGCCCGAAGGAGAAACGCAGCGGCTTGTCACTCGCCCGCGCTTGCTCCCACGCACTTTGGGTATTCAGGAAGCTCAACACGCTGCCAGGACTGAATGCCTTGGTTTCCGGGTCGACACCGCCGTTGACGTACTCGGCGCTGACCCATTCCGGCGCCTGCACCTGATACACCAGTTGCACGGCAATCGCAGCGTCATTGAGAAACAGCACCGAGCCGAACAGGAACTCCTTGAGCAGCTCCAGCACTTCTGCCAGACGCTCGGCGCCTGCGGCCGGGAAACCCCAGCGCCGCTGGAACAGGTCGCAATAAATCGCGGCCAGTTCGCTGCTGGAAAACTCGCTGACCGCCCGCACCACGCCACCCGCCTCTTCCAGCAAACGCAATTCGCGGCGCTGGTTGTAGCGAAACTTCTTCGACAGCTCTTCCGGTGTGCGCGCCATGGCCAACTGCTCGGCCTGGGGCTTGAGGGTGCTTACGCGCCCCTCATTCAGTGCAGAGAGATAACGCGCGCGATGGCGCAGCGGCAACTGCGCATCGGCGGCAATCGGCAGGATGATCTCGGCGTTACCCAGATCAAACAGGCCTTTTTTGCCTTTGCGCTTGAGCACGTCCTTGGACAGGGCCAGGTCGCGCCCCCAGGTAGCAATTGCACCCTTCAGCTCGCCGTCCTGCTCCCAGCCCAGGTAACGCACCGGAATCTGCGCCAGGTGCGCCAGCCGCTCGACGATCTGCGGATGAGTCGCCACGCTGCCGCCAAAACGCTGCCAGGCCTGGGCGTAAACTTCGGCCTCGACAGGCGTCCAGCCACGTTCACGCCAGCCCTGGAAGCGGTTCAGCATTTAGACCACAGCGTCATAAGGGTCCACGCCGTCCTTGACCACCAGGATGTCTTCCATGATCAAGTACTGCAGGTCGGAACCGAAGAACATGTTAAGCGCGTCAGTCGGCGAGCAGATCATCGCTTCACCACGACGGTTGAGCGAGGTGTTCAGCGACACGCCGTTGCCGGTCAGCACTTCCAGCTCTTTCATCATGTCGTAGTAGCGCGGGTTGTATTCGCGCTTGAGCACCTGGGCACGGGAGGTACCGTCTTCATGGACCACTTCCGGCACGCGGGTTTTCCACTCTTCCGACACTTCAAAGGTGAAGGTCATGAACGGCGCAGGGTGATCGACCTTGATCATCTGCGGCGCGACGGTGTCGAGCATCGACGGGCAGAAAGGCCTCCAGCGCTCGCGGAACTTGATCTGGTGGTTGATCCGGTCAGCCACGCCGGTGGCGCTTGGGCAACCGATGATCGAACGACCGCCCAAAGCACGTGGGCCAAACTCCATGCGGCCCTGGAACCAGGCCACCGGGTTGCCGTCGACCATGATCTTGGCGATGCGTTTCGGGGTGTTTTCGATCTGGCGCCATACCGGCTTGCTCGGGTGTTTGGCGCACGCAGCGATCACGTCTTCGTTGCTGTAGGACGGGCCGAGATAGACGTGTTCCATCTTCTCAACCGGTACGCCACGGGCGTGGGACACGTAGGCGGCTGCACCGACCGCAGTACCGGCATCGCCGGACGCGGGCTGCACGAACAGCTCCTTGACGTCGTCACGGGCGATGATCTTCTGGTTCAGCTTGACGTTCAGCGCACAGCCGCCGGCGAAGGCCAGCTTGCCGGTGTCTTTGAGGATGTCGCCCAGGTAATGGTCGATCATCTGCAACGCCAGCTTCTCGAACAGTGCCTGCATGCTGGCCGCGTAGTGGATGTACGGCTCGTCGGCGATATCGCCTTCGCGCTTCGGACCCAGCCACTCGATCAGTTTTGGCGAGAAGTAGAACCCCTTGCCTTTCTCTTTGTAGCGACGCAGGCCGATGACGTTGGCGTAGTCGGTGTTGATCACCAGCTCGCCGTTTTCAAAGGAGGCCAGGCGCGAGAAATCGTACTTGCTGGCATCGCCATACGGCGCCATGCCCATAACCTTGAACTCACCGTCGAGCATCTCGAAACCGAGGAACTCGGTGATCGCGCCATACAGGCCGCCGAGGGAGTCCGGATCGTAGAATTCCTTGATCTTGTGGATCTTGCCGTTTTCGCCGTAGCCGAAGAAGGTGGTGGCGTACTCACCCTTGCCGTCGATCCCGAGGATCGCGGTCTTCTCCTGGAAGCCCGAGCAGTGATAGGCGCTGGAAGCGTGGGCCAGGTGGTGTTCAACCGGTTCGATCTTGATTTTCTTCGGATCGAAACCCAGTTGCTCCAGGCACCAGACGATCTTGTTGCGATAGCGCTTGTAGCGACGGTTGCCCATCAGGATCGCGTCGAGGGCGCGGTCCGGGGCGTACCAGTAACGCTTGGCATAATGCCAGCGGGCCTCGCCGAACAGGCTGATCGGTGCGAACGGAATCGCAACAACGTCAACGTCGGAAGGCTTGATACCGGCTTGTTCCAGGCAGAACTTCGCCGACTCGTAGGGCATGCGGTTCTTTGCATGTTTGTCGCGTACGAAGCGCTCTTCTTCGGCGGCCGCAATCAGCTTGCCGTCGATATACAAGGCTGCGGAAGGATCATGGCTAAGGGCGCCGGACAGGCCAAGAATCGTCAATGCCACAGGGGTCTAGCCTCTTTTAGTCTGCATGCAGGCGCGTCACGCCTGAAAAAAGTGTGCTCCCCGCCTGGGCGAGAAACAGCTAAAGGGCGGGATTATAGCGTAAACACGGCGCGGGATGATCTAGGGATTGTGGCGACCGGTTGTCACTGCAGGCCTAGCGGAAAATCTCGATGCTGCCGTCCTTGTTCTGGCGGTAGACCGTGTAGGGCAGCACGAGGGTGTCGAGCAAGCCGGAGCCCACAAGCTCGGCGGCGAAGATCGGCAAGGAGCCGGAGGCATCGCGGGTGTGCTCTTTGGTGGTGTCGGGGGCGCCGTTCAATGTGCAAAAACCGTAGATCACCCCACTGTAGATACGCGGCACGTTTTCACAATAACTGCGCGATTCCTTGAGGTTCTGGCTGGCAACGGCGTCCGGGCGAAAGACGGTATTGATCGTGCCGCAGGCAGTGGTCGAAAGGAAAATGGCGGCGAGCAGAAGATTCTTTGTAGGATTCACGAGCAATTCCCTTTGGCGCAAGTCGGGCATCTTAACCCAGAGTTGTGTAAGACGTAGGCACCGGCAATCGGCAAGAAGAGTATTCGGCAAAGAGCAGCTGAATCGTTAAACTCGCGCGCTTTTGCGTGCTCTATGGATGTTGGTTTGCTCATGAAAGCTGTTGCTCCTACTCGTTTTGCGCTGTTGCTCCCTGGTCTTTTGGGGCTGTGTAACAGCGCCCAAGCCGACGAGGCGCCGCTGATCCTCGACCCAAGCGTGGTCACCGGCTCGCGCAGCGCCGGCCCGTCGTTTGACCTGCCTTATTCGGTAGACAGCATCAGCCGTGAGCAAATCAGCGATGGCCAGTTGGGTATCAATGCTTCCGAAGCGCTGTCTCGCGTACCCGGCCTGGTGGTTCAAAACCGCCAGAACTACGCCCAGGACTTGCAGATTTCCTCCCGCGGCTTCGGTGCCCGTTCGGCATTTGGTGTGCGCGGCATCAAGCTGATCGCCGACGGCATCCCCGCCAGCACCCCGGACGGCCAGGGCCAGGCGGCCACGTTCAACCTCGACACCGCCGAGCGCATCGAGGTCCTGCGCGGCCCGGCCGCTACGCTGTATGGCAGCAATGCGGGCGGTGTGATCCAGATGTTTTCCCGCAACGGTGAAGGCCCGCCGCGCATCGGCGCCGAGACGCTGGTGGGCAGTGACGGCCTGAGCAAAAACCACCTGACTGCCGAAGGCGCGGCAGACGGCGCAGGTTTTGTGCTGGACGCCTCACGCATGGACACCAACGGCTATCGCGACCACAGCAGCGCCCGCCGCGACCAGACCTTTGCCAAGCTGAATTTCGAGCCTGATGAAGACAGCAAACTGGCGCTGATCTACAGCAGCCTGGAGCAGAACGGCACGCAGGATCCGTTGGGGCAGGCGTGGGAGGCGTACAAGGCTGACCCGCGCTCCGTCAGCAGCGCCGCAGAGCTGTACAACACCCGCAAAAGCATCGACCACCAGCAACTGGGGATGAATTACGAGCGGTACTTTGGTGATGCAACGCTGCAGGTGAATGCCTACACCGGGCGGCGGAGTGTGATTCAATATTTGTCGATTCCCAAGGGAACGCCCGCCAACGAACGCGGCGGCGGCGTGGTGCAGTTCGACCGCAAGTTCTACGGCGGCTCCGTGCGCTGGATGCAGCCAATCGACAGCGTGCCGGGCGAACTGATGATCATCACCGGCCTGGATTTCGACCAGAGCGAAGACAGCCGCCACGGCTACCAGAACTACAGCGGCAACACCCTTGGCGTAAAAGGCCAGCTACGCCGGGATGAAATCGACACCGCTCGCAGCCTCGATCCCTACATCCAGGCCAACTGGGCCATCGACCGCTGGACCCTGCAAGCCGGGGTGCGCCACAGCACCATGGAACTGGACGTCGACGACCAGTTCCTGAGCAACGGCGACTCCAGCGGCAACAAGACCTACCAGAAGAACACGCCGTCCGTCAGCGTGATGTACGCCTTCACGCCCGATCTGCACGGCTACGTCAGTGCCGGCAAGGGTTTCGAGACGCCGACCCAGGCTGAACTGGCGTATGCGCCGGGCAGTGTCGAAGGGTTTAACTTCGGCCTGAAGCCGTCCGAAAGTACGCAATATGAAGTGGGCTTGAAGGCACAGCTGAACGATACCCGGGTCAACGCCGCTGTCTTCCAGATCACCACCGAGGATGAGTTGGTGGTGGATCAATCGATCGGCGGCCGCACCAGCTACCAGAACGCCGGCCGCACCCTGCGTCGCGGCTTCGAACTGGGTATCGAAAGCCAGCTCAGCGAGCAGTGGAGCACCAACATCGCCTACACCCGCCTGCAAGCCACCTACGACAGCGACTTCATCGGCGGCGGCAAACCCGTGGACAAAGGCAACTACCTCCCCGGCGTTCCGCAAACCACACTATTCGCCGAACTGAACTGGAAACCCCGGGACTGGGTCAGCACCGCCCTGGAAGGCATGTACCGCAGCAAGGTCTACGTCGAAGACACCAACCAGCAGCACACGGCACCGGGCTACAGCGTGTTCAACTGGCGTGCGCGCTTTGAGCAGAAGGTCGAGCACTGGACCTTTCACCAGACCTTGCGCCTGGATAACTTGCTGGATCGCCAGTACGTAGGGTCGGTGATTGTCGGGGACGGGAACGGTCGGTATTACGAAGCGGCGCCGGGGCGCTCGTGGTATGCAGGGGCCGGCGCCGAGTACCGCTTTTAACCTTAAAAACGTAGATTTCCGGTCTGCCGCGTCCCCTTGCGAACGGTCGGCTGCTGCCTGTTCAGGTCCGTGCGGCCGACACCGGAGTCGGCAGCCGGCGCAGGTTCCATAACAGGCTCCGGCTCAATCCTGGCCTCGCGTTTCGGGCGACTGTGCGCCGGATCGACAGCGTTATGGGTGACACCAATAGGGGCATTCAAGCGCATAGGTAGATCTTCGAAAAAGAAATGAGCTGAGAAACTACCTCAGCCCAACTACCCGACAAGACTAACTATTTACCCCACCCACATTCGTTGGTAACCGCTGATCAATCACCCGATACAAGGCACTGCTCTCTGGCCAGTTACGCATAAACCTTGCGCGATCCTTGGCGTATGCCGGAGCAAAGCTGCTCAAGGACGTGTGCTGACACATCGAATCCAGGTCGATCAGCGCCCAGCGATCCGTGTGCCAGAACAGGTTGTGCCCCTTGAAATCCCCGTGGCTGATGCGCTCGCGAATCAGCTCGGCGAACAAGTAATCCAGGGCCTGCAACTCGGCCTCGGGCGCCTCACCACTTTCAACATAGGGCGCAAACCGCTCGATGATGTCCGGCCCCGGCAGGTACTCGGTCACCAGGTACGCCCGGCTGCGCAGCCACAGGAAACGCTTTTCCAGCAACGCCAGCGGCTTGGGCGTGGCAATGCCGAGGAACGCCAGGCGATTGCCTTCACGCCACGAATGCCAGGCCCGGCTTGGCCGCCAGAAACGCTTGAGCCAATGGGCAAATCCCTTGATGTTGTAGCGTTTGATCACGAGTGGCCGACCGGCCACCTCGACCTTGGCAACACTGGCTGCACCACCGGTCTTATACAGGTGACCCCGGTCGAGCAGCGCGTCGGCCTGCTCCAGCACTGGCAGCATGGCCGCTTCTTCCTCACGCCGAATCGCGCGCAAGGCAAACGGCCCGCGAGTCACGCTGAACAACGTGCACTCACGACCGACCTTGCCCAGGAAGTCTTTCAAACGCCAGACGCTGACTTTGCGCACCTGCTTTTGCAGCGCCTCCAGCGGCAAGCCGTGTTCGCCGTTGCTGAGCAAATAGTGCACCAGCAATTCTTCGGTAAACGGCTCGAGATTCTTCGGCAGTTGCGCAAAAAACACCCCGAGGTTTTCCAGCACCCGGTTGCGCGACAGCGGCTTGCCCGCCTCTTCGACACAGATCCCGGCACCATCGATCAAATACAGTTTGCCGTCCTGGCGCAGCAGGTTGTCCAGGTGCAGGTCTTCCTGCCACAGGCCTTTGGCGTGCATCTGCGCAATCGCACCCAGCGCTTCGGCGAGCACCGCTTGCTGCTCGTCAGCCAGTGGCGGCAAGCTTTCAACAGCCTGCCACGCATCGGCCAGGCTGTCGGCGCCTTCCAGAAACTCGAACAGCAGCCAGCCGCCCTCACCTTCTTGCAGACCATCAGCCAGCAACAGCGGCGTGGTCAGGCCTTGCTTGGCCAGCAGCCGCACACCCTTGAGCTCACGCTGAAAATGCCGCGCCGCCTTGTTGCCCACCAGCAGCTTGGCCAGCACCGGGCGCCCGCGCCACACGGCTGCGCCGACATAGCGCTGGCCCGGCAATACCCGCAGCAGGCTTAGCAGTTGCAACTGCCCAGGCCCTGCAGCGTCCGCCAGCTCGATGCTCAAGGGCAGGCTTGGCGTGCGGCCGGCATTTTTCAGTTCGGACAAACGCATCAACGTTTCTCCTTGTGACTACGACGGGCCACCAGGCGCTGGTGCCACGTGGCAACCAATGCGCTGTCCTGCGGCTGGTCCAGATACGCCGCCAACAGCTGACGCACCTGATCGTCCGACCACTGCGGCGCACGGCGCAACAGCGGCTCCAGGTCCTTGACCCGGTCACGCCAGCCGAACAACAGCGGGCGGGTTTTCTCAAGGTCGATCAACTGCGCCGCATAACCGTCGCCGGCGGCCTGCAGGAAAATATGCTTGGGGTAAAAACAGCCGTGCACCTGACCCACGCTGTGCAGACGGCGCGCCAACTGACCGCAGGCCAGCAGGATCGCTCGCTGCTGCGAGTCGCTCAATGCAGCCCATTGCTCCAGCAGTGAATCCAGGTCATTCCAACCATCCAGCGCCCGAGTCAGCAACATCGCCCGGTGCTCGCCCGCGACTTTGCGCTCACCGAAAAACGCCGCCTGCAATGCCGGAATTCCCAACTGCCGATAGCGGCTGATATTACGAAACTCACGGGCAAAACTCGGCTCGCCAAACGGGCGGTGCAAGGTGCGCGTCAGGTAGTTGCTCTGGCGCTTGAGGTAGTAGCCTTGGCCTTCGAGCTCGAGGCGAAACACGCTGCTCCAGCCGCCGCGACTGGTATTGGGCTCGTCCACCGCATCCAGTTGCTTGGCCCACAGCGCGTCGAAAGTGCCGAGGCCGTTGCGCTCAAGCAATGCTCGATCTTCGGCCGCCAGGAAATCACTCATTCTCGCCCCTCGAAAAACTTCACCACGTGGCGAATTCGCTGTTTGTCCGCCACGCTCAGGTGTTTGCGCTGACGGTACTGCATGTAGAAACGCAGGCGTTGGGTGGCCGACAAGTGATACTTGGCGACCTTGTCCAGGCAGGCCAGGTCCTTGGTGATACGGTATTTGAGCCAGAACCCGCGCCAGAAATCGCCGTTGGGGCAATCGATCAGGTACAGGGTTTGCTGGTCATCCACCAACAAGTTGCGCCACTTCAAATCGTTGTGGGTAAACCGGTTGTCGTGCATGGTCCGCGTGTATTCAGCGAGCTGGCGACTGATCTTGTTGACCCACACCGGGTCAGACAGTTGCGGGTCTTTGCGCTCGGCCAATGCCGACAAATCTTCGGTCTTTGGCAGCTCGCGCGTGATCATCGCCCCACGGTGATAAGCCAGGCCTTTACGCTCCAGGCCCCAGGCGATCACGTCGGCAGTGGGAATGCCCCACTTGGCGAAGCGCTTGAGGTTCTGCCATTCAGACTTGACCCGTGGCTTGCCCAGATAGCGGCGCAACCCCTTGCCCGCACCGACGTAGCGCTTGACGTAATAGTTGACCCCGCCGCGCTCCACGCGAATCACTTCGGATAGTGGATCACGGGTCAGCCGCTCGCCTTGCAGGGCGAACACTGCTTCCAGGCTACCAAAGTCATCCGCCAGGGCGGCGTAAGCGGGCTCCAGGTTCCAACCCGCCATCAGAGCGCATCCCCGTAGCGTTGCTTGCGGTCGTAGAGCTTGGCCGCCTTGCGTTCCAGCCAGCCGAGCAACGCGGCTTCTTCAGCGAGAATCTGGCGCAATGGCTGCTGAAAGTAACCCTTGAGGAAGCGCAGCTTGTCGCGGCGGGTCAGGCCAATGTCCAGCGCCGAGAAGTACAGCGCGGCCAGGTCCTTGTTGCGCCAGCGCAATGGAATCTTCGAACGCACCTGGGCGCGATGCAGGTCGATCACCGACAACTTGAAGTCATCAGCCACCAGCGGCTTGTCGGTATGCAGCAGGAAATGGCAGATGTAGCAGTCGCGGTGGTTGACCCCGGCGCGGTGCATCATGCCGGTCATGCGCGCCACTTCGGCGATCAGCGCATGCTTGATCACAGGCACCGGCGGCTGCTTGACCCAGTCCATGCTCAGGTCTTCGAGGCTGACGGTCGGCGCCAGCTCTTCGGTGACGATGAACGAGTGCTGGTCCGCCGGGTTGCTGCCCTTTTCGCCGTAAGCGACGGCAGTCATGGTCGGCACGCCCACTTCCTGCAAACGCTGGATCGCCAGCCATTCCTGGCCCGCGCCCAACACCGGCAACTTGGCGGTGATCAGGTTCTTGAGAATTTCGGCCCAGCCGATCCCCCGGTGGATTTTCACGAAAAAGCCGTGGCCGTCCACTTCCGTACGCAAGGTACGCCGGGCATCCAGTTCACGGTACACCTGGCCGTCCAGCTTCTCGACTTCGGCGAACGCATCGCGTCCGGCCCACAGGGTCTTGAACGGTTCGGCAAGAATCAACTTCATCGGTTTGGCTCCGCCAGAATCAGGTCCGCAGCGTACTGCGGCATGCTATAGAGGTCGGCCGTCTCAGCGAAGGCCAGACCATTGCGGCTCCAGGCCGCGCGCGCTTGTGGGTCGTCGAGCATGTCGACCAGGTACTGGTTGAGTTGGGCCTGCTCGAACGGCTCGTCCAACACCCGGCCATTCTGGGCCTTGTCGATGTAAAACGCGTAACCGCAGACCTTGCTCACCAGTACCGGGAGGCCGGCGACCACCGCTTCGATCAGCACCATGCCGGCCGCCTCGTTATACGCGGGGTGAATCAACAAGTCCGCGCCCAGCAGAAAACGCGGGATATCGCTGCGCCCCTTGAAGAACTGCACCTGGTCGCCCAAGCCCAGCGCAACACTCTGTAATTGGAATACTTTGGGGTCGTCCTGGCCGATTACAAATAGCCGGGTGCGTTTCTTCAAGTTCGACGGTAGCGCGGCCACGGCCTTGAGGCTGCGGTCGACGCCCTTGGTCTTGAAGCCCGAGCCGATCTGCACCAGCAGCAAATCGTCTTCGGCCAGACCGAATTCACGACGAAATTCGGCGCGAATCTCGGCAGCGTTGGGCGGCGCGCGGCGGTCGCGGGCGATACCCGGCGGCAACAAATGAAAGCGCTCGGCCTGGGTGCCGTAATACTGGGTGAACAGCTGCTGCTGATGCTCGGACAGCACCATGATCTGCGTCTTGGCGTGCTTGTCGAACACCGCGCGTTCGTATTCGGCAAAGTGCTTGTATCGGCCGAACCAGCGGTACATCGGGTTGCGCAGGGTTTGTGCCTTGTCTTCGAACACACCGTCGGCGGCGAAGTACAGGTCCAGCCCCGGCATTTTGTTGAAGCCCACCACCCGATCAACCGGGCGCTTGGCCAGGTCGGCCTGGATCCAGGCGTAGAGTTTCTCATTGCGCCGATGGTTGACCAGCGCCTTGACCGGCGCCACCAGCACTTCAAAGCCCGGCGGCACGTCACCTTCCCAGATCAGCGTGTAGACGCGGATCTTGTGGCCGCGCTGCTGGCACTCCAGGGCAATACGCATGAAGTCGCGCTGCAGGCCACCAAAGGGGAAATACTTGTAGAGGACAAAAGCCAGCTGCATCAGTGTTCCTCAGCCAATAACAACGTGCTTAATCGCGTTGCGACACGCTCAGGGTTCAGGCGAGTGAAGCACAGTGGCCACTCGCGCTTGAGATCAAACCGGCGCTGGTCTTCAGCGGTCGGTTGATAGGTGCATTTCTTTTGCAGGCACGGCGCACACGGGAAGTCGCTGGCCAGGTGGACCTGCGCCTTGCCGTAGGCGCCGGTCAGGCCAGGATTGGTGGGGCCGAACAGGGAAATCGTTGGCACATCCAGCGCGGCCGCCAAGTGGCCAAGACCGGTGTCGACCGCGACACACGCCTTGGCACTCGCCAGCACTCGGGCCACGCCCGCCAGGTTCAGCTTGGGCAACACTTCGGCGTTTTTCAGGCCGCTGGCCAAGCGTTCGGCCCGGGCCTTTTCGGCGGCATTGCCCCACGGCAATTTCACGTCCACGCCGAAGCGGTCCATGCGTTCGGCCAGGTCGCGCCAGTAGGCTTCCGGCCAGTGCTTGGTGTCCCAAGTGGTGCCGTGCAGCAGCAGTACAAACGGCTTTTTCGGCGGCAGGCCCAGCAGCTTGTCGACGCTGAGGCCGTAATCGCCCAAGCCCTTGGGAAGGTCATAGCCCAGCGCGACGGCAAATAGCTGGCGCAAACGCTCCACCGCATGCTGCCCACGGGCCACGGCCAGGCGGCGGGAATAGAAGTGCGCCGCCAACGGTTCGCGAGCCGACTGCTTGTCGAAACCGGCCACCGGGGCGCGCACGTAGCGGGTCAGCCAGGCACTTTTCAGCAGGCCCTGGGCATCGATCACCAAGTCGTATTTGGTCGACTGCACGCTCTTTTTGAAGCGCCGCCATTCGCCACTCTTGAAGGTCTGCCAGAGGTTCTTGCGCCAACGGCGGATCGCCACCGGAATCACCTTGTCCACCGCCGGGTGCCAGGTGGGAATCTCGGCGAAGCCTTCTTCCACCACCCAGTCAAAACGGATGCCCGGGATCGCCCGCGCCGCGTCGGTCAATGCCGGCAAGGCATGAATCACGTCGCCCAGGGATGAGGTCTTGATTACCAGAACCCGCAACTCAGTGAACCTCGACCACGTCGCCCTGCAACCGCTGCAACGCGTCGCTGACAGGTTGCGGCAGCAATTGGCGCAGGCAGTTGTAGTGGCCGAAGCGGCAGGTACGGTCGAAACACGGGCTGCAATCCAGGCCCAGGCGCACCACTTCGACCTTGTCGGCCAACGGCGGAGTAAACCCGGGAGACGTCGAGCCGTACACCGCCACCAGCGGGCGATTCAGCGCCGCGGCCACGTGCATCAGGCCCGAGTCGTTGGACACCACCGCGTCGGCGCAGGACAGCAGGTCGATGGCCTCGGCCAGGGACGTGTCGCCGCTGAGGTTGACCGCTTCTTCACGCAGGCCCGGGATCAGACGCTGGCGAATATCCTCGCCCACCGAATGATCGTTTTTCGAGCCGAACAGCCAGACTTGCCAGCCCTCGCGAATCTTCATCTCCGCGACCTTGGCGTAATGCTCAGATGGCCAGCGCTTGGATTCGCCAAACTCTGCACCAGGGCACAGCGCCAGCACCGGACGGTCCAGCTCCAGGCCAAACTTGGCCAGGGCGGCGTCACGGGTAACCGGGTCGATTTGCAGGCTCGGGCGCGGATACGGCGCAGGCAACTCGGCACCCGGCGCGTAGGCCAGGGCCATGAAGCGCTCGATCATCAGCGGATAACGGGCCTTGTCGAGCTTGCGCACATCATTGAGCAGGCCATAGCGAAACTCGCCACGCCAGCCGGTGCGCTTGGGGATACCGGCGAAGAACGGCACCAGTGCCGACTTCATTGAGTTGGGCAACAGGATCGCCTGATCGTACTGGCCGGCCAGGGACTTGCCGATACGTCGACGGGTCGCCAGTTCCAGCGCGCCGTGGCCGAGCGGGAAGCTCAAAGCCTGACGCACCTCGGGCATACGCTCAAGAATCGGCCGGCTCCACTCGGGGGCGAGCACGTCGATTTGGCAGTCGGGATGGCGTTGCTTCAGGCACTGGAACAGTGTCTGTGCCATCACCATGTCACCGACCCAACTGGGCCCAACGATCAGAATATTCATGTAGTTTCCACAAACGATACGGGGAGGCTCATGCCTCCCCGCCTTATATAATGTTCAGCTTAACCCCAGTTCATGCCAGATTCGCTGCACCTGGCGCCGTTCGTCAGCGAACTGGTCCCCGGCAACTGTGCCGGCCTCGTTCTGCAAGGCCTGGCGGTGAGCGGCGGAACGGTAGGCTTTATACACCTCGCGCAGCAAATGGGCATCGGCGGCGGGCATCAGCCCGACCTGCTCCAGCCCTTCCAGAATGCGGATATTGTCGGTGTAGCGCAGCAACGTTGGATGTTGCGCAGACCACGCCAAAGCCGCGTATTGCACCATAAATTCAATATCGACGATACCTCCGGCGTCCTGCTTGAGGTCGAACGCCACCGTGGGTTCGAAGGCATTCGCCGCCGTTCCCGCCGCGGTGGACTTGGTGCCGAGGTTGTCGCGCATCTTGGCGCGCATCTCGCTGACCTCCTGGCGCAGCTTGTCCAGGTCCTGCGCGCGGCCCAGCACTTGCGCCCGCACCTGCTCGAAAGCACGACCGACATCCTGACTGCCCACCAGCACCCGCGCACGTACCAATGCCTGGTGCTCCCAGGTCCAGGCTTCGTTTTCCTGATAGCGCGCAAAGGCGCCCAGGGAACTCACCAGCAAACCGGATGCGCCCGAAGGCCGCAGGCGCATGTCCACCTCATACAACTGGCCCGAGTTGGTCTGGGTGGTCAGCAGGTGAATGATCCGCTGGCCCAGTCGGGTAAAGAACTGCGCGCCGTCGATCGGCTTCGCCCCGTCTGTTTCGGCTTGCGGGTCACCGTCATGGATAAACACCAGGTCCAAGTCCGAACCATGCCCCAATTCGATGCCGCCGACTTTCCCATAACCGACAATGATGAAGCCAGGATCGCACAAGGTGCCGTCCACCCGTTGCGGCGAGCCGTGACGGGCAACGGTCTGGCGCCAGGCCAGGGCCAACACCTGCTCGAGGATGGCTTCGGCGAGCCAGGTCAGATAGTCGCTGACTTTCATCAGCGGCAGGCTGCCGGCGATTTCCGAGGCGGCCACCCGCAGACGGTGCGCCAGCTTGAAGTGACGCAAGGCTTCCATCTGCTGTTCAAGGTCGTCTTCGGGAATACGCGTCAGGCGCTCGCGCAATTCGGCGGCCAGTTCCGGCGCCAGCGGCGGTTTGAACAGGCGGCCTTCGTTAAGCAGTTCGTCCAGCAGCAGCGGGAAGCGGGTGATCTGCTCGGCAATCCACGGACTGGCGGCACACAGGGTCAGGAGGCGACGCAGCGCACCGGGGTTTTCCGTCAGCAGCACCAGATAAGCGGAACGCCGGGCGACGGCTTCGACCAAGGGCAGGACGCGCTCCAGCACCAGATCCGGGTTGGCGTGCTCAACGGCCTGGGCCAGCAGGCGCGGGATGAACGCATCCAAACGCTCACGCCCCAAACGCTGCATGGCACGCAATTGCGGGCTGCTGCGCAGGCCGGCCAGGGTTTTCAAGGCTTTGGGCGCGTCGGTAAAACCGCCTTCCTGCAACTGACGGCAAGCGGCTTCCTCGTCCTGAGACTCTTCCCACAACGGCAACCACTCGCCACCCACAACCAACTCGCTCTCTTCACCCTCTTCTTCATCCGGGTCGGCAATTACCTGACGGAAATGCCAGTCCACCCGACCGCGCCAGTACATCAGGCGCTCATGGAACGCGGTCCAATCCGGGAAACCCATCATGAAGGCAATCCGCGCCTGGTCTTCGGGGCCGTCCGGGAGCATCTGGGTCTGGCGATCGGCAATCGCCTGGATCGCGTGTTCGGTGTAGCGCAGGAATTCATAGCCATCGCGCAGCTCGGCGATCACCGCCGGCGGCAGGTAGCCCTGGCCTTCCAGCGTGCCCAGCACTTTTAACAGCGGCCGCTGTTGCAGGCTCAGGTCGCGGCCACCGTGGATCAGCTGGAACGCCTGGGCGATAAATTCGACTTCTCGAATGCCGCCCGAGCCCAGCTTGATGTTCTCGGCCATCCCCTTGCGCCGCACTTCCTGCTGGATCAGTTGCTTCATGGTGCGCAGCGCTTCGATGGCGGAAAAGTCCAGGTAACGCCGGTAGACAAACGGTCGCAGCATGTCGAGCAATTGCGCGCCGGCCACTTGGTCACCGGCCACCACCCGCGCCTTGATCATGGCGTAGCGTTCCCAGTCGCGGCCCTGGTCCTGGTAGTACTGCTCCAGCGCGTTGAAGCTGAGCACCAGCGCCCCGGCCGAACCGTAGGGCCGCAGGCGCATGTCGACCCGGAACACAAAGCCGTCGACGGTCATCGGGTCCAAAGCCTTGATCAGTTTTTGACCAAGTCGGATAAAGAATTCCTGATTATCCAGTGAGCGTTTGACGCCCACGGTGTCGCCGCCTTCGGGGTAGGCGAAGATCAGGTCGATATCGGACGACAGGTTCAACTCCACCGCGCCGAGCTTGCCCATGCCAAGGATGACCATGTGCTGCGGCTCACCACTGCGACGGCCGGTGGGCGTGCCGAACAATGTGCAGTGGCGCTGGTACAACCATTGGTAAGCCTGGTCGATGCTGGCGTCGGCCATGTCCGATAGATCACGGCAGGTTTGCACCAGGTCCGCCTGTCGGGTCAGGTCGCGCCAGATGATCCGCACTTGCTGGCGGGTGCGCTGGCGTCGCAGAACCCGGCCCAGCTCGTCTTCTGTCTCGGCCTGCTGCACGGCAACGGCAATCTGCCCGCACAGCTCGCCGGGGGCAAAGCCGCGGTCCAGCTCGCCCCAGGCCACCAGTTCGAGCAACATCAAAGGGTCACGAACACTCTGTTCAATGACGAAATCACTGGCGGCGCACACACGGGCGAAGTCAGCCCAACGTTGCGGCGTCCACTCAGAAAGGCCATTATCGCCGTCCAATCCGGCCACGGCGTCACGAAATGACTGCTCGGCCCGCTTGGCAAATGGAAGCAGGATGGCCGGTAGTTCGGCCTGCATTGGAAGGCTCATGGTCTATCCTTGATCGGCGCGTAAAGGGCTTGTAGCTGTGAACGCAAGAACCACGCTCGGTGAAGGACTGTCGAACAAAGGTTAGAAATAGCTGAAAATTTTTCTTTTTTGGCAGTCAACATCAAATCTCTACCCTTTCTTGTTCGCAAAAGATCAACAATAACGATTATGCTCGCCAGCTAGACCGAGCAATCCGCTCAGTCTTGTGTAGTTTTACTACTCGTATATACATTCGAAAGGCTGAAATGGCCGACGATTTGTAGTAAAACTACAGGACGCCGAAGCAACCTTCGGCCATCCAAGAATTTATGTCGTCTGCCCACAAGGCCAGTCGCAAACTTCAGGCAACCGATTCTGGTAGCCTTTCCGCCCTGGAGCAAGCCATGCAAGACCTCGATCCCGTCGAAACCCAGGAATGGCTGGACGCCCTGGAATCGGTTCTCGACAAAGAAGGCGAAGACCGTGCTCACTACCTGATGACCCGTATGGGCGAACTCGCGACCCGCAGCGGCTCGCAACTGCCCTACGCCATCACCACGCCGTACCGCAACACCATCCCAGTTACCCACGAAGCACGCATGCCTGGCGACCTGTTCATGGAACGCCGCATTCGCTCGCTGGTACGCTGGAACGCCATGGCGATGGTAATGCGCACGAACTTGAAAGATTCTGACCTGGGCGGTCACATCTCCAGCTTCGCTTCCAGCGCAACCCTGTATGACATTGGCTTCAACTACTTCTTCCAGGCCCCGACCGAAGAACACGGCGGCGACCTGATCTACTTCCAGGGCCACACCTCGCCAGGCGTCTACGCCCGCGCGTTCATGGAAGGCCGCATCACCGAAGAACAAATGAACAACTTCCGCCAGGAAGTCGACGGTCAGGGCCTCTCGTCCTATCCGCACCCTTGGCTGATGCCTGATTTCTGGCAGTTCCCGACTGTATCCATGGGCTTGGG
Organism: Pseudomonas sp. ATCC PTA-122608; assembly: GCF_001952855.1. Lineage (GTDB taxonomy): Bacteria > Pseudomonadota > Gammaproteobacteria > Pseudomonadales > Pseudomonadaceae > Aquipseudomonas. The sequence continues at coordinate 81,601 of NZ_LPNO01000015.1, read as the reverse complement.
CCCGATCCAGGCGATCTACCAGGCACGCTTCATGAAGTACCTGGAAGCCCGTGGCTTCATCCCTGAAGGCAAGCAGAAAGTCTGGTGCTTCCTGGGCGACGGCGAGTGTGACGAGCCGGAATCCCTGGGCGCCATCTCCCTGGCTGGCCGCGAGAAGCTGGACAACCTGATCTTCGTCATCAACTGCAACCTGCAGCGCCTAGACGGCCCGGTTCGCGGCAACGGCAAGATCATCCAGGAACTCGAAGGCGTGTTCCGCGGTGCTCAGTGGAACGTGACCAAAGTCATCTGGGGCCGTTTCTGGGACCCACTGTTGGCCAAAGACGTCGACGGTATCCTGCAACGCCGCATGGACGAAGTCATCGACGGCGAGTACCAGAACTACAAAGCCAAAGACGGCGCGTTCGTACGTGAACACTTCTTCAACTCGCCAGAACTCAAGGCGATGGTTGCTGATCTGTCCGACGACGAGATCTGGAAACTCAACCGTGGCGGCCACGACCCGTACAAGGTCTACGCGGCGTACCACGAAGCGGTCAACCACAAAGAACAACCGACCGTCATCCTGGCCAAAACCATCAAGGGTTATGGCACCGGTGCCGGCGAAGCGAAAAACACTGCGCACAACACCAAGAAAGTCGATGTCGACAGCCTGAAGTTGTTCCGCGACCGCTTCGACATCCCGGTCAAGGACGAAGAGTTGGAGAACCTGCCGTTCTTCAAGCCCGAGCCAAACAGCGCCGAAGCCCGCTACCTCAGCGAGCGTCGCACTGCACTGGGCGGTTTCGTGCCACAGCGCCGCGCCAAGAGCTTCAACATCCCGACTCCGCCACTGGATACCCTCAAGGCTATCCTGGACGGCTCGGGCGACCGTGAAATCTCCACCACCATGGCCTTCGTGCGGATCCTCGCGCAGCTGGTCAAGGACAAGGAAATCGGTTCGCGTATCGTGCCGATCATCCCGGACGAAGCCCGTACCTTCGGTATGGAAGGCATGTTCCGTCAGTTGGGCATCTACTCCTCCGTCGGCCAGCTCTACGAGCCAGTCGATAAAGACCAGGTGATGTTCTACAAGGAAGACAAGAAGGGCCAGATTCTCGAAGAAGGCATCAACGAAGCAGGCGCCATGAGCTCCTTCATCGCTGCCGGTACTTCGTACTCCAGCCACAACCAGCCGATGCTGCCGTTCTACATCTTCTACTCGATGTTCGGTTTCCAGCGCATTGGCGACCTGGCCTGGGCTGCCGGCGACAGCCGTACCCGTGGCTTCCTGATCGGCGGTACTGCCGGCCGGACCACGCTGAACGGCGAAGGCCTGCAACACGAAGACGGCCACAGCCACATCCTGGCGGGCACCATCCCGAACTGCCGCACCTTTGATCCAACCTACGGCTATGAGCTGGCGGTGATCATCCAGGACGGCATGAAGAAGATGACCGAAGAGCAGCAGGACGTTTTCTACTACATCACCGTGATGAACGAGTCCTACCAGCAGCCAGCCATGCCGGCCGGTGTCGAGGAAGGCATCATCAAGGGCATGTACCTGCTCGAAGAAGACACCAAGGAAGCCGCTCACCACGTGCAACTGATGGGCTCCGGCACCATCCTGCGCGAAGTGCGTGAAGCTGCAAAAATCCTGCGTGAAGAGTTCAACGTCGGTGCTGACGTATGGAGCGTTACCAGCTTCAACGAACTGCGTCGCGACGGCCTGGCCGTAGAGCGCAGCAACCGTCTGCACCCAGGCCAGAAGCCTGCGCTGACCTACGTTGAAGAGTGCCTGGCTGGCCGTAAAGGTCCGGTTATCGCCTCTACCGACTACATGAAACTGTTTGCTGAACAAATTCGTCAGTGGGTACCGTCCAAGGAATTCAAAGTCCTGGGCACCGACGGTTTCGGCCGTAGTGACAGCCGTAAAAAGCTGCGTCACTTCTTCGAAGTCGACCGTCACTTCGTGGTGTTGGCAGCCCTGGAAGCCTTGGCTGACCGTGGTGAAATCGAACCTAAGGTGGTAGCAGACGCTATCGTCAAGTTCGGGATCAACCCGGAAAAACGCAACCCACTGGACTGCTGAGGAGATTTTCTGTGAGCGAACTCATTCGCGTACCTGACATCGGCAGCGGTGAAGGTGAAGTAATTGAACTGTTTGTGAAGGTCGGCGACACCGTCGAAGCCGACCAGAGCATCCTGACCCTGGAATCGGACAAGGCGAGCATGGAAATCCCTGCTCCCAAGGCCGGCGTGGTCAAAAGCCTGAAAGTGAAGCTGGGCGATCGCCTGAAAGAAGGCGACGAACTGCTTGAGCTGGAAATCGAAGGTGCCGCTGATGCGGCCCCTGCGGCGGCCGCTCCTGCTGCTGCCTCGGCTCCAGCCGCCGAGAAGCCTGCCGCCGCTGCCGAGGCCCCTGCGGCTCCGGCTGCTGCACCTGCCGCCGAAACAGTCCAGGACATTCATGTTCCGGACATCGGTTCGTCGGGCAAGGCCAAGATCATCGAGCTGCTGGTTAAGGTCGGCGACACCGTCGAAGCCGACCAGTCGCTGATCACCCTGGAGTCCGACAAGGCCTCCATGGAAATCCCTTCGCCGGCTGCCGGTGTGGTGGAAAGCATTGCCGTGAAGCTGGAAGACGAAGTCGGCACTGGCGACTTCATCCTCAAGCTGAAAGTAGCAGGCGCCTCGGCTCCTGCTGCTGCCGCTCCAGCCGCCGCTGCTCCGGCCGCCAAGGCTGAAGCTGCACCAGCGGCTGCCGCGCCTGCGCCTGCTGCAAAAGCCGAGGCCGCACCGGCTCCGGCTGCTGCACCTGCGCCAAGCGGTGCCAAGGTTCATGCCGGCCCTGCCGTGCGCCAACTGGCCCGTGAATTTGGCGTTGAGCTGAACGCTGTGTCGGCCACTGGCCCGCACGGTCGCGTGCTGAAGGAAGACGTGCAGGTTTACGTCAAATCCATGATGCAGAAAGCCAAAGAAGCTCCGGCAGCCGGTGGCGCTACCGGTGGTTCGGGCATTCCGCCGATCCCGGTCGTGGACTTCAGCCGCTTCGGCGAAACCGAAGAAGTGCCGATGACTCGCCTGATGCAAATCGGCGCGTCGAGCTTGCACCGCAGCTGGCTGAACATCCCGCACGTGACCCAGTTCGACCAGGCCGACATCACCGACCTGGAAGCTTTCCGCGTTGCGCAGAAAGCCGTCGCCGAGAAGGCTGGCGTGAAGCTGACCGTGCTGCCACTGCTGCTCAAGGCCTGCGCCCACTTGCTCAAGGAACTGCCGGACTTCAACAGTTCGCTGGCCCCTAGCGGCAAGGCGATCATCCGCAAGAAGTACGTGAACGTCGGCTTTGCGGTCGATACTCCGGACGGCCTGCTGGTGCCTGTGATCAAGAACGTTGATCAGAAGAGCCTGTTGCAGCTTGCCGCTGAGGCTGCTGCACTGGCTGCCAAGGCCCGCGACAAGAAGCTGACCGCAGACGACATGCAAGGCGCTTGCTTCACCATCTCCAGCCTGGGGCACATTGGCGGTACTGGCTTCACGCCAATCGTCAACGCGCCGGAAGTGGCGATCCTGGGTGTTTCCAAGGCCACTATCCAGCCTGTGTGGGACGGTAAAGCGTTCCAGCCGAAGCTGATGCTGCCACTGTCGCTTTCCTACGATCACCGTGTGATCAACGGCGCGGCTGCCGCACGCTTCACCCAGCGCCTGAGCCAGTTGCTGAACGACATCCGCACCATCCTGCTTTAAGCCTCAACAGGTCTCCTGCCCACGCAGGAGACCTGGCTTCAACGATTTCCGAGCGCCACGCTCGTACCTCAACCCCGCCAATTGGCGGGGCTTTTTTTGCCTGCTTTTCCTGTTCCTCTGTAGGAGCGAGCTTGCTCGCAAAAATCCTTAACATTAACGCTGGCACCCTGAATGAACGCGGTGCCTGGACGTTTTTCGCGAGCAAGCTCGCTCCTACAGTTGGGGTCGTATCTGGCGTTGAAAAAGCCATCGGTCACCCCGGTTGTAGAAAACCGTTCGCTGGCCGATAACCCACTTATAGCACTTAGCCTTCATCCTCTCTTGTCAGCCCGTGCCGCATGATGCAACCTTGCCGCAGGCAACAGTAAAGAGGGCGTGAGCCCGGCGCGAAGCGCATTTTTCCAAGCGAGTTCCCCCATGAAAAGCCAACCCGATGTCGCCCGTACGGCGGCCGAGGTAGTGACGCAATTACCGGTGCCTTCGCGCCTCGGTATGCTGCGTTTCGAGCGGCTTAATGAGGCAAGCTGGGCCCTGCTGTACCTCGACCCCAATTGCGAACGCCAATTCGGCCTGTCCGCCGTCGAGCTGTGCGCCTTGATCGGCTCGCCCTACGCCAGCCTGATGGAACCCCAGGCGCGTTATCAGCTGCATGATGCGATCCAGCAACAGCTGACCATCAGCCCGCACTACCTGGTGCGCTACACCCTGCACACCAATGACGGCCCGTTAAGCCTGCTGGAGCTGGGTGAGGCCTACAAACAGCACAACCGCCACCTGCTGCGTGGCTACCTGATGGTGGTCGATGGCCTTTTCAGTGATATTTCGCTGGCCCCTGCCGTGGATCTCGAAAGCCAGAACAGCCGCTTGCAGATCGCCCTGGAACTCAACCAGCGCGCCCAGCAGGAACAACTGCAACACCTTGAGCGGGTGCGCGCCCAGCAGGAGCTGATCCTGCTGCTGGCCCGCCAGCGCTACAGCACCAACAACTCGCTGCAAGAAGCCGCCGAGCTGATCACCCGCAGTGCCTGCGATATCTACCAGATCGACTGCGCCAGTATCTGGAACCTCGAAAACCAGCACCTGGTGCCGATTTCCGCCTATCACCGCGCCGATCAGCAGCACCACCTGCCAGAGCCTATCGATGCCAGCGGCTTCCCGGATTACCTGGAAGCCCTGCAAACCAGCCGCGCCATCGATGCCAACAACGCCCTGCGCGACCCACGCACCCGGGAAATGGTCGAGAGCCTGCGCCCACGGGACATCCACGCGATGCTCGATGCCAGCATCCGGGTCGATGGCAACGTGGTCGGGGTGTTGTGCCTGGAGCAGAGTGGCAGCACCCGCGTGTGGCAGTCCGACGAGATCGCCTTTGCCGGCGAGTTGGCCGACCAGTTCGCCCAAGTGATCAACAACCACAATCGCCGCACCGCCACCAGCGCGCTGCACTTGTTCCAGCGGGCCGTGGAGCAAAGCGCCAATGCGTTTCTGCTGGTCAATTGCGACGGCGTGGTGGAATACGTCAACCCCAGCTTTACCGCGATCACCCAATACAGCACCGAAGAAGTCCATGGCCATCAGCTGTCGGAACTGCCGGCGCTGGAGAACCTCAGCGAGCTGCTGTTCGACGCGCCTTCGAGCCTGGCCAAGAGCAACAGTTGGCAAGGCGAGTTCAAGAGCCGGCGCAAAAACCTCGAACCCTACTGGGGCCAGCTGTCGATCTCCAAGGTCTATGGCGACAACCGTGAGCTGACGCACTACATCGGCATCTACGAAGACATCACCCAGACCAAGCTGGCCCAGCAGCGCATCGAACGCCTGGCCTACACCGACAACCTGACTAACCTGGGCAACCGCCCGGCGTTCATCCGCAACCTGGACGAACGCTTTGCCCGGGACAGCGACAGCCCCATCAGCCTGCTGCTGGTGGACATCGACAACTTCAAACGGATCAACGACAGCCTCGGCCACCAGACCGGCGATAAGCTGCTGATCAGCCTGGCCCGGCGCCTGCGCAACAGCCTGACGGCCAGCGGTAGCCTGGCGCGGTTTGCCAGTAACGAGTTTGCCGTGCTGCTGGACGACACCGACCTTGAAACCGGCCAGCAGGTCGCCAGCCAATTGCTGGCGACTCTCGACAAGCCGATGTTCGTCGACAACCAACTGATCAGCGTCACCGGCTCCGTGGGCCTCGCCTGCGCGCCACTGCATGGCCGCGACCCGCAAACCCTGATGCGCAACGCAGGCCTGGCGCTGCACAAGGCCAAGGCCAACGGCAAGCACCAGGTGCAAGTGTTTACCGAGGCACTGAACGCCGAAGCCAGTTACAAGCTGTTCGTGGAAAACAACCTGCGCCGCGCTCTGACCCAGAATGAACTGGACGTGTTCTACCAGCCCAAGCTGTGCCTGCGCAGTGGTCGCCTGTTGGGCATGGAAGCACTGCTACGCTGGAACCATCCGGAAAAGGGCATGATCCGCCCCGACCAATTCATCAGCGTGGCTGAAGAGACCGGGCTGATCATCCCCATCGGCAAATGGATCGCCCGCCAGGCCTGCCGCATGAGCCGCCAGCTGACCGCTGCCGGCTTGGGCAACCTGCAGGTGGCAATCAACCTCTCGCCCAAGCAGTTTTCCGACCCGGACCTGGTGGCCTCGATTGCCACGATCCTCAAGGAAGAACAGTTGCCCGCCAACCTGCTGGAACTGGAGCTGACCGAAGGCCTGCTGTTGGAAGCCACTGAAGACACCCGCCTGCAACTGGACCAACTGAAGAGTTTTGGCCTGACCCTGGCCATGGATGACTTCGGCACCGGTTACTCCTCGCTCAGCTACCTGAAGAAATTCCCGATCGACATCATCAAGATTGATCGCAGCTTTATTCATGAAATCCCGGACAACCAGGACGACATGGAAATCACCTCGGCGGTGATCGCCATGGCTCACAACCTCAAGCTCAAGGTAGTGGCCGAAGGCATCGAGACCTCCGAACAGCTGGCGTTCCTGCGCCGCCACCGTTGCGACGTCGGCCAGGGCTACCTGTTCGACCGGCCAATCCCGGGGTCCGAGCTGATCGAGAAGCTTAAACGCTACCCTCGCGGGCCAATCGCCTGACAGCGCGGTAACACTCGGGCAAACTGGCAGTCTGAATTCTTACCTGTAACTCAATCTGACTGAGAGGACTGATCATGGTCTTGCGCTCGGAAATTCTGGTGAACAAAAACGTGCTTCCTACTCAAGAACAAGCTTTGCCTGGCCGTGAAACCCCAATGTCCCTGCCCGAGACTCACTTCGTCAACGGTAACCCGCTGCTCGGCCCATTTGTCGACAACGTAGAGTTTGCGATCTTCGGCCTGGGTTGTTTCTGGGGTGCGGAACGCAAGTTCTGGCAGCGCGACGGCGTGGTCAGCACAGTGGTGGGTTATGCCGGCGGCTATACGCCGAACCCGACTTATGAAGAAGTCTGCTCTGGCCTGACCGGCCACAGCGAAGTGGTGCTGGTGGTGTTTGACCAGGACAAGATCAGCTACGAAGAGCTGCTGAAAATGTTCTGGGAACTGCACAACCCGACCCAGGGTATGCGCCAGGGCAATGACATCGGCAGCCAGTATCGGTCGGTGATCTATGCGGTCAAACCGGAGCATCTGGAAGCGGCGAAGGCCAGCGCACAGGCTTATCAGAATGAACTGACCAAGGCCGGCCTGGGCACCATCACCACTGAAATCGAAGAAGCGCCGACGGTGTACTTCGCCGAGGCGTATCACCAGCAGTACCTGGCGAAGAATCCGCAGGGTTACTGCGGGATTGGCGGCACAGGCGTGACCTGCCCGATCTAAGAGCGACACCGATAAAAATGTGGGAGCGGGCTTGCTCGCGAATGCGGAGTATCAGTCACTGAATGTGTTTCTGATACACCGCATTCGCGAGCAAGCCCGCTCCCACATTGGTCTTCAATACCTTGAGATTGGCTTACTCGGCGATAAGCCAATCCATCTGCCAGCCACCCTGGGTTTGCCCAAGCTGCTTGGACAACCACGGCAACAGCTCACGCAATTCTTCCTCCAAACCCCACGGCGGGTTGGCAATCGCCAAACCCGAACCGGTCAGGGTGTTCGGCGTATCCAGCGGATGCACCAGCAATTCCACCCGCAGCAACTTCGGCGCACCGGTACCGGCCAGGTCCTGGTAGAAGCGGCGCAACATGCGCTGGTCCTTCACCGGGTACCAGATCGCGGCCACTGTCTGGCGCATCCGGCTCACGGCTTCCTTGAGGGATGCGGCGCAGCGCTGCATCTCATCGAGCTTTTCGAACGGCGGGTCAATCAGCATCAGTGCGCGCTTTTCCGGTACCGGCAGCAATGCGCGGGGCACGTGCCAGCCTTCGCCAAGGTGCACTTTCACCCGACGGTCGCCCTTCATGTTGTCCTTGAGCAGCAAGCCGTCTTCCGGGTGCTTCTCGTTGAGCAACACGCGGTCCTGAGGGCGAGTCAGACGTCGCGCCAGCTCCGGGGAACCCGGGTAGTAGCGCAACTCGCCATCCGGGTTCATCTCGTGCAGCACGCGCATGTAGTCGGCGGTCAGCGGCGGCAGGTCGGCCTGGCCCCACAGGCGGGCGATGCCCTCCAGGTACTCACCGGTGCGGTTCGCCTGATCGCCCTGCAGGTCGTACAGACCAATGCCGGCGTGGGTGTCGAGATAGGCAAACGGCTGCTCCTTGCGCGACATCAGGGCGATGAGGCGGGTCAAGGTCAGGTGTTTGAAGACATCGGCGTGGTTGCCGGCGTGAAAGGCGTGACGATAATTCATGGTTGCTCCTGCGCAGGGGGCGAAGTTTACCTTTTACGCAGGCAAAGGTGCAGGGCTGCGCGTCAGGTGGTGCTTATGCCGCAAACACAGGGGCGCCGCCGAAAATAGTCTAATTGCCGGTACGAAAGCGGATTTATTGTGGCCAGCAATTATCCATGGAGGTCATAAAAACTCATGAAAGACGCCACCATCGCCCTGCACCACGGCTTCAAGTCGGACCCGACCACCAAGGCCGTCGCCGTGCCGATCTACCAGAACGTCGCCTTCGAATTCGATAACGCCCAGCACGGCGCGGACCTGTTCAACCTCGACGTGCCCGGCAATATCTACACACGCATCATGAACCCCACCAATGACGTGCTGGAGCAACGCATCGCAGCACTCGAAGGCGGCATCGCGGCCCTGGCCGTGTCGGCCGGCAGCGCGGCGATCCACTACGCGATCCAGACCCTGACCCGTGCCGGTGACAACATCGTCACCACCCCGCAGTTATATGGTGGCACCTACACCCTGTTCGCCCATTTGCTGCCGAGTTTCGGCGTCGACGTGCGCTTCGCCCGTGACGACTCTGCCGCAGCCATCGCCGAACTGATCGATGACAACACCAAGCTGGTGTATTGCGAAAGCATTGGCAACCCAGCGGGCAACATCATCGACATCGAGGCCCTGGCCAACGTCGCCCACGCCCGAGGTGTTCCACTGATGGTGGACAACACCGTGGCCACGCCGATCCTGTGCAAGCCGATCCAGTTCGGCGCGGATATCGTCGTGCACTCGGTGACCAAATACGTCGGCGGCCATGGCAACTCGCTGGGTGGTGTAATCGTCGACAGCGGCACCTTTCCCTGGACTCAATACCCGGAGAAATTCCCCGGCCTCAACCAGCCCGAGCCGGCCTATCACGGCGTGGTCTACACCGAAAAATTCGGCCCCGCGGCGTTCATTGCCCGCGCCCGCACCGTGCCCCTGCGCAACACCGGCGCGGCCTTGGCGCCGATGAATGCATTCCTGCTGCTGCAAGGCCTGGAAACCCTGGCCCTGCGCATGGAGCGCCACACCGAAAACGCCTTGAAGATTGCCCACTTCCTGCAAGACCACGAGCTGGTGGAGTGGGTCAGCTACGCCGGCCTGCCGGATCACCCACACCATCATCTGGCGCAGAAATACATGCAGGGCAAACCGTCGGCGATTCTGTCCTTCGGCCTGAAGGGCGGTTATGAGGCTGGCGTACGTTTCTATGACTCACTGCAAATCTTCAAGCGCCTGGTGAACATCGGCGATGCCAAGTCCCTGGCCTGTCATCCGGCGTCCACCACCCACCGTCAGATGAATGAACAAGAGCAGGCGAAAGCCGGGGTGAAGCCGGAGATGATTCGCCTGTCAGTTGGCATTGAGGCGATTGAGGACCTGATCGAGGACTTGCAGCAGTCTTTGGCTTTAACCCAACTCTGAGCCCAGCCAGGCAGCCAGCGCCTGATGACTGACATCCGGCCGGTGCACGAAGTGAGCGACCTTGTGCTTCAAGGTCGCCGGCGCAAAGGCACTGTGCAGGTCCGGGCGCTGTTCTTCCAGCCATTGCAGGAGGTTGTCCACCAGCGTGACGCTCGATTGCTCACTCAAGTGCTGGAGAACCTGCGGCGGCACTTGCCACCACGGGCTTGGCTTTGCCGCTCCCACCGTTGTGACGGCTACCTCAAGCTGGCGACCATTGATCCAGTAGCGACTGAACACCGGGAGCAACGCCTTTGCCTGCGGCCCCAGTGCCTGCAAAACAGGCAGTACATAGGCGCCGTCCCAGAAGCGAAAGAACACCGCCTGCCCTTCCGGCAACATTACCTTGGTCAGGCTGCGCAGATGCTCGACGACGGTTTGTACGGGACAGGACGACACAGCCAACCATCCCCAATCAGTACCTTCGCATTCGTCGGCCCATTTCAGAAAAGCACTTTCAACGGCAACCACCGCAACGTAGGGCATGACTTCATCCCATGCCGCATATTCGCTGTCCGCCCAAACTGGACTGAGCGAGCTACCACTGGTACGACGCCAGGCTTCAAGCGGCTTGCAGTCGCTGGCATTACCCAACACCGCAAACAACTGCTCACCCGCCTGCAATGGTGCAGACGCCAACCATTGCCCTGGAGAAATCATGGCGCACCTCCGGCCAGTGATGCGTTGCGGTGCAGAGGCCTGTCACACACGCCATTCCTGCAGCGCTCGCACTCTTCACAAAAGGGCGCACTGCGTTTCAGGCTGAACACCTGCACGGCACTCAGCGGTGCTGGTATCACCGCCAGCAACTTTTCCTGTAGCCCAGCCATCAGCGGCGCTGCCGCCGATGCCGGCGAGCCGCCAACCTGAACCTCTGTGCTGCTGAAAATCCCGTCTGACGAAACGTTGATCCAGTGCCCGCCAGCCTGAAGGGTCACACTGGCGCCCGCGTCGATAACGATGCTTTGCCCGGCGCCAATTCGAATGGTCATGCCGGCACGCGTTTGCTGCGAGCCGGCGATCATCAGGTGATCGTCCTGCTTGAGTTCGGTCAGGCGGTTGCCGTGGGTGGTGCGCTGTTCTTCGCCCTGAAGGTCATGACGATCGAGACCTTTCACAATGACATTGCGCTGATTGTCGACCCGTACGTGCTGGTCATGGAGTACGTGTTGGGTCCAGTTGCGCTGGGCACGCAGGTAGATTTCCTCGGCGCCCTTGCGGTCCTCGATGCGTAGCTCGTTGTAGCCACCGCCGCCGGGGCTGGTCTGGCTACGAAAGATGCTGCGGGTCTTGTCGGCCGGCAGGTCCAGCGGCACTGGCGTCGCCGCATTGGCCAGGCAGCCGACCACCAGTGGCGTGTCGGCGTCACCATTGACGAAGCCCACCAGCACTTCCATGCCCACCCGTGGAATCAGCACCGCGCCGTAATGTTCATGGGCCCAGCCACTGGCCACACGGAGCCAGCAGCTGGAATGTTCGTTGTGCTCCCCGGCGCGATCCCAGGCCAGTTGCACCTTGACCCGACCGTATTCGTCGCAATGGATTTCACTGTCGACGGGGCCAGTGACAACCGCGTTCTGATAACCGGATAGGGGGGTGCGTGCCGGCGGCAGGTCGGGGCGAAAAACCGTGTCCCAGGGCGTGGCGACAAAGGTGTTGCTGTATCCCTGGAGCGCCCCATCGCCCATAGACTCCTCAAGTACTTGAGGCTGACTGCCGCGGTGAGCGACCCGAGTCACCAGCCAAAGATCATTCCATTCCTCGCGGGGGTGCGCTGCCATCTTGAAAAGCTGACCACTGACCAACGACGGTTGATCGCCACTGCCATGGGCCTGTCGATAGTCGCCGCGATGTCGCTCAAGAGCCCGCTGCGCCAAGTGCTTGCCGTGGGCCCGATCGGTGAAGTGGCCGGGATAGTCGTGATCTTCCAGGGACGGAAGCTGCTCGCCGAGCACTTCACTTTCCAGCTGCAGTCGCGGCTTGCGAAAGTCGTAATCGCGCAGGTTTACACCCGTCGTGCGGGTTTCCAGACGCACCGAAAAACGCTTGATCACGGGTGCATCGGCGACCATCCCGGTGCCAGGCACATAGTCAGTCGCCTGCTCACCCTGCGCGAACACCGCCTGGTCATCACCAAATACCAGGAGGTGCCCGTCGGGACTGTGCTGGAAATGGTAGTGAATCCCCAACTCGGCACACAGGCGCTGTATAAACCCCAAATCGCTTTCACCAAACTGCACGCAGTACTCACGCTCGGGATACACGCCCGCTAACCTGAATTCGAAAGCATCGCCGTGGATGCCCTGCCCTTCCAGCACCCGCTTGATGATCTGCGGCACACTCTGGTGCTGGAAAATACGCTGGTGGCTGCTGTGTTGCAGGTACGCCAGGCGTGGCACCAGGCTGATCTGGTAGCGGGTCAGGCGCCTGCCGGAATCGCCCTGGGCAACGCGGTAGATTTGGCCGTGAATGCCATTCCCCTGAGCATCGAAGCTCAAGAAGGCCTGGCGGTGCAGCAGGCTTTCAAGGTCGAGGTCTGGCTGGTCGCTGACCAGTTCAAGGTCGAAGCGATAAGGCTCGCTGATGGCTTCGTTGCCCTTGAACTCAAAAACCTTGAGATCACTGGGCACGCCGTCGAGGGTCAGGGTAAAGGCACTTTGATTGGCAGGAGCGAACATCCGGTGTTTCTCTGCGAGTAGTGGGTGGCCGATTCTGCACCAGCTGTTTGCCGAGCTGAGTGCGCTGCAGGCAAATCAGTAAATCCCTACGCCGTGAGCCCCCTGCTCCTATCCACCCCCCTTGAATGCCGCCCATAAAAAACGGCCCGTCATCCATGGGATGCGGGCCGTTTTCACTTCAGCGGGCATTCAAGCCCCCGCCGATTACTTGTTGAGGTTGTAATCCGCCTCGGCCGCGTCAAACCGCTGAACCATGCCAGCCGTCGGAGCGCCCAGCTTGCTCACGAAGTAGATCGCCAGGCTGGCAAAGATGAAGCCCGGGATGATTTCGTACAGGCCCAACAGGTTGAAGTGCTTCCACACGATCACGGTGATCGCCCCCACCAGGATGCCGGCCAGTGCGCCATTACGCGTCATGCCTTTCCACAGTACCGAGATCAGCACCACAGGACCGAATGCAGCACCGAAACCAGCCCAGGCGTAGCTCACCAGGCCCAGTACGCGGTTTTCCGGGTTGGCGGCCATGGCGATGGCGATCAGCGCCACCAGCAGCACCATGGCGCGACCGACCCACACCAGCTCAACCTGGGAGGCGTTTTTACGCAGGAAGGTTTTGTAGAAGTCTTCGGTCAGGGCGCTGGAGCACACCAGCAACTGGCAGCTCAGGGTGCTCATCACGGCAGCCAGGATGGCCGACAGCAGCACACCGGCAATCCATGGGTTGAACAGCAGCTTGGCCAGTTCGATGAACACACGCTCGTGGTTCTCTGTCACGGGACCGGCGACTTCCGGGTGCGCCGAGAAGTAGGCGATACCGAAGAAGCCCACCGCCACGGTGCCGCCCAGGCACAGGATCATCCAGGTCATGGAGATACGACGTGCATTGGCAATCGATTTCACCGAATCCGCCGCCATGAAACGCGCGAGGATGTGCGGCTGGCCGAAGTAACCCAGGCCCCAGCCCATCAGCGAAATGACGCCGATGAAGGTGGTGTTTTTCAGCATGTTGAAGTTGTCAGGGTTCTGCGCTTCGATCGCCAGGAACGTGGTGTCGACGCCACCGGTGGCCAGCAGCACGATGATCGGCGTGAGCAGCAGGGCGAAGATCATCAGCGTGGCTTGTACGGTGTCAGTCCAGCTCACAGCCAGGAAACCACCCACGAAGGTGTAGGCAATCGTCGCGGCAGCACCGGCCCACAGCGCAGTCTCGTAGGACATGCCGAAAGTGCTTTCAAACAGGCGGGCGCCGGCAACAATGCCGGAAGCGCAGTAAATGGTGAAGAACACCAGAATCACCACCGCAGAGATGATCCGCAGCAGGCCGCTTTTATCTTCGAAACGGCTGGAGAAGTAATCCGGCAGGGTCAGGGCGTCGCCGTTGTGCTCGGTCTGCACTCGCAGGCGGCCGGCAACAAACAGCCAGTTAAGGTAGGCACCGACGATCAGGCCGATGGCGATCCAGCTTTCCGACAGGCCAGACATGTAAATCGCGCCGGGCAAGCCCATCAGCAACCACCCGCTCATGTCCGAGGCGCCGGCCGAGAGCGCGGTGACCACGCTGCCGAGGCTGCGACCGCCCAGAATGTAGTCGGAAAGGTTATTGGTGGAGCGATAGGCCATAAAGCCGATCAGCACCATGGCAGCGATATAGATCACAAAGGTGATCAGGGTAGGATTACTTACGCTCATTGAGTTACGCCCTGGCATTGTTTTTATGTAGCGGCGGTCTGTCCGGACGGCCACCCACTAGCTAGTGGATAGACGAAGCCTGGCGCCGCGCATTTATGACTGACGTTTCCCCAGGAAAGCCATCAGCCGATGAACCGCCGGTAAGAGGTTGCACCTTGGGCGCGAATGCTATTCAACAAAGTAAATAAGGTGCAACCAGTTTCTTGAGAATAAGTTGCACCTTGATGTGTTTTCCGGAAAACACCGTGTTTTTGCTCCTTTTCGGAGCAAGCACAGCCAAAGTCAGAAGCAAATGTACCAAGACGCAGCCGATTCGGCTGCGGCGATAATTTTTCCCGATCAGCATCAAAAATTTCATGGATAAAAAGGGTTGCACCCGGTTGCACCTCTCTCGGCGCAAAGCTAATCTTGCCGCCAGCTGATGCCACGCAGTAGTGGCACCCATGAGGATAAAAAGATGGCTACGACCACCCTTGGGGTCAAACTTGACGACCCGACCCGCGAGCGCCTGAAGGCGGCCGCGACCTCCATTGATCGCACGCCGCACTGGCTGATCAAGCAGGCGATTTTCAATTACCTGGAGAAACTCGAGGGTGGTGCAACCCTGGCCGAGCTCAACGGCATGGGCAGCAAGGACGCAGAAGAAGCCGGCGAGGTCCAGACCGACCACGCCCACCAGTGCTTCCTGGAGTTCGCCGAGAGCATCCTGCCGCAATCGGTACTGCGCGCGTCGATCACCGCCGCTTACCGTCGCCCGGAACCGGAAGTGGTGCCGATGCTGATCGAGCAGGCTCGCCTGCCCGCGGCAATGGCCGAAGCCACCAACAAGCTCGCCTCTTCGATCGCCGAGAAACTGCGCAATCAGAAAAGCGCCGGCGGACGTGCAGGCATCGTCCAGGGCCTGCTGCAAGAATTCTCCCTGTCGTCCCAGGAAGGCGTAGCGCTGATGTGCCTCGCCGAAGCGCTGTTGCGCATCCCGGACAAAGGCACCCGCGACGCGCTGATCCGCGACAAAATCAGCACCGGCAACTGGCACCCACACTTGGGCAACAGCCCGTCGCTGTTCGTCAACGCCGCCACTTGGGGCCTGCTGCTGACCGGCAAACTGGTCGCCACCCATAACGAAGCCGGCCTGACGTCGTCCCTGAGCCGCATCATCGGCAAGAGCGGCGAGCCGATGATCCGCAAGGGCGTCGACATGGCCATGCGCCTGATGGGCGAGCAGTTCGTCACCGGCGAAACCATCGCCGAGGCCTTGGCCAATGCGAGCAAGTTCGAAGCCAAGGGCTTCCGCTACTCCTACGACATGCTCGGTGAAGCCGCGCTCACCGAACACGACGCCCAGAAATACCTGGCCTCGTACGAACAAGCCATCCACTCGATCGGCAAAGCGTCCCACGGTCGTGGGATTTATGAAGGCCCGGGCATTTCCATCAAGCTCTCGGCCCTGCACCCGCGTTACAGCCGTGCGCAATACGAGCGTGTGATGGACGAGCTGTACCCGCGCCTGCTGTCGCTGACCCTGCTGGCCAAGCAATACGACATCGGTTTGAACATCGACGCCGAAGAAGCCGATCGCCTGGAGCTGTCGCTCGACCTGCTGGAACGCCTGTGCTTCGAGCCGCAACTGACGGGCTGGAACGGTATCGGCTTCGTGATCCAGGCTTACCAGAAGCGTTGCCCGTATGTGATCGACTACGTGATCGACCTGGCACGCCGCAGCCGCCATCGCCTGATGATCCGTCTGGTGAAAGGCGCGTACTGGGACAGCGAAATCAAGCGCGCCCAGGTCGAAGGCCTGGAAGGCTATCCGGTCTACACCCGCAAGGTGTACACCGACGTTTCCTACATTGCCTGTGCACGCAAACTGCTCTCGGTTCCGGAAGTTATCTACCCGCAGTTCGCTACCCACAACGCTCACACCTTGTCGGCGATTTACCATATTGCCGGTCAGAATTATTACCCCGGCCAGTACGAGTTCCAATGCCTGCACGGCATGGGCGAACCTCTGTACGAGCAGGTTGTAGGCAAGGTCTCCGAAGGCAAGCTGAACCGTCCGTGCCGCGTGTACGCACCGGTCGGTACTCACGAAACATTGCTGGCTTACCTGGTGCGTCGCCTGCTGGAAAACGGCGCCAACACTTCGTTCGTCAACCGGATTGCTGACCAATCCATCTCGATCCAGGAGCTGGTGGCCGATCCAGTGGCCAGCATCGAGCAGATGGCGACGCAGGAAGGCGGCTTCGGCCTGCCGCACCCGCGTATCCCGCTGCCCCGCGACCTGTACGGTGCCGAGCGCGCCAACTCCGCCGGTATCGACCTGGCCAACGAACACCGTTTGGCGTCGCTGTCCTGCGCCTTGCTGGCCACCGCGCACAACAACTGGAAAGCCGCGCCGATGCTCGGTTGCGCTTCCAGCAACGAAGCGGCTGCACCGGTGTTGAACCCGTCGGATCTGCGTGACGTGGTCGGCCATGTGCAGGAAGCGACTGTCGAAGATGTCGATAACGCGATCCAGTGTGCCCTGAACGCTGCGCCAATCTGGCAGGCCACCCCGCCCGCCGAACGCGCCGCGATCCTGGAACGTGCCGCCGACCTGATGGAAGGCGAGATCCAGCCACTGATGGGCCTGCTGGCCCGTGAAGCCGGCAAGACCTTCGCCAACGCCATCGCCGAAGTGCGTGAAGCCGTGGACTTCCTGCGCTACTACGCGGTGCAGGCCCGTAACGATTTCACCAATGATGCCCACCGGCCCCTGGGCCCAGTGGTGTGCATCAGCCCGTGGAACTTCCCGCTGGCGATCTTCAGTGGCCAGGTCGCTGCTGCACTGGCCGCCGGTAACCCGGTGCTGGCCAAGCCTGCCGAGCAAACACCATTGGTTGCCGCACAAGCCGTGCGCCTGCTGCTGGAAGCCGGGATTCCGGAAGGCGTGCTGCAACTGCTGCCGGGCCAGGGCGAAACCGTCGGTGCCCGCCTGGTGGGTGATGATCGCGTCAAGGGCGTGATGTTCACCGGCTCCACCGAAGTCGCGCGTCTGCTCCAACGCAACGTCGCCGGCCGCCTGGATGCACAGGGTCGTCCGATTCCGCTGATCGCCGAAACCGGTGGCCAGAACGCGATGATCGTCGATTCCTCGGCACTCACCGAACAAGTGGTGATCGACGTGGTGTCCTCGGCCTTCGACAGTGCCGGCCAACGCTGCTCGGCCCTGCGCGTGCTGTGCTTGCAGGAAGATTCCGCTGATCGCGTCATCGAAATGCTTAAAGGTGCCATGGCTGAATGCCGCCTCGGCAACCCGGAGCGCCTGTCGGTGGACATTGGCCCGGTGATCGACGCCGAAGCCAAAGCCGGTATTGAGAAACACATCCAGGCCATGCGCGACAAAGGCCGCAACGTTTACCAGGTCGCGATTGCCGATAGCGAAGAGGTCAAGCGCGGCACGTTCGTGATGCCGACCCTGATCGAACTGGAAAGCTTCGACGAACTGCAACGGGAAATCTTCGGCCCGGTGCTGCACGTGGTGCGCTACAAGCGCAAAGAGATCGACCAGCTTATCGGCCAGATCAATGCCTCCGGCTACGGCCTGACCCTGGGCGTGCACACTCGCATCGACGAGACCATCGCCAAGGTGATCGACAACGTCCATGCCGGTAACGTCTACGTTAACCGCAACATTGTGGGTGCCGTGGTCGGCGTGCAGCCGTTCGGCGGCGAAGGTTTGTCGGGTACCGGCCCTAAAGCCGGCGGTCCGCTGTACCTGTACCGTCTGCTGTCGACCCGTCCTACGGATGCCATCGAGCAATCCTTCGTTCGCGGTGATGCCGTGACAGCACCGGATGTTCGCCTGCGGGATGCCATGAGCAAGCCGCTGACGGCACTGCAAGCCTGGGCCGACAGCAACAAGCTCAGCGACTTGAGCGCCCTGTGCGTGCAGTTCGCCGCGCAATCCCAAAGCGGTATCACCCGCCAACTGGCCGGCCCGACCGGCGAGCGCAACAGCTACGCCATCCTGCCCCGCGAGCACGTGTTGTGCCTGGCGGAAGTGGAAGGCGACCTGCTGACGCAACTGGCGGCGGTACTGGCAGTCGGCGGCTCGGCGGTATGGCCGGAAACTGAATTGACCAAGGCCGTGCTCGCACGCTTGCCGAAGGAGCTTCAGGCGAAGGTCAAGCTGGTGGCTGACTGGACCAAGGATGAAACCGTATTTGATGCCGTACTGCATCACGGCGATTCCGACCAACTGCGCGGGGTTTGCCAGCAAGTGGCCAAGCGTGGCGGGGCGATTGTCGGGGTTCACGGTTTGTCTTCGGGCGAAACCGGGATTGCCCTGGAGCGTCTGGTGATCGAGCGGGCGTTGAGCGTCAACACCGCTGCGGCGGGTGGTAACGCCAGCCTGATGACCATCGGCTAACTGAAGAAACGCGGTCAAAATGTGGGAGCGGGCTTGCTCGCGAATACGGAGTGTCAGTCACCAGATGTATTGACTGATCCACCGCATTCGCGAGCAAGCCCGCTCTCACATTGACCGCGCCCCAGCTTCCTCCCCTGTTTTGCCCCTCCATCACCCAGATCAATCTTGCTATCCAGCCTCTATTTCCGCACTTAGACTCGGCCCATTCCCACACAGGTAAGCCGCCATGTCCGAGACGCTGCTCAGTTCCCGCAATCTGGCTTTCGAGCTGTACGAAGTCCTCGATGCCGAGGGCCTGACCCAGCGCGAGCGGTTTGCCGAACACAACCGTGAAACCTTCGACGCCGCCATCGGCACCGCCCGCAGCATTGCCGAGAAGTTCTTCGCCCCGCATAACCGCAAGGGCGACGAGAACGAACCCCGCTACGAGAACGGTCAGGCGATTCTGATTCCTGAAGTGAAACCGGCGGTGGATGCCTTCCTTGAAGCCGGCTTTCTCAACGCCGCCCGCAGCTTCGACGCTGGCGGCATGCAATTGCCAACCCTGCTGTCCCAAGCCTGTTTCGCACACTTCCAGTCAGCCAACGCCGCTTCCACGTCCTACCCGTTCCTGACCATGGGCGCCGCCAACCTGATCGAGAGCTTCGGCACCGAGGAGCAGAAACAACGCTTCCTGCAACCGATGATCGAAGGCCGCTTCTTCGGCACCATGGCCTTGACCGAGCCCCACGCCGGGTCCTCGCTGTCGGATATTCGTACCCGCGCAGAGCCGGCGGCTGACGGCAGCTATCGCCTCAAGGGCAACAAGATCTTCATCTCCGGTGGCGATCACCCGCTGTCGGAAAACATCGTGCACATGGTGCTGGCCAAACTGCCGGATGCGCCCGCCGGGGTGAGGGGCATTTCGCTGTTTATCGTGCCCAAGTTCCTGGTCAATGACGACGGCAGCCTGGGCAAGCGCAACGATGTGCTGCTGGCCGGGCTGTTTCACAAGATGGGTTGGCGCGGCACCACCTCGACCGCGCTGAATTTCGGCGATAACGGCGAGTGTGTCGGCTACCTGGTGGGCAAACCGCACCAAGGCCTGAGCTGCATGTTCCAGATGATGAACGAAGCGCGGATCGGCGTGGGCATGGGCGCGGTGATGCTCGGTTACGCCGGCTACCTGTACTCCCTGGAATACGCCCGCGAGCGCCCGCAAGGCCGCCTGCCGGACAGCAAGGACCCGAACACCGCGCCGGTGTCGATCATTCAGCACGCCGATATCAAGCGCATGCTGTTGACCCAAAAAGCCTACGTGGAAGGTGCCTTCGACCTTGGCCTGTACGCCGCACGCCTGTTCGACGACACCACCACCCTGGAAACCGAAGCGGCGCGCAAACAGGCCCACGAACTGCTGGACCTGCTGACGCCTATCGTCAAATCCTGGCCATCGGAGTTTTGCCTGAAGGCCAACGAACTGGCGATCCAGATCCTCGGCGGCCACGGCTACACCCGTGAATACCCGGTGGAACAGTACTACCGCGACAACCGCCTGAATCCGATCCATGAAGGCACCCACGGCATTCAGTCGCTGGATCTGCTCGGGCGCAAGCTGGCGCAGAACGGCGGTGCGGGCTTGAAACAACTGATTAGCCTGATCGCCGAGACCGGCGCGCGGGCACAGCAATACCCGTCGCTGACTGCCTTGCGGGAACCGCTGGAACAACTGGTAACGCGCCTGCAAGAGGTCACCCTCGGCCTGCTGACGGATCTCGCCCAGGGCAAGGTCAACAGCAGCCTGGCGAATTCGGCGCTGTACCTGAAGGTGTTCGGGCATACGGTGATTGGCTGGCGCTGGCTGGAACAGGCGATTCGCGCCGAGGAAGGGCTGGCCAAAGGCAATGCTGCCGATGTCGCCTTCTATAAAGGCAAGCTCCAGGCCGCCCGGTACTTCCTGACGTGGGAAATACCGGGCTGCCATCATGAACTGGCGATTCTCGAGGCACGCGATGACACGTGCCTGGGGATGCAGGATGAGTGGTTCTAAGGCGTTCCGATCGCCTTGGAAATCACTTCGACCGTGGCGCTGACTTGCTCTTGGTAACGGTCGAGTTCCTGCTGGTGGTGCTTTTGCATTTCGATCTGCTCGGCGCACAGGTTCAGCGCCGCCAGCACCAATAGCTTGTCACCGATCAGCGTCGGGTACTTTTTCTTGGTGGTGGCCAGGGATGCCTTGAGCATCGTCACGGCGCTCATCAGGGTGTTGTCTTCCCCTTCCGGTGCCTTAATCGAGTAATCCTCACCGAGAATCGAAACGACCTTTATCCCTTCATTCATGCGCTGACAGGACCTGCGCTCACACGCTCAACCAACGCCTGGATACGGGCGGCGGTGGCGCCCTGCTTTTCTTCCTGTTCCATCAGGTTGAGTTGCAGGCTGTCGTTCTCATCCTTGGCGCGAGCCAGTTCGGCCTTGAGGGATTCGTTGGTGCCCAGCAGATCCTGGTTCTGCTGTACCAGGTCACTGACCAGTTGTTCCAATTGGCTGAGGGATGCTTCTAACATTTTGATTTCTCGGGCTTTTTCAAAGGGCGGTGACGATAAAGAAAAATCACCTCGGATGCCAGGGTTATCCCCGGCGCGGGGCCTTGATTTTACAGGGCAGGCCACGCTTTCGAGCCTTAGTGACTGCATTTATGGCATCTGGTTCCTGAATCCCGTCGGACCGTCCCGACCTGCGACAAAAGCGCGCACCCCCTCAAGACTTTAGTCGTATGACCGATAGGTCATGGACACCCCGCCCAAACCCCGCATGGATCGCGCTTCTCCCCAGGATCACAGCATGTCTCTTCGTAATATGAATATCGCGCCGCGGGCCTTCCTCGGCTTCGCGTTGATTGGCGCGCTGATGTTGTTTCTCGGCGTGTTCGCGTTGAACCAGATGAGCAAGATTCGCGCGGCGACGGAAGACATCACCCTCAGCAGCGTGCCGAGCATTCGCGCCCTGGACGAGTTCACCCAGCTGACCCTGCGCCTGCGGGTGCTGTCCTATCGCCTGCTGACCAACCGCGAGCCCGACGTCCAGCAAAAGACCCTTGAGTCTTTTGACGTGCGCAATCAGCAGATTCGTAAGGCCCAGGCGGTCTACGAGAAGTTGATCGACAGCAGCGAAGAACGTGCTGCCTACGATGAATATGTGCGTCTGCTGGCCCAGTACCATCAGATTGAAGAGCGCATGAAGAGCCTGTCACGAGCCAATCAGGTGGAAGAACTGCGCACGCTGCTGAATACCGAGCTGCTGAACAACTCGGATCAGGTCAATGCCGTATTGAACCGCCTGCTGGACATCAACAACAAGATGGCGCTGGCCACCAACCAGCAAGCTGCCGACCAGTACGACCTGGCGTTTGAGCTGGTGGTGATCCTGCTGATCCTCGCCACTGCATTGACCATGCTGTTCGCCTGGCTGCTGACCCGCAGCATTACCCAGCCGATTGCCCAGGCCCTGGATGCCGCCGAGGAAATCGCCGAAGGCAACCTGACGCGCCCGATCAAGGTGGAAGGCAACGACGAAGCCGGCCGACTACTGTTGGCAATGGCCAAGATGCAGGACAAATTGAAGGACACCTTGCAGCGCATTTCCGGCTCGGCCACCCAATTGGCCTCCGCCGCGGAAGAGCTGAATGCCGTGACCGACGAAAGCGCCCGTGGCCTGACCCAGCAAAACAACGAAATCGAACAGGCCGCCACGGCGGTGAACGAGATGACCAGCGCGGTTGAAGAAGTGGCCCGC
The DNA here is from genome assembly GCF_001952855.1 of Pseudomonas sp. ATCC PTA-122608. Taxonomy (GTDB): domain Bacteria; phylum Pseudomonadota; class Gammaproteobacteria; order Pseudomonadales; family Pseudomonadaceae; genus Aquipseudomonas. Next base: position 59,029 of record NZ_LPNO01000015.1, on the reverse strand, counting down.
AACGCGGTCAGCACTTCCGAAGCCTCGAAGAACGCCACCTCCTCGGCCGGCGATGGCCGTGACCTGGTGCAGGAAACCGTCGGCGCCATCGAGCGTATGAGCAGCGACGTGCAAGCCACCGCGACCCTGATCGGCAACCTGGCGGAAGAGTCCCGGGACATCGGCAAGGTGCTGGACGTGATTCGCGGCCTGGCCGACCAGACCAACCTGCTGGCCCTGAACGCAGCGATTGAAGCAGCGCGTGCCGGTGAAGCCGGGCGTGGTTTTGCGGTGGTGGCGGATGAAGTGCGGGCCCTGGCCCATCGCACCCAGCAGTCCACCAGCGAGATCGAGCGGATGATCGGCAGCATCCAGGCCGGTACCGAGCATGCAGTGGATTCGATGCGCAACAGCACCGAGCGTGCAGAGTCGACGCTGAATATCGCCAAGGGTGCGGGGATGTCGCTGGACACCATCAATACCGCCATCGTTGAAATCAACGAGCGCAATCTGGTGATCGCCAGTGCCGCTGAAGAGCAGGCGCAGGTGGCGCGGGAAGTGGATCGCAACCTGGTGAACATTCGCGATTTGTCGGTGCAATCGGCGACCGGCGCCAGCCAGACCAGTGCGGCGAGCAGCGAGCTGTCGCGGTTGGCGGTGGATTTGAACGGGATGGTGGGGCGGTTCAGGCTTTAACTGACACCGCATCACTAAAATGTGGGAGCGGGCTTGCTCGCGAATGCGGTGTGTCAGTCACCTTAGTGGTTGGCTGACACACCGCATTCGCGAGCAAGCCCGCTCCCACATTAGATATGCGCTAGCCATTCAAACCTTTTTGACAGCACAGCAATTCAACAGGTTAGAATCGCTGGCACGCAGACTGCATGGTCAGTTTGCGCCTCGTCTTTCCCGCTCATGGAGTACTGCCTTTGAATGCGACGACCATCAACAGCCTGTTCTTGATCGGCGCGTTGCTGGTAGGTGCGAGCATTCTGGTGAGTTCTCTTTCGTCCCGCCTGGGCATCCCGATCCTGGTGATCATCCTGGCCGTGGGCATGATCGCCGGCGTCGACGGCGGCGGCATCATCTTCGATAACTACCCGACTGCCTACCTCGTGGGCAACCTCGCCCTGGCCGTGATCCTGCTCGATGGCGGCTTGCGAACACGGGTGGCGAGTTTTCGCGTGGCGCTCTGGCCCGCGCTGTCCCTGGCGACGGTCGGGGTACTGATCACCACCGGTCTCACCGGCATGGCAGCCGCCTGGCTGTTCAACCTCAACATCATTCAAGGCCTGCTGATCGGCGCCATCGTCGGCTCCACGGACGCCGCAGCGGTGTTCTCGCTGCTGGGCGGCAAGGGCCTGAACGAACGGGTCACCGCCAGCCTGGAAATCGAATCCGGCAGCAACGACCCGATGGCGGTGTTCCTCACCGTCACCCTGATCGACATGCTCGCCAGCGGCCAGACCGGCCTGCACTGGAGCCTGCTGGGCCACTTGATCCGGGAGTTCGGCATCGGCGGCATCATTGGCCTGGGCGGCGGTTGGTTGATGCTGCAGATGGTCAACCGGATCAACCTGGCCAACGGCCTGTACCCGATCCTGGTGATTTCCGGCGGCCTGTTCGTGTTTGCCCTGACCAACGCCCTGCACGGCAGCGGCTTCCTCGCGGTTTACCTGTGCGGTTTGGTGATCGGCAACCGCCCGGTGCGCAGCCGACATGGCATTTTGCATATGCTCGACGGCATGGCCTGGCTCGCGCAGATCGGCATGTTCCTGGTGTTGGGCCTGCTGGTCACGCCCCATGATCTGCTGCCCATCGCGCTACCCGCCCTGGGCCTGGCGCTGTGGATGATCCTGTTTGCCCGGCCGCTGTCGGTCATGGTCGGCCTGCTGCCGTTCAAGGCCTTCCATGGTCGAGAGAAAGCCTTTATTGCCTGGGTCGGCTTGCGCGGCGCGGTCCCGATCATTCTGGCGGTGTTCCCGCTGATGGCCGGCCTGCCCCACGCACAGCTGTACTTCAACCTGGCGTTCTTTATCGTGCTGGTGTCGCTGCTGGTGCAAGGCACGAGCCTGCCATGGGTGGCCAAGCTGTTGAAAGTGACCGTACCGCCCGAGCCCGCCCCAATCTCCCGGGCGGCCCTGGAAGTGCACGTCACCAGCGAGTGGGAGCTGTTCGTCTACCGTCTGGGCGCCGAAAAATGGTGCATCGGCGCCGCCCTTCGGGAGCTGAAAATGCCCGAAGGCACACGGATCGCTGCGCTGTTTCGTGGCCAGCAACTGCTCCATCCGTCGGGTAGTACGGTGCTGGAAGTCGACGATTTGCTCTGCGTGATCGGCCATGAACACAACTTGCCGGCCCTCGGCAAACTGTTCAGCCAGGCACCACAACGGGGCCTCGACCTGCGCTTCTTCGGTGACTTCGTCCTGGAAGGCGACGCCCAGCTGGGCGCGGTTTCGGCGCTGTACGGGCTCAAGCTCGAGGGCATCGACCCGGACATGCCACTGAGTCGCTTCATCACCCAGAAAGTCGGCGGGGCGCCAGTGGTCGGCGACCAGGTGGAATGGAACAACACCATTTGGACCGTCGCGGTCATGGACGGGAACAAGATCGGCAAAGTCGGCGTCAGATTCCCCGAAGGAAGTCGCCCGGGCCCCGGACTCTTCCTCTAAACTGCGGGGCGACGGCGCGCCAGTCGATGTCGGGACGCCCCCTATTTATCACCTTGCTCGACCGGTCTCTATGACAACCCTGCGCACTTTTCTCGCTACTGCCCTGCTGGGCCTGACTCTCTGCGTCGGCACCGTGCACGCCGCCGACCCGCCCAGCATCGACTCCGTCCAGCAAACCCTGGACAAACTGCCAGACCGCAAGCTGCCCGACGCCGACATGAAGGCGCTGCAAAGCATCCTGCAGCAGACCCTCACCTTCCTCGGCAACCAGCAGGATTACCAGCAGCGCCTGGTCGACCTCAAGCGCCAGCTGGAAGACGCGCCGCGCCAGAGCGCCGAGAACCAGCGCGAGCTGACCCGACTCAAAGCCACCAAGGTGATTCCGGTCGCCCAACGCTACGCCACCTTGCCGGTGCCGCAACTTGAACAACTGCTGGTGCAGCGCACCACCCAGCAAGGCGACCTGCAAAAGGACCTGGCCGACGCCAACAGCCTGAGCATCGCCGCCCAGACCCGCCCGGAACGCGCCCAGACCGAAATCAGCAGCAGCCAGACGCGCATCCAGCAAATCAACTCGATCCTCAAGGCCGGCAAAGACAATGGCAAGGCCCTCAGCGGTGACCAGCGCAACCAGCTGAACGCCGAGCTGGCCGCCCTCAATGCGCTGATTCCATTGCGCCGCCAGGAGCTGGCCGGCAACAGCCAGTTGCAAGACCTGGGCAACAGCCAACACGATCTGGTACTGGAAAAAACCGCGCGCCTGGAGCAGGAAATCCAGGACCTGCAAACCCTGATCAACCAGAAACGCCTGGCCCAGTCCCAGGAAACCGTGACCCAGCAGTCCATCGAAGCGCAAAAGGCCGGTGGCAGCAGCCTGCTCGCCACGGAAAGCGCCGCCAACCTGAAACTGTCCGACTACCTGCTCAAAAGTACCGACCGGCTCAACGAACTGACCCAGAAGAACCTGCAAACCAAGCAGCAACTGGACAGCGTGACCCAAAGCGACTCGGCGCTGGACGAACAGATCAACGTGCTCAAGGGCAGCCTCCTGTTGTCCAAGATCCTCTACAAGCAGAAGCAGGCCCTCCCGCGCCTGACCGTGGACCGAGACCTGGCAGATGACATCGCCAACATTCGCCTGTACCAGTTCGAGGTCAATCAACAGCGCGAACTGATCAGCACCCCGAGCACCTACGTCGACAACCTGCTGGTCAACCAACCGGCCGACCAGGTCACACCACAACTGCGCCGCACACTGCTGGAACTGGCGATCACCCGCAGCGACCTGCTGGAGCGCCTCAGCCGCGAGCTGAGCGCACTACTCAACGAATCCATCACCCTGCAACTGAACCAGAAACAACTGCTGAGTACCGCCAGCACGTTGCGGGCAACCCTCGACGAGCAAATGTTCTGGATTCCCAGCAACAAGCCGCTGGACACCGAATGGCTGGAAACCGTACCGGCGCACCTGAGCAAGCAGGTCACCACCTTGCCTTGGGCTTCCAGCGTCAGCGAACTGTATGACGGCCTGACCCAGCGCCCGCTGCTGTTCCTGCCCCTGCTGCTGTTGATCGGCGCGCTGCTGTGGCGTCGTAGCTACCTGTATGAGCGCCTGAAAAAAATCCACCAGGACATCGGCCACTTCAAGCGCGACAGCCAATGGCACACGCCGGTGGCGATCCTGGTGAATATCGCCCTGGCAATGCCGGTGGCCCTGGGCCTGGCGCTGTGCGGTTATGCGTTGCAGATCGATGCCCGCGGGCAAAACGCCAACCTTGGCGCCGCCTTGCTGCAGATCGCCCAGGCGTGGCTGGTGTTCTACACCGCCTATCGGATCCTCGCGCCCGGCGGCGTCGCCGAACTGCATTTCCGTTGGGAAAAACCCCAGGTCGAATTCCTCCAGGGCTGGATACGCAAGCTCGGGCTGGTGGTGCTGGCGTTGGTGGCCGTGGTGGCCATCGCCGAGCATCAGCCAGCGGCGCTGGCAGACGACGTACTGGGCATCGGCGTGGTACTGACCTGCTACGCACTGATGGCGTGGCTGCTCGGGCGCCTGCTGCTCAATAGCCCGACCCACGAAAAAGCCTCGCTGTTTCGCAAAGCCGTCGGCCTGATGTTTACCGCGCTGCCGGTCGCGCTGTTTATTGCCGTGTGCTTTGGCTACTACTACACCGCCCTCAAGCTCAGCGACCGGTTGATCAACACCCTGTACCTGCTGATGTTCTGGCTGGTGATCGAAGCCACCTTCGTCCGTGGCCTGGGGGTTGCCGCACGGCGCCTGGCCTACGCGCGGGCCCTGGCCAAACGCCAGGCCGCCAAGGAAGCGGGGGACGGCGAAGCGGTGATCGAAGAACCGACCCTGGACATCGAACAGGTCAACGAACAGTCGATGCGACTGATTCGCCTGGCACTGCTCGGCGGCTTTATCGCCGCGCTGTATTGGGTGTGGTCTGATTTGATCTCGGTATTTTCCTACCTGGACAACGTCACCCTTTACGAATACACCAGCGGCACCGGCGCCAATATCAGCATGGTGCCCATCAGCATCGGCGACTTGCTCGGCGCCTTGATCATCATCGGCATCACCTTCGCCCTGGCGCGCAACCTGCCCGGCTTGCTGGAGGTGTTGGTACTGTCCAAGCTGGACCTGGCCCAAGGCAGCGCCTATGCCACCACCACCTTGTTGTCCTACGTGATTGCCGGCGTGGGTTTTGTCTCCACCCTGTCGACCCTCGGCGTGAGCTGGGACAAGTTGCAATGGCTGGTGGCCGCGCTCTCGGTGGGATTGGGCTTCGGGATGCAGGAAATCTTCGCCAACTTCATCTCCGGCATCATGATCCTGTTCGAGCGCCCGGTACGGATCGGCGACACCATCACCATAGGCAACCTGTCGGGCACGGTGAGCAAGATCCGCATCCGCGCCACCACCATCACCGACTTCGACCGCAAGGACATCATTGTCCCGAACAAGACGTTCATCACCGGGCAACTGATCAACTGGTCGCTGACCGACACCATCACTCGGGTCACCCTGAAACTGGGCGTGGACTACGGCTCGGACCTGGACCTGGTGAAGGAGCTGCTGCTCAAGGCCGCCTCCGAAAACCCGCGCGTCCTGAAAGACCCGGCGCCCCATGTGTACTTCCTCAACTTCGGTGAAAGCACCCTCGACCACGAACTGCGCATGCATGTGCGCGACCTGGGCGACCGCAACCCGGTAATCGATGAGGTCAACCGCTTCATCAACCGCGAGTTCAAGAACCACCACATCAACATCTCGTTCCGGCAGATGGAGGTTTACCTGAAAAACCTGCATGGCCAGGAATACAAACTGGTGCCGGTGGAAGAAGAAAAAAGAACCATCCTGCCCCTCGCCAAGGACCAGGACCTGCCCGAGCCACCGCCCGCCAAACTCGACTAAACGCGCTATCCCCAGCAGAATGGTCGGACATTCTGCTGGGAGATGGCCGTTGAAAGCCCTCGACGAACTGACCTTCGACAACCGCTTCGCCCGCCTGGGCGACGGCTTCTCAACCCACGTGTTGCCCGAACCCATCGACGAACCGCGTTTGGTGGTCGCGAGCGAAGCGGCCATGGCGCTGCTGGATCTCGACCCTGCCGTGGCCGAAACGCCGGTATTTGCCGAGCTGTTCGGCGGGCACAAACTGTGGGCCGAGGCCGAGCCGCGGGCGATGATCTATTCCGGGCATCAGTTCGGCTCCTACAACCCGCAACTGGGTGATGGACGTGGATTGCTGCTGGGCGAGGTTTACAACGAAGCGGGCGAACATTGGGACCTGCACCTCAAGGGCGCCGGGCAAACCCCGTATTCGCGCATGGGCGATGGGCGTGCGGTGCTGCGGTCGTCGATTCGCGAGTTTCTGGCGTCCGAAGCGTTGCATGCACTGGGCATTCCCAGCAGTCGTGCACTGTGTGTGATCGGCTCCGACACACCGGTGTGGCGCGAGAAACAGGAGCGGGCCGCCATGGTGCTGCGCCTGGCCCACAGCCATGTGCGCTTTGGGCATTTCGAATATTTCTACTACACCAAGAAACCCGAGCTGCAGAAGGCGTTGGCGGAGCACGTGCTGTCGTTGCACTTCCCGGAGTGCATGGAACAGCCCGAGCCGTACCTGGCGATGTTCCGCGAAATCGTCGAGCGCAATGCCGAGCTGATCGCCAAATGGCAAGCCTATGGGTTCTGCCACGGCGTGATGAACACCGACAACATGTCGATCCTCGGCATCACCTTCGACTTTGGGCCCTTTGCGTTCCTGGATGACTTTGACGCGCAGTTCATCTGCAACCACTCGGATCATGAAGGGCGTTATTCCTTCAGTAACCAGGTGCCGATCGGGCAGTGGAATTTGAGCGCGTTGGCGCAGGCGTTGACGCCATTTATCAGCGTTGAAGCGTTGCGGGAAACGCTCGGGTTGTATCTGCCGTTGTTCCAGGCCCACTACCTGGACCTGATGCGCCGCCGGTTGGGCCTCACTACCGCCGAAGATGACGATCAAAAACTGGTAGAGCGCCTGCTGCAACTGATGCAGAACAGCGGCGTCGACTACACCCTGTTCTTCCGCCGGCTGGGGGATCAATCCGCCGCGTTGGCCGTGGCGCGGTTGCGCGACGACTTTGTCGACCTCAAGGGGTTTGATGAGTGGGCCGACCTGTACAAAGCACGTGTCGAGCGGGAAGCCAGTGGCACAGAAGAACAGCGACGTGAGCGGATGCATGCAGTGAATCCGCTTTATATCCTGCGCAACTATTTGGCGCAGAACGCCATCCAGGCGGCAGAGCTTGGGGATTACAGTGAAGTGCGCCGGTTGCACGAGGTGCTGACCAAACCGTTTGAGGAACAGCCGGGGATGGAGCAATACGCTCAGCGGCCGCCGGATTGGGGGAAGCATTTGGAGATTAGTTGTTCGTCGTAGGAGCGAGCCAATGTGGCGAGCTCCCTCGCCACAGAACGGATATATCCAGAAATAAGTATCGGACGCGCCTGACATCCCCAAATACACATTCGGCCTAGGGTTCGGCGGATGTGTAAATCAAATTTGAAGCATAAGACGGTGAATCCAGGCCTTAGGGTCGTGGTGGCCAGGACGCTGGTCAGTGCGGTTGTTTTCGATGCTCTTGTTCCTCTTTCTCCGTTAATCGCTCAGGACTTGAGTGTTTCTCCGGCATTCTTTCAAGGCATGCTCGGCTTGTGCCTGATGGCTTTCGCATTCAGCCAGTTGTTTTCAACGCCGTTGGTCAACCGACTGGGAACCAGCGTCAGCCTGGCCGGTGCATCGGTGCTGATCGCGCTGCTATGTGTCGCAGTGGCGTTATCAACAAGCGCTCTCATGCTATCGATCATCTTTACTTTCATGTTCATCGCCAACGCGGTGGCAGCAACCTCTTCACGCCTTTGGCTACGTCAACGACTTGGGCAACCAACTTTCCAAAGCGCAACAGCTTATCTCTTGAGTGCGATTAGCGTCCTTACGGTACTAAGCCCGCCGACTCTGCTGGCGGCAGCCTCGTTTTGGGGGTGGAGATGGTTTTTTGGCGTACTCGGTTGCCTGCTTTTTATAATCTGCCTGGGACTTCTGGCCACTCATCACGGCAAGGCAAACGACCAAGGCCAACAGGCTGCAACTGAAACCCAATCTTTACTGTGGAAACAGCCGAAGTTCATCTGTGGTTTACTGCTTGCTCTCCTGATACAGAGCGCCTTCACACAGTTGAACCTCAGCAAGGCGTTTGCCCTGCAGGGAGTTTTTCATCTCTCACCACAAGCAACAGGCCTGATCCTTTCAGGTTGGGCGGCGCTGGTAGCGGCAGGATTTTTCTTTTCAGGGAAAGCCGTCACACGATTCAGTGACGCCCAACGCCTGAATGCAGGAGTGGTCTCTCAGTGCCTCGCCGCGCTCTTGATGGTAGCGGCATGGCTACATGTCGATATCTACCTTTACCTGGCAGCTGCAGCAGCAACCAGTATTGCCTTCTGTATTTTGTTGCCCCTTGCGACCGGCTGGTCCCTGGATATCGACGCGTCTCAACAAGCCAAAGCTTCTGCAGTTTTCGGATGCATCACTGTGGCCGGGGCAGGATTATTAACCTGGCTAGGGTCTCAATGGGATGCACCACTGCTTTTCACTCTGATGCTGGTGATTGGGGGTTGTGCTGTGGGCAACGTGCTTGCCTGCCAGCTGGCACGAAAGAAGATTGCACGCTGACGGCTTGTGTTGTTCCTTGATAAACCCCGACGGCGGCTCCAAATAGAACCCATTGGCCACTTTCAAGGAGCCCAGCATGTCCGACTCTCTAGTAATTCCCTGCCCCCACTGCAACGGTCTTAACCGCATCCCCAACGAACGCCTGGGCGATGCACCAAAGTGCGGGCGCTGTAAGCAGCCGGTGCTGCTGAGCAAACCCTTTGAGCTGAAACAGGGCGATTACGCCAGCCAGATCAAAGGCGATTTACCCCTGTTGGTGGATGTGTGGGCCGAATGGTGCGGGCCTTGCAAGTCGTTTGCGCCGGTGTTTGAGCAAGCCGCCGGGCAGTTGGCCGGGAAGTGCCGATTGGCCAAGCTCGATAGCGAGGCCAATCAGCAGTTATCCGCTCAGTTGGGGATTCGCTCGATTCCCAGCCTGATCCTGTTCAAGAATGGCCGGGAAGTGGCGCGTCAGAGCGGTGCGTTTCCGTTACAGCAGTTGATGAGCTGGCTGCGCAGTCAGGGCGTTTGAGGTAACGGGACACCCCGGTCCATCACTTGCCCCATCAGCATTACGCCCAATTCGCTCAATTGATGAATGGCCAACGCGACATCGCGCTGCTTGCCGGTGAGGTCGTCGGAAAGGTCGAGCAAGAGGGTGGTGACTGAGGAGAAGGTTTCGTAGCTGTTGAGGATCAGGGTTTCGTTGTCGATGCCGGGGGTAACGGCAAACAACGTTGCTGAGCTTGGTGTTTCAGAGGGTTTGAGATAGTGGTCGATGGCGCGGTGAGCGGCTCGATTGAGCTTCTCGTCATGAAACGGGGCATCTGGCGGATTTGGCGTTATTTTGAACATGATTCGTCTCCGTAATAGTGAAGCCGCAACCAACTCGCTACTAAACGAAGGGGTGGCAGCTGTACGCAGGTTAGTAGACCGGGGAGACGCAACCGGCGCGCTCGAAAGCGCCCTACGTACAGCCGCCATCAAGCGCAGGAAGTTCCTGACTGAATAAGCACTGGACGTCGTCACCACTGGGCTACTAAACCCGATCGCTGATGTCAGCGATCGAAGAACCTTAGAGATGCAGGGCTAGACGCACAAGCCGGCAGATTCTGGCGTAACTGTAGGCAACGGCGCAAGACGACAGGCTCTGTGTAGGAGCGAGCTTGCTCGCGAAGAACCCGAGAGCGCCGCGGTCATCCAGGCAGCCCGCGTTATCGTTGACGTCTTTCGCGAGCAAGCTCGCTCCTACAGGGGGCGAACGACTGCTGGATCACGCGTTTTCCAGCAAGTTATGCAACTCCACAAACTGCTGTGTCAGCTTGTGCCGTGGGTCCAGGTGGATCAGCGGCATGTTCGCTTGGTGCGATTCGCGCATGCGCACCGAGCTGGTCAGGTACACCGGCAGTACCGGCAACCCTTCGGCAATCAATTCATCCAGCATCTGCTGCGGCAGGCTCGCCCGGGCCTGGAACTGGTTGACCACAATCCCTTCCACTTCCAGCCCTTCGTTGTGGTCTTCCTTCAATTCTTCAATCTCTGCCAGCAGGCCATACAACGCCTGGCGGGAGAAGCTGTCGCAATCGAACGGAATCAACACACGATCAGCGGCAATCAGCGCTGAAACGGCATAGAAGTTCAACGCCGGCGGCGTATCCAGGTAGATCCGGTCGTAGTCTTCGCTCAATTCATCCAGCAGCTTTCGCAGCTTGTTGATCTTGTGCTTGGCTTCGAGCTTGGGCTGCAAGTCCGCCAGTTCCGCCGTGGCGGTGATGACGTGCAGGTTGTCGAACGGGGTTTCGTAGATATCCACTTGGTTCTTCTTCGAAAACGGCCCGGAAGACAGGGTTTGCTTGAAGAAGTCGGCGATTCCCATGGGGATATCGTCGCCGGTCAGCCCGGTGAGGTACTGGGTTGAATTGGCTTGGGCATCGAGGTCCACCAACAGGGTTCGATAGCCTTCGCTGGCGCTGACCGCCGCCAGGTTGCAGGCAATGCTGGATTTGCCAACACCGCCTTTTTGATTGAACACCACGCGCCGCATGGAAAAACCTCCGTGTATCAATGAATGACCGAGTGTAGAGGGCAAAAGCGCCGGTTAGCTACCTCGTTTGTTCCTGTACTACAGCATCAGAGGCTCTATCTCGCACAACATTTTCCCGTCTGTCCGACAAAGCAGGAATTGCCTGACACCTGCTGCCCCACTTCCATGACGGACAATTCGTAATTCTTTCCAGCGAATTTGTAATCAGTCGTGAACAATTCTTTACCAAAGTTTGCTAGAACCCCGCAGCACCGGGATAATGCGCGCCATTCGGCGATTGCACCCTGTCCCGGTATTCGGGGCCAATGGCCGCACAAGGAAGCCCGCAGGGGCGGGATAACTTCTCAGTGATCAATTTCAACATCGCCCAATGGCGTGCCTGGGCTCCCGGGCTCGAAAGCGCGGACGACTGGCGCACCTGGTGCCAGCAGCCGACAGTGCTCCCCCGAAGCGAGTCGGCCCCCGACGTGTCGTTCCTGCCGGCCATGCAGCGCCGACGCCTGAGCCGCCTGGCGCGCATGGCCTTCAGCGTGGGCTGGCCCTTGGCCGAAGGCCTGCAACAACTTCCGCTGGTGTTTGTCTCCCGTCACGGCGAAACGCCGCGCACCCTCGACATTCTCAGCGACCTGGCCAACGACGAGCCGCTGTCGCCGACCCAGTTCAGCCTGTCGGTGCACAACGCGGTGATTGGCCTGTGGTCGATCCTGCGCAATGAAACCAGCGAAATGACCGCCCTCGCCGCTGCCGGCGACGGCCTGGAACACGGCATGCTCGAAGCCGCCGCCCTGCTGAATGAAGGCGCACCGGCTGTGTTGCTGATCATTACCGAAGAGCAGCCGCCAGAGACCTACGCGCGCTGGATCGACGACGTGCCCTTCCCCTACGCCCTCGGCCTGCTGCTGACACCGGGCGACGAGTGGCAACTGGAACTGAATACAGCCGCTGTCCAACCCACCACCAAAGCCCAGTGGCCCCACGCCCTGAACCTGCTGCGCACCCTGCTGAACGAACAGGGCGCCTGCCAACATGCCTGGAAGAACCGAGTATGGAACTGGCAACGCAAGTCCTGACCGAAAAGCCTCGGAAGGCCTACTACTGGCGCCTGTTCGCCACTGCCACCGCCTTCGCCCTGTTTGGTCTGGGCGGCCTGTGCCTGCGCGTGCTGGTGTTCCCGCTGCTCAGTTGCCTGCCGGGTGACGCCAAACAGCATCAACGGCGTGCTCGCCACACCATCAGCTGCCTGTTCTGGCTGTTTATTCGCATGATGTATCGCCTGGGCATCCTGACCTACAGCGTCGAAGGCGCGGAAAAGCTCGGCCGCCCGGGCCAGATGATCATCGCCAACCACCCGTCGCTGGTGGACGTGGTGTTCCTGATCGCCCAGATGCGCCAGACCAACTGCGTGGTCAAACAGAGCCTGTGGCAAAACCCGTTCACCCGCGGGCCGGTGCGCGACGCCGGCTACATCAGCAACGATGGCAGCGCCGACATGCTCGACGCCGCCGCCGATGCCCTGCGGGACGGCCAGACCCTGATCATTTTCCCGGAAGGCACCCGCACCTCACCGGGCCAGGCACCGACCTTTCATCGCGGCGCCGCCGCCATTGCCCTGCGCGGTGCGAGCATCATCACGCCGGTGGTGATCACGGTCAGCCCCACCACCCTGACCAAGGCCGAACCCTGGTATCGCATCCCGAATCGTCGCTTTCACTTCAGTTTGCGCGTAGGTGCCGATATAGAACCACAGGCGTTTGCCGCACAAGGGCCCGCGCCCCAGGCTTCACGCAAGCTCAACGATTACCTGCACCAGTATTTTATTAAGGAGCTCGCCGAAGATGAGCAACCCACACAGCCTTGAGCACGACATAAAAAAGCTGATTATCGAGGCCCTGGGCCTGGAAGACATCAGCGAAAGCGACATCGGCGACGAGCAAACCCTGTTCGGCGAAGGCCTTGGCCTGGATTCAGTCGACGCCCTGGAGTTGGGCCTGGCGATCCAGAAAAAGTACGGCATCAAGATAGATGCCGACGCCAAGGACACCCGCAATCACTTCACCAACGTGGCCAGCCTCGCGGCGTTCGTCACGGCCAGACAGGCAGCTTGAGACCGTACCATGCAAACTCGTGACGATATTTTCAACACCTTGCGCGACGCCCTGGTGGAACTGTTTGAACTGGAACCTGAACGCGTCACGCTTGACGCCAACCTGTACCAGGACCTGGAAATCGACAGCATTGATGCGGTGGACCTGATCGACCACATCAAGCGCCAGACCGGCAAGAAAATCGCTGCCGAAGAGTTCAAGGCCGTGCGCACCGTGAACGACGTGGTTGAGGCGGTGTACCGTCTGGTTCAACCGGCCGCATGAGCCGGCTGATCGGCCTTGGCCTGTTGCTGGCGGGGCTGCTGTACCCTTTTGCGGTGTACTACGGCACGGAGCACTTTGCCCCGTGGCAATTTGGCCTGCTGCTGGGCAGCCTGTGGCTGTTGCGCGCCCTGACCGGCGCCAGGCGCCCGGGCAGCCGCTGGATGGCGGCAGCGATCATCGTCTTTTGCCTGTTGCTCGCCTGGTTCGACAACCCGCAGATGCTGCGCTGGTACCCGAGCCTGGTCAGCGCGTTCATGCTGGCGCTGTTCGGCCTGAGCCTGAAATACGGGCCGCCGATGGTCGAGCGCCTGGCCCGCATGACCGAGCCGCAACTGCCCGAAAAAGCAGTTGTGTACACGCGCAAGGTCACCGTGGTGTGGAGTGTGTTTTTTCTGTGTAACGGCCTGCTCGCCGCCGCCCTCACCCTGTGGGCGCCGCTGAGCTGGTGGACGTTGTACAACGGCATGATCGCCTACGGGCTGATGGGGCTGTTGTTTGCCGTGGAATGGCTGGTACGACAAAGGGTTCGAGGCCGCGTATGAATTGGTTGAATCTTGAGCACTTGCTGCTTGAGCCTGTAGGTCAGCGTTTGGTCACCACCGAACCTGCCCTGGATCACCCACAACTGTGGGAGAAGTCCCTGAGCCTGGCCGCCGGGTTGCAAGCCCGGGGCATCCAGCGCCTGGCGCTGCACCTTGAGGATGCCGGCTTGCTGGCGATCGCCCTGCTGGGTGCGTGGCGCGCCGGCGTCAGCGTGTTGTTGCCCGCCGACCTGCAACCACAAACGCGCCAACGCTGGGACGATGCCGTCGATGCCTGGCTGACCGAAGCCGGCGACTTGGACGCGCTGTATCAAGCACCCTTAAGCGCCGCGGCCCTGGACCTGGACGCCAGTTGCCTGAGCCTGTGCACCTCCGGCTCCAGCGGCGAGCCCAAGCGCATCGACAAAACCCTGCGCCAGATGGCCAACGAGGTCCAGGCGCTGGAAACCCTGTGGGGCGCCGACCTGGGCGAGGCCTGCATCATTGGCAGCGTCGCCACCCAGCATATCTATGGCTTGTTGTTCCGGGTGCTGTGGCCGTTGTGTGCGGGGCGTACCTTTGTGCGACAGCAGTTGGCATTCCCCGAGGACTTGCAGCGCGCCAGCCGCGAGCATTCGCAGTTCGCCTGGGTCGCCAGCCCGGCGTTGCTCAAGCGCATGGGCGACAACCTCGACTGGCCGGCGCTCACGCCGGTCAAGCGGGTGTTCTCCTCCGGCGGCGCCCTGCCCCTTGAAGCCGCCGGCAGCCTGCATCAGCGCCTGCAACAGTGGCCGACGGAAATCCTTGGCAGCTCGGAAACCGGTGGCATCGCCTGGCGCCAGGGCGAACAACCGTGGCAGCCGTTTGCCGACGTGCACCTGAGCCAGGACGCCGACGGAGCGCTGCGCATTGCCTCGCCGTACCTGCCCGCCGGCCATGTCGAACAGACCGCCGACGCCGCCAACATCCACGCTGACGGCCGCTTCGAATTGCTGGGCCGCCTGGACCGTATCGTCAAGCTGGAAGAAAAACGCATTTCCCTGCCAATGCTCGAACAAGCGCTGATGAACCATGTCTGGGTCGCCGAAACGCGCCTGGGCGTGGTGCAGGAAAACCGTGCTTCCCTTGGTGCTCTCGTCGTGCTCAGCGCTGAAGGTTTGCACGCCCTGCGCAACCAAGGCCGGCGCACCGTCACTCAAACTTTGCGCCAGCACTTGAGCCAACACTGCGAAGCCCTGGCCCTGCCCCGCCGCTGGCGCCTGCTGCGCCAATTGCCGCTGAACACCCAAGGCAAGCTGCCCCAGGCCGACGTCGAAGCCCTGCTGCTGGCGCCCCGGCCGAAAGCGCCGGAAGTGTTGGAACAAGTCGAAACCAACGGTGAATGGACCCTGCAACTGGCGATCCCGCCGGACCTCGCCTACTTCAGCGGCCACTTCCCGCAAACCCCGGTACTGCCGGGCGTGGTGCAGGTGGATTGGGCGCTGAACCTGGGCCAGCAACTGCTCAACCTGCCGGGGCAATTTGCCGGGATGGAAGTGCTGAAGTTCCAGCAACTGGTGCGCCCGGATGACCGGATCGAGCTGCACCTACGGTTCGATCAGGAGCGCGGCAAGTTGTACTTCGCTTACCGCAATGAGGCGGCAGCCTGCTCCAGTGGGCGTATTCTTTTGGAGCTGGCGAGTGAATAAGCTTCTGTTGTGGCGAGGGAGCTTGCTCCCGCTGGAGTGCGCAGCACTCCCAACCCAGGCACTGTGGTTTATCAGGCAAATCGGTGTCGCCTGTATTGGGGCCGCTTCGCAGCCCAGCGGGAGCAAGCTCCCTCGCCACAAAAAGCGCTTCTGCCAATGGGGTGCCTGTTATGCATAAGCCCTGCGCCCTGATCCCGGTCTACAACCACGAAGCCGCCGTGCCCGCCGTGGTTCATACCGTGCTGGCCAGCGGCCTGCCATGCCTGTTGGTAGACGACGGCAGCAGCGACGCCTGCGCCGCTGTCCTGGCGCAACTGGCAACCCTCGACAACGTGTCCCTGCTGACCCTGCCCACCAACCAGGGCAAAGGCGCGGCCGTCATGGCCGGCTTTCGCGAAGCCGCGCGCCTGGGCTTCACCCATGCCCTGCAAGTGGACGCCGACGGCCAGCACGACCTGCGGGAAGTCCGCACCTTCCTCGATGCCTCCCGCGCCCACCCGAATGCAGTGATCTGTGGCTACCCGGAATACGACGACAGCGTACCCAAGGGCCGCCTATACGCGCGCTACCTGACCCACGTGTGGGTATGGATCAATACCTTGTCGCTGCAAATCCGCGACTCCATGTGCGGCTTTCGCGTGTACCCACTGCCACCGACCCTGGCCTTGATGGACTCGGCCAACATCGGCAAACGCATGGATTTCGACTCCGACATCCTGGTGCGCCTCGCCTGGCGCAACCAGCCGATGCGCTGGCTGCCGACCAAGGTGCACTACCCCGCCGACGGCCTGTCGCACTTTCGCCTGTTCCACGACAACGCGCTGATTTCCTCGATGCACACCCGGCTGTTCTTCGGCATGTTGGTGCGCGCGCCGATGATCCTCTGGCGCCGGTGGCAGGCATGACCCAGGACACCAAGCACTGGGCTGACCGCGAAGAACGCGGCAGCTTCTGGCTGATGAAATTCACCGCCTTCGCCGCCAAGGTCCTCGGGCGCCGGCTGTTGAGCCCGCTGCTGTATGGCATCGTTCTGTACTTCTTCCTGTTCGGCCGCACGGCCCGCCAAAGCGCCTGGCAGTACCAGCAACGCCTGGCCGACTGGACCCAGCGCGACGACCTGCGCCCCACCCACAGAAGAGTCTTCGGACAGTTCATGGCGTTCGCCGATGCCTTGCTGGACAAGCTCGACGTATGGAATGGCAAGTTGCGCCTGGAGCAGATCGAAATCATCGACCCGGCTCAACTGCGCGGCCAACTGCGCAGCGAGCGCGGGCAGATGCTGGTCGGCGCGCACCTGGGCAACCTTGAAGTGTGCCGCGCCCTCGCTGAGCTGGGCGAAAAGGTCACGATGAACGTGCTGGTACACACCAAGCACGCCGAACGCTTCAACCGCATATTGGGCGAAGCCGGGGCGACCAATTTGCGCCTGATTCAGGTCAGCGAACTCGACCCGGCGGTGATGATGATGCTCAGCCAGCGCCTCGACGACGGCGAGTGGCTGGCGATTGCCGGCGACCGCGTACCGCTGCATGGCGGGCGTACGGTGCGCGTGGATTTTCTCGGCCATGACGCCGCCTTTCCACAAGGCCCATGGCTGCTGGCCGGCCTGCTGAAATGCCCGGTCAACCTGCTGATGTGCTTGAAGCATCAAGGCCGTTATCGCCTGATCATCGAGCCGTTCGCCCAGTTGATCGAATGGAAACGCAGCGATCGCCAGCAGGTGATCGCACAATGGACCGCCCGCTACGCCGAGCGCCTGGGCCAGTTCTGCCTGGAAGCGCCCCAACAATGGTTCAACTTTTACCCTTTCTGGAAGACCGATGACGACGCATCTTGAGCCGGTAACCTTCGGCGAACTCCCTTTGCGCATCGAAGACGTTCTGGCCCTGGCCAACCGTCAGGCGCCGACTCGACTGCAAGCTGATGCCAAGTACCGCCAGCGTATCGCCAAGGGCGCGCAGTTCCTCGATTCGTTGCTGGACAAGGAAGGCGTGATCTACGGCGTCACCACCGGCTACGGCGACTCGTGCGTGGTGGCGGTGCCGCTGGAGCACGTCGAAGCGCTGCCGCGTCACCTCTACACGTTCCACGGCTGCGGCCTCGGCAAGTTACTGGACGCGCAAGCCACCCGCGCGGTGCTGGCGGCGCGGTTGCAGTCGCTGTGCCATGGCGTTTCCGGGGTACGCGTGGAGTTGCTGGAGCGCCTGCATGCGTTCCTGGAATTCGACGTACTGCCGCTGATTCCGGAAGAAGGCTCGGTGGGCGCCAGCGGTGATTTGACGCCGCTGTCCTATGTGGCTGCAACCCTGTCTGGCGAGCGCGAAGTGATGTTCCGTGGCGAACGTCGCCAGGCCGCCGACGTGCATCGCGAGCTGGGTTGGGCCCCGCTGGTTCTGCGCCCGAAAGAAGCCCTGGCCCTGATGAACGGCACCGCCGTGATGACCGGCCTCGCCTGCCTGGCCTTCGCCCGCGCCGACTACCTGCTGCAACTGGCCACGCGCATCACCGCGCTGAACGTGGTGGCGCTGCAAGGCAATCCTGAGCATTTCGACGAGCGCCTGTTTGCCGCCAAGCCGCACCCGGGGCAGATGCAGGTCGCCGCCTGGTTGCGCAAGGATTTGGCCATCGACGCACCGACTGCGCCGCTGCATCGCCTGCAAGACCGTTACTCCCTGCGCTGCGCGCCCCACGTCTTGGGCGTGTTGGCCGACAGTCTGAACTGGCTGCGTTCGTTCATCGAGATCGAACTCAACAGCGCCAACGACAACCCGATCATCGACGCGGAAGAAGAACGCGTGCTGCACGGTGGCCACTTCTACGGCGGCCACATCGCGTTCGCCATGGACAGTCTCAAGACCCTGGTGGCCAACGTCGCCGACCTGCTGGACCGCCAGCTCGCGCTGCTGGTGGACGTGCGCTACAACCACGGGCTGCCGAGCAATCTGTCGGGCGCGCCAGCCGAGCGGGCGATGATCAACCATGGCTTCAAGGCCGTGCAGATCGGCACCAGCGCCTGGACCGCCGAAGCCCTGAAAAACACCATGCCGGCCAGCGTGTTCTCGCGCTCCACCGAGTGCCACAACCAGGACAAGGTGAGCATGGGCACCATCGCCGCCCGCGATGCGATTCGTGTGCTGGAACTGACCGAACAAGTCGCTGCCGCCACCTTGCTCGCCGCCAACCAGGGCGTATGGCTGCGGGCCCAGGTTGAAGACGCGCGCCCGCTGCCCCCGGCGCTGGCCGCCATGCATATCGAGTTGGCCAAAGACTTCCCGCCGGTCATCGAAGACCGCGCCCTGGAGGGCGAACTGCGCCTGTGCCTGAAGCGCATCGCCGAGCAACACTGGAGGCTGCATGCGTAGCCCCGGCGTGCTGCACTGCGACACTGAAATCCTCGTGCCGTTTTTCGACATCGACACCATGAACGTGGTGTGGCACGGGCACTACGTGAAGTACCTGGAAGTCGCCCGCTGCGCCTTGCTGGACAAGCTCGGCCACAACTACACGGCGATGCTGGAAGCGGGCTACGCCTGGCCGGTGATCGACATGCAACTGCGCTATGTGCGCGGTGCGACCTTCGGCCAGACCATTAACGTGCGCGCCAGCCTGGTGGAGTGGGAGAACCGTTTGAAGGTCAATTACCTGATCAGCGACAAGGCCACGGGCGAACGCCTGACCCGCGCCAGCACCGTGCAAGTGGCGGTGGAAATTGCCAGTCGCGAAATGCAGTTGGCATCGCCAAAGGTGTTTGTGGATGCAGTCGAGAGGGCCCTGCAATGACCTTCCCTGTAGGAGCGAGCTTGCTCGCGAAAAACGTCAACGATAACGCAGGCCGCCTGACACCCCGCGGCGCCCTCTGGTTCTTCGCGAGCAAGCTCGCTCCTACAAGGGTCGCGTTGATGCTGTTTTTAGGCATTCCAGGCCTGGCCCAGGCTTTCGACCTGCAACAACTCAGCGATCAGCTTGCAAAGCCAACGGTGATCCACGGCAACTTCATCCAGGAAAAACACCTGCGCGCCCTGCCGCAGCCGCTGACCAGCAAGGGCACCTTCGTCCTGGCCAAGGACCACGGCTTGCTTTGGCTGCTGAAAACCCCGCTGCAACAGGACTACCGCATCAGCGCCACCGGCATCGCCCGGCGTGATGCTAACGGCTGGCAGTTGCTGCCGAACAAGAGCACCGGAGCCGAACAGAATCGTTTGTTCCTCGCGGTATTGCAGGGCGACAGCAGCGGCTTGCAGCGTGACTTCGAACTGCAACTGCAAGGCGAAGCCACCCAGTGGAAACTCACGTTGATCCCGCGCTCTCTGCTGCTCAAGCAGGTGTTCACCCAGATCAATATCGACGGCGGCGAGCGGGTGCAAAAAATCGAACTGCTGGAAACCCAGGGCGACAGCACCGTACTGCGCATGCAGGACAGCACCAGCAGCCAACCCTTGAGCGACGCGGAGCAACACGACTTTGCCGAGTGAACGCTGGTTGCCGCGCCTCTTCCTGATCATGCTGGTGGCCGTAGTGGCCCTGGCGGGTTGGCAATGGCGCCATGGCGCGCCGCTGTCGGCGAACCTGATGGAGCTGGTGCCCGGCACTGCACCCGATGCGCTGGAGCTGCGTGCCGAACAACGCATGCAGGAACCACTAAACCGCGAAATGCTGGTGCTGGTGGGGCATGCCGATCGGCAAAAAGCCGTGGCCATGGCGACGCAATTGGGCGAAGCCTGGCAAGCCAGCGGCCTGTTTGAGAAGGTCCAGTGGAACCTGCAAGCCGACCTGCCGGCCCTGCGTCAGCAGTTGCTGCAAGGCCGGCTCGCGATGCTCTCGGCCAAGGATCGCGAGCAACTGATCGACGAGCCCCAGGCGTTTATTCAGCAGCGGGTTCAGGCGCTGTTCGACCCGTTCACCGGCTTCAGCCTGGTGCCGAGCCAGGACGATTGGCTGGGCCTCACCGGGCGTATCCAGAACAGCCAGCCGCAGCACGGATCGGTGCAGCTGGATATCGGCAGCGGCGCGTTGATCGCCGACGCCGACGGCAAAAGCTGGGTGCTGCTGCGGGCGCGCACCACGGGCAATGCCTTCGACATGAAACTGCCGCTGCAAGTGGCTGAATTACTCAAGGACAGCCGCGAGCAGGCCGACCAGCAAGGCGCGCAATTACTCGCCGCCAGCGGCCTGCTGTACGCGGCCAACGGTCAGCAACAGGCGACGCGGGAAATCACCTGGGTCGGCGGCGGCGCGACTGCCGGGATCCTGTTATTGCTGCTGTTGGCGTTCCGCCGCTGGCGTGTGCTGTTGGCGTTTGTGCCGGTGCTGGTGGGCATGTTGTTTGGTGCGGTGGCCTGTGTGGCGCTGTTCGGGCATATGCATGTGATCACGTTGGTGTTGGGCTCGAGCCTGATCGGCGTGGCGGTGGATTACCCGCTGCATTACCTGTCCAAGAGCTGGAGCATGAGCCCTTGGCGCAGCTGGCCGGCCTTGCGCCTGACCTTGCCGGGCCTGAGTCTGAGCCTGGCCACCAGTTGCATCGGCTACCTGGCTCTGGCGTGGACGCCGTTCCCGGCGCTGACGCAAATCGCGGTGTTCTCTGCCGCCGGCCTGGTGGGCGCCTATCTGTCCGCCGTATGCCTGCTGCCGGCCTTGCTCAAGGGCGTCGAACTGCGCCCGGCCCAATGGCCACTGCGCATTGCCGAGTTCCTGCTGAGCGTGCGCGAGTCGCTGCTCAAGCGCCTGCCGAGTCCGGTGTTATTGGTACTGGTATTGGTGTTTTGCGCCGGTGGGCTGTGGCACCTGAACAGCAAAAACGATATCCGCCAATGGATCGGTGCACCGCCGCAGTTGCTGCAGGAAGCCCAGGCCGTCGCGCGGATTACCGGGTTCCAGCCCACCAGCCAGTTCTTCCTGGTGCGGGCGGACAACCAGCCGCAATTGCTGGAGCGCCAGGCCGCGCTGAGTCAGCGTCTGGATCAGTTAGTGAACATGGACAAGCTCCAGGGTTACCTGGCGCTCAACCAGTTGGTCAGCGCGCCGGCCGAGCAACAGCAACTGCGTGAAGCCCTGAACCAACTGCCGCAGTACTGGCAGCCATTGCTGGACCTCGGCGTGCCCGCCGCCGCACTGCAAGCCGAGCTGGCCCAGTTGCAGGCACTGCCCACCGAAGACATCGATGCCGCGCTGGTCGGCCCGCTGGCTGAGCCGTGGCGCACACTGTGGCTGGGGAATGTCGACGGTGGCGTGGCAGCGATGGTGAGCCTGCAAGGTTTGAACAACCCGGCCTTGCTGCGGGTACAGGCGCTGGATTTACCCGGCGTGCAGCTGGTGGATCGCCTGGGCGACTTGAACCAGGTGTTTGCCGCGACGCAAATCAGCGCCGCCGAATTGAAGTTGATGTCGTGCGTGTTGATCGTACTGTTGCTGATCCTTCCGTTCGGCTTCGGCGGTGCCCTGCGCATCGTCGCCCTGCCGCTGCTGGCGGCGCTGTGCAGCCTGGCCAGCCTCGGTTGGCTGGGGCAGCCGCTGACGTTGTTCAGCCTGTTCGGCCTGCTGCTGGTGACCGCGATCAGCGTCGACTACGCGATCCTGATGCGTGAACAAATTGGCGGCGCCGCGGTGAGCCTGTTGGGCACACTGTTGGCGGCCGTGACTACTTGGCTATCGTTCGGCCTGCTGGCCATTTCCAGCACGCCGGCGGTGAGTAATTTTGGGCTATCGGTAAGCTTGGGGCTGGCATTCAGCTTCATGCTGGCACCGTGGGCCGCCCCGTCCGGGACAAGGAAGAAACGATGAGCAGCCAATACCTCAGCAAGAACTACGTCGAAGAAACCAAATTCGGCTTCTGGTTCCTGCGCAGCCACACCTGGCAGCACCACGTGCTGCGCGTGGCAATCAACGACCTGCGCAGCCTGTTCAGCGACCCGCTGCCGGTTGCCCCGGTGCTGCTGGACGCTGGCTGTGGCCAGGGCAAGTCGTTCCAGTACTTGCAGCAGGTGTTCGCCCCCGAACGCTTGATCGGCCTGGACGCTGACCCCCACAGCCTCGACCTGAGCCGCGCCGAAGCCGCGCGCCAAGGTATCGCCATCGAGTTGATCGGCAGCGATTGCGCGACCCTCGACGTGGCCGACGCCAGTGTCGATGTGCTGTTCTGTCACCAGACTTTCCATCACCTGGTAGAACAACATCGCGCCCTGAAAGAGTTCTACCGCGTGCTCAAGCCGGGCGGCTATCTGCTGTTTGCCGAATCCACCGAGGCCTATATCGACACCTGGGTAATTCGCTGGCTGTTCCGTCACCCGATGCATGTGCAGAAAAGCGCAGAAGAGTACCTTGAGATGATTCGCGAGCAGGGCTTTGAATTCGGCCCGCAGAACGTTTCATACCCGTACCTGTGGTGGAGCCGCGCCACTGATTTCGGCCTGCTTGAGCGCTGGGGCCTGCGCCAGCCAAAACCGGCCGGCCAGCGCGAAGAAACCCTGGTCAACGTGGTTGCCCGCAAACCTCTGGCGAGCGCTGAAACATGATCCGAATGCTGTTGATCGGCTGCCTGTTGCTGCTGAGCGCCTGCGCCAGCCAGCCGCCGCTGCCGTCGAAAAACCCGGTGCTGAGCCTGCCGTTGCAACTGCATGTGCAGCGCGAACAGGATGGCCAGCGCCAGGACTGGCTGCTGGTGATGCAACGCGAAGGCGGCGGGATTCGCTGGTCGATGATGGACCCGCTGGGCATTCCCCAGGCCCGCCAGAGGTTGATCAACGGTGCGTGGCAAGCCGACGGTCTGCTGCCGCCCAATCCCCAGGCGCGTGAATTGTTTGCCGCGCTGTTGTTCGCCCTCACCTCGGCGGATGAAGTCTCCAAGCTGTACCCCGGCACCCAGGAAATGGACCTGATCCGTACCCTGCCGTCCCACTGGAAGATCACCTACCACTCCTCCCTGGTGTTTCGCGTGGACGTGATCGGGCAACCGTTGACCTACCGCATCTCGCCGCTTGAGGCCACCCGATGACCGCCTACCTCAATGCCCTCGGCGTGATCTGCGCCCTGGGCCGCGACAAGCGCGAAGTCAGCCGCAACCTGTTTGCCGGCGACTGTTCCGGCATGCGCGCCGAAAGCGGCTGGGTGCCGGAGCGTGTGTTGCCGGTGGCGGGCGTGCACGGTGAACTCGCGGCGATACCGCCCGGGCTGGAATCCCACCACAGCCGTAATAATCAGCTGTTGCTGGAAGCGGCGTTGCAGATTGACGACGAGATCCGGCAAGCGATCCAGACGTTCGGTGCGTCGCGCATTGGCATCGTGCTCGGCACCAGCACCTCGGGCATTGATGAAGCCAGTCGTGGCATCGCCCACTACCTGCGGGAAAAAAACTTCCCCGGCGACTACGACTACCTGCAACAGGAACTCGGCGCCCCGGCCAATTTCCTCGCCGACTGGCTGCAACTGAGCGGCCCGGCCTACGTGATTTCCACCGCCTGCACCTCCAGCGCACGGGCACTGATGAGTGCCCAACGCCTGTTGGACCTGGGCGTGTGCGATGCGGTGATTTGCGGTGGCGTCGACACCCTGTGCAAGCTGACCCTCAATGGTTTTTCGTCCCTGGAAGCCGTGTCGGCACAGCGCTGCAATCCGTTCTCGGCGAACCGCAACGGCATCAACATCGGTGAAGCTGCGGTGCTGTTCCTGATGAGCAAAACTCCGGCGCCGGTCGCGCTGCTGGGCAGTGGCGCCAGTTGCGATGCCCACCATATTTCTGCACCCGAGCCCACCGGCAAGGGTGCGTTGCAGGCGATGCGCAAGGCCCTGGCCAGCGCACAACTGGTGCCCGGGCAGATCGGTTACCTGAACCTGCACGGCACCGCCACGCAACACAATGACGCCATGGAAAGCCTGGCGGTCGCGGCCCTGTTCCCGGGCGGCGTAGCCTGCTCGTCGACCAAACCCATGACCGGCCACACCCTGGGCGCCGCCGGCGCGCTGGAAGCGGCGTTCTGCTGGCTGAGCCTGGCGGAAGGCGTGGTGCCGCCCCATGTCTGGGACGGCCAGGCTGACCCCGACCTGCCCGTACTGAAGTGGGCGTCGCCCGGCGATACCCTGGAAAAACGCTGCCTGATGAGCAACTCGTTTGCTTTCGGCGGCAACAACGTCAGCCTGATTATCGGAGACGCCCCATGACCCATTGGCCGCTCGCCGAACTGCTGCCCCACGCCGGTGACATGATCCTGATCGATCAGGTCCTGAGCTTTGATGAAGAACAGATTCAGACTCGCCTGACGGTCAAGCCCGGCGGGCTTTTCAACCGCGCCGACGGCAGCCTGCCCGCGTGGGTCGGCATTGAGTTGATGGCGCAAAGCGTCGCGGCCTACGCCGGTTGTCGCGCACGCCAGAAGGGTGAAGCCGTGGAGTTGGGCTTCCTGCTGGGCACGCGCAAATTCGAGTGCAACGTCGAGCACTTTCCCGCAGGCGCCGAGCTGACCATCCACGGCCTCCGTTCCCTGGAAGACGACAACGGCATGGGTGTGTTCGAATGCCACCTCACCGGCGACGGTATCCAAGCGAGTGCACGCTTGAACGTATTTCGACCGCCCCAGGCGGCCAACTATTTAGATGAATCGAAGGACACAACGCCATGACTGAATCCGTACTGGTTACCGGCTCCAGCCGTGGCATCGGCCGCGCTATCGCATTGCGCCTGGCCCAGGCCGGGCACGACATCGTGCTGCATTGCCGCAGCGGGCGCGCCGAGGCGGATGCGGTGCAGGTCGAAATCGAAGCCCTGGGGCGCAAGGCCCGGGTGTTGCAATTCGATGTGGCGGATCGCGCCAGTTGCAAAGAGATTCTGGAAGCCGACGTGGAAGCACATGGCGCCTATTACGGCGTGGTGCTCAATGCCGGGCTGACTCGCGATGGCGCGTTTCCAGCGCTGTCGGAAGACGACTGGGACGTAGTGATGCGCACCAACCTAGACGGGTTCTACAACGTGCTGCACCCGGTGATGATGCCGATGATTCGGCGCCGCGCCGCTGGGCGGATCGTGTGCATCACGTCAGTGTCCGGGTTGATCGGCAACCGTGGCCAGGTCAACTACAGCGCGTCCAAGGCCGGTTTGATCGGCGCCGCCAAGGCCCTGGCCATTGAGTTGGGCAAGCGCAAGATCACCGTCAACTGCGTGGCTCCCGGGCTGATCGACACCGCGATGCTCGATGAAAACGTACCGGTGGAAGAATTGATGAAAATGATCCCGGCCCAACGCATGGGCACTCCGGAGGAAGTCGCCGGGGCGGTGAATTTCCTGATGTCGGCGGAAGCCGGCTACATCACCCGCCAAGTGCTGGCCGTGAATGGAGGCCTGTGCTGATGAAACGCGTGGTGGTCACCGGCATGGCCGGCGTTACGTCCCTGGGCAGCGATTGGGCAACCATCGCCGCCAACTTCCGCGCCAACCGCAGCGGCATTCGGCGCATGGACGAGTGGGAGCGCTTCACCGAACTGAACACGCGGCTGGCCGGGCCGATCGATGATTTCGTGGTGCCCGCCCACTGGACCCGCAAGCAACTGCGCAGCATGGGCCGGGTTTCGCGCCTGGCGGTGTGGGCAGCAGAACAGGCGCTGAAAGACGCCGGCTTGCTGGGCGACGAGTCGATCAAGGACGGGCGCATGGGCGTTGCCTGCGGCTCGTCTACTGGTAGCACCGACGAGATCAAGGCCTTCGGCAATATGCTGCTGAACTCGGTGGCCGAGGGGCTGAATGCCAACTCCTACGTGCGCATGATGCCCCATACCACGGCGGCGAATATCAGCATCTTCTTCGGCCTCACCGGCCGACTGATCCCGACGTCCAGCGCCTGCACCAGCGGCAGCCAGGGCATCGGCTACGCCTATGAGGCCATCAAGTTCGGCCGCCTGCCGCTGATGTTGGCGGGTGGCGCTGAAGAGCTGTGCCCGACCGAAGCCATGGTGTTTGATGCGCTGTACGCCACCAGCCTGAAAAACGATGCGCCGCAAACCAGCCCGCGCCCCTACGACAGTGGCCGCGACGGCCTGGTGATCGGCGAAGGCGGCGGCATCCTGGTGCTCGAAGAACTGGAACACGCACTGGCCCGTGGCGCACACATCCACGCCGAAATCGTCGGTTTTGGCAGCAACGCCGACGGCCAGCACACCACACGCCCGGAACAGGCCACCATGCGCCGCGCCATGGAGCTGGCCCTGGAAGATGCGGGGCTTGCGCCCGACGCCATCGGCTATGTGAACGGCCATGGCACCGCTACCGACCAGGGCGACATCGCCGAAACCCTGGCCACCAGCAGCCTGTTCGGCAGCCGCATGCCCATCAGTTCGCAGAAGAGTTTCCTCGGCCACACCCTGGGCGCATGCGGCGCATTGGAGTCGTGGTTCAGCATCGAAATGATGAACCGCAACCAATACGTGCACACCTTCAACCTCGACGAAGTCGATCCGCGCTGCGGCGAACTGGACTACCTGCAAGGCGAGTTCCGCGAGCTGCACAACGACTACGTGATGAACAACAATTTTGCCTTTGGCGGCGTCAACACTTCGCTGATTTTCCGCCGCTGGGCGTGAGTTTTTTTACTGACTGGAGAAATGGAATGTCTTCCCTGCTACGCGCAACACTGGTCGCTTTGGCCCTGCTCACCACCGCTGGCTGCACCAATAAACCGGTGCTCAACACCCAGCACGACTTGCCGGCGAACCCGCAGGTCAACGAAGAAAAAATGAAGCAGACCATTATCGCGGCCTTGAACAAACGCGAATGGGTCGTACAGCGCCTGAGCCCGCGGCTGGTGCAGGCCGAGATCAACGTGCGCAACAAATTCCACGCTGAAATCGACATCCGCTACACCGCCACCAGCTACGCCATCACCTACCGCGACAGCCGCGACCTGGGCTACAAGGACGGCAAGATCCACCGAAACTACAACCGTTGGGTGAGCATGCTGGACCGGGACATCCTGGCGGCGTTGCGCACCAATGGTGTGAGTGACAACGGGTCGGCGGCGCAGTTGTTTCAGCAGACCGGGACTTCGAAGCAGAACTGAAACACCCGCTCCCTGTGGCGAGGGAGCTTGCTCCCGTTGGGGCGCGAAGCGCCCCTAAAACCTGCTATTGAGGGTTGTCTGGTAAAACTCAGTCGTCGGGTTTTGGGGCTGCTGCGCAGCCCAGCGGGAGCAAGCTCCCTCGCCACAGGTTATACGTCGGTCATACCAACGCTTTACGGGTCAGCAACTCGACAAACGCCTTGGCCATCGGCGTTTGCTGGCCCTTACGCTGCACCAGCCACACCGCCGTCACCGCTTCCTGGTCCAACAGCGTGCGATACACCACGCCATCAATGCGTATCCGCTGATACGACGCAGGCAACACCGAGACACCCAACCCCGCTGCAACCAGGCCAATAATGGTCATCGCCTCCCCGGCCTCCTGGGCGAAGTGCGGGCTGAAGCCGGCATCACGCGCCAGGTTCAGCAATTGGGCGTACAAGCCACTGCCGTAAGTCCGCGGGAAAAATACAAACGGCTCTTCAGCCAATTGCGCCAGGTGCAAACCACGCTCACTGCCCTCCACCAACGGATGCCCGGCGTTCAGCACGGCCACCAAGGGCTCGCGCATCAGTTCCACGACACTCAGGGAATCAGGCAACGGCAACGGCCGCATCAGCCCCACCTGTATCGACTCATCCACCAGCGACTCGGCCACTTCCGTACTGCTCATCTCCTGCAAATTCAAATGCACCGCCGGGAACGCCTGGCGAAAGGCAAAGATCGCCTGTGGGATGCTGGAGTTGAACGGCGCGGAAGAGGTGAAGCCAATCTTCAACTCCCCCAGTTCACCTAACTGCGCCCGACGCGCCACGTCCGCCGCTTTATCCACCTGCGCCAGCACCAGACGCGCCTCTTGCAGGAACAACCGGCCCGCCTCACTCAGCTCGACCCGACGATTGGTACGCTCGAACAACCGCGCCCCAATCTCCTGCTCCAGCGCCTGGATCTGCTGGCTCAGCGGCGGCTGGGAGATGCCCAGCACCTGCGCGGCGCGGCCAAAGTGCAGCTCTTCAGCCACGGCGATGAAGTAACGCAGGTGGCGCAATTCCATGAAAACCTCATTAGGTCGTAAAAGCTCTTAAACAGGTCGAACAATATATTGGAAAGAATCATTAGCGAGCTATATTCTTTTTTGCATTGTCAGCCCTGGCAGTCTTTCCTCCCCGAGGTCCCGCGTGAAATCTGCTGTCGCTCCGCTTGCTCAAGAAGTACCGCCCACCGCCCTCGATGAAGTGGTGGCACAGCTCAACGAGCAGTACATCGAAAAAGGCACCCCGATGTTCATGCGCACGGTGCTGGCGCTGTTTTCCGGCGGTTTTGCCACCTTTGCCCTGCTCTACTGCGTACAGCCGATGATGCCGGCGCTGTCCCACGAATTTTCCATCAATGCCGCACAAAGCAGCCTGATCCTCTCGGTAGCCACCGGCATGCTCGCCATTGGCCTGCTGATCACCGGGCCGATTTCCGACACCTTTGGGCGAAAGCCGGTCATGGTTGCCGCGCTGTTCTGCGCCGCGCTGGCCACCATCGCCAGCGGCCTGATGCCGAGCTGGGAAGGCATCCTGCTGATGCGCGCACTGGTGGGCCTGTCCCTCAGCGGGCTGGCTGCGGTGGCCATGACCTACCTGAGCGAAGAGATCCACCCGCAACACATCGGCCTGGCCATGGGCCTGTACATCGGCGGTAACGCCATCGGTGGCATGAGTGGGCGCTTGATCATTGGCGTACTGATCGATTTCGTCAGCTGGCACACGGCGATGCTGATCATCGGCGCCCTGGCGCTGATCGCGGCCACGGTGTTCTGGAAAATCCTGCCGCCGTCGCGCAATTTCCGCGCAAGCCGCCTGAACCCGCGCAGCTTGCTCGATGGTTTCACGATGCACTTCAAGGACGCCGGCCTGCCGTGGCTGTTCCTCGAAGCTTTCGTGCTGATGGGTGCCTTTGTGACGATGTTCAACTACATCGGCTATCGCCTGCTGGCCTCGCCCTACGAGCTGAGCCAGGCCGTGGTAGGCCTGCTGTCGCTGGTGTACCTCTCCGGTATCTACAGCTCGGCGAAAATCGGCTCCCTGGCCGACCGCCTGGGCCGCCGTCGCGTACTGTGGGCAACCATCGTGCTGATGCTCGGCGGCATCGCCCTGACGCTGTTTACCCCGCTGTGGCTGGTAGTGCCCGGCATGCTGATCTTCACCTTCGGCTTCTTTGGTGCCCACTCGGTGGCCAGCAGCTGGATCGGCCGCCGCGCACTCAAAGCCAAGGGCCAGGCGTCGTCGCTGTACCTGTTCAGTTATTACGTCGGGTCGAGTATTGCGGGGACGGCGGGTGGTTTCTTCTGGCACTACGCCGGGTGGAACGGGATTGGCGGGTTTATCGTTGCGCTGCTGATCGTCGCGTTGCTGGTGGCGTTGAAACTTGCGAAATTGCCGCCGTTGGCCAAAGGCTAGAGCATCACCAACCGCGCCTCCAGCAAGCTGCCGCGCTTTTCCAGGGTCAGCATCTGCAAGGTGCCGGCCTCCCGTTCCAGGTTTGCCAGCCACATCAACAGCGTTTGCGCCTCGCCGCTGATGGTCAGGCGCAGCTGTTCGTCTTCAAACTCGATCTGCTGCAAGTCCAGGCCCGCCGCCGCTGCGCTGGCACTGACCCTTGAAGACAGAGGTTGCGCGGTCATCGTCTGGGCCTGTTGCGGTTGGGCGCTTTGCACCTGGCGCACCAGGGTCAGTTGCTGCTGGTAGTGGCGCTCGGCGTTGGCCAGCCGCTGATGCGCGGGCTGCCAAAGGAGCTGGTAGGCCAGCGCCGTCGATAAAAACACCGCCAAACCCTTGAGTAAAAATCGGTCGCGCGCTGGTATCGCCTGCCAGGTGTTGAGCGCTGACTGGATCCTGATGTTCATAGCGACTCCTCCAGCATCAGCACCGCCTGCACCCGACGCCCCTCTTTGCTCGCATTGCCGATACGTACCGGCATCCCGCTCTGCTGGCCACGCTCGCGCAACTGCTCCAACTCGCTGAAACTGCTGGCCGTCAGCTGGATTTTCCAGCCGTCACTGGCCCGAAACTCCAGGCGCTGCACGTCGACATCGCCGCCGCCAATTACCTGTTCAGTCAGGCTGACCAGGCGCGACAGCGGTGTCGGTGCGTGGCTGACACCCTGGCCCTGTATTGCCTTGAGTTGCGCGGCAAGGTCGACGATTCGAGTCTGTTGCGGATACAACGCCTGGAATCGCTCTACGCTTTGCCGGTAAAGCTGCTGCGCTTGCCCTTCGAGATATTGAATACGGACTTCCTTGAAGCCCCAATCCAGCATGAGCAGCACACCTGCCGCGATGGCAAAAATCGACCATGGCCAGGCACGCTTGCCCTGGCGAAACTCGCCTTGCAGCAAATCAATCGGCGGGCTCTTGCGCGCCCATAAGGCGTGCTCGATAACGGCCTGACTGGCCGACTCATCCAGCCATCGCAGTGGCTCGCCCAACAGTGCCTCAACGGCCTTCAAGGCCGAGGCAGGCATCGCCAAGCGCGTCTCGCCGCCCAGCACTCGGCGCCCGAACCACTCCACGGCGCCCGGGTTGTCAGCGGGCAGCAGGTCGGCATCCACCTGCACACTGCTCACCTTGATTCCCAGCGTCGCCAACAGTTGCAGCAATACCTTGAAGCGTTCCTTGTGCGTGACCAACACCGAGTAACATCCCTGCCGGTCGCGAACCCCTGCACAGACATGCAAGGCATCCAGGTCCTCGGCCAATTGGTCCTCGATGGCGAAGGCAATCGCCTGTGGACTCGGCCGACGCCTTGAGGGCCATTTTTCGCTGCGAAAGCCGCTGCACATTTCCATCGGCAGCAGCAGATGAATCGCCTGTCCCGCCAGCAATTGGGCAGCCTCACCCAGCAGCAAGTCCTGGCTGTCGCCAGGCGCCCGCCAAACACAACAGGGCCATTGGGCCGACGGTGCAGCCAGGCCATCGGCGCTCAAATGGAGCCAGGTTTTCATCACGGAAATGCACTCAAGAGAGGAGGAAGGAAACGCCGCTGCACCACCTGCAGACGCCGGGACTTACGATCGCGTTCAACCTCACTGGCCAGGCGCAGGCGGCTGGTGCCAAGGCTGACGTCAACGTTGATCCGAAACCAGCGACTGCTGACACCAAGCCCATGGCCGCTCAGTTCGAGACCGGCAATCAAAGGGTCACGCATGAATGCCTGGACGCTGGCATAACCATTAGCAGGCCGTTGGCTGACCAACGCTTGCGCCACCGGCAACGACACACCTTCAAGCATCGCCAGTACCGGCGCGGTGGCGGTGTTGATGTTCAAGCTGGCCTCTCTCGGCAACACGGCAACCCAAGGTTCCAGACGCCGCAACGTTTCACCGTCGATGCCCGGCAGCAGCCGTAACTGGCTGAGCTCGCGCAACGGGCCTGAGCCCGCCAACGGCAATGGTTCCAGACCCTGGGACGCCAACAACCGGGACCAGCGCTGTCGGGTGACCTGATCAACCTGCCCGTCAGCCAACAGCACATTGAGATTGAAGCGTCCCGACAAGTCTTCGACCTGAATGCCGATGTGCGCACCGTCCGCGTCAAAAGGCCAGGCGAGCCGCGCCCACGCCTGCGCCAGGTGCACCACCTGTTGCTCATCGTTACCGACCTCCTTGAGCGCCAACAGGGCCCAGGCTTCTGCCGACAACGCCAACTGGCGCAGCTGCATTTGATGCACCTGCCGGGCGCTGCTTTGCAGCATCACATAATGGCTGCGCAGCATGCCTGCCGTCAGCAGCAGCGCCAAGCTCATGATCAACAACACACTGAGCAGTGCGACCCCGCGCTGGCGGTCTTTCATGGCCGAACCTGCGGCAACGGCACGACCCGTCGAATCTGCTGGAAGCTCCCGGCAGACAGCACGACTTCAAGCGCCTGCGGCGGTGTATTGGCTGCGCCCTTGCCGACCGGCCAGACGCTGCTCCAGCCGTGTTCACCGCCATACAAGCGCCAGCTCAAGAAGCCGACATCGTCGAGCAACTTCTGCCGCACCATCGTCGGCGATTCCAGGCCACGGCTTTCACGCCACAGCACTCGGTTGTCCACCCGGTAGGACACTTGCTGACGCTCACTGCGCGGCAGGTCTTGCGGGTTGCGCCAGTGGGTGCGCACCAGTTGCAGCACCGTGGGGCTAAGCACGATGACCGATGAGTCCACTTGCAGCGCATCCCGCTCGATCACCCCGACCGCTCGTTGCAGTCTGCGCAGGTCCTGTTCATGGCCTGCCGTGCTGCGCTGCACACGCACCACCGTGTCAAACAGGCGCCAGCTGGCGAGCCCCAACAAGGCGAAGATGGCCAGGGCGATGACCAATTCCAGCAAGGTGAATCCGGACTGCTTATTCATCCCGGGCCGTTACCCAGCCAGTGGTGTGATAGACCGGCTGTTCACCGTCACTGCGGCTGACGCTGATATCGACCTGGAGCATGCGCGGGTCGGCGGCGGGGGTGATGGTCTGCTCGATAACCCAGTCACGTCGGTCGAAATGTCGCAGCAGTTGCTGCCGCCCAGGCGATGCGGGCAGCAACCGCAGTTCACTCAGCTGATTGTCAGCCACCCACGCACACTGCACCTGCTCTTGCAGCCTGGCGTTCTGGCGCAACGCGTATTGGCTGGCCGCCATCACCGCGCCAGCCAGCGTGGCGAAAATAACCAGGGCGATCATGACTTCCAGCAAGGTAAAACCCCGGTTCTTCAGCGGGCGATTACGCGCGCGGCGTTTTTTAGCCATCGATCAACAACTCCCCGACACCGTCACTGACAAGGCTCAACCAGGACTGCTCTACGGACACGAACGACAGCACAAACTGGCTGACTTCATCGCTGCTGAGCATGAGCAACTGTGGCGCCGCAATGGCCCCGTCGAGACTCAGGCGCTGGCCTTCCTGCTCCAGGCGCATCCGCAAACCATTGGGCAACGAATGCGCTGACCCGGCGGGCCGCCAGCCCAGTGACTCAAGCCGGAACACCTGATACTCGGCCCCCGACAGGCGCACACCGTATTCACGCCCTTCCATCACCGCCTGCTCGCGCAATTGATGCATCAGTTGCAGCAACTGGCCAGCCTCTTGCCGGGCCTGTCGCCCCGGACTTTGCCCAGCCGCCAGCCCCACGGCACCGAGCACGATGCCGGTCAGCGCAATCACCACCATCAGCTCCAGCAAGGTAAATCCACGACAACGCCTGGGCACGCCCTTACTCCGCCCAGTTGCCGATATCGCCGGCATGGCCTTCGCCCCCGGGCACGCCATCGGAGCCCAGGGAATAGAGGTCGTAACCCCCATTGCCGGAGCGTACGCCGGGGTTCAGGTATTGATACGGTGTGCCCCACGGGTCCACCGGCACACTTTTCAGGTAGCCCTGAGGGTTCCAGTTTTTCGCCGTCGGGGTTCCCGCCGGGCGTTTGCTCAGCGCCTCCAGGCCCTGCAAGGTGGAGGGGTAATGCGTGTTGTCGAGGCGATACATCTCCAGGCTGGTGGCGATCGCCTGGATGTCGGTCCTGGCTGCCGTGACCTTGGCCTGGTCCGGCCGACTCATGAATTGCGGGACGACAATCGCCCCCAGCACGCCGATGATCACTACGACCACCATGATCTCGATCAGCGTGAAACCACGTTGGCCATTGGGCCTTTTTGCAGGAGCGGATTTGCGCACTCAGTTCACCAATTGATTAAGGCTAAGGATCGGCAAAAGAATGGCCATGACAATCAGCAACACCACGCCGCCCATGACCACCAGCATCGCCGGTTCGAACAAACTCACCACCAGCGCGATCCGCGCAGCGAGGCTTTTTTCCTGTTGCTCGGCAGCGCGCGCCAACATCGCGTCCAGCTCGCCGGCGCGCTCGCCACTGGCGATCATGTGCAGCATCAGCGGAGGAATATCCCCACCGGCTTCCAGGCCACGGGTCAGGGTCCCGCCTTCGCGCACAGAACGCGCGACCTCCCTCATGCGTGCGCGAATGGTCACGTTGCCAATCACGGCAGCGGCAATTTCCAAGGCGTCCACCAAAGGCACGGCGCTTTTGCCGAGGATCGCCAGGGTGCTCGCGAACCGCGCCGCTTCCATGGCGCGAAACACGCCCCCCAACAGCGGGACGCGCAACGCCAGGCGGTGCCAATGCCAGCGCCAACGCGACTGGCGAAGGCTCCAGTGCAGCAACGCGACGGCCCCGAGCACCATCAGCAACAGGACCAGGCCATAGGCTCGCAAGCCATGACTCAGCGCGATCATTACCTGTGTCAGCACCGGCAGTGGCTGCCCACTGTCGACGAAGATTTTCACCACGTCCGGCACCACGTAACCCAGCAGGAAACCGACAATCACCACGCAGGCAAACATCAGCAACGCCGGGTAGACCAGTGCCAGCTGAATCCGCTGGCGCGACGCCTGGCGTGCTTCGGTGTACGCGGCCAATTGCTCAAGCACTTGGCCCAAGTGGCCCGAGCGCTCACCAGCCGCCACAGTGGCCTGGAACAATTCCGGAAATGCTCGCGGAAAAGTGCCGAGTGCGGCCGCCAGCGACTGCCCTTCCATCACACGCCCGCGAACCTGTGAGAGCAGGCTGGTGATGCGACGTTTCTGGCTTTGTTGCGCGACGGCTTCCAGCGCTTCCTCAAGGGGCAACCCTGCCTGAACCAACGTCGACAACTGCAAAGTCAGCAATGCCAGCTCACCGGCACTCAAACCGGCCCTGCGGCCCTGCCCCTGAGCGCTGCGCTCGGCCGTCACTTGCACTTGGCTCGGTAACAAGCCACGCTCGCGCAACAGTTGCCTGGCGTGACGCAGGCTGTCGGCCTCTTGCTGGCCCTTGCACCGGCGGCCATGGCGGTCTTGGGCGCGGTAGTCATAAGTGGGCATGCCTAATTCTCCTGAGTGACCCGCAGCAGCTCATCGACACTGGTCAGTCCGTCAAGAACCAGCCGGCGGCCATCCTGAAACAGACTGGGAGACGCAACGCGCGCCTCGGCCAACAGCGCTTGCTCGCTGGCGCCCTGATGAATCAGCGCGGACAGCGCCGGTGTCACGCTGACCAGTTCATAGATGCCAATGCGCCCGCGATACCCTTGCTGGCAATCCCCGCAGCCTCCGGGCCTGAACAGCTGGGGCGACTGCCCCGCATCGAGCCCCAGGCGCTGGCACACAGCGGCGTCCGCCATAACCGGAACCTTGCAGGCCGGGCAAAGTGTGCGCAGCAGCCGCTGGGCCAACACCCCGACCAGGGATGAAGCGAGCAAGTAGGCATCAACGCCCATGTCCACCAGCCGGGTGACGGCGCCGATGGCGCTGTTGGTATGCAGGGTCGACAGCACCAAGTGCCCGGTGAGCGAGGCCTGGACCGCAATTTCAGCGGTTTCGCTGTCGCGAATTTCGCCGACCATCACCACGTCCGGATCCTGGCGCAGGATCGCGCGCAAGCCGCGGGCAAACGTCATCTCGACCTTCGGATTGACCGGTGTCTGGCCTATGCCCGGCAAGTGATACTCGATCGGATCTTCGACGGTGAGGATGTTACGAGTCTGGTCATTGAGGTGGGTCAGCGCGGCATACAGGCTGGTGGTTTTGCCCGACCCGGTGGGGCCGGTCACCAGAAAGATGCCATGGGGTTTGCCCAGCAGAAAATGCAGCCCGGCCAGGGTCTGCGGCGACATGCCCAAACGGGTCAATTGCAGGCGGCCGGCGTGCTTGTCCAGCAGGCGCAACACCACCCGTTCACCGTGAGCCGAGGGCAGCGTGGAAACCCGCACATCCACTTCGTGGCCCGCCAGGCGCAGGGCCATCCTGCCGTCCTGGGGGACACGCTTTTCGGCGATATCCAGGCGCGCCATGACCTTGATCCGCGACACCAGCAGCGTCGCCAACTCGCGCCTTGGGCGAAGCATTTCCCGCAGTTGCCCATCCACTCGCATGCGCACCGACAACGTGTGCTCGAAGGTTTCCAGATGCACATCCGAGGCCTTTTCTCGCACCGCCTCGCTGAGCAAGGCGTTGATCAGCCGGATAATCGGCGCGTCGCCTTGCTGCTCGAGCAAGTCGGCGGTCTGCGGCACCTGGTCCACCAGGCTGAGCAAGTCCAGCTCATCGTCGAGCCCTTGGGCTACTTGCTCGGCGGCGCTCTGCCCCTCGCTGTAAACCTCGGCCAGGCGTATCGCAAACGCTTCGGCGGTGATGACCTGCAGCGGCAGCTCGCGCCCCATCAGGCGACGGACTTCGGCCAGGGCCGACAACGGCGCGTCATTGCGAACCAACAGGTGCTGTTGCGGCGCCACACCTTCGAGCAACACGCCGAAACGCCGGGCAAAGCCGAAGGGCAACGGCTTCATTGCTCCGCAGCTTCCTGCTGACGCAGGTCGAATAATTGTCCGGCGTCGTCGGGCAACTGCAGCGAATGATTTTGCCGTGGCGTCGGCCGGCTCAGTTCCCGCAGGTCCTGATAACGCTGCTGGCTGATGCCGGACAGGTCCTGCCCACTGCGCACGATGGTCGGGCGCAGGAATACCATCAAGTTGCTTTTCGTCTGGGTGTCCCTGCTCCAGCGAAACAACGCCCCCAGATACGGAATATCGCGCAGCAACGGCACGCCGCTTTGCTGGGTGCGCACGCTGTCCTTGATCAAGCCACCGATCACGATGATCTCACCATCATCGGCCAGGATCGTGCTCTTGAGCGCGCGCTTGTTGGTGATCAGGTCCGAGGAGTCGACGCCGGAGACCGCCGGTGCAATATCGGAGACTTCCTGCTCGACCTCCAGGCGCAGGGTCGAGCCTTCATTGATATAGGGCTTGATCTTGAGGCTGATGCCAACATCCTTGCGCTCGACCGTGGTAAAGGGATTGTCTGCACCGCTGCTGTTGGTGGCATAGGAGCCGGTCTTGAACGGGACGTTCTGGCCGACGATGATTTCCGCCTGCTGGTTGTCCAGGGTCAGCAGGCTGGGAGTCGACAATAGGTTGCTGCGGCTGTTGCTCGCCAGGGCCGTCACCAATGCACTGAAATGATCGCCTCCCAGCTTGAGCACGGCGCCTTCTGGAACGATGGTTTTTTCGTCAAGCTTGAGGCCCCCGACAACCGGCAATCCGGTACCGGGGAAGTTGATAAGCCCCGAGGATTTGTTGCCGTTCAATGCCCATTGCACGCCGAGTGCTTCGGAAATATCCCCGGAGATTTCGACGATGGCCGCGTGAATCAACACCTGGGCCCGTGGCTGGTCCAATTCTCGGACGATCCCCTCAAGGGTACGTAACTGCGCAGGCTCGGCAACGATAACCAGGGCATTCTGGTTTTCATCGGCGCGCACCATAAAGGGCGTGGCACCGGCGCTGTCTTTCAGGCTGGTAGAAGTGGGTTGCTTCATGCCTTGGCCCAGGGTGTCGAGCACGTCGGCCAATTGTTTGGCGTCGCTGTAGCGCAGGCGGATCACCCCGGCATTGTCCAGCCGCGCCGGGGCCAAGGTGTCCAGGCTGCGGGCCAGTTGCACCAGGCGTTGGCGCACAACCGGCGGGCCGACGATCAGCAGTCGGTTGCTGCGGGTATCGGCCAGCACCTGAATCCCGCTGTCGGCATTTTGCTTGCCGATGGACGCCTCCATCAGCTGTGCGATGTCTGCCGCCACGCCGTGGCGCACCTCCACCAGCTCATGGGTATTCCTTGCGCCCGAGTCCAGCTGCCGGACGACCTCACCAATGCGACGCACGTTAAATGCTGTGTCGGTAACCACCAGTGCATTGGCCGATACCGACGGGCCAACATAGCCGTTGGGTGAGATCAGCGGTCGCACCAGGCCGGCCAAATCAGAAGCATTGCTGATGCCCAGCGGCATAACCTGCGTGATGAACTGCGCAGAGGCAGGTGTGCGCCCATTCTCAGTCCCGGATCGCGACTTGGCGTGTGCGACCGGGACAATAAGGATCTGGTCACCCTGATCGATCACGCTGAAGTCATGGGCATCCAGCACGCTGTAGAACAGCCGCCGCACGCCTTCGCGGTCCAGCGCCTGACGGGACATGACGGTAATTCGGCCCTGGACTTTCGGGTCGAGGATCACCGTAGTGCCGAGAATGCTGGATATTTCCTCGACCACATCGCGCAATTCGGCATTGTTCATCGTCAACTGCCAGCGTTGTTCCTGTGCCTGCACTGCGCCCAGGTTGAACAAGGTGGCGATACAGGCCACGCCGACAATGCAGCGCATGACGTGACACCTCAAGGTGTTCATGGGCTTAATCACTCCTGGGTTGTTCGGCCATTGGCCTTAGATGACGTGCAGTGGGGTCCGGGAGTGCCTCTGCAGGCGGCGACTCGAGGACCTGGAGAAAACGCTCGCCAACCGGCCGCAGCCTCAACACCTCTTCACGCCCCTGCCGCCAAAGCACTACGTGCCCCGGCTCAACGCGGCGCAACAGACTGCCTCCGGGCAACCGCTCGCCGGCCCGGTAAAAACGTTCACTTTCAGGCCCGGCCAGCAACGCACGGGACTCGCTGTCACTGGCTATCAAAGTGCCGCGCAAGGTCAGCGGTTCGGCGCTGTTCAAAAGGCTGCCGTGGGCTGTCAGGCCCAGTACAGTCGCTACGGCCAGGGTGTTGAGGGGGGCGGGCACCTGCACGGTATTCACGGGCACAGGCGCCTGGACGACCGCCGCCTGCCCTTGGCGAAACTGCCATTCCTGCCACGCTAACATCAGCCCGTAGCCACTGGTCAGGGTCATGGCGAGCACCTTGAGCAGGAGAAAACGTGACATTGAATGCTTCACCACGTTGTCACTTGCAGCTCGACTAACGAAAAGCCATGTTTCTGAGTACCCGAAGACCGAACAGGGCGTGCTTGATCACCGCACCAATGTGCAGGGTCACCAAGATCAACAGCACGGGAGCGTTTACTGCCAAGACACGAGCAGCCTTGAAAAAAAGAACAGTAAAGCCCCACAACTATTGGAATATATAATGTAGCCAACGCCCCATTAACAAACCCTGCCCGCTGCGCAGTTAAGCATTCAACTGTAAGTTGCGAGACATAAGGCCCGAAGAACAATAGCCACACGACAACAACAGCCGACAGCCAATGAAGTGCAGTCTGAGCCTTTGAATAACCAAAACTCTTCATCTGCTGAAACCCAATATTCATCAACTACCTGTTCAGCAAAAGCTGCCCAGGGCAAGTTCAAAGCAACTTGCCCTGGGCCTGTTCAGCACAACGTTTAGATGGGGTCCCAGGCGGTTTGCCAGTGATGGCCTACACCCGGTTCAAAACCATTTGCGGTTGGAATGTATTGCTTGCAATAGCCCGATGCCGGGAACGGCTTGCACTCATAGACTTCACCGGTTTGCGGGTGCAGTACACGGGTGCCGGCTTCATAACTGGCCAGGCCGTCAGGGAATACAAAGTGATAGTCCTTCGCGCCACCCTCACCTGTCAGGTTCACCGGCTGGGTGTCTTGGCGAGTGGTGCGGCCATCTTCGGTAGTACCCAGCAGTATCATGTGGTGAATGCCAGGCTCACTGCGTACATCCATTTCAAGCCAGTTGCTGTTGCCCTTCGCCAGGGTCTTGATCGTGCCTACGGGCTTGTTGCTGGTATTGAACAAGGTGGCTTCGATATTCATGTCGCGGTTGGCGATCATGGCAAAGCGCATCTTTGTCAGACCCTTTTCCAGGACGTACTCGCTGGCAATCGCCGACAATGCCATACGGGCTTCGGTGTCTTCCTTAACGTCCAGCGCCAGTTCGTAGCGGACTACGCCACTGTCTTTCTGTGCGAACAGATTATTCTGACCTTTGACCGGGGCAATGCCGCCCTGCTCGTTGCGTATACCCGCTTGAATCAGGGTCTGGGTGGCGTTGATTTTTTCAGCCAACTTGAACGCCCAGTTCTGCGGTAGGCCTTCCTGCGCATTGTCGATACCGATTTCCACGGTGTGCGCAGCGCTCTCGCCACTGGTCGTGAACGCCCGCGCCTTGACCTTGTCGCCCGGGAGCAAGGTAGCCGAGGGACTGATGCTGCCCACGTTCGTCCAGCCACCTGGCAACTCTGGCTCGGCGAGGATATTCACGTCGACCACGTTGTAAAACGCAGCATCGGTGTCGCCAACGGTCCAGACCCCCAGGATCACGTGTGACCCGTTCTTGTCTTGCGGGATTACACACGCTTGCCTCTCACCGGAAACCGGCAGGACATTGCCGCCATCCCTGGTGCAGAAAGGTGTGCTCTCAAACGAAGCACGCTTGAGCGATTCGTTCGGGTTCCAGCCATTTTTTGTGATGAAGTACTCGTGCTTGGTGGCCGGATGGGCTGCGGTGTAGTGCCAGGAGAACGTAATGTTTCGGTCTTTTATCTCGGTCTGGTGCCAGCGGGTTGCGGACTGCGCGTCCATGGCCGAGAACAGGCCGATGCCGCCGCTGGCGATCTTGCCGTCAACCGGTCCCTGCAAGGGCGCCCCGCCTGCACCGGCTGGAAAGCCCTTGAAGGTTTCACCGACGCTTTGCGGTTCGTACTGAGCACCGCCGCAGTCCTTGTTCAAGCCTTTCTGGCAGAGAAACGCCCGCGACGGAGGATCATTCAAGTAACCATGAGCCAACGCGGTTTGCGCGGGCATCAGCAATACACTCAGCAAGGCCAACGAAGATAAACCACCCCACTGCAATACGTTTTTTTCATTCATAAAATTCATACTCTTCATCACTATTCAACAAAACCCGTGCTAAATGAAACGGACTGCGTTTTCTTAATACTGATTGATCGAGAGGGAATTTTACGGAGCACAAATAAAACTTATGTAGGATAAATCTATTTAAACCATTTGAAAGTTCCTAAACTAACAATGTACTACCTAGCCGAAAGATAACTCTTACAACACCCTGCATTTATAACCGAAAAAACACACGCACAAAACTCCGAAAAGAATAACTTTCCGAAGAATAACGCAATAGATAAATATTGATTCTGA
This sequence comes from Pseudomonas sp. ATCC PTA-122608, assembly GCF_001952855.1. Classification (GTDB taxonomy): domain Bacteria; phylum Pseudomonadota; class Gammaproteobacteria; order Pseudomonadales; family Pseudomonadaceae; genus Aquipseudomonas. The sequence continues at coordinate 17,538 of NZ_LPNO01000015.1, read as the reverse complement.
AAGATCACCCTCTTGCTAAAAAGAGGGTGATCTCATTCATGCGGGGAGATTACTCGTGATATTGCGCCGACAGCTCATGCACCGCCCGCAGGAACGCGCCTGCGTGTTCTGGATCAACTTCCGGCGTAATGCCATGGCCGAGGTTGAATACGTGACCGCTGCCTTTGCCGTAGCTGGCGAGGATGCGCCCCACTTCAGTACGGATGGCTTCCGGCTTGGCGTACAGCACGGTCGGGTCCATGTTGCCTTGCAGCGCGACTTTGCTGCCCACGCGGCGACGGGCTTCGCCGATGTCGCAGGTCCAGTCCAGGCCCAGCGCGTCGGCGCCAGCGTCGGCGATGCTTTCCAGCCACAGGCCGCCGCCCTTGGTGAACATGATGACCGGCACTTTGCGGCCTTCGTGTTCGCGGATCAGGCCGCTGACGATTTTGCGCATGTAGGCCAGGGAGAATTCCTGATACGCCGCCGCCGACAGGTTGCCGCCCCAGGTATCGAAGATCTGCACCGCTTGGGCGCCGGCCATGATCTGGCCGTTCAGGTAGGAGGTGACCGACTGCGCCAGCTTGTCCAGCAGCAGGTGCATGGCTTGCGGGTTGTCGTAGAGCATGGCCTTGGTCTTGCGGAAGTCTTTCGAAGAGCCGCCTTCGACCATGTAGGTGGCCAGGGTCCACGGGCTGCCGGAGAAGCCGATCAGCGGCACGCGGCCATTGAGCTCGCGGCGGATGGTGCTGACGGCGTCCATCACGTAACCGAGGTCTTTGTGTGGATCAGGGATCGGCAGGGCTTCGATGTCGGCCAGGGTGCTGACGACTTTCTTGAAACGCGGGCCTTCGCCGGTTTCGAAGTACAGGCCTTGGCCCATGGCGTCAGGGATGGTCAGGATATCGGAGAAGAGGATGGCCGCGTCCAGCTGTGGATAGCGGTCCAGCGGTTGCATGGTGACTTCGCAGGCGAACTCCGGGTTCATGCACAGGCTCATGAAGTCGCCGGCGTGGGCGCGACTGGCGCGGTATTCCGGCAGGTAGCGACCGGCCTGGCGCATCATCCACACAGGGGTGACGTCCACGGGTTGCTTGAGCAGGGCACGAAGGAAACGGTCGTTCTTGAGGGCAGTCATGTCGGCATCCGCAAAAAAAGTGCGGGCATTTTCTCAGAGCGCGACGCAAAAGGCACGGCAAGAGCCGTGCCTTTTGTCTATCGGGTCAATTTGTCGCGGATATGAAAGTGTCGCAAAACAAATGTGGGAGCGGGGCGTGCTCGCGAAAGCGGTGGGTCAGCCAACACATCTGGTGACTGATATACCGCATTCGCGAGCACACCCGCTCCCACATTTTGATCCCATTTCAATCCAGGATCGGGGTCAGACCTGCAGGTAATCCAGGATACCTTCGGCGGCGTTGCGGCCTTCGAAGATGGCCGTCACCACCAGATCAGACCCGCGAACCATGTCGCCACCGGCGAAGATTTTCGGGTTGCTGGTCTGGTGTTTGTACTGGCCTTGTTCCGGGGCTACCACGCGGCCCTGGCTGTCGGTCTGGATTTCGAACTGCTCGAACCACGGCGCCGGGCTTGGGCGGAAACCAAAGGCGATGACCACGGCGTCTGCCGGGATGATCTCTTCGGAACCCGGGATCGGCTCAGGGCTGCGACGGCCACGGGCGTCCGGTTCGCCGAGACGGGTCTCGACCACTTTCACGCCTTCGACGCGGTCTTCACCGACGATAGCGATCGGCTGGCGGTTGTAGAGGAATCTCACGCCTTCTTCCTTGGCGTTCTTCACCTCTTTGCGCGAGCCCGGCATGTTGGCTTCGTCACGACGGTAGGCACAGGTCACCGACTTGGCACCCTGGCGAATCGAAGTGCGGTTGCAGTCCATCGCAGTGTCACCACCGCCCAGCACTACGACCTTCTTGCCTTTCATGTCGACGAAATCTTCCGGCGACTTTTCAAAGCCCAGGTTGCGGTTGACGTTGGCGATCAGGAAGTCCAGAGCGTCGTACACGCCCGGCAGGTCTTCACCGGCAAAGCCGCCCTTCATGTAGGTGTAGGTGCCCATGCCCATGAACACGGCATCGTATTCTTCGAGCAGTTGTTCCATGGTCACGTCTTTGCCGATTTCGGTATTGAGGCGGAACTCGATACCCATGCCGGTGAAGACTTCGCGACGATGGCTCAGTACGGTTTTTTCCAGCTTGAACTCGGGGATGCCGAAGGTCAGCAGGCCACCGATTTCCGGGTTCTTGTCGAACACCACCGGGGTCACACCGCCACGTACCAGCACGTCGGCGCAGCCCAGGCCCGCAGGGCCCGCGCCGATGATCGCGACGCGCTTGCCGGTCGGCTTGACCTTGGACATGTCCGGGCGCCAGCCCATGGCGAACGCGGTGTCGGTGATGTACTTCTCCACCGAACCGATGGTCACCGCGCCGAAGCCGTCGTTGAGAGTGCACGCACCCTCGCACAGACGATCCTGCGGGCACACCCGGCCGCACACTTCCGGCAGGGTGTTGGTCTGGTGCGACAGCTCGGCGGCGGCGAGGATGTTGCCCTCGGCCACCAGCTTCAGCCAGTTCGGAATGAAGTTGTGCACCGGGCACTTCCATTCGCAATACGGGTTACCGCAACCCAGGCAGCGGTGGGCCTGATCGGCCGAGTGCTGGGGTTTGAAGGGTTCGTAGATTTCCACGAACTCTTTCTTGCGTTGACGCAACAGTTTCTTCTTCGGATCTTTGCGCCCGACATCGATGAACTGGAAGTCGTTATTCAGACGTTCAGCCATGTTAAAACCTCATCAAACTCTTCAGGCGCATATCACTGCGGGTTGGCACGGATGCTGGAAAGCAACGATTTCAGGTTGGCAGCCTTGGGCTTGACCAGCCAGAAACGACGCAGGTAGTCATCGAGGTTTTCAGCGAGGTTACGACCCCATTCGCTGTTGGTTTCCTCAACGTATTCGTCCAGCACATGCTGCAAGTGGTTGCGATAGGATTCCATCGCTTCGCCGCTGATCCGCTGGATCTCCACCAACTCGTGGTTCACCTTGTCGACGAAGGTGTTGTCCTGGTCGAGCACGTAGGCGAAACCGCCGGTCATGCCCGAACCGAAGTTGTAGCCAGTCTTGCCCAGCACCGCGACAAAACCACCGGTCATGTATTCGCAGCAGTGATCGCCGGTGCCTTCAACCACGGTGTGGGCACCGGAGTTACGCACTGCGAACCGCTCACCGGCCGTACCGGCAGCAAACAGCTTGCCGCCGGTTGCGCCGTACAGGCAGGTGTTGCCGATGATGGCACTGTCTTGAGTCTTGTAGACGCTACCGACCGGCGGAACGATCACCAGCTTGCCGCCGGTCATGCCCTTGCCCACGTAGTCGTTGGCGTCGCCTTCGAGGTACATGTTCAGGCCACCGGCGTTCCACACGCCGAAGCTCTGGCCAGCGGTGCCCTTGAAGCGGAAAGTGATCGGCGCCTTGGCCATGCCCTGGTTGCCGTGCTTGCGCGCGATTTCGCCGGAGATACGTGCGCCGATGGAACGGTCGCAGTTGCAGATATCCAGAGCGAATTCGCCGCCGCTTGCGTCGTTGATCGACGAAGTGGCCATCTCGACCATCTTCTCGGCCAGCAGGCCCTTGTCGAACGGCGGGTTGCGCTCAACCTGGCAGAACTGTGGCTTGTCCGCCGGGATGTGATCGCTGCCCAGCAGCGGCGTCAGGTCCAGGTGTTGTTGCTTGGCGGTCTGGCCTTCGAGGATGTCCAGCAGGTCGGTACGGCCGATCAGCTCTTCCAGCGAACGCACGCCCAGCTTGGCCAGCCACTCACGGGTTTCTTCGGCGACGTAGGTGAAGAAATTCACCACCATGTCGACGGTACCGATGTAGTGGTCCTTGCGCAGCTTCTCGTTCTGGGTCGCCACGCCGGTGGCGCAGTTGTTCAGGTGGCAGATGCGCAGGTATTTGCAGCCCAGGGCGATCATGGGCGCGGTGCCGAAGCCGAAGCTTTCGGCGCCGAGGATCGCGGCCTTGATCACGTCGAGGCCGGTCTTCAGGCCACCGTCGGTCTGCACCCGGACTTTGCCGCGCAGGTCGTTGCCGCGCAGGGTCTGGTGCGTTTCAGCCAGGCCCAGTTCCCACGGCGCACCGGCGTACTTGATGGAGGTCAGCGGCGAAGCGCCAGTGCCGCCGTCGTAGCCGGAGATGGTGATCAAGTCGGCATAGGCCTTGGCCACACCGGCGGCGATGGTGCCCACGCCGGCTTCTGCCACCAGTTTCACCGAGACCAGGGCCTGCGGGTTGACTTGTTTCAAGTCGAAAATCAGCTGCGACAAATCCTCGATGGAGTAGATGTCGTGGTGCGGCGGCGGCGAAATCAGGGTCACGCCCGGCACTGCATAACGCAGCTTGGCGATCAGGCCATTGACCTTGCCGCCTGGCAGTTGCCCGCCTTCACCCGGCTTGGCGCCCTGGGCAACCTTGATCTGCAGCACTTCGGCGTTGACCAGGTATTCCGGAGTTACACCAAAACGGCCAGTGGCGACCTGCTTGATTTTCGAGCTCTTGATGGTGCCGTAGCGCGCCGGGTCTTCACCGCCTTCGCCGGAGTTGGAACGCGCACCCAGGCGGTTCATGGCTTCGGCCAGGGCTTCGTGAGCCTCAGGCGACAAGGCGCCCAGGGAAATACCGGCGGAGTCGAAACGCTTGAGAATCGATTCCAGTGGCTCGATCTCGCTGATGGCCAGCGGCGTGTCCAGGGTTTTCACCTTGAACAGGTCGCGGATCATCGACACCGGGCGGTTATCCACCAGCGCGGTGTATTCCTTGAACTTGGCGTAGTCGCCCTGCTGCACGGCAGCTTGCAGGGTGCTGACCACGTCCGGGTTGTAGGCGTGGTATTCGCCACCGTGGACGAACTTCAGCAGGCCGCCTTGCTGGATCGGCTTGCGCGCGCTCCAGGCTTCGGCTGCCAGGGCTTTCTGCTCGGCTTCGATGTCGACGAAACGTGCGCCCTTGATGCGGCTTGGCACGCCACGGAAGCTCATGTCGCAGACTTCTTCCGACAGGCCGATGGCTTCGAACAGCTGTGCGCCACGGTACGAAGTGACGGTGGAGATGCCCATCTTCGACAGGATCTTCAGCAGGCCCTTGGTGATGCCTTTACGGTAGTTCTTGAACACCTCGTAGAGGTCGCCCAGGACTTCACCGGTACGGATCAGGTCGCCGAGTACTTCGTACGCGAGGAACGGGTACACCGCCGAAGCGCCGAAGCCGATCAATACCGCAAAGTGATGCGGATCGCGGGCTGTGGCGGTTTCAACCAGGATGTTGGAGTCGCAACGCAGGCCTTTTTCGGTCAGGCGGTGGTGCACTGCGCCGGTGGCCAGGGAGGCGTGGATCGGCAGCTTGCCCGGGGCAATATGACGGTCGGTCAACACGATCTGGGTACGACCGGCGCGCACGGCTTCTTCAGCCTGATCGGCGACGTTGCGCACAGCGGCTTCAAGGCCGAGGCTCTCGTCGTAGTTCAGGTCGATGATCTGCCGGTCGAAGCCCGGGCGATCCAGGGTCATCAACGAACGCCATTTGGCCGGGGAAATCACCGGCGAGCTGAGGATCACGCGGGAAGCGTGCTCAGGCGATTCCTGGAAGATGTTGCGCTCGGCACCGAGGCACACTTCCAGGGACATCACGATGGCTTCGCGCAGCGGGTCGATCGGTGGGTTGGTCACCTGGGCGAACTGCTGGCGGAAATAGTCGTACGGCGTGCGCACGCGCTGGGACAGCACGGCCATTGGCGTGTCGTCGCCCATGGAACCGACGGCCTCGTAACCCTGCTCACCCAAGGGGCGCAGCACCTGGTCACGCTCTTCGAAGGTGACCTGGTACATCTTCATGTACTGCTTGAGCTGGTCGACGTCGTAGAAAGCCGAACCGTGGTCGTTGTCTTCCATGGTTGCCTGGATGCGCAGGGCATTCTTGCGTAGCCATTGCTTGTACGGATGACGAGACTTCAAGCGGTTGTCGATGGCATCGGTGTCGAGGATCTGACCGGTTTCGGTGTCCACGGCCAGGATCTGGCCCGGGCCGACACGGCCTTTGGCGATCACGTCTTCCGGCTTGTAGTTCCACACGCCGATTTCCGACGCCAGGGTGATAAAGCCGTTGGTGGTGGTCACCCAACGCGCCGGGCGCAGGCCGTTACGGTCGAGCAGGCACACGGCGTAGCGACCGTCGGTCATTACCACGCCGGCCGGGCCGTCCCACGGTTCCATGTGCATCGAGTTGTACTCATAGAACGCCCGCAGGTCGGGGTCCATGGTCTCAACGTTCTGCCACGCGGGCGGAATGATCATGCGCACGCCACGGAACAGGTCGATGCCGCCGGTGACCATCAGTTCGAGCATGTTGTCCATGCTGGAGGAGTCAGAACCCACGCGGTTGACCAGCGGGCCGAGCTCTTCCAGGTCCATCAGGTCGTTGGCGAACTTGGTGCGACGAGCTACGGCCCAGTTGCGGTTGCCGGTGATGGTGTTGATCTCGCCGTTGTGGGCGAGGAAGCGGAATGGCTGGGCCAGCGGCCATTTCGGCAGGGTGTTGGTGGAGAAACGCTGGTGGAACACGCAGATTGCGGTTTGCAGGCGCTCATCGCTCAGGTCTGGATAGAAGGCGGTCAGATCCGCCGGCATCATCAGGCCTTTATAAATGATGGTCTTGTGGGAAAAGCTGCAGATGTAGTGGTCGGTGTCGGCGGCGTTGGCCACGGACGAACGACGACGCGATGTGAACAGCTTGATCGCCATGTCCTGGTCGCTCAGGCCGTCGCCTGCGATGAACACTTGTTCGATCTGCGGCAGGCGCTCCAGGGCCAGACGGCCAAGTACGCTGGTGTCGATCGGCACTTTGCGCCAGCCGACGAGTTGCAGGCCGGCGGCCAGGATCTCGCGGTTCATGTTCTCGCGAGCGGCTTCGGCTTTTACCGGGTCCTGGTTGAAGAACACCATGCCCACGGCGTATTGCTTGGGCAAATCGGCGCCGAAATGCTCCTTGGCGACTGCGCGCAGGAACTGGTCGGGCTTTTGAATCAGCAAGCCGCAACCGTCACCGGTCTTGCCGTCGGCGTTGATCCCACCGCGGTGGGTCATGCAGGTCAGGGCCTCGATGGCCGTTTGCAAAAGGGTATGACTGGGCTCGCCCTGCATATGGGCTATCAGGCCGAAACCGCAGTTATCCTTGAATTCATCGGGTTGGTACAGACCTGCTTTCATAGACACTTTCTCACCAGGCTGCCTCTTATTTCGAGGCAAATTTCTTTTCAATTCAACCGGTTACCTTCCACGCCGAACGTACGCCGGCTTAGCGGGGGCAAAAGGGAGGTCATTGTACACACCGACACAGACGCTCACAAATTTAGCGACGAAATGTCGCAAATCTATGTCGCATTTATGAAAGGTTTAAAGCGATATGCTGTGCTAGTCAAAACTTTTTTAATTCTGACCGCTACGACTCAAAAGCTACTGTGACGCAGACACCACAAAGCGCGCGGCCTTCAGGGCTGCACGCTGTGTTGTTTTTTTTTGAGGTGCCGAGAGGGCGGCCTGGGTAAGGCCGCCGGATCTTCAGCGAGTTGTTGCCAGTTCTTGTTGGACGCTGGCGACAGTGCGAGGCCAAGGTTTACCAGCCTGAACCTTCGCTGGCAAGGCCTTGATAGCGGATTCAGCTGCTGCGCGGCTGGAGAAGTTGCCGTAAGTGATCACGAAGAGAGGCTTGCCGTTGAGCACTTTCTTGAAATAACGGTACTCGCCGCCCTGCTCTTTCACGAACGCCTGGGCGTTGGCTTCGGAGCTGGTACCCAGGATCTGCACCACGAAGTTACCGGTAGGCTGGCTGGTGTACCAGCTGCTGCCGGCGGCGCCGGCCTTGGCTACGGTCACAGGTTTTTCAGCAGGCTTGGCGGCAGTCGCTGGTTTGGCCACCGGCGCCGGAGCTACTGGCTTCGCAACCGGCGCTGGCTTGGCGGTAGCGACCTGAGCCGGCGCAGGCGTCGGTGCCGGTGCCGGCTTGGCAGCTGGCTGACCCGCCGGCACGCCCGCAGGTGGCGCGGTGGTGGTTACGGTCGGCGGCGTGGCGCTGGAGCCCTCTACCGGCACGCCATCGTCGCCTTCGGAAATCCCGCCGGCTTCTTCGGCGAGCGGGCCGCGCATCACTGGCTGGCCAACCATCGGCAAGTTGGTCGGTTGGCCGGAGTTGGCGAACTCAACGTTCGGTGTTGGTTTGCCCAGTGGCAACTGCGCCTGTTCGGTTGGCGCGCCAGCGGTGGTCGGGGCCTTGTTGCGACCTGGAATCAACCAGGCGGCGGCGACAGCGACCACGACAACGGCAGAAATTGCCAATACGTGCTTCTTAGGCATAGTGAACCCCATCTTTGGACGCTTGACCGCAGAGCGGCTGGCAATCATGGCTTCGATCATGGCATCGCGGGCAACCTGGTTGATGGTGCCAGGCCAGCCGTCGGAGCTTTCGTGAATATCAGAGATCTGCGAAGCGGAGAAAAGTTCGATGCCCTGCCCTGCGCCTTCCAGCCGTTGGGCGAGGTATTCGCGGGTTTCTTCTTCTTCGTAAGGCTGCAGTTCGATGACGTGGAACAGTTCCTGCTCGCCGCTGATCTGCTCAAGTTCGGCAATCAGCGAAGACTCGCCGAACAGGAACACATGCGGACGACCTTCAGGCGTACCGGCCGCCAGGGCCAGCAACGCTTCCAGGGCGGATTCGTCGAGCTGCTCGGCGTCGTCCACCAGCAGATAGACTTCCTGGCCGGTCAAGCCCAGTTGCACCACTTGCTTGAGGATCGCATTCGGCTCGGCAGTGGACACGTCCAGGGCCTGGGCCACTTGGCGCAACACGCCCGCCGCATCACCGGCACCACGGGCGGAAACCACCACGCTCTGTACCGATTGCTTGTTGGTGCTGGCCACCAGCGCCTGGCGCAGCAAGGTCTTGCCGCTGCCCAACGGGCCAGTGACCACCAGCAACAGCTGGCTGTAGCGCGCGAGGTGGTGCAACTGCCCGAGCACCGGCTTGCGTTGCGCAGGGAAAAATTTGAAACCAGGCACCCGTGGAGCAAAAGGGTCGTGGCTTAACTGGTAATGGCCGAGGAACGCCTCGTCGGCATGCAAACTAGTCATCGGGATCTTATTAACCTTTAAGCTGGGCCAGGGCGCGGTAATCCGCTCCCAGCGTGGCCTGTAAAATCTCTTTCGGATAATCGTCGGTCACTACCGCTTCGCCCATTCGGCGCAACAGCACCAGTCGCAGTCGACCGTCGATCACTTTCTTGTCTATTGCCATATGTTCGAGAAAATCTGCCTCAGTCATCTCCTCGGGAGGAATGACCGGCAACCCGGCGCGCTGGAACAGGCGGATCCCGCGATCACGCTCCTGGGCGCTGATCCAGCCCAGGCGTTGCGACATCTCCAATGCCATCACCGTGCCAGCCGCTACGGCCTCTCCATGCAACCACACACCATAGCCCATGTGAGTCTCGATCGCATGGCCGAAGGTGTGGCCAAGGTTCAACGTAGCGCGTACGCCCGACTCACGTTCGTCGGCATTCACCACCACCGCCTTGGCAGCGCAGGAGCGGGAAATCGCTTCGGTCAGCGCCACCTGGTCGAGAGAGCGCAGGGCGTCGACATGCTCTTCAAGCCAGGTCAGGAACGGCTCGTCGCAGATAAGGCCGTACTTGATGACTTCCGCCAGGCCCGCCGACAGCTCGCGGGGCGGCAGGGTGTTGAGGGTGGCGGTGTCGATCAGCACCACATTCGGCTGATAGAACGCACCGACCATGTTCTTGCCCAGCGGATGGTTGATGCCGGTCTTGCCGCCCACCGACGAATCGACCTGGGACAGCAACGTGGTCGGCACCTGGATAAAGTCCACGCCGCGCTGGTAGCAGGCGGCCGCGAAGCCGGCCATGTCGCCGATCACTCCGCCACCCAGCGCTACTACGGTGGTGCGACGGTCATGACGGGCAGTCAGCAGGCCATCAAAGATCAGTTGCAGGGTTTCCCAGGTCTTGAAGGCCTCGCCGTCGGGCAACACCACCGAGATCACCGAATACGCCGCGAGGCTGCGGCTCAGGCGCTCAAGATACAGCGGCGCGACCGTTTCATTGGAGATGATCGCCACTTGCCGCCCGGCAATATGCGGGGCAAGCAACTCGGGCTGGTCCAACAAACCTTCGCCAATATGGATCGGGTAGCTGCGCTCGCCAAGATCGACCTTAAGTGTCTGCATGTGTCCCCGCGTTGAAGATGAAAGCAGGCGTATTGCCCTACGTTAACGTTGTCGGCAACGTCGGGATCTGACGCTGCCTGATGGCTCTACGCCACAACTCGGACGGTCATGACGCGCCGCCGAGAATAGCGCATTTCGGCTCTGGCTTTAACGGGGTGGCAACTGCGCCAGGCGCTCAAGAATGTCGAGAACGACCATTCGTGGCGGCCGCTCATCGGTTTCCACCACCAGATCGGCGATTTCCCGATACAGCGGATCGCGCAGCGTCAGCAGGTCCCGCAGGGTTTTTGCCGGGTCGGCGGTACGCAGCAACGGGCGATTGCGATCGCGAGCGGTGCGGCCCACCTGCTGCTCGACAGAAGCGTGCAGATAAACCACGCGACCGCCGGCATGCAGCGCCCGACGATTCTCATCGCGCATCACCGCGCCGCCGCCGGTGGCCAATACCACGCCGTCACAGCCGCACAGCTCGGCAATCATCGCCTGCTCGCGGTCGCGAAAGCCCAGTTCGCCTTCCTTATCGAAGATCCACGGGATATTGGCGCCCGTGCGCAATTCAATTTCCTTATCGGAGTCTTTGAATGGCAGGCGCAGCTCTTTGGCCAGCAAACGGCCGATGGTGCTTTTTCCAGCCCCCATCGGTCCAACAAGAATCAAATTTCGCACAGAATCAACGACTCACAGCAATCGCCTGGTTATTCATAATACGCGGAGTCAGGAATACCAGCAGCTCGGATTTTTTCTCCGAAACCACATCCCGCCGGAAAAGGCGGCCAAGATACGGCACATCGCCCAAAAATGGCACTTTATCTACCACTTTGCTTTGAGTATTGGAGAAAACTCCACCAATCACGATGGTCTCGCCGTCCCTCACCAGCACCTTGGCGTTAACCTCGTTTTTCTTGATCGGCGGCACGTCATTGAGTTTGTTCAGGTAGTCAGGCTCGTCCTTGGTGACCTTGACCTCCATGTTCACCCAGCCGTCCGGGGTGATTTGCGGCGTTACCTCCAATGACAGCGAGGCCTCCTTGAACGACACCGAGGTAGCACCGGTGGAGCTGGATTCCTGGTAGGGAATCTCGGTGCCCTTGAGGATTCGTGCGGTTTCCTTGTCGGAAGTGACGACCTTGGGCTGCGAGACGATTTCACCGTTACCGGTTTTTTCCATGGCTGTGAGCTCCAGGTCCAGCAACAGGTTGTCGGTGATAAAGGCGATGCCCAGGCCGGCGCTGCCGTTGACCGTACCCAGGTCCACAAACGGCGAGCTGGGCGGGTTTTCAGGCGGCTCGGCGCCTTCGGCCAGCGGTTTCCTGATCCCGCCAGCGCTCCAGTTACCCCGATTGACCTGCCCACCCCAGCGCACGCCAAGGCTTTTGTCGTAATCCACATTGGCCTCAACGATCCGAGCCTCGATCATCACCTGCCTTACCGGAATATCCAGTTGCGCCACAATCTTGCGCAGCTCCTCCAGCCGCTCCTGGGTCTGGTAGGCGATGATGTTGTTGGTGCGATCATCCACCGCCACCGAGCCGCGCTCATCGGTGGCACCTTCCAGGCCCACGGCCGACTGAAACAGCTTGGCCAGGTCCGAAGCCTTGGCGTAATTCACTTGCAGCAGCTCACGTCGCAGCGGTGCCAGCTCGGTCATTTGCTTGCGCGACTCCAGCACCAGCAACTCGCGGGCGGCCAACTCCTCGGCCGGCGCGACCAGCAGCACATTGGCCGTCACACGTTTATCCAGCCCCTTGGTTTGCAGCACCAGATCCAGCGCCTGATCCCAAGGCACGTCCTTGAGGCGCAAGGTGATCGAACCCTGCACGTCGTCGCTGGCCACCAGGTTGAGGCCGGCAACGTCGGCAATCTGCTGCAACACCGCGCGCAGTTCGATGTTCTGGAAGTTGAGGGACAGCTTGTAACCGGTAAATGCCACGCGCTCGGTACTCAGGGGCGTATTACCAGGTGGCGGCAGGTGAATCAGGTCGATTCGATTGGGCACAGCGATGACCATCGGTGCCGTGAACGCTATCCATAGCGCCACACCGAAGGACGAAAAAGTCCTTTTCATTGTTTGTTTCCGTTATGAGTTCACGTTCAGTGCAAGGGTTTGCGAGCGTTCCAGCCAAGCACCCTGGCCATCCGGAAAAAGCTCGGCCAGTTCGACATGGGAGTCGTGGATTGCCGTGATGCGCCCGTGGTCCGGCCCCAGGTAATCGCCGATTGCCAACCGATAGACAGACGACGCGCCGCGCAGCAGCACGAAGGTTTGTGTACCAAGGGACAAGGTTCCAACCATTTCAAACTGATCCAGGGCGACGCTTTCAAGGACTCCGCGCGGCCTGGCGAAATCAGGTCCCGCGGCCGGTCGCCCAGCGGGCCGCACCATCTGACGAGAGGGCGACTGAAAAGGATCGCGCAAGGATGAAAAATCGTAGGCAACTGGCTCGGCGAGCGCCGGCGACGGTGGGTGCAAATCAGCCTCCAGATCATCACCCGCTTGATGGTTGTAGCGATAAGTCTTCGCCACCAGGCTGAGGCGCAACCCTGAGGGATCAACGTGGCTGAACGCCAAGTCATGCACCGTGATAATCCTTGGCATGCCCGCCATGCCGTTGATGAACGCCGCCAGATCGTGAAAGGCTCCGGTGACACCTATCTGCATGGGCGACTCGATGTACAGGGTGCGAGGCTGGTCATCCAGCAGGTCGATGGCTTCCAGCACCAAGCCATTGGTTGCACTCAGGCGGCCAATGTCTTCAAGCAGGCCGGGCACTTCGGTCTCGGCAGGCAGCTGCCGCAACAGGTTGGTGAAACGGCCTTGCATCGTGTTGAGGTCGCTGGCCTGAGATTCCAGCCCGGCAACCTGGACGGTTTTCAACGCAACCTGCTGCTCAAGCGCCACTTCCTGCGCTTCCAGCTGGCGCAATTGCTCTCGTGCCCCGCTCAAGTAGAAGGTGTTGCCCGCTACCCACAGCAGGCAAACCACCGCGCCACCCAGCAAAGCCTTGCCCGGCAGCGGCCAGTCGGCGGCGTTTCGGTAGAGCTGGGCGATGTCGAGTTCCGTCAGCCTTGGCAGGCCTGACGCCCCTCTCATTGGCCTGCCTCATCCGAATGACCATGGCGAACCGTCAACTGAAAGCCATTGCCGTCGCCCGCTTGCGCGCCGCGAACCCGTTGAAGCCGGGGCGACTGCAAGGCGTCGGCAGCCTCGAGACCACGCATGAACTGAGCAACGTCCTGGTTCGATTCGGCAGTGCCGCTGATCGAGACAGAACCACCATCAACGCTGACTTCACGCAATTGCACACCTTCCGGCACGGCACGGGCCAGTTGATCCAGCAACTGAGCACCCGCCGAACGGTCGTCCTGCAAACCCTGCACAACTTTCATCCGCTCCATCAACTGCTGGCGTTGCTCATGCAGCTCGTCGATCGCTTTCATTCGCGAGTCGAGCCCGGTCACGCCCTGGCTCAACTGGCTGTTGCGGGCCAATTGCCGATCAATTGCGCGATCGATCACCTGGTCTGCCAGCCACACCGCAATCAGCGCCACAGCCGCAGCACCCAGCAAGAACACCAGAAAATACTTGCGCCGCCGCTCATTCCGTTCTGCGCGCCACGGCAGCAGGTTGATTCGTGTCATCAGTCGAAACTCCTCAGGGCCAACCCGCAGGCCACTCCCATTCCCTGGGCATCCACGGCCCATTGCGCGCCATCGACACGACGGCCCGGCGTGATGCTGTCCGAAGCCTGCCTGCCCGCGCGAGCCAATGCAAATGCTTCGACATCCACGATCCGCGTCCCCAGGCCCGCCAGGGCCAAAACCGCCTCACGGGCCTCGACCTGTTCCTTGAGGCAGGCGACAAGCAGCACATCGACGCACTGAGGATCACGGGACGAAGGGCCCTGCACCTGAAAGTCGATGGCCACATCCTCCAACGGATAAGGAATGTACTGGTCTGCTTCCGAGTAGATTCGACGCACCATTTCAGCCTCAGTGAGCCCTGCGTCCATCTCGAGCACACGGGTAATCACCGAAGGCCCGGCGACGGCGACGGCGGCATGTCGGAGCGAGGTATGCGCCTGTACCAGCGCCCTGGACAGTGCCTGTGCGACGGCATCAAAGTCCATCACGCTGCTGTCGACCACCGCATGGGCCGGCAACTGCTGCGTGGCGTAACCCCGGACGCTGTAGCCGACGCCTGAAACCTCCAGTTCCACCAGCTTGATGCCGGCGTCATTGATGTCGATACCCAGGACGGCATCGGCTTTTCGCCTGAAAAATCCCTTTCTCATAAAACTCCCCAAAACTTTCCCTGTCTTACGGACTGATTGTTGCCAGGCTTCCTGCATTCGGTCGGCTTGTGTGAGCGGCACGAATGACGCCCGAAGCCGAAAAATGCTTTAATGCCCAGCGTTTTTTCCCGCGTTTATCTGCTGGCCGGGTCGATCCACCGCTTGCCGTGCATGCCCCGACGCCTAACCCATTCTTTTCCTTGGAAATCCAAAAGCCTTGATTCGTCTGCTGAAGTTTTTCGGGTACTCCATTGTCGCGATCGTCTGCGGGCTGATGCTCGTGCTCAGCGGGGCCTATCTCTACCTTAGTCCGGGTTTGCCCTCCGTAGAGGCCCTGAGAAGTATCCAGTTGCAGATTCCTTTGCGGGTCTACAGCAGCGATGAAAAACTGATCGCGGAGTTCGGCGAAATGCGCCGCACCCCGATCCGTTTCGCCGACATTCCACCCAATTTCATCAACGCCCTGCTGTCGGCTGAAGACGATAATTTCGCCAACCACTATGGCGTTGACCCAAGCAGCCTGGTGCGCGCCGCCACGCAGTTGGTAAAAAGCGGACACATTCAGTCCGGCGGCAGCACCATCACCATGCAGGTCGCGAAGAACTTCTTCCTCACCAGCGAACGCAGCTTTTCCCGCAAGGCCACGGAAATTCTCCTGGCGTTGCAGATCGAACGTCAGCTGACAAAGGACGAGATCCTTGAGCTGTACGTCAACAAGATCTACCTCGGCAACCGTGCCTACGGCATCGAGGCGGCTTCCCAGGTTTACTACGGCAAGTCGATTCGTGACGCCAGCCTGGCGCAGATGGCCATGATTGCCGGCCTGCCCAAGGCGCCTTCGCGCTTCAACCCGCTGGCCAACCCGGCGCGCAGCAAAGAACGCCGCGACTGGATCCTGGGCCGCATGTACAAGCTGGGCAAGATCGACCAGGCCGCGTATGAAAGTGCGGTGGCAGAGCCGTTGAACGCCAGCTACCACGTGCCGACGCCGGAAGTGAACGCACCTTATATCGCCGAAATGGCCCGTGCCGAGATGGTCGGCCGTTATGGCAGCGAGGCGTACACCGAAGGCTTCCGCGTGACCACGACGATTCCTAGCAACCTGCAGGAAATCGCCAACAAGTCAGTACACGATGGCCTGGTCGCCTACGACCAGCGTCACGGCTACCGCGGCCCCGAATCTCGCCTGCCGGGCAAGACCCTCAGCGCCTGGACCGTTGAGCTGGGCAAACAACGCCCGATCAGCGGCCTTGAGCCCGCCATCGTCACCCAAGTGAAGAAAGATGGCGTGCAGGTACTGACCCGCACCGGCGAAGAACATGTGTCGTGGGACAGCATGAAATGGGCCCGCCCGTTCCTGAACACCAACAGCATGGGTGCGATGCCCAAGCAGCCGTCGGACGTGGCCCAGGTCGGCGACCTGATTCGTGTGCAGCGCCAGAAAGACGACAGTCTGAAATTCAGCCAGGTGCCCGTGGCACAGGGCGCCCTGGTGTCTCTTGACCCGCAGAACGGTGCTATCCGCGCCCTGGTCGGTGGGTTTGCCTTCGAGCAGAGCAACTACAACCGCGCCACCCAAGCCAAGCGCCAGCCGGGCTCCAGCTTCAAGCCGTTCATCTACAGCGCCGCCCTGGATAACGGCTACACCGCCGCCAGCCTGGTCAACGATGCACCGATCGTGTTTGTCGACGAGTACCTGGACAAGGTGTGGCGCCCGAAGAACGACACCAACACCTTCCTCGGCCCGATCCGCGTCCGCGAGGCGCTGTACAAGTCGCGTAACCTGGTGTCGATCCGCCTGCTACAGGCAATGGGCGTCGGCAAAACCATCGACTACATCACCCGCTTCGGCTTCAACAAGTCGGACCTGCCGCCCAACCTGTCCCTGGCACTGGGTACCGCCACGCTGACGCCAATGGAAATCGCCACCGGCTGGAGCACCTTTGCCAACGGCGGCTACAAGATCACGCCGTACCTGATCGACAAGATCGAAAGCCGTAACGGCGAAACCCTGTTCACCGCCAACCCGCCACGGGTACCGGGCGACGTGGTCAATGGCGTCGCAGCCACTGACGGCCAGGCAGCACCGACCAACGGCGGCATCACCATCGAGCCGACGCCAGGCGAAGCCCCGGCAGCGGGTGCACCTGCCACACCTGCCGCGCCGCAAGCGCCTGCCGTGGCCGAACGTATTGTGGATGGCCGCACCACCTACATCCTCAACAGCATCCTGGAAGACGTGATCAAGAAGGGGACTGGTCGTCGCGCCCTGGCCTTGGGCCGCGCGGACATCGCCGGCAAGACCGGTACCACCAACGACTCCAAGGATGCATGGTTCTCGGGCTACAACGCCGACTACGTGACCACTGTATGGACCGGTTACGACCAGCCGGAAAGCCTCGGTCGCCGGGAGTTCGGCGGCACCGTCGCGCTGCCGATCTGGATGAGCTACATGGGTGCTGCGCTGAAGGATATGCCGCCGCATACCCAGCCGGAGCCGGAAGGCATTCTCAGCTTGCGGATCGACCCGGTCAGCGGTCGTGCGGCAGCGCCGAGCACGCCGAATGCGTACTTTGAGCTGTTCAAGAGCGAGGACACGCCGCCGTCGGTCAACGAGTTGGGCAATGGTGTTGCACCGGGCAGCCCGCTGCCGGCGGATGAGGCGGCACCGATAGATTTGTTCTAACCCTGATCCGCGGGATGAACGCAGATCCAATGTGGGAGCGGGCTTGAACTGGTCCAGTAATTTCGGACATTCTTTTCGGTTCTCACGCTGCTAGCTTTTCCGCCGCTATCGGTGAGTGATAACCGTTGTAGCTGTGGCGCCTTACGCTGTTGTATCGCGCCACATATCGGTTGATATCTACCTGGGCCTCGTACTCAGAGCTATAACCTCCCTCAGGCACCCATTCGGACTTCAAGCTGCCAAAAAAACGTTCCATCGGGGCGTTGTCCCAGCAC
>NZ_LPNO01000014.1 GCF_001952855.1 Pseudomonas sp. ATCC PTA-122608 | reverse complement strand
CAGTGATTATCAAGGCTTGCAGATCGCATTGCCTGCGGAAAATTTCCCTCTTGAAAAGACCCCGCAAGGGCTGGCAGAGCGGTTGCTGGCCCTGGCGAGGTTGATCAAACCCAAGTCCGTCGCGAAAAGCCCTCGCGGTCCTAAAGTCGCCAAGCCCAAGGAATGGCTTGAAGGTAAGGCGGCACGGGCGCATGTCTCAACAGCTAGGGTGCTTAAGGCGGCCAAGTCGGATAAACGGACTTAAACATGTTTTTAAACAAGGCTTTAAACACAGACCTTGAAAGGGATGGCTGTAAGAGCGGAACCAATAGCGGCCCTGACCGCAGCAACGGATATGCCCCCCCAGCTCAATCAAACTTATAGCTGATCGCAGTCTGCACCTGCCCCTGATTCACATCCCCGGTCTCCTTGACGATGCTGCTATTGGCCGCCGACCCCACCAAGTGAACCCAGCTGGCACTGGTCAACAGCGACCACTTCGCATCCAGGGGAATCTCAAAACTCTGCGTCAACGTCAGGTTCTGAAACCCCGCACTGGCGTTATACGGCCGAAACCCCGAAGCCGCAGCCTCGTTGGCATCAACCCCGAAAAACGCCTGCGCCTGCCGAGCATCGGCAAAATTCGCCATCAAACCGGTGCTGCCGATAATCCCGCCACCCAACGGATACCCCAATTCCCCGCCAAGCTTCCCCACAACCCCGCTTTGATCACGCGCCCCGCCCACGGCCTGACCCACCTGTGCATACACCCGCCAGAAATCAGCCGGAGCGTACTGAATAAATCCCCCAACCTCGGCCATATCCGAAACATCACGCAAGCCCCGCAGCGACCCATTGGCCGTCCGCCCCGGCAAGTAGTTGATGTAAGGCCCGGCAGTAAAGCCATGGGTATTCAGGGCACTCCAGGTCAGCCCATCGTCGGTACCCAGACTGACGCTCCCCCAATCCAGATCGAAATAAGGAATCGGCCGCGTTTCGTAGCGGCTGCCCGTCGGATCATGAGGCTGGTAACTGACACCCACGCCGGCCTCACCGGTAATCCCGTCCGCCAGCGCAGCGCCCGAAACGCCCCACAGCCCCAGCAAACCGGCGAATACAGCAAAAGTAACCCTGAACATGGAGCCATTTCCTTTTGTGAACATGCGCGCATGAACGCGCAAACACCCGGCCTTAGGCAAGCACTCATCTAGGTTGTAGCAAGCTACAAAAATTGTAGCCAGTTCCGACACAACCAAACGCAAATACCCGCCAAACCCTTTGAAAACAGGGGGTGCGAGCACTTGGCACAGTCCATGCTCTAGCACTCTGCAAGCGCAACAGCGCGCTCCTACTTCATAGGTAAATGCAGATGATCCACTGGCATATCGTGTGTGACTTCGACGGGACCATAACCCCCACCGACGTCATCGACAACGTCCTCCAACGCTTCGCCGGCCCCGAGTGGGAAACCATCGAACAGGAATGGCTGGACGGGCACATCGGTTCGCGCGAATGCCTGAGCCGTCAACTGGCGCTGATCAAGGCGACCCCGGCCGAGTTGCTGGCGTACTTCGACAGCGTCGAGATCGACCCGGACTTCCCGGACTTCGTCGATCACGTCATGGGCCTGGGCGCTTCCATTGAAGTGGTCAGCGATGGCATCGAACAAGGCATCGCGCGGATTCTCTCGCGCAACTACGTGACCTTGCTGCCGATCCTCGCCAACCGCCTGCGCCAGGTCGACCAGAACAGCTGGCGCATCGACTTCCCGTATGCCAGCGACGCCTGCCGTGCTGCTTCCGGCAACTGCAAGTGCAAGTCCACGCCGCGCAACAAGCGCGTGCTGGTGATCGGTGACGGCAAGTCCGACATGTGCGTGGCCTCCACCGCCGACTTCGTCTTCGCCAAGGCCAGCCTGGCCGACTACTGCGAAACCAACAACATCCCTTACGCGCGGTTCGACACCTTCGCCGAACTGCCGGCATTGCTGGCCAAGCTGCCTCAGGGCATCGCCGCCAACGCCAACTCTTTCAGCACCTCTTCCGACAATCAGGAACTCTTCCACCATGTCTGATATCCGCATCGCTACCGCAGAAGACCAGGTTCTTCTGGATAAAGAAGCCAAGTACTGCTCCTACGGCGACACCGTTCACTACATCGACCCGCCACGTATTTTCAGCCGTTGTGAAGGCTCCTATGTGTGGGACACCGAAGACCAGGCTTACCTCGACCTGCAAATGTGGTACTCGGCCGTTAACTTCGGTTACGCCAACCCGCGCCTGAACAACGCGCTGAAACAGCAGATCGACACCCTGCCGCAAATCGCCAGCCAGTACCTGCACAAAGGCAAGATCGAGCTGTCGGAAATGATCGCAGTCGACGCCAAGAAAAAGTTCGGCCTCGACGGTCGTGTGCACTTCAACGTGGGCGGTTCGCAGTCCATCGAAGACTCCCTGAAAGTGGTGCGTAACGCCTCCAACGGCAAGAGCCTGATGTTCGCCTTCGAAGGCGGCTACCACGGCCGTACCCTCGGTGCTTCGTCGATCACTTCAAGCTTCCGTTACCGTCGCCGCTATGGCCACTTCGGCGAGCGCGCCAACTTCATTCCGTTCCCGTACCACTTCCGCGGCCCTAAAGGCATGACCAAGGAAGAATACGGCAGCCACTGCGTGCAGCAATTTGCCCGCCTGTTCGAAACTGAATACAACGGTGTGTGGGACCCGAAAACCAACCAGTGCGAATACGCAGCCTTCTACGTCGAGCCGATCCAGGGCACCGGCGGCTACGTAATCCCTCCGATGAACTTCTACAGCGAACTCAAGCACGTCCTCGACCAGCACGGCATCTTGATGGTCGTCGACGAAATCCAGATGGGTTTCTGGCGTACCGGCAAGCTGTGGTCGATCGAACACTTCGACGTCAAACCAGACGTGATCGTGTTCGGCAAGGCACTGACCAACGGCCTGAACCCGCTGGGCGGCATCTGGGCCAAGGAAGAGTTGATCAACCCTAAGATCTTCCCGCCAGGCTCCACTCACTCCACCTTCGCGTCCAACCCGTTGGGCACCGCGGTAGGCCTGGAAATGTTCAAGATGACCAGCGAAGTCGACTACGGCGCGATGGTCATGGCCAAGGGCAAATACTTCCTGGCCGGCCTGCAAGAGCTGCAAAAACGCTTCCCGATCATCGGCGACGTCGACGGCCTGGGCCTGGCCCTGCGCTGTGAAATCTGCGGTCCGGACGGCTTCACTCCGGACAAGGCGACCCTGGATTTCATGGTCGACGAAGGCATGAAAGGCGACATGGTGGTTGACGGTCAGAAACTCGGCCTGATCCTCGACGTGGGCGGCTACTACAAAAACGTGATCACCCTGGCACCGTCGCTGGAAATCAGCTACCCGGAAATCGACCTGGGCCTGAAGCTGCTCGAGCAACTGCTTGTGCGAGCGACCAAACGGTGATTAGCCACGAGATCGACCTCGGTGAAGGTGATGCCGGCTTCGTTCTCGGTAGCGGTCCGGTCGGGATCCTGTTGATCCACGGCCTGACGGGCACCCCGACGGAACTCCGTCGGGTGGCCCAGGGTTTGGCCAAGGCCGGTAACTGCACGGTGTACGTGCCGACCCTGGCCGGGCACTGCGGGGACAACAGCGACCTGCAAGCCACTGGCTGGCAGGACTGGTACGAGGGCGTACGCAAGACGTTCGTTGGCGTGAAACAGCGTCACGAGCAGGTGTTTGTCGGCGGTCTGTCGATGGGCGCGGTGATGTCGATGTACGTGGCGTCGCAGTTCCCGGGCCAGGTCGCCGGCTTGTTGATGTACTCCACCACGTTGAAGTACGACGGCTGGAGCATCAACAAGATGGCATTCATCACGCCCTTGCTGATCCGCATTCCCTTCGGTGTGCGCCTGTTCCGTTTCACTGAGAAACCGCCCTATGGCATCAAGAACGAGCGCCTTCGGGCGATCGTCGAGCGGCAGATGAAGGAAGGGGAGAGCAGCGAGGCGGGGCTGTTGACCATGGAGGGCGTCACAGTGCGCGAGTTGCACTGGATGAACGCCGTGGTCAAGAAGCTCATGCCGTCGATCAAGACCCCGGCCCTGGTGCTGCACTCCATCGAGGATGACATCACCAGCCGCTGGAACGCCGATTACGTGGAACGCCACCTCGGCGGCCCCGTGACCAAGATCCTGCTGGACAACTGCTACCACATGATCACCGTCGACCTGCAATACCGCCGAGTGATCGAGTTGAGTGCCGAGTTTGTCGAGCAACACGCTGCCCCTGTAGGCGCGAGCGTGCTCGCGAAGGACGTGAACGAAAACGCGTTCTGTCTGGTTTAACGCGGTGCGCTTGAGTTTTCGCGAGCCAGCTCGCTCCTACAAGGAAACGTTGTGATTACCGCCCAAGCCTTTTCGACCATTCGGGCCATCGAACGCAGTGCCTGGAACGACTGTTTTCCCGATGCCCTGGAGGATTGGGACTATTACGTGGCCGTGGAAAACGCTGCTATTGATGATTTTCAGTGGCGCTATCTTGCGGTGTTTGACGATACAACGTTGGTAGCGGTCGCGCCGGCGTTCATTACGCGTTATCGCCTCGACACCACGGTGTCGGGCGTAGGTAAGCGCTTTACCGAGCGCCTGGAGCGACTGTGGCCGGGTGTTTTGAAGTTGGGCCTGTATGCCATCGGTTCGCCGGTGGCGGAACAGTGCAATGCAGGTATCGCCAGCCACGTTCCTGAATCAGGGCGCCAGGCGCTGCTTGCGCAATTGCTCGCCGCCGCGCGCCAGGATGCCGATACGTTCGGCGTTGGACTGGTGGCGGTCAAGGACGCACCGACCAGGGATGAAGCCTGGTCAAACAGCTGCCTTGACGCGGGTTTTCAGAGCATGCCCAGCCTGCCAACGGCCGTATTGCCGATCCCTTTTGGTTCAGTGGACGCCTACCTGGGTTCCCTGGACAAAGCCACCCGCAAGGACGTGCGCCGCAAACTGCGCGCGCCTGGCCCGCGTGTTGAGTGGCGACGCAACATCGACGACGTCCTGCCGCGCATCATGGCGCTGTATGAGGCCACCCTGGAACGTTCCGACCTGCAGTTCGAGCGGCTGCCGGCGGGCTATTTCACCGGTATCCTTGAACAGCTGCAAGAACGTGCGGTCTGTGTGCTTTATTGGGTGGACGCGCAATTGGTGGCGTTCAACCTGATCCTGTTGAACCAGGATCGCTTGATTGACAAGTTTTTCGGCGAAGACAGTGATTACAGCCATGAGTACAGCCTGGCAGTGCGCAGTTGGTTAACCAATATCGACTACTGTATTCGCAACGAAATTGCGTTATATGAATGCGGTCAGGCCGGCTATGCCAGCAAGCTGCTGCTGGGCTGCGAGTTCCAGGGCAACAGCATGTTTTTTCGCCACCGTAACTGGCTGGTCAACCGCGCACTGTTCGTTGCAAAAGTGTTTCTCCGACCGGATCGATCCGACCCTGCCATGGCTGCTGCGATAAGCGAAACCTGATGATCAACAAGACCCGCCAAAAAGCCCGCCCCTTTGCCATTTCGCGTTGGAGCGTCCAGCGCAAGCTGGTGTTGGCGTTCTGGCTGGTCACGGTGATTCCGACGATGATCGCGGCGGAGTTGGCCGCAACGACGCTGTCGCAGATCTTCGACAGCAACGTGCGGATCTGGCTGCAGGAGTCGACCAAGATCGTCAAGGACGAGATCGGCGACATCCTCCACGATAACGCCCGGGTCGCCCAACTGTTCCTGCGCTACACCAAGCCGCCGTCGTCGCGCCAGGCCGAGAAACACGACAAGCTGACCGCCGACATTGCCGCCGCCACCGACATCGACGTGGTCGCGTTGATCCGCAGCAGTGACCACAAGATTGTCTTCAGCACTGCCGCCGATGACATCGTCAAGCAAATCAACCTGGCCAGTAATGCGGTGTTGCAGACGGTCCAGGTGGCGGGCGTGACCACCGGCGTGGTGGTGTCGACCTTCGAGACCAGCGAGGACGGGGTTGACTATCAACTGCTGGTGGCCACCTACCTGGACAGCAGTTTCCTGACCAGCGTGGCCGATGTGCACTCCCTCGACTTGCGCCTGTACCTGGCCAATCCCAACGGCTTCTCGGAGATTTTCTCTACCCAGCGCTTCGTCGATCACCCCACCCGGATTCCTTCGAACATCGAAGCCGCGCTGCGCAGCACCAAGCAGCCCAGCGAACAGTTCACCAACAACTACAGCGGTTTGTACTGGCCGATCTTCAATGATGCCGGCGAGCTGCAAGGGGTGATCTTCAGCGGCTTGCTGCGGCACACCAGCCTGGTGGGTCTGGTGAACCAGAGCAATCTGTTCGTGTTGATCTTCCTGCTCAGCTCGGCGCTGTCCCTCGGTGCCGGCATGCTGGTGTCCCAGCGTCTCACGCGCCCGTTGCGGGACTTGTCCGAAGGCGTCAGCGCGGTGATCTCGGGTAACTATCAGCATCGTGTGGCGGTCAGCGGCGGCGACGAGCTGGCGCAACTGAGCAGCACCTTCAACCACATGACCGAGCGTCTCGGTGAGTTGCATCACCTGGAAGCGCAACTGCGCCGCCGCGACCGCCTGCATGCATTGGGCGAAGTCGCGATGGGCCTGGCCCACGAAATCCGCAACCCGCTGGGCATTATCAAGACCGCTACCCAGTTGCTGCACCGCCGCGCCGATTTGCCGGAAACCGACAAACGCCATCTCGAATACGTGATCAGCGAAGTCAGCCGGATCAACGACCTGATCACCGAATTCCTCGACTTCGCCAAACCCAGCGCGCCGTTGCGCACGGTGCAAGCGGCACGGCCGGTGGTGGAGGAAATCCTCGGCTTCTGCGGGCCTGAGCTGTCGACCCATAACATCGACGCGCATATCGATGACCAGGCCCCCGGCGCGACGATTTACGCCGATGCCAAGCAGCTCAAGCAGGCGTGCCTCAACCTGATTCTCAACGCCATCGATGCCATGCCCGGAGGCGGTCGCCTGACCCTGGGCATCCGCAGCGTGGGCGGCAACACAGTGATCAGCATCGGCGATACCGGCGAAGGCATTCCGTCGGACATGATCGAGCGGATCTTCACACCATTCGTCACCACCAAGGCCTCGGGCACGGGGTTGGGTCTGGCCAAAGTCTTCTCGATCATGGAGAGTCATGACGGCAGCATCGAATGTGTCAGCGAGAAAGATGCCGGCGCCACCTTCAGCCTGTACATTCCGGCCCAGGGTGACGATGACGGCGATGATGAGGATGGTGATGACGCATAACGTATTGGTAGTCGACGATGAACCCAAGCTCTGTGACTTGCTCTCGTCGGCCTTGAGCCAGAGCGGGATCCAGGTGTTTACCGCCGGCAACGGCCTGCACGCGCTCAAGGTGCTGGAGCAGGAAGACATCGACCTGGTGATCAGTGACTGGCGCATGCCCGGTATGGACGGGCCGGCGTTGCTGGCGGAAATCAAGGTGCGTTACCCCCATCTGCCGGTTATCGTGATGACCGCCTACAGCACCGTGAAAAATGCGGTGCAGTCGATGCGCAATGGCGCCTACGACTACATCGCCAAGCCGTTCGACATCGATGAGCTGGACATCACCGTCGCCAAGGCCCTGCAGTTTCGCGACATCATGCGCGACAACGCGCGCATGCGTGCCGAGTTGGATGAACACTCGCAGTTCGACAGCCTGGTGGGCGACAGCCCGGCGTTTCGCCGCGTGCTGCACGCCGTCGACTCGGTGCGCGACAGCAACGCCACAGTGCTGCTGACGGGCGAAAGCGGCACCGGCAAAGAGATGGTCGCCCGTGCCATCCACAAACACGGCAATCGCGCCGACAAGCCATTTGTAGCCGTCAACTGCGCGGCGATTCCCGAAGGCTTGCTGGAAAGCGAGATGTTCGGCCACCGCAAGGGCGCCTTTACCGGCGCCGTGGCGGACCGCGTCGGGCGCTTCATGCAGGCGGACAAGGGCACGTTGTTTCTCGATGAAGTGGGCGACATGCCGTTGGCGTTGCAGGCGAAAATCCTGCGGGCCTTGCAGGAGCGGGTGATCGAGCCGGTGGGTGACCCGCGGGAGCGCAAGGTGGACGTGCGGGTGATCGCCGCTACCAACAAGAATTTGCTGGATGCGGTGGCGAACAAAGAGTTTCGTGAAGACCTTTACTACCGCCTCAATGTGTTCCCGATTCCGCTGCCGGCCTTGCGCGAGCGGGTGGAAGACATCGCGCCGCTGGCCCGGCACTTTGCCCAGACCTTGAGTGCTACGGCGGGTAAACGCATCACCGGTTTCAGCCCTGAGGCATTGCAAGCCATGGCGGCGTATTCCTGGCCGGGCAATATTCGTGAGCTGCAAAACTGTGTGGAGCGGGCGACCATCGTCGCGGCGACGCCGGTGATCGAGGACATTGATTTGCCGGCGTATCTGTTTGCTTCGAAGCCGGCTGAGGATGGGGTGGGCGCGATACTCAGTAACGGGCCGGGTGTGCCACAGGATCTGGATGCGGCGCTGGCTGAGGTGGAGAAGGCTTACATCATGGCTGCGTTGCAGGAGAGCAACGGGGTGCAGGCTGCGGCTGCGCAGAAGATCGGGATTTCTGAGCGTAGCTTTTGGTATCGGTTGAAGAAGCTGGGGATTCAGGTGGACAAGATTGTTCGCTAGGGGGCGCTGAGCGTTTTTGGGGGGAGTACATATCCGTTATTTAGGTAACGGCCGCTTAGGGTTCCGCTCTTACAGCGGGTCACTTTTGAAAAGCCGGAATGCCGGCCCAGTCAAAAGTAACCAAAACGCTCTGCCCCGCCTGTCGGCACCTCGCCTAGGCTCGGTGTTCCCGCACTCCGGCACCGCGAAGCGGGCCGCCGCTCCGCAATACCTGCGTTCGGCCTCGGGCTGAATGGGGCAATCAAAAGCAAAAGCACAGCGGCCTCCCGGCCGGCTTGAGTGTTAGAAGCAGAGGCAAGATCCAGAGCGAAAGCAGAGCTGCTTTTCTGTGGGAGCGGGCTTGCTCGCGAAAAACCTGAGAACGCCGCGTTGAATCAGGATGCCCGCGTCATCGTTAACGACCTTCGCGAGCAAGCCCGCTCCCACATTTGGACCGTGCCCGCTTTAGCTTCTGACCTTGCTGTTGCCTTTGCTTCACCACACTCAAGCCGGCCGGTAGGCCGCTGTGCTGTTGATCTGCTTTTGATCTTGATCTTAGGCGCCCCGTTAAACCACGCTGGCCGAACGCAGGCTTTGGAGCGTGGGTAACCCGGCAGGACGCCGGGTTAGCCGCGCTGGGCCAAGGATGGCCCATCGCGGCGGCCCACGCTCCAAAGCCGGAGTGAGGGCACACCGAGCATTAGCGAGGTGCCGAGTGGTGGGGCAAGAGCCTTTTGGTTACTTTTGGGCTCTTTTCAAAAGTGACCCGCTGTAAGAGCGGAACCAATACAAGCCATCACCTAAATAACGGATATACACACCCACCCAGCTCCACATTTTTGATAGGCGTATGTCAGGCGTGCAGGCGAACCCACACGCTGACCAACACCGTAGCCGCCATCAACCACGCCACCGCCGCCACCGCCAGCGAGGCCTCCAGGCGCATCCGGTCAACCATCACATACAACGTCGCCAGGTACACAAAGTACGGAATAATCGACCACATCCCGAACACGATGGTGGTCTTCAAATCCTCCACCGACCGACCCTTGCCAACAATGTAATGCGCAATCAACGCGAACGTGGGAAACAGCGGCACCAACCCGGCGATGTAGTAGTTCTTGGTCTTGGCCAACGCCGCCAGAATCAACACCACCCCCGCGCCCAATGCCGCCTTCAGCAATAAATCCACAATGCGCTCCTAGTGGCTCAGCCCGTATTTCTTGACCTTGTCGAACAACGTGGTCTTGGCCATCCCCAGCTCCTGGCTGGCTTGGGTCAGGTTGCCGCCGCTGCGCTGCAACGCATCATTAAGCAGGTTGCGCTCGAACGCCTCCACCGCTTCGGTAAAGGCCAACCCGTGGTTGCCGCTGCTGGTGCCGCTTTTTTTAAACGCCGGCAAACCCAGGGCAAACCGCTCGGTCACGTTGCGCAATTCACGCACGTTGCCCGGCCAGTCGTGGCTCATCAGGTTGGACAGGGTCTGGTTGTCGAGGTCCGGCGCAGTGCGGTCGAAACGCAACGACGACTGCTGCAGGAAGTGTTCGAACAATTGCAGGATATCTTCCCGGCGTTCCCGCAAGGGCGGCAGTTCCAGGGTTACCACGTTGAGGCGGTAGTACAGGTCGCTGCGAAACTGGTTGGCGCGGCTCAGGTCGTCGAGGTCAGACTTGGTGGCGGCGATCACCCGGCAATCCACCGCCACGCTCTGGTTCGAGCCCAGGCGTTCCAGGGTGCGTTCCTGCAATACCCGCAGCAGTTTGATCTGCAGGTTCATCGGCATGCTTTCCACTTCGTCGAGGAACAGCGTGCCTTCGTGGGCATGTTCGATCTTGCCGATGCGGCGCTTGCCGGCGCCGGTAAATGCGTTGGCTTCATGGCCGAAGATTTCGCTTTCGAACAGGTTCTCCGGCAGGCCACCGCAGTTCAGCGCAACGAACTGGTGGGAATGACGCCGGCTGAAATCATGCAGGCAACGGGCGACCAGTTCCTTGCCGGTGCCGGTCTCGCCTTCGATCAACACGTTGGCTGAGGTGTCGGCGACGTTGGCGATCAACTCCCGCAGGTTTTGCATGGCGGGGGAGCGGCCGATGATCCGGCCTTCCAGCGAGTCGCGCTCGGCCAGTTGCCGACGCAGCGACCAGACTTCCCTGGCCAGCCCGCGTTGCTCCAGGGCGCGACGGGCAACGTCCACCAAGCGCTCGGGGGAGAAGGGTTTTTCCATGAAGTCATAGGCGCCATTGCGCATCGCGCCCACCGCCATGGAGATGTCGCCATGGCCGGTGATCAGCACCACCGGCAGGCTTTTATCCAGGGCCTTGAGGCGGGTCAGCAGTTCCAGGCCGTCGATGCCCGGCAGGCGAATATCGCTGATGACGATGCCGGCGAAGTTTTCGCCAACCCGGGTCAGGGCTTCTTCGGCACTGCCCACGCCCACGCTGGGAATGTCTTCCAGGGCCAGGGCTTGCTGGCAGCCGAGCAATACATGGGGGTCGTCTTCGACGATCAGGACGGTCAGGTCGGTGTTTTTTTCTGCGTTCATTTCGACTCGACTTGTTGAGGGCTCGCCAGCGGCAAACTCAGGACAAAGGCAGTACCACCGCTGGCCGGGTGCTCGACGGCGAGGTTGCCGCCGGTGGCGGCCGCGAGGCTGGCCGACAGCGTCAGGCCCAGGCCCAGGCCTTGTTCGCCGGGTTTGGTAGTAAAGAACGGTTCGAACAAATGCTTGCGGGTCTCGGGATCAATCCCGTGGCCGTTGTCGCGCACCCGCAGGCGGTATTTGCCGTCGACGATGTCGCCTTCCAGCCACAGTTCGGGGGCCGGTTGCGCCTGCATTGCGTCCAGGGCGTTGCCGATCAGGTTAACCAGGATCTGCTCCAGGCGCGTCTGGTCGATCTGCAATTGCGCGCTGGTGAAGTGGCGGTGAACCGTCAGCGGCAAGGTTTCCAGGCGACTGCCGAGGATCTGGAACGTGGCGTCCACCGCCTTGCCCAGATTGGCCTCGCCCTGGTCATCACCGCGCCGGGCGAAGGAGCGCAGGCTGGCGGTGATGCGGCCCATGCGGTCGATCAGTTCGTTGATGGTCTTGAGGTTGGCACTGGCGGTGTCCAGCGCCCCACGCTCCAGGAAGCGTACGGTGTTGCCCGACAGCGTGCGCAAGGCGGCCAGTGGCTGGTTCAATTCGTGGGCGATGCTGGTGGACATCTGGCCGATGGCGGCAAGTTTGCCGGCCTGCACCAGTTCGTCCTGGGCCCGGCGCAAGGTTTCCTCGGCCTGGCGCCGCTCGCGTATCTGGCTCTTGAGCCGTTCGTTGCTGGCCCGCAGGTCGGTGGTGCGTTCGGCAATCCGTCGCTCCAGCTGATTGTTGGCTTCCTGCAGGGCTTCCCGGGCGGCGAGGCGGGTGGCGATCACCTTGCGGCGCTCGTTCCAGGCGATCAACAGGAACGCCACCAACGCGAACGCCACGGCCACCAGGATGCCCTGGTTGATGGCGGCCTGGCGCAGGTCGTTCAGCGGGGTGAGCAGGGTGAAGTTCCATGGGGTGTCGTTCAACGGGCGGGTCTGGGCCAGGTAGCTGACCTCATGCTCGTCGGCCACCACTTCGCTGTTGGCCGGGAAGGTTAATTTCTCGGTGCCTTCATTGAGACGCTCACGGGCCAGTGGTTCAAGCTCGTTGAGCGTCGCCCAGTAATATTGCAGGCTGTGGGCGAGGCGGTCCTTGGTGTCATCGCTCAGTGGTCGCACGGACTTGAGGCGACGGGCCGGGTCGCTGGAGAGAATGATGATGCCATTCTCGTCACTGACAAAGGCCTCCAGGCGCGCCCGCTGCCAGCGCTCTTCCAGCGCTTCCAGGCGGACCTTGACCACGGCGACGCCGATGATCTTGCCGTGTTCTTCCAGGCCATGGGCCAGGTAATAGCCGGGTTCGCCGTTGGTGCTGCCGATGCCGTAGAACCGGCCGGGTTGGCCACGCACGGCATTCTGGAAATAGGCACGGAAGGACAGGTCTTCACCCTGGTAACTGTCGGCGTCGCGCCAGTTGCTGGTCGCCAGTACACGGCCGGTGGTATCCATCACGTAAATCGCCCGGCTGCGACTGCGCCGGTTCAGGCCTTCGAGGTAGTCGTTGACGGTTTTGCGGGTTTCCTGATTCGGGTCGGCCAATAACCTGGAGACGCTGGATTCCAGCTCCAGGAGACTGGGCAGGTAGGTGTATTTGCTGAGTTCGCTCTCGACGGTGCGGGCGTGCAGTTCCAGCTGGCGTTCGCCGGTATCGCTGAGGGTGCGGATCCCATAGAACTCACTGATCCAGAAGCCGACGTAACCCAGTCCGATCATCAGCGCGATGATCAGCGGCGGCAGGAACAATTGGCGAATCAGACGAGGCTTCACGGCAAGTGATGGCGGCGCGGCGCGAAAGAGGTTGGGGTCGCATTTCATCACAGATGCCTTGGGTCAGCTATCGCTCACTTGCCAACTGTAGGAGCGAGCTTGCTCGCGAAAAACTCAAGGGCACCGCGCTCATCCAGGATGATCGCGTTATCGTTGACGTCTTTCGCGAGCAAGCTCGCTCCTCCAGAAGAGCAGCGAGCTGCGGCTTTTTAGTGCTGCAGGATTTTCTCAAGGAAGTGCTGCGCACGCTCGGAGCGGGCGCTGATGTCGCCGAAGAATTCCTCTTTCGGGCAGTCTTCGATGATCTTGCCGGCGTCCATGAAGATCACACGGTCGGCGACCTTGCGGGCGAAACCCATTTCGTGGGTCACGCACATCATGGTCATGCCTTCCTGGGCCAGCTGCACCATCACGTCGAGTACTTCGTTGACCATTTCCGGGTCGAGGGCCGAGGTCGGTTCGTCGAACAGCATGACGATCGGGTCCATCGCCAGCGCACGGGCAATCGCCACACGCTGTTGCTGGCCGCCGGAAAGCTGGCCCGGGTGCTTGTGGGCGTGAGCCGACAGACCGACGCGCTCCAGCAGTTGCAGGCCCTTCTTGGTGGCTTCTTCCTTGCTGCGACCCAATACCTTGATCTGCGCGATGGTCAGGTTTTCGGTGATGGTCAGGTGTGGAAACAGCTCGAAGTGCTGGAACACCATGCCGACGCGCGAGCGTAGTTTTGGCAGGTTGGTCTTCGGGTCGGCGATGGAGGTGCCGTCCACGACCACGTCGCCTTTCTGGAACGGTTCCAGGGCGTTGACGCACTTGATCAAGGTGGATTTACCGGAGCCGGACGGCCCGCACACCACGATCACTTCGCCTTTTTTAACCTCGGTGCTGCAATCGGTCAGCACCTGGAAGTCGCCATACCACTTGTTGATATTCTTGATAGAGATCATACGGCAAACCTTTTTTGCAGACGCTTGACCAGCAGCGAGGCGGAAAAGCTGATGATGAAGTAGACGACACCGGCGAAGATCAGGAACTCATTGGAGCGGCCGATGATGTCGCCGTTGGAGCGGGCGGAGTTGAGGAAGTCCACCAGGCCCACGGTGTAGACCAGCGAGGTGTCCTGGAACAGGATGATCGACTGTTGCAGCAGCAACGGGGTCATCTTGCGGAACGCCTGGGGCAGGATGATCAGGCGCATGGTCTGGCCGTAGGTCATGCCCATGGCCTGCGCGGCGGCCATCTGGCCCTTGGGGATCGACTGCACGCCGGCCCGCACGATTTCGCAGAAGTACGCCGCCTCGAACATCATGAAGGCCACGACGCAGGAGGTGAACGCACCGATCGGGGTGTCTTCGCCGGTGATCCAGCGCAGCACGAACGGCACCGCCAGGTAGAACCAGGTGATCACCAACAGCAGCGGGATCGAGCGGAAGTAGTTCACGTAGGCGCCGGCCAGGCGCGACATCAGCTTGTTGGACGACAAGCGCATCAGCGCCAGGATGGTGCCGATGATGATGCCACCGACCACGCCCATGACCATCAACTGCAAGGTCATGACCATGCCGTTCCACAGGCCCGGGATGGCGGGGATGATGCCACTGAAATCGAATTCCATTATTTACCCCCCACGGAGATCAGGCCGGGCACGGCAACTTTCTTCTCGACCACGCGCATCAGCAGCATCAGGCTCATGTTCAGGGTGAAGTAAATCAGCGTGGCCAGGGTGAAGGCCTCAAACAGGTTGGCCGAGAACTCGGCGGTCTGTTTGGTTTGCGCCAGCAGTTCCATCAAGCCGATCAGGGACGCCACGGAGGAGTTCTTGAAGACGTTGAGGAATTCCGAGGTAAGCGGCGGAATGATGATCCGGTAGGCCTGGGGCAGCAGCACGTTCCAGTAGATCTGTGGCAGCTTGAAGCCCATGGCGCGTGCGGCGGATTCCTGGCCGCGTGGCAACGCCTGGATGCCGGTGCGCACTTGTTCGCACACACGTGCGGCAGTGAACAGGCCCAGGCACACGACAACACTCAGGTAAGCCGAGGTGGTCGGGTTGAGGTCTTGTTTGTACCAGTCCTGCAGGTTCTGCGGCAGCATGTCAGGTATGAGGAAGTACCAGATAAACAGCTGAACCAGCAGCGGCACGTTACGAAACAGTTCCACGTAGCAGGTCGCAATGCCCGATACGATGCGGTTTGGCACGGTGCGCATGACGCCGAGTACGGAGCCCAGCAGCAAGGCGATAATCCAGGCCACGATGGCGATGGCGATGGTCCAGCCCAGTCCGGAGATGTACCAGTCGAGATAAGTCTCGCTGCCAACGCCGGTGGACTTGAAGAATACGCCCCAGTCCCAGTTGTAGTTCATTAGGGTCTCCCCTCGAGATCGATCGATGTACAAGCACCCGCTTGGGGAAGATCCTTTCCCGCCCGACGGTGAACGCCAGGCACACACGATCGGCTCGGAAACCGCCAGGTCGAGTGTTCCAAAATTAAAGCCAGCAGGTAGTAACAGACGCCTGAGGGAGGGTTGGCTCCCTCAGGAGATAAGCTTAGTCAGGTATCAGATTTTTACGTCAGGCGCTGGTTTGTCGCTTGGGTTTGCGATCAGCTCCTTCACCTTTTCGCTCATCGGGAAGTTCAGGTTCAGGCCTTTTGGTGGGATCGGGCTTTCGAACCACTTGCTGTAGATCTTGTTGATTTCGCCGGATTTGAACAGGGCAACGATGGCGTCATCGACAGCCTTCTTGAAGGCCGGGTCGTCTTTACGAACCATGCAGGCGTAGGCTTCGAAGGACTGCGGAGTACCGGTGATGACCCAGTCGTCCGGCTTCTTGGCCTTGGCTTCTTCACCGGCCAGCAGGGCGTCGTCCATCATGAAGGCTACGGCGCGGCCGCTTTCCAGCATCTGGAAGGATTCGCCGTGGTCTTTGGCGGAGATGACGTTCATGCCCATCTGCTTGTCGGCGTTCATCGCTTTGATGATGCGCTCGGACGTGGTGCCAGCGGTGGTCACGACGTTCTTGCCTTTCAGGTCAGCGAAATCGCTATAGGACGGCTTGCCATCCTTGTCTTTCTTGACCAGCAAACGGGTGCCGATTTCGAAGATGTTGACGGTGAAGTCGACTTGCTGGGCGCGTTCGGCGTTGTTGGTGGTGGAGCCGCACTCAAGGTCCGCGGTGCCGTTCTGGATCAACGGGATACGGGTTTGCGAGGTGACCAGGTTGTACTTGGCCTTCAGATCGGGTTTGTTCAGGTCTTTTTTCAGTTGCTCGACGACGGCCAACTGAATGTCGTGGGAGTAGCCCACTGGCTTGCCCGAACCATCCGCGATATAGGAAAACGGAATGGAGCTGTCGCGGTGAGCGAGAGTGATCGTGCCGGAGTCGTTGATTTTCTTCAGTGTGCCGGTGAGTTCGGCGGCGAAAACTGGAGTGCTGATCAGAGCAGCAGCGATAGCTGCGCCCAAAATATGGGGAACGATACGCATCAATACTTCCTCGACATTTGTTTTTTTTATGAGACCGGTTGGTACGGCCACGTTTTTATATAAACAGTACTGCGAATGCCCATGACGGCTCCTGAGGCGCCTCAGGCAATCGCCTACGAGTGTAGAGCATGAGTCGTGCCATACCAGTGGTAAAAGGATAAGAGCATGATTTATATAGAGATTAACTTTGTGTGACGAACGTTTGTCGCAAGGTTGATCCGGCAAACCGAATAGGCTGGGGTATAGCGTTCGGAAATCCGAATGCCTGGATACGTTTATATCGCCCATGAAAAAGCCCCGGGGCCGTGGCTCTGCGGGGCGTCTTAGTGTGGATTTTTCGTCAGAACGTGTAGTCGGCCGAGACAACCGCTGCGCGACCATCGCCGGGTACCGCCCAACCGTTGTTACGGATGCGGGTGAGGTAGTCCTTGTTGAACAGGTTGTTGACGTTCAGTTGCAGGTTCAGCTGTTTGTTGACCTTGTAGCCGAGCATCGCTCGCTGCACCGCGTAGCCAGGCGAAGTCGGTGCTCCTGCGGCGCTGGCCAAGTACTGCTTGGTTTGCGCCGTGATGCCATAGCCCACCTGGAAGTCGTGGGGCAGGTCGTACACCGTCCAAAGGCTGGCCGCATGTTTGGGGGTGAAGGTCAGCGGCTCACCTTTCTGCACGTCGAGGCCGGTGGTCGCCAGGGTGTAATCGCTGGCGCTGCGCAGCACACGGGTGTTCAGGTAGGTGTAGTTGGCGAAGACCTTCCAGCGGTCAGTAAGCTGGCCGCTCAAGCCCAGGGCCACACCATCGGCACGCGCCTTGCCGTCGAGGGTTTGCGTGCCGCTGAGGTTGCTCGGGTCGTTATCGGCGACTTTGTAGTTGGTGCGGTCATTGCGGAAGATCGCGCCCGTCAGCGACAGGGCATTGTCGAGCAGGTCCCACTTGGTGCCGATCTCATAGCTGACGGCGGTTTCAGGGTCTACGTTGCAGTTGTTGGTGGCCACGCTGGAGCTTTTGGCCGGGGTGTAGCAACTCCCATTGACGCTGGCTTGGGACGGCGTCTTGCTGTTGCCGTAGGCGATATAGAAGCTGCCGTTTTCCGCCGGTTTGTAGACCAGGGCCAGGCGGTAGGACGTCAGGTCGTCCGCTTGGCCGTAGCGCACGCCCGGCGTTTCCACACCGCTGGTGGAGTAGGCGTTGGTCACCGAACTGCCCACGTTGTGCTCGTAGCGCAGGCCGCCATTGATTTCCCATTGCGGGTTGAGTTTGAGCGTGTCGAAGGCATAGGCGGCGCGGTTGTTCAGCGCGCCATCGACGTGGGCCGCCCGGGTGAAATTGACCGGGCCGGTCCATTCGGAGTTCGGATCGCTGTAGCTGACCGGTGGCGGCACTATCGTGCTGCCGTTGCTGTTGGTCAGCCATTTTCCGGTATCCGCCTCGTATTCCTCGCGGCTGATGGCGATACCGGTCACCAGCGTGTGGTCGATGAAACCGGTGCTGAAGTGGCTGGTGACGTCGGTCTGGTTGGTGAACATTTTGTTCTGGGTGTTGCGCTCGTTACCCAGTGAGCCGCCGCTTGGCTGGAAATAGCCCGGCTTGAGGCCTGCGGCGCAAGGCGCGCCCGTGATCTGGGTGCCGCTGGCGAGGCAGCCGGCCTGCGCACCTTCGGGGCCCGAGGCGCGCAGGTCCTGGCGAACGCGCTCGACGCGGGTGAAGTTACGCACGGACACCGCGTCGTTGAAATCATGCTCAAGCTTCAGGCTGAACGCGTCCGAGGTGGTTTGTTGCTCATTGATGTTGTGGTAACCGTAGAAATCGCTCCAGCCCACGCCTGGCATCGGTTTGCCGTTGTAGATCGGAATCCCGTATTGCGGCGTGTTGTTGTCTTTCTGATGCTCGTAACTGACCGTGACGCGCGTCGGAGTGCCCAGGCCAAACGCGATAGAGGGTGCGATGCCCCAGCGTTCGTAATCTTCATAATCGCGCCCCGGCACATCGTTACCATGGGCCATCAGGTTCAGGCGGAACGCCGTGGTGTCGTTGAGCATCTGGTTGGTGTCGAGGGTGGTGCGCTTGTAGTTATCGGTGCCGATGCCTGCACTGATAGTGGTTTTGTCGCGCAACTCTGGCTGTTTACTCACCAGATTGATGGTGCCGCCGACCGCACCTGAACCGGAATACACCGAACTCGCGCCGCTGACGACTTCGACCTGTTCCAGGTTGAAGGGGTCGGTGCGGCTGTATTGCGCGCTGTCGCGCACGCCGTCCACGTAGATGTCGCCGCTGGCGGAAAACCCGCGCAGGTTGATGCTGTCGCCATACCCACTGCCGCCCTCACCGGCACCGAAGGTGATGCCTGGCACGGTGCTCAGCACATCGCGCAAGGTCAGCAGGTTTTGGTCATGGATGACTTCCTTGGGCACCACCGTGATGGTCTGCGGCGTGTCGCGCAATGGCTCGGTGTACTTGGGGGAAGAAGGAGCCACAGGGTTGTAGACGCTCTGGCTTGGGGCCTGACCTTCGATGCTGGTCGCGCCGAGTTGGATGACCCCTGTGTTGTCTTCTGGTGCGGGTTCCGCCGCGTAACTGAATCCTCCTTGCGCAGCCACTGCCAGGCCCACTGCCGACGCGAGCAAATGCCGCGATGAGAGGGGGGCAGAACTGATGCCGGTAGCCATTGAGTAATCTCTTGTTAGTGTTAGTGAGATGCGATCGTAATTGATAAGCGATCTCAAATGTAATACTTTGTAACCAAATAAATCATGAAACTTTTTGCGGTCCTTGATCGCTACTCGGGGCAGTAATGCAGAGCGCACAGCCAGGCAGCGAGCCCTCGGATATCGGTGATAACCCGCGTGCCTATGTGCGCTGGGTGATGCATGCGGCACAGCTGGGAGATGCCGACGCACAGGCGACCCTGGCCCAGCTGCTGCTCGACGGTCGCGGCGTGCAGAAGGATGAGGCGCTGGGGTTGAGCTGGTTTCGCATCGCTGCGCGGCAGCGTCACCCCATGGCGATCAACATGATCGGGCGCTGCCTGGAGAATGGGTGGGGCTGCAAGGTCGATTTGGAAGACAGTGCGCGGCATTACCGCAAGGCCGCCGATCTGGGGCTGGATTGGGGTTTGTATAACTACGGCCAGTTGCTGACCCGCGGCCGAGGTGTGGCGCATGACCTTGCTGCCGCGTATGAGCTGTTCCGCCTGGCTGCGGCCAAGGGACACGCCAAATCGATGAACCTGTTGGGGCGGTTCCACCATGAAGGCGTTGTGGTGCCCAAGGACGTTCAACTGGCGCGGCAGTGGTATCAGCGTTCAGCCGAGGCCGGGGATTTCCGTGGGCAGTACAACCACGCCTCGGAGCTGGCGGAGGATGGCGACGAGGTGCAGGCCTGTTTATGGCTGGAGCGGGCACTGGCGACGGCTACACCGGGTTTTCTGCAGGCGGCTTATCCGGTATTGATGGGCTCCACTTCTTCCGGCATTCGTGAAATGGGCCTGCTCTATCAGCGCCAGGCCCTCGACACATGAAAAAGCCCCTGGACCTTTCGGTGCAGGGGCTTTTTTACGTCGGGTCGATCAGGCTGCTTCGATCTTGCCGCGATTGTGCTCGACCTTGGACAGGTAGCGCTGCACCTTTTCCTGTTCTTCCGGCGTGGTGAACAGGCCCAGCTTGCTGCGGCGCCACAGGATGTCCTGGGGCTGTGTGGCCCATTCTTCAGCGCACAGGTAGTCGACTTCGCGGGTGTAAAGGCCGCCACCGAGGTGGTCGCCCATGTCTGCCAGCGACTGCACGCCTTCCAGCAGGCGCCAGGTGCGGCTGCCATAAGTGGTGGACCAGCGACGGGCAATCTCGCTCGGCACCCAGTCGTACTTGCTGCGAATCGCATCGGCCAGGGCTTCTGGCGTGCTCATGTTTTCGCCGCCGGGCAGGGTGGCCGTGGCCGTCCAGCTTGGGCGCATCTGCGTGAAGTA
Source organism: Pseudomonas sp. ATCC PTA-122608 (assembly GCF_001952855.1). Classification (GTDB taxonomy): domain Bacteria; phylum Pseudomonadota; class Gammaproteobacteria; order Pseudomonadales; family Pseudomonadaceae; genus Aquipseudomonas. The sequence continues at coordinate 103,862 of NZ_LPNO01000014.1, read as the reverse complement.
CGGCGCCAGTTGCGCCATCGCCGATTCGGCCAGCTTGCGGTAGGTGGTCAGCTTCCCGCCGAACACCGACAGCAACGGCGCCTCGCCCGAGGTGCCCGACAGCGCCAGGGTGTAGTCGCGGGTCACGGCCGACGGGTTGTCGGATTCGTCATTGCACAGCGGGCGCACGCCGGAATAGGTGTGCACGATGTCATCGCGGCTCAGCTGTTTCTTGAAGTGCGCGTTGACCACGTTGAGCATGTAGTCGGTTTCACCTTCGGTAATCGCAACTTTCGCCGGGTCGCCGGTGTATTCGCGGTCGGTGGTGCCGATGATGGTCAGGTGATTCAAATACGGAATGGTGAAGACGATGCGCTGGTCTTCGTTCTGCAGGATGTGCGCGTGGGCGCCTTCATACAGCTTCGGCACGATCAGGTGGCTGCCCTGGATCAGGCGAATGCCGTACGGCGAATCCAGCTTCAAGTCATCCTTGATGAACTTGGCGACCCACGGGCCGGCTGCGTTCACCAATGCCCGTGCGCGGATCGAGAACAGGCTACCGTCGGCGCGTTCCATGTTCATTTCCCACAGGCCTTTGCTGCGGTGCGCGCTGACGCAACGGGTCTGGGTGTGAATATGCGCACCCTTTTCCCGCGCAGCCATGGCGTTGAGTACTACAAGGCGGGCGTCATCGACCCAGCAATCGGAGTATTCGAAACCTTTGGTGATTTCGCTTTTCAGCGGGCTGTCGGGGCCGAACTTGAGGCTCTTGGAGCCCTCGAGTTTTTCCCGCTTGCCGAGGTGGTCATACAGGAACAGGCCGGCGCGAATCATCCATGCCGGACGCAGGTGCGGGCGGTGGGGCAATACAAAGCGCATCTGCTTGACGATGTGCGGGGCCTTGGCCAACAGCACCTCACGTTCAGCCAGGGCTTCGCGCACCAGGCGGAATTCGTAATGCTCCAGGTAGCGCAGGCCACCGTGGATCAGCTTGCTGCTGGCGGAGGAGGTGTGGCTGGCCAGGTCGTCCTTTTCGCAAAGGAATACCGACAAACCGCGACCGGCTGCGTCTGCTGCAATCCCGACGCCATTGATCCCGCCACCGATAACGGCGACGTCATAGACTTCGGCAAGCGGTGGGGCAGGCAAGGTAGAAGGGTTCATCGGCTGGCCTCGCAATCTTTTTCGTATTGGAATTCGAACATAAATGTTCATTTGCGAAAATGGTAGCTCATAAACGTGGGCGCAGCCAGTCCGCTTCGATTGAAAATACTGATCGAAGGGCGAAGAAAGGAAAATTTGTGAACATCAGGGGGCAGGACACCCCCTGTTTTGGGTTACACGACTTCCAGCCGAATCTTGTGCTGATTCAACAGTTGCACCAGCGCCGGGACTGGCTGCTGATCGGTGACCAGGCAATCAATCAAACTGATGGGTCCCAGGCGAATCATGGCGTTACGCCCGAATTTGCTGGAGTCCGCCGCCAGGATCACCTTGCGCGCATTGGCAATGATCGCCTGGGAAACCCGCACTTCCTGGTAATCGAAGTCCAACAGGCTGCCGTCTTCATCGATACCGCTGATGCCCACCAGGGCAAAATCGACCTTGAACTGGTTGATAAAGTCGACGCTGGCCTGGCCCACCACGCCGCCGTCACGGCGCACGTTGCCGCCGGTCAGGAGTACGTCGAAGTCGTCTTTGGCACTCAGCATCATGGCGACGTTGAGGTTATTGGTGATGATTTTCAGGTGGCTGTGGTTAAGCAGCGCGCGGGCAATCGATTCGGTGGTGGTACCGATGTTGATAAACAGCGAGGCGTGATCGGGGATTTGCGCGGCAATGGCTTCGGCGATGCGCTGTTTCTCGTCGCGCATCTGGTCGGCCCGCATGGCGTAGGCGGTGTTTTCAACGCTGGAGTCATAGGCTGCGCCGCCGTGGTAGCGGCGCAACAGATTGGCTTCCGCCAGTTGATTGATATCACGGCGGATGGTTTGCGGGGTGACAACGAAGAGCTGCGCCATTTCCTCGATACTCACATAGCCGCGTTCGCGAACCAGTTCGAGGATTTGTTGCTGGCGGGGAGGCAGATTCATGGTGCGTCCTTTGGGCTGCCGTAAAAAGTGGCCCATGATGACGCAGGAATCTGCTCCCTGCCAGTTACAACCCTAAGTGGGTCCGGCGCTTGGCTTATTCAGCGCCTTCGTGGGGTTCCCAGTCGCGGGTGCGGCTGACTGCTTTTTGCCAGCCGGCGTAGAGTTTTTCCTTCGCGGCTTCTTCCAGTTGCGGTTCGAATTGGCGCTCGATCACGGCCTTGCCGCGCAATTCGTCCAGGCTGCCCCAGAAGCCGCACGCCAGGCCGGCCAGGTAAGCGGCGCCCAACGCGGTGGTTTCGCGCATTTGCGGGCGCTCAACCTGGGTACCGAGGATGTCGGCCTGGAATTGCATCAGGAAGTTGTTGGCGACTGCGCCACCGTCTACCCGCAGGGATTTGAGGCGTTCGCCGGAATCCTGCTGCATCGCGTCGAGTACGTCGCGGGTCTGGTAGGCAATCGACTCCAGGGCGGCACGAATGATGTGGTCCACGCGTACGCCGCGGGTCAGGCCGAACAGCGCGCCACGGGCATACGGGTCCCAGTAGGGAGCGCCCAGGCCGGTGAAGGCCGGTACCAGGTACACGCCGTTGCTGTCCTTGACCTTGCCGGCGAAGTATTCGGTGTCGGTGGCATCGGCGATGATCTTCAGCTCGTCACGCAGCCATTGCACGGTGGAACCGCCGTTGAACACGGCGCCTTCCAGGGCGTAGGCCACTTCGCCACGGGGGCCGCACGCGATGGTGGTGAGCATGCCGTGCTTGGATTTCACCGCTTTGTCGCCGGTGTTCATCAGCAGGAAGCAGCCGGTGCCGTAGGTGTTTTTCGCCTGGCCCGGTTCTACACACATTTGGCCAAACAGCGCTGCCTGCTGGTCACCGGCGATACCGCCGATGGCGATGCCGCTTTTGGTGCGACCGTAGATTTCCGAGGAGGACTTCACTTCCGGCAGCATTTCGCGCGGCACGTCGAGAATCTCCAGCATCTTCGAATCCCACTCCAGCGTGTGGATGTTGAAGAGCATGGTGCGCGAGGCGTTGGTGTAGTCGGTGACGTGGGTCTTGCCGCCGGTAAATTTCCAGATCAGCCAGCTGTCGATGGTGCCGAACAGCAGCTCGCCGTTACGCGCACGTTCGCGGCTGCCTTCAACGTTGTCGAGGATCCACTTGAGCTTGGTGCCGGAGAAGTACGGGTCGGTGACCAGGCCGGTGGTGTCGTTGATGTATTGTTCGTGGCCGTCGCGCTTGAGCTGCTGGCAGATCTCGGTGCTGCGGCGGCATTGCCACACGATGGCGTTATAGATCGGGCGGCCGGTGATTTTGTCCCAGACCACGGTGGTTTCACGCTGGTTGGTGATACCGATGGCGGCGACCTGGTCGTGGTGCAGGCCGGCTTGTGCCAGGGCCTCGACCATCACCGCGCTCTGGGTGGCGAAAATTTCCATCGGGTCATGTTCGACCCAGCCGGCTTGCGGGTAATGCTGTGTGAATTCACGCTGGGCGGTGCAGACCACGTTGGCGTCACGGTCAAAGATGATCGCCCGGGAACTGGTGGTGCCCTGATCGAGGGCAATGATGTAGTTCTTATTCTGAATGTCGGTCATGTCGATTGCCTTGGACGGAGAATAGGGGAGTCAAGTAAACAACCTGGGCCGCAAAAGGGCAGTGCGGCCCAGGCTATCGCGTCAGGAAGTACGGGTTTTGCCGCTGGCGGCCGCTTCGGTTGCATCAGTTGTAGCAGGTGCGGCGCTGGGCAGGTGGCGGGCAATCAGCCCGCGATACGCGGCAGCACCGAGGCAGGCACCGACAATCGGTGCAAAAATCGGAATCAGGAAGTAAGGAATGTCGCGCCCGCCGGTGAAGGCCATTTCACCCCAACCGGCGAAAAAGGTCATCAGCTTGGGACCGAAGTCACGGGCCGGGTTCATCGCAAAGCCGGTCAGCGGGCCCATGGCACTGCCGATCACGGCGATCAGCAAACCAATCAGCAGCGGTGCCAACGGGCCACGGGGCAGGCCGTTGTTGTCGTCGGTCAGGGCCATGATCACGCCCATCAGGATCGCGGTAATGACCATTTCCACCAGGAACGCCTGGGCCGTGCCCAGCAGCGGATGCGGGTAGGTGGAGAACACCGACGCCAATTCCAGGCTGGCCTGGGTGCCGCGAATCATATGGTGGGTTTGTTCGTAATCGAAAAACAGGTTGCTGTAGAGCGTGTAAACCAACGCAGCCGAGCAGAAGGCGCCGGCGACTTGGGCGATGATGTAGAACGGCAGTTTGCGCTTGTCGAAATCGGCAAAAATGCACAGGGCGATACTGACCGCCGGATTGAGGTGAGCCCCGGAAATACCGGCGCTCAGGTAGATCGCCATGCTGACGCCGATCCCCCAGATGATACTGATTTCCCACAAGCCAAAGCTGGCACCCGCGACCTTGAGCGCAGCAACACATCCGGTACCGAAGAAGATCAGCAACGCAGTGCCCAGGAACTCGGCCATGCATTGACTTGAGAGTGAAGGCTGTTGAAGAGCAGTTGTCATGGAAAACCTCTGTTTTTGTTGTTGTCTGGCGTTTTGCCGCAACGGGCAATCGGCGATTTTCACCGTGGCGAGGATCCCCATCCTCTTCGCGGCTTACTGCTGTGAATCCGCAGGTCTATTCCTACAGTATTCGTAAACGAAAAAATATAGACAAGAATGACGGCTGTCAAAGGTCGAAAGTGAACGATTGGTCATTTTGTAATTATTGGTGCGGTGAATGATCGTGGCGTGAGCGCCGGGAGTTGCAGAAAAGGAGTGCGCGAGGTCGTGGCAGAGGGCTTGGGACTAGAGCCTTTTGCCACGTGTTGGCCTAGAATTGGCTGTCTGCTTTTTCACCGTTTTGCCAAGCCTGGAGCCCGCATGACGCCCGCATTGGACCTGTTGAAAAAAGTTCGCGCCGAACATCGAATCCACAGTTACGAACATGACCCCAAGGCGGCGTCCTATGGTCTGGAGGCCGCAGAGAAATTGGGGCTTGATCCGGCGCAGGTGTTCAAGACCCTGCTGGCCAGCAGTGAAAAAGCTGAACTGCTGGTGGCCGTTGTGCCGGTCGTCGGAAGTTTGGATTTAAAAGCCTTGGCGCAGGCTGCGGGGGTGAAAAAAGTCGAGATGGCGGACCCGGCTGCGGCGCAACGGGCCACCGGTTACCTGCTGGGCGGCATCAGCCCGTTGGGACAGAAGAAGCGCCTGCGCACCTTTGTCGATGTGACGGCACAGTCGTTTCCGACAATTTTTATCAGTGCGGGAAGAAGGGGGCTTGAGGTGGAGTTGGCAGCAGCGGTGCTGGCCGAGCACACCCAGGCCAAGTTCGCGGAAATTGGCCGGGCGTGATGGTCTCTGCAGGATCGAGGGGGACGCCTGGTTCTTGCTTGCGAAAACTTGAGAACGCTGTGTTCATCCAGAATGCCAGCGTCATCGTTAACGACCTTCGCGAGCAAGCTCGCTCCTACACGGCCTGGAACAACACCAGGTGTTCTGCTGCCACGCGAATGCCCACATCGGCACCGACCAGATGATCGGCGTGGCTGGGGAAAATCGATTCCAGCTGCGCACCCGTAGGCAACTGCAAGCGATACAGGGTCGAAGCTCCGAGGAATGTCTTGCCAACAATCCGCGCTGTTAGGGCGCTGTCCGGTGCATAAACGATGTCGTCCGGGCGCAGTAATACATCCACCGCACCCCCGGTGGGCCAGGTGTAGGCACGATTACCGCGCAACTCGCCCAGTTCGGTGGTGACCGATTCCGGCGTGTTCAACTGCCCGCGAATGAAGTAACCCTGGCCAATGAAGCTGGCGACAAAGGGTGTCAGCGGTTCGTGATAGAGATTGTAGGGCGTATCCCACTGCTCCAGGCGACCTTCCTTGAACACGCCGACATGGTCACTCACTGCGAAGGCTTCCTCCTGGTCGTGGGTCACCAGAATCGCACTGGTGCCTCGGGCCTTGAGGATGTCGCGGACCTCATGGCTGAGCTTGCGCCGCAGTTCGCCATCGAGGTTGGAGAAGGGTTCGTCCAACAGCAGCAGTTGCGGTTCCGGCGCCAACGCGCGGGCCAGGGCGACGCGCTGTTGCTGGCCGCCGGAAAGCTCATGGGGGAAGCGCTTGCCGAGGTTTTTCAGGTTCACCAGTTCCAGCAATTCAGCGACCACCCGCTCTTTTTGCGGGTGCTTGCGAATGCCGAAGGCGATGTTGTCGGCCACGCTGAGGTGTGGAAACAGCGCGTAGTCCTGGAACACCATGCCGATCCGACGTTTCTCCGGGGCCAGTGTGAAACCGGAGCTGGAGATGACTTCGCCCGCCAGGCTGATCTCGCCTTCGTGCACCGGCTCAAACCCGGCAATCGCTCGCAGGGTGGTGGTCTTGCCGCAGCCCGAGGAACCCAGCAAGCAACCGATGTCACCGGCGTTGAGGTGCAGGTTGAGGTTCTGCACCACCCGTTGATCCTGATAACCGCATGCCAGATTGCGTAGGTTCAGCAGTAATGGCTGGCTCATGCAGGGCGGTACGCCGGCGCAACCAGAAATTCGAGCAGGGCTTTTTGCGCGTGCAAGCGGTTTTCTGCCTGGGCCCAGGCCACTGAACGTTGATCATCCAGCAGGTCGAGGCTGATTTCTTCGCCACGGTGGGCGGGCAGGCAGTGCATGAACAGCACGTCCGGCGCGGCCAGGTCGAGCAGGGCGCGGTTTACCTGGAATGGAGCGAACAGCTTGAGGCGCTTGGCGGTTTCCTCTTCCTGGCCCATGGAGGTCCAGACGTCAGTGCTCACAAGGTGCGCGCCGATGACCGCGTCACGCGGGTCGCGAACGATGGTCACGCGGTCGCCGGCCTGGGCCAGGAACTTGGCGTCCGGCTCATAGCCTTCAGGGCAGGCAACGCGCAATTGGAAGTCGAACTGGATCGCCGCTTCTATATAGCTGTTGCACATGTTGTTGCCGTCACCGATCCAGGCCACGGTCTTGCCCTGGATCGAACCGCGCTGTTCGAGGAAGGTTTGCATGTCGGCCAGCAGTTGGCACGGGTGCAGGTCATCGGACAGGCCGTTGATCACGGACACGCGGGAGTTGGCGGCAAATTCGGTCAGGGTGCTGTGGGCGAAGGTACGGATCATCACCGCATCCAGCATGCTCGACATCACGATCGCGCAATCGCTGATTGGTTCGCCACGGCCCAGTTGGGTATCCCGAGGCGAAAGGAAGATGGCCTGGCCGCCGAGCTGGATCATGCCTGCTTCGAAAGATACGCGGGTGCGGGTGGACGACTTCTCGAAAATCATCCCGAGCACGCGGTTTTTCAAAGGCTCGAACAGTACGCCGCGGTTACGCAGGTCTTTAAGCTCAATGCCTCGACGGAGCACGCTGACCAGCTCTTCGGGCGTGCAATCCATCAGGGAGAGAAAGTGCCTTGCGCTCATCATTAACTACCTTTTTGCAACAGACCGCAGATACTCAAAGCCTTGTTTATTTTGAAAACGGGCGAGACCTGCGGCGAAAGCCGCACGGGGCGACGAAATAGGGGAAGGCGCGATCTTATAATTAAATGTCGCGTCTTACCAATAGGGCTACAGTTTTTAGGGGAGTTCAAGGACGCGGGGAGGGCGCTTTTGAAGCCTGTTTCCTGACAGCAGCGGGTCATTTGTACACTGGCGCTGCGCCACATTGCAATGCGCGAAGGCGGGCGCGGGCCGGGCTGCGTCGGTTTCAGCGGGTTGTCGGAGGCTTCTGAAACATTTCCTGATGTTTCCTCATGGCCCGGCCTGATGCCGTTGGATTCACGCGACGAACGTTGCTGGCGCTGCTGCCGGCGGCGGGCCATAGTTTTCGTCCGAAGCGCTCAGCCCACAATAAAGAGACTGGCCATGACCAAGACTCTCCACCACCGTGCCTGCCATCTGTGCGAAGCCATCTGCGGCCTGACACTGGAAACTACCCAGGGTGAAGACGGGAGCCTGGCAATCACCTCAATCAAGGGCGACCCGCTGGACACGTTCAGCCGTGGCCATATCTGCCCCAAGGCCGTGGCCCTGCAGGACATCCAGAACGACCCGGACCGCCTGCACCAGCCCATGTTGCGGGTGGGCAGTGAATGGCAGCCTATCCCGTGGGACGACGCCTTTGCGCTTGTAGCCGAGCGCCTCGCGGGCATCCAGGCGCGTCACGGGCAGAATGCGGTGGCGGTGTATCAGGGCAACCCGAGCGTGCACAATTATGGCCTGATGACCCACAGCAATTACTTCCTGGGCCAACTCAAGACCCGCAACCGCTTTTCCGCCACATCGGTGGATCAGTTGCCCCACCACCTCACCAGCCACCTGATGTACGGCCACGGTCTGTTGCTGCCGATTCCGGACATCGACCATACCGATTTCATGCTGATCCTCGGCGGCAACCCGCTGGCGTCCAACGGCAGCATCATGACCGTGCCGGATGTGGAAAAGCGCCTGAAGGCCATCCAGGCCCGGGGCGGCAAAGTCGTGGTGGTTGACCCGCGGCGCAGCGAGACGGCAGCCATAGCCGATCAGCACTTGTTTGTACGCCCGGGCGGCGATGCCGCGTTGTTGTTCGGTTTGCTTAATACGCTGTTCGCCGAGAACCTGACCCGTGACAGTCACCTGCCGATCGACGGCCTGGATGAAGTGCGCCACGCCGTGGCCGGATTCACCGCCGAGGCCATGAGCCGTCAATGCGCGGTACCCGCCGAGCAGATCCGCCAGTTGGCGCGGGACTTCGCAGCGGCTGATACCGCTGTGTGTTATGGCCGCATGGGCGTGTCGACCCAGGCGTTCGGCACGCTGTGTCATTGGCTGGTGCAGTTGATCAACCTGGTCACTGGCAATCTGGATCGAGTGGGCGGTGCCTTATGCACCACGCCGGCAGTCGACCTGGTGGCTTCCACCTCCGGTGGGCACTTCAATCGCTGGCAGAGCCGGGTTTCCGGGCGACCGGAGTACGGTGGCGAGCTGCCGGTGTCGGCACTGGCTGAAGAAATGCTCACCGAGGGTGAAGGACAAATCCGCGCGTTGGTGACGGTGGCGGGCAATCCTGTGCTGTCCACGCCTAACGGCCGGCAGTTGGAGCAGGCGCTGGATGGCCTGGAGTTCATGGTCAGCGTCGACCTGTATATCAACGAAACCACGCGTTATGCCGACTTGATCCTGCCGTCCACCTCGGCGCTGGAAAACGATCACTACGACACCACGTTCAACATGTTCGCGGTGCGCAATGTCACCCGCTTCAATCGCGCCATCCTGCCAAAGCCTGAAGGCGCGTTGCATGACTGGGAAATCTTCGTCGGCCTGGCCCAGGCGTTTGCCGCGAAGACGGGGAATACGCTCAAACCGACCATGCCGCCGGCGCAGATGATCGATTTCGGGCTGCGGGCCGGGCCTTATGGCGATACCTTGTCCATTGCCGCGCTGGCTGATCACCCCCACGGACTGGACCTCGGGCCACTGAAGCCTAACCTGGCGGGCCGCATGAAAACCGCCAATGGTCATTTGCAGGCCGCACCGCCCGTGATCCTCGCTGACCTGGTGCGCTTTGCCGCGCAGCCAGTGCCTGAGGTGAATGAGTTGCTGCTGATCGGCCGCCGCCATGTGCGCAGCAACAACTCCTGGATGCATAACTACCACCGGTTGGTGAAGGGCAAACCCCGTCATCAATTGTTGATGCACCCGGACGACCTGGCCTATCGCCAGTTGAGTGACGGGCAACGGGTGCGGGTCAGTTCGCGGATCGGCATGATCGAAGTAGAAGTGATGGCCAGCCTCGACATGATGCCCGGCGTGGTTAGCCTGCCCCACGGTTGGGGCCACGGCCGCCCGGGCGTGCAGATGACCATCGCCAGCGGGCAGCCGGGGGCGAGCGCGAATGACCTGACGGATGAGCGGCAATTGGATGAACTGTCGGGCAACGCGGCGTTGAACGGCGTGCCCGTGCAGGTGGCGGCGGCGTAAGGATTGTCTGTCGGGGAGTCCGAGCGTCACGCTAGGCTTTGCGTTACAATGCGCCACCGTGCCGACCCATGAGTCGGAAAGTTCCAGCCGAGGTGTTCCATGGATATCATCGAAACGATCAAAGAGCAGATTGCCAACAACACTATTCTGCTTTACATGAAGGGCGCACCTAACGCGCCTCAGTGTGGCTTCTCCGCAAAGGCTTCCCAGGCAATCATGCAATGTGGCGAGAAGTTCGCCTACGTGGATATCCTGCAGAACCCGGAAATCCGCGCCAACCTGCCGAAGTACGCCAACTGGCCAACTTTCCCGCAGCTGTGGGTTGCCGGTGAGCTGGTCGGCGGTAGCGACATCATCACCGAAATGGCGGCTGATGGTTCGTTGCAGGCACTGATCAAAGACGCAGCAGAAAAAGCCGCTGCGAAGACCGAAGCCTGATTTGTTTTAGGCTGCGGCAATAAAAAGCCCCGCTTCTCGAAAGAGAGCGGGGCTTTTTAGTGGCCGGGAATTAAGGGTTATTCACCCATCTGCGATTGCAGATAATTCTCGATAGTCACTTTGTCGATCAGGCCGATCTGGGTTTCCAGCCAGTCGATGTGTTCTTCCTGGTCTTCAAGGATATCTTCCAGCAGTTCACGGCTGCCGAAGTCGCCCTTGGTTTCGCAATGAGCAATGGCGGCCTTGAGGTCGGTGTGGCTCTTGCGCTCGAAGTTCAGGTCGCAGTTGATCATTTCCTGGGAATGCTCGCCGATGCTCAGCTTGCCCAGGTCCTGCACGTTCGGCAGGCCTTCCAGGAACAGGATGCGCTTGATCAGCGCGTCGGCGTCCTTCATGGCCTTGATGGATTCTTTGTATTCACGCTTGCCGAGCTTTTCCAGGCCCCAATCGTCATACATGCGTGCATGCAGGAAGTACTGATTGATCGCGACCAGTTCATTGGCAAGGATTTTGTTGAGTTGCTGGATGACTGTGATGTCGCCTTTCATGATTGGGGTCCTGCCCTGTATTCGCTGTATATAAGGCGGAGTTTGAGCTGCACATTTACTACTGTCAAACCTAAGTTATTGAATAATAAATGAAAATTAATCGGAATAAGAATGTTTGTGTTCCGCGTCTTGGCGCTAACTGTTTGAATTTCGGGCATAAAAAAACCGGACACTAAGTCCGGTTCTTTAAAACACATCAATTAAGCGTGTGTAAATTCTGCTGAGTAGGGGATCGCAGCCTGGGCAGTTTGCAGCTGCGTCAGGGTTTCCCGTACCACTTGCTTGGCGAGGCAGGCGCATTTGCCGCATTGGCTGGCAACGCCGGTGGTTTCACGTACTTCCTTGTAGCTGCAGCAACCTTCGTAGATTGCTTCGCGGATTTGTCCGTCGGTGACGCCAGTGCAGAGGCAGACATACATAAGGGAGAACCATCGCGGGTAAGGCTTAAGTGCGATGGATCTTAATGTTAACGAGAATGATTGTCAAAGTAGTTTCATGGGTGTTTGAAACAGATTGGTTACCCACTGACGAACGGTTTTTTCCCGAGCCGTGTATGATGGTCGGTCTTCACGAAGCGTGATCCCGTCACAGGGCTGTCGTTTACCTGCGGCACACTGGAAGGGATCCTTTTACTTCAAGTCACCACCATCAGGAGATACCCTATGAGCGTACTCGTCGGCAAACAAGCCCCGGATTTCGACGTACCAGCCGTCCTCGGCAATGGCGAAATCGTAGACAGCTTCAAACTGTCTGAAGCCATCAAAGGCAAATACGGCCTGGTGTTCTTCTACCCGCTGGACTTCACCTTCGTCTGCCCATCGGAGCTGATCGCTCTGGATCACCGCATGGACGATTTCAAGGCCCGTAACGTTGAAGTGGTAGCCGTTTCCATCGACTCCCATTTCACCCACAACGCCTGGCGCAACACCGCCATCAATGATGGCGGCATCGGCAAAGTCAAATACACCATGGCTGCCGACATGAAGCACGACATCGCCAAGGCCTACGACGTTGAGTCCGAAGGCGGCGTTGCTTTCCGTGGCGCGTTCCTGATCGACGACAAGGGCGTTGTGCGCTCGCAGATCATCAACGACCTGCCGTTGGGTCGTAACATGGAAGAGCTGATCCGCCTGGTCGACGCTCTGCAATTCCACGAAGAGCACGGCGAAGTTTGCCCTGCCAACTGGAAAAAAGGCGACAAAGGCATGAACGCTTCGCCAGAAGGCGTTGCGGCTTACCTGACCGAGAACGCTGGCAAGCTGTAAGCCAGATTCGCGGGACAAAAAAACCGGCCTGAGAAGGCCGGTTTTTTTATGCGCGGGATTTGGCTTCAGTCGCCGAAGTCTTCCCAGCCGCCCATCTGTTTCCAGCGGTTGACGATGCCGCAGAACAGTTCGGCCGTCTTCTCGGTGTCGTAGCGGGCCGAGTGGGCCTCACGACCGTCGAAGTCGATACCGGCCGCCTGGCAGGCTTTCGCCAGTACGGTCTGGCCATAGGCCAAGCCGGCAAGGGTCGCGGTGTCGAAGCTGGAGAACGGGTGAAACGGGTTACGCTTCATGTCCAGGCGCGTCACGGCGGCGTTGAGGAAGCCCAGGTCGAAGCTGCTGTTGTGACCCACCAGGATCGCGCGCTTGCAGCCATTGGCCTTCAACGCCTTGCGCACGCCACGGAAGATGTCGGTCAGCGCCGCTTCTTCACTGACTGCCATGCGCAGCGGGTGATCGAGCTTGATCCCGGTGAACTCCAGGGCCGCGGCTTCGATGTTGGCGCCTTCGAACGGCTCGACGCGGAAGAAGTGGGTGTGTTCCGGGAACACAAAACCCTGTTCGTCCATGCCGATAGTCGTAGCGGCGATTTCCAGCAATGCGTCAGTGGCGCAATTGAAACCGCCGGTTTCTACGTCGATGACAACCGGCAGGTAGCCGCGAAAACGCTCGGCCATCGGGTGACGGGAACCGCCACCACCGCCGCCGTGTTCCTGATCGTCGTCGTAATGGTCTTCACTCACGGGTGTTCCTCCAGCAGGCGCCAGCGCAGTGTTTCACCGGCGCGCAGCGGGATAACGGTCAGCTCGCCAAACGGCAGGCTGGTGGGGGCGGTCCAGTCTTCACGGACCAGGGTAATGCGGTCGGTATTCGCCGGCAGGCCGTAGAAACGCGGGCCGTTGAGGCTGGCGAACCCTTCAAGCTTGTCCAGGGCGTTGCGTTGTTCGAACGCTTCGGCATACAACTCGATCGCCGCGTACGCGGTGTAGCAACCGGCACAACCACACGCGGCTTCCTTGGCGTGTTGGGCGTGGGGCGCAGAGTCGGTACCGAGGAAAAATTTCTCGCTGCCACTGGTGGCGGCATCAAGCAGCGCCACCTGATGCGTGTTGCGCTTGAGAATCGGCAGGCAATAGAAGTGCGGCCGAATCCCGCCCACCAGCATGTGGTTGCGGTTGTACAACAGGTGATGGGCGGTGATGGTCGCGCCGACGTTGGCCGAAGCCTCGGTGACGAACTGCACGGCCTCAGCGGTGGTGATGTGTTCGAACACGACCTTGAGGGTCGGGAACCGCTCGACCACGCGGCGCATGTGCTCGTCGATGAAGATCTTTTCACGATCGAATACATCGACATCGCCGCGGGTGACTTCACCGTGGATCAACAGCGGCATGCCCACTTCGGCCATGGCTTCGATGGCCGGCAGGATCTTGTCGATACTGGTGACGCCGGAATCGGAGTTGGTGGTCGCACCGGCCGGGTACAGCTTGGCGGCGTACACGAAACCGCTGGCTTTGGCCTGGCGAATTTCTTCGGGCTGGGTGCGATCGGTCAGGTACAGCACCATCAGGGGTTCGAAGCGGCTGCCGGCCGGTCGTGCAGCGAGAATGCGCTGGCGATAGGCATCGGCTTCCGCGGCGTTACGCACCGGAGGTACCAGGTTAGGCATGATGATGGCGCGGCCAAACGTGCGCGCTACATCGGCCACGGTTTGGGGCAACGCAGCACCATCGCGAAGATGAATATGCCAGTCGTCGGGACGCAGCAGGGTCAGGCGGTCGGACATTGGGGATTCCAGGCGGGTCAATCTGGTGGGAATGCTACCGGAAAAGACTCTTGCAGGCACTCGCTATCAAGTTTTGCAGGATGCGACCGATATCCCTGGGTATGCCTTAACGATGTATGACGCCTTGATGTGTTGTAGAAACCTGTGGAGCCTCCCGTGCGCCAGCATTATCTAGCCCTGCTCAGTGTGTTCGCCAGCCTGCCCGCGATGGCCCTCACGTTCCAGACACGTCTGGAGAATATTGAGTGGAAGGTGGAGGGCGATAAATTCGAGTGCCGCTTGACCCAGCCGATCACTGATTTCGGCTCGGGGGAGTTCGTGCGCCGGGCCGGCGAGCAGGCGACGTTTCGTCTGAAAGCCTTCAGCGGCTCGTTGGGTGCCGGCTCCGCAACCCTGTTGGCGGCCGCTGCGCCGTGGCAGCCGGGGCGCGGTGATATCAACCTCGGCGCGGTGCGCGTCGGCAGCGGTGATGTTCTGTTTAACAGCTCCCAGGCCCAGGCCGGGCGCTTGTTCACCGGCTTGCTCGAAGGTCGTAGCCCGACTGTGCGGCACTATGGGCGCGATGGCGGGTACTCTGAGATTCGCCTGTTGCCGGTGAAATTCAACAAGGCGTACAACGACTATCAGCTGTGCACCACCAAGCTGCTGCCGATGAATTTCGAGCAGGTCAAACAGACTGAAGTGGGTTTCCCGGGTGGTGGCATCGAACTGGATGCGGCGGCCAAGAAAAAGCTCTCGGTGATCCTCGAGTTCATGAAAGCCGACCCGACGGTCAACCACATCGAGTTGAACGGCCACTCCGACAACAGCGGCAATCGCCTGACCAATCGTGATGTTTCGCGGCGTCGAGCATTGGCGGTGATGGACTACTTCAAGGCCAATGGCATCGATGAATCGCAGATTGCCCTGCGTTTCCATGGTGAAAGCTACCCGTTGGCGCCGAACACCAATCCGGCCAACCGGGCGAAAAACCGTCGGGTGAATATTCAACTCGAACGGGTGGTAGCCCCCGAAAAACCGGCGCCCCAAGCCAAAGCGCCAGGCAACGCCGCCGCCACCTCATAAGGTGCGGCGTTTCGTCGCCCGCTCGACATAATCTGTCGCTTTATCTTCATTTGCTGTCGCGCCCCTGTAATTTCACGGTTTTGGTCGGTAGAATCGACGCCTTTCCGTACAACCCCGTGGAGTGATGGCATGGCCGACGTAAACAAGGTCGTTCTCGCGTATTCCGGCGGCCTGGACACTTCGGTGATCCTCAAGTGGCTGCAGGATACTTATAACTGTGAAGTGGTGACCTTCACCGCTGACCTGGGTCAGGGCGAAGAGGTCGAACCTGCACGTGCCAAGGCGCAAGCCATGGGCGTGAAAGAGATCTACATTGACGACCTGCGCGAAGAGTTCGTCCGCGATTTCGTTTTCCCGATGTTTCGCGCCAACACTGTCTACGAAGGCGAGTACCTGCTGGGTACTTCCATCGCACGTCCGCTGATCGCCAAGCGCTTGATCGAAATCGCCAACGAAACCGGCGCTGACGCCATTTCCCATGGCGCCACCGGCAAGGGCAACGACCAGGTACGTTTCGAGCTGGGCGCCTATGCCTTGAAGCCAGGCGTAAAAGTCATTGCTCCGTGGCGTGAATGGGACCTCCTGTCCCGTGAAAAGCTGATGGACTACGCTGAAAAGCACGCCATCCCGATCGAGCGTCACGGCAAGAAGAAGTCCCCGTACTCGATGGACGCCAACTTGCTGCACATCTCCTATGAAGGCGGCGTGCTGGAAGACACCTGGACCGAGCACGAAGAAGACATGTGGAAGTGGACCGTCTCCCCGGAGAACGCTCCTGACAAGGCCCAGTACCTGGAACTGACCTACCGCAACGGCGACATCGTCGCGCTGGACGGCGTCGAAATGACCCCGGCCACCGTATTGGCGACCCTGAACCGTATCGGCGGCGAACACGGTATCGGCCGCCTCGACATCGTCGAGAACCGTTATGTGGGCATGAAGTCCCGTGGCTGCTACGAGACCCCGGGCGGCACCATCATGCTGCGCGCTCACCGCGCCATCGAGTCCATCACCCTGGACCGTGAAGTGGCTCACCTCAAAGACGAGTTGATGCCCAAGTACGCCAGCCTGATCTACACCGGCTACTGGTGGAGCCCGGAGCGTCTGATGTTGCAACAGATGATCGACGCTTCCCAGGCCCACGTGAACGGCGTTGTGCGCCTGAAGCTGTACAAGGGCAACGTGATCGTGACCGGTCGCAAGTCCGACGAGTCGCTGTTCGATGCCAATATCGCCACCTTCGAAGAAGATGGCGGCGCGTACAACCAGGCAGACGCGGCAGGCTTCATCAAACTGAACGCTTTGCGCATGCGTATTGCGGCCAACAAAGGTCGCAAGTTGTTCTGAGTGCTTTAAGTTGCAATGAAAAATGGCCCTTCGAGGGCCATTTTTTTTGGCTGAAAATCCGGCTTAAGTCTTTGCGCAGGATGCTGCGTTTATAGTTCAGCTCAAGACCACCCTGTGCTCAAGGGCGTAATGTTTATATTTTAAGGGTGCAATGTTTATTATTTTCATCCGATAAGAGATGCATTGTTGAAAGTGGTTTTTTTCTCGTGTGTAGGAACTATGTACTACAGAAATTTCACTCAGAAATGTACGACGAATATGTCAGCTACTGACATGCCTGTAGGATTTCTGGAGCGTAATCAAGAATGTCGCATGGAACTTTTAAAACGTGGGTTTCAGCCCGGAACCACGGGCTTTCTGACAACGTACAAGGGGCATTTCCTGAAACTCGTGTGCGTTACGTTTACTCCGCACCCCGTAACCTTGGGAATTTTCACTCAAAATATGTTTGCGCTAGGAAAGGTCTGAAAGCCTCAACAAAACTGGACACCTCCACCTGGGCGTTTTTTTGTAGGTTAAATCCTATGTCGTTGTGGGTTGGGTCTCTGCTTGCTGTTGCTTGGGGGGGAGCACTATGCCAAGCGGGAAACGACTAGGCTATTGTGCTTGCTCTTAATAATTCGAACAGCGAAATTGGACTTGCCCATGAATAAAGTGCTGATCGTGGATGATCATCCCGTCATTCGTCTTGCTGTGCGTATGCTAATGGAACGTCATAGTTATGAGGTCGTTGCCGAGACCGATAACGGTGTCGATGCCTTGCAACTTGCACGGGAGCATATGCCGGACATTGTCATACTGGATATTGGAATACCTAAACTCGATGGCCTGGAAGTTATATGCCGGCTGTCCTCTACCAAACAGGCCCATCCCTTCAAGGTGCTGGTGCTGACTTCCCAGGCGCCAGGACACTTTTCCATGCGCTGCATGCAGGCGGGTGCCGCCGGCTATGTGTGCAAGCAGCAGGATCTCACCGAGCTGTTGAGCGCGGTCAAGGCGGTGCTGTGCGGGTACAGCTATTTCCCCAACCAGGCGCTGAACTCGGTGCGCTCCACAATGGGTAACGCCAGCGAAGCGGACATGGTCGAGCGCCTTTCCGGCCGGGAGATGATGGTGTTGCAGCAACTGGCCCGCGGCAAAACCAACAAGGAGATCGCCGATGGCATGTTCCTGAGCAACAAAACCGTGAGTACCTACAAGACCCGCTTGCTGCTCAAGCTCAATGCACGCTCTCTGGTGGATTTGATCGAACTGGCCCAGCGCAACGGGTTGGTATAGGTCGGCCGCGCACTTACATGCCGTCAGAAAAAAGCCTCCGTAGGGGAGGCTTCTGTTTGTCGTTGGGTCGATTAGAGATCGAAGTCGTAATCGGCCAACTGTTTCTGCAAGCGCCGCTCTTCCAGAAGGTTGTCGATGGTGCGGCGTTTGCTCAAATTGGTCTTGGCCACCTCTACCGGCGCTTCCGCTGCATCATCGTCGGATTCAGCGCCAACAACGTCGTCTTCTACATCCAGTTGTTCTTTGCCAGTGCTCATAAGGTTAACTCCAGGCTAAGACTGCCGTTGGCGCTCCTTATAGCGATAATCTTGAGCCTGGTAAAAAAGATTTTTTCAATCGACTCATCAATAAAAGCAATGATGGCTCAATCGTCGGAAGTCTTTTCCTTGTATTCACACAGGTCTTCGATGCGGCAACTGCCACAGCGCGGCTTGCGGGCCTGGCAGACATAGCGTCCGTGAAGGATCAGCCAGTGATGTGAATCCAGCAGATAGGGCTTGGGCACAAATTTCATCAATTGTTTTTCCACCTCCACCACATTCTTTCCGCGGGCAATCCCGGTGCGGTTGCTGACCCGAAAGATGTGCGTGTCCACCGCCATGGTCAGTTGGCGAAACGCCGTATTCAGCACCACGTTGGCGGTTTTGCGGCCTACGCCTGGAAGTGCTTCCAGGGCTTCACGTGTCTGCGGCACTTCGCTGCCGTGCAACTCCACCAGCAGCCGACAGGTCTCGATGACATTCTTCGCCTTGCTGTTGTACAGGCCAATGGTCTTGATGTACTCGGATAACCCTTCAACCCCAAGCGCGTAGATCGCCTCCGGAGTATTGGCTACGGGATACAACTTGGCCGTGGCCTTGTTGACGCCGACGTCTGTGGACTGGGCCGAAAGAATCACGGCGATCAGCAGCTCGAACGGCGAGGAATAGGCCAGTTCGGTTTTTGGTTCCGGGTTGTCTTCGTGAAGCCGACGGAAAATTTCCAGGCGTTTTGCGGCGTTCATGGGGCGAGCGGTTCCTTGCAGACAGTCAGTGTGGTTACGAAAAACGAGCCCAATAACCCGAGCAGGATAAACGCGGCGGTCATCCGCAGTACACGCTTCATAACGTGCGGCTGATGATCAAGGGCTTCAAGTGCGAGCATCGGCCGCCACCAGTGCCGCAAGCGCCTGCTCTGCTGTTTCGAAGTGTTGTTGCAGGATGATCAACTGCGACTGCTGTTCAAAGGTCGGCGGGTGACCAAAGGCTTTCAACGATTTGTGCAATTGGGCACGGCTCATGGCCAGGTTGATCTTGGCCTTCTTCAAGGCGGCGTCCATCGCGGCGGCTTTTTGTGCACGAACCCGCTCAATGGCGGCCTGGACCGGGTTCTCCGTCGCCGCAGCCACCGGTGCAGCGCGCTTGGTGCGTGCCAGGCGTTCGGCGAGTTTCTGTTCCTCCTCGCGTTGCAGCCGCGCGTTGCGCTGTTCAAACCGCCGCCTTGCCCGATCGCGCTTGAGGCTGCGTGCCTGGCGCTCATGATCATTGGTGGCCAGCCCGCCGACAATCGGCAACACCGTGGTCAACGGGCGCATTTCGATGCAGTCAACCGGGCAGGGCGCCACACACAGGTCACAGCCGGTGCACTCGTCGATAATCACCGTGTGCATCAATTTGGCAGCACCGACGATGGCGTCCACCGGGCAGGCCTGGATGCATTTGGTACAGCCGATGCACTCCGCCTCACGGATAAACGCGATCTGTGCGGGCGCTTCGCCTCGGGATGTGTCCAGCTCCAGCACCGGGAGCTTCAGCAGCTGCGCCAGGCCGGCAATGGTTTCCTGGCCGCCCGGTGGGCACTTGTTGATCGCCTCGCCTTGGGCAATGCCTTCTGCATAGGGCTTGCAGCCAGGATGCCCACATTTACCACATTGGGTTTGCGGCAGCAGGGCGTCGATACGTTGAATCAGGCTCATGGTTTGATCATTGCGTTGGAACCCGGAAAAGCCACGGCCAGCAAAGGGCCAACAGCAAACAGAATCCGATTATCCGGCAAGCGAGGAGGGGGTACTAGCTGAAACCGTCCCATGGCCGAGACCATGGGGCGGTTCGCAGTTTTTACTTGATGCGCTGACCCGGCTTGGCGCCGCTGTCCGGGCTCAACAGGTAGATCTCTTCACCGCCAGGGCCCGCCGCCATCACCATGCCTTCGGAGATGCCGAATTTCATTTTCCGTGGCTTGAGGTTGGCAATCATCATGGTCAGGCGACCATCGAGCTTGGACGGATCCGGATAGGCGCTCTTGATCCCGGAGAACACGTTGCGTTGCTCGTCACCGATGTCCAGGGTGAGGCGCAGCAGCTTGTCGGCGCCTTCCACAGCTTCGGCCTTGATGATCAGCGCGACCCGCAGGTCCACTGCGGCAAATGCGTCGAAGTCGATTTCTGGCGACAGCGGATCTTTCGCCAGTTCGCCATTGCCGGCAGGCGCCGTTTCTCCGGTATCGGTCTTGCTGGCCTCGAGGTCTTCTTTGGACGCGTCGCTCATGGCCTGGACTTTTACCGGGTCGATACGGGTCATCAGCGGCTTGAACTCATTCAACTGATGGTTGCTGAGCAAGGTCGCGTGGTCGTTCCAGGTCAGTGGCGGCACGTTGAGGAACGCCTCGGCGTCGGCCGCCAGCAGTGGCAGTACCGGCTTGAGGAAGATCACCAACTGGCGGAACAGGTTGACGCCCGTGGCGCAGATGGCCTGGACTTCAGCCTGCTTGCCTTCCTGCTTGTTCAGCGACCACGGCGCCTTGTCGGCGATCCAGGCGTTGGCACGGTCGGCGAGGCCCATGATCTCGCGCATGGCGCGGGCAAAGTCGCGGGCTTCATAGGCGTCGGCGATGCTTGGTGCTGCAGCCAGGAACGCGTCGGTCAGTTCTGGCGCGGCGTTTTCAGCCACCAGCACACCGGCGTTGCCCTTGTGGATAAACCCGGCGCAACGGCTGGCGATGTTGACGACTTTGCCCACCAGGTCCGAGTTGACCTTTTGTACGAAGTCTTCCAGGTTCAGGTCCAGGTCGTCGACGCCACGTCCCAGTTTGGATGCGTAGTAGTAGCGCAGGTATTCCGGCGACAGGTGGTCCAGGTAGGTGCGCGCCTTGATAAAGGTGCCACGGGACTTGGACATCTTCTGGCCATTCACCGTCAGATAGCCGTGTACCGCGATGCCGGTCGGCTTGCGGTAGCCCGAACCTTCGAGCATCGCCGGCCAGAACAGCGCGTGGAAGTTGACGATGTCCTTGCCGATGAAGTGATACAGCTCGGCAGTGGAGTCCTTGGCCCAGAACGCGTCGAAGTCCAGCTCCGGCGTACGGTCGCACAGGTTCTTGAAGCTGGCCATGTAGCCAATCGGCGCGTCCAGCCACACATAGAAGTACTTGCCTGGCTCGCCCGGGATCTCAAAACCGAAGTACGGCGCATCGCGGGAGATGTCCCACTGCTGCAGGCCGGCGTCCAGCCATTCGGCGATCTTGTTCGCCACGGCGTCCTGCAGGGTGCCGCTGCGGGTCCAGGTTTGCAGCATTTGCTGGAAATCCGGGAGCTTGAAGAAGAAGTGCTGGGAATCCTTGAGCACCGGGGTGGCGCCAGAGATGGCCGACTTCGGATCCTTCAGGTCGGTAGGCGCGTAAGTGGCGCCGCATTTTTCGCAGTTGTCGCCGTACTGGTCCTCAGTGCCGCATTTAGGGCAAGTGCCCTTGATGAAACGGTCGGCCAGGAACATTTTCTTTTCCGGGTCGAAATACTGGGTGATCGAACGCGTGGCAATGTGCCCGGCGTCCTTCAGACGCAGGTAGATCTGGCTCGACAGCTCGCGGTTTTCTTCGGAGTGGGTCGAGTGGAAGTTGTCGAAATCTACCAGGAACTCGGCAAAGTCGGCGCTGTGTTCAGCCTGGACATTGGCGATCAGTTGTTCCGGGGTGATGCCTTCCTTCTCGGCGCGCAACATGATGGCCGAACCGTGGGCGTCGTCCGCGCAGACATAAATGCATTGATTGCCGCGATGCTTCTGGAAGCGCACCCACATATCGGTCTGGATGTACTCAAGCATATGGCCAAGGTGGATAGAACCATTGGCATAGGGCAGGGCGCTGGTGACGAGGATCTTGCGTGGCTCGGACATGGGGCTCGGCTACTTGATGAAACGGAGGTCGGCCACTATAAAGCGCCGGGAAATTTATTTCACCCCGTGCGGCTGTTTCAGGATTTTCCCGACGGCCGAAAGCGTGCCGCTAAGACGCTGGAACGGTTAGGATAGCCGCCTGTTTTAGTCAGTCTTTTTCGGGAGTAGCCCATGAGCGCCGTCAATCGCGCAGCGGTGGAAGCCGTTCTTCGCCAATACACCGACCCCTACCTGAACCAGGACCCGGTCAGCGCCGGGTGCGTACGCGCCATCGACGTGCAGGGTGACAAGGTTTCGGTCCAGCTTGAGTTGGGTTATGCCGCCGGGCTGTTCAAGAGCGGCTGGGCGCAGATGCTGCAAATGGCCATTGAAGGCCTGGACGGCGTCAGCTCGGCCAAGGTCGACATCCAGTGCGTGATCGCCCCGCACAAGGCCCAGGCGCAGATCCCGGGCCTGGCCAACGTCAAGAACGTGGTGGCCGTGGCCTCCGGCAAGGGCGGCGTGGGCAAGTCCACCACCGCCGCCAACTTGGCCCTGGCCCTGGCACGTGAAGGCGCGCGCGTCGGCATTCTCGACGCCGACATCTATGGCCCGAGCCAAGGCGTGATGTTCGGCATTGCCGAAGGTACCCGGCCTAAGATCAAAGACCAGAAATGGTTTGTGCCGATCGAGTCCCATGGCGTGGAAGTGATGTCCATGGCCTTCCTGACCGATGACAATACGCCGATGGTCTGGCGTGGCCCGATGGTTTCCGGTGCATTGCTGCAACTGGTCACCCAGACCGATTGGGGCAATCTGGACTATCTGGTGATCGATATGCCACCAGGCACCGGCGATATCCAGTTGACCCTGGCGCAGAAAGTCCCGGTGGCCGGCGCGGTGATCGTCACTACGCCGCAGGACCTGGCGCTGCTGGATGCTCGCAAGGGCGTGGAGATGTTCCGCAAGGTCAACATTCCGGTACTGGGCGTCGTGGAGAACATGGCGGTGCACATCTGCTCCAACTGCGGCCATGCCGAGCATCTGTTCGGTGAAGGCGGCGGCGAGAAGCTGGCGACCCAGTACGGGGTTGAACTGCTGGCGTCGTTGCCACTGTCCATGGGGATTCGTGAGCAGGCTGATGGTGGCAAGCCGACCGTGGCTGCTGAACCGGATGGCCAGATTGCCATGGTCTACCAGGAACTGGCCCGCCACGTAGGGGCGCGGATCGTACTCCAGGAAGCTGAGGGCCAGGCGATGCCGACGATCACTGTCAGCGACGACTGATCCACCTGATGGGAAAGAAGCCTCGACGGTGTCGGGGCTTTTTCTTGCCTGGCGAACTTTCAGGGCCCGCTCGTTACCCTTTTACGTAATTGCTGGTGTAAGCATTCACTTACTTTCTCGTAAGTGTTTGGGTTTTTTCGCCGGTGCGGACGTCTTGAATTGATTGCCTGTATTTATATCTTGTTGAAATATAACAATTATTTATTATTGATCGAACGCGCAAATATATAGTTCCGCGATTTGGATCCCGTTGAACTTCCCCGGGAACTCTCTAAGATCAGCCCTGTGTCCACGGATTGACACAGTCATCACGGAATGATGACTCAGGGAACCTCGCAGGATGCGATTCATCAGGATGATGAAAAGGAACACAGGGACTAGGGAAAAAATGTGGGCGGGTCATACCGCCCCTTTTTTTTTTGCCTGTAGAAAAGTGAAACCCGCCCCGCAGAAATGCAAAAAGGCCCGCAAGGGGCCTTTTAGAGGGCTTCGACGCTATCAGCGCTCGAGGTCTGCAATCTTGCCTTTCTTGCCATCCCATTCCGCCGCATCCGGCATCGGGTCTTTGCGCTCAGTGATATTCGGCCAGATTTCCGCCAGCTCAACGTTCAACTGAATAAATTCCTGCATTTCTGCCGGGACTTCGTCCTCGGAGAAAATCGCGACGGCCGGGCATTCTGGCTCACACAGGGCGCAGTCAATGCACTCGTCCGGGTGGATGACCAGGAAGTTCGGGCCTTCGTAGAAGCAGTCCACCGGACACACTTCTACGCAGTCGGTGTACTTGCACTTGATGCAGTTGTCGGTGACGACGAAGGTCATTTCTAATTCTCTCCTCAGGCGGCGGCAGCGAAACCCCTTGTGGCAGGGCTCGCGAGGTTCGGGAGCGATAGTCTGCAGGCCAGGCTAAAAGCCCGCAGCATCCCAAACCGCGCGAGAGTCTACCAGCTTGCACGCGTCTGCGTTATATCCGAGTCTTCAGTGCATATAACATTTCGAGCGCTTTTCGCGGGGTCAAGTCGTCCAAGTCAAGCTTAGCCAACTCATCCAGTACCGGATGAGGCAGGCTGGCGAACATGTCGCTCTGGTGTGGCGCACTGGGTTTGTTGCTGGCTTTGGCCGGGCTGGCCACGGGAACTTCGTGGGGCAGGGCGGTTTCTTCCAGGCGGCTCAGGTGTTCGCGGGCGCGAGTGATCACCTCACTTGGCACGCCCGCCAGTTGCGCCACGGCCAGGCCGTAACTCTGGCTCGCTGGCCCGGGCAGCACATGGTGCAGGAACACGATGCGCTCGTTGTGCTCGGTGGCATTGAGGTGCACGTTGGCCACCAGCGGCTCGTTTTCCGGCAGCACGGTCAGCTCGAAGTAGTGCGTCGCGAACAGCGTATACGCCCGCAGGTGCGCCAATCGCTCGGCCGCCGCCCAGGCCAGGGACAGGCCGTCAAAGGTGCTGGTGCCGCGGCCCACTTCGTCCATCAGCACCAGGCTGCGTTCGGTAGCGTTGTGCAGGATGTTGGCGGTTTCGCTCATTTCCACCATAAAGGTCGAACGGCCACCGGCCAGGTCATCGCTGGAGCCGATCCGGGTGAAGATGCGGTCCACCAGGGACAGCTCGCAACTGGCCGCTGGCACGAAGCTGCCGATATGCGCCAGCAGCACAATCAATGCGGTCTGACGCATGTAGGTGGATTTACCGCCCATGTTCGGACCGGTGATCACCAGCATGCGGGTATCGTCATCCAGCGACAGGTCGTTGGCGACGAACGGCGTGGTCAGAACCTGCTCCACCACCGGGTGGCGACCTTGCACGATGCGCATGCACGGCTCGCTGACAAATCGCGGGCAGTTCAGGTCAAGGTTCAGGGCTCGCTCGGCCAGGTTGCTCAGTACATCCAGCTCGGCCAGGGCGGCGGCGGTGTCCTGCAACGGCGCCAGCTTGCCGATCAAGCTTTCGAGCAAGGCTTCGTAGAGCATCTTCTCCCGAGCCAGGGCGCGGCTTTTGGCCGACAGCGCCTTGTCTTCGAACTCTTTAAGCTCCGGGGTGATAAAGCGCTCGGCGCCCTTGAGGGTCTGGCGACGCTGGTAATCGATCGGCGCCTGCTCGGCCTGCTTGCTTGGCAATTCGATGAAGTAGCCGTGCACGCGGTTGTAGCCGACTTTCAGGTTGGCCAAGCCGGTGCGGGCTTTTTCGCGGGCTTCCAGGTCGATCAGGAACTGCCCGGCGTTCTCGCTCAGAGATTGCAGTTCGTCCAGCTCGGTGTCGTAACCGGTTTTCAACACGCCACCGTCACGGATGATCGCGGGCGGGTTGTCGATGATGGCTTTTTCCAGCAGCGCCGCCAGTTCCGGGTAGGTGCTGGTGGTGACGGCAAGCTGCTGCAGGTGCGGCGCTTCCAGTTCGGTCATCGCCGCTTGCAGTTGCGGCAGGGCGCCGAGGGCATCCCGCAGGCGTGCCAGGTCGCGGGGCCGTGCATTACGCAGACCGATCCGCGCCAGGATCCGCTCGATATCCCCGATTTCCTTGAGTTGCGGTTGCAGCTTTTCAAACCGGTATTGATCCAGCAGGCACGTAATAGAGGTTTGACGGGCTTGCAGCACGGTCAAATCCCGCAGCGGACGGTTCAGCCAGCGGGTCAGCAAGCGGCTGCCCATGGCGGTCTGGCAACGGTCGACCACCGATTGCAAGGTGTTGTCGCGCCCGCCGGCCAGGTTGGTATCCAGTTCCAGGTTGCGACGGCTGGCGCCATCCAGCACCACGGTGTCGTCGAGGCGTTCATGACGCAGGCTGCGCAAATGCGGCAGGGCCGTGCGCTGGGTTTCCTTGGCATAGCTGAGCAGGCAACCGGCGGCGCCGATAGCGAGGGTCAGGGTTTCGCAGCCAAAACCCTTGAGGTCTTGCACGGAGAATTGCTGGCATAGGCTTTTCAGCGCCGAATCACGCTCGAAATCCCACGGTGCGCGACGCTTGGTCCCACGACGACGTTCCGCAGGCAGATCCTTTGGCCAGTCATCCGGAATCATCAGCTCCACCGGGTTGACGCGCTCCAGTTCCGCCAGCAGGTTCTCCCAGCCCTTGATCTCCAGCACCGTAAAGTTGCCGCTGGTGATATCCAGCACCGCCAGGCCGAACAGCCGCTCATCCCCAAGCACCGCCGCGATCAAGTTATCGCGACGCTCATCCAGCAGCGCCTCATCACTCACCGTACCCGGCGTAATAATGCGCACTACCTGACGTTCAACCGGGCCCTTGCTGGTGGCCGGGTCGCCGATCTGCTCACAGATCACCACCGACTCGCCCAGCTTCACCAGCTTGACCAGGTAACCTTCCAACGAATGATAAGGAATCCCGCACATCGGAATCGCCTGCCCGGCCGACTGCCCGCGCGCGGTCAGGGTGATGTCCAGCAACTTGGCGGCCTTCTTCGCGTCTTCATAGAAGATCTCGTAGAAGTCGCCCATGCGGTAGAACATCAACTGATCAGGGTGCTGGTTTTTCAGGCGCCAGTACTGCTGCATCATCGGGGTGTGGGAGGACAGATCGGAAGTGTTTTTACTCATTGGATAGTTAGCAAATTCGTTGAAAGTGATGGGGCAAAGGGGGCGCTTGGCCCAGCATTTTTTGCAATGGGCGCAAGGTTAACACGCGAGGTCGGGGCTTCGCAGTGCACAAACGGTCAGGTAAAAATCTGCAATCAATGCATTAAATATGCAAATTAGCATTTGCCAAGCATGAAAACTGCCTGCACTATCCGCGTTATGCAAAAACGCAACGTTTCTATCGTCTTAAGAGAACTGCTGGACCGCGACCGGATCTCCCCCACGGAGCTTCACCGGCGTACCGGCGTGCCTCAATCCACGCTCTCCCGGATCCTCAGCGGCAAGATCGTTGATCCGTCGGACAAGCATATCTCGCGCATCGCCGATTACTTCCAGGTCAGCACTGATCAGCTGCGCGGGCGCGTGGCGCTGGTGTCGGCGCGGTCTGAGGAACGTGACCCGATGCATTCGGAACTCAAGGACATAAGCCTGTGGGACGACGACACGCCCGTTAATGATGACGAGGTGTCGATCCCCTTTCTGCGCGAGGTTGAATTGGCTGCTGGATCAGGAAGATTCGTCATCGAGGAAAGCGAGAAGGCCAGCCTGCGATTCGGCAAGCGCAGCCTGCGGCATAACGGTGTGCAGTTCGACCAGGCCAAGTGCGTCACGGTGCGTGGCAACAGTATGTTGCCGGTGCTGCGTGACGGCGCGACCGTCGGCGTCAACGCCGGCAAGTGCGGGATTGGTGACATCGTCGACGGCGACCTGTATGCCATCAATCACAACGGCCAACTGCGGGTGAAACAGCTCTACCGCCTGCCTTCGGGGATTCGCCTGCGCAGTTTCAACCGCGATGAACACCCGGATGAGGACTACAGCTTCCAGGACATCCAGGAAGAGCAGATCAGCATCCTCGGTCACGTCTTCTGGTGGGGCATGTACGCCCGCTAACCCTTCTGCGTAAGAAAAACCCGCCAATGAGCGGGTTTTTTTTCGCCCGTGCAAAACCACCAAACCCTTTGCCCATAAGGCCGTGAATGCATCTATGCATATGTGGCGCAAAAATAAATGCACTTGTGCATTGACTGTATATGCATACATGCATATTCTTCATCTCAAGCCAGCCAAGAAGGCCTGGTGGAGGCGGCAAGGATGCTGCCAAGGAAGACAAGGATGTTACGCAACACCGGCAAGGACGCCATCGAAGCGATGGCACGGATGCCAGGCAACACCGGCAAGGATGCCGACGCTCTTTAGTTTCAAACCGCTTCAAGAACAGGCAGCGATGAACCGGCCTTAACGGTTCAGAGGGTTGGCAACTGACCCGGGTGTGCAGCGTAAAGCACCAGAAGCAGTTATCCGGCAGACAGGGATCGTGGTCGGAAAAACATTGAAGAAAGAACCGTACCGCGCCAGTAGCGCCGAAAGTTCGAGGACAGCATTACTGAAAAGCCCGGGCAACCGGGCTTTTTGGAATGCCTACCTATAAATGGAATTACCCAACACCCGGCACTGCGCCGGTAATGCTCAGCCAGGAGGCGTGACATGACAAACGAGCAGCAAGCGTTAGCGGAAATGCCTATCTGGTTAGTGATCGCGCTGGCCCTGATCGGCGGTATCTCCGGAGAAATGTGGCGCGCCGACAAGGAGGGCGCCCGCGGTTGGTCGCTGGTGCGACGCCTGGCCCTGCGTTCCGGGGCCTGCATGGTGTGCGGGGTGTCAGCCCTGATGCTGTGCTACGCCGCCGGCATGTCGATCTGGACAGCCGGCGCCATTGGTTGCCTGACCGCCATGGCCGGTGCCGACGTGGCCATCGGCCTTTATGAACGCTGGGCGGCCAAGCGCATCGGCGTCAACGAAGGCCCAGGCCGGGACCCGCAGTAACCGTTGCAAGGACGCGACTTAAATGACACTCATCGAAAAACCCTCCCAACTGCCCCAGGCCATCAACGAGGCGCTGCGCGTTGCCTTTCCGGATCTGAAGGTCGGCAATTATCAGGACTTCCAGGGCGCCGCGAATAACACCGGTGTGTTGATCACCGTCGAAGGCAATGGCCCGGGCATTCGCTCCCGCGAAGGGCGCAAAGCCCACTCCCTGGGGATTTCACTCAAGGCCATGGTTGCCCCGGGTGCCTTGCCCTTTGATGCCTGCGACCTGGCCAGCCAACTGATGGACCTGGTGTTGGATAACCGCTGGAACCTGCCGCAGGAGCAGTGCGATCTGCCGACCAACATTGTCGCTGCGCCATCCATACGCACCACCGCGGAAACGGACTACGACACCTGGACCGTCAGCTTCACCCAAACCCTCTATATCGGACCGCCGCTGCTCAACGATCCCACAGGCAAACCGCTGTTCGCCTGCACTTGGGAAGTCTCGAACATCGACGACCCCGACCAATACAAGCCGCTGGCGGAGTAGCCCATGTTCGACGCGCTGTTACGCATGCAACTGGGGCCGATCGTCGAGCGACTGGCGGAAATGGAAAGCCAGTTCGAAGACCTGTATCGACGCGCCGAAAGTTTCTGCCGCATCGGCGTATGCCAGGAGGTCGACGCGGCCAGCAATACCTGCAAGGTCAGCCACGGCGAACTGCTCACCCCGGCCATTCGCTTTTTCAACCCCAGCGCCGGTGCGCAGACGGAAACTCGCATCCCGTCCGTGGGCGAGCAATGCTTGCTGCTCAACTACGGCGGCGGGGAGGGCGGAGCGCAATCGGTAGCCTTGTTCGGCTTGAACAGCGACCGTTTTCCGCCGGTTTCCAGCGTCCCGACCCTGACCCGACGCCGCCATCAGGACGGCACCCAAAGCGACTACGACGACGCCAGCCACACCTTCAACTGGGTCAACGGCCCGACTACGTTCATCGGTTCCCGCGAGCAGGTCAACGTCAAGGTCGGCGCCGCCAGCCTGACGATGAATGCCCAGAGCATCACGCTGCAAGTTGGTGGTACCAGTCTGTTGCTGGATGCCGGCGGCGCGCACTTCAGCGGCCCGGTGGTGGACCACCAAGGCCGAGTCATCAGCCCCTGATAAGGACATCCCATGATCGGAATCGATCGGAACACCGGGGCAGCCGTCGATGACTGGCTGCAGTTCGTCCAGCGCGCCACCCGAGCGCTGACCACTCCCTTGGGCACTCGCCAGAAGCGCCCGCTGTACGGCTCGATGATCCCGCAACTGCTCGGGCAAAACCTCGGCGATGACCTGCTGATTCTCGCCCAGAGCCATGCCGCCCAGGCGTTCTACAACCCACAGAACGGCATCGCCGATTTCGAGCCGCAAGTCATCGTCGCCAACCGTCAGGGCGCCGGCCTGTTGCTGCGCTTCGCCGGCACCTGGAAAAACCGCAAACAAACCTTCGAGGTGGTGACATGAGCATGTTGATACCCGGCCAGAACCAGTTGGCTGAGCCAGCGATCATTGCCGTCGATGAATTCGAGCCACTGTTGGCGGAGTTCAAGGCGTTTGTCGTTGATTACGTCGCGACTCGTGCGCCGGAAAACGCCGCCAAGCTCAAGGTGAGCCTGGAGAACGAAAGCGAGCTGCTGACGTTGGCGCTGGAAGCGTTTTGCGTTCGGTTGCAAACCCACGAGCGCAAATACAACGCCCGCATCAAGCAGATGCTGGCGTGGTGGGCCACCGGCAGCAACCTCGATGCACGCTTGGCGGACATGGGCCTGGAGCGCCAGGTGCTTGATCCCGGTGATCCAGCGGCTTTCCCGCCCGTGCCGCCGACGTTGGAGAGCGACGACGACGCCCGGTTGCGTTATTACCTCGCGCCCCACGCTCCGGCTGCGGGCTCACGCATGCAGTATCGCCGGGAGGTTTTCACCCTCGGTGAGCGTCCATCGGTGAAAGTGCAAAGTGCTACGCCGGGTGTGGTGACGGTCACTTATACCTTCGACCCCGACGGCTACGCGGCGCGGGTCAAGGATGGCAACGGCCGTCGCACCGCGCCTGGCGAAGTGATGGTCACGGTCCTGTCCCGAGACGGGGATGGCACACCTTCTGCGGACCTACTCGACGGTGTACGCCGGCACTTCGCCCGGCCTGATGTGCGACCGGAAACGGATCTCGTCTCGGTGCAGGGCGCACAAATCCTGCGTTACAAAATCCGCGTGGTGGCAAAGATCAACGCCGGCCCGGACTCCGGGCTCACTCAAGTCGCCGCCCAGAAACTGCTGCAAGACTACGCAGAGTCTTGCCATCGCCTGGAAGGGCGGGTGGACCCAAGCTGGATCGACTACGCCATCCACTCGGCTGGCGCTGCGCAACTGCAAATCCTTGAGCCGCTGGAGCCGATCGTCACCACGGCGTTCCAGGCCCCGTATTGCACGGGTGTCGAGGTGGAGGTGCGCACGTTATGAACGAACCAAAAGGCAGCTTGCTGCCCGCCAACAGTTCGCCGTTGGAGAAGGCACTGGACCTGGGTTTTGGACAGTTACTCGACCGGGTCACGCCGCCATTTCCCGCTTTGATGAACCCGCTGCAAACCCCGGTTGAATTCCTTCCCTACCTTGCCGCTGATCGCGGCGTCAGTGAATGGGATGCCGCTGCCAGCGAGTCGGAGAAGCGCCTCACCGTGGCCTTGTCCTGGCAGATCCAGCGTCAGGCCGGTACGCCCAAGGCGCTGAGCTACGCGGTTGAATCACTGGGTTTCACCCCGAACATCAGCGCCTGGTATCAACAGCGGCCAACAGGTCTGCCCTACACCTTTGATGTGCAGGCAATCATCGGTCGCAGTTGGTCCAGTGGTGATCACAACCGTTTGATCCGCCGCATCAACGCGGCCAAGAGCGAGCGGGATTTAGCCACCATCACCATCGTGCACGAGACCTCCCAGGGTTTGCGTGTTGCCGCAGCTGCTGATCCAGGGTTGAGCATCGGCGATGAGAGCCAGCCTGGGGCGTTGCCCGAGGTGAAGCTGTACGCGGCACTCGCTTGCAGCAGCGTGGCGCACACACCGCTCAGCGATGGCGAGTTAGAGCTGTGCGGCGTACTGCCAGAACTCGGGCTGGCGGCCCGGCTTAACAGTGCCGGGGTAGCCCGGCACTACACCATTAACGACTACGACCTCAGGGCGCAGCCATGACAGATGAAATTACACGCCTGGTGCGCTTCACCTCCAAGGGATTGGATGAAGTGCTGCAGGCAACGAACCAGGGCTTGAAAGGCGAAATTACCCACATCGGCGCCGGTACTGGCCGCTACAACCCCGACGGCACCGAAGTTGCCCTGCGTGACGAGCGCCAGCGGGTCGCCATTGTGGACTACGAGGACCTGGGCGACCGGCAACTCCGGATGGCCGCGCTGTTTGATGGCGAGGCTGAGTATGAAATTGGCGAGTTCGGTTTTTATCTCGCCAGTGGGACCTTATTGGCGGTGTATTCCGTTGCAGGAAAGTTGCTGACGTATAAAGCGGCGGCGGCTCGGGTGCTGCAGAAGTTCACGTTGGACATTTCGCCATTGCCGGCGGACAGCGTGACGATTGTGGTGGGGAGCGAGAATTTGAATGTATTGATGGCTGAAGAAATCGCGATCATGGCGGCGGCTTCGGTTGGCAATATGTCCCGCCACGTTGATCTGATGTTGCGGGTTATGCATCTCGAAGCGAAGTAGTTGCACTGACAAAAGTGCTGGAAAGACTAATTGACAGGGAGTTGATGATGGGAATTGAAACGACTATCACGAAAGTGGTTGATGCGTGTAATAAGCTGACGGAAACGGTGACTAACCAGATTGGAAAAATTGATGCGCGGGTAGAGGCGGCGTCGAGTCAGTTCACTGCGTGGCGTAACGGTGTACAAGCGAAAGACATTAATGGCCGCGCGCTTTATAAGCAGGATATTGACCTTACC
Source organism: Pseudomonas sp. ATCC PTA-122608 (assembly GCF_001952855.1). GTDB lineage: Bacteria > Pseudomonadota > Gammaproteobacteria > Pseudomonadales > Pseudomonadaceae > Aquipseudomonas. The sequence continues at coordinate 71,262 of NZ_LPNO01000014.1, read as the reverse complement.
GGCTTGTCCACGGACGTGCTTTACCCAGTGTGGTGGAGCATGCCCGGTAACGATGGGGGAGAAACCGAACTTACTATCTCTCGAATTTTTGCTCGAGACAGCGAAAAGGCGCCCTTTGGTGAGGGTATCTATCATATCGCTGGCTTGAACCTGCAATTGGAAGGTGTTGGTTTTCCATGGAATGGTGATGCCAACTTCCTGTCGATCAAACGAATATCGCAAACCTATCGCGAAACGGTTCGGGGCATCTCGTTTGGCATGATTTGCACGGCTCGTGCCGTTACAGGGCTTAAACCCATGTATGTCGGTTTGGTCGCTGGTCAGCTGACCACGTCCCCACAATTCTCCGGGATGTACCTAAGAGGTGGATTGAGTTACACGATCACCAAAACGTTTGATTACCCTGTGAGCTTCAGCAAGGTGGATACCGAAGTGATCATGAAAGATGACGTTACGGCTGATTGGGAGGTGCGTTGGGTAGTGAAGCCTTATGCGCTGGCTCAAGCAGATGCCGTACTTGGGAAGACCTATGAAGAGAAGCGCTTGGCTTATTCCTACGACAACGACACTCGGTATACCGCCAAGGTTTAAGGACTGATCAAATGACTTTGTTTATTGAAAAACTGGAAACCCCCGCTGGCGACTCGCTGATCAACGTACCTGCCAGCGTGCAGACACTTAAAGGTCTTGGCTTTAGTGATATGGCCGCTCAAGCGCTGATCGAGAACGCTTCTGTCGCTGCCGCGCTCGCTAGCGCTATTGCCGCTCGCCGCTCTGCCTATGTCAGCGAAGCTGACCCGATGTACCTCGAGTGGCAATTCGACGGTACGGCTGAAAAGGAGAAAGAATGGCGAGCCAAAGTAGCCGAAATCAAGGCGCGTTTCCCATTGCCGGAAGATAAGTAACCACTCACCGCGAAAGCGGTTTTTTTTCGCCCGCTCAAAGCCCCTCTCGCAGGGGCTTTGGCATTTTCCACCCGGAGAATTCCACTCATGTTCAACCGCCAAACCTACACCGTCCTCATCCCGTTCCCCACCGGCAATGGCCATTGGTCCACCGCAGGCGAAGAACTCGACCTGCTGGACGTCGAAGCATCCGCCCTGCGCACCGCCGGCCGCCTGGAACTCACCAGCGTCCTCAACTCCACCCCCAAGAAGGCTGACTAACCATGGCTGAGGTTTTGAACTTCGAGCACAACGGCATCACTGTGAATGCCACTGAATCCCCCGAGGCCATGGGTGGCCTTGGCGACAACGTCATCGGCCTGGTCGGCACCGCCCCCAATGCCCATGCATCGATCCCGAAAAACGCCCCGTTCCGCATCAACAGCTTCACCACCCAGGCGCTGCTGGACCCTACCGGCGCTGAAACCGGCACGCTGTTCCACGCCGTGTACCAGATCCTCAAAGTGGTCAAGGTGCCGGTCTACGTAGTGATCGTCGACGAGGGCACCACCCCGGCCGACACCATCAATAACGTAATCGGCGGTGAAGAGCCGGTCACCGGCCGCAAACTGGGCCTCGCCGCCCTGGCCAGCGTCCCTGAAGACCTGACCATCATCGGTGCTCCAGGCTTCACCGGCACCAAGGCCGTGGCCGGCGAATTCGCCTCCTTCGGCAAACGCATCAAGGCCCGTGTGGTGCTGGATGGCAAGGACGCAACCGTCGCTGACCAAGTGACCTACAGCGGCGAACTGGGCGGTGCCGACCTCGGTTTCGACCGTTGCCTGCTGGTGCACAACATGCCGTCGGTGTACTCCAAGGCTGCGAAGAAAAACGTGTTCCTGGCGCCGTCGTCCCTGGCCATCGCTGCACTGGCCAAGGTCAAGCAGTGGGAAAGCCCGGGCAATCAGGTGACCTTCGCCGAAGACGTTTCCCGCGTGGTTGAGTACAACATCCTCGACACCTCCACCGAAGGCGACCTGCTTAACCGCTACGGCGTGAGCTACTACGCCCGCACCATCCTCGGCGGTTTCTCGCTGCTGGGTAACCGCTCCATTACCGGCAAGTTCATCAGCTACGTGGGCCTGGAAGATGCGATCAGCCGCAAGCTGGTCAAGGCCGGCCAGAAAGCCATGGCCAAGAACCTCACCAAGTCGTTCATGGATCAGGAGGTCAAGCGCATCAACGACTGGCTGCAAACCCTGGTAGCCGACGAAACCATCCCCGGCGGCAGCGTGTACCTGCACCCGGAATTGAACAGTGTCGAGAAGTACAAGAACGGCACCTGGTTCATCGTCATCGACTACGGCCGCTACGCGCCGAACGAACACATGATTTATCAACTCAACGCCCGCGATGAAATCATCGAGCAGTTCCTGGAGGACGTTCTCTAATGTTTACCAACCGAATCAGACAGGCCATGGCTGCCACCCTCCAAGGCCTGCCGTTGTCGGCGACGGTCACCTCGTTCGCACCGCCGAAGATTGAGTTCGATATGGAGCTCATGACCGGCGGGCGCTTCATCGCCGAAGAAATGGCCAAGGGCGCCAAAGCGCTCAACGCCACATTGGAGCTGCAAGGCGCAGGTCCGGAAATCATGCTTGCCCTGGGCGTGCGTCTGGGCGACGACATTTTGCTGAACGTGCGTGAAGCCGGCCAGGACCAGGATGGCAAGACTTACTTCACCTACCACACCATCGGCGGCAAGCTGAAAACGCTGACCGAGACAACGCTGAAGATGGGCGAAAAACCCGCCATCACCCTGGAGTTCTCCTGCCGCACCTACAACCGCCTGGAAAACGGCATTCCGGTAATCGACATCGACGTACGCACCCAGAAGTTCGTGCTCAACGGTGTCGACATTCTCGGTGATGCCCGCCGCGCGGTGCTGATGCCGTAAGCCCCCGGGAGCGGGTTTTCCCGCTCCCATACTTCATCAAGGAATTGATTCATGGCCTGGATGCCTCCGCTGCACGTCCTGCTGTCGCCGATCACCGCCGATACCGGCGCGACGATCGAGCAGGTTCAACTCAAGCCGCTGTTCTATGCCGCGCAAAAAGACGCGCTGGCCCGGGCCGGTGACGATGAGGACGACCAGTTTTTCGAACTGGCGAAACTCGCCACCGGCCTGTCGGAAAAAGAGCTCGACCAGCTCAAGCGGCCGGACTACGTGAGCATCGCGCAATACGTGCATGACATGTCGACCCGCCCGGCTTCGTTCTTCCTGGACGAGTCCCGCACGCCTGGTCACTCAACCATCACCGAACAGGTGAAGCTGCTGCTGCCGCTGAACGCAGCGGGCCGAACCCTGACCGATGTGACCCTGGAAATGCCCGCGCTGCGTGCCACCAAAGTGATGAAAAAACTCACCACGGCCAAGGAGCGCGCTGAGTTCATCACTGCCCATTGTTCGGGGCTGATGATCCCCGACTTGGCGGGCCTGACCGTGCCCGACTGGACCGAACTGCAGGGGCGAATCGACGATTTTTTAAATCAACCGGCGGCCTTCTTTCAGAGCGCGACATCGAAGTAATCCTCGATGTTGTGCCGCTGGTTTACTCGGTAAACGAAGCGGAAATCCTGGACTGGGACGCCGGAAAAGCATTGCGCCGCTACGACATCGCGATCACTCGCCTTGGCGTCAAACAGGAGTAGAGCGGGATGCAGATTAACTATGCGCTGGCATTTGCCGGGCAAACGTATGACCGAGGGCTTTCGGGGGACTTGTCACCGGCGGCCGAGGATTTGACCGGGCCTGCCTCCCTGGATGCGGTGCCTGCCGCACTGACGGATCTTAGCCTGGCGCTGGCCAGTGCCAGCCTCGAAATCAACGGCCTGACCCTGGAGCAGGTGCGGCTGCGCGAGGCCCTTGAATCGCTCAACAGCACGTTGTTCATTAACGGCAACTCGCTGGAGACCAAGACGGTCGATGTCGCCGCTGGTGCGCCGAAGAACGAGCAAAAGGACCCAGCAACAGCCTCCGATTCCTGGGTGGACAAGGGCCTCAAGGCCGGGGCCGATATCGGGAAGGATTTGGGTTCGAGCCTGTTGGATACGGTCAAGACCCGAGTGATCGGCAATCTGGTCGATGTGACGTTCGGCAAGATTCCCGGAGTAGGGAAACTGTTCAAGGACGGGGGGCTTGATAAAGACAAGGACAAGGGTGGCGACAAGCAATGTTGCCTTGGCACCACCGGCCCACTTGAAACGGCGGCCGCACAGTTACCCGAAAGCGTTGGAGAGACGGTCCGCAAGAAAGACAAAGCTCACACCCCCGGGAATTTGAAGAAGCGGCGCGTCAAGCTTCCCAAGCCTGGCCAAACGATTCCGCGTGAATCGAAGGCAACCGTCGATGGCAAAGCCGCGGATCTCAAACCTCTTCATCTTCCCGCCTCGGCAAATGCCGCGCCCCAGCTCAATGCGATGGGCCAGCCGCTTGTTCCGTTCTCTGCCAAACAGGCCGCCCAGGCGTCGACCAACCTACCTGGTAATTCGTTTGCCTCCTACGCGGCGCCGTCGGCAAACCGCCGTGTGGCGCGCGGTGCAGGCAAAGGCCTGGCCGCGAGTTTATCGGGAGCGTTTGCCAGACTGGAATCGGTAGGCACCCGCCGCCTCGGCCCGTTGAAGTACGTCGACACCGCCATGGATGTGGTGCAGGGCGTGCGCAATGGCGACGCAAAAGCGGTCGCCTCCGGCCTCAGCACCGCGGGCGGCGCCTGGGCGGGAGCCTCCGCCGGCGCCGCTATCGGCACCCTGATTTTTCCCGGTGTCGGCACTGCTGTCGGCGGCGCCATCGGTGGTTTGTTGGGCAGCGAGGCGGGAACCTGGCTCGGTGACAAGTTGTTCGGCCCAAGTGACCGTCTGCCATCACCCAACACGGTAAGCAAGGAACTCAGTAGCGCCAGCACCGACAACCTGCAGATCACCATCGCGCCAAGCATTCAGATCAGCGGTGTAAGTCTTGCCGATGCCCAACCCATCATCGATGGCGTGATTCAGGCGCTGCAATACCAAACCTTACCGATACTGACCGACGCCTTGAGCGTGCGGCGTAACGCATCGCTGACTGATTTAAGGGGATATGCCTGATGCGACAGCAAATGGTACTGGGGGATTTTATTTTCGGGTTGTCGCGCGGGTTTGCCTATTCCGGTCTCAACCGCCTCACGGACGGTGGCTGGGCAAATCTGGAGATTATTGCCAGCAAGCCGCAGTCGCGGCAGAAGGGGCAAAACCTGGAAAAGCTTACGTTCACAGGTAAAGCCGCGTACGCCGTGGGCATGCAACGACTGGACGAACTGCGTGCCCTGCAGAACGGTCGGGCGCCGCTGCCATTGGTGGACGGTATCGGTCGTAACTGGGGACTGTGGCGCATCACTTCGGTCACGGAAGATCAGTCCTGTGTGATCGATGACGGCACCGCTCTGGTGATCGGCTGGACACTGGTGCTGGAGGAGTTCGTCAATGCGTAGAGTGCGAAGTATTGCCGGTGACGCGGTCAACCTGCTGCTCTACCGCGAGCTTGGCCGCTGCGATGACAAGGCTGAAGAAAACCTCTGGCGCTTGAACCCCGATCTTGCCGAGCAAGGTCCGGTCTTGCCGGCGGGTGTTTGGGTAATCGTGCCCGAAGTGGAGTCGCGACCGGCAGCGGTGCGTCCGGTGTCGGCCTGGGATTAAGGAGGTTTCATGGCAATGGGATTTACCCCGATCGTCGAGTTCTACGGCGCCAACGCGGCCCTGCTCAACGAGCGAATCATGCAGTGGAGCCATACGGATACCACAGGTATTGAATCTGACCAATTGGAACTCACCCTCAACATCGAAGGCCTGGAAGGCTTGCCGAGCCTGAGCGGGAAGATCGGTTTTCGGGCGGGCTACCTGGAGACGGGGCTGGTGGAAAAGGGCGAGTTTGTGGTTACCCATCTAACGCCGTTCCTGTTTCCCATGCGTCTGGTGGTGGGAGCCACCGCAGCTCCGTTCAGTGTGCAGGATCAAACCGGCTATCGGCAGCGTCGTTCCGCCAGTTACGGGCCGACTACCCTGGGGACGCTGTTCCGCCAACTGGTGACCCGCCACGGCTTTTCACCCCGTGTTGCGCCGAGCCTGGAGGGTATTTTCATTCCCCATATCGATCAGTCCAATGAAAGCGACATGGCCTTTATCACCCGGCTTGCCGGGAAGTACGGCGGGGTCAGCAAGCCCTTCAACGAGCTGTATGTACTGGCTGACAGCGGGCAGGTCAAAACGCTTTCTGGCCAGATGCTGCCAGAGGTAAAACTCTCCGTGACCCAGAACAACCGCCCCGGGGAGCAGGCATTTATCAGCGCCAAGTTTGAGGAAAAAGCCCGCGCTAAATACGCAGGTTGCCAAACCAGTTGGTGGGATGCCGCGGCAGGCAAGCTGCGGGTGGTTCAGGTTGGGATTGCCCCGTTTACCGTCCTGCGCCAGCGCTATCAGAGCGAAAATGAAGCCCGGGTGGTGGCGCAGCGCGAGTTGGGCCGGGCCAGCCTTAAAGGACGAACGCTAACCATTGATTGCCCAGGTAACCCGTTGCTGGCGGCCGAAGGTCTTTTGCTGCTAGACGAAACCTGGCCGGCGTACATGCAAGGGCGATGGTCGATCAAAACGGTGACGCATACCGGGGTGCCGAAGGCGGGCTATCGCAGTTCGATTGTCGCCAGTGGCTTGACGGTCTAGCCGCGCCCCCTTTAACCAAGCCCGCTCCCGAGCGGGTTTTTTATTGCCCGGTGACCCCCATGAAGATCACCCCGTTACTGACTCACCTGCGTGATCACTGCCCCGGTTTCAACCAACAGGTGCACGCTGGCCTCGATCTCGATGCCCTGCAAACCCTGCCCGGTGCACCCGCTGCGGTCGTTACGCCGATCACTGACGCAGCCACCGCGAACAGTTCGCAAAACACCACCCGGCAAACTATCCGCGAGCATTTTGGCGTGGTGCTGGTACTCGACCTGGTGGACGGCCAACAAGCGCTAGCCATGGACCAACTCCACGCCCTGCGCGCCGAAATCTGGCGCGCCCTGGTGGGATTCAAGCCCGAGCGCTTCTACGAGCCCATTCAGTACGAAGGCGGCGACTGGCTGCTGCTGACGAAGAACCGCGGGCTCTACCGGCTGCGATTTTTCGCCGAGTTCCAACTGGGACGCAACCTCAGCACACAGCCAGCGGAAACCTGGCTCGAGCTTGAGCTGGACGCTCTGCCGTCCTTCAACGGGGTGACGGTGCGGGTCGATGCCATCGACCCGGCCGACCCCAATCTGCAACGCCCAGGCCCCGACGGGCGCCTGGAAATGACGTTTTCTGCCGAGGTAAAACCATGAGCAAACGCATCACCGTACTGCCGGTTTCCGGCCGTGCCGTACCTGACCCGGAGGCGGGCGATCTGTTGCCGGCCGAAGGCCGCGAAGTCCCGGACAACGCCTGGTGGCGTCGACGTCTGGCCGATGGCGACATCACAACCAAAGCCGTCAAGGCGGCAAAACCACAGGGAGCCAAATAATGGCGATTGGATTCAGTCATATTCCGGCGGACATTCGTGTGCCGCTGTTCTACGCCGAGATGGACAATTCGGCAGCCAATAGTGCGTCGTCGGCCCTGCGTCGGCTGATCGTGGCCCAGGTCAACGACAACGTCACCAGCCCGGAAGTCGGCAGCCTGGTGCTGGTATCGAGCGCGGCCATGGCCAAGCGTATCGGTGGCCAGGGTTCGATGCTGGCATCGATGTACGAGACGTTCCGCAAGAGTGACCCGGTGGGCGAGATCTGGTGCCTGCCGCTGCACAGTACCGAAGGCAGCGCGGCCAAGGCCGAGCTCAAGCTGACCGGCACCGCGACCCAAGGTGGCATTCTCAACCTGTACGTCGGCGGCACCCGCGTTCAAGCGACCGTGATCAATGGCGCGACCGCTGCCGTTGCCGCCACCGCCCTGGCGTTGAAAATCAACGCCAGTGCCGACCTGCCGGTCAGTGCGGTAGCCGCCGATGGCACCGTCACCCTGACTGCCAAATGGACCGGTGACAGTGGCAACGACATCAGCCTGCAGCTCAACCGCCTGGGCCAGAGCAACGGTGAACAAATCCCCGACGGCCTGACCGCCGTGCTCGGCAAAATGGCGGCGGGTGCCGGTGTACCGGACCAACTCGCGGCGCTGGCTGCGCTGGGCGATGAGCCGTTCGAGTTCATCTGCATGCCCTGGGCCGACACTACCAGCCTCAACGCCTGGCAAGCGGTGATGGATGACAACAGCGGTCGCTGGTCCTGGGCCAAGCAACTGTTTGGTCACGTCTACACCGCCAAGCGCGGCACCATCGGCACCCTGGTGGCTGCCGGGCAAGGGCGTAACGACCAGCACGTGACCATCCAGGCCATGGAGCCGGGCGTGCCGCAACCGTTCTGGGTCCAGGCAGCGGCCTTGGCTGCACGCACGGCAGTATTTATCTCCGCCGATGCCAGCCGTCCGACCCAAAGCGGCAGCCTGCCAGGCCTCGACCCGGCCGACGCCAGCGACCGCTTCACCCTGACCGAGCGCCAATCGCTGCTCAACTACGGCATCGCCACCGCTTACTACGAAGGCGGTTACGTGCGCATTCAGCGGGCGATCACCACCTACCAGAAGAACGCTTTCGGCCAGGCGGACAACTCCTACCTGGACAGCGAAACCCTGCACCAGTCGGCCTTTATCGTGCGCCGTCTGCAAAGCGTGATCACCAGCAAGTACGGGCGCCACAAGCTCGCTGCTGACGGTACGCGTTTTGGCGCCGGCCAGCCGATCGTCACCCCGAGCACTATTCGCGGTGAGCTGATCGCCCAGTACGCCAAGCTGGAACTGGAAGGCCATGTGGAGAACGCCGAGCTGTTCGCCGAGCACCTGATCGTCGAGCGCGATAGCCAGGACCCGAGCCGGGTCAACGTGCTATTCCCGCCGGATTACGTCAACGGGCTGCGGGTGTTTGCGCTGCTCAACCAGTTCCGTTTGCAGTACGACGCGGCGGTGTAACCCCGCGCTTTTCGCAACTGATTCCAGCCCGCCGAGTGCGGGCTTATTTTTGGGAGAAACATCATGGGTCAACTGATTGCGGGCACCTGCTACGTCAAAGTGGACGGCGCTCAACTGACCATCAACGGCGGCTGCGAAGCACCGTTGATGGCCGTCAAGCGGGAAACCGTGGTGCCGGGTTTCTACAAGGAAACCGACATCACTCCATCGTTCAAAGTTACCGCACTGCACACGCCGGACTTTCCATTGAAGCAACTGATCGCCGGCACCGACATGACCGTCACCTGCGAATTCAACAACGGCAAGGTCTACGTGCTGGCCGGTGCCTACCTGGTGGAAGAGCCAGTGGCCAAGGGCGACGACGCCGTGATCGAGCTGAAATTCGAAGGCATCAAGGGGACCTGGCAATGACCGATACGGTGAAGCTGCAAGTGGCCATCGAGGCCCACGGCGAGCCACTGACCGAACTCACCCTGCGCCGCCCGACGGTGCAGGAGGTGCGGGCGATCAAGGCACTGCCGTACAAGATCGACAAGGGCGAAGACGTGAGTCTCGACCTCGACGTTGCCGCCAAGTACATCGCGGTGTGCGCGGGCATTCCGCCGTCGTCGGTCAACCAGCTCGACCTGGTGGACTTCAACGCGCTGAGCTGGGCCGTCGCCGGTTTTTTCATGAGTGCGGCGCAGGCTCCGTCGCCGAGCTGATTGCGGTGGCCTACGACCTGGCCTGGTTCTGGAAGGTTGACCCCGAACAGATGCTGGCCAGGCCTTTGGATACGCTCCGGGAATCCCTGGAGCATGCGCAACGGATCAATGCGATGCAGCAGGTGCAGTGATGGCAGAAGCTCAGAAAGTAGAAAGTACCGCCGTGCGCCTGACCGGGATCGACCAGCTGTCGCCCAAGCTCGCCGCGCTGCAGGCCACGGTCGGACGCTTCAGGCAGAACCTGGAACACACCGGCCTCGGCAAGTTGGATATTTCCGGTTTGGTGAAGGGTGGTGGGCTGGCAGCACCGTTTGTCAGCGGTATCAAATCGGCGTTGGCATTCAAGGGGCAGGTTGGCGAGGTCAATGCTGCTGTGGGTCAAGGGGTTGCTGAATCGGCAGCGCAAGGGCTGGAGAGTTTCAACGCCTCGTTGGACAAGGTATCAGTGGCTTTCGGTACGGCGCTGTTGCCAGCCGTCACGGCAGTGGTGGTCGGGCTGGAGCCGTTGCTGACCTCGGTGGCCCAAGTGCTTACCGAGAATCCGCAACTGGTGCAGGGCCTCGCAGCGGGTGCGGTGGCGTTTACCGCTATTCAAGCGGCTGTCACCGGCGTGTCCCAAGCGCTGGGGCTGATGCAACTGGTGCTCAGCGCCAACCCGATAGTGTTGGTGGCCGTGGGCATTGCCGTGGCGGCGGGATTGATCGTCGCCAACTGGAAGCCGATTTCGGCGTTTTTTGTCGGGCTGGGCGAGCGGGTGATGGCGGCGATTGGAACCCTGGGCGCTTTTTTTCAGACGGTCTTTGCGTTTCGTCCTCTGGAACAAGTGATGCGCCTGTGGGGGCCGATCACAGGTTTTTTTGCGGGGCTGTGGACGTCGCTTAAGGTGATGGCGCAGCCGCTGATCGGCTTTTTCACCACACTGTTTTCCTGGTCGCCAATCGGTTTGATCGTCAACAACTGGGCGCCTTTGAGCAGTTTTTTTGCGGCCTTCTGGGACTTGCTCAAGGCACTGAGTGTGCCGGTGGTCGAGTTCATGAAAAGCCTGTTCAGTTGGTCACCCCAAGGGCAAATCATTGCCAACTGGGGCGTGATCAGTGAGATGTTTGCGGCGATCTGGAGTGACTTCAAACTCACCGCGCTGGCGGCTTTTACCATCGTCAGCAGTTACTTCGATTGGTCGCCCCTAAACAAGATCTCTGCCGTTTGGGGCTCCGTCACCGGTGCGTTCGTCTCGATCTGGAGCGATATCAAGTTGCAGGCCCAGGACGCCTTTGTGGTGTTGAGTGGCCTGTTCGACGACTGGCATCCGATGGAGCAACTTGAAGCCATGTGGGCACCGGTACTGAGCTGGTTCACGGCGCTGTCGGAGAAGCTTGCGGTGATCACCGCGCCGATTCGCAAGCTGTTCAATGGTGGGCTGGGTGAAGTGATCAACCAGGCGACCGGCAGTGTGCTGGAGTTGACCACCGAGCAACAGGAACGCAATGCCGAAAGCGCGCGTAACCCATCCTGGTTCCGCAAGGGTCCTGGCTTGGTATCACCGCTGGCGTCCAGCTCCAGTTCGTTGCTGCAACAAACCGCTGCCAACAACCGCACGCAACTCAATGGCGACTTGCGGGTGAGCTTTGACAACGCACCGGCCGGCCTGCGGGTCGACCAGCCCAGAACCAACCAGCCCGGCCTGAGCGTCACCCCACGTGTCGGCTACCGTTCCCTGTCCCTTGGAGGCTCCAATGAGCTGGCGTGATCGTTTGTTGCCGGCGTCGTTTCGTGGCGTCGGGTTTTGGGTTGACCAGGCGAAAGTCCCGGTCGGCAAGAAGGGCCAGTTGCACGAATACCCTCAGCGCGACCTGCCTTTTTTTGAAGGGCTGGGCCAACAGTCCCGGGTGCATGAGCTGACGGCATTTGTAGTGGGCGAGGATTGCCTGGAGCAACGCGACAAGTTGCTCAAGGCCCTGGAGGAGGGCGCTGGCGAGCTGGTGCACCCTTGGCTTGGACGGTTGCAGGTCAAGGTCGGCGAATGTGAGATGACCCAGACTCGCCAGGACGGCGGGCTGGTGACATTTGCCCTGAAGTTCTATCCCGACGAACCCTTGAAGTTTCCCACTGCGGCGGTCAATACCCGCCAGCTGTTGCTGGTGTCAGCCGACAGTTTGCTGGGGTCGGCGGTGCTGCGTTTTGAGCAGGCCGTCGCACTGGTGAAACAGGCACGGGTGGGTATCCAGGCGCTGCGCAATGGGCTGGCTGAGGTTTACCAGGTGATTGAGCAGCAGTTTGCCCCGCTGATTCAGTTGTATGGCGACCTGAACGCCTTGGTCAAAGCCATCAAGGAAGTTCCCAAGGAATTGAGCGCCGAATTCAAGGGCTTGCTCGGCGATGTGAAGGACCTCAAGGCGTTCGCCCGCAGCGGCTATCGTGGCATGTTGGCCAACCTCTCGCAGCAGGTGGAAGCGGCTCGCACTATCGACGTGCCAAAGCTGACCACCGGCAAGGACAGCGTGGCCGCCGTGCAGGCCACTGCCAACCTGGTACAGGACGCGTTGTGGGTGAAGATCGCCCATTGGCTGGCGGACGTACCGGTGGCGACCAAGGCGGTGACCCTAAGCACCACGCCGTCCCTGGCGCAACAGGCGGCACAGCCGGTGCAGCGCCGTGAAGTACCGGTGGCTGATGATGTGCTGGTGCTGCGTGACCTTCTGAACGAAGCCATGTGGCAAGCCGCATTGAAGGCCGACGCCGGGCACTACGTTGCGCTGAATGACTTGCGCCAACAGATGTTCACGCATCTGACGGCGGTGGCTTCGTCCGGTGTGCGACTGGTCAACCTGACGCCAATGCGCAGCATGCCCGCCTTGCTGCTGGCGTATCAGCGCTTCGGCGACGCGACGCGAGTGGGCGAGGTGGTGCAGCGCAATCGGGTGGCCCATCCGGGCTTTCTGCCACCGGCGGATCTGCAAGTGGTCAGGGAGTAACCCATGAACGAGTTGGACAATGCCGTCACTCTGACCGTGGACGGCCTGGATTATGGCGGCTGGAAAAGCGTGGAAATCAGCGCCGACCTGGAGCGTCAATTTCGCACCTTCACCCTTGACATCACCTGGCAATGGCCCGGGCAAACCCTGGCAGTGCCGATCAAGCCTGGAGTCCGTTGCCAGGTGCGCATTGGTTGCGATCTGGTGCTCACCGGCTTTGTGTTCAAGGCGCCCATCAGTTACGACGGCCAGCAGATCAGCCTGAGTATTCAAGGCGGTTCAGTGACGCAGGACCTGGTGGACTGCGCAGCGATAAACCAGCCCGGCCAGTGGCGCGGGCAAAGTGTGCTGAGCATCGTCCGTGCGCTGACGGCCACCTATGGCGTCGAGGTGCACAGCGAGATTGCCGAGACCACACGTTTGCAGACCCACAGCATCGTGCCCGGGGAGACGGTATTCCAATCCATCGACCGCTTGCTGACGCTGTATCGGGTGTTCTCTACCGACGATGCGGACGGACGCCTGGTGCTGGCATTGCCCGGTAGTGCAGGGCGTGCGAATGACCGCCTGGAACTGGGTAAGAACATCCTTTCGGCTAACGCACCGATGGACTTCGGCACGGTGTTTTCCGAGTACCGCGTCATCGGCCAGCACAAGGGCGATGATCAAAAAAACGCAGCGGCGGTCAGTGAGGTTTCAGGGAATTCCCGGGATGAAAAAGCCGCGCGAAAACGCGTCACGGTGATCAGCGAGCCGACCCAGTTGACGCCCGAACTGGCCCAGCAACGTGCCGACTGGGAACGCGCTACCCGTACTGGGAAAGCCCTGACCACCACTTACACCGTGCAAGGCTGGCGGCAGTCCAACGGCGATTTGTGGCGCCACAACCTGTTGGTGCGGGTGATCGATCCGGTGCTGGAATTTGACCAGGACATGCTGATCTCCAAGATTACTTATTCGCTCTCCGACCAAGGTTCGATCACTACGCTACAGGTGGCGCCGCCGTCCACCTTTGATGCCAATCCGTTGCCATCCGCTTAACCATCAAGGAATTTCCATGAGCCTACTGACTCGCCTGCTGGCGCGCGGCACTGTCGTGCTCGCCAACTCGGCCACCAAGCTGCAATCGCTGCAAATGCGCCTGACCGCAGGCGAAGTGAACGACGACATGGAGCACTTCGAACCCTACGGTTTCACCAGCAACCCGCTGGCCGGTGCGGAAGGCATCGCCACGTTCCTGGGCGGCGACCGCTCCCACGCCATCGTGCTGGTGGTGGCTGACCGTCGCTATCGCTTGCAGTCCCTGGCGCCGGGTGAAGTGGCGATCTACACCGACGAAGGCGACAAGGTTCACTTCAAGCGCGGGCGGGTGATCGATATCGAAACCGGCACCCTGAATATCCGCGCCAGCCACGCGGTGAACATTGATACGCCGACCCTGACCCAGAGCGGGAAGATCATCTCCCAGGGCGATCAGATTGCCGGTGGCATCAGCCAGATCCGGCACGTGCATGTGGGCGTACAGCCCGGCAACGGCCAGTCCGGTGTGCCGGCGGGAGGCCAGTGATGTTTGTCTCCGACAACCTGAAAAATGCCCTGACCCGATCGGTGCTGATCAGCCTGTTCACCTGGCGCCGTGCCGCGCCCGACGATGCCGTGGACGATGACGAGCGTTTCGGCTGGTGGGGCGACAGTTTTCCCAGCGTGGCCGACGACCGTATCGGCTCAAGGCTGTGGCTGCTGCGCCGGGTCAAGCTGACCCGCCAGACGCAACTGGACGCCGAATTCTATGCCCGCGAAGCCTTGCAATGGCTGATCGACGACGGGCATTGCAGCGCCATCGAAGTCCTCAGTGAACGCCTCGACGCCCAGCGGCTCAACCTGCGCACGCAGCTGACCCTGGCCGATGGCGAGCGCCTGGACATCAACCCTGATAACAGTTGGCAGGTGATCTATGCCGTTTGAAACCCCTTCGCTGCCGGTGCTGATCAAACGCACCCAAAGCGACCTGGCCAGCGATTCGCTGCGCCAGTCCGATGCCCAGGTCCTGGCGCGCACACTCAGTGGTGCGGCGTTCGGCCTGTACGGTTATCTCGATTGGATCGCTGAGCAGATCCTGCCGGATACCGCGGATGAATCCACCTTGGAGCGCATCGCCGCGTTGCGGTTGAACCAGGCGCGCAAGGCTGCAGTGGCCGCCAGTGGCAGCATGAGTTTCACCGCGGCGGCGGGCGCGGTACTGGATGTGGATACGGTGCTGCAAAGCAGTGATGGGCGCAGCTTCAAAGTCACTGCTGCCGGCACGACCCATGCAGGCCTCAACACTGCCACCGTGCAGGCGATTGATGCCGGCACGCTGGGCAACGCTGATGCCGGGCTGAGCCTGATCGCGGTCCAGCCGCTGCAAGGTATTGGTTCGACCTTTACCGTGCTGGCGCCGGGGCTGACCGGCGGTGTGGCGCGAGAAACCCTGGAGTCGCTGCGGGCGCGGGTGATTCGTTCCTATCGCGTTATTCCCCAAGGCGGTTCGGCACAGGATTACGAGACCTGGTCCCTCGAAGTGCCCGGCATTACCCGCGCATGGTGTCGCGGCAATTACCTGGGGCCGGGGACGGTGGGGGTGTTCGTGATGCGTGACGACGACCCGCAGCCGATCCCCAATGCCGCGCAACTGGCGCAGGTTCAAGCCCATATCGAGCCGCTGAGGCCAGTCACCGCTGATGTGTATGTGTTGGCGCCAGTGATGAAGCCGGTGGCTTATCAACTGCGGCTGACCCCCGACACCAGCGCCGTGCGCGCGGCTGTCGAGGCCCAATTGCGGGACCTGCACAACCGCGAGGCGGGGCTGGGCGACACCTTGTTGCTGACCCATATCGCCGAAGCCATCAGTACCGCGACCGGCGAGACCGATCACACGCTCACAAACCCGTTGGTGGACGTTGCAGCGGCGACCAATCAGTTGCTGGTGTTCGGAGGTATCACATGGCTGGAGTGAGAACCGCAGGCCAGTATCAAGAACAACTGATCGCCTTGTTGCCCAGCGGTCCGGCCTGGGACCTGGAGAGCGTGCCGCAGTTGGAGACGGTGCTCAAAGGCATCGCCGAAGAACTCACGCGCATCGACGCCCGGGCCTGCGACCTGCAAAACGAAATGGACCCGGTGACCGTCAGCGAACTGGTGCCGGAGTGGGAAAGGGTGATGCAACTGCCCGATCCCTGCCTGGGCTTGAGCCCGCTGTACGACGACCGCCGCTTGGCAGTGCGTCGACGGCTGTTGGCGGTGGGCAGCCAGCGCGCCGCGTACTACATCGAAATCGCCCGCAGCCAGGGTTATCCCGACGCCAGTGTCACTGAATATCGCGCCCCGCGCATGGGCCGCTCACGGTTTGGCGCTGCGCATTTTGGCACCTGGCAGGCGCATTTCATGTGGTCCCTTAACACCGGCGGCCGCCAGCACCTGGGGCGGCGGTTTGGGGCGAGTTATTGGGGAGAGCGGTTTGGCGTCAATCCGGGCAATGCCCTGGAGTGCCTGATTCATCGCACCGCACCTGCTCATACGCAGGTGCACATCAATTATGACTAGAGGGTAGAAGCGTGGATTATCCAAAGAGTGTGCCCAGTGTTGGGCTGGTGAATGGCAAGTTTGTGGATGAAAACCCGGTGACCGGGACGCCAGGGAGTTTGATTCCGGCGGCTTGGGGGAATGGGGTTACGCAGGAGATTTTGAATGTGTTGGCGGCGGCAGGGATTGCGCCGGATGAGACCAAGACGGATCAGTTGGCGCAAGCGTTGAGTGTGTTGAGTGATTGGTTGAAGTTGAAGAACAAGCCGACGACGTTGGCGGGGTATGGGATTACCGATGGTATGCCTGCGGGGGCGGGAGGCCTTCTTGCGGCTGCTCCTATTGTGAAAGGCAAAGTGTCTGATCTTCCCGTCTCTCAGTTTGTGAGCGTAACGGAGGCGACTACCGATAAACCTGCAGCTGTGAGCTATGGCGCTGGGCTGCACATAAAGTATCCCGATCGAAAGTATGGCTTTGATCTTCTTTCAGGCGTTACGGGGGAGTGGTTTGGTATGCGCAGGCTTGCTGAGGATGGCAGCGGCGCATGGCGAATGTTATGGCATGACGGCAACTTCAATCCGGCTGCCAAAGCAGATAAAGCAACCTCGCTGGCAGGATATGGAATTACTGATGCATTAGTGGTTGGAGGGACTAGCCGTCAACGACCTAGTTTGTCCGCGCAAGTTCTGGGGGAGCTTGGCAATGGTACCGGTGGCGCGTTGGAAATTCGTGAGGCGCAGGAAGTCAGTAATACCCAGACCGGTTTCGACTATGCGCCGCGAATCCTGTTTCACTGGTCGGGGCTGGTTGCCAGGTCCTTGGCTATGAACTCTGCAGGCGAACTCATGTGGGGATCACAGACAGCTTGGACTTCCGGGAATTTTGACCCCGCGCGTAAAGCGAATGTGGCTACTACGCTGGCGGGTTACGGGATTACCGATGCGCTGTCAGCTTCCAGCTTTCTCAAGCCTGTAGCTGGGCAATGGATCCAGATAGGGGGGAGCGGTGTGCTTCCAGCAGGCGGAACGTGGGCCTTTTTCTGTGCCAATTACAACGGTAACGGGGCTGCGCTTGGTGGCAACGCCGGAGTGGCAGCTGGTGGTACTGCGGTAGGTAATGGAAACTGTGTCGGTTTTGCATGGAGGATTCAGTAATGGATAACGAACAACGTCCTGAGCAGTACAACATAGAGGACATTTATCTTAAAAAGGACGGTAGCTACTTAGTCACCTTGGATGGCTATCCCTACCATGTGACTGAAGCAGAAACTCCGGACGTTTATCGTGCAGTGCGTTTACTGATTGATTCGGGTGAGCAGTGCCAGGAACACATCGACCCCATCATTTCCGATGCTGAAGCCCAGGCAAATGAGCGCATGTGGCGTGACTCGGAAATACAGCGCATCAGTTGGGTGCGTGATCGTCATCGCGATCAGTTGGACATGGGATTGAAAACCACGCTCTCCACTGAGCAGTTCAAAGAGTTGCTCAAATACACTCAAGCATTGCGTGACTGGCCCCAGGCTGAGAGCTTTCCCTCGATAGCCAAACGGCCCGCTGGATTGCCTTGGTTGGACGCTGTTGCTCAGTAAATATCTGGGCGTGTGAGAGTAAAAAACGATGCTGATAACACTCCCTCAACTTATCCAAGTAATGCCTGGAGCCCGCCTTAGAGCGGGCATTTTTTTAGCTTCTTTAAATGAGGCTGCCGCACATCACCAAATCACTACATCCAAACGCATCGCCGCCTTCCTCGCCCAAATCGGCCACGAGTCCGGCGAACTGCGCTACGTACGTGAACTGGGCAGCGATCAATACCTGAGCAAGTACGACACAGGCACCCTGGCCGCACGCCTGGGCAATTCCCCTGAAGCCGATGGCGATGGCCAGAAGTATCGCGGGCGTGGCCTGATCCAGATCACTGGCCGGCGCAACTACCTGGCATGCAGCCAGGCGTTGTTCGGCGATGAGCGTCTGTTGCAGCAACCGGAGTTGCTGGAGCAGCCGCAATGGGCGTGCGAGTCCGCCGCGTGGTTCTGGCAGAGCAATGGCTTGAACGAACTGGCCGACAAAGACCATTTCACCACCATCACCCGACGTATCAATGGCGGCCTTAACGGTCTGGAGAACCGTCTGCAGTTGTGGGCCCGGGCGAAGGCGGTGTCATGGGTTTCCTGACGTCGTATCGCCTGCTTGGCTTTTTGCTGTTGTTGGCCGTTTCGGCTGGGGTTGCCTGGCAGGTACAGGCCTGGCGGTATGGCACACAACTTGAGCGCCAGGAGGCTCAGCATGCAGAAGCGCTCAGCCAGCAAAGCCAGTCTGCCCAGCGCCAACAAAAGGCTGAACAGGACAAACGCCTGGCACTGGAGCAACAACTCAGCGCCAGCGACCAACAACACACCCGGGAGCTTTCCGATGCACAGCGTGATCAGGCTCACTTGCGGGATCGCCTGGCCACTGCTGATGTGCGGTTGTCAGTCCTTCTCGACACCAGCGACCCAACCAACGGCTGCCCAATGCCAGCCACCGCCACCTCCGGCAGCGTGGTTCATGCAGCCCCGCGAGCCCGACTTGACCCGGCGCATGCTCAACGAATTATCGGCATCACCGACGACGGCGATAACGCGTTGATCGCCTTGCGTGCTTGCCAGGCGTATGTCCAGGCCGTCACGCGTTAGTCTCTTGTAACTTGCATGGCCCATGGGCTCCTGTAGGGTAGGCAAACGCCCGCCCACCCCAGGAGACGACCGTGAAGGAAATTACTCAACTCGCCGCTGAACTTGGCCGACGCTTGCAGGTGCTCAATGCCCACGTCACCACCGCCGAGTCGTGCACCGGCGGCGGTATCGCCGAGGCCATCACGCGGATTCCCGGGAGTTCGGCCTGGTTTGAGGCAGGCTACGTCACGTATTCCAATCGCCAGAAGACTCGGCAACTGCATGTGCCGGAAGAATTGTTCCCCAAGGTGGGTGCCGTCAGTCGCGAAGTGGTGGAGGCGATGGTGCGGGGCGCCCAGGAGAAAAGCCTGGCCCGATTTGCCGTAGCGGTCAGCGGCGTCGCCGGGCCCGATGGGGGTTCTCCGGACAAGCCGGTGGGCACTGTATGGCTGGCCTGGGGGGTGGGCGATGAGATCACCGCCGAGCTCGAACACTTCCCCGGCAACCGCGACGAGGTCCGCCGACAAACGGTAAAGGCCGCGCTAGAGGGCTTGTTGCGACGAGCTGCAGCAGAAATAGAAAATCAGGGGTAGGCGATCACGGATCTTTGTGGAACAATACTGTCTACTTATACAGGTGTTGGCCGCCAGGCCTTATTGATTACGTGAGGACTTTAATGGACGACAACAAGAAGAAAGCCTTGGCTGCGGCCCTGGGTCAGATCGAACGTCAATTCGGCAAGGGTGCCGTAATGCGTATGGGCGATCACGACCGTCAGGCGATCCCGGCTATCTCCACTGGCTCTCTGGGTCTGGATATCGCGCTCGGCATTGGCGGCCTGCCAAAAGGCCGTATCGTTGAAATCTACGGTCCTGAATCTTCCGGTAAAACCACCCTGACCCTGTCGGTGATTGCCCAGGCACAAAAAATGGGCGCCACCTGCGCGTTCGTCGATGCCGAGCACGCCCTGGATCCAGAATACGCCGGCAAGCTGGGCGTCAACGTTGACGACCTGCTGGTTTCGCAACCGGACACCGGTGAGCAAGCGCTGGAAATCACCGACATGCTGGTGCGCTCCAATGCCATCGACGTGATCGTCATCGACTCCGTGGCAGCCTTGGTACCCAAAGCTGAAATCGAAGGCGAAATGGGCGACATGCACGTAGGCCTGCAAGCCCGTCTGATGTCCCAGGCCCTGCGTAAAATCACCGGTAACATCAAGAACGCCAACTGCCTGGTGATCTTCATCAACCAGATCCGTATGAAGATCGGTGTGATGTTCGGCAGCCCGGAAACCACCACCGGTGGTAACGCGCTGAAGTTCTACGCTTCGGTCCGTCTGGACATCCGTCGTACCGGCGCGGTGAAGGAAGGTGACGAGGTTGTTGGTAGCGAAACCCGCGTTAAAGTCGTGAAGAACAAGGTGGCTCCGCCGTTCCGTCAGGCTGAGTTCCAGATTCTCTACGGCAAGGGTATTTACCTGAACGGCGAGATGATCGACCTGGGCGTGCTGCACGGCTTCGTCGAGAAGTCCGGTGCCTGGTATGCCTACAACGGCAGCAAGATCGGTCAGGGCAAGGCCAACTCCGCCAAGTTCCTGCAGGACAACCCTGAGATTGCCACGGCGCTTGAAAAGCAGATCCGCGACAAGCTGCTGACCCCGACTGCCGACGTCAAATCGACGTCCACCCGGGAAACGGCTGACGACATGGCCGACGCTGACATCTGAGCCAAACGATGAGCGTTGTACTGGATACACCCGTCGCCGTAAGGCGCACTGCAATGGACCTGCTCGCACGACGCGAGCATGGTCGAGTCGAGCTGACGCGTAAACTGCGTCAGCGCGGCGCAGATCCTGAGATGATCGACGCAGCCCTTGACCGCCTGACGGAAGAAGGGCTGTTGTCGGAATCCCGTTACCTCGAAAGCTTTGTCTCTTACCGAGCTCGATCCGGCTACGGCCCTGCGCGAATTCGTGAAGAGCTAAGCCAGCGTGGCCTGCAACGTGCTGACATCGAACTCGCTTTGCGTGAGTCCGGCATCAGTTGGCAGGCGCAATTGGAAGATACTTGGCGTCGCAAGTTTGCCGGTCATCTGCCGATTGATGCGCGGGAGAGGGCGAAGCAAGGTCGCTTTTTGAGCTATCGCGGATTCTCGATGGAGATGATCAGCCGCTTGTTGAGCGGTCGGGATATGGATGACTGAAGTACTTGGCAGCAATGTAAAAGGCCCGCTATGAAAATAGCGGGCCTTTTTTCGTTTCAGGGGCAGGTCACGCCGTCTCTGTCACCCGCTGCTGCGTTTTCCCCTGAGCCTCGGCCCAGTTTTCCGGCAAGTTGATGTAATCCACCAATTCCCGCAACCGGCCCTGGTCACGCCCATTGAAGTTGAATACCAGCCGCGTCAAATGGCTGAAGCTTGGCTCGTCATGCTCCTCGCCGGTGTACGCAATTTGTTGGAAGTCGCCACTGAGGCGAAGACTGGCAAATGCCTCCTGCAGGTGGGCCAGTGCGTGGTCACTCAACGGATGATGCATGCGAATCACAAATTGGCGCTTCAGCCAGCGAGTGGAGTGGAAGTTCGCATAGAACTGATTGATCTCTTCCACTGCCTCTTCAGCGTTGTATACCAGGCGGACCAGCTTGAGGTCGGTGGGCAGGATATAGCGATTGGCTTCAAGCTGGCTGCGGATAAAGTCCAGGGCGCCTTGCCAGAAGCTACCGCCCGGTGCATCCAGCAGTACCACTGGAACCAGCGGGCTTTTGCCGGTCTGGATCAGGGTGAGTACTTCCAGCGCTTCATCCAGGGTGCCGAAACCGCCCGGGCACAGGATCAAGGCATCGGCTTCCTTGACGAAGAACAGCTTGCGGGTGAAGAAGAAGTGAAAGGACAGCAGGTTCTCGGTGCCATCGATGGTCGGGTTGGCGTGCTGTTCAAAGGGCAGGGTAATGTTGAACCCCAGGCTGTGCTCCAGGCCAGCCCCTTCGTGGGCCGCCGCCATGATGCCGCCCCCGCCGCCAGTAATCACCATCAGGTCCGAGCGCGCCAGAACTGCGCCCACTTCCCGGGCCAATGCGTACAGCGGGCTTTCCACCGGTGTGCGCGCCGAGCCGAACACGGTGACTTTGCGTCGGCCCTTGAATTGTTCAAGCACACGGAAAGCGTGGTCGAGTTCGCGGATGGCCTGCAAGGTGATCTTGGCATTCCAGCGGCTGCGGTCGTCCTGGGCCATGCGCAACACGGTGAAGATCATGTCGCGATAAAGGGGGATATTCGGGCTGTTGGGCGCAATCAGGTGGAGTTGCGCTTCGACCTGCTGCGTGAGGTCGGTGCCGTTTTCTTCAAATTGACGGATCAGGAGTTCATTCGGTTCGTAAGGCATTCAACTTCTCCTTCTTCACAGAACCCTGGGTGCCGGCGAGAAATTCGTCGGGACCACGACACTGCATGTGTCGTTGCCTCTGATTAACGAGGTGGGCGAAACCGGTTCTGTATGTTCCTTATGTTTAAAAACCTTTGCACTGCACGCTCAGGAGGGCAACCCTCTTTTGCCCTGAAAATGTTACAGAACGGTGTGAAAACCCGATGTTCCAGGCTTTCAGGATGAATTGATCATGAGCCTATAAAGTCTTGGCTGGCAACCGCTTATTGATCACTTCTGAGGGAGTTTAGACGTTGCCGCGAACGGGCACTTACGGATAGTTCGGTGGGGCATATTGCGCGCCGCTGATCAGCGGCGCGCGACAGGGGGCATTACTTATTTTTTCTTCTTCGCAGCAGCCGGTGCGGGGCAGTCTGCTTCCTGGAACTTGACCGACGCCACCGGGCGGTTGGTTTTATTCTCGGTAATGTCGTAGCGCATGATCGCACCCTTGGCCATCAGCTCGCGATAACCCTTGTTCAGGCACACGCTTTGGCCCAGTTGGAAGTACACCGCCTTGGGGTTAGCGCGCATTTGCTCGGCGCGGTCGGGCAGTACGCTGAGATGGTCAATCAGCTGCAAGCCTTCAACGGTGTAAGCCACTTCCAAGGTCTTTTCGTCGATTTCCCGTGGCAGGTCTTTGTTGGTTTCCTCTGCGACGCTTTGCAGCTTCCTGTTCATTTGGGCCTCCAGCAACGAGGCCGCTTGGGCACCCAAAGGCAAGGCCAACGCCAGGGCGACGGACGGAACAACAGTGCGCAGCATAAGACGCAGCATAAAACTCTCCTGATTCGGTTACTGGTGCATAGACCAGCCACTGCGCTGTGCGTTCAGTGGCGCGGGATTATAGGTGAGCGCCTGCCATTACGGCCAGCCTATTGCCGGGAAGTGCAGGTAGGCGAGGGTGCCTCTGGTAAACTCCGGTAACTTTTACCTTCCTGAGTTCTATCCGTGTCGATTTCCACTTTCCTGCAGCGGCGCACCCGATGAGCCATGCCGTCTCCCGTTTGCGCACCCAGCGCCTGGCGCGCGCCCTCAAGCCGTTCGTGGCGCGAGGCTCGCGTGCCGAGCGCTGCCCCGGCTGCCGGGTAATTCCCGAGTATTGCCTGTGCGCGTGGCGGCCCAAGGTCCAGGCCAAATCCGGCATGTGCCTGCTGATGCATGACGTAGAGCCGATGAAACCCAGCAACACCGGCTGGCTGATTGCCGATGTGATCAACGACACGACAGCGTTCCCCTGGTCGCGGACTGAGGTAGAGCCCGAATTGCTGACCTTGCTGGCTGACCCGCAATGGCAGCCTTATATCGTCTTCCCCGGCGAATTCGTGGCCCCGGAGCGGGTGGTCAATCAGGTCAAGCTGGAAGAGGGCAAGCGCCCGCTGTTCATTCTGCTGGACGGTACCTGGAGCGAGGCGCGCAAGATGTTTCGCAAGAGCCCGTACCTGGAGCACTTGCCGGTGCTGAGCCTGGCGCCCGAGCAACTGTCGCGCTACAAGCTGCGCCGCTCCAAGCGTGATGACCACTTCTGTACCGCTGAAGTCGCTGCGCTGTGCCTGGAACTGGCTGAAGACCAGGCGGCCAGCGAAGTGCTGGATGCTTATCTGGATGTATTCAGCACCCACTACCTGGCCGCCAAATTTCAGCTGGCGCTGGACCCGGCCGATGTCGTCCATACTCGCCTTGCACCTTATCTATAGGTGTCATGGCCAGCCGACCTTTGCATGATGGCCGCGTAAACGCGCAGCCCGCTAGAATGGCCACGGGCGTAGCGCTTGACCACCCAGGCTACGCTGGGCATGCTTGGCGCCGATTGGGGCGCTGTCACAGATTGGATACGTCGTCTTTTGACGTTGAGCGCGCCCTTTGGTGACTGCTGGCCTGGCAGACACCTTGCGTGTTGGCGAGCACTGAACCCATCAGTGTCCCCATAAAAACAGGATCATTTAATAAATGGCCACATACGAAATCCTGATTGCCGATGATCACCCGCTGTTTCGCAGCGCGCTGCACCAGGCGGTCACGCTGGGCCTGGGGCCAGATGTACGCCTCGTCGAAGTGGCCAGCATTGCCGAGCTGGAAACCCGCCTCACTGAAAAATCCGACTGGGACCTGGTTCTGCTGGACCTGAACATGCCCGGTGCCTACGGTTTTTCCGGGCTGGTGCTGTTGCGCGGGCAATACCCGCAGATTCCGGTGGTGATGGTCTCGGCCCAGGAAGAGGCTTCGGTGGTGGTGCGCTCCAAGGAGTTCGGTGCCAGCGGTTTCATTCCCAAGTCCAGCTCCATGGAAGACATCCAGAAAGCCGTGCGCACGGTGTTGGATGGCGATGTCTCCTGGCCGCCGCAGGCCTTTGAAGAGATCAATGTCTCCGACGAAGCCAAGGCCGCCCGTGATGGCCTGGCCAGCCTGACGCCCCAGCAGTTTCGCGTGCTGACCATGGTCTGCGAAGGCCTGCTGAACAAGCAGATTGCCTACGAGTTGAGTGTGTCGGAAGCGACCATCAAAGCCCACGTTACAGCGATTTTCCGCAAGCTGGGCGTGCGTACCCGGACCCAGGCGGCGCTGCTCTTGCAACAACTTGAGTCAATTTCGCAGCATTAAGACACTGTTCATTCACGTTTTTTTGACTTTGCGTGCTCTAGTTTCCCCACACCTTTTTGCTCAGTTGCCTACTCTATGTCGCCTTTCAAAGGTCAAACCGGTATCAAACGTATCTTCAACGCGGGGGGATATTCCCTGGATGGCCTGCGTGCGGCATTCACTGGCGAGGCGGCTTTTCGTCAGTTGGTGTTGCTCAATGTCATCCTGATCCCGCTGAGTTTCTTCCTGAATGTCAGCCGGGTAGAGCGGGCGCTGCTGATTGCGGTGTGCTTGCTGGCGTTGATCGTCGAGTTGCTCAACTCCGCAGTTGAAGCGGCGATCGACCGGATTTCCCTGGACCTGCACCCCTTGTCGAAAAACGCCAAGGACATGGGCAGCGCCGCGCAGTTCGTCGCGCTGACCATGATTACCCTGGTGTGGGCCGTGATCCTGATCTAGGCAATGGTCGGCAGTACAATCTCGTCGCTGCGCTGCACGCCGGCGGTAAAGGAACGGCACAGCTCGAGAAATTCGCGCATGGCCGAGGTCTGGTACTTCTGCTTGTGCCAGATGAAGTAGAACTGCCGGGCCAGGTCCAGGTCCGGGGTTTCCACCGGTACCAGGCTGCCGCGCCGGAAGGCGTCGCGCAGCGCCAGCCGGGAGATGCAGCCAATTCCCAATCCTGATTCCACCGCCCGCTTGATCGCCTCGGTGTGTTCCAGCTCCAGGCGGATATTCAGCGCGCTGCGGTGATGCCGCATGGCCTGGTCAAAGGTCAGGCGCGTACCGGAGCCTTGTTCCCGCAGGATCCACGCCTCATGGGTCAACTCTTCCATGGTTGCCTGGCCGCGCTTGGCCAGATGATGCTGGGGCGCACAGAACACCACCAACTCGTCTTCCACCCAAGTTTGCACCTCGATGTCCGGGTGGCTGCAGTCACCTTCGATTAGACCCAGATCAATTTCGTAGTGCGCCACCTGATGCACGATATGCGCAGTGTTCTGCACATGCAGCTTCACCTGGCTCTCGGGATGCTGCTGCATGAAGCTGCCGATCAGCAGCGTGGCCAGGTAATTGCCGATGGTCAGGGTCGCGCCGACCGCCAGGGAGCCGAAGCCCGACTTGCCGTTGAGCAGGTCCTCGATCTCCTTGGCCTGGTCCAGCAGCGCCACTGCCTGGGGCAATAGCTGATGCCCGAGGGCGTTGAGGCTCAGGCGTTTACCGGCGCGGTCGAATAATTGGCAGCTGGATTGACGCTCCAGCTCGGTAATCGAGGTGCTGGCGGCGGATTGAGATAAGGCCAGAAGGCCAGCAGCGCGCGAGACGCTTTCCTGCTGGGCGACGGCGACGAAGACTTGCAGTTGACGTAGAGTAAATCGCATATCGATATAACCGATAACCCTTATCTTAATAATCCAGTTAACAGATATTGTCGCCGCCATTAGAATGCTGTGCAATTGCGCATCCATCATTTGGCGCAGACCCATTTCCAGGAGTCCCCCGTACATGAGCAACATGAACCACGAGCGTGTCCTCAGTGTTCATCACTGGAACGACACTCTGTTCAGCTTCAAGTGCACCCGCGATCCGGGCCTGCGCTTCGAGAACGGTCAGTTCGTGATGATCGGCCTGCAACAGCCTAATGGCCGCCCGCTCATGCGCGCTTACTCCATTGCCAGCCCGAACTGGGAAGAGCATCTGGAGTTCTTCAGCATCAAGGTGCCCGATGGCCCGCTGACTTCCCAATTGCAGCACTTGAAGGAAGGCGACGAGATCATCATCAGCAAAAAACCGACGGGCACCCTGGTGCTTGACGATTTGAAGCCGGGCAAGCACCTGTACCTGCTCAGCACCGGTACTGGGCTGGCGCCATTCATGAGCGTGATCCAGGACCCGGAAACCTACGAGCGTTTCGAAAAAGTGATCCTGTGCCACGGCGTGCGTTACGTCAACGAAGTCGCCTACCGTGAATTCATCACCGAGCACCTGCCGCAGAACGAGTTCTTCGGCGAGGCCCTGCGTGACAAGTTGATCTACTACCCGACCGTGACCCGCGAGCCGTTCGAAAACGAAGGCCGCCTGACCGACCTGATGCGCAGCGGCAAGCTGTTCAGTGACATCGGCCTGCCGCCGATCAATCCTGAAGACGACCGCGCCATGTTGTGCGGCAGCCCGAGCATGCTGGATGAAACCAGCGAAGTGCTGAACAGCTTCGGTCTGAAGGTCTCCCCGCGTATGCGTGAGCCGGGTGACTACTTGATCGAGCGTGCGTTCGTCGAGAAGTGACCGTGGGTCACTTGTAGGAGCGAGCTTGCTCGCGAAAAACGTTAACGATAACGCGCGTATCCTGGATTAGCGCGGTGTACTTGCGTTCTTCGCGAGCAAGATCGCTCCTACAGGTGACTGAGTCACCAAAGAAAAGCCCGCGTTGCCTGTAAAGGCAGCGCGGGCTTTTTTGTTTTCGGGATTTACTTGGTCGCAATCACTTCCAGCACACAAATCATCCCGGCCTCGGGATAGTGCCACCGCACGTCCACATCCCAGAACTGCGCCCCGTATTCCCGCTCTGGCCCCGGCGTCTGGTACGCCGGCCGTGGGTCCTGCGCCAGACACTGCTCGATCAACGCCACCAATGGCTCGTCAAGGCGCTGAGCGTGGCCTTGTGCCTGTTGCAGCGCAGTCTTCAGCCACTGCACGGGAATCAGCTGTGGCGCAGCGCTGGCGATGCTGTTGGCCGCAGTGTCAACGATGTCTGCGTACGGCACGTACGGCTTGATATCGAGAATCGGTGTGCCATCCAGCAGGTCGATGCCGGATATCCACAGGCGGCCGTCCTCCACCTTGTCCAGCTTGACCACCGATTGGCCAATGCCATTCGGCCGGTGGGTCGCGCGAGTAGCGAATACGCCCATGGACTTGTTGCCCCCCAGACGCGGCGGGCGCACTTTCAGGCGGGGCTTGTCTTCCAGTGCCTGGTGGAACAGGAACAGCAGCCACACATGGCTGACCTGTTCCAAACCCTGCACCGCCTCACCCTGGTCGAACGGCGCCACCAGTTCCAGCACGCCTCGGGCGGCGGGCGCCAGTTGTGGCTGGCGCGGGATGGCGAACTTCTCCTTGAAACAGGAGCGGACAAAGCCGATGGGCGAGACGGTGTAGGTCACGGGCTTACGCGAACGCGCAGGGTCAGGCCCTTGAGGAAGTTGCGCAGCAACTGGTCACCGCAGGTGCGGTAGTTGGTGTGGCCGAACTTGCGGAACAGCGCGCTCAGCTCAGGCTTGGACACCGGAAACTCCGAAGCCTTGAGGATCGCGTGCATGTCGTCTTCCTTCAGTTCGAAGGCCACGCGCAGTTTCTTCAGGATGATGTTGTTGGTCACCGGCAGTTCGATTGGCTGCGGTGGACGGGTTTCGTCCTTGCCGCGCTTGAAGATCACCAGGCCATCGAGGAAATGCGCCATGACTTCGTCAGGGCAGAACACGAAGCCTTCTTCCTCGTCTTTCTTGAGGTAGGTCAGCAGGTCGTCCTTGGTGACTTCCATGCCGCCGAGCTTGATGATCTCGACCATCTTGTTGTCGCTGATGTCGAGCATGTAGCGCACGCTGCGTAGTACGTCGTTGTGAATCATGGTGGGCAATCCTGGTCATTCAACTGTGGACACCGCCCAGGCAGGCGGTATCGAGAGATTCGGCGGCGAAAAAAGTCTTAGAACTTTTCTTTGCCGGACAGATAACGCCATTGGCCTACCGGCACTTTGCCGATGGAGACTCCGCCAATGCGGATGCGTCGAATGGCGACGACTTTCAGGCCAACGGCTTCGCAGAACAAGGCAATCACACCCGGTTGCGGGTTTTTCAACGCAAAGCGCAGGCGGTTCTCGTTCTGCCAGCTGGCTTTCACCGCTGGCAATTCCTTACCTTTGTAGGTCAGGCCGTGGTTGAGGCGGTTCAGGCCGTGGGCGACCATGTCGCCGGACACTTCCACCACGTATTCCTGTTCGATCTTGTTCGCGTCAGCGGTCAGCTTGCGCAGGATCTTCCAGTCCTGGGTGAACACCAACAGGCCGCTGGCCTTGGCTTGCAGGTCGCTGCTGGCGGTCAGGCGCAGGAAGTGGCCTTTGAGCGGGCGCTTGCTGAAGCGGTGTTCTTCCGACAGGGTCTCGGCGTTGATCGACGCCATGGCCGTCTCGGCATCCACACCGGCAGGCGTGTGGAACAGGATGGTCACCGGCTCCGGCGCAGTGGCCTTGGCCTCTGGGTCAAGCTCGACCGTCTGGGTGGTGACCTTGAACTGCGGCTCGTCGATCACTTCGCCGTCCACCGTGACCCAGCCGCCTTCGATGAACAGCTCAGCCTCCCGACGGGAGCAACCGACCAGTTCGATGAGGCGTTTGGAGAGGCGTAGGGGTTCAGTCATGACAAGGGCCGAAACAAAAGGGGGCGGCTATTGTACCTGTGTGGCGCCGGTTAATCCCGGCTCCATTTCATTTAGCCGCGACGTGCCTGTTGCTGGGCCTGGCGCAAACGCATGTGCAGCAACGGATAAGGCTGGCCCATGCCGTCGTGGTCCGTGCGTCCGATCACCTCAAAGCCTTGCTTGAAGTAAAAACCCAGGGCCTGCGGGTTCTGTTCGTTGACGTCGAGTTGGTCGGCGTTCATGGACTCGATGGCATAGCGCAGCAATTGCCGGCCCAGGCCCTGGCCACGGTGCTCGGGATCGATAAACAGCATCTCGACCTTGCCCGCCGCCACTCCGGCAAACCCGGTGATGCGTTGGCGCGAGTCCTTGGTGCAGATCAGCATCACCGCGTCGAGGTAGCGGGTCAGCACCAGGTTTTTCAGCAACTCGATGTAACTGTCCGGCAGGAAATCATGGGTGGCTCGCACCGATGCCTCCCAGATACGGGTCAGTTCCTGATAGTCGCTGGATTTGGGTGTATGGATAACCGAATGCTGACGCATGCCCGCTGCCCCTTGCTGATGTTTGGCGCTGATGGGCCAAACGATAGACCTAAAAAAGCCCCGCATCTTGTCCAGAGGCAGGGCTTTTTCATTTCTTTACATCTTATGCGCGCTTTTCAGCCCACAGGTCGTACTCGTCGGCGTCGGTCACGGTGCACCAGACCTTGTCACCCGGCTTCAAGTCGCTGGCATCGTCGATGAACACGTTGCCGTCGATTTCCGGCGCATCGAAGAAGCAACGGCCAACCGCGCCTTGCTCGTCGACTTCGTCGATCAGTACTTCGATCTCACGGCCGATGCGCAGTTGCAGGCGCGCCGAGCTGATGGCCTGCTGGTGCGCCATGAAGCGCTCCCAGCGGTCCTGCTTGACGTCGTCCGGCACGATGGCAGCGTCCAGCAGGTTGGCCGGAGCACCTTCCACCGGGGAGTACTGGAAGCAGCCGACGCGGTCCAGCTGGGCCTCGGTCAGCCAGTCCAGCAGGTACTGGAAGTCTTCTTCGGTTTCGCCGGGGAAGCCGACGATAAAGGTGGAGCGGATGATCAGTTCCGGGCAGATCTCGCGCCAGTTCTTGATGCGCGCCAGGGTCTTGTCTTCGAAAGCCGGGCGTTTCATGGCCTTGAGGATCTTCGGGCTGGCATGCTGGAACGGGATGTCCAGGTACGGCAGGATCTTGCCGGCGGCCATCAGCGGGATCAGCTCGTCAACGTGCGGGTACGGGTAAACGTAGTGCAGGCGCACCCATACACCGAGGCTGCTCAGGGCTTCGCAGAGTTCGGTCATGCGGGTTTTCACCGGCGCGCCGTTCCAGAAACCGGTGCGGTATTTGACGTCGACGCCGTAGGCGCTGGTGTCCTGGGAGATCACCAGCAGCTCTTTCACGCCGGATTTGACCAGGCGCTGGGCCTCGTCCAGCACGTCGCCCACCGGACGGCTTACCAGCTTGCCGCGCATCGACGGGATGATGCAGAAGCTGCAGCTGTGGTTGCAGCCTTCGGAAATCTTCAGGTAGGCATAGTGGCGCGGGGTCAGCTTGATGCCTTGCGGCGGCACCAGGTCGATCAGCGGGTTGTGGTCCTGGCGCGGCGGCACTACCTGGTGCACGGCGTTGACCACTTGCTCGTACTGCTGCGGACCGGTCACGGCCAGCACGCTCGGGTGCACGTTGCGGATGGCGCCTTCTTCCACGCCCATGCAGCCGGTGACGATCACCTTGCCGTTTTCCTTGATGGCTTCGCCAATCACTTCCAGGGACTCTGCCTTGGCCGAGTCGATGAAGCCGCAGGTGTTGACCACCACCACGTCCGCGTCCTGGTAGGTGGACACGACGTCATAACCTTCCATGCGCAGTTGGGTAAGGATGCGTTCGGAGTCGACCAGAGCCTTTGGGCAACCCAGGGATACAAAGCCGACCTTGGGGTTGGCTTTTGCGATGGTGGTGGACATGTCTAACCTCGGTATTGAATGACGCCGCCCGTCGTGCACGAAAGGTGGCGGATGGGCGTTTGGCACGCCTCTGATCAAAAAGTGCGCAATTCTATCGACGGGAATCGCTCTTGACCAGCTTTATGCAGGGAAATACGACGAGTGCTGCGCTATGCTTCGCGCCGTTGCACCTGAGTGAATTTCCTCGGTCAATAAATCGTCTGTAACGAGAAGTAAAACAGCGCATGCTGTGGACAGCATAGGCGCCCGCAGCAGGCGCGCTGTTTATAAAAGACCGCAGGTCAAAGGGCAGGAGTGGTTGATGGGTCAGGCAAGTAGTCAGGCAGCAGGTGCCGAGCAGTCCAACGCAAAGCCGATCGGCATGCTGGTGGCGGCAGTGGGGGTGGTTTACGGCGATATCGGTACCAGCCCGCTCTACACCCTTAAAGAGGTGTTTACCGGCGGCTATGGGGTTCAAGTCAACCATGACGGTGTGCTGGGGATCCTGGCGCTGATCTTCTGGTCGCTGATCTGGGTGGTATCGATCAAATACATGCTGTTCGTGCTGCGTGCCGATAACCAGGGCGAAGGCGGCATCATGGCCTTGACCGCGTTGGCGCGACGGGCGGCAGGTGAGCGCAAGCGATTGCGCAGTTTCCTGGTGGTATGTGGCCTGTGCGGCGCGGCGCTGTTCTACGGCGACAGCATGATCACTCCGGCGATTTCCGTGTTATCGGCGGTGGAAGGTCTGGAGCTGGCGTTCGATGGCCTGGAAAAGTGGGTCGTGCCGATCGCCCTGGTGGTGCTGGTGGCCCTTTTCCTGATCCAGAAGCATGGCACCGATCGCATCGGCAAGTTGTTCGGGCCGGTGATGGTGACCTGGTTCCTGGTGCTGGGCGGCCTCGGCGCCTATGGCATCACCCAGCATCCGGAAGTACTCAACGCCATGAACCCGATGTGGGGCGTGCGTTTCTTTGAGGCTCACCCGGGTATTGGCGTGGCCATCCTAGGCGCGGTGGTACTGGCGTTGACCGGTGCCGAGGCGCTGTACGCCGACATGGGCCACTTCGGCCGTAAGCCCATCGCCCGTGCCTGGTTCATTCTGGTGTTGCCGGCACTGGTGCTCAATTATTTCGGCCAGGGTGCCCTGCTGCTCGGCGATCCTGAAGCCGCGCGCAACCCGTTCTACCTGCTGGCGCCGAGTTGGGCGCTGATCCCGCTGGTGGTGTTGTCCACCCTGGCCACGGTGATCGCGTCCCAGGCGGTGATCTCCGGCGCGTTCTCCCTGACCCGCCAGGCTATCCAGCTGGGTTACATCCCGCGCATGCATATCCAGCACACCTCCAGTGCCGAACAGGGCCAGATCTACATCGGCGCGGTGAACTGGTCGCTGATGGTCGGCGTGATCCTGCTGGTGCTGGGTTTCGAGTCCTCCAACGCACTGGCATCGGCTTACGGTGTGGCGGTGACCGGCACCATGCTGATGACCACCATCTTGGTGTCGGCAGTCATGCTGCTGCTGTGGAAATGGCCACCAATATTTGCAGTGCCGGTCCTGGTTTGCTGCCTGTTGGTGGACGGGCTGTACTTCGCGGCCAACGTGCCGAAGATCGTCCAGGGCGGCGCCTTCCCGGTACTCGCGGGGATTGTGCTGTTCGTGCTGATGACCACATGGAAGCGCGGCAAGCAGCTGCTGGTAGACCGCCTCGACGAAGGTGGCCTGCCGTTGCCGATCTTTATCAGCAGTATCCGCGTGCAGCCGCCTCACCGCGTGCAGGGCACTGCGGTATTCCTCACCGCGCGGCCCGACGCCGTGCCCCATGCGCTGTTGCACAACCTGCTGCATAACCAGGTATTGCACGAGCAAGTGGTGCTGTTGACGGTAGTCTACGAAGACATTCCGCGTGTGCCCGTCTCGCGCCGTTTTGAGGTGGATTCCTACGGCGAAGGCTTCTTCCGCGTGATCCTGCATTTTGGCTTTACCGATGAGCCGGACGTGCCCGAGGCGCTGAAGCTGTGCCATCTGGATGACCTGGACTTCAGCCCGATGCGCACCACCTACTTCCTCAGCCGCGAAACCGTGATCGCCTCCCGCATCAAGGGCATGGCGCGCTGGCGTGAAGGGTTGTTCGCCTTCATGCTCAAGAACGCCAACGGCAACCTGCGCTTTTTCAAGCTGCCGGTTAACCGGGTGATCGAGCTCGGTACCCAGGTAGAAATGTAAGCCCAACAAAAAGCCCCCGGTGCCTTGCGGCAGCGGGGGCTTTTTTGTGGGCGCTTATTCGGCCGGGGTTTTGCCCTGGCGCTTCTCGATGATATCTACCAAACGCTTGGCCAGCGCCGGGTAGTTCTCGTCGAAGTGATGGCCGCCAGGCAGCTTCATGGCCTCACCGACTGCCGTCTTGTCGGTGCAGCCACTCTCGTCGACTTCTTCGGCACCGTAGATGCACACCACCTTGTCGGCTGGCAGCTTGGCCATTTCCGGGCCGGTAGCGGCTTCTTTGCCGGCGTTGCCCAGCCAGCCTTCCACTTCGATCTCGAAGCTGCCGGTACGGGCGAAGGCCAGCAGGATGATTGCGTCTACACGCTGCTGCTCGTTTTCCGGCAGGCGGTTGTAGATGGCCGGCAACACGTCGGCGCCGAACGAGTAACCGGTCAGCACGAAGCGCTTGGTGCCCCATTTCTGCCGGTAGTGTTGCATCAGCTCGGCGAGGTCCTTGGCGCTTTGTTCCGCAGACTTGTGCTGCCAGTAGTAGCGCAGGGTATCGATGCCGACCACCGGGTAGCCGATCTTGGCCATTTCACCGGCCACGTCGCGGTCCAGGTCCCGCCAGCCGCCGTCACCGGAGAGGAACAGGGTGACGGTGTCCTTGGCCTGGCCAGCTGGCACTTCGACCACCGGGATTGCCAGGCCGCCGTTGTCCGAGCCCACCAGTTGCTTGCGCAGCTCGTTGTTCAGCACTTGCGGGTAGTGAACGTCATAGTCGCTGATGCTGGTGGTGGCGCGCGGCGTGTCGCGTACGAAACTGGCGGCATCATCGTCAGGGTTATCGTTCCAG
Source organism: Pseudomonas sp. ATCC PTA-122608 (assembly GCF_001952855.1). GTDB lineage: Bacteria > Pseudomonadota > Gammaproteobacteria > Pseudomonadales > Pseudomonadaceae > Aquipseudomonas. Next base: position 36,968 of record NZ_LPNO01000014.1, on the reverse strand, counting down.
GCCACCAGCCAGTTGCCGTGGGCCGAGGTTTTCGGCAGCGGGTCGTTGCAGCCAGGTTGTGCCAGCGCGAAACCTACGGAAATGGCATTCGCCTTGTCGTCGTTCTGCGCGGCCAGCCAGCGCCAGGCCAGGGCTGCGCCAGGGCCGATGCCGCTGACCAGGGTCGCCGGGCCGGCAAGCTGGCCCAGGGCGGTTTGCAGGGCTTGTTCCTGCAACTTGCAGTCGTCCTTGGGCAGGATCACCTGGACGATCTGCGCTGCGCCGCCCTGGCTGAGGGCGATCAGTTGGCTGTCGGTCAGGGTTTCATCGGCCAGCACGGCCACGGCTACACGTGCCTTGGGCGCGGTGCCCGGGGTTACGCGGGTAAGGACCGTGCCGTCAGCCTGTGGCAGTTGTTCCAGAGTCGGTTGCGGTGCAGGGCGGTTCCAGTACCAGTAGCCGCCACCAACGATCAGTGCCAGTACCACCAAAAATGCCAATACATACCGCCAGGAGCGTCGAATCATCAGCGTTTCACCAATCCAGTCAAGCCGCCCGCAATCAGGGCGGCGGTGTCGGCCAGTGCCACCAGCGGATCAAGTCCTGCGGGCACGGCCATATAACGGGGTTCCCAGTCAGGCTGGAACTTGTCTTTGAAGCGGCGCAAGCCTTGGAAGTTATACAGTTGCTCGCCACGGCGGAACACCATCGAGCCCAGGCGTTGGGTCAGCGGGGCGCCACGTCGTGGTTGCAGGCCCGACAACGGCACCATGCCGAGGCTGAAGCGGGCGTAGCCATGGTTCTTATAATGTTGAATCAAGCCGACCATCATGAATTCCATGGTCAGCTTCGGCGCGTCCGGGTGCGCACGCATCAGGTCGAGACTGGCCAGGTCATGGCTGTAGGTCTCAAGCAGGTTCGCAAACGCTACCGGGCGCCCTTCGAAGCGAATGATCGCAATCCGAAAGTGCTTGAGGTAGTCGTCGCTGAATCGTCCGAGGGAAAAGCCTTTTTCCCGCACGTTCTTGCCGGTCAGCCATGCGTCGGAGATGACTTTCAGCTCCTCCATAGGCGCCTGGCCGGGTTCGTGGATCTCCAGGGACAGGCCGTCTCGGGTCCCGCGGTTCCAGGTGTAGCGCAGGTCCTTCATCTCTTTGCCCTTGGCTTCCAGGTCAAAGCGTTTCAGGTCGACCCGGGCTTCTTCACCCAGCTTGATCGCGGTCAGGCCGATGTCCATGTAGTACGGCAGGTTCTCTGCCCGCACCTGGTAGAACACCGGGCGCGCATGGTGAATGTCGCACAAGTCACGGAACTGCCAGATCATCTCGGCCCGTTGCAGGGTCGGGCCGATCGGGTCATACAAAGCCACCAGGCTGCGGCCGCGACGAGCGTACATCAGGAACGCTTCGTCGTTGGGGTGAAACAGCAGGGCCTTGTCGCCGGTCAGCGCCAGGCCGCCGTCGGGTTGCGCCGAGTTCATCAGGATCTTGGTGGCGCGCTCCAGCTCTTCGGGGGTCGGCAGATGGATGATCGGGCGCGCGGTACGCAGCAGCCAGGTCAGCGAGACCACCACCAGCACCACGGCAGCGCCCAGCAGCGAGCGCAAGCCACGCGGGGCGTTGGCGTCGAGGGTGAACTGCCACCACAGTTGATGGCTGTAGGGCACGTCCTGGTAGGCGAACAACAGCAGCCAGATCGACGCACCGAGCACGCACACGCTGGCAACAAGATACAGCGGCGAGAAGGGCAGTTCGGTCAGGCGGCTGGCGCGATAGAACGAACGCCGAAAGATCGCCAGCAGCACCGCCGTCATGGTCATCAGGCTGGCTTCTTCCCAGTCGAAACCCTTGAGCAAGGAGAGCAGGGCGCCCGTCAGCAGCAGCACCATGGTCAGCATCCACGCGGCCGACAACCGGCGACGCAGGCCCTGGGCCAAGAGCAGGCAAAGCACGCCGATCAGGCTGGCACCAAAGTGCGAAGCGTCAATCAGGCGATGAGGAATCAGGAAGCCGATGTTTTCCAGGCGTGAGTCGATTTCCGGGGTTGCGCCGGAAAACAGCAGGACCACGCCTGACAAAAAAACCAGTACGGCCAGGATCGGTGCAGCGAGGCCCGAGGCCGCCCGCAGGCTTTGCTGTGTATGGAACAGACGCTGGGCTTCATTGACCAGCAGGAATACGCATGCGATCAACAGTGGCAGCACCACATAGATCATCCGGTATAGCAGCAATGCGGCAGCCAGTGGCGCGGCGCCCAGCTTGTCGGCAAAGGCGGCCAGCAGGATCGCTTCGAACACCCCGACGCCGCCCGGTACATGGCTGAGCACGCCGGCGGCCAGGGCCAGCAGGTACACGAGCAGGAACGGGCCAAAGGGTGGCGCTTCCGGCAGCAGCATATACAGCACGGTGGCGGCAGCGGCGACGTCGAGGGCGGTGATGATCAGTTGCAGAAAGGTCAGGCGACGGCCCGGCAGGCGCAAGGTGCGGCGCCCGGCCTTGACCAGCAGGTTGTCCGGGTAAGGTTGTTCCGGCAGCCGGCGACGATAGATGCCGATGCACAGTGCTGCCGTCAACAACAATACGGCGCCAGCGACACCACCCAGCAGGCTCGCGGGTAAATGCAGCGCGCTGGACGCGGCGGGCAGGTTGCTCAGGGTGGCCAGGGCAGCCAGTGGCGGCAGGGCGCAACCCAGGGCCAGGCTGGCAAACACGGTCATGCGGGCCACTTCGGAGGCACCGATGCCATACCGTGCATATAAACGGTAGCGTACCGAACCGCCCGAGAGCATCGACAGACCAATCGCATTGCCAATGGCGAAAGCGGTAAAGCCGCCGTAGGCCAAGGTCTTGGCAGGCAGCTTCACGCCGGCATAGCGGGCGCCGGAAAATTCATAGCCCAACAGAATGATAAAGCCGGCGACAGCGGCACCGAATGCGCCCAGCAGGGCGGGCTTCGGCACTTCCAGGATCGAATCGTGGAGCGCGTACAGGTCCAGCTCAAGCAGCAGGTGGCGACAGGCGATAAGGGCGATTGCGAACAGCAACAAAGTGACGGCCAGTCCGATGGGCTGGCGGTATTTGCTCAACAGATCCAGCCAGCGCAAACGGGTGGGAGTGATCGGTTGTGTCGCTGTGACAGTGTCTTGTGGTTCAGACGAGTTGGCGCGCATCAATCACCTCGTGGATTGTGCGCGACAGGATGGAGGTATCCAGCCAAGTTACCAATCCCTATGGACAAAATAATTACAAATATTAACGCGTATCGCGAAGTGCAGCGACAGCGCCCATTGGTCGTAGAAGGACAGTGCTTGAAGACTTAGCATAGCTTGCAATGAGATGGACTCTACAAACCGTGTACGGTTTCATGAAAGATGCCATGCCATTGTTTCAAAAGGACTTTTTCGTCAGATACAAAAAAGGCCACTCTTTCGAGCAGCCTTTTTTGATGTTTGGTTGCGGGAGCCGGATTTGAACCGACGACCTTCGGGTTATGAGCCCGACGAGCTACCAGACTGCTCCATCCCGCGTCTGTGTGGCGGCATTCTACAGAGCAACGGCAGGGTGTCAACCGTTAATCGAACGATGGGTCAAATAAGTGCAAATTAGCGTCGGATTGTCACGCGCGTGCGGTAAGTGCGCGATTGGGAAAGGATTTTTGTCAGACAATCGAAAAGAGGGGCTAAAACAGACAGGCACAAAAAAGGCCACTCTTTCGAGTAGCCTTTTTTGATGTTTGGTTGCGGGAGCCGGATTTGAACCGACGACCTTCGGGTTATGAGCCCGACGAGCTACCAGACTGCTCCATCCCGCGTCTGTGTGTCGGCATTCTACAGAGGAACGCGAGTGTGTCAACCGCTGATTCAAAGAAAAGCGCTTGTGGTTCAATCGGTTAGCTCTCCAAGGTGGCCCCTTGATAGGCCGCGGGGCCAGTCTGGCCGAGGCTTTCAGCTCTATTGGGGGGTGTGTTTCGATTGAGAAAATGAATTCATCTACGAATTTTCCTACCGCTTAGGCGGAAGATTCAAACTACTGGTGCTATATACAGGTGTGAATGAGATACTGCCCGCCTGTTCGTTTTCTGCCCAGAATCACTGCCTTATATATGACGCAGCGCAAAATCATCCACGTCGACTGTGATTGCTTCTACGCCGCCATCGAGATGCGCGACGACCCGACCCTGGCGCAAAAGCCCCTGGCGGTCGGTGGCTCGGCAGACCGTCGCGGTGTGATCGCTACCTGCAACTATGAGGCGCGGGCTTATGGTGTGCGTTCAGCCATGTCGTCCCGGCACGCGTTGAAGCTGTGTCCGGACCTGACCATCGTCAAGCCGCGCATGGACGCTTATAAAGAAGCGTCCAAGGAAATCCAGACGATCTTTCGCGACTACACCGACCTGATCGAACCGTTATCCCTGGACGAAGCCTACCTCGACGTCTCCGACAGCCCGCATTTCGGCGGCAGCGCCACGCGCATCGCCCAGGACATTCGCCGGCGGGTCTCCAATCAATTGCATATCACCGTTTCTGCCGGCGTGGCGCCGAACAAGTTTCTCGCCAAGATCGCCAGCGACTGGAAAAAACCCAACGGACTGTTTGTGATCACCCCCGATCAGGTCGAAGACTTTGTCTCGGCGCTGCCGGTGAAAAAGCTCCACGGCGTGGGCAAGGTAACGGCCGACAAGCTGACGCGGCTGGGGATCGAAGACTGCCTGCAACTGCGAGAGTGGAACAAGCTGGCGCTGGTGCGTGAATTTGGCAGCTTCGGCGAGCGGCTTTGGAGCCTGGCCCGTGGGATCGATGACCGTGTGGTGCAGAACGATAGTCGCCGGCAATCCATCAGCGTGGAAAACACCTACGACGTCGACCTGCCGGACTTGCCCAGTTGCCTGGAAAAGCTGCCGGAGCTGATGGACACCCTGGCCGGACGCATGGCGCGCATCGACAGCAGCTATCGGGCGGGCAAGCCGTTCGTCAAAGTGAAGTTTCACGACTTTACCCAAACCACCCTGGAGCAGGCCGGGGCAGGGCGGGATCTGGAGAGTTACCGGCAGTTGCTGACCCAGGCTTTCAATCGTGGCGGCAAGCCGGTGCGATTGTTGGGAATAGGTGTGCGTTTGCTGGACTTGAGCAGCGGCAACGAGCAGCTCCAATTCCCCTGGTAGAAACCGGAAACCAAATGTGGGAGCGGGCTTGCTCGCGAATACGGCGTGTCAGCCAGCATATGCATCAACTGACACACCGTATTCGCGAGCAAGCCCGCTCCCACATTTAATGGCTTCAGCGTGCCCCGGGATCCGCCACCAGCCGACCCGCATCCTTGGTCAATGCCTGCAAGAATTCCTGCTGCAACTCCGGATCGTTGCGGGTCAGTTCAATCAGGCTTTGTTCCAGCTCGCTGGCTTCTTCTTCCAGGCCCAGCTCCGACAGGCGCTTGACCCGGTGCACCCACTCGTTGACTTCATCGTCTTCGAGGTCGTCGTAGATCAACCCGTGAGCTTCGAGCAATTTGCTGCGCAGGGTGCTGCTGACGGCCAGGGATGAGTCCGAGTGCACGTCATCCTGGGCATCTTCAACGCTGATCTTCAGGATGCTGATGCGGTTCAGGTCCTGCTCGGCAAACGGGCTGTCCAGCAGGTTCAGGCGCAGCACGCCGTTACGGTCGGTGGTCAGTTCATGGGTTTGCTTGCCAGCCGTCACCTGTACCGGGCGCTCGCTCCAGGGCAGGCTCGAATACTCCACACGCTTGTCGCGCTGGACTTCATCGATGCCCGCCAGGTTCTGTTGCGCCCGACCATGGGATTGCACGTTCATGAACGGGTTGATCCCGTCCACGCCGTAGCTGAGCCAGTCACGGGTCACGCTGGCAGGCAAGTTGCCCAGGGCAAAGATATTCGCCACGTTGGCGCCGACGCCCGCCACGAGCGCGACCGCGCCGAGGGGCATCTCATAGAGTTTGCGCCAAGGCTGGTAGGGCGTGTAGCGGTCGTAACGACGGGTGACTTCGAATTCGGTGACCTCAAAGGTCTTTTGCTCGTGAATGCGCACCCGGCGTTGCGGCAGCTCCAGCACCTTGGGTTCGCCCACGTCGATCTGCAGGCTGTGATCGAGCAATTTGCGCTCGACACGTTCCTCGTGCTCGCTGCGTTGCGACATTTGGTTGGCGCAGCCGCTGACCAGCAGGGCGCCACATAACGTGGCGCCCCCCAGGGCTATGGTGTTTCGCTTGAACATGACGACTCTTGATATGGTTTTCAGCGACGAATACGCGCCTGAAGGAAAGACAGCACGTCAGCCACCGGCAACGGTTGGGCTTCGGCTTCGGTCCGGCTCTTGTATTCCAGATTGCCATCGGCCAGGCCGCGGTCACTGACCACGATCCGGTGCGGGATGCCAATCAGTTCCATGTCGGCGAACTTGATGCCCGGGCTGGTTTTCTTGTCCCGATCATCCAGCAGCACTTCAAAACCGGCCGCCGTCAGTTCGGCGTACAGCTTGTCGGTGGCCTCGCGTACTTGCTCGGTTTCGTAGCGCAGCGGTACCAAGGCTACCTGGAACGGCGCGAGGGCGTCACTCCAGATGATGCCTTTCTCGTCGTTGTTCTGCTCGATGGCAGCCGCAACCACGCGGGAAACACCAATGCCGTAGCAGCCCATTTCCAGGGTGATCGGCTTGCCGTTCTCGCCCAGCACTTCGCACTTCATCGCCTTGCTGTACTTGTTGCCCAGCTGGAAGATGTGCCCGACTTCGATGCCGCGCTTGATTTCCAAGGTGCCCTTGCCGTCCGGGCTCGGGTCGCCGGCAACCACGTTGCGCAGGTCGGCCACGGTCGGAACCGGCAGGTCACGTTCCCAGTTCACGCCGAAGTAGTGCTTGTCATCGATGTTCGCACCGATGCCGAAGTCGCTCATCAGCTCAACCGAACGGTCGATGATGATCGGCAGTGGCAGGTTCAGCGGGCCCAGGGAGCCAGCGCCGGCGCCAATCGCGTCACGCAGTTCTGAGTCGGTGGCCATGACCAGCGGGTTGGCAACGCCTGGCTGCTGGGCGGCCTTGATTTCGTTGAGCTCGTGGTCGCCGCGGATCACCAGGGCGATCAGCTTGCCTTCTTCCTCGGCGCGCACGATCAGGGTCTTGATGGTCTTTTCAATCGGCAGATTGAATTTCTCCACCAGGGCTGCGATGGTCTTGGTCTCAGGCGTGTCCACCAGGCGCAGCTCTTCGCTTGGCGCAGGGCGGGAGGTTTCCCGTGGCACGGCTTCGGCTTTCTCGATGTTCGCCGCGTAGTCGGAACCGTTGCTGAACACGATGTCGTCTTCACCGGACTCGGCCAGCACGTGGAATTCGTGGGAACCGGCACCGCCGATGGAGCCGTTGTCGGCTTCAACCGGGCGGAATTTCAGGCCCAGGCGGGTGAACACGTTGCAGTAAGCGGTGTGCATGCGGTCGTAGGTGACTTGCAGGGACGCCTGGTCCGGGTGGAACGAATAGGCGTCCTTCATGATGAATTCGCGGCCGCGCATCAAACCGAAGCGTGGGCGGATTTCGTCACGGAATTTGGTCTGGATCTGATACAGGTTGAGGGGCAGCTGTTTATAGCTGCTCAACTCGTTGCGCATCAGGTCGGTGATCACTTCTTCGTGGGTCGGGCCGGCGCAGAAGTCGCGGCCATGACGGTCCTTGAAGCGCAGCAATTCAGGGCCGTACTCTTCCCAGCGCCCGGATTCCTGCCACAGCTCAGCCGGTTGGGTGCTCGGCATCAACACTTCCAGAGAGCCGGCAGCGTTCATTTCTTCACGAACGATGGCTTCGACCTTGCGCATCACCTTCAAGCCCATGGGCAGCCAGGTGTACAGGCCCGAGGCCAGTTTGCGGATCATGCCGGCGCGCAGCATCAGCTGGTGGCTGATCACGACCGCGTCGGAAGGCGTTTCTTTCTGTGTGGCGAGCAAATATTGACTGGTGCGCATGGTAGGCCGTTGTCGGTTGCTTGGACTTGAAATGACGTTGGATTGTACGGGCGCTTGCCGCCGACGTACAGGCATCAGGATGCAGAGCTGTCTGTAGGAGCGAGCTTGCTCGCAAAGATCGTCAACGATTACACGGGAAACCGGGATAAACGCGGTGCCTGTGAGTGCTTCGCGAGCAAGCTTGCTCCTACAGCGGGGAGGTGTCCTCGGGAGGATTCAACCGAATCCGCCGGCTTTCCTGGAACCAGTGCAAGGCAATCAGAAGCAGCGTCGGCACACCCAGCAGGCAGGTGATCAGGAAGAAGTTGTGGTAACCGAACTTCTCGACCATCACCCCCGAATACCCGCCGATCAAACGTGGCAGCAGCAACATGATCGAGCTGAGCAACGCGTATTGGGTGGCGGAGAACTTCAGGTTGGTCAGGCTCGACAGGTACGCAACAAACGCCGAGGTCGCCATGCCGGAACTGAAGTTGTCCAGGGAGATGGTGAAAATCAGCATCTGCAAATCCGGGCCCATGTCGGCGAGCATCACGAACAGCAGGTTAGTGCCGGCCGATGCAATGCCGCCGATAAACAGGATCGGCAGGATCCCGAAACGCACGATCAGCAGGCCGCCCATGCCGGCACCCAGCAGGGTCATGATCAGGCCGAAGACCTTACTGACGCCGGCGATCTGGTCCTTGGTGAAACCCTGGTCGATATAGAACACGTTGGCCATGACGCCCATTACCGTGTCCGACATGCGATAGGTGGCAATCAGCCCCAACAGCAGCAGGGCCTGCCAGCGGTAGCGCAGGATGAAGTCGTTGACCGGTGTGAGCACCGGCGCCAGGCCCCGGCGACCCATGGTCGACAGGCACAGGGTGGTGAGGATGATATAGAGGATGGCCCGCAGGAACGCGCGGTCTTCCAGCAGCAGATCCAGCAGGCTCACGCCCTGGAACAGCACGCTGGCGAAGTCTGTGTTGTACAGCTGGGTAAACATCGCAGGCACCGAGACCAGCAGCACAATCAACACGAACACCGACACTAACTGGTGAGCAAAGCTGTAGCGTCCGGCCTGCAGTTGGGTGCGCAATGGCACATTGGGCTCGCGCATCAGCAGCGTGGTCAGCAGCGCGGGCACCATCAGCACACCAAACAGCACGTAGGTGCCGGTCCATGCCGAGTGCTTGTAATTGAAGCCGGTGGAGCCAAAGCCTTCAGCGAAAAACAGTGCGCCGGCCGTCGCCAGCAGGGCCGCAATTCGATAGCCGGACATATAGCTGGCGGCCAGCGCAGCCTGGCGGCTGTCGTCGGCGATTTCCAGGCGGTAGGCGTCTACGGCGATGTCTTGAGTGGCGGAAGCGAAGGCGACGATTACCGCGATAGCGATCAGCCAAGACAGGTGCTTTTGCGGATCGCAAAAGCCCATGCCGATCAATCCAAGGATAACCAGCGTCTGGGACAAGACTAACCAGGATCGACGACGTCCGAGCTTGCCGAGCAGCGGCAGGCGCCATTGGTCAAGCAAGGGCGACCAGACCCACTTGAAGGCATAGGCCAGGCCGATCAAGCTCGCGTAACCGATGGTTTCGCGGGCCACACCGGCCTCACGCAACCACACCGAGAGCGTCGAGAACACCAACATGTAAGGCATGCCGGCAGCAAAGCCGAGCAACAGCAGCACTAACGTCGAGGGGCTGGCATAGGCGGCGAGCGCGGCGCGCCAGGTTTTACGGGGCATGGGCTGGAGTCTGCCTCAGAATTACGCAAATAAAGCGCGCACTCTAACCGCTGTGCTCTACCGGGCGCCAGCCATGACGCTGAATATCAACACGATTGTTCACGATGCTGACGCCTTCGCCGCGCAAACGCGCACGTTGCTCGTCACCTGAGGCACTGCCCACCGGCAGACTTATCCGACCACCGGCACCCAACACCCGGTGCCAGGGCAATTTGGTGTCCTCGGGCAGTTGGCTCAGGGTGCGACCCACCCAACGTGCGGCGCGACCCAAACCGGCGAGCTGCGCCAGCTCCCCGTAGCTGATTACGCAGCCTTCAGGCACCTGGGCGAGGGTCAGGTACAGCCCGGTGCGACGCATTTCAGCGGGGCTTTGCGGAGCGTCGGTCGTTTCGTTCACGGTGGCATATCCGATGAAAATATCCGTCTATTTGTAAGAAATGTCTGCAAAATGGGCGGCTGAGAACGGAACTCGATACAAATACCCGAGTCAGTCCTTGCTAAGAAGTTATCCACCCCGATAATGCCCGTTTTTTCGTCAAACTCGAGCCCCATATCCGCTTATGTTGTCCAGAACCCTGCTGTGCCTCGCTGTATTCAGCGCCTCCACGCCTCTGCTCGCCGATACCGTCTGGTTAAAGAACGGTGACCGTCTGACCGGCAAGATCAAGGTTTTCGACGGCGGCAAGCTGCTGATCCAGACTGATTATGCCGGTGCCATCCCGGTGGACTGGAAGCAGGTCAAAACCCTTGAAAGTGATCAGGAGCTGCTGGTCAAGCAGGATGCCTACACCGGCGAGAAGGCCAAATCACTGCAGGCGGCCGATGACGGCAAAGTCATCCTGGCCAACGGTGAGGCGCCCAAGACCGTCGAACTGGCCAGCATCCAGCAGATCATCAAGCCCAAGCCCGTGATCGAAGACCTGGTGTGGAAGGGCAATGTCGACATGGCGCTGGACTACAAGCGCGCGGAAAAAGACACCAACGACTACGACATCGACTTCAAGACCACAGCTCGTCATGGCCAGTGGCGTCATACCGGCCAGGGCGAATACAACCGCGAATTCCAGGACGACGTGACCACCACCGACAACTGGGCGCTGGAATACGACCTCGACCGGTTTATCACCGAACACTGGTTCTGGCAGGGCCGTTTAACCTACAAGCGCGACAAGGTTGAAGACCTGTCACGCCAGCGCACCGTGGGTACGGGTCCGGGCTACCAATTCTGGGACGACGAACTGGGCGCGTTCTCCCTCGGTTCGCTGGTCAACCGCACCGACTATGAATACCAGGACGGCGGCAAAGACAACTTCTACTCGCTGGCAATGAAGTGGAACTACAACCGCTACCTGGTGGGCAAAACCGTCGAATTCTTCACCAATGGTGAGTTGGGCAAGCCGCTGGCCGGACCGTCCGACTACTCCCTGGATGCGGAAATGGGCTTGCGCTATAAAGTCACCGAGTGGGCTTCCCTCAACCTCAAGGCCGAGCGCGACGTGATCAGTGGCGACTCGGAAAGTGCGTTGAGCAAGACCCGCTATACCGCAGGGTTCGGCGTCGCCTGGTAATTAAAGGCGTAACCCGCCGTCCATTTCCAGGATTCGCCCGGTGTAGTAGTCGTTTTCGAAGATGTACGCCGCTGAATGGGCAATCTCCTCAGGCCGCCCCATGCGTTTGAGGGGAATGCCCGACGTCATCCTCTCCAGTGCCTCGGGCTTCATGCCCAGGGACATCTGCGTCTCGATAAACCCCGGCGCAATGCCTGCGACGCGGATGCCATAGCGCGCCAGCTCCTTGGCCCAGGTCACGGTGGCGGCCGCTACACCGGCCTTGGCGGCCGAGTAGTTGGTCTGGCCGACGTTGCCGGCGCGGGAGATCGACGAGATATTGATGATGGTGCCCTGGTTCTTCAGCTCCACCATTTTTGCCGCCACTTCGCGGGTGCACAGGAACACGCCGGTGAGGTTCACGTCGATCACCGCCTGCCACTGGGCCAGGCTCATCTTGGTCATCTCGCCATCCTTGACCTTGAGCAGCAAGCCGTCGCGCAAAATCCCCGCGTTGTTGATCAAACCGTTGATCGCGCCGAAGTCTTCGGCGATCTGTGCCACCGTCTGGCACACCTGCTCTTCATTCGCCACGTTGCATAGATAGGCCCGGGCCGTTACGCCGTGTGCCTGGCAGGCTTCCACCGCCTGCTCGAGTTTTTCCTGATTGAGGTCCACCAGCGCCAGGTGCGCGCCCTTGGCTGCGAAATACTCCGCCATGGAACGGCCCAAACCCTGGCAACCGCCGGTGATAATGATTACTTTGTCGTTGAGATGCATTCGCAAGTCCTGTGGGCGGAATTAATCGGCTATCCAAGTTTGTTTTTTGACGGAATTTATCAAAGGAGTCATAAGTTGAGCGCGCACGTTGCCAAGAATGCCCGAGAACTACTGCTCAAGGAATACCGTGGGGCACTTGCCACCTTGTCCAAGGCCATGCCCGGCTTTCCGTTCGGCTCAGTGGTGCCGTACTGCCTGGATGCCGAGGGCCGGCCGCTGATCCTGATCAGCCGTATCGCCCAGCACACCCATAACCTGCAGAAAGACCCCAAGTGCTCGCTGCTGGTGGGTGAGCGTGAGGCGGACGACGTGCAAGCGGTAGGGCGCCTGACCTACCTGGCCGAGGCCGAAAAGCTCGAAGACAGCGCCGCGATTGAAGCCGCAGCCGAGCGTTATTACCGCTACTTCCCTGATTCTGCCAACTACCACAAGGCCCATGATTTTGACTTCTGGGTACTTAAGCCGGTGCGCCACCGTTATATCGGCGGGTTCGGCGCGATTCACTGGGTCGACCAACTGACCCTGGCCAACCCGTTCGCCGGCAAGGCCGAGCTGAGCATGATCGAGCACATGAACAGCGACCACACCAAGGCCATTGCCCACTACGTCGAACTGGCCGGCTTGCCGACCACCGAGCCTGCACAATTGGCCGGTATCGACAGCGAAGGCATGCACCTGCGCATTGGCCAGGCACTCTACTGGCTGCCCTTTGCCGAGCCTTGCAATACGCCGACACAAGTACGCGAAGCCTTGGTTTTCTTGGCTCACGCTGAGGTCTGGCCGAAAAAAGCAGCCGCCGAAGCTTGAATTCACGAAACGGCGACGTCATCTAAGGTGAAGTAGCAAGGCATTCTTGCGTTGAGGAACCATTTGATGCGCCCTTTTTTGTTGCTCTTTTTGTTGTTCCCCGTGTTGGAGCTGTTCGTATTCGTACAAGTCAGTGGGGCAATCGGGTTTTTCCCGGCGCTGCTGCTGATCATTCTCGGCTCGATGCTCGGCGTTCTGGTGCTGCGCGTCGCCGGCCTGGCCACGGCGCTGCGTGCCCGTGAAAGCCTGAATCGCGGCGAACTGCCGGCCCAGACCATGCTCGAAGGCTTGATGATGGCATTGGCCGGTGGCCTGTTGATCCTGCCGGGCTTCATCAGCGATGTGGTTGGCCTGGTGATGTTGCTGCCATTCACTCGCAAGCTGCTGGCGGGCAAGATGCGCCAGCGTGCCGAAGAGGCTGCGATCCGCCAGCGCGCCTTCGCCGACGACCTGCAACCCCGTGGTGGCCCGGCCCCGCGCCAGCCCCTGGGGCGTGAAGGTGACGTGATCGAAGGCGAGTTCGAACACCGCGACCCCAAGTAATCTCCTCACTGGCACGGCACCCGCGGGTGCCGCGCGGCTTTTGAACACGCCCCCGACACAAAAATTTTCATCTCTGCACCTTGTAATAAGCTTATGCGCCCTTATGTAACGGTCACCGCAAGGTTTCTGGTGGCGACACCAGACAGACTTCCGCGTTTCGCACCGCGAACCGCGACCGGCGCCGCCGGAATTTAACTAGCCGGAATTGACACCGGCCGATGAAAAACACAATTAGGAGAGATCGACAATGAGCAAGCTTCGTCCTCTGCATGACCGCGTCGTCATCCGTCGCAGTGAAGAAGAAAAGAAAACCGCTGGCGGTATCGTGCTGCCAGGTTCGGCTGCTGAAAAAGCCAACCACGGTGTGATTCTCGCTGCTGGCCCAGGCAAGACCCTGGAAAACGGTGAAGTACGTGCGCTGGCTGTGAAAGTGGGTGACAAGGTTGTTTTCGGCCCTTACTCCGGCAGCAACACTGTGAAAATCGACGGCGAAGACCTGCTGGTAATGGCTGAGAACGAGATTCTCGCTGTTCTGGAAGGCTGATTTCCCCGTTCATCTTCCCGTTACTACAAAGTATTTAAGGAATATCGATCATGGCTGCTAAAGAAGTTAAATTCGGCGATTCCGCCCGTAAGAAAATGCTCGCCGGTGTGAACGTCCTGGCTGACGCAGTAAAAGCGACCCTGGGCCCTAAAGGCCGTAACGTGATCATCGAGAAGAGCTTCGGCGCTCCGACCATCACCAAGGACGGCGTTTCCGTCGCCAAAGAAATCGAGCTGAAAGATCGCTTCGAAAACATGGGCGCGCAGCTGGTCAAAGACGTTGCCTCCCGTGCCAACGATGACGCAGGCGACGGCACCACCACCGCTACCGTTCTGGCTCAGTCGATCGTCAACGAAGGCCTGAAAGCCGTCGCTGCCGGCATGAACCCGATGGACCTGAAACGCGGCATCGACAAGGCGACCATCGCCATTGTCAAAGAGCTGAAGTCCCTGTCCAAGCCATGCGCTGACACCAAGGCAATCGCTCAGGTCGGCACCATCTCGGCCAACTCCGACAGCTCCATCGGCGACATCATTGCCGAAGCCATGGAAAAAGTCGGTAAAGAAGGCGTGATCACCGTTGAAGAAGGCTCGGGCCTGGAAAACGAACTGTCGGTTGTTGAAGGCATGCAGTTCGACCGTGGCTACCTGTCCCCGTACTTCGTCAACAAGCCAGACACCATGACCGCCGAGCTCGACGGCCCGCTGATCCTGCTGGTTGACAAAAAGATCTCCAACATCCGTGAGCTGCTGCCAGTTCTGGAAGCTGTTGCCAAGGCCGGCCGCCCACTGCTGATCGTTTCCGAAGACGTTGAAGGCGAAGCCCTGGCGACTCTGGTTGTGAACAACATGCGCGGTATCGTGAAAGTGGTTGCTGTAAAAGCACCTGGTTTCGGCGATCGTCGCAAGGCCATGCTGCAGGACATCGCTGTTCTGACTGGCGGTACCGTTATCTCCGAAGAGATCGGCCTGAGCCTGGAAAGCGCTACCCTGGAACACCTGGGTAATGCCAAGCGCGTCACCGTGACCAAGGAAAACACCACCGTGATCGACGGTGCTGGTGTTGAAGCTGACATCCAGGCACGTGTTACCCAGATCCGCGCTCAAGTGGCTGACACCACTTCCGACTACGACCGTGAAAAACTGCAAGAGCGTCTGGCCAAGCTGTCCGGCGGCGTTGCAGTGATCAAGGTTGGCGCTGGTTCCGAAGTTGAAATGAAAGAGAAGAAAGCCCGCGTTGAAGACGCCCTGCACGCTACCCGTGCAGCCGTTGAAGAAGGCGTGGTACCTGGCGGTGGCGTGGCACTGGTTCGCGCTCTGCAGGCTATCTCGGAGCTGAAAGGCGACAACGCTGACCAAGACGTCGGTATCGCTCTGCTGCGTCGTGCTGTTGAAGCACCTCTGCGCCAGATCGTTGCCAACTCCGGCGACGAGCCAAGCGTAGTTGTCGACAAGGTCAAGCAGGGTTCGGGTAACTTCGGTTACAACGCTGCTACCGGCGAATACGGCGACATGATCGAAATGGGCATCCTGGACCCAGCTAAAGTGACTCGTTCGGCTCTGCAAGCGGCTTCGTCGATTGCCAGCCTGATGATCACCACTGAAGCAATGATCGCCGAGATCAAAGATGACGCTCCAGCTGGCGGCGGTATGCCAGACATGGGCGGTATGGGCGGCATGGGCGGCATGATGTAAGCCAGCCTTACCCCGATACTGAAAAACCCCGCCTGCAGCGATGCAGGCGGGGTTTTTTTTGATCGTTCCCACGCTCCGCGTGGGAATGCCGCCAGGGCCGCTCCGCGTCTCGCGTTAGCTGACGCCACGACGCCCGAGGAGTTTCTTGAACATGAAGCCGCGAGCCAGCATCAACTGCGAGGCAGGCGGCAAAGATGCCACGGGTCCCGGTGCCGCAGCGCCGGATGACGGATGGACAGGCACGTGCGCGGTTTTGTTGACGGGCGCAGGTCGGGGCCGCTCCCAATGGCCGGACATGACGACCATGCCCAACAGTTTTAGGGTGTTGCCGTAGTAGTCATGATCCCGGATGGACTGGCGTTGCAGGTTGTCCCAAATGTTATTGAGCCACAGCTGATTGTCGGGGCTGATCATTGCGCTGACTCCGAGCGCCGCCACAAAGGCCGGCTCATTCTGCGCTTCCTCGATTGAACTGCCGTCGATCCGGTAACCACTGTTGAAGTTGCCTGGCTCATCGCGGGTGGTGGCGCGTGCCCAGCGGTTGAAGGTAGTCAAGGTGTACAGCGCGCGAGGGTCACCGTACATCAGGTAATCCAGGCCGATGCGCCACGGGTAACGGGCGGCATTCCACGAGTAGCCGCCGTCGTATTGACCTTCCACCAATTCGGATCGCGCAGGGGTGATCGAGGTATCCAGGTGGCTGATGAAGTCTGGTACCAGGCCGCTGTTGGCGCTGTAGCGTTGGGTAAAGTCGCTGATGATCGAATAGGTTTTGTCGCGAACCGCCTGCCAGCGTTTATCCCCGGTCATGGCGAAAAAACTGTAGAGGTGCGACTGCATGAAATCCGAGGTGCGGGTGGTGTACTCAAGCTCCGGGTCGCCGTCGGTGCCGGCCCAGTCGCCGAGCATCAGATGCTGAGTCCTGGGGTGCACTTCGTGCTTCATGATCGCCGCCATGACCGTGTTCGCCTCGCTGCGGTAGTCAATGGTGCCTTGGCTGCCCCATTTCTGGTCGGCCAGCAGCAGGGCGTAGGCGATGTCCAGGTCGCCGTCGGTGGCACTGACGTCGCCACGGAAAGGGTCGGTGGAGTCGCCGCAACCCTCGATCTGGTTCCAGGCCATCAAGCCGGGATCGGACGCTGCCGGGTGATCCTGGAAGTAGCGCACCATGCCGTCGAAGATTTTTTGGGCGTCTTCATCGTAGTCGGCCATCATCACTGTGAGCAGCATGCCGTAGCCATGAGCCTCTGACACCGTGATGGTGTTGGGCGCGGCGCCACCGCCCACCGGTTTGTGGTCGGCGTTGACCTTGACGAAATACCGGCCGCTGCCGCATTCCCCTGAGAGATACACCGCCTTCCAGTCCTTGTAGAACGTGACCAATTGTTTATCCATGATCGCCTGGGGCTGGCGATTGGGCAGGATGGTGCCGGGGTAGTAGGGCGCGTGAGCACTCTGGGCTGCGCTGCTGCCTGACCATGAACCGGCGGCCATGCACAGTGATAACAGCAGCGTAGGCAGATGCCGTCTAGGGTGACGCATGAACTGACTCTCCAACCTGATCCAAAGGACAAGGTCGCGAGGTTAGCGGCAGCGCGGATGTTTCACTGTCACAGGCTGTAACAGCCTAACCCGGGCGCAGCGCCAGGGTCAGGGTCAGGCGTGCGCCGCCCAACGGGCTGCGGGTGATCGACAGTTCCCCACGGTGCCAATGGGTCGCGCGCTTGGCCAGCGCCAGGCCCAGGCCAAACCCGCTGGGCTCGTCTCCGCCCATGGCCAGCCGTACGAAGGGTTCGAAGATTTTTTCGCGGTTTTCCGGCAATACGCCGGGGCCGTCATCGTCCACATGCAGCACCAGGTGCTGGTCCTGGCACGCAGCGCTGACGTTCACCCGTTCGCGGGCATAAGTGATGGCGTTGCTCAACAGGTTACGCACGATCAAGTGCAGCAGGGCGCGGTCGCCGATCAGCTCCAGTTCGGCCGGCTGGGTGTCCAGGGTCAGCAAGCGATGGTGCCCGTCGAGCAGGGCAAGCTCCTGCTGCAGCCAGTCATGGATGTTGATCGGCTCATGCTGCAGGTCGCTGGGTGCATCGGCCAGCCGGGCAAAGGCGAGGCTGGCGCGAACCAGCGACTCCAGCTCTTCGATGTCGGTTTGCAGGCGCTCTTGCAGGCGGGTGCGGGTGTCGGGGTCGGCGCTTTTACTCAGCAGTGCCAGAGCAAACCGCATCCGGGCCAACGGCGTGCGCAGTTCGTGGGACACCGCCTGGGAAACCTCGCGGTGGCGTTCGCCCATCGAGGTGATGTCCTGGGCATGCTTGCGCAAGGTCTGCAGCAGCGGCGTCCATTCCTGGCTCATCGCCGGCAGCAGCGTGTTGGGCGTGCGGGCGAGGGCAGTGATACTCGCGTTGAGGGTGTTGAGGTCGTGGGTGTATTTGCGCCGGGCACGCAGGGCGATCCAGAGAAGCAGCAATACCGGCAGGCCAGCGACACAGGCGGTCACCCCGTACACCGGGTATTGCAGCAGGTCCTTCACTTCGGCGGTTCCCCACATGGGGCCGAATTGAATCACCGTGTCATCGTCCAGCGGGAAGTAGGTGACGTCCTCATCGCTGTTCTGCGCCGGTTGATGATGGTCGAGCATCACAATGGCTTCGGGTGGCAGCTCGATATCGTCCTTTTTCACCACGCTCACCGGGTACTGAAAGCGTGCTTGCAGCGACTCGACACGCGCCTCCCATTGTTCGGGGGGCAGGGTCTTGAGTTGCTCGGCAACCAGATAACCCGGCCCGGCCATCAGGCGCAGAAAGCTGTAGTCGCCGATAAACACCGCAGCGTTGGTGCACAGCCACAACAGGTAAAGGGTGAGGGCGGCCCAACTGGTGCCGGTCGCGATTGCCATCCAGGGGCGCACTTTAGACAGCATGTTGACTCCCGCTCGGGATTTCGACGAACAGGTATCCCTGCGCCGTGATGGTCTGGATGGTCACGGGGCACTCAAGGCTCATGAGTTTCTTGCGCAAGCGCGACACCCGCATATCAATCGAACGGTTCAGGCCGTCGTACTCCAGGCCGCGCAGGCGCTGGAGCAGTTTTTCCCGGGTGAGCAATACGCCGCAGTGACGGGCGAAGATGGCAAGCAGCTCGAACTCGGCCACCGAAAACTGCAAGGGCGCCTCGCCAAGCCAGGCGAAGTGGTTGTTCAGGTCCAGTCGAAAAGCGCCCCACTGATAGTAGCTGCGAGGTGCCTGAGGATGGCGGCGCAGCAGCGAGCGGATCCTCGCCAACAACAATTGCGGGTCGATCGGCTTGACCACGTAGTCGTCGGCCCCGGCGGCAAACCCCACCAATTGCTCGGCGTTCTCGTCCAGCGCCGTCATCATCAGGATCAACCCGGGGTAGTGGTCGCGAATCTGTCGGCACAGGGTGAAACCGTCGATGCCCGGCAGCATCACATCGAGGATCAACAGCGCGGGCTGCTCATCGCGGATACGTTGGGCGGCGCGGTCGCCACGGTGTTCCACGGCCACGGTAAACCCCTCGGCACGCAGGAACTCGGCGGTGAGTGCCGCCAGGGGCAGGTCGTCTTCGATCAGCAGCAGGGTATCGGACATGGCTCAGCAGGATCGTTGCCAAAAAAGTGCGCAGAGTGTTGCGCCCTTGCCCCCGGCGAGGCAAGGGCTGTTCATTAAGGCGTTACGGGCTGCTTATGGAGGGCGGGTTGTGGTGCTTTCACCGGTCGATACAGCAGGAAGTAATAGGCCCCCAAACAAATCAACCAGCTGAAAATCGCCGTCCACACGTTATGGGAAAGAAAGTGCGCGCCCTGCATCGTGCGGCTCACCGAGAGCACCGTGCCGAGGCCCAGTGCAAACATAAACGCCGGGCGTGCCACCCGGGGCCGGCGATCCCTCAGGGCAAAAAACAACGCAAACAGGGCAAACCCGGTCGCTGCATGCCCGCCCGGCCAGCAGCGTCCGGGCTTGTCGGTCGGTGGCCTCGGGCTCAGCAACTCGCTGTAAGTCTCCTGCCCACCAAATTCCTTGACGCTCCACGGGCATTGCACCGCGGTCGCCGTCTTCAACGGCGAAACAAACGAGGTGGCCAGCGCCAGCGAGAGCACCAGGCAGCCCAGTTCCCGGCGATAGGGTTTAAGCCGCTCAAAAATAAAGGCACCGGCAAACCCGGCGATCGCCAGCACCGAAAACACGATCACCATCTGCTTGGCGCGATCGTGAAGAATGTCCTCCAGAAAAAAACTGTGCCGGCCCACAAAGCCGCCTTCGGAAGCGTTGTAAAACAGCTTGGCGATGTCCATGTCCAGCGATGTCAGCTCCAACAGCAGCATGGCCACCGCCAGCACGGCAGGCACACCGAGACACAGCCAGAAGTTGAGGGGTTGGGATACCGGACGAACAGCGATTGCTTGCATGGCGAACTCAGACTCTAAAAAAAGCCCCGGTCAGACCTGGCCGGGGCATTTTGGTTAGCGTGTACTCACCTGGGGAACCTCGTCCTTGGGCACCCTCCAGCTCAGCAACTGTTGTTTGTAGCCATAACTGGCGCCCTGGTAGTAGGTGATGGCCCGCTGGATCAATGGGTCATCGCTACCTACGCGGGTTTCATGGCTGTCCCCCAGTGCCTGGTCATGGCGACGCAGGCCTTGGCGTGGGCTGAGAATCGCCAGGTCATTGCCGTCGAACAACCCCAGGTACTGGTAATTGCCCACCACTACCCGTGGCGGCAGTGGGTTGTCTTGCAGCAGGTTGCGGCCAAAAAACGTCGACTCGTAGCTCAGGTTCAGCAAGCCCAGCAGGGTGGGCGCCAGGTCGATCTGGCTGGCCAGCTTCGCGTTCTCGCCGGCGTCCACCAGCTTGGGGGCGTAGATGAACAACGGAATCTGGTAATTCACCATCGGCAGGTCTTCCTTGCCCGCGCTGCCCGCCGTGTGGTCGGCGACGAAGATAAAGATCGTGTTGTCGAACCATGGCTTCTGGCGCGCTGCCTCCAGGAACTGGCCGATGGCATGGTCGGTGTACTTCACCGCGCCGTCGCGGCCGTCACCGGATTTGATATCAATGCGGCCTGCCGGGTAGGTGTACGGGCGGTGGTTGGAGGTGGTCATCAGTTGCAGCAGGAACGGTTGCTGCTTGGCGTAGTCGGCATCCGCCAGTTTCAGCGTCTGTTTATAGAGGTCTTCGTCCGCCATGCCCCAGGCGTTTTTGAAGCTGATTTCTGCTTCGGGCACGCTGCTTTGGTCGACTACGCGGTAGCCGTTGCCGCTGAAGAACGCGTTCATGTTGTCGAAGTAGCCGCGTCCGCCGTAGACAAACACGCTGTCATAGCCGATGGCGTTGAGCTGTTGGCCCAGGCTACCGAACCCGCTTTCGCGGCCGATGCGCTTGACGATCGAACGCCCCGGCGTCGGTGGAATGGCCAGGGTGATGGCTTCCAGACCGCGGTCGGTGCGGGTGCCGGTGGCGTAGAAGTTATTGAAGTACAGGCTCTGTTTGCGCAGCGCGTCGAGGTTGGGCGTCAGGTTATTCGGGTCGCCGTTGCTGCCCATGTACTTGGCACTGAAGCTCTCGATGGTCACCAGTACGATATTGGGTTTGCGCAGCGTGCCCGGGTTGGTAATGGCGCGACGGATATCCAGCGGGTCCGTGCCGATAAACCGTGCATTGGGCTCGCTGAGTTCGGCGCGCAACTGCTTGGCGACCACATCGGCCGGCAGGCTCTTGTAGAACTGGTTGTAGTCCAGCTCGTTATTACGGAAGGCGGCGAAGAACTGATACGGGCCGTTGCTCGCCAGTTCATTGTTGTAGGCGTTACCGCCCTGGCTGCGCGGGCTGTCCTGGTTGATCAGTTGCAGGCTCAGGCCGGCCACCACCAACAAACCGAGGGCGTTGAGCAGGCGTTTGCGCATCGCAGGCAACGGCGAGTTCATCGCCGCGTTGAACGGTTTACGCAAGGCCAGGCTCAAGACAATTGCCAGCACCGCCAGCAGGCTCAGCAACTTGCCGATCGGATAAGACTCCAGCAGGTTGTTCAGCACCTCTTTGGAGTACACCAGGTAGTCCACGGCAATAAAGTTGAAGCGCACGCCGAACTCGTCCCAGAACAACCACTCGGCCACGCTGGTGAAGAGCATGGCGAACAGGCTGACGGTCAGTACCGCTTGCAGGAACCAACGATGACCCCGACGCCGCCACAAGCCTGGTGGGCACAGCAGCAAGTACAGGCCCAAGGGCAGGGCGGCATAGGCGAGGAAGCCGAGGTCATACAGCAGGCCCACGCCGAATACCGGCAGCAGGTTACCGCTGACTTCATCCAGGTGAGTCACCAGCAGCAGGACGCGCGTTAGTAGAAAAACAACCAGCCAGGCACCGGTCACCAGCAGCAAATAGCGCATTGGTGCCGTTTTTGGAAAACCCATGTCAATGTTCCTTATTTACGATGGGCGCGATCTTCGCGCTGACACTGTAGTCAGCTTGTGAACCTATAGTGAAAAACTCGTTAAGTTCCCCAATCGGTTGAAAACAGTAATCGGTGCGGCCTTCAGGCCTAGCCGTGAGCCATACTTGGCCTTAAGCTGCGCGAGCCAACACGGCCGTTACCGCGTACGGAGACACTGCCCATGCGAATTTTATTGGTTGAAGACAACCGCGATATTCTGGCCAACCTGGCGGATTACCTGGGGCTGAAGGGCTACACCGTAGACTGTGCGCAGGACGGTTTGTCGGGCCTGCACCTGGCTGCCACCGAACATTACGACCTGATTGTGCTCGACATCATGCTGCCCGGCATTGACGGCTACACCCTGTGCAAACGCCTACGGGAAGACGCGCGCCGCGACACGCCGGTGATCATGCTCACTGCGCGCGACCAACTGGATGACCGGCTGCAGGGCTTCAAGTCCGGCGCCGATGACTACCTGCTCAAGCCATTCGCCCTGTCGGAATTGGCCGCGCGCATCGAAGCGGTGCTGCGTCGTGCCCAGGGCGGCGGTCGCCGTGCGCTGCAAGTCGGTGACCTGAATTACGACCTCGACACCCTGGAAGTCACCCGCGAAGGGCGCCTGCTCAAGCTCAACCCGGTCGGCCTGAAGCTGCTGGCGGTGCTGATGCAAAAAAGCCCCCACGTGCTGCGCCGCGAGATTCTCGAAGAAGCCCTGTGGGGCGATGACTGCCCGGACAGCGACAGCTTGCGCAGCCACGTCCATCAACTGCGTCAGGTGATCGATAAACCCTTCGCCAAACCGTTGCTGCAAACGGTGCACGGTGTGGGTTATCGCCTGGCCGAGGGTCGTGATGGAGTTTAAGCAAAGCCTTGCCCAGCGGATC
Source organism: Pseudomonas sp. ATCC PTA-122608 (assembly GCF_001952855.1). GTDB lineage: Bacteria > Pseudomonadota > Gammaproteobacteria > Pseudomonadales > Pseudomonadaceae > Aquipseudomonas. Next base: position 14,040 of record NZ_LPNO01000014.1, on the reverse strand, counting down.
ATCATCGCCTTCGCCTTGATGAGTGCGTTGGTGGCGGGGGCCTTCGCCATGGGCATCGTCGCCACGGTGCACCTGGTGGAAGAAAAACTCATTTCGGCAGGCCTGGGCGGTGACTTGCAACGCCTGCTGCTGATGGACAGCGTCGAGGACTGGAGCCACCGTCCCGAGCCCGACCAATTGTTCTACTTCAGCGGCGGCCCCGGCGATTTCGAGCTGCCCAAGGATCTGCGCCATCTGGAGCCTGGTTTTCACGAGGTGTTTCGGGAGGCGCTGTCCTACCATGCCATGGTCGAGGTGGTCGACGGTCGCCGTTATGTCCTGTTGCAAGACCAGAGCGATTTCGAAGAGCGCGAGCGGGTGCTGTTTGCCGTGGTGCTGGTGGGGTTTGTGCTCAGCCTGGCGTTGGCGGTATTCCTCGGCTGGGTGCTGGCGCGCAAGGTAATGGCACCGGTGGTACGCCTGGCCCGCCAGGTGCGGCACCGCGACCAATTACTCGGCCTGGCGCCACCGCTGGCGCCGGATTACGCCGCGGATGAAGTCGGCGAGCTGGCCGTGGCCTTTGACGCCACCCTGGGCCGTTTACGCCAGGCGTTGTCCCGGGAGCAGCTGTTTACCAGTGACGTCAGCCACGAGTTGCGCACCCCGCTGATGGTTCTCGCCAGTTCCTGCGAGCTGTTGCTGGAGAACCCGGCGATTGACCAGCGCGGCCGCAAGCAGGTCGAGCGCATTGCGCGGGCCTGTGAAGAAATGCGCGAACTGGTACAGACCTTCCTGATGCTGGCCCGTGCCCAGCGCGAGGAGGCAGGCATGTCGCCCCAGGCCAGCCTGGCGCAGGTGGCCGAGGACTTGCTGGGGATCTGGCGTGAGCCGATCGAGCGCAAAGGCCTTGAGCTGATCTATCAACCGGGCAATCCACTGGATACCCGCTACAACGCGACCTTCCTGCACGCGGTCATGGGCAACCTTTTGCGTAATGCCCTGCACTACACCGAGCACGGCTTGATCCGCCTTACCCTGGAACCGAGCGGTTTTGTGGTGGAAGACACTGGCGTGGGCATTCCCGAGGACAAGCGCGAAGCGATGTTCGAACCGTTTGTGCGCGGCAGTGAAAAGCGCGGAGAAGGCCTGGGCCTGGGTTTGTCCCTGGTTCAGCGCATCTGTGAGAACCAGGGTTGGAGCGTCAGCCTCAGCACCATGGAGCCCAATGGCTGCCGCTTTCACGTCGAGTTGAGTCAGGTCAAAGACTGATGGCTGCCCTGCCGCTAAGCTGCCGCAGACTCCCTCATTTTCGCCGAAGATGGCATCATGCCACGACTTGTGTCTGCAAAGTTTTGTAATGTATACGATTCGACAGGACAAGTTTTTCACAACGTGTTGACCTGTTGATCACAGGATTCTCCTTAAGGTTGTAGGCATTAGTAACTGGAGACCCGGTGATGCCTACCCCAATCAAGCTCGAATTTTCCGATAAGTACGACGATCAGCACGCGCAGAATTATTTGCTCAAACATCAGGACAATCTGGCTCGCCGGTTGTCCCACAAACGCGACGAGCAATTGGCGCGTGGTGCGTTGGCCATGGCCGGTGAGCCTGGCCTGGTGCTGGACCTGCCATGTGGTGCCGGGCGTTTCTGGCCGCTGCTGGCAGAAAAGCCCAACCGTGTGATCATCGGCGCCGACAACTCAGCGTCGATGTTGAAGATCGCCACGGTCGCCCAACCGGCGGATGTGGTGAAACGGGTACGCCCCTTGCAGACGTCTGCCTTTGATATCGATTTGCCAGATAACGCGGTCGACAGTATTTTCTGCATGCGCTTGATGCACCACATTGGTGACCCCGAGCACAGGCTGGCAATACTGCGCGAATTTCAGCGTGTTACCCGCGACAGCGTGATTATCTCGTTGTGGGTAGACGGCAATTTCAAGGCCTGGAAACGCAAGCGTGCCGAAGTGCGCCGTCGCAAAAAAGGTGAGCAGGAAGGTTACCAAAATCGGTTCGTGTTACCGGCTGCTACTGTTGAGGCAGAGTTTGAGCAAGCCGGTTTCCGTGTTCAGGAATCCCTGGACTTCATACCGCTCTACGCCATGTGGCGAGTGTATGTATTGCGCAAGAGGTAACAGGATGGCTGTCGAGTGTTTACCAGGTAGTGAAGTAGCTCCCGAGGAGCGATTTGATTATTTCTGGCGCCAGCAGGGCGAGTGGGTCGAAGAGCCCAATCGTCGTCGTGGCGGTGAAAGTGGTGTGCAACGGGTGACGGGCACCAATGGTCGTTTGCTCTATAGCAAGCGCCAGACGGGCCATATCTACCGCAGTTGGCTCCATCCGTTTGGGCGCCCCACGGTGTTGCGTGAGCGTGACGCCCTGAAGGGCCTGCGTTTGCTGGATGTACGCGTGCCGGAGTTGGTGTTCTGCGAGGCCCGTCGCGACCCTGAGCACCAATGGAAGGCGTTGTTGGTGACGGCGTCGCTGGACGGTTTCGACGAGATCGAAAACTGGTACGCCGCGGGTGGTCGTGAGCAGTATGGCGAGTTGGTGCATGAGCGTTTGCTCAAGGAACTCGCGGGTACGTTGGCGCGGATGCACAAAGGTCGTTGGCAGCATGGTTGCCTGTATATCAAGCATATCTTTGTGCGGGTGACGGGTGAGGGTGACGCGGCCAAGGTTGAAGTGGCGCTGCTGGACTTCGAGAAGTGCCGCCAGCGGTTGACGGCTTTGCGGGCGGCCCGGCATGACATGTTGCAGTTACGCCGCCATTCGTCGTGGAACTCTACGGACTGGCAGAAACTCAGCTACTTTTACGAGACGGCGTTTGGCAGCGCTATCAAAGGTTTAACGTAATGAAGCTAGAAATTGCACGAGGTTTGTTTCTGTTGGGGGCTTTGGGCATAGCTGCCCTGGCCCTGGCTGCCTGGGAGCAGCCCCGGACACAAGTTCTCAGTGCGGTGCAGGGTGTCGGGCAGCAATGCCCGATGCCGCGGATCGCCAAGGTCGGTGTCGCGGCCAAGCCTGATCATGAGTTGTTGTTGTTCATGTTTGGGATGTCCCAAGGGATGAGGCCACAGAGTTGAAGAGATTGAAGCCCAAATAAAAGGCCTCGTGTTTACGAGGCCTTTTATTTGGGCTTGATCCTTCCCACGCAGAGCGTGGAAACGCTCCAGGCAGCGGATATGTCCCACTCCAAACCTACTTCTTTTTCTTCGGAATCCGCACCAACTGCGTGTCGGAATAAATGTCGTGCCAGCTGCGTTTCTGCTTGTCGAACAACGACCAGATAAACCCCAATCCCGCACACAACCACGAAGCAATCGACACCACAAACCGCAACAACGCCTGCCACAGACTGATCCGCGACCCATCAGCGTTCTGCACCCGCACCCCCCAAACCTGCATCCCCAGGGTCTGCCCCGAATGCGTCCAGAACTTGGCAAAAAAACCAAACAACACAAAAAACAAAATCGTCGACAACAACGGGTCACCATCCAGCGCGCCAGACTCGGAAAGCGCCCGCAACTTGGCCTCCCCGACAAACCCCATCCACACCAGCTTGTAGATAAAGGCCGTGACGATCAGCAAGGCAGTGCACAACAAGAAGTCATAGAACATCGCTGCCAGACGACGGCCCAGGCCTACGGCGGGAAACTCGCCTTGGGGGCTCAGCAGGTGTTTCGACATGACATGGCTCTCAGCAGGAAAAAAGCCATTTTACGGAAGAACGCCAATAAAAAAGCCCCTGATGTCATATCAGAGGCTTTTTGTCGCAGAAAGGATCAGCCTTCTGCTTGTACTTCGTCGGCTTGCATGCCTTTTTGGCCTTGCACCGCGATGAAGGTCACTTTCTGGCCTTCCTTCAGGCTTTTGAAGCCGTTGCCCTGAATAGCGCGGAAGTGGACGAACAGATCCGGACCGCTTTCTGGAGTGATAAAACCAAACCCTTTCTCGTCGTTAAACCACTTGACGGTACCGCTCTGACGTTCAGCCATTTTCTTATTTCCTTGACGCTAAAAATTAATGACAGCCCCTTTCACATGAAAGAGTACTGGGCTGAGTTGCAGGAAAGTAAGAGACGTCGAACGGGTTGTAGCAAACTTTGGCTACTGCCCAGGTCCAGGTTCAAAGCGACCCATGCAAACACAGTGGGCAAACTCTACGCCAACTAAGACAGAAAAAACAAGCCCCGGAAAAAGCCCAGGTTTTGCTCGGCTTCATTACAGTTCTGTTCACAATGTGGAACGTCTTTATTCGATAGAATTCGTCACTTGTTATAGGTGACGGAACATAACATTGACTATCGACAGTGCACTTTAATGTGGCGGTTGCGTTACAGATTAGTGCACGTTAACGCAACCGCGTTACTTATAGGAACAGTCAATCAACCACGGTAGTAACGTTGTGGCACGAATGGCATTTTACTTACACGTAGTGGCACCTTTTTCCCGCGCACCAATGCAGATACTTCGGTATCCAGTGCGATGAATGCGCTGTCCAGGTAACCCATGGCCAGCGGGCCACCCAGGCTCGGGCCAAAACCGCCGCTGCAGACGCTGCCGATCACGGTGCCGTGTTCGTCGACGATCTCTGCACCTTCACGCACCGGTGTCCGCTCCTGTGGCAACAGGCCCACGCGTTTGCGGCTTACACCGGCTTGTTGCTGGGTGAAGATTGCGTCGGCACCCGGGAAGCCGCCGGCACGCGCGCCATCAGCACGACGGGCCTTGGAGATCGCCCACAACAGGCTGGCTTCAATCGGTGTGGTCTCGGTGTTCATGTCATGGCCATAGAGGCACAGGCCCGCTTCCAGGCGCAGGGAGTCGCGGGCGCCGAGGCCGATGGCCTGCACTTCGGTTTCGGCCAGCAGGCTGCGGGCCAGGGCTTCGGCGCTGGCGGCCGGCACCGAGATTTCGAAGCCGTCTTCGCCGGTGTAGCCCGAGCGGCTGACGTAGCAGTCCACGCCCAGCAGGCGGGTCGGTGCGAATTGCATGAAGGTCATGTGCTTGACCTCCGGCGCCAGGCGCGCGAGTACGCTGACAGCGGCCGGGCCTTGCAGGGCCAGCAGGGCGCGTTCCTCGAACAGTGGTTCGATGGTGCACTGGTCACCGATGTGCTGGCGCAGGTGGGCCAGGTCCTGGTCCTTGCAGGCAGCATTCACCACCAGAAACAGTTCGTCGTTACCCAGGTTGGCAACCATCAGGTCATCCAGGATGCCGCCTTGCTCGTTGGTGAACATCGCGTAGCGCTGCATGCCCACCGGCAGGTCGATGATGTCCACCGGTACCAGGGTTTCCAGGGCCTTGGCGGCACCGGCGCCGGTCAGGCGGATCTGGCCCATGTGCGACACATCGAACAACCCGGCCTGTTCACGGGTGTGCAGGTGTTCTTTCATCACGCCCAGCGGGTATTGCACCGGCATGTCGTAGCCGGCGAAGGGCACCATGCGTGCGCCCAGTTCGAGGTGCAGGGCGTGCAACGGGGTTTTCAACAGGGTTTCGGTGGACATATTCAGCTCCTGAAAAACGTGCGGACGCGCTGGTGGGCGTCAGCACTCGATAATGTTGACCGCCAAACCGCCACGGGCGGTTTCCTTGTATTTGCTTTTCATGTCGGCGCCGGTCTGGCGCATGGTGCGGATGACCTTGTCGAGGGAGACGAAGTGTTGCCCGTCGCCGCGCAGGGCCATGCGCACCGCATTGATGGCCTTGACCGAACCCATGGCGTTGCGCTCGATGCAGGGCACCTGTACCAAGCCGCCGATGGGGTCGCAGGTCAGGCCGAGGTTGTGTTCCATGCCGATCTCGGCGGCGTTTTCTACCTGGGAAACCGTACCGCCCAACACTTCGCACAGGGCGCCGGCGGCCATGGAACAGGCCACGCCGACTTCCCCCTGGCAGCCGACTTCGGCGCCGGAGATCGAGGCGTTTTCCTTGTACAGAATGCCGATGGCCGCGGCGGTGAGCAGGAAACGCACCACGCCGTCCTCACTGGCCCCCGGGATAAAGCGCATGTAGTAGTGCAACACCGCCGGCACAATCCCGGCCGCACCATTGGTGGGCGCAGTCACCACGCGCCCGCCGTTGGCGTTTTCTTCGTTGACCGCCAAGGCGTACAGGTTGACCCAGTCCAGCACCGACAACGGGTCACGCAGTGCCGATTCCGGGTGCTTGCACAGTTGGCGATGCAATGCGGCGGCGCGTCGCTTGACCTTCAGGCCGCCCGGCAAAATCCCTTCGTTGCGACAGCCCGCGTCTACGCAATCCTGCATTACCTGCCAGATTTTCAGCAGGCCGGCGCGGGTTTCCGCTTCCGGTCGCCAGGCGCTTTCATTGGTCAGCATCACCTGGCTGATGGACAGCCCATAGGTGGCGCAATGGCCGAGCAAGTCCTTGGCACTTTTGAACGGGAAGGTCAGGGGCGTGGCGTCTTCGACGATGCGGTCGTGGCCGGCGGCGTCTTCATCCACCACAAACCCGCCGCCCACCGAGTAGTACTCGCGGCTGCGAATCTGCAGGCCGGCTGCGTCGAAAGCGCGGAAGATCATGCCGTTGGGATGATAGGGCAGGGGTTTGCGAATCATCGCCAGGTGTTCTTTCTCGTTGAACGCAATGCTGTGTTCGCCGAGCAGGTTCAAGCGTGCGTTGCCGCGAATTTCCGACAAGCGTGCGGCGACGGTTTCAGTGTTCACGGTGTCCGGGTGTTCGCCTTCCAGGCCCAGCAATACGGCCTTGTCACTGCCGTGGCCTTTGCCAGTGGCGCCGAGGGAGCCGTAGAGTTCCACCTTGACGCAGGTGGTGGTGGCTAACAGGTTATCGCGCTTCAAGCCTTCGACGAATCGAGCGGCAGCGCGCATCGGGCCGACGGTGTGGGAGCTGGAGGGGCCGATGCCAATCTTGAACAGGTCGAACACGCTTAAAGACATGGTTGTTCTCCGGTTTCTTATTATTTATCGGATGTACTCGGTCCAATTGTGGGAGCGGGCTTGCTCGCGAAAGCGGTGGGTCAGTCACCAGATGTATCAACTGACACTCCGCATTCGCGAGCAAGCCCGCTCCCACATTAGGTTACGCGTAGCTCTCGATCGACGGGCACGCACACACCAAATTGCGATCGCCAAACACGTTGTCGACCCGGCCAACCGGCGGCCAGTACTTGGCTTCGATCAACGATGCCACCGGGTACACCGCTTGCTCGCGGCTATATGGGTGGCTCCATTCGCCAACCAGTTCCGCGGCAGTGTGCGGCGCGTTCTTCAGCGGGTTGTCATCCTTGTCCAGCGAGCCATTTTCCACCGCGCGGATTTCTTCGCGGATAGCGATCATCGCGTCGCAGAAGCGGTCCAGTTCTTCCCTGGATTCGCTTTCGGTCGGCTCGATCATCAGGGTGCCGGCTACCGGGAACGACATGGTCGGCGCATGGAAACCAAAGTCGATCAGGCGCTTGGCCACGTCATCCACGCTGATGCCGCTGCTGTCTTTCAACGGGCGCAGGTCGAGGATGCATTCGTGGGCCACCAGGCCATTGCTGCCGGTGTACAGCACGGGGTAGTGCTCTTCCAGGCGACGGGAAATGTAGTTGGCATTCAGGATCGCCAACTGCGAAGCGCGCTTGAGGCCCGCGCCGCCCATCATGCTGATGTACATCCAGGTGATCGGCAGGATGCTCGCGCTGCCGAACGGTGCGGCGCAGACCGCGCCTTCCTTGCGTTCCATCGCGGCATGGCCGGGCAGGAACGGCGTCAGGTGGGATTTGACGCCAATCGGGCCAACGCCCGGGCCGCCACCACCGTGGGGAATGCAGAAGGTCTTGTGCAGGTTCAGGTGGGACACGTCGCCGCCGAACTTGCCCGGGGCGCAGAGGCCGACCATCGCGTTCATGTTGGCGCCGTCGATGTACACCTGGCCGCCGTTGTCGTGAATGATCCCGCAGATTTCGCGGATGCCTTCTTCGAACACACCGTGGGTGGACGGGTAGGTGATCATCAGCGCAGCGAGGTGTTCGCGGTGCTCGATAGCCTTGGCGCGCAGGTCTTCGATGTCGACGTTACCGCGTGCATCGCAAGCGGTGACCACTACGCGCATGCCGGCCATGTTGGCGGTGGCAGGGTTGGTGCCGTGGGCCGACGACGGGATCAGGCAGATGTCGCGGCGCTCTTCGCCACGGCTCTGGTGATAGGCACGAATCGCCAGCAGGCCAGCGTACTCGCCCTGGGAACCGGCGTTCGGTTGCAGGGAGATCGCGTCGTAACCGGTGGCCGCGCAGAGCATGGCTTCCAGTTCGGTGGTCAGTTGCTGGTAGCCGGCGCTTTGCGAAGCTGGGGCGAACGGGTGCAGGGCACCGAACTCGGCCCAGGTCACCGGGATCATTTCGCTGGCGGCGTTGAGCTTCATGGTGCACGAGCCCAGCGGGATCATGGTGCGATCCAGGGCCAGGTCCTTGTCGGCCAGCTTGCGCAGGTAGCGCATCAGCTCGGTTTCGGAGTGATAACGGTTGAACACCGGGTGGCTGAGGATCGGCGACTGGCGCAGCAGCGCGGCCGGCAAGGTGCTTTCAACGCTGGCAGCCAATGCGGCGAAGTCTGGCAGGGCTTTGCCGCTGGCGAACACGCTCCACAGGGTTTCGATATCGGCCTGGGAGGTGGTTTCGTCCACCGACAGGCCAAGGCGCTCGCCATCAACCACACGCAGGTTGATGCGCTGGGCGCGGGCCTTGTCGTGCAGGGCGGCGGTTTGCGCGCCGGTCTTGATGGTCAGGGTGTCGAAGAAGTGGGCTTGTTCAACCGCCAGGCCCAATGCGCTCAAGCCTTTGGCGAAGATCGCGGTCAGGTGATGGATGCGGTTGGCAATCTGGGTCAGGCCTTTCGGGCCGTGGTACACGGCATACATGCTGGCGATGTTGGCCAACAGCACTTGGGCGGTGCAGATGTTGCTGGTGGCCTTCTCGCGGCGGATATGTTGCTCGCGGGTCTGCATGGCCAGGCGCAGGGCCGGCTTGCCGAAACGGTCCACGGAGACGCCTACCAGACGGCCCGGCATGTCACGCTTGAACGCATCCTTGGTGGAAAAGTACGCCGCGTGCGGGCCACCGAAGCCCAGCGGCACGCCGAAGCGTTGTGCACTGCCGATGGCCACGTCGGCGCCGAATTCGCCCGGCGGGGTCAGCAGCGTCAGGGCCAGCAGGTCAGCGGCCACGGCCACCAGCGCATTGGCGGCGTGGAAGCGCTCGGTCAGTTCGCGGTAGTCGAACACGTCACCGTTGCTGGCCGGGTATTGCAGCAATGCGCCGAAGAAGGCGCTGACGTCGGTCAGTTCACGCTCGTCGCCCACGACTACGTCGATGCCCAGCGGCTCGGCACGGGTGCGCAGTACGTCGAGGGTTTGCGGGTGGCTGTGCACGGAGGCGAAGAACGCGTTGCTGCCTTTGTTCTTGCTCAGGCGTTTGCAGAAGGTCATGGCTTCGGCAGCGGCGGTGGCTTCATCCAGCAGCGAGGCGTTGGCGATCGGCAGGCCGGTGAGGTCGCTGATCAGCGTCTGGAAGTTCAGCAGCGATTCCAGGCGGCCCTGGGAAATCTCAGGCTGATAAGGCGTGTAGGCGGTGTACCAAGCCGGGTTTTCCAGCAGGTTGCGCAGGATCGGCGACGGTGTGTGGCAGTTGTAGTAGCCCTGGCCGATGTAGGTCTTGAACAGCTCGTTCTTGGCGGCAATCGCCTTGATCGAAGCCAGTGCGTCGGCCTCGCTCAGGCCGTCGCTCAGGCCCAGTACGGCGGTGCCCTTGATGCTCTCCGGGATCACGCTGGCGCTCAGGGCTTCCAGGGAATCAAAGCCCAGGGTGGCGAGCATGTGTTGCTCGTCGTCCTGGCGCGGGCCGATGTGACGGGCGATGAATTCGTTGGCGGTGGTCAGATTAGTCATGGCGCGCTCCTCAGGCTTCAGCGTTGGCTTTGATCAGGCGGTCGTACGCATCCTGATCCAACAGCTTAGCTACTGCATCGGCATCAGCCGGTTTAAAGCGGAAGAACCAGCCTTCGCCCATCGGGTCTTCGTTGACCAGTTCGGGGCTGCCGTCCAGTTGGTCGTTCACTTCGAGGACTTCGCCGTCCAGCGGCATGTACACGCCGCTGGCTGCCTTGACCGATTCAACGGTGGAGGCTTCTGCGCCCTTGTCGTAGGACTGCAGTTCAGGCAGTTGCACGAAAACCACATCACCCAGCGCGTTCTGCGCAAAAGCGGTAATGCCCACGGTAACGCTGCCGTCGGCTTCGGCGCGCAGCCATTCGTGATCTTCAGTAAAGCGCAACTCGCTCATGGAAACTCCTCAGGGCCAGATTCGTCTGGTGGACGGGATTGGAATAATGGGGAGTTGCTTAGCAAAATCGCGGCCAATGTTTTTTTATCTTTATAAAACAATTGGTTACTGATTACGGCGCGTGATGTTTGAACGTTGACTGTAGCGATATCGCTACAGCTGGGCCGTTGAAAAAAAGCCTATGAGGATCAAAGCCTTGCATGGCGACGGCTGAAGGTAGCTGTATCGATATCGTTCCGCTGTAGCGCTTTCAGTACAGGTAAGTGTCGCTTTTAGCTGCAACACCCTTGTAGGAGCGAGCTTGCTCGCGAAGGTCGCCAACGATGACTCGAGAAACCTGGAGGAACGCGGTGTGCTTGAGTTTTTCGCGAGCAAGCTCGCTCCTACAGTGGGGCCAAGGCGTCAGGGTTTGTTGGGAATGCCGTATTTGCGCAAGCGGTGGGCAATGGCGGTGTGGGAAGTTTGCAGGCGGCTGGCCAGCTGGCGAGTGGACGGATAGCTGACATACAGCTTCTCCAGCAACCCGCGCTCGAAGTCTTCCACCGCCTGCTCCAGGCTGTCGACTTCACCGTCGTTCTGGCGCGCGACCGAGGTGCCGGCAATGTCCAGGTCGCCAATGTCCACCAGGCTGCTTTCGCAAATGGCGGCGGCGCGGAAGATCACGTTCTGCAACTGCCGCACGTTGCCCGGCCAACGGTTGCCCAGCAGCGCCGGATAGGTGCCCGGCGCCAGGCGGCACACCGGGCGCTGGATCTGCGCGCAGGCCTGCTGCATGAAGTAGCGGGCCAGCAGCAGGATGTCCTGGCCGCGCTCGCGCAGGGGCGGCACTTCGACGTTGAGCACATTGAGGCGGTAGAACAGGTCTTCGCGGAAGGTGCCTTCGCTGACCATTTTTTCCAGATCGCGGTGGGTGGCGCTGAGGATCCGCACATTGACCTTTACCTCACGGTCGCCACCTACCCGGCGGAAGCTGCCGTCGTTGAGAAACCGCAGCAGCTTGGCTTGCAAGTACGGTGACATTTCACCGATCTCGTCGAGGAACACCGTGCCCTGGTTCGCCAGTTCCATCAGCCCCGGCTTGCCGCCACGCTGGGCGCCGGTGAACGCGCCGGGGGCGTAGCCGAACAGCTCGCTCTCGGCCAGGTTTTCCGGCAGCGCCGCGCAGTTCAGGGCCAGGAACGGCGCACTGTGGCGCGCACTGATGGCGTGGCAGGCGCGGGCGACCAGTTCCTTGCCGGTACCGGTCTCGCCCTGGATCAACAATGGTGCATCCAGCGCCGCCACCCGTTGCGCCCGCGCCTTGAGGGTGCGGATCGCCGGGGACTCGCCCAGCAGCGCGTCGAAACCTTCGGCATGGTCGTGGTGCAGCGCCGACAGTTGTTCGCCGATGCGGTTGGGTTGGTACAGGGTCAGCAGGGCGCCGGCGTCGGTGATCGGCGTGGCGTCCAGCAGCAGGGTCTGGCCGTTTACGTTGATTTCCCGCAGGGCCAGGCGAAAGCCGTGTTCGAGCAAGGTGGCCAGCAGCTTTGGGTCGTCGAACAGTTCGTTGATGCTCTCGCCGGCGGGCTCGCGACCGTACAAAGCGATCAAGGCCGGGTTGGCCAGGAGGATCTTGCCGGCGCTGTCCAGGGCCAGTACCGGGTCGGTCATGGCTGCGAGCAGGGCGTCGAGTTGCAGGTGCTGGCGCTGGCCGGGGAGGATGTCGACCACGGTCACGGCTTGCACGCCGCGCACGCTGAACAGTGCATCGCGCAGTTCTTCCAGCACCTCGGCGCTCAGGGTCGGGGCGTCGATGTAGACGTTGGGCGGAACCATTTCCACCGCATCCAGGTTGAGATTGCGCCCACCGAGCAAGGCCAGGACTTCCTGGGTGATGCCGACGCGGTCGATGAAGCTGACGTGGATACGCATGGGGCGGTTAGCGGTTCTGGCGAGCGATAGGCGGCAAGTATGCCTTGGAGGAGGGGTCAGGTGAAATCTGTAGGAGCGAGCTTGCTCGCGAAAAACGCACAAGCACCGCGTTCATTCAGGATGCCAGCGTTATCGTTGGCGACCTTCGCGAGCAAGCTCGCTCCTACAGTGGGTTGTGGCCGCGGTTATTCGAGGTGTTCGGGTTTGACCGGATCCCCCGGCTTCACATCCAATTGATGCCGCACATCCTCAAACATCAAATCGTACTGCTTGTGCATTTGCCCATTGAGCACGGCAATCTTCGGCATGCCGTACTTCTGCGCGATATTCATCGCGTGCCGGGCGAAGTCGAACGACTGGTCCTTGGGCAGGAAAAACTCTTCCTTGAGCTCCTTGTCCTGCACCGAGCCGTGCATTTTGAAGAGCATTCCTTTGCCTTCCTTTGGGTCCTGGCTGACTTCGTAGTCGATGCACAGGTTGTAGCTGTAGTCATCCTTGTTCAGCGCGTGGCGTTCGATGTGCAGGTGACCAGGTTCAAAGGTAGCCATAGGCATTTCTCCTCTACTTCACAGGTAGGTGATTCCGGGTTTCGCCGTGCTGATTCGCGTGCCGGCACTGCCCTGGACGATCGCTTCGATGTCCGAGAGTGAACCGATCACTGCGGTTTTGCCAGTCTGGCGGGCGAACTCGCAGGCGGCCTGGACCTTGGGCCCCATGGAGCCGGCGGCGAAGCCGAGCTTTTCGATTTCGTCCGGGTGTGCCTGGCCGATGGCTTTCTGCGTCGGTTTGCCGAAGTCGATAAACGCGGCATTGACGTCGGTGGCGATCACCAGCAAATCGGCGTTCAGTTGCCCGGCCAGCAACGAGGAACACAGGTCTTTGTCGATCACGGCTTCAATGCCCTTGAGCTTGCCGTCTTCGCCGTACATGGTCGGAATCCCGCCGCCACCGGCGCAGATCACGATGCTGCCTTTTTCCAGCAGCCACTGGATCGGGCGGATTTCAAAGATCCGCTTGGGCCGTGGGCTGGCAACCACACGGCGATATTTGTCGCCATCGGGGGCAATCGCCCAGCCTTTTTCGGCGGCGAGCTTTTCCGCTTCGGCCTTGGAGTAGACCGGGCCGATCGGCTTGGTCGGGGTCTGGAAGGCCGGGTCCTTGGCGTCGACTTCAACCTGGGTCAAGAGCGTGGCGAACGGCACTTCGAAGTCCAGCAGGTTGCCCAGTTCCTGTTCGATGATGTGTGTAAGCCGCCGCTTGCAGCGACAGCAGGCCCACTTGCGGGCCATTGCCGTGGGCAATCACCAGCTCGTTGCCGCTGTGGATCTTGGCGATCTGTTCGGTGGCGATGCGGATATTGGCCCGTTGATTGTCTGCGGTCATGGGTTCACCACGGCGCAGAAGGGCGTTGCCGCCCAGTGCAACGACGATACGCATAATTCAATCCTTCTAAAATTCGGCCTTGTGAACACAGGACAAAATGTGGGAGCGGGCTTGCTCGCGAAAGCGGTGTATCGGCGAAAGATGCAGCGACTGACACGCCGCCTTCGCGAGCAAGCCCGCTCCCACATTGACTGTGTTTCGGCAGTGGGAGCGGTGTGAGGTTTAGATATCCGCCAACGCCGACACCAGGATCGCCTTGATGGTATGCATGCGGTTTTCCGCCTGCTCAAAGGCAATGTTGGCCGGGGACTCAAACACTTCTTCGGTCACTTCCACACCGTTGGCCAGGTTCGGATAACGCGCGGCGATGTCCTTGCCGACCTTGGTTTCGCTGTTGTGGAACGCCGGCAGGCAGTGCATGAATTTCACGCGTGGATTGCCCGAGGCCTTCAT
>NZ_LPNO01000013.1 GCF_001952855.1 Pseudomonas sp. ATCC PTA-122608 | reverse complement strand
TTTTGATCTGCTTTTGATTTTGATCTGACTGCCCCATTCAGCCCGAGGCCGAACGCAGGTATTGCGGAGCGGGTAAACCGGCAGGACGCCGGTTTAGCCGCGCCGGGCCATGGATGGCCCGTCGCGGCGGCCCGCGGAGCAATACCGGAGTGAGGGAACACCGAGCCTAGGCGAGGTGCCGACAGGCGGGGCAGAGCGTTTTGGTTACTTTTGCGCTTTTCAAAAGTGACCCGCTGTAAGAGCGGAACCATAGCCCGCCGTTACCTAAATAACGGATATGTACGCAATTTCACACCAGTCAACCTGCAACACCAGGCCCATCACCCGAGCCAGGGATTGGCCGCCAGATGCCCCCGCTCAAACACCTTGATCTGCTCACTGCGCTGCAACGTCGTACCGATAGCATCCAACCCCAACAACAACGCAGTCTTACGCAACGTATCAATCTGAAACCCAATCACCTGCCCGTCCGCCAAAAGAATCTCCTGCGCCTCAAGATCCACACTGATCAGCGCCTGTTCAGGCTGACTCACTGTCTGCCCCAACCGCTGCAACACCGCCTCCTCCAGCGTGATCAACAACACCCCATTACGCTGGCAGTTGTCATAGAAAATCCCCGCAAAGCTGCTGCCGATCAGCGCGCGAATGCCCATCTGCTTCAAGCCCCACACCGCATGCTCCCGGCTGGAACCACAGCCAAAATTCGGCCCCACCACCATAAAGCTCGCACCCTGCCAGGCTGACTGGTTCAGCACAAACTCCGGATTTGGTTCGCCCGACGCCAAAAAGCGCAAATCAAAGAACAAACCGCGATCCAGCCCGTTACGGTCGATGCCCTTGAGAAACTGCTTGGGCATGATCACGTCGGTGTCGATATTGGCCGCTAGCATCGGCGCGGCCTTGCCGGTGATCCGGGTGAAAGGTTGCAGGCTCATGTGCGGTCTCCAAAGTGGCGAATGTCCGTCAGGCGGCCGGTGATGGCGGCGGCTGCAACCATGGCCGGGCTCATCAGGTGAGTGCGCGCACCCGCGCCCTGGCGGCCTTCGAAGTTGCGGTTGGTGCTGGAGGCGCAGCGGTCGCCCGCCTCCAGCACGTCGTCGTTCATTGCCAGGCACATCGAGCACCCGGACTGGCGCCATTCAAACCCGGCCTCGATAAAGATCGCAGCAAGGCCTTCGGCTTCGGCCTGGTCACGCACTTCGGTGGAGCCCGGCACGATCATCGCCCGCACATGGTCGGCCACGTGCTTGCCGCGCACGACGCTGGCGGCATCGCGCAGGTCTTCGATGCGGGCGTTGGTGCAGGAGCCGATAAACGCATGGCTGATGACGATCTCACTCAACGGCATGCCGGCTTCCAGGCCCATGTAGTTCAGGGCGCGGCGCATGTCCTGGCGCAGGATCAGGTCGCTGACGTCTTGCGGGTCTGGCACGCGGGCGCCGATGGGCGCGGCCTGGTCAGGGCTGGTGCCCCAGGTGACCATCGGCTCCAGGCCGGTGGCGTCCAGTTGCACTTCGAGGTCGAACACCGCGTCGGCATCCGAGTGCAATTGGCGCCAGCCCACCAGGGCGCGCTCCCACAACTCGCCCTTCGGCGCGCGGGGTTTGCCCTTGAGGTAGGTGAAGACTTTTTCGTCCGGCGCCATGAACGCACCACGGGCGCCCGCTTCTACCGCCATATTGCAGATGGTCATGCGCGCCTCGACACTCAGGGCATCGATGGTCGAACCGCAAAACTCAATAGCGTAGCCGGTGGCTCCCGAAGCGCCGATCTTGCCGATCAGCGCCATGATCACGTCTTTGGAAGTCAGGCCGTGGGCCAGTTCGCCGTCCACGGTCACGCGCAGGCTTTTCAGGCGCTTGTAGACCAGGGTTTGCGAGGCCAGCAAATGCTCGATTTCCGAGGTGCCGATGCCAAAGCCGAACGCGCCCAAGGCACCGTAAGTGGTGGTGTGGCTGTCGCCGGCAGCGATCACCATGCCCGGCAGAATGAAACCCTGCTCCGGGGCGATCACATGTTCGATGCCTTGGCGCTTGTCGAGGATATCCAGCAGCTCAATCCCGAAGTCCCGGCAGTTTTCCGCCAGGTACGACACTTGGCGCGCGCCGCCCGCATCCGGCATGGTCGCGATGCGCTTGGGCGTGGTGGGGTTCACATGGTCGACCACCGCCAGCGCCGTGCCGGGGCGCCATACGCCACGGCCTGCCTCGCGCAAGCCGCTGAAGGCTTGCGGGCTGGTGTATTCATTTATTACCTGACGGTCGATATACAGCAGCACATGGCCCTGGTCATCCAGGCGGCACACCGTGTGGGAGTCGATGTGTTTGTCGTAGAGGGTTCTGGCAGAAGTCATTATTGGGCTCGCTCAACGGTATGGCTCCATCATAGGCAGCGCCCCCGCCCCATCAATCCCGCCTTGGTGATGACTCGGAACATGTTTCGTGTTGCATGAATGGCTATCTGAAACATTTACTTTCATATCCGCCTTAGGGTTTTGCATTTCTCATCCGTCTTAACTTAGATACAGCCGCTCGCGTCAGCAAAAGCTACGGGCGGCGTTTTCCGGGCCTTTACTGCCTCCCTCCGATCAAGACCCTTATTCACATGTCGAAGAAGTCACGCTCAAAACTCTGGTTTCTCGTGCACAGCTGGCTGGCATTGCCCATCTGGTTCTTTGTGCTGATCGTCTGCGTCACTGGCACCCTGGCGGTGGTCAGCCAGGAGATCGTCTGGCTGGCCAACCCGGACATCCGCGCCAGCAAGCCGTCGGACGATGCCGAACTGCTCAGCTACGAACAAGTCATCGAGGCCATGAACCGCGCCGAGCCGCAGACCATCGTCAAATCCCTGAGCCGCCCCGACGAGTCGCATTTCGCCCTGACGTCGAACGTGGCCTATCCCGACGGGCGCACCGTAGAAGTGTTCGTCAACCCCTACACAGGGGTGATCCAGGGGATCGCCCCGGCGTTCGACTTCCAACAATTCACCCGCGCACTGCACGGCTGGTGGCTGGTGCCGTTCACCAACGGTTTCAGTTGGGGCTGGTACCTGGTCTCGTTGCTGGGTTTGCCGCTGCTGGCCTCGCTGGTTACGGGCCTGGTGGTCTACAAGCGTTTCTGGAAAGGCTTTTTCAAGCCGACCCTGCGTTTCAACCATGGCGCGCGAATCTTCTGGGGTGACTTTCACCGATTGAGCGGGATCTGGTCGATCTGGTTTATTGCAGTCATTTCCATAACCGGCACCTGGTTTCTGATTCAGGCGATTCTCTTCGATAACCAGATCTCGATTTCCAGTGAACCAATTGTCCCGGTGATCACCCGGGACAAGGTGCCCCTGTCCAGCCCAGGCGTGCGTGCGCCGATGATTCCCCTGGACGAGGCAATCGACATCGCCACCCAGCGCATTCCAGGCCTGGAAGCCAGTTTCGTCAGCCTGCCGGCGACGGCCTATAGCCATTTGATGATTGGTGGCCGGGGCTGGTACCCGCTGATGTACCAAACCGCGCAAATCAACCCTTACAACGGCGAAATCGCCGCCTCGCACCTGCTGTCCGACCGCTCCGGCCTGGAGTTCGTCACCGAATCCATGCGCCCGCTGCACACCGGGGATTTTGGCGGACTGTGGATCAAGATGATCTGGTTCTTCTTCGGTTTGGTACTGAGCATGATGGTCTTGAGCGGTCTGCTGATCTGGAGCAAACGCACGGCGCTGGCCACGCTCAACGCACTCAAGCGTGGCGCCAAGGTGCGCCGGCAACCGCTGGAAAATCCGCTTGGACAGGCTGAAACCACGGAGGGCAACCGATGAACAAGGCCACGACGATTAACCCGCCCTCTCCCCTGCGCGCCTTCTGGCTCAAGTGGCGCTTCCACATCAATATCCTGCTGATTCTGGTGCCCCTGGGCTTTATGCCCAAGTACTTTGCCGACGCCGCGCTGTTTCGCGGTGACAGCGGTCTTGGCGAGCGGGAGATCGGCGAAGTACAGGTCGGCCCCTGGAGCCTGAAACTCGCCGAACTGCGCAACGAGCCGCCGCGCCCCGACCCGGCAGGCCCGATGAAGTCCTTCAATGCCGCCCTGTGTGCCACCTGCATCGACCAGGTCAAGGCGACCTACCTGCGCATCGGCAAGCCTCGCAGCCTGCGGGCCGCCGGGGTGATCTTCTTCGGCACACCGTATCGCATGGGCGCCATGCTGCCGATCCCCGAACGCACCCCACTGGACGCCGAAGTGTGGATCACCATGGAAGGCTGGGACGGCGCCATGCACCAGGCCTCCATTCCCTTGAGCCAGGCATCGCCGGCCACCATCGACTGGCTGAAAAAACGAGGAGTTAAACCATGACCTTGCAGCAATTGGCCCGTGCCTGTGGCGTGCTGATCCTCGGCGCCGGTTTCAGTACCGTCGCCCTCGCCCACAACCCGATGTGCGAATGCAAGGAAATCCCCGGCGAGCAGATCCAGTGCACCGGCGGTTTCTCCGATGGCAGCGGCGCCCCCGGCGTGACCCTGGATGTGATCGGCTATGACGAAACCATCCTGGTGCCCGGCAAGCTGGGTGAAGACTCGAAGCTGACCTTCAAGAAACCGTCCGCCGAGTTCTACGTGTTGTTTGATGCGGGCCCCGGCCACGTTGTGGAAATCGACCAAGCGGATATCCAGCCCCAATGAGCCGTACAACCCAAGTCGTGCGCCCTGCCGGTGCCGGCCATGAAACCCTGTATGTCCTGCTGTTGTGCCTGATCATCCTCGCCGTTGCCGGCACCGTGGTGGCCTTGCGCGGTGAAAGCCAGGAGATCGCCGCCGTGCCCAGCCACCAACTGGACGCCCGCCGCGACCTCAGCGCCGCCGAGCAAGGCATCTACGCCGACCTGCGGGTGACCCTGGACGAAATCCACTTGCTGCAGGAAGAACACAGCACCCTGCCGACGCCTGAGCAACTGGGCGAGGAAGGCTTTGCGCCCTTCGCCCAGGACGCCAGCTCGGTGAGCCGCGGCGACCACCGCTGGCAGTTGCTGGACGCGGCCTACCTGGGCCTGAGCCAGACACCGGACCTCAGCGGTTCGTTGTTGATGCGCATCCGTGGTGCCGAGCCGGATATCTGGCTCAACCGCAGCGCCAACCTCACCGCCCCCACCGACCTCACTGACCAGGCGCTGATCAGCGCGGGCTGGCAGCAAGTGGTCGCGCAATTCGATGCCGGTGTCACCCGCCAGCATCGTCATTGAATTCACGCTGTAGCGAGAGAAGACCATGTCTATTTCATCTCCATTATTACGCCTGGTGCTGGTCGGCCTGATTACCGTGCTGCTGGCCCCATTCGCGAGTGCCGACCCTGCCAAACGCCTGCGCATCGGCATCACCCTGCACCCGTATTACAGCTACGTGGCCAATATCGTCGGGGACAAAGCTGAAGTCGTGCCGTTGATTCCGGCCGGCTTCAACCCACACGCCTACGAGCCCCGTGCCGAAGACATCAAGCGCATCGGCACCCTGGATGTGATCGTGCTCAATGGTGTCGGCCATGACGATTTCGCCGACCGCATGATCGCCACCAGTGAGCACCCGGACATCCCGGTGATCGAGGCCAACGCCAACGTGCCGCTGCTGGCCGCCACCGGCAACGCCGCCCGCGGTGCCGGCAAGGTGGTCAACCCGCACACCTTCCTGTCCATCAGCGCCTCGATTGCCCAGGTGAACAACATTGCCCGGGAACTGGGCAAACTCGACCCGGACAACGCCAAGACCTACACCCAGAACGCCCGCGCCTACGGCAAGCGCCTGCGCCAGATGCGCGCCGGCGCCCTGGCCAAGCTCACCAGCGCACCCAACCCCGACCTGCGGGTGGCCACGGTGCATGCGGCGTATGACTACCTGCTGCGGGAATTCGGCCTGGAAGTCACTGCCGTGGTGGAACCGGCACATGGCATCGAACCGAGCCCCAGCCAGTTGAAGAAAACCATCGACCAACTGCGGGAGCTGGACGTGAAAGTGATCTTCTCAGAGATGGACTTCCCGTCCAGCTACGTCGACACCATCCAGCGTGAATCCGGGGTGAAGCTGTACCCGCTGTCGCACATCTCCTACGGCGACTACAGCCCTGAAAAGTACGAAGTGGAAATGACCGGCAACCTCAATACCGTGGTGCGGGCGATTCAGGAGTCCGGGGCATGACGGCGGCTGAACACTTGAGCGTGGCCAGCGTTGGCCCGACCCTCGACTTCAATAACGTGGCACTGACCCTGGGCCGTACCGTGATCCTCGACGCGGTGAGCTTCCAGGTCCAGCCCGGCAGTATTCATGCGCTGGTGGGGCCCAACGGCGGCGGAAAAAGCTCGCTGATCAAGACCCTGCTGGGGCAAACGCCGCACCAGGGCCAGTTGAGCCTGCACTGGCCGGACGCACCCGGCACCATCGGCTACGTGCCCCAGGCGCTGGAGTTCGACAGGGGCTTGCCGATGACTGTCGACGACTTCATGGCTGCGATGTGCCAGCGGCGTCCGGCGTTTCTCGGGCTGTCAAAGCACTACGCTGCCGCGATTGGCGACGCACTGGAGCGGGTCGGCATGCAGGACAAGCGCAAACGGCGCATGGGAGCCTTGTCTGGCGGTGAGCGCCAGCGCGTTCTGCTGGCACAAGGCTTGATCCCGGCGCCGCAATTGCTGGTGCTGGACGAACCGATGTCGGCGCTGGATGAAGCCGGTATCCAGGTGTTCGAGCGCTTGCTGAGCGACTGGCGCCAGGCCGGGATCACCGTGCTGTGGATCGAACACGATCTGGAAGCCGTCGGCCGCTTGGCTGACCGCGTCACCGGGCTGAACCGCCGCGTGCTGTTCGACGCTACGCCCAAGGAGGCGCTGACCCCGGACCGCCTGCTGACCCTGTTCTCCACCCACCCACGGAGCCCGGCCTTATGAGCTACGAAGCCTTTCGCTTGATGGTCCAGGGCTGGGCGTCTTCCGGGTATTTACCGGAAGCACTGGCCTATGGGTTTGTGGTCAACGCGCTGCTGGCCGGGCTGCTGATCGGCCCGGTGCTGGGCGGTTTGGGCACCCTGGTGGTGGTCAAGCGCTTTGCATTCTTTTCCGAAGCGGTGGGCCATGCTGCCTTGACCGGCGTGGCCGTGGGCATTCTGCTGGGTGAACCCTACACCGGGCCTTACGGCAGCCTGTTTGGCTACTGCCTGTTGTTCGGGATCCTGCTCAACTACTTGCGCAACCGCACCGGCCTGGCGCCGGACACCTTGATCGGCGTGTTCCTGTCGGTGTCCCTGGCCCTGGGCGCGAGCCTGCTGCTGATTCTGGCGGGCAAGATCAACGTGCACATCCTTGAAAACGTGTTGTTCGGCTCGGTGCTGACAGTGAACGGCAATGACCTGCTGGTGCTGGCGATTGTCGGCTCACTGGTGATGGCCCTGGCCCTGCCGCTGTACAACCGCATCATGCTGGCCAGCTTCAACCCGCAACTGGCGGCGGTGCGCGGGGTAGCGGTGAAGACCCTGGACTATCTGTTCGTGATCCTGGTGACGCTCATCACCGTTGCGGCAGTCAAGGTCATCGGCGCGATCCTGGTGGGTGCGTTGCTGGTCATTCCGGCGGCCGCCGCACGCCTGTTGAGCCAGTCGCTCAAGGGGTTCTTCTGGATCTCGGTGGTGATCGCCACCGTCAGCACCCTGTGCGGGATCCTGCTGCCAATCATCTTCGACCTGCCGATTCCGTCCGGTGCCGCAATCATTCTGGTAGCCGGTATCGCCTTCGCCATCGCCGCCATCGCTCGCGGCACGGTCCCCAGCCTGAAAGGGAATCTTGGATAATGCGCCCGATTTTTCGACCACTGCTGCTGGCCCTGGCAATCGCCGCACCGGCGTTCGCTGCCGACGGCGTCAAGCCATTGCAGATCACCGCTAACCAAGGCGTCGGCCATGCCGCCCTGAACAAGGCACACGGGTTAAAGCCGGTGAAAGTACTCGCCGCGCTGCCGATTACTTACGGCCTGGCGCAGGTGCTGCTCAAAGGCACCGATGTGCAACTTGAACGCGCGGCACCGGCCAACCTGCCCGGCTCGCGGCAAGTCGCCTATTTCACCGGGCGCGGCGCACAGGCATTGAACACCCTGGCGCTGGACGCCGACGCGGCCATCGGCCTGCGCTCGTTGTGGCCCGACGACCCGCTGTACCCGGTGGCCCGACGCAGCAATATCCGCATCATAGAAGTCGACGCTGCCCGCCCGGTGGACGGTGGTTTACCGGGGATTGCCGTGCAGCCGGGCGCCATCGACGGTTTGAACAGCCAGCCGTGGCAAGCGAGCAACAACATGGGACGCATGGCCGATGTGATGGCCGCCGACCTGAGCCGCCTGGCACCCGAGGCCAAGGTGCAGATCGAGGCCAACCTGGCCGGCCTCAAGCAACGCCTGCTCAAGCTCACGGCCGACAGCGAGGCGCGACTGGCCAAGGCCGACAACCTGACGGTGGTCAGCCTGAGCGATCACTTTGGTTACCTCGTCAGTGGCTTGAATCTGGAACTGGTCAGCACCGATGCGCGGGCCGATACCGAGTGGACACCCGAGGCGTTGCAACAACTGACTGCAAGCTTGAAGGAAAATGAGGTAGCCGTGGTGTTGCATCATCGTCAGCCAAGCGATGCAGTGCAGGCAGCTGTCACGGCGGGCGGGGCGAAGTTGTTGGTGCTGGGCACCGATGGCCCAGACC
Organism: Pseudomonas sp. ATCC PTA-122608; assembly: GCF_001952855.1. GTDB lineage: Bacteria > Pseudomonadota > Gammaproteobacteria > Pseudomonadales > Pseudomonadaceae > Aquipseudomonas. The sequence continues at coordinate 449,812 of NZ_LPNO01000013.1, read as the reverse complement.
CGGTTGCAGAGCTGGAAGGCAATGTGGACCAGGTGATCAAGGCCCTGTAACGCGCCTCTCACAGACGAAACACAGTAAATGTGGGAGCGGGCTTGCTCGCGAAAGCGCTGTGACAGTCAATACATCAAGTGACTGACACGACGCCTTCGCGAGCAAGCCCGCTCCCACATTTGGATCTGTGTTGTGCTCGATATCTGGGTCAGCCCGCGAACCCGCAAGCCAAGCGATGCGGTGCAGGCGGCGGTCGCGGCAGGCGGGGCGAAGTTGCTGGTGCTGGACACCGATGGCGCCGACCCGGTGGCAGAACTGGAAGGCAATGTGGATCAGGTGATCAAGGCGCTATAACGCGCCTCTCACAAGCGAAACACAGTAAATGTGGGAGCGGGCTTGCTCGCGAAAGCGGTGTGACAGTCAACGCATAAAGTGACTGACACGGCGCCTTCGCGAGGAAGCCCGCTCCCACATTTGGATCTGTGTTGTGCCCGAGGTCTGGGTCAGCCCGCCAACGCCTGGCTGTCCATCTTCTGGCGCAGGCTCAACGGGCGCATGTCGGTCCACACTTCTTCGATGTAGGCCAGGCACTCTTTCTTCATCCCGCTCTTGCCGACGGTGCGCCAGCCTTCCGGCACGGCTTTGTAGTCGGGCCAGATGGAATATTGTTCTTCATGGTTGACCACTACCTGAAACAGGATGTCTTCGCGGTCGAATACTGAGGTCATTGCTGTTCTCCGTCGGTGTAAGGCTGGCTGCGCACCACGCACAGCTGATGTAAGAAAGAACGTGCCAGCCCGGTAAAAAATTAGAGGCTGGCGACCGCTGCCGCCAGGGCGCGACCAAAGATCTCGGCCACACGGTCGATTTCTGCGGCGGTAATCACCAACGGCGGCAGGAAACGCACAACGCTGCCATGACGACCGCCCAGTTCAAGGATCAGCCCGCGCTTGAGGCATTCACGCTGTACCAGTGGCGCCAATTGACGATGCACCGGCGGGTGGCCCTGAGTGTCCGGGGCGCCTGCGGGATCCACCAGCTCCACGCCGAGCATCAGCCCACGACCACGAATGTCCCCCAACTGCGGGAAGTCGCGCTGCAGGATGCGCAGGTGCTCCCCAAGGCGCTCGCCCATGGCGGCCGCGTGGGCGGGAATATCGTGGTCTTTAAGGTAGCGCATCACCGCCGACCCGGCGGCCATGGCCATCTGATTGCCACGGAAGGTCCCGGCATGGGCGCCTGGCAACCAGGTGTCGAGCCAATCGCGATACACCACCACCGCCAGCGGCAAGCTGCCGCCGATCGCCTTGGACAGCACCACCACGTCCGGGACGATGCCGGCGTGTTCGAAAGCAAACATCTTGCCGGTACGACCAAAGCCGCTCTGGATTTCGTCAACGATCAGCGCCACACCGGCTTGTTCGGTAATACGGCGCAGGCCACGCAGCCAGTCGAGATCGGCCGGGATCACGCCGCCCTCGCCCTGCACCACTTCAACGATCACGGCTGCCGGCAGCAAAACACCGGCCTCGGGGTCGTTGAGCAGGTTTTCCAGGTAATGCAGGTTGACCTTGACCCCTTCCGCCCCACCCAGCCCGAACGGACAACGGTAGTCGTAGGGAAACGGCAGGAATTGCACGCCATTACTGAGCAAGGCACCCAGCGGCTTTTTCGGCCCCAGGCTGCCCATCAGGCTCAGGGCGCCCTGGCTCATGCCGTGATAACCGCCCTGGAACGACAACACCGTGCTGCGTCCGGTGGCGGTGCGCACCAGTTTCAGCGCGGCTTCTACCGCATCGGTACCGGTTGGGCCGCAGAACTGGATCTTGGCTTCCCGCGCCAGCGCCGACGGCAACAGGCCGAACAGGTCCTGCACGAACTGATCCTTGACCGGTGTGGTCAGGTCCAGGGTGTGCAACGGCAATTCATCGCTCAACACCTGGCGAATGGCCTCGATCACCACCGGGTGGTTATGCCCCAGCGCCAGGGTGCCGGCGCCGGCCAGGCAGTCGATAAAGCTGCGGCCTTCGACGTCCTCGACGTAGATCCCGCGGGCGCGCTTGAGCGCCAGGGGAATGCGCCGAGGGTAGCTGCGAGCATTGGATTCCTGCTGGCGCTGGCGGGCCAGCAGCGGGGTTTCGTCGAACTGGTAGAGCGTTTCCGCAGGGACCGCTTGGGTCTCTTCAATACGGCTGGTAGCGACTGACATTTCCAGATCCCTCAATACGCTGATGATGGTGACCAAACTGCCAACCCGTTGGCGTCTGGCCCAAGGGCAACGCACGGATTTCCTGTTCTGGAAACGCATCAGCGAGGGGAGGATTTACACCCGTAGAGTTAAAACCCACATTTACGCCTGTCTATCCCCACAGGAATGTAGGAAATACCCTCATAGCCCTGTGTACTTTTCATTCAAGGCATACAGAATTGCGCAGGTCTCGCTGTCGAGTTGCCCACTGTAATCGCGAGACCGATAGTGCATCTGGAACGCCCTGACCCGCTGTCGGAAGCCCTGGCGATCCTTTGCCGGGGCGTAGCCATAGCGCTGAAACGCCCGCTCGATCTCTACTTCCGGAGGCAACCCTATGGAAAATCGCCGTTCATAGGACACCTTGGCGGGCTCATCGAACCAGGCACCCACGCCGGCTTCAAACAGACAACGCCACGGCAGGCACGGTCCCGGGTCGCTCTTGCGCCAATAGGCAATGTCCGAATGCCCGAGAATATCGGTAGGACCGATCGCCGGGTAACGCCCCTGAATGTCGCGAATCAGGGCAATCAACACGTCGATCTGTTCAGGGCCATACGCGGGAAAGGTAAACACACCGGCTTCATCCCGGGCCTGATTGACAATTTCAATCCCGATCGAGCGGCTATTGAGGTTATCGCGCCCGGCCCAGTGGCTCGCGCCGGCATGCCAGGCGCGCTGCGCTTCGTCCACCAGGCGGAACACCCGCAGTTCGTCGTAGCCGGCGGCGCGGTAGCTGGCGTCATGGGGATCAGGCAACAGGTAGTGCGCACTGACACCGTCACGGGTCAGCGTACGCAATGACGAAGCAAAAGGCGCAGCGGTGTAATGCACAATCACCTGGCGCACGGCTTCGCCATTGCGCTGGTTAAAGTCTTTTGCGGGAAACGTGGAATCGATGACCAACATAGGCGCTGTCCTTTTCAACACAGGCTGAGTCATTCAGCCCGTTCAAACACAAAAAAATGACCGCCATCCTGAAGCGTTACGCTTGAGGATGGCGGTAGCTATTTGTGCCGTGAAAAGAAGGTTCAGCGACGCAACGGCATGCCCAGGTCGACGCGCATGCCATCGGCCTGGCTGTCGAATTTCAAGGAGCACGAGCAGCGCTGCACGATTGCCTGGACAATCGCCAGCCCCAGGCCGCATCCCGGGCTGTTGCCGTTGCGCCAGAAGCGCTGGGTCAAGTGTTGCAAGTCTTCACTGGAAATCGGCGCGCCGTGGTCACGCACCCGGAACACCACATTATCGCCAGTGCTGGACACACTCAGTTCCACCCGGGTATCAGGCGGGGTGTGGCGCAAGGCGTTGTCCAGCAGGTTGCGCAAGGCGGCGACAGCCAGGCCCACCGGCATTTCCACCGGTTTGTCGGACAGGCCATCTGCCAGGATCAGGTCAATGCGCTGATTTTCGCCGCCATTGGCGTCCTGGATCGCCAGTTGTGCGACTTGTTCGGCACTCGATTGCAGGCCGTCGTCAAACGACAGGCTGCCTTCGACCCGCGCCAGCAGCAGTAACTGCTCAAGGGTGCGGTGCAAGCGATCGGCGCCTTCCTCGGCATGGGCCAGGGACTGGTCACGGGCAGCGCCTTCGGTCATGCGCGCCACTTGCAGGTGGGTCTTGATCGCCGTCAGCGGGCTACGCAATTCGTGGGCCGCGTCACCGGTCAAGCGGCGTTCGCGCTCGATGGTCTTGGCGATGCGTTGCAGCAACTGGTTCTGGGTGTCGAGCAGCGGCTTGAGTTCGCTGGGCAGCGGGCTGATCTGCAAGGGCTCGAGGGAATCGGCACTGCGGCGCATCAAGGCGTCACGCATGCGGTTGAGCGGCAACAGGCTTTGGCCGATCCCCAGCCATAGCAGGCACAGGCAGCCCAACAGCGCCACACCCACCGGCACCGAAGCCGCCAGCAGGATCGACAGGTTCAAGGCTTCGCGCTCCACCTGCCGGTCGGCGGTGGTGATAAACAAATCGCCACGGGACAGGGTGAAGCTGCGCCAGCCCACGCCATCAATCATCTGGTCGCGAAAGCCGCTCTTGCGCGACTCCAGGCCCTGGTCCGGCGTGGTGTGGCTGCGGGCGAGGACCACCCCGCGCAACGAGCTGACCTGGCACGCCATGCCACCCGGTACATTCAGTTGTTCGGCACTGAAGTGCGCGCCCTCACCCGTGCTCGACAGGCCCGGCATCTGCTCCATCAGCCCGGCGACCATGCGCGCCGACGCCACCAGGCGCTGGTCGAGGGAGAACATCATCTGGTTGCGCAAGTCGTTGAGCATCCACGCGGCAGCCAGGGCCCAGATCAGCACAAAGGCCGCGCCGAGCTTGAAGGTCAGCCGCAGGCGCAGGCTCATCACGAAGCGTCCTCTCCACCGTCAGCCGGGCCCAGGCGATAACCCAGGCCGCGCACGGTTTCGACGATGCCGTTACCGAGTTTGCGCCGCAGGTGGTGGATGTGCACATTGAGGGCGTTGCTTTCCAGTTCGTCGTTAAGCCCGTAGACGCTGTCTTTGAGCTGTTCACTGGACAGCACCCGGCCGCGGTTTTGCAGCAGGGCCTGCAACAACGCCTGCTCGCGGCGGGACAGGTCAACCGACTCACCGCCCAGCAACGTTTCGCGGCTGCTGGGGTTGTAGGTCAGGCGCCCGTGTTCGATCAGGTGGACGCTGCGCCCGGCCACCCGGCGCAACAAGGTGTGCAGGCGCGCGGCGAGTTCCCGCAGGTCGAAGGGCTTGAGCAGGTAATCGTCGGCACCGGCCTGCAGGCCGTCGACGCGGTTGGTCACCGAATCCCGCGCGGTGAGGATCAGCACCGGAATCTCCAGGCCTTGGCTGCGCAGTTGCTGCAACAGCTTCAAGCCGTCTTCATCCGGCAGGCCGAGGTCGAGTACCATCACGTCGAATTCCGCCACCTTGAGCATCGCCCGGGCAGCGGCGGCGGTGCCGACGCGCTCGACGGTCAGCCCCTGGGCGCTGAGCCCGGCAACAATGCCGCTGGCGATCAGTTCGTCGTCTTCACAGACCAGTACGTGCATGGTGAACCCTTTGCAAAATGTGAGGGTGATTAAAAAGGCAGTGGATTAAGCGCGCATTATGCCGCCAGCCCGCGTAAACCCGGATAATCCCTGCTGTCTAGAATAGCCCGGTTAATCATCGGTTAATCAACGCCACACATTGTGTGTCCCACTTGCTTCGAACTAAGGCTTGATCATGCGGCATCTGTTTATCTTTCTGCTGGTAGTGTTTGCTGGATTCGCCCAGGCCGCGCCGGGCAACAATCCGTTCGAGACCAAACCCGACTTCCTCCCGGTGGGCAAAGCCTTCACCTTTACCTCCGAGCGTCTGGCCTCCGGCGAAACCCAGCTGTATTGGCAGATTGCCGACGGTTATTACCTGTACCAGCAGCGCATGAAATTCGATGGCCTGGCCGAGAAGCCGACGCTGCCCCAAGGCGAAGCCCACAGCGACGAGTTCTTCGGTGAGCAGCAAGTCTATCGCCAGGGCCTGGAAGTGAAGATTCCCGCCGGTGCCACCGGCCAGGTCAAGCTCGGCTGGCAAGGCTGCGCCGATGCCGGCCTGTGCTACCCGCCACAATCGATCACCGTTGACCTGGGTGGCAACCCCGCCGTAGCCGCCACCGGCCAGGCCCAGGACCAAAGCCTGGCGAGCGGCCTGCAACAGCGCAGCCTGGGCTGGAGCCTGCTGGTGTTCTTCGGCCTGGGCCTGCTGCTGGCCTTTGCCCCGTGTTCCTTGCCGATGCTGCCGATTCTCGCCGGCCTTGTGGTAGGCAGTGGCGCCAGCCCACGGCGCGGCTTTGCCCTGGCCGCCAGCTACGTGGTGTGCATGGCGCTGGTGTACGCCGCCCTCGGCGTATTGGCCGCGCTGCTCGGCGGCAACCTCGCCGCCTTGCTGCAAACCCCGTGGATCCTCGGTAGCTTCGCCGTGTTGTTTGTGATCCTGGCCCTGCCGATGTTCGGCTTCTTTGAACTGCAACTACCGGCCTTTCTGCGGGACCGCCTCGACAACGTCAGCCGCAACCAGAGCGGCGGCAGCCTGGTGGGTGCCGGGGTGCTTGGCGCCTTGTCCGGCTTGCTGGTGGGCCCGTGCATGACCGCGCCCCTGGCCGGCGCCCTGCTCTACATCGCCCAAAGCGGCAATGCCCTGCACGGCGGCTTGATCCTGTTTGCCATGGGTATCGGCATCGGCGTGCCGCTGTTGCTGCTGGTGACCGTGGGCAACCGCTTCCTGCCCAAGCCCGGCACCTGGATGAACATCCTCAAGGGCATCTTCGGTTTCCTGTTCCTCGCCACCGCCGTGCTGATGATTCGCCCAGTGGTCGGTGAAACCCTGTGGCTCGGCTTGTGGGGTGTACTGGCGCTGGTCATGGCCTACTGCGGCTGGCGCCTGGCCCACGACTTCGGGCGCACCGCCATGCTGTTCGGTGCCGGTTCGCTGGTGCTGGGCCTCTGGGGCAGCGTATTGGTGATCGGTGCGGCCGGCGGCAGCGACGACCTGTGGCAACCGCTCAAGGTCTATAGCGGCTCGCGGGTGGCCGGTGCCCCCAGCGCCCACGACGCCTTCATGACCATCAACGACCCGGCCGTATTGCAAAGCCAACTCGATAGCGCCAAGGCCCAAGGCCAATGGGTGCTGGTGGACTACTACGCCGACTGGTGTGTGTCGTGCAAGATCATGGAGAAACAGGTGTTCGGCAAACCCGAAGTCATGGACGCCCTCAAGGAGGTGCGCCTGCTGCGCCTCGAAGTCACCGCCGACAACGCCGCCAGCCGCGAGCTGCTGGGCCGCTACAAAGTCCCCGGCCCGCCGAGCTTCGTCTGGATCGGCCCCGACGGTGAAGAGCGCCGCGCCCAGCGCATCACCGGCGAAGTCGACGCCGCCGCCTTCCTGCAACGCTGGACCCAAGCCCGGGAAGCCCTCTGATGCTGACACTGACCATCGGCACCTTCGCCATCGCCCTGAATCACTTGCTGCTGATCACGGCGTTGATCCTCGCCACCCTGGTGGGCTGGCGGGTGGCCAAGCGCGGCGGCGAGAACCCGGAGTCGGTGCTGTTCACCCTGTTTCTGGTGGGCATGCTCGCCGCGCGCGTCAGCTTCGTGCTGATGTACTGGTCGTATTACCAAAATGACCCGCTGCAGATCGTCGACCTGCGGGACGGCGGTTTTCTCGCCTGGCCCGGCGTTATCGCGCTGATCCTCGGCGCCTTGATCTACGGCTGGCGCCGCCCGCTGCTGCGCAAGCCACTGAGCGCCGGCGTGATCACCGGCCTGGCGTTCTGGGCGCTGACCAGTCTGTCGTTGACCCTCTACGAAAAAGGCACACACCTGCCGGACATCACCCTGCGCAACGCCAATGGCGAAACCGTGCAACTGGCCGACTACAAGGGCGGCCCGCTGGTGATCAATCTCTGGGCCACCTGGTGCCCGCCGTGCCGTCGCGAAATGCCAGTACTGGAAAGCGCCCAGCGCCAACGCCCGGACGTGACCTTCCTGTTCGTCAACCAGGCCGAAAGCATGCAAAGCGTCGCCACCTACCTGGCGACCCAGGGCCTGAACCTGGACAACGTGCTGTTCGACGCCAGCGGCCGCCTCGGCCAGGCCGTCGGCTCCATGGCTTTGCCCACCACCCTGTTTTACCAACCGGACGGTCGCCTGATCAACAGCCACCTGGGCGAGTTGTCCCAAGCCAGCCTGGCCCGCGCCATGGAGCGCTTCGAGCCGATCACCGCTAAACCGGCCCAGCCGGCTACCACAAGGAATTCGCCATGCTCCGCCTCCGCCACCTGCTGACCCTGTTGCCCCTGACACTGGCTGCCACGCTCGTCCAGGCTGAAGACTGGCCGGCGCCGATCAAGAACATTGAAGCGAAGGGTGCCAAGATTATCGGCAAGTTCGATGCCCCCAGCGGCCTCACGGGTTATGCGGCGCAATACCAGAACCGTGGCATGGCGTTGTACCTGACTGCCGACGGTAAAAGTGTGATCGCCGGCAACCTGTACGACGCCGACGGCAATGACCTGAGTACTGCGCCCCTGGAAAAGCTGGTGTATGCGCCGATGGCCAAGGAGGTCTGGGCCAAGATGGAACACAGTAACTGGATCCAGGATGGCAACAAGGATGCGCCGCGCATCGTTTACCTGTTCAGTGATCCGAACTGCCCGTACTGCAATATGTTCTGGGAACAGGCGCGGCCATGGGTGAAGTCGGGCAAGGTGCAGTTGCGGCATATCATGGTGGGGATTATTCGTGAGGACAGCCCGGGCAAGTCGGCGGCGCTGTTGGCAGCCAAGGATCCGCAGCAGGCGTTGGAAGCCCATGAGTCAGCCGGTAAAGGCAGCAAGTTGCAGGCGCTGGAGAAGATTCCGGCGGCTATCCAGGCCAAGCTTGATTCGAATATGAAGCTGATGGATGAGCTGGAGTTGTCGGCCACGCCGGCAATTTTCTATCTGGATGACAAGGGTGGGTTGCAGCAACAGCAAGGGGCGCCTTCGCCGGATAAGCTGGTGAAGATTCTGGGCCCTAAATAAGCGGCACTGAAGGTTCATAGCGAACAAGAAAAATGCCCGTTATCTGCGGGCATTTTTACAACAAGATTGATGTCGGTACGTTAGAGTTCCCGCAGCCGCAACTTTCCGAATGCGTAATCGTTACCGTTCCCGGTAGAGACATGACTGTATACCTGCACCTCAACACCTGAACCGGTGGCCGTAAATGTGCCGCTAACCCAAGCCCACTGCCGTGTTGTCAGATTGCTAGGCTCGATACAAACAACGCCGTTGACGAGTGCAGACAACTGCGGAGTGGCGAACGAACTATTGGATCGCCTGACCTCCATGCTGAACTCGTACGTCTGACCCGCGGCAAATGCTGGATAAGACTTGCTCAAGACGACTCCGGCAGAGCGCTCTGTGTAGGTATAGTTGGACAAAAACCACTCGCCCCCTTCATTCACCATCACCATGTCTCTGGGGTCCACCACATCAGCGCCTCTTTCCCAACCGTTCCAGTTGCCGCCTTCAAATTCTGATTCATCGTCGAAGGCCGGCGCTTCAGATTCTCCCAGTCGCAAATTTTCAGTAACACGCCGCAGTTCATGGGCGTTTTCCGGCAACAGCGACGTCTTTGGGTCTGCGGGCTCAGCGCCCAGCGCGCCATCATAGGTAATTGCAACGTTCAAGGTTACCGAAGACCAATCCTCGCAACCGGCCAGCCATTCACGCGAGAGTACTGGTCGGAAAACAAACCCCGGCTCGGCCTCTTCTGCTCTCACAACGTGGCCGTCAAATAGCCACTGGAATCGGAAATTCCCCAAGTCGTGTTCATTGCCTACCGCCAAGATCCACAACCGTTGCCCCTCTGCAAGAAATGGCGGCGCCTTTAACTCGATCCGTGCATTCCCCCGGAACTTGCGCATGTCCAACCAACGCGCGCCGTCATACTCCACAGCATTGGTAAAAACTGGAGCCGGCAAAGCCTCTGGCCGAATGAACTCGATGGTGAGTTCAAGCACATGTGAATCGCTGGTGGTGGTCTCGTACCAGACCATCAACGTCTTGCCGATGCAGCGGCCAACCAATGCCGCGTCAATATCCACTTCGACACTGCCACTGGCACTGCCGGAAGTATCAAACTGCGCCAGTGGCTGGTCCTGCTCATTCACCAATGCCCAGTACAGAGTGATAGGGGCACCCTCTTGCATGCCGTCAAAGGCGATGGTCACACAAGTGCCGTCTTCAGCATCGAGGGGGTACAACGTATTATTGGCGGCGGCGTATTTGACTGTCGGCACCGGAAGCAAATCATCAACGGGGGTTAGCTTGACCATTATGGAGTCTCTTCTTTGAGGGCGCGTACCGCTAAATCCAGGAAACAGCGGACCACACATATCAAATACCCCCGCAAAGGAACTGCCTACTGTCAGATCTGACAGTAGGCAGTTCCTTCTGACCAACGGTTACAACCCCTCCAACTCCGCCATCAAATCACTCAGCCGATCCACCTTCTGCGCACTGATCTCATTCGCCGCAAGCCCGTCGATATACCCCGCCAACTCCTCCACCGTGCTGCACTCGAACATCGCCCGTAACGGCACATCCCGCTGCAGCGTCGTCTGCACCCGTGAAGCAATCTGCGTGGCCAGCAACGAATGCCCGCCCAGCTCAAAGAAATTATCCTGCACCCCCACGCGCTCAACTTTCAGTACCTCGGCCCAAATCCCCGCCAACGTCTGCTCCAGCTCATTACGCGGCGCCAGGTAATCCTGGCTGTGCAACTGGCCAATCTCCAGCGCCGGCAAGGCCTTGCGATCCAGCTTGCCATTGGCATTCAGCGGCAAACGGTCGAGCCACAGCCAATGCAGCGGCACCATGTACTCCGGCAACTCGGCCCGCAGGCGTTGCTTGATCCGATCAAGACGCTCGCCTGGACTCAACAGCGCATCCGCCGCCACCAGGTATCCCACCAGATGCTTACCGTTGACCCCCTCCTGCACGCCAACCGCCGCATCCCGCACTTCCGGTTGTTCATGCAGGCGCGCTTCGATTTCACCCAACTCAATCCGGTAACCGCGAATCTTCACCTGATGGTCGATACGCCCGACGTACTCCAACACACCGTCGCTGCGGCGACGGGCCAAATCCCCTGTTCGATACAACCGGTCCGCACCAAACGGATTCGGCACAAACACCTGGGCCGTGCGCAGCGGGTCACTGACATAACCACGACCCACGCCGGTCCCCGCGACGCACAACTCGCCGACCGCACCCTGGGGCACCAACTCCAGCGCACCATCCAGCAGGTACAAACGGTTGTTGTCAGTCGGCGTGCCAATTGGCAGATAAGTGCCACGGGTCGACGCCAGGTCGACGCGGAAGAACGCCACGTCATCCGAGCATTCCGCCGGGCCATAGGCATTGACCAAGCCAATCTCCGGATAGCGCAACAACCACTGATGCGCCAGCTCCGGCGGCATGGCTTCACCGGTCGGCAGCATCCAGCGCAAGCCGTCCAGGCTCATGCGCTCCTGGGCAAGCATGCCCTGGATCAGCGACGGCACGCTCTCCAACACGGTAATGCCCTGGGCCTGGACATGCGTCAGCAAGCCTTGCGGATCATGGGCAATCGTATTCGGCACAATATCTACCCGCGCGCCGAACAGCGGCGCGGCGAGGAACTGCCACACTGAAATATCGAAACTTTGCGAGGCGGTTTGAGCGATCACATCGTGCTCAGTCAGTTGCAGATACGGCACCTTGCTCAGCTGGTTATTGAGCATGCCGTGCTGCTCCACCATTACGCCCTTGGGCAAGCCGGTGGAGCCCGAGGTGTAGATCACATAGGCAAGGTTGTCCGGCGCACTGTAGATCCCGGGGTTTTCCTCAGACCCGGCCAAGGCGTCCCAAACCAGTAGCTTCGGCCGACCGGAGCAGGCGAACTCTTCCAGCAGCAACTGCGCCTGTTCACGGCACGCTTCGGTGCACACCAGCAGCGGCGTGCGGCTGAGGTCGATAATCCGGCTCAAGCGCTGCGTCGGCAGCCCCGGGTCCAACGGCAAGTAACCGGCACCGGCCTTGAAGCTGCCGATGATCATGCCCAGCAAATCCAGATTACGTTCGGCCAGCAACGCCACCGGTTGATCCGGACCGACACCCGCCGCGATCAATGCATGGCCCAGGCGGTTACTGCGCCGGTTCAGTTCGGCATAGCTCCATTGCTGATCCAGGCAACTGGCGGCAATCCGCTGTGGATGCTGCTGCACCTGGGCTTCGAACAGCTCAACATAGCTGCGCTCCAGCGGATATTCATGCTCGCTCTGGTTGCAGCCTTCCACCAGGAACTCACGTTCCTGCTCGCCAATCAGCGGCAAGTCGGCCATGTCGCCATGGAAGCCCTGCACCAGCGCCAGCAGCAGCCGCTTGAATTCAGCGAGCATGCCTTGCACGGTGGTTTCATCGAAGTAACGCTGGTCGTAGGAAAGGTGCAGGCCCAGGTCATCGCCCGGATAGCACACGGCGGTCAGCGGGAAGTTGGTGTGGGTACGCCCGGAATCCGAGGTGGCATTCAGGCTTTGCGCACGGTCCAGCACCGAGACTTCCACCGGGGCGTTTTCGAACACAAAGAGGCTGTCGAATAGCGGCTGGCCCTTGGGCAGTTCGCTGTTTTCCTGGATGGTCACCAGCGGCAGGTATTCGTACTCACGCAGTTGCATGTTGCTGTCGAGCAGGCCGCTCAACCATTGGCGTACGCTGCACTGCTGATCGTCCTCGGGCAGCTTGACCCGCAAGGCGATGCTGTTGATAAACAACCCGACGGTGCGCTGCATCTCGGGCATTTCCACCGGACGCCCGGCCACGGTAACGCCGAACAGCACGTCGCGATCGCCACTCAACCGCCGCAGCACCAAGGCCCACGCGGCTTGGGCAAAAGTGTTCACCGTCAGTTGATGGGCCTGGGCCAGCTCGCGCAATTGCGCGCCGTCGCGCACATCCAAGCGGGTGTAGCAGTCGCCCACCACCATGCCGCCGCTGTGGCCGGCGTGTTCCCGCAGGAACGGCCGGTCACTCGGAATCGGCGTGGTGCGTTCAAACCCTTGCAGGTTCTGCTGCCACCACTGACGCGCCTCGGCGAGGTTCTGGCGTTGCAGCCAGGCGATGTAGTCGCGATAACGCGGTGGCGTCGCCAGCTGCGCGTCGCGGCCTTCGCCGAGGGCCGTGTAGATGTCGAAGAAATCGTTCATCAGCAGCGAGCGGCACCAGGCATCGATCAGGATGTGGTGGTTGCTCATCATGAACCAGTAGCGGGCTTCGCCCACGCGGATCAGCCTCAGGTGGAACGGTGCCTGATTGAGCAGATCGAAACCCGCTTCACGCTCGCTTTTCAGCAACGCTTGCAGACGCGGCTCCTGTTCGCTCTCCGGCTCCAGGCTCCAGTCGAGGTATTCGATCGGCGTGCTGCCGGGCTTGTGGATAACCTGCAGCATGTCTTCGCCGACGTTCCAGCAGAACGAGGCGCGCAACGCTTCGTGACGGGCGATCACCGCCTGCCAGGCCTGGGCGAAACGCTCGGGGTCCAGGGCGCTGTTGATGCGGTAGCGGTCCTGCATGTAGTACAGGCCGGTGCCCGGTTCCAGCAAGGTGTGCAGCAGCAAGCCTTCTTGCATCGGAGTCAGCGGGTACACGTCTTCGATGGCATTGGCCGGCACCGGCAGCGCGTCGAGTTGCCCTTGGGTGAGGTGCGCCAGCGGGAAGTCCGATGGCGTGAGGCCGCCCGCGTCTGCCTTGAGGCAATGCTCGATCAAGCTTTGCAGTTCCGCCAGGTAAGCATCCGCCAGTTCAGCGATGGTCTGGCTGTGGTGACGTTCGCGGCTGAAGGTCCAGCGCAGCACCAATTCACCGCCGTACACCTGGCTGTCGACGCTCAGCTCGTTGGGCAGCGGCGCGTCCGGGTCATGGGCGATCCCGGCGGATTCGTCCAGCGGGTGAAAGAGTGCGTCAGCGCCAAAGCTCTGGTCGAACTGGCCGAGGTAGTTGAAGGTGATACTGGCGCTCGGCAACGCGGCCATGGTCTGGCGACACAGGTCGTCAGCCAGGTAGCGCAGCACGCCGTACCCCAACCCTTTGTGGGGCACGCCGCGCAGTTGCTCCTTGATCGCCTTGATCGAGGCGCCTTGCCCGGCGGCTTCTTCGATATGTAACGGGGTCAGGCGCAACGGGTAGGCGCTGGTGAACCAGCCGACGCTGCGGGTCAGGTCGATCTCGTCGAACAGGGTTTCGCGGCCGTGGCCTTCCAGCTGGATGAGTGCCGATTCATGGCCACTCCAGCGGCACAAGACTCGGGCCAAGGCGGTCAGCAGCAAGTCGTTGACCTGGGTGCGGTAAGCACTCGGCGCCTGTTGCAACAGCTGGCGGGTACGCTCGGCATCCAGGCGCACGCTGACGGTATCGGCATCGCGATTGCGCAGCGAACCTTGCGGGCGGTCCACCGGCAGTTCAACGGCAGGACCGGCCAACTGCTGCTGCCACACGTCCAGTTCTTCACGCAGGGATTCGCTGCCGGCATAGGCCTGCAAGCGTGCTGCCCAATCGCGCAGGGCACTGGTCTTGGCCGGCAGGCTCACCGGTTGGCCGTCGCTCAACTGGCGATACGCGGTCTGCAAATCTTCCAGCAACACGCGCCAGGAAACACCGTCCACCACCAGGTGATGGATCGCGATCAGCAGCCGGCGCTGGCCTTGCGGGCCGTCCACCAGCAGCGCGCGCAACAGCGGGCCATGGGCGAGATTGAGGCTGCGCTGGGTGTCGGTGAACAGCGCGCTGCACTGCTCCATATCCGCCACCTGGGCTTGCAACAGCGGGCCGCCTTCTGGCACCGCCAAGTGTTCGGCATGCCATTGGGCGTCGCGCCGGGTGAAGCTCAGGCGCAGGGCGTCGTGGTGTTCCAGCACCGCCAGCAGCGCCTGTTCCAGGCGATGGGGTTCGAGGGCCTGAACCGGCTCCAGCAGCAGCGCCTGGTTCCAGTGTTGGCGCTCGGGGATGTCGGTGTCGAAGAACCAGTGCTGGATCGGGGTCAGCCCGGATGCGCCGGTCAGCACGCCTTGTTCGGCGATAACCTGCTCGGTGCGGGTCGCCACGGCGGCCAGGGTTTGCACGGTCTGGTGCTGGAACAAGTCACGCGGGCTGAAATGAATCCCTGCCTGCCGCGCGCGGCTGACCACCTGGATCGACAGAATCGAGTCGCCGCCCAGCTCAAAGAAGTTATCGTCGAGGCCCACCTGCTGCACGTTCAATACCGCGCACCAGATCGCCGCCAGGGTTTGCTCCAGTTCGTTGCGCGGCGCCACGTACTGTTGGCGATTCGCCTCGGGATCCGGCTGCGGCAAGGCGCGACGGTCGAGTTTGCCGTTGGCAGTCAGCGGCATGATGTCGAGGACGATCAGGTGCGCGGGCACCATGTAGTCCGGCAGCTGCGCTTTCAAATGCGCCTTGAGGGATTCACGCAGTGCACCGTGTTCTTCGTTGCTGACCAGATAGGCCACCAACTGTTTGCCGCTCGGTGAATCCAGTGCCAACACCACCGCTTCACGCACCGCCTCGTGTTCCAGCAGGCGGGTTTCAATTTCCCCCAGCTCGATGCGGAACCCGCGAATTTTCACTTGATGGTCAATACGGCCAAGGTACTCAACCAGGCCATCGGCACGCTGGCGCACCAGGTCGCCGGTGCGATACAGACGACCGCCGTTCGTGGCAAACGGGTCCGCGACAAACCGCTCTGCCGTCATCCCCGGACGCTGGTGATACCCCTGGGCCAGGCCGGCACCGCCGACGTACAGCTCACCCGTCGCGCCTTGCGGCACCAGCGCCAAATCCGCATCCAGAATGTAGGCCACACGCGCGCCGATGATGCTGCCGATCGGCACGCTGCCTGCGCCCTCTTCCAGTGTTTCCGGGGCAAGACTGGCCAGCGGCATCACCACCGTTTCAGTCGGGCCATAGGCGTTGAAAAACAGTGCCGGCTTGAATGCCGCGCGAATACGCTGCAAGTGCTCGCCGGTCAGGGCTTCACCTCCGGTGATGCACATGCGCACCGGCAAGGTCTGGTGTTGCGTGGCCAGCCATTGCGCCAACTGGCTGCCGTAGCTTGGGGTAAAGCCGAGGATGTTGATGCGGTGCTGACGAATCAGCCCACAGATTTCTTCCGCATCCCATTGGCCCTGGGCCCGCAACACAACCTGGGCGCCGCTGAGCAACGGCACCAGCAGACGCTCGGTGGCGGCGTCGAAGTTGATGGAATAGAAGTGCAGCTCGCAGTCATCGGGACGCATGCCGAAGCGTTCGATCACCGCCTGGCAATGCATGGCGATTTCACCGTGGGACACCACCACGCCCTTGGGCTTGCCGGTGGAGCCGGAGGTGTAGATCAGATAGGCCTGGTGTTGCGGCAGGCTAATGAAAGGCAATTCGCTGGCCGGGTAGCTGGCCAGGGTTGGCAGGTCATCTTCCAGGCACCAGCGACCGACACTGGCGGGCAGCTCGCCCAGCGCGTCGAACATCGCAGCGTCGCTGAGCAGCAGGCCGATGCCACTGTCTTCGATCATGTAGTGCAGGCGGTCCAGCGGGTATTCCGGGTCCAGCGGCACATAGGCGCCGCCGGCCTTGAGGATCGCCAGCAGGCCGATCACCATTTCCAGCGAACGCGGCAGCGCCAGGCCAACCCGCACCTGCGGGCCCACGCCGCGCTCGCGGAGCATCCAGGCCAGGCGATTGGCGCGGCTGTCGAGTTCGCTATAGCTCAAGGTCTGCCCGGCGAAGGTCAAGGCCGGGGCATCCGGGCGAGCCAGGGCCTGCTCGCTGAACAGGTGGTGAATGCACTGGTCGAGACGATGCTCGCCGGCCTCCATGCCAAGGCTGTCTTGCAACGAGCGTTGCTCGGCCGCTTCCAGCAACGGCAACTCACTCAGGCGCTGTTGCGGATCGGCAAGCAAGGCTTCCAGCAGGTTTTGCCAGTGGGCGGCCATGCGTGCAATGCGCGGCTCATCGAACAGATCGGTGCTGTAGGTCAGGCAGCAACCCAGGCGATGGTCGAGGTCGGTGACTTCCAGGTTGAGGTCGAACTTGGTGGCGCGGGCATCGTTGGCCAGGTACTCGACGGTCATCCCGGCCAATGTACGGCTCTGCTGGAACTCCCAGCGTTGCACGTTGCACATCACCTGGAACAGCGGGTTGTACGCCGCGCTGCGGGGTGGTTGCAGGGCTTCTACCAAGTGGTCGAACGGCAGGTCTTGATGGGACTGGCCTTCGATCACGGTGTGGCGCACCTGGTCGAACAATTCGCCGACGCTCATCTGCCCGTTGAGCTGGCAGCGCAGCACCTGGGTGTTGAGGAACGCGCCAATCAGCCCTTCGCTTTCCGGACGAATCCGGTTGGCGACTGGCGCACCGATACGCAGGTCGGTCTGGCCGCTGTAGCGGTAGAGCAATACCGCGAGGGTGGCGGTCATGGTCATGAACAGGGTCAGACCACGCTCGGCGTTAAAGGCCCGCACGCGGGCGGCAAGGTCATCGCTCAAGTCGAAACGGAACAGCTCGCCCTGGTGACTTTGCACCGGTGGTCGCGGGCGGTCGCCCGGCAGTTCCAGCAGCGGGTGTTCGGTACCCAGTTGTGCGGTCCAGTAATCCAGTTGGCGCTGGCGCTCGCCGGATTCCAGCCACTGGCGCTGCCACACGCTGTAGTCGAGGTACTGCACCGGCAGCGGTGCCAACGGCGATTCGCGGTCGTCGATAAAGGCTTCGTACAGGGCGCTGAGTTCACGGGCAAAAATGTCCATGGCCCAGCCTTCGGTGACGATGTGGTGCAGGGTCAGCACCAGGTAATGTTCCTGCTCGCCGGCCTTGACCAGGCAGGCGCGCAGCAGTGGGCCGGCCTCCAGATTGAACGGCGTGTGGGCTTCATGATCGGCCAGTTGCTGCACACGCTGCTGGCGCTCGGGCTCACTGAACGCCGAGAAATCCTGCCAATCCATGCGCACGCCGGTTTGCGCCGCAACCTTCTGCTGCGCCACGCCATTGATGCTCGGGAAAGTCGTGCGCAGGGTTTCATGACGCATGATCAAGGCCTGCAACGCCGCCTCGAAACGCCCCACGTCCAGCACCCCGCGAAAGCGCGCCATGCCGCCGACGTTATACGCCGGGCTGTCGGGTTCCATCTGCCAGAGGAACCACATGCGCTGCTGGGAATAGGACAGCGGCACCGGCTGGCTGCGGTCGACCTTGCCGATGGCCAGTTGTTGGTTGCGCTGGCCCGAGGCCTGGATCAGGCGGACCTGCTCGGCGAAAGCCCCCAACTCGCTGGCTTCGAACAATGTGCGCAGCGGCAGCTCGACGTCGCAGGCCTGACGGGTGCGGGAGATGATTTGTGTGGCCAGCAGCGAATGGCCGCCGAGGGCGAAGAAGTCGTCCCGCAGGCCGATACGTGGCAGGGCAAGGACTTCGCGCCAGATCGCGGCGATTTGCTGCTCCAGCGGTGTTTCGGGTTCGACGTGTTCACGCACTTGCCACACCGGTTCCGGCAAGGCACGGCGATCCAGTTTGCCGCTCGGACTCAGGGGCATCGCGTCCAGGCGCATCAATTGTGCCGGGACCATATACTCCGGCAGCTCGGCGGCCAGAGCGGTTTTTACATCCTGCTCATCCAGCGGTTCGTTGGCGGTGTAGTAACCGATCAACTGCGCCCCGGCAGCGGTTTCACGCACCAGCACCACCGCTTGGGCGATGCCATCAAGGGCCAACAGACGCGCTTCGATTTCTTCAGGCTCGACACGGAAGCCGCGCAGCTTGACCTGCTGATCCAGGCGTCCGAGGTATTCCAGCGCACCGTCGGCGCTCCAGCGCACGCGGTCACCGGTGCGATACAGGCGTGCGCCCGCCTCACCCAACGGGTCGGCGACAAACCGTTCAGCGGTCAGCCCCGCACGCCCGAGGTAACCCCGGGCCAGGCCGATACCGCCGATGCACAGCTCACCCGGGACACCTGACGGCAGTGGGTTGAACTGATCATCCAGCACCCGGCAAATCACATTGCCCAGCGGACGGCCAATCGGCGAACGCTCTCCATCCTCCGCCTGGCACTGCCAATGCGTCACGTTGATCGCGGTTTCAGTCGGGCCGTAGCGGTTGTGCAACTGCACTGCCGGCAACTGCGCCAACACCCGGTTGCGCAGCTCGGCAGGCAGCGCTTCACCGCCGGAGAACAGACGACGCAGGCTGGTGCATTCCGCGGCCAACGGCTCGTCGACAAACAGCTGCAACAACGGCGGCACAAAGTGCAGCGTGGTCACGCCGTGCTCCTGCACCAACTGGGCAATGCGATGCGGGTCGCGATGCTCGCCGGGGCCGGCTAGTACCAGGCGGCAACCGGTGATCAGCGGCCAGAAACACTCCCACACCGACACGTCGAAACTGATGGGCGCCTTTTGCATCAGCACATCGGTTTCATCCAGATTGTAGGTGGCCTGCATCCACTGCAGACGCTCGGCCAGCGCTGCATGAGTGTTGCCCACGCCCTTGGGCTGGCCGGTGGAGCCGGAGGTGTAGATCACGTAGGCGAGGTTGTCGCCGTTCAGGTGCAGGCCCGGCGCGTGGGTCGGCCAGCTTTCCAGCTTGAGGCTGTCCATGGCGATGACGCAGACGCCTTCAGCCGTGGGCAGTTGCTCAAGCAGCGAAGTCTGGGTCAACAGCAGTTGCACGCCGCTGTCCTTGAGCATGTAGGCGAGGCGTTCGGCCGGGTAATCCGGATCCAGCGGCACATAGGCACCGCCGGCCTTGATGATTGCCAGCAGGCCGATCAGCAGTTGCGGCGAACGCTCGGCGGCGATGGCCACGCACACGTCCGGGCCGACGCCCTTGTCCCGCAGGTAATGGGCCAGGCGGTTGGCCTGGGTGTGCAGTTGGGCGAAGGTCAGGCTGCCGTCCTGCCACACCAGTGCGGTGCGTTCCGAGACCTGTTGGTTGAGTTGTTCCGGCAGCCAGCTCTGCGCTGGTGTGCACGGCGCGGCGCTCCACTGACGTTGTTGGGTGTGTTCGTCGGCGTGCAGCAGCTTCAGGTCACCGATGGCCTGTTGCGGTTGCTCGCAAATGGCTTGCAGCAGGTTGATGAAGTGCTCGGCCAGTCGCTCGATGGTGGCGACGTCAAACAGTTCGTCGGCGTAGTCGAAGGACAGGCTCAGGCGACCGTTGCGGTCTTCTTCAGTGTGCAGTTGCAGGTCGAACTTGGCTTCGCGGCTGTGCCACGCCAGCTCGTCGGCGAGCAGGCCCGGGAGGCGGCGCAAGGCACTGAGATCGCGTTGCTGGTGGTTGAACATTACCTGGAACAGGCCTTGTTCCCGGGCTCGCGGGAAGGCTTCCAGCAGTTGCTCGAACGGCAAGTCCTGATGGGCCTGGGCGCCCAGGGCAGCGGTTCGCGTCGCGGTCAGCAAGTCGGCGAATGGCAGGCGCGCATCCAGTTCGGCACGCAGCACGAGGGTGTTGATAAAGAACCCGATCAGGCCTTGGGTTTCCTGGCGCGGACGGTTGGCGTTGGGCACGCCGATGCGGATATCGCGTTGGCCGCTGTAGCGATAGAGCAGGCTCTGGAACGCTGCGAGCAACA
Organism: Pseudomonas sp. ATCC PTA-122608; assembly: GCF_001952855.1. Taxonomy (GTDB): domain Bacteria; phylum Pseudomonadota; class Gammaproteobacteria; order Pseudomonadales; family Pseudomonadaceae; genus Aquipseudomonas. The sequence continues at coordinate 429,416 of NZ_LPNO01000013.1, read as the reverse complement.
GCATGAACGGCGTGGACTCGTGAGCCTGGGCGGTCTTGCGAATGGCTTCACTGAGGCTCGTGTTCACGCGCACGCTGTGGCGTGAAGCACTGCGAATATGCTGCGCCGAGCGTGGGTGATCGGTGGCCAGGCTCAGGGTTGGGTGGTCGTCCCCCAGCTGTGCTTTCCAGTAAGCCAGTTGCCGCTGGCCCTCGCCTTCGGCCAGCCACTGGCGCTGCCAGCTGCCGTAATCGGCGTATTGCAGGGCCAGCGCTGGCAACTCCAGGGTTTGGCCTTGGGACGCGGCGGCGTACAAGCGGGAGAATTCGTCGATCAACACGTTCAGCGACCAGCCGTCCGCGATGATGTGGTGCATCGTCACCAGCAGTTGGTGGTCTTCGTCATCCAGGCGCACCAGCGTTACCCACAGCAGCGGGCCTTTCTCCAGGTCAAACTGGGTGCGGGCTTCGTCTTCGCGGATCTGGTTGGCCCGGGCTTCGCGCTCGGCGGCGGGCAGGTCGCTGAGGTCGATGACTTGCAGGTCGAAATCAGCCTTGGCGTCGACCCGCTGGAAGCCCTGGCCGTCGCGTTCAAAGAAGCGCGTGCGCAGGGACTCGTGGCGCTGGATCAGTTGCTGGAAGCTTGCGCGCACCGCGTCTTCATCCAGTTCGCCGCGCAACCGCAGGGCACCGGGGATGGTGTAGGCGCTGCTCTGCGGGTCGAGTTGCCAGGTGATCCACAGGCGGTTTTGCGCGAGGGATTGCGGCAAGTCTTCCTGGCGTGACAGCGCATGGATCGCGCCTTGGGCCACGCCGCCGTCCTGCTGCAATTGCGCGACGCTGGTGGCGAAGGCAGCCAGGGTTGGCGCTTCGAACAACAGGCGCAGGTTCAGCTCCAGGCCGAGGGTTTCCCGCAGGCGGGCGACGACCTGGGTGGCGCTGATGGAGTTGCCGCCCAACAGGAAGAAGTGATCGTCGGCGGCGACCTGCGTCACCTGCAATTGCTCGCACCAGATCGCGGCAATCTGGCTTTGCAGTTCGGATTGCAGGGCAGCATCGCCGACCTGCGCCTGCACGCCGGGGAACTGCGCATAACTGTCGAGGCTGCCATCCGCCAACCGCGTGCGGCAGGCCGAACGCTGAACCTTGCCGCTGGACGTTTTCGGCAAGCCGCCGGGGTTGAGCAATATCACCACGCTCGGCGCTTCCTGGCAGGCCTCGGCCACTGCTTGACGAATCGCCTTGATCAGCGCTTCAGGCGGCAGGATTTTCTGCACGCTGCGGCTGATTTCGGCGGCGATGCCGATGCCTTCCAGGCCCTGGTCATTCACCGCAAACGCGGCGACCCGACCCTTGCGCACCACTTCCACTTCACGCTCGATGGCTTGCTCGATGTCTTGGGGATACAGGTTGTGGCCCCGCACGATCAGCAGGTCTTTCAAGCGACCGGTGATGAACACTTCACCTTCGCGGATAAACCCAAGGTCGCCGGTCCGCAGCCAGGTACGGCTTTCGTGCTGGACGAAAGTCTTGGCAGTGGCTTCAGGGTTGCGCCAGTAGCCGTGGGCGATGCTCGGGCCGGTGGCCCAGATTTCACCGACGGCATTGTCGGGGAGCGTCGCCAGGGTGGCGGGTTCGGCAATCAGTACCGCGTGTTCGGGCTGGCTGGTGCCGCAACTCATGATCGCCGCGCCCTGCCCAGGCTCGGCGCGATTGGCAGCCAGAGCCTGTTCGTCCAGGCGCAGGGCCGGGATGCCGTGGCCACGGGTGCCGCCGGCAACGAACAAGGTAGCCTCCGCCAGGCCATAGGATGCGAAGAAATTATTCGAGGTAAAACCGCAGGCGGCGAACTTCTCGGCAAAGCGTTCCAGGGTGTCGAGGCGGATCGGCTCGGAGCCGGAATACGCCACGCGCCACTTGCTCAAATCCAAGCGATCCAATGCCGATTCACTGACTCGCTCGCTGCACAGCCGATAGGCAAAATCCGGCCCGCCGCTGATGGTGCCGCCGTATTCGCTGATCGCTTCCAGCCAGCGCAATGGCCGGCCGAGGAAGTACGCCGGCGACATCAACACACACGGCACACCACTGAAGATCGGTTGCAGCAGGCCGCCGATCAGGCCCATGTCGTGGTACAGCGGCAGCCAGCTGACGATCACGTCGTCGGGGTTCAGGTCGATGCCGAAGCCCCGGCGAATCAGCAGCTCGTTGGCCACCAGGTTGCCGTGGGTGACTTGCACGCCCTTGGGCAACGCAGTGGAACCGGAGGTGTATTGCAGGAAGGCGATGTCATCGTCTTGCAAGTTGGGCGCGAGCCAATTGCTCGCGATCTCGGCATGAAGGCTGTCGACGCACAGCAACTGCGGTGCACCTTCGAGTTGCAGCAACGAATCACCGAGGCTGGCGGTAGTCAGCAGCAACCGTGGCTCGGCGTCCGCGATGATCGACAACAGGCGCTCCTGATGATGTCGGCGGGCGGACTCAGGCGGGTAAGCCGGCACCGCAATGACCCCGGCATACAGGCAACCAAAGAACGCCGCGACATAATCCGGCCCGCTGGGAAACAACAGTACCGCGCGGTCGCCCAGGTTTGCGTTGGCCTGCAAGGCGGCGGCGATGGTGCGGGCGCGCAGGTCAAGGTCGCGGTAACTGAGGACGACGCTTTGCTCGGCCGTCTCGGCCAGGAAGCGCAACGCCAGTTGATCCGGGGTTTGTGCGGCGCGGCGCTGAAGGGACTGGACCAGGGTGCGGGGAAGTTCGAAGGCGTCCATCATGGGGTTCCTGCCTGAAATCGGCTTACTGGGAAATCGGGGAATGTGTGGCGGAGGGGGGGCTTGTTCAGCCGGCAGCCCGGGCCATCTGCCGCGCGGCGTCATTGCGCCAGCGGGCCAAGTGTTCGTCGGCGTAACGCCGCACACAGCGCAGTACAGAACTCTCGTGCTGCACCAGGAAGAAGTGGTGACCGTCGAACATGTCGAGGGAGAAACCGCTGGCGGTGTCTTGCTGCCAGTCCAGCAGTTGGTCGGCACGCACACTGTCCTGCTTGCCGCCAAAGACATGGATCGGCAGGGGCAGCGGCTCGCGCTCGCCATACTCGAAACTGCCGCAAAGAAGGAAGTCGGCCCGCAGGATCGGCAACATCAACTGCATCAGTTCGGCATTGGCCAACACCTCTTCGCCGGTGCCCTTGAGTTCACGCAGGCGGGCGATCAGTTGCTCGTCGTTTTTCTCGATGGCGTATTCGCTGACATCGCGACGGGCCGGGCCGGCGGTACCCGACGCAAACAGCGCCAATGGCTGCGGTACACCACGCTCACTCAGGGCATGGGCCAGCTCGAACGCCAGCAGACCGCCGAGACTGTGGCCGAACAAGGCGTAAGGCTCGTCCAGTTCCGCACTGATTTCATCGGCCAGTTGCGCGGCCAATGCCTTGATATCGCGCTGCAAGGGCTCGTCCATGCGCATGCCGCGTCCCGGCAGTTCCAGCGGCCGCACCTGCAACCACTCGGGCAGCGCCCGCCGCCAGCGGCTGTAGACCATGGCGCTGGCGCCGGAATACGGCAGGCAAAACAGGCGTAATCGAGCCGGCGTGTTCATTTCAGACCACTCCCGCTCACACGATAAAAACCCATTTTGTCCTCCTCCAGGCGCTGATCCTTGGCCGGTTTGTTAACTGGCCTGTCACCCATGAGAACGGATGGCACCTGGAAATAATTAGTCAGCGAGACGCGGTTCACACCTATCGATAAAGCATAAGATTAGTTCGTCTTCTCATTTGACAATCATTATCATTAAGCATAATTTGTTGCCCGATGTGTAGGAGGCCTCAGCAAGGACGCCCTCCCCCAACCTCTTTTGCAGCAAGGTGATTTCCATGACGGAACAAGTATCCACAGGCAGGTGCGACTCACCCCTACTCCAGGCCTTCGTCGATAACCGACTGATCTTGGTCAAGATCGCAGCACGCATTACCGGCTGCCGGTCCCGCGCCGAAGACGTGGTGCAAGACGCGTACTTCCGGTTGCAATCGGCACCCACCATCACGTCGTCGTTCAAGGCGCAGCTGAGTTACCTGTTTCAGATCGTGCGTAACCTGGCCATTGATCACTACCGTAAGCAGGCGCTTGAGTTGAAATACTCCGGCACTGAAGAGGAAGGCTTGAATGTGGTTATTCACGGGGCTTCGCCTGAGACATCGCACATCAACTTTTCGACGCTGGAAAATATCGCGGATGCGTTGACGCAGTTGCCTCAACGCACGCGTTATGCGTTTGAGATGTACCGGTTGCATGGGGTGCCGCAGAAGGATATTGCCAAGGAGCTGGGGGTTTCGCCGACGCTCGTGAACTTCATGATTCGGGATGCGCTGGTGCATTGCCGGAAGGTTTCCGGGACTCATAGCGACACGTTTGCGCGGCGGGTTTGATTGGCTCTGCTGCTGGGTGTATATCCGTTATTTGGGTGATGGCTTCGATCGGTGCCGCTCTTACAGCGGGTCACTTTTGAAAAGAGCCCAAAAGTAACCAAAAGGCTCTTGCCCCACCACTCGGCACCTCGCTAATGCTCGGTGTGCCCTCACTCCGGCTTTGGAGCGTGGGCCGCCGCGACGGGCCATCCATGGCCCGGCGCGGCTAACCCGGCGTCCTGCCGGGTTACCCACGCTCCAAAGCCTGCGTTCGGCCAGCGTGGTTTAACGGGGCGCCTAAGATCAAGATCAAAAGCAGATCAAGAGCACAGCGGCCTACAGGCCGGCTTGAGTGTGGTGAAGCAAAGGCTAAATCAAAAGCTAAAGCGGGCACGGTCCAAATGTGGGAGCGGGCTTGCTCGCGAAGGTCGTTAACGATGACGCGGGCATTCAGGATGAACGCGGCGTTCTCAGGTTTTTCGCGAGCAAGCTCGCTCCTACAGAAAAGCAGCTCTGCTTTCGCTCTGGATCTTGCCTCTGCTTCTAACACTCAAGCCGGCCTGTAGGCCGCTGTGCTCTTGCTTTTGATCTTGATCTGACTGCCCCATTCAGCCCGAGGCCGAACGCAGGTATTGCGGAGCGGGTAAACCGGCAGGACGCCGGTTTAGCCGCGCCGGGCCATGGATGGCCCGTCGCGGCGGCCCGCTTCGCGGTGCCGGAGTGAGGGAACACCGAGCCTAGGCGAGGTGCCGACAGGCGGGGCAGAGCGTTTTGGTTACTTTTGACTGGGCCGGCATTCCGGCTTTTCAAAAGTGACCCGCTGTAAGAGCGGAACCCTAGGAGGCCGTGACCTAAACAACGGATATGCCCCCGATCAAACCAACCCACACCGCTCAAAAAACCGCTCCCGCCCCAGGATCATCAACGCCGCCCGCTTATGCGGAAAATCAAACTCCTTCTCACAGTGGAAACACTGATTCTGCATATGCCCAATCATCCGCCCGTTATCCGCCCGAGGCTCCGCCACCACACGCTGCGTACGCGGATCATCAAGAAACAGGTAATGCACCAACGCCGACAACCAACTCGCAACCTTATGCGGCCCCCGGTGATGCTCCTCACCCACCAACATATGAATCCCGCGATCGTAATCCGCCACGTCATAGAACGGCGCAATCCGATCTTCCTTGGCCCAATACGCCTCGAAATACGCAAACGGCTCATCGTCGAAACACCCGATCAACGTCAACGCATGGGGATCCGCGTCCAGCTTGTCCAGATACTCCCGATGCTGCTCCAGGCTGCCACTTTCCTGCCAGAAATTCGCCACCCGCGTACTGTTCTGCCAACGATTGAATCGCGCCAGATCGACGTCAATCTCAACCGTGCGCAGCGAAATCCAAGCCCCCAACCGCGCATCAAACCGCCGATAAACCTCACCCCGAGGCTTCGGCGCGCGAGCGGGATGGCGCTTGCCACCACTGATAATCATCTGCTGCGGATAAGTCCCTGTGAGCGACTGCCCCAACCACGGTTGCGGCAACTGCCAAAACAACGTGCGCTCACAATAAAACTGCCCGGCAACCTCGGTCGCCACCAGCAACCCACTGCGCAACGCATCCTCCGGCGCATGCTCAAGACGCCAGGCCAGCCGTTGACGCTCAGGCTCTTTGGTAAACAGCCAGTAACACGCCGCCCACAAAGCACGGGCAGCCGGCACACGGTCGGGCTCCTGCAAATGCACCAGCAGCTCATCACCCCGTTCAAGGCGCAAACGAATCAGCGGCTGCCCCTCAAGGGTCAGGCTCAGACGGCTGTCAGTTTCATCAGCATTCAGGGCAGGCCCCGCCGGCAACGGCAGGACAGACAGGTCATTCAGATTGGACATGGGATGGGCTCACGAATCGTCGACAGTTCAACAAGTGACGTGAGCCAGGGGCAAAAATTTAGACGATCACGGCACCGGCATCACATCGATGCGGTAAGGCTCGAAGATCTTCAGCAACTGGCCATTGTCCCGCAGTTGCTTGAGCAGCCCGGCGAACACCGGCCCCGTGATCGGCGCCTTGGGCCGCAGCAGCGCGAAATGGTGGTACACCTGGTCAATCCGCTCGGACACCAGGAACTGCCCCGCCGTCTCGGTGTTGCGCACCAGGAAATCGCTGAGGTAGGAGCGTGTTACCAATGCAATGTCGGCGCGGCCCCGGGCGACCATCAACAGGTTGCTGTCGTGGGAATAGGTCAAGGTGGCGTTGAAGTGCTCCGCCATGTTCCTGGGGTCGGGGTTGAAGTTGGCGAACGCGTAGTGATAGCCGCTGAACACCGCCAGGCGCTTGCCGGTCAGCTCAGTGAAGTACGATTGGTCGCGGCCGGGCTCACGCTGGGCGACGAAGATTTCCGCGTCTTCCAGGCCCATGTCGACTGCCGTGTGGGGGATGTCCTGCCAACCCCATGCCGGATTTTCGAAGATCGCCATATCCACCCGGCCTTGCTGGAAATCGCGAAAGCGCCGGGGGATCGAGGTGGGCACCAGCACAAACTGGTAATCGGTTTGCAGGGCATTCAAGGCTTCCAGCAATTGCGGCAGCAACCCGGTGTCGGCGCCCTGCTCCGGGCGCACGGTGTACGGCGGAAAATGCGCAGCCCCTACCCTCACCAACTGAGCGGCCGAAGCCGGCATCAGCCACAGTGTGCCAAGTGCCAATATTGAGAGTCCTGCAGCCAATCGCCAGGGCGAAAACATCAAGGCACACACCGTCGAAAACTTTGATCCCGCTAAGCTAGGCGTTTTTGTCTAGCGAGACAACTTTCTGCCACACAATTAATAGCTTGCGCGAACGGGCTAGTCAGCTTTCAAAACCATTAGCAGGGCTTCGTCGGCCAGTTGCTCCAGGGTCATGCTGCCCTGGGCGCGAAACCAGGTGGTGGTCCAGGACAGGGCGCCGGTCAGGAAACGCCGGGTGATAAACACATCGCCCCGGATATAACCGGCGTTTTTCGCCTCCCCCAGCACCTGCAACCAAATGTCTTCGTAGATATCGCGCAAGGCCAGTACCTGGGCCTGGCCCTCGGCCGACAGTGACCGCCATTCATACACCAGCACCGCCATCGCCTCGCCGCTGCCGCCCATGATCGACTGCAATTCGCAGCGAATCAGCGCCAGCACCCGCTCGCGCACGTTGTTCGCCTCGGCCAGGGAGGCGCGCATCAGGGCGGTGTTGTAGTGGATGGTTTCCTCCATCACCGCCCGCAGGATTTCGTCCTTGCTCTTGAAGTGATGAAAGATGCTGCCGGACTGGATCCCGACCGCGCCGGCCAGGTCACGCACGGTGGTGCGCTCAAAGCCTTTGTTGCGAAACAGGTGGGCCGCGGTTTGCAGCAACTTGCCACGGGCACTGTCGGGGTCGGTCAATTGGCCGGCGTCGACCATGGTGCGCATCACCCGCAGGGCTTTTTGCTCATCCATGCTGCTCTCCTTAACTTCTGGTTACGTCTTGGGCGGCAATTTAGGCCGTGGCAGCCAACCAAGCAAGCGCTTGGGGCAAAGTTGTGACCAGAGTTTACAAACCAAGCGCTTGCTTGGTAGTGTTGGTACCAGCAAACCAGAGGAAGGACGCCCCATGAACAAGACGGTACGCATCGGCTGCGCCAGCGCCTTCTGGGGCGACACCTGCACCGCCGCTGCGCAGTTGGTAGGAGGCGGTGCGCTGGATTACCTGGTGTTCGACTACTTGGCCGAAGTCACCATGTCGATCCTCGCCGGGGCACGGATGAAAGATCCCCAGGCCGGCTATGCCACGGATTTCATCGAGGTGCTGACGCCACTGCTGGCGGATATCCAGCGCCAGGGCATCCGCGTGATCAGCAATGCCGGCGGCATCAACCCCCAGGCCTGCGCCGCCGCGTTGCAGGCGGCCTGCGACCAGGCGCAAATCCCGTTGAAGATCGCCGTGCTGCTGGGGGATGACCTGCAACCGCAGTTCAAGCAACTGCACGGCATCACCGACATGTTCAGCGGCGCACCTTTGCCGGCGATGTGCGTGTCCACCAACGCTTACCTCGGCGCGCCGGGCATCGTGCAGGCGTTGAAGCTGGGCGCCGACATCGTCATCACCGGCCGTGTGGTCGATAGCGCCGTGGTGAGCGCGGCGCTGGTGCATGAATTCGACTGGTCCTGGCAGGACTACGACCGCCTGGCCCAGGCGGCACTGGCTGGGCATATCATCGAATGTGGCGCCCAGTGCACCGGCGGCAACTTCACCGATTGGCGCGAGGTGCCGGACTACGAACACATCGGCTTCCCGATTGTGGAGGTCAGCGCCGACGGCCAGTTCACCGTCAGTAAAGTCGACGGCACCGGCGGGCTGATCAGCGAACTGAGCGTCGCCGAGCAATTGCTGTATGAAATCGGCGACCCGCGCGCCTACCTGTTGCCCGACGTGATCTGCGACTTCAGCCACGTAAAGCTCCAGCAACAAGGCAAAAACCGCGTGCACCTGCACGGCGCCAAAGGCCTGCCGCCCACCGACCAGTACAAGGTCAGCGCCACTTACCCGGACGGCTTTCGCTGCACCGCCAGTTGCCTGATTGCCGGGATCGACGCGGTGGCCAAGGCCGAGCGGGTCAGCCAGGCGATCATCAACAAAACCTCAGAGCTGTTAAGCCAGCGCGGCTGGGCGCCCTACACCGACGTCAACATCGAACTGTTGGGCAGCGAAGCCACCTACGGCCCCCACGCCCAACGCCAGGACTGCCGCGAAGTGGTGGTGAAACTGGCGGTGCGTCACCCGAGCAAACAGGCGCTGGTGCTGTTCGCCAGAGAGATCGCCCAGGCGGCCACCGGCATGGCGCCGGGGCTCACCGGGATCGTCGGCGGGCGGCCCACGGTGTATCCGCTGATTCGGCTGTTTTCGTTCCTGATCGATAAAAGCGCCTGCCAATTGCAGGTCGACTTTCTTGGCGAGCGGCATGCCTGCGAATTGCCTGGCACCGCACCGCTGAACACTTCCATCGCCTTGATCGACCCGCCCAAACCCCAAGGCCGCGCCGACGCCAACGTGCCGCTGATCAAACTGGCCGTGGCGCGCTCTGGCGACAAGGGCAACCACAGCAACATCGGCGTGATCGCCCGCGAGCCCGAATACCTGCCGTGGATCGCCGAAGCGTTGACCCCCGAAGTGATCGTCGACTGGATGAGCCACGTGCTCGACCCGATCCACGGCCGCGTCGAACGCTGGTACTTGCCGGGCAGCCACAGCCTGAACTTCCTGCTGGAAAACGCCTTGGGCGGCGGCGGGATTGCCAGCCTGCGCATCGACCCCCAAGGCAAGGCCTTCGCCCAGCAACTGCTGGAAATACCGATTGCCGTGCCGCAGCACATTGCCGATCAATTCACTTAAAGGACCCACGCCGTGGCCTTCGACTCGATCTTCAAAGCCGACTTGTTCCAGGGGCAGACCATCATCGTTACCGGCGGCGGCAGTGGCATTGGCCGCTGCACCGCCCACGAGCTGGCAGCTCTCGGCGCCCATGTGATCCTGGTGGGACGCAAACCGGAAAAACTGCAAACGGTCGCGGCGGAGATCAATGAAGACGGCGGCCGCGCCAGCTGGCAGGCCTGCGATATTCGTGATGAAGAAGCGGTCAAGGCGCTGATCAGCCAGATCCTCCAGGAGCACGGCCCGGTTCATGGCCTGGTGAACAACGCCGGCGGCCAGTACCCCTCGCCGCTCGCGTCGATCAATCAGAAGGGCTTTGAAACGGTGTTGCGCACCAACCTGGTGGGCGGTTTCCTGATGGCCCGGGAAGTGTTCAACCAGTGCATGAGCACGCACGGCGGGTCCATCGTCAATATGCTCGCCGACATGTGGGGCGGCATGCCGGGCATGGGCCACTCCGGCGCGGCACGTTCGGGCATGGACAACTTCACCAAGACCGCTGCATTCGAATGGGGTTACGCCGGGGTGCGGGTCAACGCCGTGGCGCCGGGCTGGATTGCATCGAGTGGCATGGATACTTACGAAGGCGCGTTCAAGGCGGTGATCCCGACCTTGCGCGAGCATGTACCGCTAAAACGCATCGGCACCGAATCGGAAGTCAGCGCGGCGATTGTATTTTTACTCAGCCCTGCCGCGGCGTTCGTCAGCGGCAGCACCTTGCGCATCGACGGCGCCGCCAGCCTCGGCAGCCGCGCCTGGCCGCTGCACAAGGCGCAACCGCCGAGTGCGTCCTTTAACGGTTTCCACCGGGCGTACTTGCCGGACGTGCTCAAGGAGGAGAAATAAGCCATGCCGGTGATCGACTCGCAACTCGACGCCCACAGCCCGCAATTCGCGCAGAACCGCGAAGCAATGCTCACAGGCGTCAATCAACTGCGCCAGCTGGAGCAAAACCTGTTGAGCAAGGCCGCCGAAGCCAAGGCCAAGTTCGACAAGCGCGGGCAACTGCTGCCACGGGAACGCCTGAATTTGCTGCTGGACCCTGGCGCGCCGTTCCTCGAACTGGCAAGCCTGGCCGGCTACAAACTGCACGACGACAAGGACGGCAGCGCTGCCGGTGGCGGGTTGATCGCCGGCATCGGCTACGTCAGCGGCGTGCGCATGCTGGTGGTAGCCAATAACAGTGCGATCAAGGGCGGAACCATTTCCCCCTCGGGCCTGAAAAAATCCCTGCGCCTGCAACAGATCGCCATGGAAAACAAACTGCCGGTGGTGACGCTCGCAGAAAGCGGCGGCGCCAACCTCAACTACGCTGCCGAGATTTTCGTCGAAGGCGCACGCAGCTTCGCCAACCAGGCGCGGATGTCGGCCATGGGTTTGCCGCAGATCACCGTGGTGCATGGCTCGGCCACGGCGGGCGGCGCCTATCAGCCGGGGCTTTCGGATTACGTGGTGGTGGTGCGCGGCAAGGCCAAGCTGTTTTTGGCCGGCCCGCCGCTGCTCAAGGCGGCCACCGGCGAAGTCGCCACCGATGAAGAACTGGGCGGCGCCGAGATGCACGTGCAAACCGCCGGCACTGCCGAATACCTGGCGGAAAACGACGCTGACGGTGTGCGCATCGTGCGTGAGATCGTCAGCCTGTTGCCATGGGATGACCGCTTGCCGCCTGTGCCAAAGCGCGCTTATAGCGAGCCGTTGTACCCGATTGAAGAGCTGCTGGGGCTGATCCCCGACGATCCGAAAAAGCCCTACGACGTGCGCGAAATCCTCGCGCGACTGGCGGACGGTTCCAACTTCCTGGAGTTCAAGGGCGAGTTCGATCCGCACACCGTCTGCGGCCATTTGCATATCCAGGGCCGCGCCTGTGGTTTTATCGGCAACAACGGGCCGATCACACCGAAGGGCGCGAGCAAGGCCGCGCAATTTATCCAGCTGTGCGACCAGAGCCAGACGCCGCTGCTGTTCTTCCACAACACCACTGGTTTCATGGTGGGCACCGAGTCGGAGCAGCAAGGCGTGATCAAGCACGGCGCGAAGATGATTCAGGCGGTGGCCAATGCCCGGGTGCCGAAATTGACCATCGTCGTCGGTGGTTCCTACGGTGCCGGCAACTACGCGATGTGCGGCCGTGGCCTCGACCCGCGCTTCATCTTCGCCTGGCCCAACAGCCGCACCGCCGTGATGGGCGGCGCCCAGGCGGGCAAGGTGCTGCGGATCGTAACCGAAGCCAAGCAATTGAAAGACGGCCTGGTGCCCGACCCCAAGGTGCTCGACATGCTCGAACAGGTCACCGCACAGAAACTCGACAGCCAGTCCACCGCCCTCTACGGCAGCGCAAACCTGTGGGACGACGGGCTGATTGACCCCCGGGACACACGGACCTTGCTCGGATTTCTACTGGACATCTGCCACGAGGCCGAAGTGCGGCAACTACAGCCCAACAGCTTTGGTGCAGCGCGGTTTTGATGATCGTTCCCACGCCCCGCGTGGGAATGCAGCCCGGGACGCTCCGCGTCCCCATAGGGAGAACAATAAAAATGATTTTCACCCAGGAACACGAAGAACTGCGTCGCACCGTCCGTGGCTTTGTCGAGCGCGAGATCAACCCCCACGTCGATGAATGGGAAAAGGCCGGACGCTTCCCGATCCACGAGATCTTCCGCAAGGCCGGCGACCTCGGTTTGCTGGGTATCTCCAAGCCGGAAAAATTCGGTGGCATGGGCCTCGACTACAGTTACTCCATCGTCGCCGCCGAAGAATTCGGCAGCATCCGCTGCGGCGGTATCCCGATGTCCATCGGCGTGCAAACCGACATGTGCACCCCGGCCCTGGCCCGTTTCGGCTCCGATGAGTTACGCGAAGAATTCCTGCGCCCGGCCATCAGCGGCGAGCACGTGGGCTGCATTGGCGTCTCGGAAACCGGCGCCGGCTCCGACGTAGCCGGGCTGAAAACCCATGCCCGCAAGGACGGCACCGACTATGTGATCAACGGCAGCAAGATGTGGATCACCAACTCACCGAGCGCCGACTTTATCTGCCTGCTGGCCAACACCTCCGACGACAAGCCACACATCAACAAGTCGCTGATCATGGTGCCGATGAACACCCCGGGTATCAGCGTTAGCCCGCCCCTGGAAAAGCTCGGCATGCACAGCTCGGAAACCGCCCAAGTGTTTTTCGACGACGTGCGCATCCCCCAGCGCAACCGCATCGGCCATGAAGGTGCGGGGTTCATGATGCAGATGCTGCAGTTCCAGGAAGAGCGACTGTTCGGCGCGGCCAATATGGTCAAGGGCCTGGAGTACTGCATCGACAGCACCATCGAGTACTGCAAGGAGCGCAAGACCTTTGGCAAGCCGTTGATCGACAACCAGGTGATCCACTTTCGCTTGGCCGAACTGTCTACCGAAATCGAATGCCTGCGGGCGCTGGTGTACCAGGCCACCGAGCAGTACATCAAGGGCCAGGACGTGACGCGACTGGCCTCGATGGCCAAGCTCAAGGCCGGGCGCCTGGGACGGGAAGTGAGTGACAGTTGCCTGCAATATTGGGGCGGTATGGGGTTCATGTGGGACAACCCGGTGGCCCGGGCTTATCGGGATGTGCGGTTGGTGTCGATTGGCGGCGGGGCGGACGAGATCATGCTGGGGATCATCTGCAAATTGATGGGCACCTTGCCGGGGAAAAAGTCGTGAATACGTTGTTGCTGGAGCCGCATAACGGGGTGTTGCATGTGACGCTCAATCGGCCTGACAGCCGGAATGCCATGAGCCTTGAGATGGTGACCGAGTTGCGGGCGGTACTGGCCGATGTGTCAGGGGATAAAGCCTTGCGGGCGGTGGTTATCAGTGGCGCCGGTGGGCATTTTTCGGCGGGTGGGGATGTGAAGGACATGGCGCGCGCCGGGGCCACGGGTGGGTTGCAGGCGTTGAACCGGGCGTTTGGCGCACTGCTGCAGGAAGTTGAGGCGTTGCCGCAGGTGGTGATTGTGGTGCTTCAGGGTGCGGTGCTTGGGGGCGGGTTGGGGTTGGTGTGTGTCAGTGATGTGGCGATTGCGGATCATCAGGCGCAGTTTGGGTTGCCGGAGACCAGCCTTGGGTTGTTGCCGGCGCAGATTGCGCCGTTTGTGGTGAAGCGTATCGGGCTGACTCAGGCGCGGCGGTTGGCTTTGACGGCGGCGCGGTTTGATGGGGTCGAGGCGCTGCGGTTGGGGTTGGTGCATTTTGTGGAGCACGATCCGCAGGCGTTGGCGGAGCGGGTGGATGAGGTGTTGGGGCAGGTTTTGCGTTGTGCTCCGGGGGCTAATGCGCGGACCAAGGCGTTGGTGTTGGCCAGTGGTGAGCAGGCTTTGGGGCCGTTGCTGGATCAGGCGGCTGAGTGGTTTGCCGAGGCGGTTTGGGGCGAGGAAGGGATTGAGGGGACTCAGGCTTTTGTGCAGAAGCGCAAGCCGCGGTGGGCGCGATGAATTGGGGGCATATCCGTTGTTTGGGTGATGGCTTCGATTGGTTCCGCTCTTACAGCGGGTCACTTTTGAAAAGCGCAAAAGTAACCAAAACGCTCTTGCCCCACCACTCGGCACCTCGCCTAGGCTCGGTGTGCCCTCACTCCGGCTTTGGAGCGTGGGCCGCCGCGATGGGCCATCCTTGGCCCAGCGCGGCTAACCCGGCGTCCTGCCGGGTTACCCACGCTCCAAAGCCTGCGTTCGGCCAGCGTGGTTTAACGGGGCGCCTAAGATCAAGATCAAAATCAAAAGCACAGCGGCCTACAGGCCGGCTTGAGTGTGGTGAAGCAACAGCCAAATCAAAAGCTAAAGCGGGCACGGTTCGAAATGTGGGAGCGGGCTTGCTCGCGAAGGTCGTTAACGATGACGCGGGCATCCTGAATGAACGCGGCGCCCTCAGGTTTTTCGCGAGCAAGCTCGCTCCTACAAAGAAGGAAGCCGGCCGGGAGGCCGCTACAGGCCGGCTTGAGTGTGGTGAAGCAACAGCCAAATCAAAAGCTAAAGCGGGCACGGTTCAAAATGTGGGAGCGGGCTTGCTCGCGAAGGTCGTTAACGATGACGCTGGCATTCTGGATGAGCGCGGCGCCCTCAGGTTTTTCGCGAGCAAGCTCGCTCCTACAGAGAAGGAAGCCGGCCGGGAGGCCGCTACAGGCTGGCTTCAGTGTGGTGAAGCAAAGGCAAAATCAAAAGCTAAAGCGGGCACGGTTCAAAATGTGGGAGCGGGCTTGCTCGCGAAGGTCGTTAACGATGACGCGGGCATCCTGAATGAACGCGGCGGTCTCAGGTTTTTCGCGAGCAAGCTCGCTCCTACAGAGAAGGAAGCCAGCCGGGAGGCCGCTGTGCTCTTGATCTGCTTTTGATCTTGATCTGACTGCCCCATTCAGCCCGAGGCCGAACGCAGGCAGTGCGGAGCGGGTAAACCGGCAGGACGCCGGTTTAGCCGCGCCGGGCCATGGATGGCCCGTCGCGGCGGCCCGCGGAGCAATGCCGGAGTGAGGGAACGCCGAGCCTAGGCGAGGTGCCGACAGGCGGGGCAGAGCGTTTTGGTTACTTTTGACTGGGCCGGCATTCCGGCTTTTCAAAAGTGACCCGCTGTAAGACCGGAACCATAAGCGGCCGTTACCAAAGAAACGGATATGTACCCGACAAGCCAAGGGACAACACCATGCCGATGTTCAACAAAATTCTCATAGCCAACCGTGGCGAAATCGCCTGCCGCATCCAGCGCACCGCCCAAGCCCTGGGCTACCGCACCGTGGCGATCTACAGCGACCCCGACGCCAACGCACTGCACGTCCAGATGGCCGACGAAGCCATCAACATCGGCCCGGCCCCGGTCACCCAGTCCTACCTGAACATCGAAGCCATCCTCAACGCAGCCCACCGCACCGGAGCCGACGCCATCCACCCCGGCTACGGCTTCCTCTCCGAAAACCCCGACTTCGCCCGCGCCTGCGCAAACGCCGGCCTGACCTTCATCGGCCCCAGCCCCGAAGCCATCGAATTGATGGGCAGCAAACGCCTTTCAAAAGTCGCCATGCTCAACGCCGGCGTCCCCTGCATCAAAGGCTACCAAGGCCCCGACCAGGACGACCCAACCCTGCAACAGCAAGCCGACCAAATCGGCTACCCGCTGATGATCAAGGCCAGCGCCGGCGGCGGCGGTCGCGGCATGCGCCTGGTGCACAGCCCCGACACCCTGCTGGAACACCTGCGCACCGCCCGCTCCGAAGCACAAAACGCCTTCGGCAGCGCCGAACTGATCCTCGAACAAGCCCTGATAGACCCCCGCCACGTCGAAATCCAACTGTTCGGCGACACCCACGGCAACCTGATCTACCTCGGCGAACGCGACTGCTCGATCCAGCGCCGCCATCAAAAAGTCATCGAAGAAGCACCCTGCCCCGTCATGACCCTTGAGCTGCGCCAAGCCATGGGCGAAGCCGCGCTGAAGGCCGCCCGCGCCGTCAATTACGTCGGCGCCGGCACCGTCGAATTCCTCCTCGACCGCAACGGCAATTTCTACTTCCTGGAAATGAACACTCGCCTCCAGGTCGAACACCCCGTCACCGAACTGATCACCGGCCTCGACCTCGTCGCCTGGCAACTGCAGATCGCCGCCGGCCAGCCGCTCCCCCTGAGTCAGGACCAAGTAACCCTGAGCGGCCACGCCATGGAAGTGCGCCTGTACGCCGAAGACCCGGCTCAGGGTTTCCTCCCGCAAACCGGCGATGTGCTGCGCTGGGAACCGGCGGCCGGTGTGCGCATCGACCATGGCGTGCTCGAAGGCCAGCGCATCACCCCGTTCTACGACCCGATGCTGGGCAAGGTCATCGCCCACGGCGCCACCCGCGAAGAGGCTCGGCGCAAGCTGGTCAGGGCCGTGGAAGACAGCGTGCTGCTCGGCGTATCCACCAACCAGCGCCTGCTGGCCAGCCTGCTCAAGCATCCAGACTTCATCGCCGGCGAGTTCAGCACCGGCTTTATCGCCGAGCATTTCAGCGACATCACCCGAACCCACGCGACCAACGCCGAACTGGCCCTGGCCGCCGCGCTGTTTTACCAACACAGCGCCAGCACTCACACCCAGCCGCTATCCGGCTGGCGCAACAACGCCAGCGTGCCATGGCGTTATCAGTTGGCCGACCAGGATGAGCCACGGGCAATCAGCCTCAGTGTGCTGGCGGAGAATTGCCTGCAAGTCGAGATTGATCAGCACGCCATCGAAATACGCGACCTCAGCATCGACGGACGCTGGGCCATAGCCGTGGTCAACGGCATTCGCCGCCGCATCGCCTATCACTTGCAGGGCACACAGCTTTGGCTGCCCGGCATATGCATCACCAACCGAACCCAAACCGTTGCCACCCGCCAGGCCGAGGCCAGTAACGGCATGGTCAAGGCGCCGATGGATGGGGCGATTGTTGAAGTTCGGGTCAGCGAAGGCGACTTGGTCAGCAAGGGCCAGCTTTTGCTGGTGCTGGAAGCGATGAAAATGGAGCACCCACTCAAGGCCGGCATGAGTGGTGTGGTCAAGCGAATCCAGGCCGTTGCAGGAGATCAGGTCAGGAGCCGTCAGATTTTGCTGGAGATCGAGTAACCGCTGGGCGGAACTAGCAGGCTTGGCTACGCTCTATCCCCATCAGGACGGGAAGAGTACGGGAACCTGCGATGCCTCATTGGCTGATTATTGATCTTGAAGCCACAACGGATGAAGGCGGCTGGCCCGTGACCGAGATGGAAATCATCGAAATCGGCGTGAGCCTGGTCAACCGCCAGGGCCGTGAACTGGACCATTTCCAGCGTTTCGTGCGGCCGTTGCGCAGGCCGTTGCTGACGTCCTTCTGCCGCCAGTTGACCCACATCACCCAGGCAAATATCGATGCTGCCGCACCGTTGATTGAGGTGTGGCCGCTGTTCGAACGCTGGCTCGGTCAACACCACGCGCGCCTGGAAGGCTGGGCGAGTTGGGGCGATTACGACCGCCAGCAACTGGAGCTGGAGTGGCAGCGCCATGGCTTGAGCAGCGTGCTGGGCCAGACCCCTCACGTGAACCTCAAGCAACGCTTCGCCAAGGCCCGGCGCCTGGACAAGCCGCTGGGGCTCAACGGCGCGCTGCAACTGGCGGGCATGCAGTTCCATGGCCAGCAGCACCGGGCGCTGGAAGATGCGCGCAATACCGCACGGCTGCTGCCGTTGATTTTGCCCGTGTAGAAGGCATACTGGCCGACCTTTCTTGACCCTTTTCCGAGGATTCGCCCATGTTTAAAGTCAACGAGTACTTCGACGGCACCGTCAAGTCGATCGCTTTCGGCACAGCAGAAGGTCCGGCGACCATCGGCGTCATGGCCCCGGGTGAATACGAATTCGGCACCGCCCAGCGTGAAATCATGCACGTGGTGTCGGGCGCGCTGACCGTCAAGCTGCCAGACAGCACAGACTGGGAAACCTTCGAAGCCGGTAGCCAGTTCAACGTGCCTGCCAACAGCAAGTTCCAGCTGAAGGTAGCGGTCGACACGGCTTACCTGTGCGAATACCGCGGCTGATCTTTGCGCCGGCCATAAAAAATGCCCGTCTCGCAAGAGACGGGCATTTTTCATTTAAGCGCTGCTTACTCCAGGATCGTCACCGGCATACCGACTTCCAGGCGACCCACACCATCGTTGACCAGGTTCTGCCCAAACATCACATCACCCTCTCGCTCGCGGTAGGTCTTGAGGGTGGCCAGCGGTTCGCGGTCGGCGCTGCGTTCGCCGCTCGCCGGGTCGATGGTGGTCAGGATGCAGCGTGAGCAGGACTTGACCACGCGAAACTCCACGTCGCCAATCCGTACCCGCTTCCAACCGTCCTCAGCAAACGCTTCGCTGCCCTCGATCACCAGGTTGGGACGAAAACGCAGCATTTCCATCGGCCGACCGACTCGCTGCGACAAGTCATCCAGCGACGCCTGGCCGATCAGCAGCAACGGAAAACCATCGGCAAACGCGACCTTGTCATCGTCATTGCCGTAGCCGGCCTCGGTCGTACGTGCCCGTGCCAGCGGCACTTGCACCAGCCGCGTGGGTTTGCCGATGAACTCGCTGACCCAGGCACCCGCTTCATCACCGGCGTCGGGCACGCGCAAGGTGTCGCGCCAGATGGTCACGCCGCGCAACTCGGCATCGCTGCCGGGCAGTGGCACGTCGAGGGCCGGTTGGCCTTCGGCGCTCAAGGTCAGGCCACCGGCACTGTTCCACAGCGCCGACAGCTGGCTCATTTTGGCCACGGCCCGCTGGGTCAGGAACCGCCCGCTGGCTTCGTCCACCAGCATCCAGCGTCGATCCCCGTCGAGCCCCAGCTTGTCCAGGCTGATCTGCTGCAAGGTTTCACCCTTGCCGGACTTCAAGGGGTATCGGTACAACGCGCTGAGACGAAGCATGGGCCTGCATTCCTGAGGGGCAAAGCCGTCACCCTAAGCTCAAGCCGGTACTTCGTCCAGCATCAGGCGCTGACGCACAACGTCCACCAACTTGTCGGGCTGGAACTTGGAGAGGAAGTTGTCGCAGCCGACCTTCTTCACCATCGAATCATTGAAGCTGCCGGACAACGACGTGTGCAGCACCACGTACAGGCCACGCAGGCGCGGGTCGTTGCGAATCTCGGTGGTCAGGCGGTAGCCGTCCATCTCGGGCATTTCGGCGTCGGTGAAGATCATCAACAGCTTGTCGGTCATCACCTGACCGCTGTCGGCCCAACCCTTGAGCATGTTCAGGGCCTTGAGGCCATCGCTGGCGATGTGCATCTTCACCCCCAGTTGGCCGAGGGTGTCACGCAGTTGCGAGAGGGCGACGTTGGAGTCATCCACCAGCAGCACTTCGCGGCCGCGGGCGCGCTCCAGTACCGGGTCTTCGAGTTTCTCGCGGGAAACCTTGGCGTTGTAGGGCACGATTTCGGCGAGGACTTTTTCCACGTCGATGATTTCCACCAACTGGTCATCGACCTTGCTGATGGCCGTCAGGTAATGCTGGCGCCCGGCACTCGCCGGGGGTGGCAGGATCG
This sequence comes from Pseudomonas sp. ATCC PTA-122608, assembly GCF_001952855.1. Taxonomy (GTDB): domain Bacteria; phylum Pseudomonadota; class Gammaproteobacteria; order Pseudomonadales; family Pseudomonadaceae; genus Aquipseudomonas. Next base: position 409,556 of record NZ_LPNO01000013.1, on the reverse strand, counting down.
CCTCCCAGTTCATGTTGACGATGCGGTCGACACCGCCCACCAGGAATGCCTGCACCGAACGGTTGTACTCGGTGACGATAATGGTGCTGTTGGGCCCCGGAATCAGCGGGCGCATGCCAATCGCCTGGGACAGGTCGATCACCGGCAACGTCTGGCCACGCAGGTTGACCACGCCGCAGACAAACGGATGGCGCTGGGGCATCAGGGTCAACTTGGGCAGTTGCAGCACTTCCTGCACCTTGAACACGTTGATCGCGAACAGCTGCCGCCCGGCCAGGCGAAACATGAGGATCTCCAGGCGATTCTCACCCACCAATTGTGTGCGTTGATCTACCGTGTCGAGAATGCCGGCCATTAAAGACTCCTGGGTTTAGCGGATGGATAGTGCTGGTCACTGAAGCAGGTTATCGGCGGCAAACGCCGGACCTTGACCCCCATTAAAATGCCATGCAAATCCATTGATGTCACACTGACATCATGCTTTACTGAGCCAGCTTCCACACAACACCCATCACCGCCGTCGCGTGACCGCAAAGTCAGCGCGAGGTTCCCCTATGTAAGGGATTCCCCTATCCACAATCAGGACCAACCTGATATTCGCGATATCTAATAGCCATTAATGTGACGCCATTCTCATTGCATGAATGGAGTCAGGCTTTTGTTGGCTATCGCAAGCCCACGGCCCACGGGTCGTCCTAAGACTTACGTCTTGGCAACCAAAGAAGTTGTGCGGATGCCCTTGAGCAATCAGGGGGGTTCAAACGATCGCGGCGATCAATCAAATAAAAGTCCTACTGGAAAGTCGGAAGCAACCTACAGATATTCGTCATATTTCAGCAGTACTTTGAAGCCATTCACCCAGTGCGACATCTCATTATCCGACCGTATGTTTTGGAGACTTGCATGATGAACGACGGCACAGAGTGGCAACTTGCACTTCCCGAGTTTCTCCTGGAGGCGGAAATGCTGCTGGCCAAGTCCCAGGAGTGCTTGAGCCACCTGCATTTGATCCGAAACGACAGCGACGCGATCGACTGTATGAAAAGCAGCCTGATCAAGCTCGCCGAAAAATCCGACGCCCTTGCCCTGCGGGCCATTGGCGAGTTCTCCCGGCATGTACAGTACTTGATCAGCAATGCCGCCAGCCCACTGCAACTGCATGACCAGGCGCTGGATGCGCTGAATGCGTGCCTCACATTGCTGGCCTGGCAACTGGAGTTGATCGACGCAAAAACCGGCAAACTCAGCCTGGATGAAACCGAACAAAACGTGCTGATTGCCACCGTCGTTCAACACATCCCGCAAAGCAATTTTGGCTACACACAACAGCATCACAGGCCTTACGCGATTTGAGTTTTCTTCTCATTTACTCGACAAAAATGTCGCATTAAATTGCTGACTTATCCAAAAACGACAGCCACAACTAATCATGCATGACGTCGTCGTTAGCAGAAAAATATCAATAAGCCACTAACGACAATACCGATACAAAACAACTTCAATGATACAACTCCCCCCACTCTTTGAACTCCGGGACTCCCTCCCGGGGCGCTGCCATGATTAATACGCCTCATCAAGCTCGGCGAAAGGCGACCAACGGTAATAGTGGTGGTACCATGCCCCGCTCGAAGTGACTCAACTTCATGATGCATATAAACGTGAAATGCGCCTCCTATGTACGCCAGCCTGAAGTCACTCATCGCAAGGTCCGTGTCCCGAAGCAATGCACGCAGGATGACCCTCGCGCTATGCCTGTGCGCGTGCCTGCTCAGCCTGTGGGCTTATGCACGCTCGGCCGATCTGCCTCTGGCCTTGCTGCTATTGAACCTGGCCACCCTGTTGGTGGTGGGCCTGCAACAGTGGCGCTCACGCAAGTCCATCAAGTTCCAGCCCCAGGAACTGGCCGAACGTCTGTTACAGGTCCAAGAGAACGAACGGCATCGCCTGAGCCGCGAACTTCACGACGATATCGGCCAACTGTTGACCGCCGCCAAGCTGCAAAGTGAATGGCTCAAACGCCGCCTGCCGGAAGACCTGCAAGGGCATTGTGCGGTGCTGTGCAACACCCTGAACGAAACACTGGCCAAGGTGCAGGACGTGTCGGCCATCCTCAATCCCCGGCAGTTGGCGAGCCTGGGGCTGGAGGCGAGCCTGCGGGCGCACCTGCTCAAGACTCTGGAAAACACCCAGGTAAGCTGGAGCCTGGAATGCCATCAACGGCTGACCGGCATCCCGGAAGAAATGGCCGTTGCTGCCTTTCGCATTACTCAGGAAGCCGTCACCAACATGCTGCGCCATGCCCAGGCACGCAACCTGCTGGTACGCCTGCAACGCCTGCCCGAAGGCCTTTCACTGTTTATCAGTGATGACGGCCTGGGCTTCTCGCCCGCCATCAACCCCGCCCAGGAAGGCCAGCGGGGCATGGCCGGGATGTCCGAGCGGATTGATCAACTGGGCGGCACATTGTCCGTCAATAGCCAGCCAGGCTTTGGCACACGGATCGAAGCGCTTTTCCCCTGGGCGCCCCGCGCCCTCGAACGGGCCAACCCCCATAAGGTTCTAGAGTGACGTGCAATTTACTCCTGGTGGATGACCACTCCCTGATCAGGGCCGGCGTGCGTGCGCTGGTCATGGATATTCCCGGCTACGCGGTGATCGGCGAAGCGAGCGACGGCGCCCAGTTGCTGGAGCGATTCGACGCGCTGCAACCCGATATCGTGCTGCTTGACCTGTCGATGAAGCACACCGGCGGGCTCGATGCCTTGAAGGACCTCAGGCAGGCCTATCCGAAGAGCAAAGTGCTGATCCTCTCGATGCACACCGACCCGGAACTGATCATGTGCGCCCTGGAGTCCGGCGCCCATGGCTACCTGCTCAAGGACACCACCGCCAATGAGCTGGAGCACGCGCTGCTGGCCTTGCGCAACAACGAACGCTACCTGAGCCCGGCCATCGCCCACACGGTGATCAACCAGGCGCTGATCCGCAATCAGGCCCAGGCCAATCCACCGCCCCACAGCCACAACCTGACCGCGCGCCAACTGGAAATCCTGCGCTTGATCGTGCGCGGCAAGTCCACCCGGGAAATCGCCAATGGCCTGGGCTTGAGCATCAAGACCGTAGAAGCCCACCGCTCGCAAATCATGAAGCGCTTGCAGATTTTCGATGTGGCGGGCCTGGTGTTGTTCGCGGTGCGCGAACAGATCATCAGTCTGGACGATTAGTCAGCAACGGCGAATCCGCCGGCAAATGCACCCGTAGCGCCTGGGGCAAGGCCGAAAAGTGCAAGTCATCACCCTGGAGCGGCTCGCCGTCCAGATTGATCGCCAGCCCTTCGGCCACCTTGATTTCGACCCACGGCAAACGCGCCCGCACAAACATGTTGTCCAGGCCCCAGCCGTCCGTCATCAGGCTACGCAGGGTGCCGACCACTTCCTGAGGCGCCGGCAGAATGCTGATATCCAGCAAACCATCATCGGCCAGGGCATCGGGGCACAGCACATGTCCGCCGCCGGCCTGGCGCCCATTGCCGATGCCCAAGGCCAGCAGCTCGCCGCGCCAGTGGAAGTCGGGGCCCTGCAATTCACCGTAGGCCGCACGCAACTCGCTGAAACGTGACAGGCCGGTAAACAGATACGCTGCGCCGCCGAGGACCTTCTTCAGGTCTTCGGAGGTGTTGGCGGTGACTTGGCTGCCAAATCCGCCGGTGGCCATGTTAAGGAAGATCTGCCCACCCACTTCGCCCAGGTCGATGGCACGGGCCGGCACGTCCAGCAGGTCCAACGCCTGCTCAGGCTCCAGCGGCACACCGGCGGCACGGGCAAAATCGTTGGCGGTGCCGAGGGGCATCAGCACCAGGCTGGCCTCAGTCTTGGCCCGGGCCATGGCCTCGGCCACATCCCGCAGCGTACCGTCACCGCCGCCGGCAATCAGCCGCGTGTAGCCATCGGCGAGGGCCTGATCGACAAACCGCTGGGCATCGCCGCCCTCCCACGTCACCCGCACGGCCAACTCCCAACCCTGCTCGCGCTTGCCCTGCACTGCCGCCCGCACCTCTTCGTTGAGGGCTTGCTTGCCGTGCAGAATCAACAGTGCCTTGGGTGTGCTCATGGATGAATGCTCCTGGGTTTAAGTTTCCTGGGGATGTTGACCGTGGCCAATCGAAAAAAAGCCATTGGCTTTGGAAATTAACCGGGGTTTGTGGCGTTTCTGACACGGATCAACTCGCATTTCGCGAAATCCGCCTAGACTTGCACCCATTCTCATCCGACAAGGCCGTCGCACCATGATCACCATGTCCGCCTTCCACTCCATGCTCATCCCGATCCTGACCGGCATGATTCTCCTGGCCGTAGGCTTCAACTTTCGCGACAAAGCCATCGGCGTATTCGGCATGTGGATCGGCATGCTGCTGATCCTCGGCACCGTGGTTTACAAGATCCTCGCCAAACTCGCGGAATGACAATCTCACTCGCATTGCACATGACGGCCTCGTACACTCGGCCAATTCGTCGTTTTTAAGGTTGACCGCCTCGTGCTTGCCCGTCTGTTTGCCCTGCCCTGTTGCCTGCTTTTCTGCCTGCTGACTTTGCTGCCCATGGCGCCTGCCCACGCCGTGGGCCTGCCGGGACTGCTGGGCAGCACTAACAAAACCCAACCGCAAGCCGACGTCCCGTTGGGCCAGTCCCTGGACGAGGTGATCAAGACCCTGGAAAACGACCAGCAGCGCACCAAGCTGCTGAGCGACCTGAAAAAGCTCCGGGAAACCACACAAAAAGCCCAGCCCGCCGCCGAATTGGGTGTACTCGGTTTGATCGGCGGCACCCTGTCCAGTCTGGAGCAACAGTTCTCCGGCGCCGACAGCCCGATCAATCGCTGGTCCAACGAGTTTGACCTGGCCAAGGATGAACTCACTGCATTGATGCTGCCGGCCAGCGAATGGCTGCCGATCATCTTTGCGTTTGCCATGATCCTGATGCTCTGGAGCCTGCTGGCCGCCGTGCTGATCTGGCTCAGCCACCGAGTGCGCGAGCGCTTCGGCCTGACCGAAGAACTGCCCCAACACCCCAAGACCTGGGACCTGTTGCGCTTCGCCCTGCGCAAGCTCGGGCCATGGCTGATCGCGTTGGTAATCACCGTCTACATGAGCTACGCGCTGCCCTCGTCCCTGGGCAAATCCCTGGCGATGGTGCTGGCCTACGCGCTGGTAGTGGGCACCTGCTTCTCGGCGATCTGCGTGGTCGCGTTTTCCGTGCTGGATGGCCCGCACCGCCACCGCGCCTTGTATATCCTGCGCCACCAGGCCTTTCGCCCGTTGTGGCTGATCGGCAGCTTTGCCGCCTTTGGCGAAGCCGTCAGCGACCCGCGCCTGGCCGAGAGCCTGGGCCAGCATTTGTCCCATGTCGCCGCGACCATCGCCAATGTCATGGCCGCGCTGTCCACCGGCGTGTTCATCCTGCGTTTCCGTCGGCCCATTGCGCACCTGATCCGCAACCAGCCGCTGTCCCGCCGCCTGACCCGCCGCGCCCTGAGCGACACCATCGAAATCGTCGGCACGTTCTGGTACCTGCCGGCGTTGCTGCTGGTGGGCATCTCGCTGTTCGCCACTTTCGTCTCCGCCGGCGACACCAGCACCGCCCTGCGCCAATCACTGTTGTGCACGGTGTTGCTGGTGCTGTGCATGGTGATCAACGGCCTGGTGCGCCGTCATTCACTCAAGCCTCAGCGTGGGCACAAGCGCCATGCGCTGTACTCCGATCGCCTGAAAAGTTTCGTCTACACCCTCGCCCACCTGGTGGTGTGGCTGGTGTTTATCGAACTGGGCCTGCGGGTCTGGGGGCTGTCGCTGATTCGCTTTACTGAAGGCGACGGCCATGAAATCAGCGTCAAGCTGTTCGGTCTTGCCGGCACGTTATTGTTCGCCTGGCTGATCTGGATCCTCAGCGACACCGCCATCCACCACGCCCTCACCCGCTCGCGCAAAGGCCTGGCCAATGCGCGTGCGCAGACGATGATGCCGTTGATTCGCAACGTGCTGTTCGTGACCATCTTCATCATTGCCGCCATCGTCGCCCTGGCGAACATGGGCATGAACGTCACACCACTGCTGGCCGGTGCCGGTGTGATCGGTTTGGCCATCGGTTTTGGTGCACAGTCGTTGGTGGCGGATTTGATCACCGGCCTGTTCATCATTATCGAAGACTCCTTGGCGATCGATGACTATGTGGATGTCGGCGGTCACCTGGGTACGGTCGAAGGCTTGACCATCCGTACGGTGCGCCTGCGGGACATCGACGGGATCGTGCATACGATCCCGTTCAGTGAGATCAAAAGCATCAAGAACTACTCCCGGGAATTCGGCTACGCGATCTTCCGGGTGGCGATTCCGTACAACATGGAAATCGACGACGCCATCAAGCTGATGCGCGACGTCGGGCAGAAGATGCGCAACGACCCGTTGCAGCGGCGCAATATCTGGTCGCCGCTGGAGATTCAGGGTGTAGAAAGTTTCGAGTCCGGCAGTGCGATTCTTCGCGCCCGCTTCAAGACCGCGCCGATCAAGCAGTGGGAGGTTTCGCGGGCGTTCAACTTGTCGCTCAAGCGTCACCTCGACGAAGCCGGGCTGGACCTGGCCACCCCGCGCTTGAGCGTGCAAGTGGTGACGGCGGCCGGAGGCGTGCAGGAGAAAGAATAAGCGCGGCCCGGACGACGTCAGGATCAACAACAATAATCATGGAGAGTCCTTATGCGTTTGACCGGTCTTACACATCAATGGGTACTCGGCCTGCTGTGCGGTGTCGCCAGCAGCGCGGTCATCGCCGCCAGCAGCGGCCAGGACAGTGCCCGCGAAGAAATCGCCGCCCAGGCGAAAGTGCTGGAACCGGCCTTGCTGGAGACCCGGCGCGACATCCACGCCCATCCTGAACTGGGCAACACCGAAAAGCGCACCGCAGAACTGGTGGCCAAGCAATTGCGGGAGATGGGGCTGGAGGTCAAGACCGGCGTCGCTCGCACGGGTGTCGTCGCGATCCTCAACGGCGCCCTGCCCGGCCCGACCGTCGCCTTGCGCGCTGACATGGACGCGCTGCCGGTCAAGGAAGTGTCCGGCCTGCCCTTTGCCTCGAAGGCCAAGGGCGTGTACCTCGACAAAGAAGTCGACGTGATGCACGCCTGTGGCCACGACGCCCACACGGCCATCCTGCTGAGCACGGCGAAAATCCTGACCGGCATGCGTGATCGTCTGCCGGGTACCGTGGTGTTTTATTTCCAGCCGGCTGAAGAAGGCCCGAGCGACTTTATCCCCGATGGCAAGAACACCTGGGGCGCGAAGATGATGGTGCAGGAGGGGGTGATGAAATCGCCCAAGCCGGATGCGGTATTTGGGGTGCACGTCTGGGCGGGTGTGCCTGCGGGGCAGATCGCGTATCGGCCGGGGCCTACCCTGGCGAGTTCGGATGACCTGCGGATCAAGATCCTGGGCAAGCAGACCCATGCGGGGCGGCCGTGGGACGGGATTGATCCGATTACCGTGGGGGCGCAGGCCATCGTTGGGTTGCAGACGGTGGTGAGTCGGCGTACCGACATTTCTTCGTTTCCGGCGGTGGTGAGTATTGGCACCATCAACGGGGGGACGCGGTACAACATCATTCCTGAGTCGGTGGATATGAGTGGGACCATTCGCTCTTACGACTATGGCATTCGCCAGAAGCTGCATGCGGATGTGCGGCAGACCGTCGAGAAAATCGCCGAGAGTGGTGGGGCGAAGGCTGAGGTTACGATTATTGAGAAGTATGATCCGACCATCAATAACCCGGCGTTGACCGAGAAGATGCTGCCGAGTTTGCGTTGGGCGGCGAAGGGTGATGTGGTCAACGCCCCGCTCGTAGGTGGTGCTGAGGACTTCTCGTTTTATGCCAAGGAGGCGCCGGGGTTGTTTGTCTTTTTGGGGGTGACGCCGAGGGATCAGGATATGAGTAAGGCGGCGCCCAATCATAATCCGGGGTTCTTTGTGGATGAGTCGGCGCTGGTGGTTGGGGTTAGGACGTTGGCTTCGTTGGCGACGGATTATTTGTATGCCAATGCGGGGGATTGAGGGGGGCATATCCGTTATTTAGGTAACGGCTGCCTATGGTTCCGCTCTTACAGCGGCTCACTTTTGAAAAGCGCAAAAGTAAGCAAAACGCTCTTGCCCCACCACTCGGCACCTCGCTTGGGCTCGGTGTGCCCTCACTCCGGCACCACGAAGCGGGCCGCCGCGACGGGGCGTCCCTGCCCCGTCGCGGCTAAACCGGCGTCCTGCCGGTTTACCCGCTCCGTACTGCCTGCGTTCGGCCAGCGTGGTTTAACGGGGCGCCTAAGTTCAAGATCAACAGCAGATCAAGAGCACAGCGGCCTACCGGCCGGCTTGAGTGTGGTGAAGCAACAGCAACAGCAAGATCAGAAGCTAAAGCGGGCACGCTCCAAATGTGGGAGCGGGCTTGCTCGCGAAGGTCGTTAACGATGACGATGGCATCCTGAATGAGCGCGGCGCTCTCAGGTTTTTCGCGAGCAAGCCCGCTCCCACAGAAAAGCAGATCTGTTTTCGCTCTGGTCTTTGCTTTTGCTTTTAACACTCAAGCCGGCCGGGAGGCCGCTGTGCTCTTGATCTGCTTTTGATTTTGATCTGACTGCCCCATTCAGCCCGAGGCCGAACGCAGGTATTGCGGAGCGGGTAAACCGGCAGGACGCCGGTTTAGCCGCGCCGGGCCATGGATGGCCCGTCGCGGCGGCCCGCGGAGCAATGCCGGAGTGAGGGAACACCGAGCCTAGGCGAGGTGCCGACAGGCGGGGCAGAGCGTTTTGGTTACTTTTGCGCTTTTCAAAAGTGACCCGCTGTAAGAGCGGCCCCCTAAGTCGCCGTTACCTAAACAACGGATATGTACACAGAAAACCCGTCAAACCACATCCACCCCCACATGAATCGCATCATGCCGCCAAAACTCCAGATCACAATCAATCAACCGCTCATGCTGATCATAATTAACCCGAGCAATCCGCAACCCCGGGCTCCCCACCGACACCCTCAACGCCGCCGCGGCCTCAACCTGCAATGACGTCGGCACAATCTCAAACCGCACCCGCCCGTAATGCAAGTCATACACCCGCGCATACAACTCCGTAATCGACTGATTCAAATCACACTCCAGAATCCCCGGAAAATACTGCGGGTTCAGATAGTGCTCCACATACAACACCAACCGCCCATCAATCCTGCGCCCCCGGCAAATCTGGATCACGCTGGACAACGCCGGCAACTGCAACCACGCACACACCGCCGCCGATGCCGGCTGCAACCGCGCCGAAATCACCTCAGTCGACGGCACCCGCCCCTGCGCACTCACCATCGCGTGAAAGTGACTGCGTTGCATCAGGTTATAGGCAAGCCTGGGAGGCGAAACAAACCACCCCCGCCGTTCCTCGCGATAAATCTGCCCTTGGGCCTCAAGTTGTAACAAGGCTTCCCGCACCGTAATCCGGGTGGTACCAAACAACTCGCTCAGCTTGCGCTCGGCCGGCAGCTTACTGGCAGGCGCCAACAAGCCATGGTCGATCTGCTCTTGCAGCGCCAGGCCAATGGTTGTCACCGCCTTGGTTGCCTCATCACGCATCAACGTTACCTATCTGGACTAGACCAGCACTATTCAGGTGCACAAAACGCCCGCTAAACGCGCCTCTGCTATTGCGTGCAAGCCTAGGCATTGCACATGACCGACAGATGACAGCACCTCGCGACGTCCTGCCACAAGACCTGCAATACATCGGCCAAGTCCAAGGCTTCCGGGCCGTTTGGCATGGTCTACGCTTACCCGGCAACCCCTCGTCCAGGCCAACAAAAAACGACATCGACATGAAACTGTCATCCCCCGCGCCTAAATTGGCTCGTGTATTGCTGACCTAGACCAACACCTTCGCAATCGTTCATAAAAACGCAGCGTTGAAAACGCCCAAAGGAGCTTCGGATGAAACAGCTTTTCCTGGCATCACTGTTAGGCTCGACCATTGCCATGTGCACCGCCGCCATGGCTGCTGATACCGATTTGAAAACGCTCGAAGCCGCCGCGAAAGCGGAAGGCGCCGTCAACAGCGTCGGCATGCCCGATGACTGGGCCAACTGGAAAGGCACCTGGGAAGACCTGGCCAAGATCTATGGCCTCAAGCACATCGACACCGACATGAGCTCGGCCCAGGAAGTCGCCAAGTTTGCGGCAGAAAAAGACAACGCCAGCGCCGACATCGGCGACGTCGGTGCAGCCTTCGGCCCGATCGCGGTGAAACAGGGCGTAGTGCAACCGTACAAACCGACTACCTGGGCACAAGTCCCGGATTGGGCGAAAGACAAAGACGGTAACTGGGCACTGGCCTACACCGGCACCATCGCCTTTATCGTCAACAAAAAGCTGCTGCACGGCTCCGAAGCCCCAAAAAGCTGGGCTGACCTGAAGACCGGCAAATACAAGGTTTCCATCGGTGACGTGAGCACCGCCGCCCAGGCTGCCAACGGCGTACTCGCCGCTGCACTGGCCAACGGTGGTGACGAGAAGAACATTCAGCCTGCATTGCTGATGTTCGCCGACATCGCCAAGCAAGGCCGCCTTTCGCTGGCCAACCCGACCATCGCCACCATGGAAAAAGGCGAAGTGGAAGTGGGCGTGGTCTGGGACTTCAACGGCCTGAGCTACAAAGCCAAGATGGCCAACCCGGATGACTACGTGGTGCTGATCCCGTCGGACGGCTCGGTGATTTCCGGCTACACCACCATCATCAACAAATACGCCAAGCACCCGAACGCCGCCAAGCTGACCCGCGAATACATCTTCAGCGATGCCGGCCAGACCAACCTGGCCCGTGGCAACGCGCGGCCGATTCGTGCCGAACACCTGACCTTGCCAGCCGACGTACAGGCCAAGCTGCTGCCTAACGAGCAGTACAAGAAAGTAACGCCGATCAAAGACGCCGACGCTTGGGAGAAAACCTCCAAGGCACTGCCGCAGAAGTGGCAGGAAGAAGTCATCATCAATATGCAATAAGGCTGTAACCCACATTGGAGATCCGCTGGAGATCCAATGTGGGAGCGGGCTTGGGTGGGAGCGGGCTTGCTCGCGAAAGCGCAGTGTCAGTCAATACATGTGTGACTGACCCACCGTCTTTGCGAGCAAGCCCGCTCCCACAAAAGCCCGCCCCCACACTTAACTGCGTTCCCTCAGGGGAAATTGAGTCAAGCCTATTTGTTGCGGAGCCCCAGCCCCTATGAAGCACAACGTCATCCTTGTCGTGCTCGACGGCCTGAATTACGAGGTTGCCCGACACGCCATGGGGCACTTGCAGGCCTACGTCGGCGCAGGACGCGCAGCACTGTACAAACTGGAATGTGAACTGCCGGCCCTGTCCCGGCCCCTGTACGAATGCATCCTCACCGGCGTCCCGCCGATCGAAAGCGGCATCGTCCACAACAACGTCTCGCGCCTGTCCAACCAGCGCAGCATTTTCCATTACGCCACCGACGCCGGATTATCCACCGCAGCGGCGGCTTATCACTGGGTCAGCGAGTTGTATAACCGCAGTCCCTTCATCGCCGCCCGCGATCGTCATACCAACGACCCGGCACTGCCGATCCAGCATGGGCATTTTTACTGGAATGACCATTACCCGGACTCGCACCTGTTTGCCGACGCCGAAAGCCTGCGCCTTAAACACGCGCCGAATTTCCTGGTGGTGCACCCGATGAACATCGACGACGCCGGCCACAAGCACGGCCTCGACACCCCGCAATACCGCAACAGCGCACGCTCGGCCGACATCATCCTCGCCGACTACCTGCAAGGCTGGCTCGACGCCGGCTACCAGGTGCTGGTGACGGCCGACCACGGCATGAACAACGACCGTTCCCACAACGGCCTGCTGCCGGAAGAACGGGAAGTGCCACTGTTTGTGCTGGGTGATGCCTTCAGCTTCGACACCCACGCCACGCCCAAGCAAACCGAGCTGTGCGGCACCGTCTGCGAGCTGCTGGGTGTGACCCACGACAAACCTGTATGCCGGGAGCTGTTGAAGTGAATTCAGTGATCCGCGGCAAATGGCTGGCTGCCTTGTGCCTGGTGCCCTTCGCCCTCTTCTTTATCGTGTTCGAGATCGCCCCGCTGGTGTGGGTGATGATCAGCAGCGTCCAGTCGGAAGAGTTCGGCTGGGGCCTGGCCAACTTCAGCAAGATCTTCAGTTCGAAGTTCTACCTGCAGGCAATCCAGTACAGCCTGGAGATCAGTTTTTACTCCAGCGTGTTCGGGATCATCATCGCCGTGCTGGGCAGCTACTCGCTGCGCCGGGTGGACGGACGGCTGCGCAATTTCGTGACCGCATTCGCCAACATGACCAGCAACTTTGCCGGCGTGCCATTGGCCTTCGCGTTCATCATCCTGCTGGGGTTCAACGGCAGTATCACCATCATGCTCAAGCAGGCCGGGATCATTCAGGACTTCAACCTGTACTCCAAGACCGGCCTGATCATCCTTTATACGTACTTCCAGATTCCCCTCGGCGTGCTGCTGCTCTACCCGGCCTTTGACGCGTTGCGCGAAGACTGGCGCGAATCCGCTTCATTGCTCGGCGCGGACGGTTGGCAGTACTGGCGGCATATCGGTTTGCCGGTGCTGACCCCGGCTCTGCTGGGCACCTTCGTAATCCTGCTGGCCAACGCCCTCGGCGCCTACGCCACGGTGTACGCGCTGACTACCGGCAACTTCAACGTGCTGCCGATCCGCATCGCGGCGATGGTCTCCGGCGACATCTCCCTGGACCCGAACATGGCCAGCGCCCTGGCCGTGGTGCTGGTGGCGCTGATGACCGTGGTGACCGTGGTCCATCAACTGCTGCTCAAGAGGAGCTACCATGTCTCGCGCTGAACCTGGCTCGGCCGCCCTCTACCACCGCGTTGTGGTGTACCTGTTGTTTGCGATCCTGGTGCTGCCGTTGCTCGGCACCCTGGTCTACTCCATCGCCAGCAGTTGGTCGGCAACCATCCTGCCGTCCGGTTTTACCTTCAAGTGGTACATCCAGCTGTGGAGTGACCCGCGCTTCCTGAATGCCTTCGGCCAGTCATTACTGGTGTGCGTCGGCGCGCTGATCTTGTCAGTGGTGCTGATCCTGCCGCTGCTGTTTGTGGTGCATTACCACTTTCCGAAACTCGATGCGCTGATGAACATCCTGATCCTGCTGCCCTTCGCGGTGCCGCCGGTGGTGTCGTCGGTGGGGCTGTTGCAGCTCTACGGGTCGGGACCGTTTGCGATGGTGGGTACGCCGTGGATCCTGATCGGTTGCTACTTCACCGTGGCGCTGCCGTTCATGTACCGCGCGATCACCAACAACCTGCAAGCGATCAACCTGCGGGACCTGATGGACGCCGCCCAACTGCTCGGCGCCAGCACCTTCCAGGCCGCGTTCCTGGTGGTACTGCCCAACCTTCGCAAGGGTTTGATGGTGGCGTTGCTGCTGTCGTTCTCGTTCCTGTTCGGTGAGTTCGTGTTCGCCAACATCCTGGTGGGCACCCGCTACGAAACCCTGCAGGTGTACCTCAACAACATGCGTAACAGCAGCGGCCACTTCACCAGTGCCCTGGTGATCTCCTATTTCTTCTTTGTGCTGGTGCTGACCTGGGCCGCCAACATCTTGAACAAGGACAAAAGCCAATGAGCTTCGTCAGCGTCCAACACCTGCAAAAAGGCTACGCCGGCACGCCGGTGTTCAGTGACATCAACTGCGAAATCGCCAAGGGCGAATTCGTCACCCTGCTCGGCCCGTCGGGTTGCGGCAAGTCGACCCTGCTGCGCTGCATCGCCGGCCTGACCTCGGTGGACAGCGGGAAAATCCTGCTGGATGGCCAGGACATCGTCCCGCTGAGCCCGCAGAAACGGCATATCGGCATGGTGTTCCAGAGCTACGCGCTGTTCCCCAACATGACCGTGGAACAGAACGTCGCCTTCGGCCTGCGCATGCAGAAGGTCAATGCCGACGACAGCCACAAACGCGTGCAGGAAGTGCTGCAACTGGTGGAGCTGAAAGAACTCGCCGGACGCTACCCGCACCAGATGTCCGGCGGCCAGTGCCAGCGCGTGGCCCTCGCCCGTTCCCTGGTGACGCGCCCGCGCCTGTTGCTGCTGGATGAACCGCTGTCGGCCCTTGATGCACGGATTCGCAAGCACCTGCGCGAACAGATTCGCCAGATCCAGCGCGAGCTGGGCCTGACCACCATCTTCGTGACCCATGATCAGGAAGAAGCCCTGACCATGTCCGACCGGATCTTCCTGATGAACCAGGGCAAGATCGTGCAGAGCGGCGATGCCGAGACCCTCTACACCGCGCCGGTGGATGTGTTCGCTGCCGGGTTTATCGGCAACTACAACCTGCTGGATGCCGACAAGGCCAGCAAACTGTTGCAGCGCCCGATCACCGGGCGCATCGCCATTCGCCCGGAAGCCATCGAACTCAGCCGCAGCGGCGAACTGGACGCGCTGGTGCGCAGCCACAGCCTGTTGGGCAACGTGATTCGCTACCGCATCGAAGCCCGTGGGGTGGAACTGGTGGTCGATGTACTCAACCGTTCGGCCGACGATTTGCACCCCGACGGTCAGCGATTGGCACTTTCCATCGACCCAAGTGCGTTGTGTGAAGTAGCCTGACGCACGATTTATTTGAGAGAGCGTGACTGATGGCATTGGTAATTTTTGATCTGGACGACACCCTGATCCACGGCGACTGCGCCACCCTGTGGAGCGAGCAGATGGGCCGCTTGGGCTGGGTGGATGGCGAGTCGTTCATGCGCAAGAACGACGAACTGATGGCGGCCTACAGCCGCGGCGAGCTGGCCATGGAGGACTACATGGACTTCAGCCTTGAGCCGATGATCGGGCGCACGCCGGAAGAGATCGAGCACCTTGTTGAGCCGTGGGTGGAAGACGTTATCGAGCCGCTGATCTACAGCGAAGCCACGCGGACTATCGCCCGGCACCGCCAGAATGGTGACCGGATTTTGGTAATCTCGGCGTCGGGGACGCACTTGGTCAAGCCGATTGCGGCGCGTATTGGCATCGATGAAGTGCTGGGGATCGAGCTGGACGTTGCTCATGGGGTGTACAGCGGCAAGACCACCGGTGTACTGACGTACCGCGAAGGCAAGATCACCCGCCTGATGGAATGGCTGGAGCAGGAAGGTGAGCACCTTGATGGGGCGTACTTCTACTCGGATTCGCGCAATGATTTGCCGCTGTTGCTGAAGGTGGAGAACCCGCAGGTGGTGAATCCGGACCCGGTTTTGCGGGCGCATGCTGAGAAGGCTGGGTGGCCGATTCATCATTGGGTCTGACGGTTTGCGCTGGTTTGAGGTGAGTACATATCCGTTGTTTAGGTAACGGCCGCTTATGGTTCCGCTCTTACAGCGGCTCACTTTTGAACAGCGCAAAAGTAAGCAAAACGCTCTGCCCCGCCTGTCGGCACCTCGCCTAGGCTCGGTGTTCCCTCACTCCGGCACCGCGAAGCGGGCCGCCGCGACGGGCCATCCATGGCCCGGCGCGGCTAAACCGGCGTCCTGCCGGTTTACCCGCTCCGCAATACCTGCGTTCGGCCTCGGGCTGAATGGGGCAGTCAGATCAAAAGCAGATCAAAAGCAAGAGCACAGCGGCCTACCGGCCGGCTTGAGTGTTAAAAGCGAAAGCAAAGCTGCTTTTCTGTAGGAGCGAGCTTGCTCGCGAAAAACCTGAGGGCGCCGCGTTCATTCAGGATGCCAGCGTCATCGTTAACGGCCTTCGCGAGCAAGCCCGCTCCCACATTTGGACCGTGCCCGCTTTAGCTTCTGATTTTGCTGTTGCCTTTGCTTCACCACACTCAAGCCGGCCGGTAGGCCGCTGTGCCCTTGATCTGCTTTTGATCTTGATCTTAGGCGCCCCGTTAAACCACGCTGGCCGAACGCAGGCTTTGGAGCGTGGGTAACCTGGCAGGACGCCAGGTTAGCCGTCCTGGGCCAAGGATGGCCCATGACGGCGGCCCACGGTCCAAAGCCGGAGTGAGGGCACACCGAGCCTAGGCGAGGTGCCGAGTGGTGGGGCAAGAGCGTTTTGCTTACTTTTGCGCTGTTCAAAAGTGAGCCGCTGTAAGAGCGGAACCATAGGCCGTCGTTACCTAAATAACGGATATACACCCAGCCCAACTCCCCCCCAACACAAATGATGCATCTGAAATCAGGTCAGACTCTCGTCAATCACCAACACCAGCTTCCCGGAAATCTGATTAGTCGCCAGTTCCGCAAACGCAGCCTCGGCATCCTTGATCGCAAACGTCTTGGCCAATTGCGGACTCAAACGACCCTCGGCAAACAACGGCCATACATGCTGGCTCAAGTCACTGAACAGGTCAGCCTTGAACTGATCATCCCGGCTACGCAACGTCGACCCCAACACCTGCACACGCTTGGCCAACACCTGCGCAAAATCGATCTGCGCCTCACGCCCCCCCATCAACCCAATCAACACCCAGCGCCCATCACGCGCCGCCAGCTTGAGATTCAGCGCCGCGTAATTACCACCCACCGGGTCAAGAATCACATCGAACGGTCCAAAATCACTCAGCCCCTCGATGCCGTCAGTACGTACCACACCCCCCTGAGCCCCCAGCGCTTCACAGTACGCCAAGCGGTCCGCCGACCCCACACTGACCCAGCACGGGCTACCAAACGCCTTGCACAACTGAATCGCCGCCGACCCCACGCCACTGGCGCCAGCATGCAACAGCACCTTCTCCCCAGGCTTGAGGCTCGCCAGCTGGAACAGATTCAGCCACGCAGTGCTGTACACCTCGGGCAACCCGGCAGCTTCCACCAGCGACACGCCCTCAGGCACCGGCAGCACATGCCGCGCATCCACCACCACTTCTTCAGCCATCCCGCCGCCAGCCAACAAGGCGCAAACGCGATCACCCACTTGCCACGACGAACCAGCACCGACTTCGCTGATCACCCCGGAACACTCCAGGCCCAGCACCTGACTGGCTCCTGGAGGCGGTGGATAGAGCCCTGACCGCTGTAATAAATCGGCCCGATTCAGGCCCGCAGCCGCCACACGAATGCGAACTTGGCCTACATCACATGTAGGACTCGGCTCATCTTGCCACTCCACATGACCTTCAACGCCTTGCAATGCTTTCACAGTGCCTCCATAGTGAGTCTGGACTGAGCCCGTTGCTGTAGCGCCGGGCTTTTTGCATTATGCGACCGGCCCATATGGAACCGGCGACTTCAAAGACGGCCTAATATGCGTTATCAATTGCCCCCGCGTCGAATCAGCATGAAGCATTTGTTCCCCAGCACCGCCCTCGCTCTTTTTATTGGTATCGGCCTTCTGCCGCTATCGAGCAATACGTTCGCAGCCAACAGCTGGGACAATCTTCAGCCTGATCGCGATGAGGTGATTGCCAGCCTTAACGTCGTTGAGTTGCTCAAGCGCCATCATTACAGCAAGCCGCCGCTGGACGACGCTCGCTCGGTGATCATTTACGACAGCTACCTCAAGCTGTTGGATCCCTCGCGCAGCTATTTCCTGGCCAGTGACATCACCGAGTTCGACAAGTGGAAGACGCAGTTCGACGACTTCCTCAAGAGCGGTGATTTGCAGCCCGGCTTCACTATCTACAAGCGTTACCTGGACCGCGTCAAAGCGCGTCTGGACTTCGCCATTGGTGAGCTGAACAAGGGCGTCGACAAGCTCGACTTCACCAAGAAAGAGACCTTGCTGGTTGACCGCAAGGACGCTCCTTGGCTGACCACCGAAGCCGAACTGGACGACCTGTGGCGCAAACGCGTCAAGGATGAAGTCCTGCGCTTGAAGATTGCCGGCAAAGAGCCGAAGGCTATTCAGGAACTGTTGACCAAGCGCTACAAAAATCAGCTGGCACGTCTGGATCAGACCCGTGCCGAAGATATCTTCCAGGCCTACATCAACACCTTCGCAATGTCCTACGACCCGCACACCAATTATCTGTCACCAGATAACGCGGAAAATTTCGATATCAACATGAGTCTGTCGCTGGAAGGCATCGGTGCCGTCCTGCAAAGCGATAACGACCAGGTGAAAATCGTGCGTCTGGTGCCGGCAGGTCCTGCCGACAAGACCAAGCAGGTTGCTCCGGCCGACAAGATCATCGGTGTGGCCCAGGCCGACAAAGAGATGGTCGACGTGGTCGGCTGGCGTCTGGATGAAGTGGTCAAGCTGATCCGCGGTCCGAAAGGCAGCGTGGTGCGCCTGGAAGTGATTCCGCACACCAACGCGCCGAACGACCAGACCAGCAAGATCGTGTCCATCACCCGTGAAGCGGTGAAGCTCGAAGACCAGGCCGTCCAAAAGCAAGTCCTCAACCTCAAGCAGGATGGCAAGGACTACAAGCTGGGCGTGGTTGTGATCCCGGCGTTCTACCTGGACTTCAAAGCGTTCCGCGCCGGTGATCCGGATTACAAGAGCACCACTCGCGACGTTAAGAAAATCCTGACAGAACTGCAGAAGGAAAAAGTCGACGGCGTGGTCATCGACCTGCGCAACAACGGCGGCGGTTCCCTGCAGGAAGCCACCGAGCTGACCAGCCTGTTTATCGACAAGGGTCCGACCGTGCTGGTGCGTAACGCTGACGGCCGTGTAGACGTGCTGGAAGACGAGAACCCGGGGGCCTTCTACAAAGGGCCGATGGCGTTGCTGGTCAACCGCCTCTCGGCATCGGCTTCGGAGATTTTCGCCGGCGCGATGCAGGACTACCACCGGGCGCTGATTATCGGCGGCCAGACCTTCGGCAAAGGCACCGTGCAGACCATCCAGCCGCTGAACCATGGCGAGCTGAAACTGACCCTGGCCAAGTTCTACCGGGTTTCCGGGCAGAGCACCCAGCATCAGGGCGTACTGCCGGATATCGATTTCCCGTCGATCATCGACACCAAGGAAATCGGCGAGAGCGCCCTGCCCGAGGCCATGCCGTGGGACACCATCCGTCCTGCGATCAAGCCGGCGGTGGACCCGTTCAAACCGTACGTCGCGCAGTTGAAAACTGATCACGATACCCGCTCCGCCAAGGATGCCGAGTTCATCTTCATCCGCGACAAACTGGCCCTGGCCAAGAAGTTGATGGAAGAGAAAACCGTCAGCCTGAACGAAGCCGACCGTCGCGCGCAGCACACCGACATCGAGAATCAGCAACTGGTGCTGGAGAACGCCCGCCGCAAGGCCAAAGGCGAAGCCCCGCTCAAGGAACTGAAGAAAGAAGACGAAGACGCGATCGCCGCCGAGCCTGATAAAACCAAGCCGGAAGATGATGCCTACCTGAGCGAGACCGGGCGCATCCTGTTGGACTACTTGAAAATCAGTAAGACGGTGGCCAAGCAGTAAATGATGGCAATTTAATGTGAACGCTCTCCGGAGTGTCATCAAATAGACATCATTCTGTCGTGAAATGAAGGACCTGCCCAAGCAGGTCCTTTTTTTTCGACCGAGAAAATCATGACCATGACCGAACAGCTGAATGCATTGGGCTCAATCCTGGCTCAAGGTAGTTTGCACAGCCTGTTCCAACCGATCATTTCTCTGTCCGAGCGACGCGTGGTCGGTTACGAGGCCCTCAGCCGTGGCCCGTCCAACAGCCCGCTGCACTCGCCTATCGCGCTGTTCTCCGTTGCCCGCCATGCCGGGCGCCTCAGCGAGCTGGAGATGGTCTGCCGGGAAAGTGCCTGCCGACGGTTCAGCGACCAGAAGCTACCGGGCAAGCTGTTCCTTAACGTCTCGCCCGAATCCCTGCTGGAAACCGCGCACCAGCCCGGCCGCACCCTGCAACTGCTCAGCGATTTCGGCATCCCGCCCAGCCAGGTGGTGATCGAACTGACCGAGCAAACCCCGACCGACGACTTTCAACTGCTGCAAACCGCGCTGCATCATTACCGCGACATGGGCTTTTCGATTGCCCTGGATGACCTGGGTGCCGGCTATTCCAGCCTGCGGCTGTGGTCGGAATTGCGCCCGGACTACGTGAAGATCGACCGGCATTTTATCGACGGCATCCACCAGGACGCCCTCAAGCGCGAATTTGTCGGCTCGATCCTGCAAATCGCCAAGGCCTCCCGGGCCCAGGTCATCGCCGAAGGCATCGAATTGCCGGAAGAGTTGGCGGTGCTCACCGAGATGGGCGTCGACCTGGTGCAGGGCTACCTGCTCTGCCGCCCCCAGGAACATCCGCCGCAGGAAGCCCGGCTGATGCTGCCAAAGCCGGACAGCGCCAACGTCGCGCTGAATGACGAAGGCAGCGACCTCAGCGCCCTGCTCAACGAACAACCGGCGGTGGGCCAGCACACCGCCACGGCGCAGGTGCTGGAAGCCTTCCGGCGCCAGGCCAACCTCAACTCCCTGGCGGTGCTGGATGAGCGTGGCCATCCAATCGGCATCGTGCATCGGCACTCGTTGTCGGACGCCCTGCTCAAGCCGTTTGCTACCGACCTGTTCGCCCGCAAGC
This sequence comes from Pseudomonas sp. ATCC PTA-122608, assembly GCF_001952855.1. Lineage (GTDB taxonomy): Bacteria > Pseudomonadota > Gammaproteobacteria > Pseudomonadales > Pseudomonadaceae > Aquipseudomonas. The sequence goes on along the minus strand of NZ_LPNO01000013.1, from coordinate 388,997 downwards.
CCATCAGCCGTTTGATGAGTGATGACTTCCTCGCCGTGGAGCTGAGCCAGTCCTTGCAGCAAGTCAGCCGCCTGCTCACCAGCCGCGCACGCCAGCGCATCGAGGAAGATTTCATCATCACCCTCAACGGTGATTACCTGGGGCTGGGCCGGGTGATCGACGTGCTCAAGCTGATTACCGAGCTGAAAATCCAGCAGGCGCGCTACGCCAACCCGCTGACCTTGCTGCCGGGCAACGTACCGATCCAGCAGTGCCTGACGCGGTTATTGCAACAACAGCGTGAGTCAGTCATCTGCTACGTGGATATCGACAGCTTCAAGCCATTCAACGATATCTACGGCTATGGCCGCGGCGATGAAGTGCTGCTGTGCCTGGCGCAATGCCTGAACGACCGGGTAGACCCAAGCCGCGACTTTGTCGGGCATATCGGCGGTGATGATTTTTTGCTGGTGTTGGGGCCGCAGGATTGGCGCAAGCGGCTTAACCAGCTGCTGGACGACTTCCACACCCAATGCCGGCGCTTCTATCGCAGCGAGCATCTGGACGCGGGCTGTTTCGTTGCACTGAACCGCCAGGGTGTGCGCCAGGAATTTGCGTTGCTGTCGCTGTCCATCGGCGTGGTGCATTTGTATCCACAGGCCTGTGGACAACTCGATGCCAGCCAATTGGCAGAACTGGCCTCGCAAGCCAAGCACCACGCGAAGAACGTGGCGGGCTACAGCATTCATGTGATCGACAGTCTGCAGCTGGGCCAGGCAGAACCGGAGTCGCTCTAGGTCAGAGTTGTTCCAGGCGAATCTGCGCCAGCGGGTGACCGGCCCGGGCGGCGATTTTCCACCAGCGTGCCGCTTCCAGCGGATCCGGTGCCTTGCCAAGGCTGCCCGCGAGGCTCAACACCCCAATCTGGTACGCAGCCTTGCCATCTCCGGCCTGGGCCGCCAGCCGCAACAGCCGCACGCCCTCTTCACGGGCGCCGAGGCCCTTGCCGCGAAACGTCAGGATATGTCCGTAGAAACTCTGTGCCCCTACGTCGCCCAGATTGGCCATGCGTGCGAACTGACCTTCAAGCCATTGCCAGCAACGCGGCTGCCGCATGAACCAGGACCAATGAAACAATTTGCGCGCCAGCCAATAACTGACATACGCCTTAAGCTTCCAAAACACTAAGCCTCCGCTGACTCGGGATAATCGTACTCAAACACCCGCACTACCTCCGATGCGTGCCACGACGCTGCGGCCACGCCATCGGACGGCCCGCAGAAGCGTCCAAGACGCTCCACACATTCAAAGAAACCGGTACGTGGCAGACGGCTGGCGCCCTGGCTAATCACCAGGGAACTGCGCAGCGGTTGGTCGGCCTTGGCATCCAGCGCCGCCAGGTGTTCCAGCGCGGCCGTCAGGGTCTGCATGGCCGGCGTGGGAAATTGCAGACGCTCCAGCAATGCGCGGTAGGTCAAGAGATGGCGCTGTCGGCGCGCCTGATCAAGTTCGTTGATTAACCCATCCCAATGCTGACGGCTGATGCGTACGCTCACGTTTCGTCCCTCCAACCTGCGACGCCCAGTTCCCAGGCCAGGCTGCGGCGGATGGCTGCGTCCGGCTGGCGTTCACCACTTTCGATCAAGCCCAGGTAAGACGGGCTGATGCCCACTGTGCGCGCCAGAACCTCGATGGCCAGGCCCTTGGCCTCGCGCAGGCTTCGCAGCTGCTCCAGGGGGCGTAGATCGGGTTCGGCAGCTGTTTGGCTAAGGGTCGAAGCAGGAGGTGTTGGCTGTTGCTGCCCGGCGGCTTTTAACAGCGCCTGATACTGAGCCCATGGCAGAACCGCATATTCGGGTTCGCCATCCTTTCTAATTATCTGAATATCCATGAATGCCCCGTAGGATCACAACACTTACTTCGTAAGTACTTTCCTTAGGAGTGTAATCCTAACAGCCACAAAGAGCGCAGGGGGATATTCGCAAGCTTCAGTTTTTTTTCAGGTGTTCCTGCTCAAGCAACAGAGGCGTCGCTGGCAGGCGCTCAACCACCGCGAGCTTCTCCGGGACCTGACGCTCGCGCCAGGCGCGAAACGCGCTCAGTTCACCGTTCAGGGTCTTCATGACCCACGCCAGCACGGCGATGTCGTCGAGCATGCCGAACACCGGGATAAAGTCCGGGATCGCATCAATCGGGCTGAGGAAGTACATCAGCCCCGCCACCACCGAAATCAGCGCCTTGGGGCTGATGGCCCGGTACTCGCCGCGCCAGTAGGCCAGGCACAAGGCCTGGAGCAGTTTGAGGTCGTCCTTGAGCTTGCCCAAACGGTTGCCCTGGCTCGAGCCTTTGGCGGCAACGGCGAACAGCAATGTAGGCAAGCGCCCTCGGCCAAGCAGGCGGGCGGCCATGGGCAGGAAACGGGTGAAATTAAACGGTGCTTTCATCGTCACTCCAGTTCCAGGCGACAGAAAAGGTTATCCACACAAATTGTGGATAACCTTGTGAACAGAGCCTATTTTCCAGGCTGAAAGCCACGTAATACAAGGCCTACAGTCAGATCGGGCGTTTTTTGCGCACATAAAAAAAACCCAAGAATTCATTGACTTGGAGATAATCTGCGTCTACCCGTACTCAGGTCTTTTATCAGACTGCTCTAGACCGCGTGGGTTCGGTTGATTTTGGCCGGGATCCAAATGGAAAAGTTATGCACAGGCCAGAAACAACAACGCCCCGTCGAGACGGGGCGTTGTGTGTTCAGGCGCTGATTACTTCTTGGCAGCCGGTGCAGCCGGTGCAGCCGGTGCGTCAGGTGCGTCAGGTGCTTCAGCCTTGGACGGGTCCTTGATGGCCAGCAGTTCCAGGTCGAATACCAGCACGGAGTTGGCTGGAATCGCCGGGCTCGGGCTCTGGGCACCGTAGGCCAGGTCGGACGGGATGTACAACTCGACCTTCTCGCCAACGTGCATCAGTTGCAGGCCTTCGACCCAACCTGGAATCACGCCGCTGACCGGCAGGTCAATCGGGCTACCGCGATCCACGGAGCTGTCAAAGGTGGTGCCGTTGGTGAGCTTGCCGGTGTAGTGAACAGTCACTACGTCGGTAGGCTTGGGTTGAGCACCGTCAGCTTTCTTCACGATCTTGTATTGCAGACCGGAAGCAGTGGTGACAACGCCGTCTTTCTTGGCGTTCTCTTCGAGGAATTTCTTGCCGGCGGTTGCCGACTCTTCGCTCATCTTGGCCATACGCTCTTCAGCACGTTTTTGCAGTGCGGCGAAGGCTTCGACCAGCTCGTCGTCTTTCAGCTTCTGTTCTTTCTTGCCGACGGCATCTTCGATGCCTTGGGCTACGGCTTTGGAGTCCAGGTCATCCATGCCTTCTTGAGCAAGGCTTTTGCCCATGTTCAGGCCGATACCGTAGGAAGCTTTTTGCGCCGGGGTTTTCAGCTCTACGCTGGTTTGCGAATCACAACCCGCAAGTACCAGGCTAACCAGGGCCACCGCCGCCGCCAACCGATGCTGTTTCATGCTATTTCCTTGTTCGTGTGCCAAAAGGGCATTCGAGTAAAGTCGCGAGCTTATCAGGCGGCCACGACCAATGGCTACCGGCATGTGAGCAGGAAATTTCTGATAAGTTCACGTGTTTAAAAGCATTTTCATTCAATCCACGACCCTGCAACGGACAGCTGGAGCGCTGGAACCAAGCTCATGGCCACTTGCCGCACTGCTGGCCTGATGGCATAAGAACGCTAGAACTCGACAAGGATAGTTATCTTGCGCATTTTTTCCCGTGTTTTGCTGATGATTTTCATACTGCTGGGCCTGATCCTGGCGGTGGTGCTCTATTACGTGGTCAACCCGAAGCTGCCGGTTTACGTGCCGGTGCAACAGGTGCATTACCAGGATCAATGGAGCGCCGCAGATCGCCAGACGTATTACTTCACGCCCCAGGGCACCCAGGTCAAGGGCCTGCGCTATGACTGGTTCACCGCGCTGGAACTGCCGTTCTCCGAACAGCGTTTCGCCACACCCGAATACCTGGCGCGCTTCGGTTTCCTGGTAGACCCCAAGCAGGTGCCCACCGCGCAAAACCCCGGCAACCTGCCGGTGGGTTTCGCCCGGCATAAAAACCCTGGCAGCAATGATGAGTTCCTCGACATCACGTGCGCCGCCTGCCACACCGGCCAGTTGAACTTCAAAGGCCAGGGCCTGCGGGTCGACGGCGGCCCGGCGCAACATGTGTTGCCGTCCAGCGTACCGACCCTGCGCGGCGGCAGCTTCGGCCAGGCAATGGTCGCCAGTTTGGCCTCGACCTACTACAACCCGTGGAAATTCGAACGTTTTGCCCACACCGTGCTGGGCCACGACTACAACGACCAGAACGTCGCGCAACTGCGTCAGGACTTCAAGAAGTCCCTGAACAACTTTCTGAAAGTCGCCTGGAACGACACCCACCGCGGCCTCTACCCCACCGAAGAAGGCCCGGGCCGCACCGATGCCTTTGGCCGTATCGCCAACGCCAGCTTCGGCGACGCCATTTCCCCCGACAACTACCGCATCGCCAATGCACCGGTGGACTATCCGCAACTGTGGGACATCTGGACCTTCGACTGGGTGCAATGGAACGGCTCGGCCCAGCAACCCATGGCCCGCAATATCGGCGAAGCCCTGGGCGTCGGCGCCACCTTGGACTTCTTCGACAGCGCCGGTCAGCCGCTCCAGGGCGATGCGCGCTACGCCTCCAGCGTGCGGGTGCGGGACCTGAATACCATCGAAGAAACCCTGCAACGGCTCAAGCCACCCACCTGGCCTGAAGACCTGTTCGGCGCCATCGACAAACCACTGGCCGCCCAAGGCCGCGCGTTGTTCACCGAAAACTGCGCCGGCTGCCACGTACCGATAGTTTCCCAAGTCGATGGCCGCCCGGTGCGCCAGTTGAAAATGCTCCCGGTGGAAGTCATCGGCACCGACCCGACTACCGCCAACAATATCGCTGACCACCGCTTCGACCTCAGCGCCCTGCAATGGGACCCGGCGGAGTTGGCGAAAATGAACGTCGAACTGCACCCCACCCCCACCGCACCGCTGGACCTGCGCAGTATTTCTTCAGCCAAAGGCCTGGCGTACATCACCGCCTTTGTCGAAGACCACGCCTACCGTGCCGCCGGCGTGACACCTGCCGAACGTCCGCGCCTGGACGGCTTCGGCCTGCCCATCGGCGTGCGCGAATTGCGTGCCTACAAGGCACGGCCACTGGCCGGGGTATGGGCGACACCGCCGTTCCTGCACAACGGTTCGGTGCCGACGATCTATCAATTGCTCTCGCCTCAGGACGAGCGCAGCCCGACCTTCTATAAAGGCACCTTCGAATACGACCCGCGCCACCTGGGCTATCAAACCGCGGCGTTCCCCAACGCGTTCCTGTTCGATACGCGCATCACCGGCAACCACAACAGCGGCCACGAATTCCGTGCCGGGCAGCGTGGCAACGGGGTCATCGGCCGAGGCTTGCTGCCTCAGGAACGCTGGGCGCTGCTGGAATATTTGAAAGTGCTGGGTGGCCCGCTGGAACAGCAACTGCCCTGACCCAACCGACTTCGCAGAAAAGGATTTTTAAATGCTCGCTCGACTTTGGCTGCGCCTCGGCGCGTTTCTTGGCAAGACCCTGTTGTGGCTGTTGGGCCTGGGCCTGCTGGGCTGGTTGCTGTCCACCCTGTGGTTCGCCTGGCAACACAGTGGCCCGGTGTCGCCGGATGAACAGATTCCACCGGGTGAAGCCGCCATGACCCAGGGCATCATCCAGACCGCGGTGCGCATCGTCGACCAACATCGCGAAGGCACGCGTTACCTGCGGGATGCGCATGCCAAGGCCCATGGCTGTGTAAAGGCCGAGGTCAGCGTACTGCCGGACCTCGACCCGGCATTGCGCCAGGGGGTGTTCGCGGAGCCCGGCAAGACTTGGCAGGCGATGATGCGTTTGTCCAACGGCAATGCGTATCCGCAGTTCGACAGCATCCGGGATGCCCGGGGCATGGCGATCAAATTGCTGGATGTGCCAGGCAAGCAACTGCTCGCGGATCAGCAAGCGCGGGGTGAGCAGGACTTTGTGATGTTCAGCCATCCGAACTTTTTTGTCAGTGATGTGGCGGAGTATGCGCAGAACGTTTCGGCTCAGGCGGATGGCAAGAAGGTCCTGGCGTTCTTCCCCGGGGTGGATCCGCGCAGTTGGCAGGTGCGGCATCTGTTTATCGCGCTGGCGACGTTGGCGCCGCCGCCGGTGAGTCCTACGCAGACGACTTATTTCTCGGTGTCGCCGTATAAGTTTGGGGCGGCGAATGCGAAGTTTCGGGTGGCGCCGGATCCCCAGGGGTGTCCTGCGTATGTGCTGCCCAAGCAGAATCAGGACCTGCCGAACTTTTTGCGCAGTGCGTTGAATCAGCAACTGTCGACGGACCGGGTGGCGGCGTGTTTTGTGTTGCAGATTCAGCGGCAGAATCCGCAGAAGTTTATGCCGATCGAGGACACCAGCATTGAGTGGAAAGAGAGTGATGCGCCGTTTGAGACGGTGGCCAAGGTGGTGATTCCGGCGCAGGATTTTGATACGCCGGCGTTGAATCTGGCTTGTGATAATCAGTCGTTTAATCCGTGGTTTGGGGTGGAGGCGCATCGGCCGATTGGGGGGATTAATCGGTTGCGTAAGGCGGTGTATGAGGCGGTCAGTGATTATCGGCATAGCCGGAATTTGTAGCTCTGCGGTGTTGGGTACATATCCGTTGCTGCGGTCAGGGCTGCTATTGGTTCCGCTCTTACAGCGGGTCACTTTTGGAAAAGAGCCCCAAAAGTAACCAAAAGGGCTCTTGCCCCACCACTCGGCACCTCGCTTGGGCTCGGTGTGCCCTCACTCCGGCTTTGGACCGTGGGCCGCCGCGATGGGCCATCCTTGGCCCAGCGCGGCTAACCCGGCGTCCTGCCGGGTTACCCACGCTCCAAAGCCTGCGTTCGGCCAGCGTGGTTTAACGGGGCGCCTAAGATCAAGATCAAAAGCAGATCAAGGGCACAGCGGCCTACAGGCCGGCTTGAGTGTGGTGAAGCAACAGCCAAATCAAAAGCTAAAGCTAAAGCGGGGGCACGGTCCAAATGTGGGAGCGGGCTTGCTCGCGAAGGTCGTTAACGATGACGCGGGCATTCAGGATGAACGCGGCGTTCTCAGGTTTTTCGCGAGCAAGCTCGCTCCTACAGAAAAGCAGCTCTGCTTTCGCTCTGGATCTTGCCTCTGCTTCTAACACTCAAGCCGGCCTGTAGGCCGCTGTGCTCTTGCTTTTGATCTGCTGTTGATCTTGATCTGACTGCCCCATTCAGCCCGAGGCCGAACGTAGGTATTGCGGAGCGGGTAAACCGGCAGGACGCCGGTTTAGCCGCGCCGGGCCATGGATGGCCCGTCGCGGCGGCCCGCGGAGTAATGCCGGAGTGAGGGAACACCGAGCCTAGGCGAGGTGCCGACAGGCGGGGCAGAGCGTTTTGGTTACTTTTGCGCTTTTCAAAAGTGACCCGCTGTAAGAGCGGAACCCTAAGTAGCCGTTACCTAAAAAACGGATATACACACAACAGCCACGTAAAGATTCCGTATAGATTCAACCCCAGCCATAACGTTTATGTCGTCTCTATTGAGCAACTAATCCCCCCTCCACTACTGTGAACTCCACACCAATCACCCCCGTAGGAAGTCATCGTGGAAAGTTCAACTTTAGGCATGATCGTCCTCTCAATGATCGCCCTGTTCGGCGCCGCCGCCTTCTGCTTCGAACAACTCGCCACCCGCGAATCAAAGAAAAAGAAAGCCAAATAAGCTGATCATCAAAAGCAGCAGAACCCCAGACTTTCAAGGGATACCCCACCCCCGGGCTATCCCTTGTTTTCGTTCGTCCACCACAAAACTATCTATACACCGTCTCAATACCCACGCCCGCAATCAGTGCCCGAACTTGATACCCAACCTCTTAACCTCCCCGCGTCCGCAATCGCGGCTTATTAATCAGGGGAGTTCCACCGTGCTCACACTCAAGTTCATCTATATCGCCAGCGGCTTATGCGCCGTCGGGCTGTTCGCTTATCTGGGCTATGCCCTCATTCGCGCCGAAAAGTTCTAGGGAGCCCGCCATGTACGACGTGATTTTTGTAGGCCTCTCCCTGGTGTTTTTCGCCACGACAGCCATGGCCATTGTCGCCATGGGCAAGATTTGAACGGAGCCTCGACATGCTAAGCACTTTGCTGGAATTTGCGCTGGTCCTGGGGTTGATGACAGGGCTCGCCGTGCTGATGGGCAAGTGGCTGACCCGGGTCTTTACCGGAACCCGCCACGCCCTGCCGGAACGTTATACCTATCGCCTGCTGGGCATCGACCCGCTGGAAACCATGGGCTGGGCCCGCTACGGTTCGGCCCTGCTGTTGTCGAACGCGGCGATGATGCTGCTCGGCTATATCATCCTGCGGCTGCAAGCCGTCATGCCGATCAACCCGCTCGGGCTGGCCGCGCAAACCCCGGACCTGGCGTTCAACACCGCCGCGTCCTTTATCACCAACACCAACTGGCAGGCGTACTCGGGCGAAACCAGCCTGTCGAACTTCAGCCAGATGGCGGTGATTACGTTCCTGATGTTTGTCGGCGCTACCTCGGGCGTGGTCGCCGCTGCGGGGTTTATCCGTGGCTTGAGCCGCTCAAGCTCGGCGGATATCGGCAACTTCTGGGTCGACTTCACCCGCACCCTGTACCGCGTGATGCTGCCGCTGTGCGTGGGCATGGCCCTGGTATATGTGTGGCAAGGCATGCCGCAGACCTTTTCCTCCCAAGCCCTGGCCACAACGCTTGAAGGCGCGCAGCAACAACTGATTGTCGGCGCCGTGGCGAGCTTTGAATCGATCAAGCATATCGGCACCAACGGCGGTGGCTTCTTCAGCATGAACGCCGCGCACCCGTTCGAAAACCCGACGCCACTGACGAACGCGCTGCACATCCTCAGCATGTTGCTGATCCCGTCGGCGCTGACCTACACCTTCGGCAGCATGCTGCTGCAACGCCGTCAGGGCTGGGTGTTTTTCGGTACCTTCCTGGTGATGTTTATCGGCTTCCTCGCACTGGTGTATGGCGCCGAGCAAAACGGCAACCCGCTGCTGACCCAGGCCGGTGCCAACCAGACGCTGTCCATCGAGCAAAGCGGCGGCAATATGGAAGGCAAGGAGCTGCGTTTCGGCATCGCCGACAGCAGTCTGTTTATCGCCACCACCACCGCGGCCACCACCGGTTCGGTCAACGCGATGCACGACTCATTGACCCCCATGGGTGGCTTCGTGCCCCTGGCGCAGATGATGCTCAACTGCGTGTTCGGCGGCGACGGTGTGGGCTTTATCAACCTGATCCAGTACGCGCTGCTGACGGTGTTTCTGGTGGGCATGATGATCGGCCGCAGCCCGGAATTCCTCGGCAAGAAGATCGAGGCCCGAGAGATGAAACTGGTGATGCTCTCGGTGCTCGCGCACCCCATCAGCATCCTCGGTTTCACCGCCCTCGCCGCCCTGTGGCCCGACACCATGGCCAGCCTGAATAACCTCGGCCCCCACGGTTTCAGCGAGGTGCTCTACGCCTACACCTCGGGCACCGCCAACAACGGTTCGGCGTTCGCCGGGCTGAACGCCAACACGCCGTTTTTCAACACCACTATTGGCCTCGCGATGCTGGTCGGGCGCTTCTTCACCATGCTGCCGATGCTCGCCGTGGCCGGTTCCCTGGCGATGAAAAAGACCGTGCCTGCCGGTGCCGGGACCATTCCCACCGCAACCCCGCTGTTCATGGTGCTGGTGGTGTTTGTGGTGCTGGTAGTCGGTGGCCTGACTTTCCTGCCGGCGCTCGCGCTCGGCCCGCTGGTGGAGCAACTGCAGTTGCTGTCCGGCCAGACGTACAACTAAGGACACGTTGATGACGACTCAATCGATATTCAAAGGGCTGTTGCGCCCGGTGCTGGTTTCGGCGGTGTTTTTCATGGCGCTGACCGGCCTCGCCTACCCGATCTTCACCACCTTTGCCGCGCAGTTGCTGTTCCCGTTCCAGGCCCAGGGTTCGCTGATTGAACGCGACGGCCTGGTGATCGGCTCGGCGTTGATCGGCCAGGACTTCACCAAGCCCGGCTACTTCCACGGCCGCCCGAGCATGACCCTCGGCGCAGACCCGCAAGACCCGAGCAAAAGCGTGTCGCAGCCTTACAACGCCGGCTCCAGCGGCGCCAGCAACCTGGGCCCTACCAGCCAGAAACTGGTAGACCAGGTCGCAGCCCGAGCTAAAGCCTACCGCCAGGACAACGACCTCGCCGCCGACGCCCAGGTGCCGGTGGATGCGGTCACCGCTTCCGCCTCCGGCCTGGACCCACATATCTCCGTGGCCAACGCGCGCATCCAACTGGCTCGGGTCGCCCGCCTGCGGCAGATCCCCGAAGCCGATCTGCTGCAACTGGTGAACGAAAACACCGCCGCCCGCACCCTCGGTTTGCTCGGCGAACCACGAGTCAATGTGCTGCAACTCAACCTCGCGCTGGACGCCCGCCTGCCTTCGCGCCAGCCCCCCATTGCGGCCAGTGAGTAAGAGATTCCCCCATGATCAAGAATGCTCGTTTACCTCTGTTTGATCGCGCCATCGTGCTCACCGCTTGCGGGGATGCGTTCAAGAAACTGCTGCCCCAGGCGCAGTGGAAAAACCCGGTGATGTTCGTGGTGTACCTGGGCAGCCTCCTCACCACGCTGCTGTGGTTCCAGTCCCTCAGCGGCCAGGGTGAAGCCCCCAGCGGGTTTATCCTGAGCATCAGCTTGTGGCTGTGGTTCACCGTGCTGTTCGCCAACTTCGCCGAGGCCCTGGCCGAGGGTCGCAGCCGCGCCCAGGCCGCCAGCCTGCGGGGTATGAAACGCCAGACCCTGGCCAAGCTGCTGCAGCAACCGAAGCACGGCGCGGCGTGGCTGCCGACCGAAGCCACGCTGTTGCGCAAAGACCAAGTGGTGTTGATCGAAGCCGGCGACCTGGTGCCGCTCGATGGCGTAGTGATCGAAGGCGTGGCCTCGGTGGACGAAAGCGCAATCACCGGCGAATCGGCACCGGTGATACGTGAAGCCGGCGGCGACTTTTCCTCCGTCACCGGCGGCACGCGGGTGTTGTCGGACTGGCTGGTGGTGCGCATCAGCGTCAACCCGGGTGAGTCGTTCCTCGACCGCATGATCTCGATGGTCGAATCCGCCAAGCGTCAGAAAACGCCCAACGAAGTCGCCCTGACAATTTTGCTGGTGGGCCTGACGCTGTTGTTCCTCCTGGTGATCGCGACGCTGAGCCCGTACTCGATCTTCGCCGTGGCCATGAGCGGCAGCGGCAGCGTGGTCAGCGCTACGGTGCTGGTGGCGTTGCTGGTGTGCCTGATCCCCACCACCATCGGTGGCCTGCTCTCGGCCATCGGCGTGGCGGGCATGAGCCGCATGATGTCGGCCAATGTGATCGCCACTTCTGGCCGTGCGGTAGAGGCGGCGGGCGACATCGATGTATTGCTGCTGGACAAGACCGGCACCATCACCCTGGGCAATCGCCAGGCCAGCAGTTTTCTGCCGGCGCCGGGCATCAAGGAAGCCGACCTGGCCGACGCTGCACAACTGGCGTCCCTGGCCGATGAAACCCCGGAAGGCCGCAGCATTGTGGTGCTGGCCAAGCAGAAGTTCGACATCCGTGCGCGGGACATCAATGCCCTCGGCGCAAGCTTTGTGCACTTCACCGCGCAGACTCGCATGAGCGGCGTCGACCTGCCCGAAGGCCGCGGTATTCGCAAGGGTGCGGCGGATGCCATCCGCAGTCATATCGAAGCGTTGGGCGGGAGTTTTCCGGCAGCGTTGCAGGCCAAGGTCGACGAAGTGTCGCGACGCGGCAGCACCCCGCTGGTGGTGTCCGACGGTTCAAAAGCACTCGGCGTGGTAGAGCTAAAGGACGTGGTCAAGGGCGGCATCAAGGAGCGCTTCGCCGAACTGCGGCGCATGGGCATCAAGACCGTGATGATCACCGGCGACAACCGCCTGACCGCCGCCGCGATTGCGGTGGAAGCCGGCGTGGATGACTTCCTCGCCGAGGCGCGCCCGGAAGACAAGCTGCAACTGATCCGCGACTACCAGGCCCAGGGCAAGCTCGTGGCCATGACCGGCGACGGCACCAACGACGCCCCGGCACTGGCCCAGGCCGACGTGGCAGTGGCGATGAACAGCGGCACCCAGGCGGCGAAAGAAGCCGGCAACATGGTCGACCTCGACAGCAACCCGACCAAGCTGATCGAAGTGGTCGAGGTGGGCAAGCAGATGCTGATGACCCGTGGCGCACTGACCACCTTCAGCGTAGCGAATGACGTGGCGAAGTACTTCGCGATCATCCCGGCAGCGTTTGTCGCGACCTATCCGCAGCTCGGCGCGCTGAACGTGATGCACCTGACCAGCCCCAACTCGGCGATTCTCAGCGCGGTGATTTTCAACGCGTTGATCATCGTGGCGCTGATTCCGTTGGCACTGCGCGGCGTGACCTACCGGGCGATTGGCGCGGCGGCGTTGCTCAATCGCAACCTGCTGATCTATGGCCTGGGCGGGGTGCTGGTGCCGTTTGCCGGGATCAAGCTGATTGACATGGTGCTGACCGCGTTAGGTCTCGTGTAGCACCCGATCCACTGTAGGAGCGAGCTTGCTCGCGAAGGGCGTCAACGATAACGCGGGAAACCTGACACCCAACGGCGCTCTCCGGTTTTTCGCGAGCAAGCTCGCTCCTACAGTCCACTTGAGGAATGACATGCCCGCATTAAACGAAAAACGCCCCGACCCCGACGCCCTCCTCGCCCGGGTCCAGCAGGAAGAACAGGCCGCCTTGCGCGGCAAATTGCGTATCTACTTCGGCTCCAACGCCGGGGTGGGCAAGACCTGCGCCATGCTCGATGCGGCGCAACGGGAAGTCAGCCTGGGCCGCGACGTACTCGCCGGCGTGGTGGAAACCCACGGCCGCCAGGAAACCGCCGAGCTGCTCAACGGCCTCGAACAACTGCCCCGCGCCCACCGTGTGCACCGCGACTTTGCCCTCACCGAATTCGACCTCGACGCCGCCCTGCAACGCCATCCCGCCGTGGTGCTGGTGGATGAACTGGCCCACAGCAACGTGCCCGGCTCACGCCACCCGAAACGCTGGCAAGACGTGGAAGAACTGCTCAGCGCCGGCATCGATGTGTGGACCACCCTCAACGTCCAGCACCTGGAAAGCCTTAACGATCTGGTCAGCGGGATCATCGGCATTCGCGTGCGGGAAACCGTACCGGACCATGTGTTCGACAACGCCCACGAAGTGGTCGTCGTGGACCTGCCGCCGGATGATCTGCTGCAACGCTTGAAGGACGGCAAGGTGTACCTGGGCCCCCAAGCCGAGCGCGCGTCGCGGCATTTTTTTCGCAAGGGCAACCTGTTGGCCCTGCGGGAACTGGCCCTGCGCCGCACCGCCGACCGGGTCGACACGCAGATGCGCATGTACCGTCGCGAACAGTCGATCAAGACCCTGTGGCCCGCCCGCGAGCGGTTGCTGGTAGGCGTGGCCGGTGACGCCGGTGATGAGCGCCTGGTGCGCGAAGCCGCACGTCTGGCGCAAAAGCTCGAGGCGGACTGGATCGTGGTGCACGTCGCCTCCGCCCAGGGGCGCGGCGCCAAGCGCTACCTCACAGCGATGAAAACCCTGGCCCTGGCCAGCGAGTTTGGCGCCGACACTGCAACATTGCCGGGCATGGACGTCGCCGAAGCGCTGGCCGCCTGCGCCCGGGAACACAACGCCAATCGCCTTGTGCTCGGCCATCATCCGCGCCGGACATGGCGGTTCTGGCACCAGTCGGTGGGCGACCGGATCAGCCGGCACCATCCGCAGATCGACCAGATCGTGATTGCCCACGGCGTGTTGCCGGGCACTGCACCAGCCATTGAAAAACCCACGCCAGCGCCCGGCAGAACCCTGGCCTACCTCTGGGCCACCCTCGCCTGCTTCACCGCCAGCGCCATCGCCTCGCTGCTGCTGCAAGTGTTCGAGCTGGCCAACGTGGTGATGCTGTTCCTGCTCACGGTGGTGCTGGTGGCCCTGCGTTTTGGACGCGGCCCCGGCGTGTGGGCGGCGATGCTGGCGGTGCTGTGTTTCGACTTCTTTTTCGTCCAGCCGCGCTACTCATTTACCGTCAACGACACCCAGTATTTTTTCACTTTCGCGCTGATGCTCGGCATCGCGCTGATCACCGGGCAACTCACCGCGCGCCTGCGCCACGAAGCGCGCACCGCCGCCGCTCGAGAACGCCGCGCAACCTCACTGGCACGCCTGGCCCGGGACCTGTCGGCGGCGTTGACCGTGGAGCAGATCAGCGAAGTGGCGCTGCGCACCTTCAGCGGCGTGTTCGAAGCACGGGTCGGCCTGGCCTTGCCGGACGCCGCCGATGGTGTGCACAGCGTGGGGGCGGGCGGGTTGCCGATCGACGACAGCATCGCTCAATGGACCTACGATCACGGCCAATCCGCCGGCCAGGGCACCGACACCTTGTCCGCCGCCAAGGGTTGCTACCTGCCGCTCAAGGCGCCGATGCGCGTGCGCGGCGTGCTGGTGCTGGAACTGGCGCAAAGCGAACGCCTCAACGAGCCCGAAGAACGCCGCCTGCTGGAAGCCTGCATGAGCCAACTGGCGATTGCCCTGGAGCGCGTGCACTTTGTCGAAGTGGCGCAAAGCACGTTGGTGCAGATGGAAGGCGAGAAGATGCGCAACACCTTGCTCGCGGCGATTTCCCACGACTTGCGCACGCCCCTGACCACACTGATCGGCGCCGCCGACACCGCCCTGCCCCATGCACCGCCGGGCCCGCTGACCGAGTTGCTGCACGGTATTCATGAGCAGGCGACCTCAATGCAACGCCTGATCGAAAACCTGCTGGACATGGCCCGCATGCAAGAGCGCGGCGTGCGGCTCAACCGGCAATGGCATTTGCTGGAGGAAATCGTCGGCAGCGCCCTGCGCCAGTTGCGCGAACCACTGGCCCGGCATGTGCTGCACACAACGCTGGACCCGCAATTGCCGCTGGTGGAAGTCGACGCGCTATTGATCGAACGGGTGTTGGTCAACCTGCTGGATAACGCCGCCAAGTACACCCCGCCGGGCACAGTCATTACCGTGGCCGCCCGCGCCGTTTCGGACAGCATCCTGCTGGAAGTCAGCGACACTGGCACGGGCAGCGCGCCGGCCAATCTGTTCGAACCGTTTGCCCGTGGCCAACAGGAATCCTCGGTCGCCGGGATCGGCCTGGGGCTGGCCCTGGCCAAACGCATCGTCGAAGCCCACGGCGGGCGCATCGAAGCCAAACCCGGCCGCGAGTGCGGCATGCATTTCGTCATCACTTTACCGGCGGGCACCCCGCCCCCAATGGACGCCCTATGAGCACTGCACGCATTCTGATTGTTGAAGACGAGGCCAATATCCGCCGTTTTGTCGGCATTGCCCTGCAGGATGAGGGCTTCCAGGTGTTCGAGGCCGACAGCGTCAAGCGCGCGTTGATCCACGCCTCCAGCCGCCAGCCAGACCTGGTAATCGTCGACCTCGGCCTGCCGGACGGCGACGGCAAACAGTTGATCAGCGAGCTGCGGGGTTGGCTGGCGGTACCGATCCTGGTGTTGTCGGCGCGGGATCGCGAAGAGGAAAAAGTCGCCGCACTGGACGCCGGTGCCGATGACTACCTGACCAAGCCCTTCGGCGTGCCCGAGTTGCTCGCGCGCATCCGTGCGCAACTGCGTCGGCACGGGCAAACCGGCACCGTGGCAGCCACCAGCAAGGTGGCGTTTGGTGATATCGAAGTGGACCTGGCGACCCATGAAGTGTGGCGCCAAGGCCTGCCGGTGCACCTGACGCCCATTGAATACCGCCTGCTGTGCGCGATGATTCGCGGGCAGAGCCGGGTGCTCACCCATCGGCAGTTATTGCTCGAAGTGTGGGGCCTGGATTACGTGGACCGCGCCCACTATCTGCGGGTGCATATGGCGCATCTGCGGCAGAAGCTGGAGGCCGACCCAGCCCAGCCGCAGTACTTCATTACCGAGTTGCAGGTGGGCTACCGACTGGTGGGCTTGTGAACAGGTGCGCGGCGGCGAAGTCGACAAACACGCGGATCTTCGGCGAGAGATGCCGGCTGGACGGCCACAGCGCCCAGAACTGCCCCTGATCGTCGGAATCGCCGTCGAGCACGATTTCAAGCTGGCCCTGGGCGAGTGCTTCGCGGGCCAGGAAGTCTGGCACGTAGGCAATCCCATGGCCGTCCATCGCGGCCCGGAGCATGGCTTCCATGTTGTTCAAGGTCAGGGCGGTGGGCAGGCGCAACTGGGTAATGGCCGGGTTGGCGGATAAGGTCCAGTCCATGATTTTTCCAGTGGTGGCGAAGCGGTAACGCAAACACGGATGATGCTCCAAATCGCTCAAGGACTCCGGCCGACCGTTGGCCCGAAGGTAATCGGGTGATGCACACAGCACAAACCTGAACGGTCCCAGTTTGCGGGCCATCAGGGTCGAGTCTGCCAGGCCGCCGCTGCGGATGACCACGTCGAAGCCCTCTTCGATCACGTCCACCAGGTGGTCGTTGAAATCCAGCTCCAGCTCGATCTCCGGGTAGGCTTTGCGGAACGCCATCATGTGGGGAAAGAGGAAGCGATAGCCGATGGTGGGCAGGCTGACCCGCAGCTTGCCCCGGGGCGCCTGCATCGCATGGGAAAGCATGGCGCGGGCGTCTTGCAAATCATCGAGAATTTTCCGACACCGTTCGTAGAACAGCAGGCCTTCGGCGGTGAGGCTGACCTTGCGCGTGCTGCGGTGCAACAGCCGAACATTAAGTGACGCCTCAAGCTTGGCGACATTCTTGCCCACCGCCGACGCGGAAATCCCCATTGCCCGGGCCGCACCGGTGAAGCTCAGGGCCTCTGCCGTTTTGACGAAGGCGATCACGCCGCTCAGGTTATCGGTCATGTCATTGCATCCATAACGTCCGTTATGAACGGAATGTAAGCCCGTTTATCCGTGATTGCATCCTGATTAGAGTCTTTTAACCTTCAGAATCGCGGGAATATCCCTATGAACACTACAACCGAATCGTTGCCCGCCCATGGCCGATACTCCATCCTGGCCGCAATTTGCCTGGCTGCCCTGGTATTGCCCATGAGCTTTACCGGTGGCGCCGTCGCCACGCCTTTTATCGGCCAGGCATTTGCCGCCCAGCCCAGCCAACTGGCGTGGATCACCAACGCGTTCATGCTGAGTTTCGGCAGCCTGTTGATGGCCGCCGGCACCCTCGCCGACCTGTATGGGAGAAAGCGTCTTTTTTTGTGGGGCATGGCGCTGTTTACCGTGGTCTCCTTGTTGCTGGCAGTGGCACCGGGAATTTTCTGGCTGGATGTGTTGCGTGGTGTGCAGGGCGTCGCGGCAGCCACGGCACTGGCCAGTGGCTGTGCGGCGCTGGCACAGGAGTTTGACGGCCATGCACGTACCCGCGCCTTCAGTTTGCTGGGCACTACGTTTGGTGCAGGCTTGGCGTTTGGGCCATTGCTGTCGGGGGTGCTGATCGAGCACTGGGGCTGGCGCTCGATTTTTCTCGGCACCGCGCTATTGGCCGGTATTTCGCTGCTGTTTGCCGCGCCCAAAATGCGCGAAAGCCGCGACCCGCAAGCGCTGCGGCTGGACACATCAGGCGTACTGACGTTTTCCGCGATGCTGGTGGCCCTGACCACGGCGGTGATCCTTGCCCCGGAGCACGGCTGGTCATCGCTGCTGGTTGAATCTCTGCTGATAGCGGCGGCAGTGTTTTTGCTGGTGTTTATCCTCGTCGAAAATCGCTCCAACCAACCGATGCTGGATCTGCGTTTGTTTCGCTTCCCGCGTTTTATTGGCGTGCAGCTCCTGCCGATCGGCACCTGTTACTGCTACATCGTGCTGATCGTGTTGCTACCCCTGCGGTTTATCGGCGTGGAAGGCGCCAGCGCGCTGGACGCGGGTTTGATGATGCTCGCGTTGTCGGCACCGATGCTGATGGTGCCGATGATCGCCGCAGCGCTGACGCGCTGGCTCTCGGCAGGCGTGTTGTGTGCCATTGGCTTGCTGATCGCAGCGGCGGGCCTGTGGGGATTAAGCCTGGCCGACCAGCCTGGGCAGACTGTCGCTGCGATGCTGGTCATCGGGATCGGCACCGGGCTGCCGTGGGGCTTGATGGATGGCTTGGCGATCAGCGTGGTACCCAAGGAGCGCGCGGGAATGGCGGCCGGGATTTTCAATACCACCCGCGTGGCCAGTGAAGGCGTGGCGCTGGCGATCACGATGGCGGTATTGGGCGCATTGGTTGCGCACCACTTGCGCGGGAGCGCAGCGGCGGATGTTTCGGTGATTGCCCAAGCGCTGGTGATGGGCGATGTCCTGCAGGCCGGCACGACGATTCCGCTGGCGCAATTGCGCGCGGCCTACACGGCCGGGTTCAACACATTGCTCCAACTACTGGCCGGTTTCACGCTGGTCACGGCCTTGGTGGTCTTGGTGTTTTTACGGCGCCAGGATGCGCTGGATGGAAGCAATACGAAGAAAATGGAAGAATGCGCGCATGACTATTCCAAAAAAATGGCGTGACCAATTCCCCAACGCACTCATCGAACCACAGACCATCGGCGAGTCGGGAGCCGACGTCTTCCGCCTGCGCTGCGGCAACGGTGAGGACCTGTTCCTGAAATCCGAGCCCATCGGCCCACTCGCCGAATTGCCCGACGAGATCAAGCGGCTGCGCTGGCTCCAGCAATCGAACTTGCCTGGGCCTGCCGTGCTGGATGTGCTCACGGAAAACCATCGCCACTGGCTGCTGATGAGCGCCGTCCCGGGGCAGGATCTGGCCAGCGCCAGCGACCTATCTGCGCCGCAGGTCATCCGCCTGGTGGCGAGCGCACTGCGCAGCCTGCACCAGGTGTCGATTGCACAGTGCCCGTTCGACCACTCACTGGAACACCGTATTGCGGCCGCCGGTAATCGCGTGAACGCAGGGCTGGTTGACGAGACCGACTTCGACGATGAACGCCTGGGCCGAACCGCCACGGATGTATTCGCCGAACTGCTGTCGACGCGCCCCGCCGCCCATGACCTGGTGGTGACCCACGGCGATGCCTGCCTGCCAAACTTCATGGCTGAGGGCGATCACTTCAGTGGTTTCATCGATTGCGGCCGCCTGGGCATCAGTGACCGTTATCAGGACCTTGCGCTGGCCGCTCGTAGCATCGAACGCAATCTCGGAGCGGCCTGGGTGGCGCCGTTCTTCGAGCAGTACGGCGTCGAACCCGATGAGCAGCGCATCGCGCTCTACTGCTTGCTGGACGAGTTTTTCTAAACCCAAACCCCAGACAGCAAAAAGCCCGCTCAATGAGCGGGCTTCTCGTGGTACCTGGCGTTCAGCGTTCCAGGTGACCGAATATGGCGCAGCGGACGGGACTCGAACCCGCGACCCCCGGCGTGACAGGCCGGTATTCTAACCGACTGAACTACCGCTGCGCGTAACACTGGAAGCGAATGGTGGGTGATGACGGGATCGAACCGCCGACATTCTGCTTGTAAGGCAGACGCTCTCCCAGCTGAGCTAATCACCCTTCACTTTCGGTGTGGGGCGCATTCTATAGCAATTTTTCGTAATGTCATGATTTAAATGCAATTTATTCAAAATATTTTGCCTTCGACCCTGCAAACCCCGCAAAACCGGCGTTTTGCGCGCAAACGCGAGTCTATTGCGTTTGCACAAGCCTTGGCCCCACAATTAACAATTATTCTCAATAACACCTGAGCCGCGCCTTATGTCTGTGGGTGAACCGCCGTTCCAACGGGAGATTACCGAGCTGTACAGCGAGCATCACGGCTGGCTGTTCACTTGGTTGCGCCGAAAACTGGGCTGTACCCACAACGCCGCCGACGTGGCGCAGGACACCTTTGCACGGATTCTGCACGCACGGGAGTCGGTGACCGGCATCCGCGAGCCCCGCGCCTATTTGAGTACCACCGCCAGGCGGCTGATCATCGACCAGGCCCGGCGCAAGCAGATTGAGCACGCCTACCTTCAGGAACTGATGCTGACGGTGGAAACCCTGGAGGGTTTTCAGTCGCCGGAACAGATCCACACCACCCTGGAGGCCCTTGAGCACATCGCCTTCATTCTTGAAGGCATGCACGACAATGTGCGTCAGGCGTTTGTGCTGTATTACCTCGAAGACCTCACCCAGCAGCAAATCGCCCGCCACTTGAAATTGTCGGAACGTACGGTACGCAAGTATTTGATCCTGGCCCTGCTGCATTGCAGCCACAGCGTGGACATCTGAGCCGCACATGCCCGACTCCCGCCAACAGATCGACGAACAAGCCGCCGAATGGATGATTCGTCTGCACGAAGGCGAATTGACCGAGGCCCAGCGGCAGGCGTTCGAGCGCTGGAAGCAGCAAAGCCCGCAGCACGCGGCTTCAGCGGCGCGCATGGAAGACGTGATTGCGCGAGTGCAGGCCCTGCGTGGGCGAAAAGCACCGGCCCGGGCGGCCTTGAGCGCGGCCTTTCCTCGGCAGGGGAAAGCCCGCAAAAATTACGTCCGCGCGTTGGTATTGGCCTGCAGCCTGGCCCTTCCCGCCGCGGCGCTGCTCTACAGCCCTTATCCTCAACAGTGGATGGCCGATGTGCACAACGGCCCCGGCGAATGGAAAACCCTGCGCCTGGCAGACGGTTCCACGCTGACCTTGAACGGCATCAGTGCGGCGAACCTGTATTTCGACAGCCGGCAGCGGCGCATTGAACTGCTGCAAGGCGAGATCCTGGTGGAAGTGGCCCACGACGGCGACCGTCCGTTTGTGGTGCAGACCGCCCAGGGCACCCTGCGTGCGTTGGGCACACGGTTTGTGGTCAGGCGCGAAGATGACGTCACTGTGCTGAGCATGCTCGAATCCCGCGTTGCCGCCCAAAGCGCGAATGGCCAGCAGACGCTGGAAGTGGACGCAGGCTCGCAGGCGCGGCTCAGCAAAGATGCCGTGCGCCTCTCCGGCAGCATCGATACGGCGAGCATCAATGGGGCCTGGCGCCGCCATCAACTGGTGGTGGACAACCGGCCGTTGCCGGAAGTGCTGGATGAGATCGCCCGTCACCGTTCGGGCCACTTGCGGTTTGATCGAGCCGCACTGGCGAATCTCAAGGTCTCGGCCGTACTTCCCCTGGATGACACCGACCGCACCTTGCAGATGCTGGCTCAAACCCTGCCGATCAAGCTGAAAACCTTTACCCCATGGCTGATAATTGTCAGCCCGGATACCGAGAGCAAAAAATAATTATTCGCATTGCTTCCGCTTTTTTTCGGGTTGCCCGTCAAGGAAGGTATATCGATGACTAAAGGACTGCCCTCACCATGCCCTTCCCTTCCAAGCCTCGCAGACGCCTGCTGAGTAGCGCGCCGCTGACCCTAACACTGCTCGCGACGACGCTGCTGAATATCCACGTGGCACAGGCCGACACGGTAAACGTTGCGGCCCAAGCCTACGACATACCTGCAGGGCCGCTGGGCGCCACACTCAACCAGTTCGCCCAGCAAGCGGGCGTAGCCATTGTGTTCCAGTCCCAGAATCTGCAGGGGCTGAATGGGCCGGGGTTGAAAGGCACTTATAGCGTGGACGCAGGGTTCGACAGGCTGTTACAGGGCAGCGGCTATCGCGTGATCAAAAGTGATCAGGTGTACGCGCTGGAAGCTAACCCCGCGGCTACCGATGCCATGGAACTGGGCCCGACGCAGGTAAGCGCCAACCAGTTGGGCAACGTTACCGAAGGCACTGATTCCTACACTCCCGGCAGCATCGCGACGGCGACGCGGCTGGTGCTGACTCCCAAGGAAACCCCGCAATCGGTGACCGTCGTCACCCGCAAACACATGGATGACTTCGGTCTGAATAACGTCGACGACGTGATGCGCCACACCCCGGGCATCACCGTGTCGGCCTTCGACACCGACCGCACCAACTACTACGCCCGCGGTTTCTCCATCAACAACTTCCAGTACGATGGCATTCCTTCCACCGCGCGCAACGTCGCCTATTCAGCGGGTAATACCCTGAGCGACATGGCGATCTATGATCGGGTCGAAGTGCTTAAAGGCGCCACGGGTCTGCTCACCGGTGCCGGCTCGCTGGGCGCCACGATCAATCTGGTGCGCAAGAAACCCACGGCTGACTTCCAGGGTCATGCCAGCCTCGGCGCGGGCTCTTGGGACAACTATCGCAGCGAACTGGACGTCAGCGGCCCGATGACCGAAAGCGGCAACGTGCGTGGCCGGGCCGTCGCGGCGTATCAGGACAAGCGCTCGTTCATGGACCGTTACTCGCGCAAAAGCCCGGTGTACTACGGCATCATGGAGTTCGACCTGTCCCCAGACACGATGCTGACCGTGGGCGGCGATTATCAGGACAGCCTGCCCACCGCCTCAAGCTGGTCCGGCAGCTTCCCGCTGATCAACGCCAATGGCGATCGCAATAGCGTAAAGCGCTCGTTTAACAACGCGGCCAATTGGAGCAGTTGGGAGCAATACACCCGCACCGCCTTCGCCATGCTCGAGCATGACTTGGGTAATGGCTGGGTCACCAAGTTGCAACTGGATCACAAGATCAACGGCTACCACGCGCTGATGGGCTCGATCCAGGGCGATGAGCCACGGGCAGATGGCACCGCACATATCACTTCGGGCAAATACACCGGGGAGACTGTCAGCGACTCCGCCGACCTGTATGCCAGCGGCCCGTTCAGCTTGGGCGGCCGCGAGCATGAGCTGGTGGTGGGCGGCTCCATCGGCATTTCGGACTGGAACGGCAAGGGTTACTGGAACCTCACCCCCAACATGGTGGACGTCAATAACTGGCACGGCCACGCCACCCAACCCGATTGGGGCGCGCCGCAGCAATATATCGACGACACCATTCGCCAGACCGGCGCCTATATGACCACGCGCCTGAACCTGGCCGATGACCTGAAGCTGCTGCTCGGTGGCCGCGTGGTCAATTACCACCTGACCGGCAATAACCCGTCCTACCGCGAGACCGGACGCTTCGTACCCTATGTCGGCGTGGTGTACGACCTGAATGACACCTACTCGGTCTACGCCAGCTACACCGATATCTTCATGCCCCAGGAGAACTACAACCGCGACCGGCAAAACCAGTTGCTTGAGCCGGACGAAGGCCAAAACTACGAGCTGGGCATGAAGGCTGATTTCTTCGACGGACGCCTGAACGCCAGCGCGGCGTACTTCGAGATCCATGAAAACAACCGCGCCGTTTCCGACGACGACTACAACAACCTGAAACCTACGCCGCAGAACTATGCCTATAAAGGCACGAAGGCCGTGACCAAGGGCTACGAGCTTGAAGTGTCCGGCGAGTTGAGCCCGGGCTGGCAGATTCAGGCCGGCTACACGCACAAGGTGGTGCGTGACGACCAGGACCTGAAGATTTCCACGTTCGAGCCTGAAGACCAGATCAAGCTGTACACCACTTATAAGCTCAAAGGGGACCTGGACAAGCTGACCGTCGGCGGTGGCGTGCGCTGGCAAAGCGTGGGTTGGCAGGACATCTACAACAACCCCCATGGCGGTTATGAAGAATTCTCCCAGGAGGCATACTGGCTGGTGGACCTGATGACCCGCTACCAGATCACCAAGAACGTGTCGGCGACGCTGAACGTCAACAACATCTTCGACAAGTCCTACTACACCAACATCGGTTTCTATAACTCCGCCGCTTATGGTGAGCCGCGCAACTTTATGGTCACCACCCGCTGGGATTTCTAAACCCAATAAAAAACGCCCCCGATCACTGCACATGATCGGGGGCGTTTTTTAGACCGGCGGTTTTTTGCAAACCCCAGACAGCAAAAAGCCCGCTCAATGAGCGGGCTTCCTGTGGTACCTGGCGTTCAGCGTTCCAGGTGACCGAATATGGCGCAGCGGACGGGACTCGAACCCGCGACCCCCGGCGTGACAGGCCGGTATTCTAACCGACTGAACTACCGCTGCGCGTAACACTGGAAGCGAATGGTGGGTGATGACGGGATCGAACCGCCGACATTCTGCTTGTAAGGCAGACGCTCTCCCAGCTGAGCTAATCACCCTTCACTTTCGGTGTGGCGCGCATTCTACGGAGCGACCCATGGTCTGGCAAGCACTTTCTTAAATAATTTTTTTCAGGCCTTCCAATGGCTTAGCGAGGGTTGGCCTATGGCGCCATGAGGAGAATAATGCCCCCCTTTGTATATAAGGAGAGACTCACCCCATGTGGTTCAAAAACCTGCTTATCTATCGCCTGACCCAAGATCTGCCTGTTGATGCCGAGGCGTTGGAAACTGCACTGGCCACCAAACTGGCGCGCCCTTGTGCAAGCCAGGAGTTGACCACTTACGGTTTCGTCGCCCCTTTCGGTAAAGGCGAAGACGCGCCACTGGTGCACGTCAGCGGTGATTTCCTGCTGATCGCTGCGCGCAAGGAAGAACGTATCCTGCCGGGTAGCGTGGTGCGTGATGCGGTGAAGGAAAAGGTCGAAGAGATCGAAGCCGAGCAAATGCGCAAGGTCTACAAAAAGGAACGCGACCAGATCAAGGATGAAATCATCCAGGCCTTCCTGCCGCGGGCGTTTATCCGTCGCTCGTCGACCTTTGCCGCCATCGCGCCGAAACAGGGCCTGATCCTGGTGAACTCCGCCAGCCCGAAACGCGCCGAAGACCTGCTGTCCACCCTGCGTGAAGTGATCGGCACCCTGCCGGTACGTCCGCTGACCGTGAAAACCGCGCCAACCGCGATCATGACCGACTGGGTCACCACCCAGAAGCCGGCCGATGACTTCTTCGTCCTCGACGAATGCGAACTGCGCGACACCCACGAAGACGGCGGCATCGTGCGCTGCAAACGCCAGGACCTGACCGGCGAAGAGATCCAGCTGCACCTGACCACCGGCAAAGTCGTGACCCAATTGTCCCTGGCCTGGCAGGACAAGCTGTCCTTCCTGCTGGACGACAAGATGACCGTCAAGCGCCTGAAGTTCGAAGACCTGCTGCAGGATCAGGCTGAACAGGACGGCGGCGACGAAGCACTGGGCCAACAGGACGCCAGCTTTACCCTGATGATGCTGACGTTCGGCGACTTCCTGCCGGCGTTGGTGGAAGCACTGGGTGGCGAAGAGACCCCACAAGGCATCTAAAGCCTCACCGCTTCACTGTAGGAGCGAGCTTGCTCGCGAAGGACCTGAGAGCGCCGCGGTCATCCAGAATGCCCGCGTCATCGTTAACGTCCATCGCGAGCAAGCTCGCTCCTACAGAGGTATCCGCACCTCTCTAATAAAAAAGGACTCCCCCATGCGCGCACTCGCCGCCTTGAGCCGTTTCGTCGGCAATACCTTCGCCTACTGGGTGCTGATTTTTGCCGTGGTTGCGTTCCTGCAACCCGCCTGGTTTATCGGCCTGAAAGGCGCCATCGTGCCGCTGTTGGGCCTGGTGATGTTCGGCATGGGGCTGACCCTCAAACTTGAAGATTTCGCTGAAGTCGCGCGCCACCCGTGGCGCGTGGCATTGGGTGTGGTCGCGCATTTCGTGATCATGCCCGGCGTGGCCTGGCTGCTGTGCCAGGTCTTTCACCTGCCGCCGGAAATTGCCGTCGGCGTGATCCTCGTCGGCTGCTGCCCCAGCGGCACGTCCTCCAACGTCATGACCTGGCTGGCCCGGGGCGACCTGGCGCTGTCGGTGGCCATCGCCGCCGTCACTACCCTCCTCGCCCCGCTGCTGACGCCCGCGCTGATCTGGCTGCTGGCCTCGGCCTGGTTGCCGGTGTCGTTCATGGAGTTGTTCTGGTCGATCCTGCAAGTGGTGCTGCTGCCGATCGTGCTCGGTGTGGTGGCGCAGCGGTTGCTGGGCGCCCGGGTACGTCACGCGGTGGAGGTATTGCCGCTGGTGTCGGTGGTCAGCATCGTGGCGATCGTCGCCGCCGTGGTGGCGGCCAGCCAGGCGAAGATAGCCGAGTCGGGCCTGCTGATCATGGCGGTTGTGATCCTGCATAACACCTTTGGTTTCCTGCTGGGTTACTTCACCGGCCGCGTGTTCGGCCTGCCGCTGGCGCAACGCAAATCCCTGTCGCTGGAAGTGGGCATGCAGAACTCCGGCCTGGGCGCCGCGTTGGCGAGTGCGCATTTTTCGCCGCTGGCTGCGGTGCCCAGCGCGCTGTTCAGCGTCTGGCACAATATTTCCGGAGCGTTGTTGGCGACGTACTTCCGGCGGATGAGCGAAAAGGAAGATCGCGAACTGTTGGCGAGCAAGTCCGAAACTTGATCACCTGATCAATATTCGGCACTCTACCGGGCTTCGCGGGGACGACCTCGCGACGCAATCAAGCGATTAATCCGGGGACGACCCCACCTAAGAAGGGAGGTCATCATGTCCTGGATCATTCTGTTTTTTGCCGGACTGTTTGAAGTCGGCTGGGCCGTCGGACTGAAGTACACCGACGGTTTCAGCAAGCCACTGCCCACGGCCCTGACGATTGCCGCCATGGCCGTCAGCCTCGGGCTACTGGGGCTGGCCATGAAGGAACTGCCACTGGGTACCGCCTATGCCATCTGGACCGGAGTCGGTGCGGTGGGCACGGTGATTGCCGGGATTATCCTGTTCGGGGAATCCATGGCGTTGTTTCGCCTGGCCAGTGTGGCGTTGATTATCTGTGGGCTCATTGGGCTCAAGATCAGCGCTTAGGCCACTACCGCCTTCGCGAGCAAGCCCGCTCCCACATTTGGAATGCGTTCCAAATGTGGGAGCGGGCTTGCTCGCGAAGAGGCCCTCAAACACACCAAAAAACTACCTGACACCGCCGCGCAATTCCCCCACCAACCCATGCAACGCCTCAGGCGTCGCCGCCTCCACCGTCACCGGCGCACCGGCCACCAAGGTCACCCGCGACCAGATCCGGTGAAAGAAGCCCTTGTTCGGGTCACGACTGAAGAAACTCCCCCACAACCCCTGCAACGCCATCGGAATCACCGGCACCGGCGTCTCTCCAAGAATCCGCGTCACGCCGCTTCGGAATTCGTTCATCTCGCCATCGGAGGTCAGCTTGCCTTCCGGAAAGATGCACACCAGTTCACCGTCTTTCAGATAGTGAGCAATCCGCTGGAACGCCTTTTCGTAGATCTGGATGTCCTCATGCCGCCCGGCAATCGGAATCGCTCCGGCGGTACGGAAGATGAAGTTCAGCACCGGCAGACGGTAGATCTTGTAGTACATGACAAAGCGAATCGGCCGACGCACCGAACCGGCAATCAACAGCGCGTCGACAAATGACACGTGATTGCACACCAGCAATGCCGCGCCCTCGTCCGGGATCAGTTCAAGGTTCTTATGCTCGACCCGGTACATGGAATGGCCGAGCAGCCAGATCATGAAACGCATGGTGAATTCGGGCACGATCTTGAAGATGTAGGTGTTGACTGCGATGTTCAGCAGCGACACCACCAGGAACAACTCGGGAATCGTCAGCTTGGCCATGCTCAGCAAGACGATCGACACAATCGCCGAGACCACCATGAACAACGCATTGAGAATGTTGTTGGCCGCGATCACCCGCGCCCGTTCGTTCTCGGCGGTGCGCGACTGGATCAGTGCGTACAGCGGCACGATATAGAAGCCGCCGAATACGCCGAGGCCGAGGATATCGAACAACACCCACCATGCCTGGCCGTAACTCAGTACGGCGATCCAGTCATTCGCCTGGACGTTCTGCGGGAAGCCGCCGGAATGCCACCACAGCAGCAGGCCGAACACGGTCAAACCGAACGAGCCGAACGGCACCAGGCCGATCTCGACTTTGCGCCCGGAGAGCTTCTCGCACAGCATCGAACCCAGGGCGATGCCCACCGAAAACACCGTGAGGATCAGCGTGACCACGGTTTCGTCGCCGTACATCCACTCCTTCGCGTAGGCCGGGATTTGCGTCAGGTAGATCGCGCCGACAAACCAGAACCACGAGTTGCCGACAATCGAGCGCGACACCGCCGGCGTCTGCCCCAGGCCCAGCTTGAGGGTGGCCCAGGACTGGCTGAAGATGTTCCAGTTCAGGCGCATCTCGGGGCTGGAAGCCGCCGCGCGGGGAATGCTGCGGCTGGCCAGGTAACCCAGCACCGCGATGCCGACGATGGCGGTGGAGACTACCGGCGCGTAATGGGTGGAAGACATCATGATCCCGGCGCCGATAGTGCCGGCCAGAATCGCGAGGAACGTGCCCATCTCCACCAGGCCGTTGCCGCCCACCAACTCATCTTCGTGCAGGGCCTGGGGCATGATCGAGTACTTCACCGGCCCGAACAGGGCCGAGTGGGTGCCCATGGCAAACAACGCCAGCAGCATCAGTTCCAGGTGGTTGAACATGAAGCCCACCGCGCCGACGGACATGATCACGATCTCGCCGATCTTGATCACCCGGATCAGCGCGTCCTTGTTGAACTTCTCGCCAAATTGCCCGGCCAGGGCCGAGAACAGGAAGAACGGCAGGATAAACAGCAAGGCGCAGAGGTTGACCCAGATCGAGCGGTCGCCCTCGATGGTCAGCTTGTAGAGAATCGCCAGGATCAACGACTGCTTGAAGATATTGTCGTTGAACGCCCCAAGAGACTGGGTAATGAAGAACGGCAGAAAACGCCGTTTGCGCAGCAATGTGAATTGCGAGGGGTGGCTCATCGTCCGTGTTCCTGCGTGGCCTGAAGACTGTTATTGGTTTTTCCAGGCCACGACTTTACCTAATCCCGCTTACTTATTCGCTAGTCCTGCAATGCACGGCGATACAAAAAGCTCACCTTTATAGGCACCTTGCACCGTGCGCTTGGCAACGATCAGCCACATCAGCGCCAGCGCCGCCACCAGCACACTGCCGACGATACTGAAGAAACCCAGGTGCAAGGTGCTCGCCAGTTTCAGCGTGGCCAGCGAGTACACGCCCAACGGGAAGGTGAAACCCCACCAGCCAAGGTTGAACGGAATGCCGGCCCGCAGGTAACGCACGGTGATCAGCACCGCGATCAACATCCACCACAAACCAAAGCCCCACAGAGTGATCCCAGCCACCAGGCCAATGCCGTTGGCCATCTCGCCGACGCCGGGCAAGCCGTTGGCGGCAAAAATGGCCGGCGCATCACCGCCGAGCACCAGCATGCCCAGGGCGCCGGTGCCGATGGGGCCGAGGGCCAGCCAGCTCGACGCGGCCATATTGGCGTGGGGCAGTTTATGCAGGGCCATGCGCAGCATCAGGATGGTCAGGATGCTGAACGCCACCGGCAGGGAAAACGCCCACAACACGTAGCTGGTCACCAGCATCACCAGTTGCGAATGGGCATCGGCCAGGTGCGGCGCCAGCAGGCCACCGCTGGCAGCGGCGACTTCAGCGGCCACCACCGGCAACAGCCATACGGCGGTCATCTGGTCGATGCTGTGTTCCTGGCGGGTGAACATCATGAACGGGATCAATACCCCGCAGGCCAGGGCCATCGCCACGTCCAGCCACCACAGCACTTCGGCCAGCTGTACCACGCCATCACCCCAGCGCGGCAGGCCGAACACCAGGAAGCCATTGATGATGGTCGCCAGGCCCATGGGGATGGTGCCGAAGAACATCGACACCGTGGAGTGCCCGAAAATGCGCCGCGCCTCGTGGAAAAACATTACCCAGCGCGCCGCGTACAGCACGCTGAACAACACAAACAGGCCGATGGTAAACAGCCACAGCCCTTCGGCGACGGCATGCAACCCCGGCACGCTGACCGGCAATTGCGCCAGCGC
Organism: Pseudomonas sp. ATCC PTA-122608; assembly: GCF_001952855.1. Lineage (GTDB taxonomy): Bacteria > Pseudomonadota > Gammaproteobacteria > Pseudomonadales > Pseudomonadaceae > Aquipseudomonas. The sequence goes on along the minus strand of NZ_LPNO01000013.1, from coordinate 359,085 downwards.
CAACGCCAGCACCCCGGTGCCCATGGTGGCGGCAAACCAGTTGGGGGTGAACTGGCGAATCACTTCCCGGGGACGGGTCAGGTGACTGAAAGGTTTCAAGCTGCTGTGAAGGGTATTGGGGCAAGTCATGGTGAATTCCTCTTCCTCGCATGAGGTTGAGACCATGGTAGAACCCAATCGAATATCTATATAACGGGTAATATCTCTAACTGTTATCTGTTTTATAGATATACAGTCAAACACTGCCTTCGGATTCAATCACCAGAATCCGTGCCGGGCCCTGTGGATGGGCCACATGCTCGGTGCCGACGCTGGCGTAGAAGATGTCACCGACGTGCAGCAAGACGATCTGCTCGGTACCGTTTTCGCGGTAGTGCATCTGCACCTGGCCGTCGAGCACTACGAACACTTCTTCCCCGTCATTGACGTGCCAGCGGTACGGCTGGTCGGTCCAGTGCAACCGAGTGGTGATGCCGTTCATGTTGGCGATGTCCAGCGCCTCCCAGGCGCGGCTACCGGTGAAGTCCTTGCTGCGGATGATCTTCATGTGTGAATCCCAAGGCGTACGGGTGGCGAATTATTACCGAATCAATTGCCCGCCGTCGCCCTGCTCCGCGCCAAATCCTGCAATAGCAACGCCACCAACGCACCGAGCGCCAATACGATCAGCACCACGCCGTAACCATCCGTGGTGGCGATCAAGCCGAAGGTGCGCGTCAAGTTGCCCGCCAACAGCGACGGCACGCAGAACGCCAGGTAACTCAGCACATAGAACGCTGACATCAAGCCGGCCCGCTCATGGGGCAAGGCCAACGGTAAAACGCTGCGCAGTGCGCCAAGGAATCCCGAACCAAAGCCTGCGCCAGCGATCAGCGTGGCCATGAAGAACAGCGGCAGGCTGGCGCTGTGGACGGCCGTGAGAATCAGCGCAACACCCGCCGCCAAGAGCACGGCGCCCAATCGCAGGACCTTGTCTGCAGAGCGGTTGCGCAGACTGAAAATCATCACCGCCCCGCTCAGCGTCAGCACCGCGACCAGCCCGCCGCCGATCAGGTTCGAGGTGGACCCGGTCGCCGCCCGCACCAGCGAGGGCGCCAGGGACAGGTAAAAGCCGCCCATGGCCCACACCGCCACATCCACCGGCAACGAGATCCACAACGCACGACGCGCCTGGGGCGGCACATGCAAGGTGGGCCAGAGCGAGGCCAGCGCGCCCGGAATCCGGCTGACCGTTTCCGGCAGGCGCCAGACGTAGAGTGCCTGCAGCATCATCAACACGAGCAGGGTCCAGTAAATCAACGTGGTCGGCATCGGCGCGAACTCCACCAGCAGGCTGCACCCCATGGCGCCACAGGCCATGCCCAACAAAGGCGCTACGCTGTTGACCAACGGGCCTTGCTGGCGGTCGGTGTCGAGCAGCGCAGCGCCCAATACGGCGGTGGCCATGCCGGTGGCAAAGCCTTGTACCGTGCGAGCGGCAATCAGCCAGCCGACGCTGTCGGCATTGATAAACAGCAGCATCGCCAGCATATCGAGGAGCAGCGCGGCAAAAATCACCGGCTTGCGCCCCAGATGGTCCGACAGTGAACCCACGGTCAGCAAGGCCGCCAGCAGACTCAAGGCGTAGACGCCGAACACCAGGGTCAGCATTGCCGCCGAAAAATGCAGGCCTTCCTGATAGAGGTGGTACAACGGCGTCGGCGCGCTGGAGGCGGCGAGGAACGTGAGCAAGGTGATCGCGAGGAACACCAGGCTGGAACGATGGGAAGTAACGCTGGACATGGGCACGCTCCGCTAAAGCTAATATTTTGCTTTTGCGGAGTGTGCTACTGGATGGCGCTTAAAGCAAATTCTTTGTGTTAAGGTTTTACGCATGGCGATAAAAGAAGGGCTCCGCCCGGGGGGCCGTAGTGCCCGGGTTCAGGAATCAGTGCATTCGGCGGTGCGTGAATTGCTCGACGAGCAGGACCGTTCCAGCGTGACCGTGCCGCAGATAGCCACGCGCGCCGGGGTCACGCCCTCGACTATCTACCGCCGTTGGGGTGACCTTGCTGCGCTGTTGGCGGATGTCGCCATGGCTCGTCTGCGTCCGGACAGTGAGCCGGCTGACACTGGCAGCCTGCGCGGAGACCTGCGGGCTTGGGGTGAGCAATATCGCGATGAAATGAGCTCGGATCTTGGTCGGGAGATGATGCGCGATGTGCAATGCAGTCAGGCGCCGGGGTATTGCGTGGGGATCCTTACCGGGCAGTTGGAGACGATCCTGGATCGTTACTCCGGCGACGCTGGAACTGGGCCTAGCGTGGATCGGCTGATTAATCTGATCGTCGCGCCCACTGTGTTTCGCAGTTTGTTTTCTACTGCGCCGTTGGAGGTTGAAGAGCTGCATGAGTTGATTGAGTTGGCTTTGGGGGGGTGAGGTGGTTTTTGGGTTTGGGTGTATATCCGTTGCTGCGGTGACGGCCGCTTAGGGTTCCGCTCTTACAGCGGCTCACTTTTGAACAGCGCAAAAGTAAGCAAAACGCTCTTGCCCCACCACTCGGCACCTCGCCTAGGCTCGGTGTGCCCTCACTCCGGCTTTGGAGCGTGGGCCGCCGCGATGGGCCATCCTTGGCCCAGCGCGGCTAACCCGGCGTCCTGCCGGGTTACCCACGCTCCAAAGCCTACGTTCGGCCAGCGTGGTTTAACGGGGCGCCTAAGATCAAGATCAACAGCAGATCAAGGGCACAGCGGCCTACCGGCCGGCTTGAGTGTGGTGAAGCAAAGGCTAAATCAAAAGCTAAAGCGGGCACGGTCCAAAATGTGGGAGCGGGCTTGCTCGCGAAGGTCGTTAACGATGACGCTGGCATTCTGGATGAACGCGGCGGTCTCAGGTTTTTCGCGAGCAAGCTCGCTCCTACAGAGAAGGAAGCCGGCCGGGAGGCCGCTGTGCTTTTGCTTTTGATCTTGATCTGACTGCCCCATTCAGCCCGAGGCCGAGCGCAGGCAGTGCGGAGCGGGTAAACCGGCAGGACGCCGGTTTAGCCGCGCCGGGCCATGGATGGCCCGTCGCGGCGGCCCGCTTCGCGGTGCCGGAGTGAGGGAACACCGAGCCTAGGCGAGGTGCCGACAGGCGGGGCAGAGCGTTTTGGTTACTTTTGCGCTTTTCAAAAGTGACCCGCTGTAAGAGCGGAACCCTAAGCGGCCGTTACCGAAGAAACGGATATGTACTCCCCCAAAAACGCAAAATCAACGCTTAGGTGCGCATCCCACGCCCACTCACCAGCAACCGCGCACACCCCACATACAGCACTACAGTCGCCACCAGCATAAACGTGATCGCCACACTGATCTTGATATCCGAAACGCCCAAGATCCCATAGCGAAACGCGTTAACCATGTGCAAAACCGGGTTAGCCAACGACACCGTCTGCCAGAACGGCGGCAGCAAGGTGATCGAATAAAACACCCCACCCAGGTACGTCAACGGCGTCAGCACAAACGTCGGAATAATCGAAATATCATCAAAATTGCGCGCAAACACCGCGTTGATAAAGCCCAGCAACGAAAAGATCGTCGCCGTCAGCACCACCACCAGCAGGGTGATCCCGAGGTGATGCACCTGCAAATGGGTAAAGAACAACGACAGCATCGTCACAATCACCCCGACCATCAACCCACGCAGCACGCCGCCCAGGGTGTAGCCGATCAGAATCGTATGGGGCGACACCGGCGACACCATCAATTCCTCGATGGAACGCTGGAACTTGCTGCCAAAGAAACTCGACACCACGTTGCCATAGGAGTTAGTGATCACCGACATCATGATCAACCCCGGCACGATGTATTCCATATAGGTGAAACCACCCATATCACCAATCTGCCGACCAATCAGGTTGCCGAAGATCACAAAGTACAAAACCATGGTAATCGCCGGCGGCAGCAGGGTTTGCGGCCAGATCCGGGTAAAGCGCTTCACTTCGCGGTAGACGATGGTCTGCAGCGCGACAAGGTTGGGTTGCAGTTCCGAACTCATACCGCCACCTTCGCCAGATTTTTCTCCACCAGGGACACGAACAACTCCTCAAGGCGATTGGTTTTGTTACGCAGGCTCAGCACTTCGATGTTCTGGGTGGCCAACTGGCCGAACAACGCGGTGATGCCCACGGCTTTGTCTACCTGGACTTCCAGGGTGTGGCTGTCCACCAGGCGATTCGGGTAGCCGATCAGCTGGGGCGCAACCGTCATGTCGTTTTTCAGGTCGAGCAGGAAGGTCTCGACGTGCAACTGGCTCAGCAGTGAACGCATGCTGGTGTTTTCGACGATGGTGCCGTGGTCGATGATGCCGATGTTGCGGCACAGCTGCTCAGCCTCTTCCAGGTAGTGGGTGGTGAGGATGATGGTGATGCCTTTCTGGTTCAGCTCGGTGAGGAAGGTCCACATCGAGCGACGCAGTTCGATGTCCACACCCGCTGTCGGTTCGTCGAGGATCAGCAGCCGCGGTTCGTGAACCAGGGCGCGGGCAATCATCAGACGGCGCTTCATGCCGCCGGACAGGGAGCGCGAAGGCACGTCGCGCTTGTCCCACAACCCCAGTTGCGTGAGGTATTGCTCGGCACGCTCTTTAGCGATCTTCGGCGGGATGCCGTAGTAACCGGCTTGGGTCACAACGATGTCGAAGGTCTTTTCGAACTGGTTGAAGTTGAACTCCTGGGGTACCACGCCAATGCTGCGCTTGAGCGCCGCCGGGGATTTATCCAGGTCGTGGCCAAAGATATTCACCGTGCCGCTGGTCTTGTTGACCAGGGTCGAGAGAATGCCGATGGTGGTGGATTTGCCGGCGCCGTTGGGGCCGAGCAAGGCGAAGAAATCACCTTCGGCGACGTCCAGATCGATACCACTCAGGGCCTGGAAACCGTTGCCGTAGGTTTTGGTTAGCTGCCGGATGGACAGAGCGGAACTCATATCTGATTACGCACCAAAGAAGAGGAATAGAATTGTTACATGAGGGCAGACCGCACGGAATACAACGGCTGCGCGTGACAAGCATGGTGCTTGTCCGCGCCGCACAAGTACAGTAACCCGTATTAATAGTGGGTATCAGGTCAACGCGGTCATGACCGCTTTTTGATAGGCCGGACGCTGGCGCAGGCGCTGGTACCAGGCCTCCAGGTTCGGCATCGACGGGCGTTCGATGGGCATCTCGAACCAGGCATAGATGAAACAGCCCAAGGGAATATCACCCATGCCGATCTCTTTGCCGGAGAGGTAAGGTTGCGTCGCCAAGGCCTGCTCGACGGTTTGCAGCACATCGATACAGGTTTGGCGCCCGGCGTGGATGGTGTCCCAGTTCTGCTTTTCAGCAGGGGTACGCAGTACGCCCCAGAACACGGTCTTGAAGGGTTCGGCCAGGGTCGAGGTGGTCCAGTCCATCCACTTTTCAGCGTTGGCGCGGGCTTGCAGGTCGCCGGGGTACCAATTCGAATCCGGTGCATGTTTGGCAGCCAGATAGCGCACGATGGTGTTGGATTCCCACAACACAAAGTCGCCATCTTCAATCATCGGCACGCGGCCATTGGGGTTAAGCGCGCGGTATTGCGGCGTGTCGACCACACCAAAAGCCCCGCCCGCATCAATTGCCTCATAGTCCAGGCCGAGCTCCTCGGCGCACCACAGTGCTTTCCTGACATTTGACGAATTTTTACGACCCCAGATTTTCAGCATGACCGCCCCGATTTTGAAAAAGATGGTTGGATGAATGCCGGGGCAGCATACGCCGGATCACGTCCGGCTTAAATCACTCTGCATGTCCCCCAGCAGCATCGGCATCTGCTCGCCAAACAGGTGTGGGTAACATTTCTGAATGTGGGCAAAGAAGAATTCTTCGGGCACCTCGGCGAATTGCCCATGGTCCACCACATACTCCATTGACCGCTGGCCCTTGCGATTGAAGGCGTGGAAGACACTGTCGTGGATGCCGTCGAACTCCAGGGGCGGCACGTCGAACAGCTCACACAGTTGCTGGTTGAACGCGGGCGTGGCCTTGACCCAACGGCCGTCCAGGTACAGCTCGGTGTAGCCGTGCATGGCAAATACGTCACTTCTGAGCAGTTCAATCAAACGCGGCGTCGAGAGGTGGTTGCGCACGTCAGCCAGGCCGATGCGTGCCGGAATCCCGCAGTGCCTTGCACACGCCGCCAACAGCGTCGCCTTGGGCACGCAATAACTCTCGCCGGTCGCCAGGGCGAAGCTGCCGCTGAGGGTTTGCGGGTCGCGGCTGAACGTGTAGGGGTTGTAGCGCACCGCCTCGCGAACGGCATAGTAAAGACTGACTGCCTGGTCACGGGGCGCGGCACTCGAACCGCGATGTTTTTCGGCGAACTCCACCACCGCAGGGTGGTCACTATCGATGAAGCGGCCGGGATTCAAGTACGCATTCATGAGGTTAATCTCAGATAGCAAACCCTGAGTCTAACCACAGGCCTGCACCTGGGATAACGACGATTCAGCCAAATGTCGGCGCCTGGTGCTGATCATTGTCGGCACACCACGTAACACCCTCATCACCCCGCTTGTTCGGATGCCGACTAAGCTCTGAGGTGATTTCGCATCTGGTTTCACGGAGGATTGAATATGCTGTTGTTGTGGATACTGGTTCTGGTGGTGGGCATTGCCTACCTGGCGCACCGGCGCATCGCGCCCCTGCCCGCCATCGGCGTGGTCGCCGTCTACCTCTTGGCGATGGGCGCCTTCAGCCACGCACCAGGCTGGTTGCTGCTGATCTTCTGGGTACTGATCGCCGTGGTAGCCGCCCCGCTGCTGCTGCCGGACCTGCGTCGCAAGTACTTCACCGCGCCGCTGTTCAACTGGTTCCAGAAAGTCCTGCCGCCGATGTCCGAGACCGAGCGCGACGCCATCGACGCCGGCACCGTGTGGTGGGATGGCGAGCTGTTCAGCGGCCGCCCCGACTGGGACAAGCTGCTGGCCTATCCCAAGGCGCAACTGACCGAAGAAGAACAAGCCTTCATCGACGGTCCCACCGAAGAATTGTGCGCCATGGTCACCGACTGGGAAATCGGCCAGGCCATGGACCTGCCGCCCGCCGCCTGGGAACACATCAAGCAGCATGGCTTTTTTGCCCTGATCATCCCCAAGGAATTCGGCGGCAAGGGCTTCTCCGCCTACGCCCACTCCCAGGTCGCGATGAAGCTCGCGACCCGCAGCGGCGACCTCGCCTCCACGGTCATGGTGCCCAACTCCCTCGGTCCCGCCGAATTGCTGCTGCACTACGGCACCGATGAACAACGCAACCATTACCTGCCACGCCTGGCCCGTGGCGACGATATCCCGTGTTTTGCCCTGACCGGTCCGCTGGCCGGCTCCGACGCCGGCTCCATGCCCGACACCGGGGTGATCTGCAAAGGCGAATGGGAAGGCAAGGAAACCCTCGGCCTGCGCCTGAACTGGGAAAAACGCTACATCACCCTCGGCCCGGTGGCGACCTTGCTTGGCCTGGCGTTCAAGGCCCACGACCCGGACCACCTGCTGGGCGACAAAGAAGACCTCGGCATCAGCCTCGCGCTAATCCCCACCGACACACCGGGCGTTGAAATTGGCCGCCGTCACCTGCCACTGGGTGCCGCGTTCATGAACGGCCCCAACTCCGGCAAGGACGTGTTCATTCCCCTGGAGTTCCTGATCGGTGGCCAGGAAATGCTCGGCAAGGGCTGGATGATGCTGATGAACTGCCTGTCGGTAGGCCGTTCGATTTCCCTGCCAGCAGTTGGCACCGGCGCGGCCAAGTTCACCAGCCTGGTGACCGGCCAATATGCCCAGGTGCGCGAGCAGTTCAACGTACCGCTGGCGGCCTTTGAAGGCATCCAGGAAGCCCTGGCCCGCATCGGCGGTAACGCGTGGCTGATGGACAGCGCGCGAATGCTCACCGCCAATGCCGTCGACCTGGGGGAAAAACCCTCGGTGCTGTCGGCGATCCTCAAGTACCACCTGACCGAACGCGGCCGCGAGTGCATCAGCCATGCAATGGACGTGCACGGCGGCAAGGGCATCATCATGGGGCCCAACAACTACTTGGGCCGCAGCTGGCAAGGCGCGCCGATCTTCATCACCGTGGAAGGCGCGAATATCCTCTCGCGCAACCTGATGATCTTCGGTCAGGGTGCGATTCGCTGCCATCCGTTCGTACTCAAGGAAATGGCCCTGGCCGGTCGCGAAGACCATGACCAGGCCCTTAAGGAATTCGACGGACTGCTGCTGCAGCACATCGGGTTTGCCGTGAGCAACGCCGCCAGCACCCTGGTGCTGAACCTCGGTTTCGGCCACTTCGAAAAAGCCCCGGGCAACCGCTTGAGCCAAGGCTACTTCCGCGCACTCAACCGTCAGGCCGCTGCGTTCGCAATGCTGGCTGACCTGAGCATGATGCTGCTGGGCGGCGAATTGAAACGTCGCGAACGCCTGTCGGCGCGCCTCGGTGATGTGCTGAGCCATATGTACCTGGCATCGGCGGCGCTCAAGCGTTATCACGACCTGGATTCGCCAGACCACCTGGAACCGCTGTTCGCCTGGGCCATGGAAGAAAGCCTTGGCCACTCCGAGCGCGCACTGGATGAACTGCTGACCAACTTCCCGAACAAGGTGCTGGGTTGCCTGTTGCGGGTGATCGTGTTCCCGCTCGGTCGTCGCCATAAGGGCCCGTCCGATGCGCTGGATGCAGAAGTGGCCGCGGTGATTGGTCGCGCCAAGGGTGACCCGGCCCTGGAAGCAGTGCTGGCGGGCTGCTATCGCCCACAGTCCGCAGAAGATCCGGTGGGCGCCCTGCAACATGCCTACGACCTGTTGGCCGACAGCCACCCGTTGCAGAAAAAACTCCACGAAGGCCTCAAGAGCGGCCAGGTCAAACCGACCGCTGGCGAACATGCCATCGACGCCGCGCTGCATGCCGGCGTGCTGCAACCGGCCGAGGCGCAAACCCTGCGTGACGCCGAAGCAGCGCGACGCAAGGTGATCGACGTGGATGATTTCAGCAAGGAAGAGCTGAGCCAGGCTGAGGGAAAAGTCCGCTGATCCCAGCGGTCATATAAAAACGGGCGCTTGAGCTATATACTCTCGCGCCCGTTTTGCTCTTGAGGACTTATCTCGTGTCCAATGTCGTTGCCGATCATCTCGTCTTGCTCGACCACCTGCGCAGCATCCTGGTTGCCGTCGGCGAAGCCGAACAGGTTCCCGAGGAAAGCCACCTTCTGTTCCTGGAGCGCTTCGATGAACTGCGCGCCCTGCTGCCGATCGACCCGATCGAAAGCCAGTACCTGGGCCAGGACATGATGAGCCAGGTCATCCTGCGCTACCCGCAAATTGCTCACTTGGTGCCGCGCGACCTGCTGTGGTTCTTCGGTGGCGACTGTCTGCACTTCATGCCCGACGACGAACTAGACCTGTACCAGGCCCTGGAAGAACGTCGCTTCGAAGCTGAACAGAACGACGAACCGTTCGACTGGAACCAGGAAAAGCAGTTGTTGGCCATGTCCAATGACCAGCCCAAGCACTAACACGGACCCACTGTAGGAGCGAGCTTGCTCGCGAAGAACTCAAAGGCGCCGCGTGCATTCAGGATGCACGCGTTATCGTTAACGTCCATCGCGAGCAAGCTCGCTCCTACAGTTTCTTCAGCGTTGGCTCTTTAGCCATGCACTCCACCAAATAATCAATAAACACCCGCAACTTCGGCGGCAGATACCGCGTCGGCGAATGCAGCAACCAGGCATCCCCGTGGTACGACGCGATAAAATCCCAACCCGGCAACACCTGCACCACCTCCCCCGCTTCCAGCGCATGCCGCGCCGTGAAATACGGCAAGCTGCCAATCCCCACGTGCTGCAACACCGCATCCAGCCGCACCCCGGTGTGATTGGCCGCATACCGCCCGCGCACCCCGACTGTCACCGCCTTGCTGCCCTGGCGAAACTTCCAGCGCGCATCCCCCGACGTCTCGCCCAGGTAGATGCAACTGTGCTCCAGCAAGTCATGGGGATGCTGCGGCGTACCATGCTCGGCCAGATACTGCGGCGTGGCGCAGATCAAATGCTCGATTGGCAGCAATTGCCGCCCCACCAGGCCCGGCGGCGGGCTGTCGGTGATGCGGATGCTCAGGTCGACATTGTCATCAATCAGGTCAACATGCCGGTCCTCAAGGATCAATTGCACATCGACCTTGGGATAACGCCGCAGAAACTCCGGCATATGCGGATGCACCACAAACCGCCCCACCGCCTTGGGCACGCTGACCCGCACCAGCCCTTCGGCTTCATGGGTGTACTGCCCGCTGATTTCCATCACCGAACGCGCGGCGCTGACCATTTCCTGGCAGCGCTTGAATACCTCTTCGCCCCCTTCGCTGAGGCGCAACTTGCGCGTGGTCCGTTGCAGCAGGCGAGTCGCCAGGGCTTTTTCCAGGCGCGAGATGCTGCGGCTCACGGACGACGGCGATGCACCCAACTGCCGCGCGGCTTCTGAGAAGCTGCCGGTTTCCACCACCTTGACGAAAATCGCCATTTCACCGAGTAGTGGCAAGGGAAGATTGATGCTCATGACGCACAAGTCCATTGAGATTTGAACGGATTATCACCCATTGGCGCACTTCTTATACTGCCGGATCGAAACCCTGATGCGGATGTAGATGATGACCCAGCGCTTGTTTTTTACCCATGACCACTTGAATGCCGAACTTGAAGTGCTGGGATGCACGCCTTTTGATAACCAATTTGCAGTGACCCTGCAGTCAACGATCTTCCACCCCCAAGGTGGCGGCCAGCCTTGCGACACCGGCTGGCTGGGAGAAAGCCAGGTGTTGAAGGTCGTGCAGGAAGGCGATCGCATCGTGCATTACGTCGACCGCCCCTTAGCACCCGGCGCGATACAGGCACGCGTCGATGAAGACCGCCGCACCTTGCACACGCGCCTGCACTCGGCCGGGCACCTGATCGGCAATGCCGGCGAAACCCTGGGCTGGATGCCGATCAAGGCCCATCACTGGCCGGGCGAAGGCAAGATCACCTTTATTCGCGGTACGTCAGCCCAGGCCATGGACGCCGAGGTGATTCAGCGGCAAGTCGACCAATGGATCGCCGCCAACCTGCCGCGCCACATGGCACTGGATGAAGGCACGCGGGAAGTGGGTTTTGGCGAGCTGCCGGCCTATGCCTGCGGCGGTACGCATGTGCAGGCATTGGGGGACGTGGGCCAGATAAAGATCCTGGCCCTTTCGGAAAAAAAAGGGGCACTATCGGTGCGATACAGCCTGGATTGAGAATCCTCTTCTGGCTGGCAAACAACCTGTGGCGAGGGGGCTTGTCCCCCGTTGGGCTGCGCAGCGGCCCCAGAAGGCAATCAGCTTCCCTTCAGGCAGAGCCCGGCATGAGATTTTCGGGGCCGCTTCGCAGCCCAACGGGGGACAAGCCCCCTCGCCACAAAAGCCCTCCTCAGCTAGTCAAACCGCAATCGCTCCCGCCCTGCCCGGCTCCACCACAAACGACTTGAGGGTCGAGACGCTGGCATTCGGATCCTTCGGATCGGAAATCACCCGAAAGTGCGTCAGCATGCTCTTCTCCCCAAGCGCCACCGACACATAGCCGCGCTGGCGGCTGTCGAAAAACTTCACATGGGGATTGAGGGGCAGGATCGCATTGAACGCCTCAAACGGCGGCCCGTCAGAGGTCACCGACGTGCCGACAAACTCGGTAGCGACCACCGGCGAATCCAGATTCCCTCCATCAGCGTGCAGGTCCGTCGCCCAGAACGAGTGAATATCGCCGCCCCAGAACACCGGGTTATTCACCTTCCTGCGCACTATCGAAGCGAGTATCCGTTCACGGTTGGCCATGTAACCATCCCATCCATCGGTCCAGCGGCCAGGCTTGTGGTTGGTCAGGTCTCGTTGTGTGAGCGGCGCGACCAACAGGTCCTGGGCGATCACGTTCCATTGTGCCCGGGACTCGGCAAAGCCCTGATCCAGCCATGCTTCCTGCTCCCAGCCGAGCATGGTGCGGCGGGGATCGCGCAGGTCGGCACAGGTATTCGCGGCGATATGCCCCTTGTGGCTGCCATTGGCCAGAATGCACGGCTGCTCGGAGCGGTACTGGCGACCATCCAGCACATGGAAACGCGCCAGTCGGCCGTAATCCAAACGCCGATAAATGCGCATGTCCGGCCCTCGCGGCAAGCTGCTCAAGCGCAGCGGCATATGTTCATAGAACGCCTGATAGGCCGCCGCCCGCTGCTTGAGAAAACTCGCCGCCGGGATGTTCGGGTCCTGGGACCACTGACTCGCGTAGTCGTTTTGCACCTCATGATCGTCCCAGGTGACCACACTCGGCGCCGCGGCATGCAGTGCCTGCAAATCCGGATCGGTCTTGTACAGAGAGTAACGGTTGCGGTAATCCACCAGGTTCAGCGCATTGCCACTGCCGTGGGGGCGAATGATCTTGCCGGAGTCGGCCGCGTAGGAACTGTCGTAGATGTAATCACCGAGGAAAAACACCAGGTCCGGCTGCTCGGCCGCCAAGTGACGATAGGCGCTGAAGTAGCCTCGCTCCCAATGGGAGCAGGAGACAAAACCCAGTTGCGCCGACGCCATGGCATGCACCGCCGGGGCCGTGCGCGACTGCCCCACCGGGCTTTGCGCGCCGAGGCCTTCGAACTGGTACCAGTACGGTCGACCCGCTTCCAGCCCGGCGACTTCCACATGCACCGAATGGGCGAAACGCTCGCTGGCCATCACCTCGCCCTGGCGCACAACCCGCGTCATCGCCGCATCACTGGCCACCTTCCAGCGCACCGGCACCGCTCGGTTCAATCCGCCGCGACCGTCTGCGGCATTGAACAACGGCGCGAGGCGCGTCCAGATGACGAAACCATCGGGCAACGGATCGCCTGAAGCCACGCCGAGGGTGAAGGGATAGTCGATGCCTGCACTGCGGGCAAAAGGACTGAGGATCGAAAACGCGGTGGCAACTGCAAGCCCGCCCAGTACGCGACGGCGGTCGTGATCGACGCTCATCAACCGCGCTCCGTCCAGTCGGCACGCACCAGGCCGTACAACAACATGTCCTCGTGGACCCCGTTCTTGAGGAAGGCGCCCTTCATGCACCCTTCGTAACCCAAGCCGATTTTTTCCATGACCCGAGCGGACCCTTTGTTACGGGCAAAGCACTGGCTGCCCACACGCTGCAGCGCCAATTCGCTAAACCCAAACGCCATGATCTGCGCCGCTGCTTCGGCGGCATAACCCTGGCTTCGACAATGGGCGGCCACCCAATACCCGAGGTGCCCACTCCTATGAGCCGCAGATAACCTGAGGCTGATCACGCCGATCAATTCGCCCGTTTCCCGCAAATGAATACCCAGCCCCAGTGAATGCCCCGAGCGGTAATTCTCTGCCTGGCCATCAATAAAGACGTGTGCGGTTTCCAAGGTGTAAGGCGATGGAATCGCAGCCGTGTTGTTCGCAATATCGGGACCGTTGGCCAGCACCGACAACGTCTCGGCCTGCTCCTTTTGCAGAGGCTTCAACAGCAAACGCTGGGTAGATAAATGCGGCAGTACAGTGCTCATGCAAAGGGACTCGCGAAATAAATTCTCCAAGAATGTACTCGCGTCGTGTCAGTTTCATTACGTAGTTAAACAGACCCACGAGTCGTCTGTAAGACGCGTCCTAGAGCCTTAAAAGCTTAAATTAAAGTTAACCATTCGGTCATTTTTGGTTGCTAGCGTGTCGCCCCTAATCAACGGCGGGGTAGCGGAATGAGAACTTGGGATGAACCCAAAAAGCGCAAGGCACACATCGAACTGATCCCGATGATCGACGTGATGATGTTCCTGTTGGTGTTTTTTGTACTGGTGAGTTTGAACGTGATTCCGGCCCTGGGCATGAAGACTCAGTTGCCGAGCGCCAGCAGTTCACAACAGCTCAAGCCGCAAAATAAATTCATCCTGACCCTGGGTCTGGAAGGGCAGTTGCAGCTCGACGGCAAGGACATGAGCGTCGAGGCGTTGGTGCCAGCACTCAAGGCTGCCGAGAAGCCTGACAGCAAGTCGACGATCATCGTCAACAGTGACAAAGGCGTCGAAGTTTCTCGCCTGGTCGAGGTGATGGACACCCTGCGCGTGGGTGGCTTTACCTCTGTCTCCATCGCCACGAAAAAGTCCTGATCATGTACGCCTTGTTTCGTGCGCGTCGGCTGCTGGGCAGTGTCCCGGCCCTGATCGCCCTGGTGCTGATTGCACTGGGTATCCAGTCCCAACCCCTGAAGATTCAGCCACAGTACGACGAGTCGGCGGTTGAACTTGCCCTGGTGGAGCCCGAGCCGGAAGTGGTCCCCGAGCCCGTGGTGGAGCAAGAGCCACCGCCACCGGTGATCGAAGACGAAGAGGCCGAACCCGCCCCGCCGCCTCCGCCCCCCAAACCGGTGCCAAAGCCACTGCCAAAACCTGAGCCCAAGCCGAAACCCGTGCCCAAGCCGGTGGTCGCCAAACCGACGCCTGTGCCTGCACCCGCGCCGGTCGCCGCCAAGCCCGTGCAAGCCGCTCCCGCACCCACGCCGGCACCCGCAGCACCGCCCGCGCCGCCGAAAGTCGACGGCCAGGCACTGGAAGGCGGCTACCTCAAGGGTTTGCGCAACGAGCTGGACACATACAAGCAATACCCCACCGGGCGCCAGGCGTCCCTCGAACGCCCGAGTGGCGAGGTGGTTGTCTGGTTAATGGTCGACCGCCAAGGCCGCGTTCTCGACTCCGGGATCCAGACCCCGGGGCCGAGCATGCTGCTCAACCGGGCCGCCACGAACAGCCTGCGCCGTATCAAGCAGGTGAAACCGTTCCCCGAACAAGCCTTCGGTGGACGTAACGAGCAGCGCTTCACCGCCACCTTCAACTACAGCGTGCAATAAGCACACACCACCAGGACGACAGTGATGAAGTTCACCCGGATTCATCTGGCACTCGTTGCCGCGACGAGCATGACCCATGGAATGGTCATGGCAGACACCAGCGACAGTGACGTCGGGACCATTGGGGTACAGGGCAAGGCAACCGCGGGGGGCGGTTACATGGTTCAGGAAGAGAGCGCCAAGGGCCGCTCGACCATCACCAAGGAAGCCTTGGACAAACAGACGGCCACCGGCAACGCCATCGACAAGCTCAAGTACACCCCGGGCCTGAACATCTCCAGCGAAGACAACACCGGCCTCTCGGGCTTCCGCTTCACCATGCGCGGCATGAACTCCGACCAGGTGGGCATGTCGGTGGACGGTATGCCAATCAACGACTCCGGCAACTATGCGTTGTACTCCAACCTGTTGGGCGACCCGGAAAACATCGACCAGATCTTCGTCACCCAAGGCTCGTCGGAAGCCGACGGCCCGCACATCGGTTCCAGCGGCGGCAACATCGGTATCGTGACCACTCGCCCCACCAAGGAAACCGGTGCCTTCGTCAAGCAAGTGGTCGGCAGCAATGCCACCCGCAAGACCTTCGCCCGCCTCAATACCGGTGAAGTCAACGGCCTGAGCAACTGGCTGTCGGCCTCCCACACCGAAGGCCAGATGTGGCGCGGCTCGGGTGCCGTGCGCGCAGACAAGGTGGAGTGGAACAGCTTCTTCGACGCCGGCAACGGCAACACCGCCAACCTGATCCTCAAGTACCACGAGCAGGACAACAACAGTTACAGCCAGTTGACCAAGTCGCAGTTCCAGCAGTACGGCCGCAAGTACGACCCGTACCCGGCGACACCGGCGGTGGGTTCCAACGGCAAAATCAGCAGCTACTACGACCTGGCGCAGAACCCGTTCCAGACCTTCACCGCCGTGCTCAACACCCAGTACAAACTGAGCGACAACCTGTCCCTCTCGGTGATCCCGTATTACTACTACGGCAACGGCAGCGGCGTGGGCTCCTCGGCCTATGCGCTGAACAGCGGCTCGAACAAGGGCGGTGTTTTCGACCTCGGTAACCTGCCGACGCAGGCCCAATACAACGCCGACGGTTCCGCAACCACCGGCGTCTACTACCGCCCTTCGCGCACCCAGACCTGGCGCCCGGGCATCACCACCAAGCTGAACTGGGACCTGGGCGACCACAGCCTGCAATTCGGCTACTGGTACGAACGCGCCCGCCAAAGCCAGACCCAACCGTTCATTGCCCTGAAGAACAATGGCAAGCCGAGCGACACCTGGCCGGACGGCAACTCCGTGGTCGACGCCAATGGCAACACCGTCCAGGGTCGCGACCGCTACACCGTCACCCCGGCGCAGAAAGTCTGGGCCCAGGACACCTGGTACATCAACTCGGACTGGACGCTGATCGCAGGCATTGCCTACATGAATGTCGAGCGTGAAGGCACCAACCACGGCAGCCTCACCGAGCAACCGGGCAAGGCCAACCAGACCTACAACAAACTGCTGCCCAACGCCGGCCTGAAATACCAGATCGACGAGCGTGACCAGCTGTTCTACAGCCTGTCGCGCAACATGCGGATTCCACAGAACTACGTGCTGTACGACAAAGGCGTCGGCTCCCTCGACTCCAAGCCGGAGCTCAGCTGGAACCAGGAACTGGGCTGGCGCTACACCGGCGAAGACAGCACCCTCGCCGCCACCCTGTTCTACATGCAGTTCAAGAATCGCCAGCTCACCTCCCTGGACAGCAACGGTGATTCCGCCGACATCAACGCCGGCACCGTCATCAACAAAGGCCTGGAACTGGAGTGGAGCGGCAAGCTGCCGCACAACTTCAACTACTACACCTCCTACACCTACACCAGCTCCAAGCAGCAGGATGACCTGACGGTGTACAGCGCCGGCAAGCCGATCGTGCTGCCTACCAGCGGCAAGCAATTCGCCAACGTGCCGACCAACATGCTGGCAGCCAACGTCGGCTATGACGACGGGCGCTTCTACGGCACCTTCGGCGGCAAGTTCACCAGCAAGCTCTATGGCGACCTGACCAACGACGAAGCCATCTCCGCCCGCACCATTTTCAACCTCGGCGCCGGTATCTACCTGCCGGTGGACAAGAAAGTCGTCAAGGACGCAACCCTGCGCCTGAACGTCGACAACCTGTTCGACAAGAAGTACCTGGACGGCGTGTACACCACCAAGACCAACTCGGCGAGCTACAGCGGTTTCCGCGACGGCGACCCGGCTTACATCGTTGGGCTTGACCGCACCGTCACCGTTTCCCTGGAAGCCAATTTCTAACTGCGAGGCTCAGCATCATGGACATGAACCTGCTTCACCAAATCACCTTTTATGTGATGTACGCCGCCCTGGCGATTGCAATCTTCATCACCATCGAACGTGGCCTCTACTTCGCCTACGTGCGCCGCCAGGCCCGTGCGCTGACTGAAGTGCTGGGCGCCAATGTGCACAGCGAGCGTGACCTGCCGGAAAACCTGACCCGCCGCGACAGCCTGCCGCTGAGCATGGTGCTGCCGATCCTGGCGCAGAAGGCTTCCCATGGTTCGCGCAAGGACCTGGACGACGAGATCGAAACCCAGTACCTCAAGACCCGCGCGCCGCTGTCGCGCAGCCTGTGGATCATCGAAACCATCACCACCGCCGCGCCGCTGCTCGGCCTGCTGGGCACCATTCTCGGCATCATCGACACCTTCAAGGCGCTGGCCACTGCCGGCGTGTCCGACCCGGGGCAGATTTCCGGTGGTATCGGTACGGCCCTGTTCGCCACGGGTTTGGGTATCGCCATCGCGCTGTTCTGCGTGGTGTTCCACAACTTCTTCCAGGACAGCCTGGAGCGCATCAACGACCAGCTGAAAATCCTGCTGATTCGCGCTGCAACCGGCGCCCGCGTACAGGGTGAAGTGCCGCACCTGGTGCCGGCGCCGCTGCACAGCCGCACTGCGTGAATTTCCCGGGGCGGGCGCATCATGCGCCCGCCCTTTCTTTTTGCCCGATGAGACGCCTATGTCCATATCGTTAAAGTTACGTATCGCCGGCCTTGCAGGCCTGCTCCTCAGTCCGCTTGCCCAGGCGGACTTTTCAATTCCGGGGTTTGAGTTGGTGCATACCGTGCCGGTGGACACGCAACTGGGAACGGCGGACCTGCGCCAGCCCGGCCCGGTATGGATCGGGCTGTTTGACGGCGCGAAAAGCCGCATCGACATCGGCCAGTTCTACGCGGCAGATCATCCTGGCTCGGTGATGGACAAGGTGATTGAACACCTGGAAGCCGCTGGTAAACGCGGGGTGAAGATTCGCTTCCTGCTGGAAGAAAAAGGCGTGCGGCTGTCGGAAGCTTCCACCCTGGACCGCCTGAAAGCCATTCCCAACCTGACCTTCCGCATCCTGCCCTATGGCAAGCTGAGTGGCGGGATCATCCACGCGAAATACATGGTGGTGGACGGCAAGGAGGCGTTTATCGGCAGCCAGAACTTCGACTGGCGTTCGCTGGAGCATATCCACGAAACCGGGATGCTCATCAGTGATGCAAGTGTCGTGGCGCAGACCCAGGCGATTTTTGAACAGGACTGGCAGGCCCAGGCAGCGTTGGCCGGCAACAAGCCTGTCGCCCTGCCTGCCACGGGCGCTACACCGGCGCGCACCGGCAACTACCTGGTGGCCAGCCCCCAACGCTACAACCCGCCGGGCGTGGGTGATTCACAGCTGGAGCTGCCACGCCTGCTGGGCGAGGCGAAAAAGGAAGTGCGTGTACAGCTGCTGGACTACGCGCCGCTGTCTTATGGACCTGACAAAACCCGACCTTACTATGCGGTGATCGACAACGCGGTGCGTGCGGCGGCGGCGCGCGGGGTGTCGATCAAGTTGATGGTGTCCAGCTGGAACACCGAAGCGCTGGAATTGCCGTACCTGAAAAGCCTGGCCGTGCTGCCGAATGTCGAGGTCAAGATTGTTACGCTGCCCGAGGCCAAGCAGGGATTTATTCCTTATGCGCGGGTGATTCACAGCAAAACCATGGAGATCGATGGGCAAGTGGCCTGGGTGGGGACCAGTAACTGGCTGGGTGGCTATTTCGATAACTCGCGCAACCTGGAAGTGGTGATGCGCAGTGAAGCGATGGCCAAGCGTGTAGAAGATTTACACGAACAACTGTGGGACGGGCCGTATGCCAAGGCACTGGAAGTAACAAGCGAGTACCCGGAGCCGCATCCGGGCAAGCCGTGAACCGTTGCCCGCAAAGCGCATGACTTTGCGGGCAATGTCACATTGCCAGATATGAATATTGCACTTTTTCGCCTTTGCGCTGACCAACCCTGCATAACTCATGGATGGAGAGCAGGGATGAACAACATACGCAATGGACTGTACGGAGCCGCGCTGGTTTTGGCGGCCATCGGGCTGGCAGGTTGTGCCAACTCCATGACCTCCACCGGTGTGCCCGGCGTGAAGATGGGCGACAGCTATGAGCAGGTACTCGCCGTCGTCAGCCGCGATAATACGGTGACCAAGAAGATCGACGGGGAGGGATTCCGGGCTGAGGGTTACTCGCAGACGTTCAGGGATTGTCGCAGCACCTATTTTATTTTCCAGGGCGCCGATGGCTTGCAGATGGTTAGCCATGAGCCCGCGCCGCATCTGTCGGTCAGCCAGAACTGCCGCCAGCCATGAGCACTTTCCGTGTAATTCCCGCCCTCTTCCTGGTACTCCTCAGCGGCTGCGGCCAGGTGTATAACATCCGCTCCCTCAACACCGCCTACACGGCGCCGCCATCCACCGAGACGGCGCGCTTGCGCATTATCAGCGACGGCATGGTGCGTGCGGTGCCCGGTCGCGATTGCCTGGACTGGAATGTCCCCGGCGCCGGCGTGATGGTGTCAGCCAAATCCGGCTTCTCCGACCGCAATGGCGCAAGCCTCGGTATGCCGGGGCCGACTTACACCTGGGACGGTGCGGTGTCGTCCGAACTGGTGATTCCGGCGAACACGCCCATCGCCTTTCACTACCTGGGGCTGCCGCAAGCTGGCCGGCAATGTTTCAACACCATGACCTTTATCCCCAAGCCCGGCATGGATTACATGGTGCGCGCGTCCCTGTCCAGCAGTTGTGCGTTCGAGTTGGCCGAACTGCCGAAGGGTGCTGAACGGTGGAATCCGATTGAACCGACGCCGTCGGGAAGGCTGTCGATGTGCCACGCGATGGATAATTTCTAGGGATCCATGCGCAACGCGGGTTGAAGCGTTGCGCCACCGCCCACAAAACACGCACAAACAAAAACGCCGATCATTGCTGATCGGCGTTTTCGTTAAATATGGAGCGGGAAACGAGACTCGAACTCGCGACCCCGACCTTGGCAAGGTCGTGCTCTACCAACTGAGCTATTCCCGCAAATGGCGTCCCCTAGGGGACTCGAACCCCTGTTACCGCCGTGAAAGGGCGGTGTCCTAGGCCACTAGACGAAGGGGACACGCTACTGAAACACATGGTGTGTATTTCAGTGCCCAGAGATTAAATCCGAAGATTATGCCCTGGTTTCACTCAGTGCCGCCCGAGAGCAACACTGCTTAAATTTGGAGCGGGAAACGAGACTCGAACTCGCGACCCCGACCTTGGCAAGGTCGTGCTCTACCAACTGAGCTATTCCCGCATATGGCGTCCCCTAGGGGACTCGAACCCCTGTTACCGCCGTGAAAGGGCGGTGTCCTAGGCCACTAGACGAAGGGGACACACGTACAACATTCACTCCCTACCGCGTTTCGCTGTGTGCTTTACGCTGTAAGTGGCGCGCATTCTATGGATGGATTGGGAGGTCGTCAACCCCCAAGGATAAATTTATTTAAATCAATGACTTCGCCGTGGTTTATGGGGGTTGCAAGGGTTTCTCGCCGTCCAGGCTTTGGCGCCTATATTCTGGCGTTCCACAAGGCGCTATAGTTGGCCACAGCAAATGATGGCAATGTGCATCCATGCAGGGACTGCCCAGCTATATAGAAGCAACTACTGACGCAACTGGTCGCTCAGTCCTATCCGGCCACTGCACCAGTCACTACACTTCAACGCAAACCCCATAAAGAGGTCACACCGGTGACACCACTCATGATCACCCTGCTGGTAATAGCCGGGATCGTAATACTGATCGCCATTGGCTACATGAACCACGTGGTGGAAAACAATAAGCTGGAAAAGAACCGGACCCGGATCGAACTCAATGACCGGCTGCGTCGCTGCGGTGAAATCACCGAGACCTTTCCAGGCCAATTGATGACGCCGCGACTCAAGTTGCTGCTGACCCGCCTGGAGCTCAACGTCAACCAGCGCCTGTTGAACCTGGACAAGTCGAATGCGTCGCTCAAGGCACGCATCACCGAACTCAACGCGCTGGTGGCCCAGGGCGAATCGATTACGGTGAATAACCCGCCCGGCCCGATCCAGACCGAAGCCAAGGCCAAGGATGTACGGTTCCTGCTGGAAGCCCTGCATGGCCAGGTAACTCGCGCGGCCCAGGACGGTTTCCTGCCGACCAATGAAGCCAAGCACTGGATCAAGGAAATCCGCCACATCCTGGTGCTGCTGCACATCGAGTTCTTCAACAACCTGGGCCAGCACGCGCTGCAACAGGGCCAGCCGGGCCAGGCACGCCTGGCGTTCGAACGCGGCGTGCAGTACCTGCGCAAACAGCCAGAGCCCGTGGTGTACAGCCAGCAACTGCAATTGCTGGAGAAGCAACTGGCGCGCGCCAACTCCATGGTGCTGACCAACCTCGAGCCGGCTGAAGACGAGGTCAACGAATTGACCGAAGGCTTGAAAGTGGCGGACGCGGATGCAGACTGGAAGAAGAAAGCCATCTACGACTGATCCCCTGCCATTGTGGTGGGCGGTAAACCCGCTCGCCACATGCCATCACTCTGCACCTATCCCCTTCCCGCCGAATAGCGTAAAAAAGGCCCCCTCTCTCCGTTAACGAAAAGGGCCTCGCCATGCCTGTCGTGATCATCGATGGACAACCGCTGCACTACCTCGACCAGGGCACCGGCCCGGCCGTTCTCCTCGGTTCCAGCTACCTGTGGGACAGCCAGATGTGGGCGCCGCAGATAGAAGCCCTTTCGCAACAATACCGAGTGATCGTCCCCGAGTTATGGGGCCACGGCGAGTCCGGCCCACTGCCTGCAAACACCGCATCCCTGGACGACCTCGCACGCCAGCACCTGGCCCTGCTGGATCATCTGGACATCGCCCAAGTCAACCTCGTAGGTTTGTCGGTCGGCGGCATGTGGGGCGCACGCCTGGCGCTGCTGGCACCCGAGCGGGTCAACAGCCTGGTGCTGATGGACACGCACCTGGGTGCCGAGCCGGAAGCCACTCGCCAGTACTACTTCTCGCTGTTCAAGATGATCGAAGATGCCGGTGCCATTCCGGAACCGCTGCTGGATGTGGTGGCGCCGATCTTCTTCCGCCCCGGCATCGACCGGGAGTCGGCCTTGTACCAGGACTTTCGCAACGCACTGAAGGCCTTCCCCAAAGAGCGCCTGCTGCAAAGCATCGTGCCCCTGGGCCGGATTATCTTCAGCCGCGCCGATGTGCTGGAGCAGCTGTCGCGCCTAAACGCTGATACTACCCTGGTGATGTGTGGGGAGCAAGACAAGCCACGCCCACCGGCCGAATCAGAAGAAATGGCCACCTTGATCGGCTGCACGCTGACGTTGATTCCGGACGCCGGGCATATCTCCAGCCGGGAAAACCCTGACTACGTCAACGAGGCGCTGCTGACCTTCCTGGTCAACAACGCCTGACTGCCCTGCCCTTTGATCGCCGCAGGCGTGCGGTGATCAAAGGCGGAAGTGCCCAACCATCCCTTTCAGCTCCATGCCCAACTGCGCCAGCTCAATGCTCGACGCCGCGTTGCCCTGCATGCTCAACGCCGATTGATCGGCACTGGCACGGATGCTGGTGACGCTGCGGTTGATTTCCTCGGCCACCGAACTTTGCTCTTCGGCCGCCGCGGCAATCTGCTGGTTCATCTGCTGGATCAGTGACACCGCCGCCGCAATGCTGCCCAGGGCACTTTCAGTTTCCAGGGCATCACTGACCGCCAGCTTCACCAGTTCGCCACTCTGTTTGATCTGCTGCACCGAAGACTGTGCCGCGCTGCGCAAGGTGCTGACCAGTCGCTCGATCTCCTCGGTCGATTGCTGGGTACGCTTGGCCAGTGCCCGAACCTCATCGGCCACCACCGCAAAACCACGGCCCTGCTCGCCCGCCCGGGCCGCCTCGATGGCCGCATTCAGGGCGAGCAAGTTGGTTTGTTCGGCCACGCTTTTGATCACCTCGAGTACCGTGCCGATATGCTGGATTTCCGCACTCAGGCTTTCGATGCTGGTACTGGCAGAGGTCGCAGAACTGGCCAGCAATTCGATGCGCTGCAAGCTCTGGCGCACCACCTGCTGGCCGCTGTCGACCTTGTCATCCGCAGTCTGCGCAGCTTGGGCCGCTTCTTCGGCGTTGCGTGCCACGTCGTGCACGGTGGCGGTCATCTGGTTCATGGCCGTAGCCACCTGCTCGGTCTCTTCCTTCTGGCTGCTGACCTCAATGTTGGTCTGCTCAGTCACGCTGGACAGCGAATGAGCCGAGCTGGCCAGTTGCTCGATACCCGCCTGCAACCCGCTGACCATGTTGCTCAAGCCGCTGCTCATCTGCTGCATCGCCAGCATCAACTGACCCATTTCGTCCCGACGGCTGACGTCCATGCGCCCACTGAGATCACCGGAGGCAATCTGCTGGGCGGCTGCAATCACACGGCGCAGCGGGGCGACGATCAACCGGGTGATGATCCACGCGGCAATCAGCCCCACCAGCAAGGCCAACGCAGAGGAGCCAATGATCAGCAATGCGCTTTTCTTCAACTGCGCCTGCATCGACAGGTCTTCTGCGTCATAGGCCTGATTGACCCGGGTGACCACCTCCGCAGCACGCTCGTGCAGTTGCTTATAGACGACCTTTTCCTGCGCCAGCAGGCCCGTGTACTCGCCGAGTTTTTCGCTGAAGGCCGCGATATGCCCGGACACTTCGTTAAGTACGGTTTGATAACCGGAATCCTTGACCGTGGTTTTCAACTGCTCGACCTGGGCCAAGGCCTGATCAGCCTGCTCGATCTTGCCTTGCTCGGCGTTCTCGTCATCGCCCTTGCGGCTCTGATCCAGACGCACGTGCGCTTCGTTCATGGCTTGCAGCATCAGGCGCGAGACCTGGCTGACCTGCCCCGCCTGCTCGATAAACTCGGCGCCTTCCTTGCCCTGGCTTTCCTTGAGGCCGTAGGCGCCGTCGTCCGCCAGCCCGGCCTGCAATACATCGAGGTTGTTGGCGACACTGGAGACCGACCAACTGGCCATTTCCAGGGCCAGATCCTTGGTCTGGGTCAACTCGACAAACTCATCGAACGCCTTGCGATAGGCCGCCAGCGCCTGCTCGACGTCGGTCATCACCGGGACGTTGGCGGGCGACAGGCCCTTCAGGATCGTAGCCTGGGCGGCCAATGCGTCGACGCTTTCGTGCAAGGCGTCCACGGACTTGGGATCGGCATGCAGCGCGTAGTCCTGCTCGATCAAGCGCACCTTGAGCAGGCCGCTGTTTAGCGCCGACATGGCTTTCAGGCCCTCGAAGCGCTGACCGACGGTTTGCAGCGACCACACGCCAATCGCCGCCACCAGCGCCGTCAACAGCAACACCAAGGCGAAGCCCAAGCCCAGTTTCTTTGCCATACCGAGGTTGGCAAAACGTCGTTGCACGGCAGAAATCATTGCACTTGAGTCCTCTTGCAATGGCGGGTGCCATCAAGCCCGGTTTCGATGCAGCGAGATTCGCAACCCCGGGGCACTGAACACAAGCGTTTGGCGCCACAATAATGGCAAAAAGCTACATCCTCGTCGTTTTCAGAATGGTAGAGGTCGATCCTGCCG
Source organism: Pseudomonas sp. ATCC PTA-122608 (assembly GCF_001952855.1). Lineage (GTDB taxonomy): Bacteria > Pseudomonadota > Gammaproteobacteria > Pseudomonadales > Pseudomonadaceae > Aquipseudomonas. The sequence goes on along the minus strand of NZ_LPNO01000013.1, from coordinate 334,175 downwards.
GGCCCATGGCCTTGAACAGCGCGAGTGCGCGCTGATCAGAAGCATAGGCCACGTTGATGCGCAGCCAGTCACTGTGTTCGCCCGTCGGGCTGAAAAGCGCCCCTGGCGACAGCAACACCCCAAGCCGACGAGCCTGCGCGTGCAGCGTCGAACAGTCACCCACGCCAGGCCGCGCCCACACAAACATGCCACCCGCCGGCACCGCAAACACCTCCCACTCCTCGTCTTCCAGCACCTGCAGCGTGACGGCCATTTCGGTGCTCAAGCGCCGACGCAAGCGTTGCACCCACTTGCGGTAGGCACCATTGGCCAGCAACGTGGCCACCACCGCCTCGGCGAACCGCGAGGTGCCGATACCGGTCATGGTCTTGACCTTGGATAACTGCGCGATGATCGCCCCGCTGGCCGTGAGGTAGCCCACGCGCAAAGCGCTGCTGAGGGTCTTGGAAAAACTCGAGATATAGATCACCCGGTCCTCGTGGGGCAACGCCGACAGCCGGGTACAGCTGGCATGTTGCAGATCGCCATAGACGTCTTCTTCGACAATGAAGAAGTCCCGGGAATGAGCCAGTTGCAACAAGCGCTCGGCCACCGCCAGGGACAGGCTGGTGCCAGTGGGGTTGTGATACAGGCTGTTGATGAACAGGCACTTGGGCCGATGCCCGTGCAACAGCGCCTCCAGTGCAGGCATGTCCGGGCCACCGCGTGTGCGCGGCACTTCCAGCAGCTTGATACCGTGAAAGGCCAACTGGCGGTAGAGGTTGCCATAGCCCGGGCTTTCCACCACCACCGTATCGCCGGCCTTGAGCAGTGTGCGGATCAACAGGTCCTGGGCATGGCTCGCACCTTGGGTGATAAGGATATGGTCGACCCGGGCCGCCACATGAATGTGGGCCAGGCGCTTGAGCAACTGTTCGCGCAGCGCCGGCAGGCCCAGCGGCGTGCTGTAGTTGAAGACGGCGGCGGTATCGGTGCGGGTGACCTCACGAATCGCGTAGCTGATGTCGTCGCTTTCGCGCCAGGTGTCCGGCAGCCAGCCGCACCCCAGTTTCAGTTCACCCAGTTGATTGTCGACGAAGGCGCCCCACCCGGACTCGGCGCCCTCATACCATTGGTTTTCGCAACGAAGGCCGCGCTCGGCGGGAGGCTGGGCCACACAGAAACCCGAGCCTTGCCTTGAGGCCAGCACGCCCTGGGCAACCATCCGCTCAAACGCCTCGATCACGCTGGACTGGCTGAGCAGGTTCTCGTGGGCCAACTGCCGAACCGAAGGCAACCGCGTCCCGGGGCTGGCTCCGCTCTCGCGAATCCAGGCGGCCAACGCGCTGACGATTTGCTGCACTACCGGTACAAGGGCTTGTCGATCGATCCCTAAATCCATGAGCCACTCACTTAAACTGTTGTCATTTAACCCAAACCAGTTAAGCACAGAAGCCCAATGACAGCCGTGGTGAAGATTTATTAAATCATTGATTTAATTGGATTATTTACCTACTGATACACATTCAGCCAAGGCATCTGGCCATCTGCGGAAAAGCCTCACAGCGCGGCCAACGCTTTTCTGAATGGCATCAGCGTCAGTTCCTAAATGGCAGTCGCGCCACCGTCCACCGCCAATGCCTGGCCTGTGGTAAACGCAGCACCGTCGCTGCACAGGTAAAGCACCGCGCTGGCGATTTCCTCGACCTTGCCGATACGCCCGACCGGGTGCATGGCGGCAGCAAATTCAGCCTTGCGTGGATCAGCCTCATAGGCACGTCGGAACATATCGGTGTCGATCACCGCCGGGCACACCGCGTTGACGCGGATTTTCTTTTTCGCGTACTCGATCGCCGCCGACTTGGTCAGGCCGATTACCGCGTGCTTGGACGCGGCATAGATACTCATCTTCGGCGCCGCCCCCAGCCCCGCCACCGAGGCCGTATTGACGATGGCACCACCGCCCTGGGCCAGCAGCAACGGCAGTTGATACTTCATGCACAGCCACACGCCCTTGACGTTGACGCCCATGATTGCGTCGAACTCATCCAGGCTGCCATCGGCCAACTTGCCCTTTTCGATCTCGATTCCGGCGTTGTTGAAGGCATAGTCCAACCGACCATAGGTGGCTACGGTCTGCTGCATCAACTGCTGTACGTCCGCTTCGAGGGTGACATTGCAGCGTACAAACACGGCTTCGCCACCGGCCTGATGAATCAGCGCCACAGTGCCCTCGCCGCCCGCCGCGTCCAAATCGGCAACTACGACTTTCAAGCCTTCAGCGGCGAACGCCAGCGAAGTGGCGCGGCCAATGCCCGCGGCCGCCCCGGTCACCAGGGCTACCTGGCCGGAAAATGTCATGCTCATGGTGATGTCCTTCGATGGGGATGCTCGATGACCCCAGTCTAGCCAGAGCGGCCATGGGCACGTCAGCACTATCAAACGCCCGGTTGGGGAACCATGAGCCGCAGTGATAACGGGACCGGCGTCACTATCATTGCAGTGGATCGAGGGGCATTCGCAGGTGCCGCGCACCTTGCCGGTGCGGCTCGAAGGGTCTATCACTCAAGGTCCACTTCTCAAGAGTCCCTGCCATGACTGCCCAGACCAACCGCCAATTCCTGCTCGCCAAACGCCCGGTCGGCGCTGCCACGCGGGACACCTTCACCTACCAGGAAGTACCGGTGGGCACGCCGCAGGACGGGCAGGTGCTGGTGCACAACGAATACCTGTCCCTGGACCCGGCCATGCGTGGCTGGATGAACGAGGGCAAATCCTACATTCCGCCGGTAGGGATCGGCGAAGTCATGCGCGCTTTGGGCGTAGGCAAGGTCATCGCCTCGAACAATCCGAAATTTGCCGTGGGGGACTACGTCAACGGTGCCTTGGGCGTGCAGGATTACTTCCTCGGCGAGCCACGGGGTTTCTACAAGGTCGATCCGAAACTCGCACCGCTGCCGCGCTATTTGTCGGCACTGGGGATGACTGGCATGACTGCCTACTTTGCCCTGCTGGACACCGGCGCACCCAAGGCCGGAGACACCGTGGTGATTTCCGGCGCGGCCGGCGCAGTGGGCAGCATTGCCGGGCAGATTGCCAAGATCAAAGGCTGCCGCGTGGTGGGCATTGCCGGCGGCGCCGACAAATGCAAGTTCCTGGTGGATGAGTTGGGGTTTGATGCGGCCATCGACTACAAAAACGAAGACGTGCACGCCGGCCTCAAGCGCGAGTGCCCGAAAGGTGTGGACGTGTATTTCGATAACGTCGGCGGTGACATTCTCGACGCCGTGCTCAGCCGCCTGGCATTGAAAGCCCGCGTGGTGATCTGCGGCGCCATCAGCCAGTACAACAACAAGGAGGCCGTCAAAGGGCCGGCCAATTACCTGTCATTGCTGGTCAATCGTGCGCGTATGGAAGGGTTTGTGGTGATGGATCACGCGGCGAATTTTGCCGCTGCCGGGCAGGAAATGGCCGGCTGGATGGCTCAGGGCAAGCTCAAGAGCAAGGAAGATATCGTCGAAGGTCTGGAGACGTTCCCGGAAACGTTGATGAAACTGTTCAACGGCGAGAACTTTGGGAAGTTGGTACTGAAGGTCAGCTGACACACCGCAGAACCAAATGTGGGAGCGGCGGTGCGACGTTTCGACTTGCTCGCGAAGGCGGAGTGTCAGCCACTGGATTTCTTGACTGATCTACCGCATTCGCGAGCAAGCCCGCTCCCACATTTTTTTACCGAGCCCGCTTCAGATCGGGTAGGTCAGGCGATCTCGGCAACCACCGCCGCCAGTGCCTTGGCCGGATCGGCCGCCTGGCTGATCGGGCGACCGATCACCAGGTAATCGGAACCGGCGTCCAACGCTTGGCGCGGCGTCAGGATGCGACGCTGGTCGTCCTGGGCGCTGCCCGCAGGACGAATCCCCGGGGTCACCAGTTGCAGCGACGGGTGGGCGGTCTTCAACGCCTGGGCTTCGAGCGCCGAGCACACCAGGCCGTCCATACCCGCCTTTTGCGCCAGGGCGGCGAGGCGCAGCACTTGTTCCTGTGGCTCGATATCCAGGCCGATGCCGGCCAGGTCTTCACGTTCCATGCTGGTCAGCACGGTGACGCCAATCAACAATGGCTTGGGGCCGGTGCGCTGATCGAGCACTTCACGGCACGCCGCCATCATGCGCAAACCGCCGGAGCAGTGCACATTGACCATCCACACGCCCATTTCGGCGGCGGCCTTGACCGCCATCGCGGTGGTGTTGGGGATGTCGTGGAATTTCAGGTCGAGGAACACCTCGAAGCCTTTGTCACGCAAGGTGCCGACAATTTCTGCCGCACAACTGGTGAACAACTCCTTGCCGACCTTGACCCGGCAAAGCTTGGGGTCCAACTGGTCAGCCAGCTTCAGTGCGGCGTCACGGGTGGGGTAATCCAGGGCGACGATGATAGGAGTCTGGCAGACGGACATTGGAATGGGCTCTCAGGCAAGTCGAAATCGGCGCGGATTGTAGCGCAAGCAGCGCGTTTGCGGGATCCGATGATCGGTAATTCGCGATTTAGCCGCCAGATTGCGGGCTCCCTGGCAATTGTGTCGAAACCGATACATTCCCGACATGCCTGCAATACCCCCGAAGATTAGCCTCGCACACGTGAACCACCGTACAGAACTTCCAGCCCCGGGGCTGGGCGCCTATGCTGAACGCAACAACCTCGCCGCCGATCTTCGGCCCGGCGGCCCACCAGGTAGATGATCGCACCATGCAAACCCTGACTCCTGCGCTGAATGACGATCAAAAAGGCTCGCTTGTGGGTGAAGACAAGCGCTGGAACACCCGCGCGCTGATCGTCGACGACGACGTGCCGATCCGCGAACTGCTCATCGATTACCTGGCGCGCTTCAATATTCTCGCCAGCGGCGTGACCGATGGCGCCGCCATGCGCCAGGCCATGCAAGCCGAAACCTTCGACGTGGTGGTGCTCGACCTGATGTTGCCCGGTGAAGACGGTTTGTCACTGTGCCGCTGGCTGCGAGCGGAGTCGGACATCCCGATCCTGATGCTCACTGCCCGCTGCGAACCCACCGACCGCATCATCGGTCTGGAACTGGGGGCCGACGATTACATGTCCAAGCCCTTCGAGCCTCGCGAGCTGGTGGCGCGTATCCAGACCATCCTGCGTCGCGTGCGGGATGATCGCACCGAGCAACGGGCGAATATCCGCTTCGACAACTGGCGCCTCAACAGCGTGCTGCGCCAACTGGTGGCCGACGATGGCCTGGTGGTGCCGCTGTCCAACGCCGAATTCCGCTTGCTGTGGGTGTTTATCGAGCGCCCGCGCCGGGTGCTGAGCCGCGAGCAATTGCTGGATGCGGCCCGTGGCCGTTCCATCGAAGCGTTTGATCGCAGCATTGACCTGCTGGTCTCGCGCCTGCGCCAAAAACTCGGGGATGATCCCAAGGCTCCGCAGTTGATCAAGACCGTACGCGGTGAAGGCTACCTGTTCGACGCCCGGGATATCGGCTGATGCGCAACGCCTTCAACACCCTGTTCGGGCGGCTGTTCGGTGTGTTGCTGGTGGCGATTGTGTTGGCCCACGCGCTGGCATTTTTCTGGTTTCACCACTATGGCCCGCCGCCGCCACCGCCACACGAAACCTTCATCGAGGAACCGGACGGGACCCTGACGCCAATGCCCAAGGCGCATCGCCGTCCCTGGTTCGGCGGGCCTGTGGTGCCGCTGACGTTTCAGTTTTTCTCGCTGATAATCGCGGCCTGGTATGGCGCCAAGTTACTCAGCCGGCCGATCCAGCGCCTGAGCGCCGCAGCCGAACGCCTGAGCCTGGACCTCGACAGCCCACCGCTGAACGAGTCCGGCCCACGGGAAGCACGGCAGGCAGCGTCGACCTTTAACCTGATGCAAAAGCGAATCCGCGAACAGGTCACCCAGCGTGCCCGCATGCTGGGCGCTGTATCCCACGACCTGCGCACGCCGCTGTCACGGCTCAAACTGCGCCTGGAACAGATCGAAGACACCAAGCTGCAGGGCCAGATGCGCCAGGACCTGGACGACATGATCGGCATGCTCGACGCCACCCTGAGCTACCTGCACGAACAACGCACCAGTGAAACCCGGCATTGGCTGGATGTGCAGGCGCTGGTGGAATCCCTGAGTGAAAACGCCCAGGACCGCGGCTCCGACGTGCAATGCAGTGGTGAATGTGTGCCGTTGCAGGTGCAACCGATGGCCCTGCGTTCGTGCCTGAACAACCTGATCGACAACGCCTTGCGCTATGCCGGCACCGCGCGCATCGAACTGGCGGACAGCCCGCAGGCGCTGGTGATCAAGGTGATCGACCATGGCCCGGGGATTGCGGCGGATAAACGCGAGGCGGTGTTTGAGCCGTTTTATCGGCTGGAAGGCTCGCGCAACCGGAACTCCGGCGGCGTGGGGTTGGGGATGACGATTTCCAAGGAAGCGGTTGAACGCCTCGGTGGACGGCTGAGCCTGGAGGAAACGCCGGGCGGTGGACTGACGGCAGTGATGTGGCTGCCGAGGGCGTAGGAATGGTTCCTACGCCCTGCATGAACCTTTACTGCCCGGCTTTATCGTCCCGCCGTACCTGAGCCTGGCTGGCGCTCCAGTCCGTCAGCAAGCTATAGGCCACAGCCAGCAACGTCGGGCCGATGAACAGGCCGATGAAACCGAACGCAATCAACCCGCCAAACACCCCCAGCAGCACGATCACCAGCGGTAGGTTGCCGCCACGGCTGATCAGGTAGGGCTTGAGCACGTTGTCCACGCCACTGATGATGAATGTGCCCCACACACCCAGGAATACCGCATAGGTGTAGTCACCCTTCCACGCCAGCCAGGCGGTGGCCGGTATCCAGATCAGCGGCGGCCCCATGGGAATCAGGCTCAGCAGGAACGTGACGATGCCCAGCACCAATGCTCCCGGCACCCCGGCAATCCAGAAGCCGATCAGCGCCAGCAGGGCTTGGGCGGCAGCGGTGCCGATCACACCGTTGACCACCCGCTGCACCGTACCCGCGACCAGTTCGATGTAGTAGCCCGCACGGTCGCCGATCAACCGCTCCAGCAGACGATGGACAAACATCGCCAGGCGCGGCCCGTCCCGGTAGAAAAAGAACACAAACACCAGGCTCAGGGTCAGCTCCAGAATCCCGCCGCCAATCTGCGCGCTTCGGGCCAGCAACCAGTTGCCCACCTGCCCCAGGTACGGCTTGAGGGTGACCATCAACGCCGCGCCTTGCTGGTCGATGCTGTCCCACATCGCCACCAACCGCTCGCCGACAAAAGGAATGGAGCCGAGCCAGGTCGGTGCCTCGGGCAAACCATCCACCTGGATATCCTTGATCAAGCCAACGGCGTCGCGCACATGATCAGCCAGGTTGAACCCCAGCCAAACCAGCGGCAACGCCACCAAGAGCATCCAGACCAGGGTCAGGATTCCGGCAGCCAGGGATTCGCGCCCACCCAGCCAGCGGGTGAGCAGGCGCATCACCGGCCAACTGGCAAACGCCAGCACCGCGCCCCAGAACAGCGCCGACCAGAACGGCGCCATCACCCAGAAGCTGGCACCAAACAACACCAGCAGCAGGATCTGCACCAGCAGGCGATCGTTATTGAGCATGTGGTTTCTCGAAAAGAAGTCTGTAAGAGGAAGAGCTTAGGCGAACGGCGCGGGTCCGTTCGCCCTGGAACGGTCAGCGTATCAGATGCAGGTGCAAACCCTTCGCTTCGGCGGTGCCGGTTTCCAGCCGGGCCGCACGTACGCCCTGATCAATCAAGCCCTGGCGCCATGCTTCCGCGGTGGGCCCGGTCAAACTGACCCGCAAGGTGGCATCCAGGTTCAGTCCACGGGAAATAAGGGTGAGCCAGGTGGCGTCAGGTTCGGTACCCAGCTTGGGGAAGTCCAGCTCGCCAGTGCTTTTCAGCTCCCGCAGCAGCGTGGCGGAAGTCGGTAGCAAGTCACCCAGCGGTGCGCTGGCGTCCAACTGCTCTACATGCAGATACGCCCGGCGATTGCCCCGGGTGATGCCGTACAGCGCGACCAGGGAATTGTCTTGGGGCGCCGCCAGGCGCAGCAACAGGTATTCCTGCTGGCCGTCGGCGCCTACCAGTTTGGCGTTGCCGAAAACTTCATTGGCCCACAGGCTGCTTTCGCCGCAATCGCGGGCCTGGCACCAGAACAGCAACTGCGCGCCCTGGGCCTGCAAGGCTTCGCGGGTGGCGGTGAATGCAGCGCTGGAAGTGTGTTCGGCAGGCAGTTCATAGGTGATGGCGGTGGTCTGGCCGCGGGCGGTGGCCTGGCCTTCGTAGCGCAGCTGGCCGCTGATCTTGCGGATCGAGCCCAGCGGGTAGATGCGTTCTTTATCTTCGGCGGGGCGGTAGTCGACGATCTGCGCGTCGGCCTGACGGGCCACGGAGGGCAAGTCCTGGCTACCCGGTACGTCGGCGGCGAACACCAGCGGGCTGAAACAGCACAGCCCCAGAATACGGATAAATCCCTTCGGCATACTCATCGGATGAGCGCGCCCAGGCCATTGGGGTGCGCTGCGGTGTTGAGATCGTTCATGGTTGACTCCCTTTCGATCCGCCCAGCCTCGGCAGTTGACTCCGCCAAGTCAAGGCGTGGAGAAGAACCGATTGAAACAGTCTGCAACAAGGGTAGCGCCTGACTCGTCGTTCAGGTGCAAATGATGGCCACCGGGCAAGGTGGCCACCTGGAATGGAAGCCCGGAAAGCAATTCGGAATGTTTCGCCAACATGCCGTCTTCGGCGACCACCAGTTGCGTCGGACAGCCGACCCGACGCACGAAGGCCATCGCCTGCTCTTCTGTCAGACGCATAGGGGAAGCCAGGGTCAGCCGGCTGTCGCTGCGCCAGGTGTAACCTCCGGGAACTGGCATAAGGCCGCGTTGTGCCAGCAGTTCGGCGGCTTCGCGACTGACCGCCACCACGCCTTTCATCCGCGCTTCCACCGCCCGATCGAGGGTGCTGTACACCGGTTTGCGTTTGTCCTGCAGGTTCAATTGCGCCTGCAACGCCATGCCGAGGCGTTCGGCGGCGTTGTCTGCGGTGCCGGTCGGCGGGATCACGCCATCGATCAATCCCAGGTGTGTCACTCGCTCCGGCAAGGCGCCGGCCAACACCAGGGAAACGATGGCGCCGAGGGAGTGGCCAAGTAATGCAAAACGTTTCCAGCCCAGTTGCTCGGCGACTTGCAGCACATCGTGGACGTAATCCCACAGGGAGTAACCGGCACCGACGGGACGATGAGCCGAATGACCATGGCCGGCCATGTCCAGCGCAACGATGCGCAGGCCATCGAGTTTCGGCGCCAGACGCGCGAAGCTGTTGGCGTTGTCCAGCCAGCCATGCAGGGCAATCACCGGCAAGCCGTCTTCAGGGCCAAACAGATGCGCCGCCAACTCGATGTGCGGCAACGCCAGGCGGACTTCTTCGACGGGCGCGGTCATGCGCAACTGCGCTCGCGCTGGCGAGCTTCCCAACGGGCAAACAGATTCTTGATCAAGGTGGCAGTGTCCTGTGGGCGCTCAAGAGGAAACATGTGGCCGCCGGGCATGGTCAGCATTTCACCCATGGGCATGCGCCCCACGCCGCTGGCATGGTGACGCATCACTACCCGGCTCTGGCGGCCACGCACCACCGCCAGCGGCACTTTCAGTTGCCGGGCCTGGCCGGGGCTGGTGTGGGGCACGCCACGGTAGATACTGATCTCGGTGGCCGGATCAAAGCGCAGACGCAGGCGGTCGCCCACCTGCTCCAGGCCATGTTGCAGGTAAGCGTCGAAACACTCGGGATCAAAGCCGCGAAACAGGGTCTTGCCAGCAAAGTACTGGCGCGCTGCCGCCAGGTCGGCGAACTCTTCACGACGGCCCAGGGTACGACCCGCCGGGGTCAGCCGGTCGATAAAACCGAAGCGCTTGGCCGCGCGGATCACCCAGCGATCCGCCAGGGTCAGCACCGGGGAATCGAGCATCACCACGCCGCGATATAACTGCGGGCAACGCATGGCCGCGTGCAGGTGCAGCACGCCCCCCAACGAATGGCCCACCCCCCACACCGGTTCCGGTTGTTGCTCAAGGTGGTGGATCAGTTCGTCCACCAGGTTCTGCCAGTTGTCATCCACCGGAAACCTCGGGTCGTGACCGTGCTGCGGCAAATGCGCGACGGCGTACTCCGGGGCCAGGGCGGCAAACAACTTGCCGTAGGTCGCCGAAGGAAAGCCATTGGCGTGAGCGAAAAACACGTGCTGCGACATACCTGATCCATCACCATAAACAGAGCGTTGATTCTCCCCAGACCGGGCAGTCACGGCAATGACTGTAACTGCCAGGAATGATGACACTCACGCCACGCCTATCGGGCCGGCGGGTTCTCGCCCAGCGGCACCACGGCCATGGTCAGGCGCGATACGCAGCTGGCCTTGCCTTCATCGCTGGTCAGGCGGATGTCCCATACGTGGGTGGTGCGCCCGATATGAATCGGCTTGGCCACCGCCGTCACCCGCCCGCTGCGCAAACCGCGCAGGTGGTTGGCGTTGATTTCCAGACCCACGCAATAGAACTTGCTGGCGTCGATGCACAGGTAGCTCGCCATGGAGCCCACGGTTTCCGCCAGCACCACCGACGCGCCGCCATGCAGCAGGCCGTAGGGTTGATGGGTGCGGTGGTCGATCACCATGCTGGCGGTCAGAGACTCGTCGTCAAAGCTTTCGAAGCGAATATCCAGCACTTCACCGATGGTGTTTTTCTGGATCGCATTGAGTTGTTCGATGTTGGGTTGGGTGCGCCACAGGCTCATTGATCGGTCCTTATTGGTTTTATGTCAGTGCTCAATCCTGCCACAGCACGGCTTCGGAGCGCGCGCTCCAGGCCGGAAACTGCGACCCGTAGACGGCTTCAATCACGTTGCGCTTGATCTTCAAGGTCGGCGTGAGGAAACCGTTTTCCACCGCCCAACTGTCTTTCACCACCACCAGTTGGCGCAAGCGTTCATGTTTATCCAGCACCTGGTTGACCTCTTCCAGCAGGCGCTCGAGGCTGACCTGCAACGCCTGGCGCCCCTGGCCATCGGCGTCTTGCAGGCCCACTACAGATAACACACACAGGCCCATGGGCGCGCTCAAGCCATCGCCTACGACGCACACCTGCTCGATACGCGCATGCTCTGCCAGGCGGTTTTCAATCGGCGCCGGGGCCACGTATTTGCCTTTGCTGGTCTTGAAGATTTCCTTGAGCCGTCCGGTCAACCGCAGTCGGCCATCGGCGCCCTGCTCGCCCTTGTCGCCGGTGCGCAGGAAGCCGTCGGCGGTAATGGTTTCGGCGGTTTTCACCGGATCCTTGAAATAACCGAGCATAGTCGCGCCGCTGCGCACCTGGACTTCGCCGTCGTCACCGATGCGCACTTCAACGTCCGGACATGGCGGGCCGATCCAGCCGAGTTTCTGCTCGCCGGGGCGGCACACGTGGGAGTAGCCGCAGCTTTCAGTCATGCCGTAGACCTCCAGCACATCCAGGCCGAGCCTGCGGTACCAGACCAACAGGGCTTCGGGCACGGGGGCTGCGCCGGAGATTGCCACGCGCACGGCGTCCAGGCCCAACCCGGCGAGCACTTTGTGGCCAACGCGTTTGCCGATGAAGGGCAGGCGCAGCAAGGTATCGAGGCGGCTTGCGGGGATTTTGCTGTAGACGCCCATCTGGAATTTGGTCCAGATGCGCGGTACGCCGAACAGTGCTGTCGGCCTGGCCCGCTTGAGGTCTGTAAGAAACGTGTCGAGGCTCTCGGCGAAAAATACGGTTTGCCCGGTGTAGATCGAGGCCATTTCCACAAACATGCGCTCGGCCACGTGGCACAGCGGCAGGTAGGACAGCAGGCGGTCGCCCTCCCCCAGGCCGAACAATTCAGTGCCGCGAGTGGCCGCGAAAGCCAGGGCGCCGAAGCTGTGCATCACGCCCTTGGGCAGGCCGGTGGTCCCGGAGGTGTAGATGATGGTGGCCAGGTCTGAAGCGGCTGGCGTGGGGTTGTCCTGGATGGGTGAGCAGGTTTGCAGGTCGGCCCAGGTGAAGTCGAATTCGCCTTCGGGGCACAGCGGCAGACTGATGGTGGGCAGGTCGGCCTTTACTCCGGCGGACATGGCAGGCCAGTCGTCCAGTTTGCCAATGAACGCCAGCGCGGCTTCGGAGTGCTCGAGTACGTGGGCGACGGAGTCGGCGGTGAGGTTGGGGTAGAGCGGCACGGAGACATGGCCGGCCATCCAGATGGCGAGGTCGGCGATGATCCAGTAGGCGCAGTTTTTCGAGATCAGGGCGATGTGCGAGCCCTGGGGGAGGTCGCGGGCGCGCAGCCAGTGGGCGGCGCAGCGGGCTTGGTGGCCGGCTTCGGCCCAGGTGAGGGTTTGGACCTCGCCGCCTTTGATGGGCTGAACCAGGAATCGTTGCCGTGGGTGGCGGGCTTCGCGGTCGAAGAAGACTTGCAGCGGCAAACGAATAGCGACAGACATGGACGCGCTCCTTTGTGTTCCGATGGTAGCCAACCAAGCACTTGCTTGGCTGACTATTTCATGGGAGCGCGGGGGGTGCAAGTTCTGCTGGTTTGGGGTGTATATCCGTTATTTGGGTGATGGCTTGTATTGGTTCCGCTCTTACAGCGGGTCACTTTTGAAAAGAGCCCAAAAGTAACCAAAAGGCTCTTGCCCCACCACTCGGCACCTCGCCTAGGCTCGGTGTGCCCTCAGCTCCGGCAGCACGAAGCGGGCCGCCGCGACGGGGCGTCCCTGCCCCGTCGCGGCTAAACCGGCGTCCTGCCGGTTTACCCGCTCCGTACTGCCTACGTTCGGCCAGCGTGGTTTAACGGGGCGCCTAAGATCAAGATCAACAGCAGATCAAGAGCACAGCGGCCTACAGGCCGGCTTGAGTGTGGTGAAGCAACAGCAAAAGCTAAAGCGGACACGGTCCAAATGTGGGAGCGGGCTTGCTCGCGAAGGTCGTTAACGATGACGCGGGCATCCTGAATGAACGCGGCGTTCTCAGGTTTTTCGCGAGCAAGCTCGCTCCTACAGAAAAGCAGCTTTGCTTTCGCTCTTAACACTCAAGCCGGCCGGGAGGCCGCTGTGCTTTTGCTTTTGATCTGCTTTTGATCTGACTGCCCCATTCAGCCCGAGGCCGAACGCAGGTATTGCGGAGCGGGTAAACCGGCAGGACGCCGGTTTAGCCGCGCCGGGCCATGGATGGCCCGTCGCGGCGGCCCGCGTAGCAATGCCGGAGTGAGGGAACACCGAGCCTAGGCGAGGTGCCGACAGGCGGGGCAGAGCGTTTTGGTTACTTTTGCGCTTTTCAAAAGTGACCCGCTGTAAGAGCGGAACCATAAGCGGCCGTTACCGAAGAAACGGATATGTACCCTAAACCCAAACCAACCTTAAGGATTCCGAACACTCAAAAGACTCATCAACCCCGCCAACGGAAAATCCCCCTCCAACTCCGCCAAACTCGCCGTACTCATAGCCTGCGGCTGCCGCAAATGCCCATGCTGCAAATAACTGATCAGCCCCCCCACAAACGGCTGATGACTGACCAACAACACATCATCGTCATTATCCAGATGCTTGAGCACCTCCAGCGGATTACTCTCGGGCGTCAACCAAGGCACAGTGCGGATCTCAGGCTCAAACCCCAACGCCTCCCGCACCAACTGCGCCGTCTGCTGCGCCCGCACATACGGACTGGCAATAATCGCCCGCACAGGCTGCCCAATCAGATGCCCCGCACTGCGCAAAACCTCCTCACGCCCATGGGCCGTCAAATTACGCTCAGCATCCGTACGCGCATGCCCCTCGGCCTCACCGTGACGCAACACCCACACCTTCATAGCTTCGGTTCCTCATCACGCACAGGATGCGGCGCCGGCGGCACGCTGTGAGCAGCCTCACCTTCCGGTGCACGGGGCGTCGGCCAATCAGCAAACGGCCAAGGCTTCTGATCACTGTGAAAACTGCCAAACCGCCCAATCTGCGCCAAAAACTGACTCAAACTGTCACCAAAATTCATCAGCCCAAGGTTCGGCGCGCCGTACACCAACCGGTAAACCAGCTGCACTACCACCAGCGCCCCCAGCAGAAACTGCGCCACTTGCCACACCAGGGCAAACACCAGCATCCACAGCACACGCAGGCCAATGGATTCGTACTTGGGAGCTGCTTTCGGATCGTTCATGACGCGTTCCTCAGTTGAAACCACTGGTGGAAATAAAGTCGACATCGGTCTTCGGCTCGGCCCGCATCAGCAACTCGATGACCTGGTTCAAGGTGCGCCCTTCAAACAGGATCGCGTGCAAACCGGCGACCAGCGGCATATACACCCCGACTTCCTGGGCCTTGGCCTTCAGCACCTTCAGGGTGTTGACGCCTTCGGCCACTTCGCCCAAACGCGTCACGGCGTCTTCCAGGCTCAGGCCCTGGCCGAGGGCGAAACCTACCTGATAGTTGCGGCTTTTCGGTGACGAGCAGGTGACGATCAGGTCGCCCACGCCAGCAAGGCCGAGGAAGGTCATCGGGTTGGCGCCCTGGTTGACCGCAAAGCGGGTCATCTCGGCCAAGGCACGGGTGATCAGCATGCTCTTGGTGTTTTCACCCATGCCCAGCGCAACCGCCATGCCGGCGATGATCGCGTAGACGTTCTTCAACGCCCCGCCCAGCTCGACGCCGAAGCGGTCGGCACTGGCGTAAACGCGGAAGGTGCGACCGTGCAGCACTGCCTGCACCCGTTCGCAAAGTTCTTCGTCTTCACTGGCGATCACGGTGGCGGTCAGCGCGTGTTCAGCCACTTCCCGCGCCAGGTTCGGGCCGGACAACACGCCAATGCGTGCCTCGGGGGCGATTTCTTCAAGGATTTCGCTCATCAACTTGAAGGTGTGCGCCTCGATGCCCTTGGTCAGGCTGACCAGCAGCTTGCCCGCCAACCGCTCGGCGTGGGGCGCGAGCACCGAACGCAGGGCGCTGGAGGGCAGCGCGACAAAGCACAGGTCGCACTCGTCCAGCGTCGCCTGCAAATCAGTCACCGGCTCCACGGCCGGCAGAATCTTGATGCCTTTGAGGTAACGGGGGTTTTCCCGGTTGACCCGGATGGCCTCGGCTTGCTCGGGGTCACGCATCCATTGACGCACCTGGTGACCATTTTCAGCCAGCAGATTAGCCACGGCGGTACCAAAACTTCCGCCTCCCAGGACCGCAATAGGGCGCTGTTCAGTCATATGCAATCCGTTAATCCATAGCAGTGGCGATGGCCGCATTATACGGAGCGACCCGCTTGCGGCCAGCCCCCGCGTCAATTCAAACACTCGTCGGAAAATGCGACATTTGTGCGAAGTAATTACAGGGCCGACGACTGGCAAAAGGCCCCGCCTCAGTTAACATGGGCGGCTATCCGTAATTATCAAGGCCGTGCCGTGTATTTGGGCCCTCCTCCTCGCTCATCCCTTCTGCTGACGCTGTTGTGCATGCCGTGGTGCAGTGCACCGTTGCTGGCCGACGATCTGTTCCTCGACAGCCAACCGCTGCCGCAGGTACTGACCGCTACCCGGCTCAAGCAATCGGCCGCCGCCGTGCCCGGCAGCATGACGGTGATCGACAGCGAGTTGATCAAGGCCAGCGGTGCGCGGGATATCCCGGAACTGCTGCGGTTGGTGCCCGGGATGATGGTCGGCTACACCACCGGCAACCAGGCCGCCGTGAATTACCACGGCACCCAGGCCGGCGACGCCCGGCGCATGCAGGTGCTGATCGATGGTCGCTCGGTATACCGCGCGGGCCTGGCGACGGTGGACTGGAGCGATATTCCGGTGGCCCTGGAAGACATCGACCGCATCGAAGTCTTCCGCGGCCCCAACACCGTCAGCTACGGTGCCAACGCGCTGATGGCGGTGGTCAACATCCTCACCCGCTCGCCGGCCAACAGCCACGGCACCCGGATGAAACTCACCCAGGGCGGACGCGGGATCAACGACTGGTACGCCAGCCAGGGCATGGGCTGGGAAACCGGCGACTTGCGCCTGTCACTCTCCGGCCAACAGGACGATGGTTTTGACAGCGACCGCGTGGGCGCCGACCGCCGTGACAGTCGCCGCCTGAGCCGCTTCAGCCTCGCCGTGAGCCAGACCCTGAACGCGCAACAAAGCATCGACTGGCAACTGGACGCCAAGGAAGGTACCAACCAACGCCCGTACACCTACCAACCGGTGTTCGACGGGATTACCGAAGGCGGTACAAATTCTGACGTCAGCGCCAAGGATTACGCCGGCTCCCTGCGCTGGAACTTCGACTTCAATCCTGATCACAGCCTGTATATCCAGGGCTCGGCCCAGCAGTGGGATCGCAGGCAGATCTGGCGCGCCTGCGACGCCAAGGTCTCGTTCAGCCCGGAGTTGACCCAGCTGTGGCAACTCAATCCCAACTATGCCGAGCGACTGGCCCGGCACATGAACAACTTCAACCCCGGCAACCTTCCACCCGGCAGCCCCGCCGAACAGGCGCTGGCCCGGCAGGTGCTCCAGCAATGGGGTGACGGCGGCAAGGACCCGGTTTGCGGCAACATCGACCAAAGCACCAAAGAAAGCCGCTACGACCTGGAGATTCAGGACACCCTCAGCCTGTCCGATAGCCTGCGCCTGGTCAGCGGCATGAACTACCGGTACGACCGCGCCGACTCCGACACCTACTTCAACGGCACCCTGGACGACACCACCTGGCGCATGTTTGGCCACCTGGAATGGCGTGCCAGCGAACACTGGCTGCTCCAGGGCGGCGCAATGTATGAGGACACCCACCTGAGCGGCAACTCGCTGACGCCCCGGGTGGCCGTCAACTACCTGATCAACCCGCGTCACGGCCTGCGTGCGGTGTACTCCGAAGCCATCCGTTCGCCCGACATGTTCGAGAACAACGTCAACTGGAGTTACCGCGTCACCAACCTCAGTTCGCCGGCCTACGGCCAGAACTCCGGTCAATATTTCGTGGTAACCCGCGGCCCGGGCAACCTCGACAAAGAGCTGATGCGCTCCCGGGAGCTGGGCTACAACGGCTTTTTTGCCGACATCGGGCTGAACGTCGACGTGAAGCTGTTCTATGACGAAATCAGCGACATGGTCAGCGAGCCGCTGCGCAACAACCAGTACATCGCCAGCAACTCCAACAGCTCGCGCTTTACCGGCACTGAAACCCAACTCGACTGGCACATGAGCACCGCCGACCGGCTGCGGCTGACCTATGCTTACGTAGACGCCAGCGCCACCAACCCGCTGGACAGACAGCAAACCGCCCGCAACAGCGGCTCGGCCGGCTGGATGCGGGAATGGGGCCATGGCTGGTCCAGTGCGGTGTTCTACTATGGCGACGACGCGCTCAACCAGTATCGCTTCGAACGGGTCGACCTGCGGGTGGCCAAGCGCATTGCCTTGGGCAAAGCCAACGTGGAGCTGGCCGGCATGTTGCAACAACGTCTCGACAATCAGCCCACCACCTGGCCCGACAACAACTATGACCAACGCCACGTGCTCTACTTCAGTGCGGAGTTAGAGTTCTAGTGGATAGCGACTTGTCACGGATGACCCTCTCCTTTACCGCCCGACTCTGGCGGCGCTGTTTGTTGTTTGGGGTTTTACTGTTTGCCGCACCGACATGGGCGGCGCAAATCCTGCTGACCGCCGACGAAGACGGCCCGGGCGTACAAGCATTCGTCCAGGCCCTGAGCGAACAGCGCCCCGAAGACCATGTGCAGTTCACCCCGCTCAAAGACCTTCCCGCCCCCGCGCACTTGCCGGCCAGTACCCGTCTGATCCTGCTGGACCTGCCCAGCCTCGACTGGCGCCTGCAGGACACCCAGGGCCCGCCGACCCTGGTGCTGCGCATCAGCCGCCTGCAAGCCCGCCAGCGCCTGGGTGACAGCGTGCCCCCCAAGATCAGCCTGTTGTGGAGCGACCCGCCACTGGACCGCCAACTGCGCCTGATCACCGGCATCCTGCCCCAGGCCCGGCGCATCGGTGTGCTCTATGGGATCGACAGCGAATTCCTGCTCCGCGAGTTGCGCCAGCATGCGGCGCCGATGGGGCTGGAGATCGTGCCCCAGCTTTGGGACAACACTAACGACAGTCGTCCGCTGCAAAGCCTGTTCAAGAGCAGCGACGTCTTGCTGGGGCTGGATGATCCCCAGCTGTACAACCCGAAAACCGCGAAAAACCTGCTGCTCAGCAGCTACGCCAGGCAGTTGCCACTGGTCGGGCCCAACGCCGGGTTCGTCAAGGCCGGCAGCCTGGCCAGCACCTACAGCGATCAGGCCGACTGGCTGGATGTACTCGACCGGCTGCTGGACCATGCGCCCGCCAACTGGCCGCGCTCGTTGTACCCGGAACGCTTCAAAGTCGTGGGCAACCCGCAGGTTGCGCGCTCACTGGGGATCGAACAGGTGGACGAAACCAACGTCGCCGCCCGCCTGGCCGAAGGAGAAAAACGCCCATGACATTTCGTCGCCGTTGGGACATCAACACCCGAACCCAGCTCATCACCCTGGGCCCGGCACTCCTGTTGACGCTGCTGTTGATCAGCTTCTTTACCTTCGTACGGATCCAGGACTTGCGCCAGGAGCTGGACCACACCGGCCAATTGATCGCCAACCAACTGGCACCGGCCACCGAATACGGGGTTATTTCCGGCAACAACGACGTGCTCGAAAGCCTGTTGCGGGCCACCCTGGCCACGCCGCATGTGCGCTTTCTGGAGATACAGGACAGCACGGAAAACATTCTGGTGTACGTCGAGCAACCGTCGGAGAAGCACGACCGCTCGCTGTCGGTGAAAGTGTTCCAGGCGCCGATTCGCCTGCAACATATCCAACTGGGCAATGACTTCTTCCAGGACAACATCGCCGAGCCCAAGGCGCCTCGTGCGGATTACCTGGGCCGGGTGATTGTGGGTATGTCCAACGATGCGTTCAGCCAGCGCCAACAGGAAATCCTGTTCAAGGCCGGGATTCTCGCGCTGTTCGCCCTGTTGTTTACCTTCTTATTGGCCCGGCGCCTGGCGGCCAGCCTGTCGCAGCCGATCAGCGCCATGGGCAATGCGGTCAAGGCGATCCAACAGGGCGATTACCAGACGCCACTGCCCATTGTCGATGACTCGGAACTGGGCGACCTGTCGCGCCACATCAATAATCTAGCCGATGGCTTGAACCAGGCCAGTCGTGAACAGCACCAGGCCATGGCCCAGTTGATCCAGACTCGCGAAGAAGCCGAGCGGGCAAACAATGCCAAGTCAGACTTCCTGGCGATGATGAGCCATGAACTGCGCACGCCGATGAACGGGGTGCTGGGCATGCTGCAGTTGCTGGAAACCACCGACATGACCGAGGAGCAGACCGAATACGCGGCGCTGGCTTCAGAGTCCACCGAACACCTGCTCAAAGTGATCAACGATATCCTCGACTTCTCGCGCATCGAGCGCGCGGCCCTGGAGCTGGAGCACATTCCGTTCGACCTGATGGAGCTGATCAGCAGCTGCGCCCAGGCCTTCCAGCATGCCGCCCAGCAACGCGGGCTGGCGCTTGAAGTGCCGATTCCGCAGGGCCTGGACTCGCTGCAGGTGCAGGGCGACCCGACGCGTATCCGGCAGATTCTGGTGAACCTGATCGGCAATGCCCTCAAGTTCACCGAGCACGGCACCGTCACCGTCGAACCGCACTGGCAGACCCTGGACCATGAACTGTTGTGGTTCACCTGCACCGTGCGCGACAGCGGGATTGGCATCTCGGCCGAGCGCCTGGAATTGATGTTCGATGCGTTCCAGCAAGCTGACAGTTCCATTTCAAGACGTTACGGCGGCACCGGACTGGGCCTGCCTATCGCACGCACCCTGGCCGAACGCATGGGCGGCACCCTTCGCGCCCAGAGCGAAGAAGGCCAGGGCTCGGTGTTCACCCTGGAAATTCCGCTGGCGATTTACCAGCAGAGCTTGCCGGTGATCGTGCCGAACGCCGAAGGCAGTGCCAGTGCAGGCGAAGGCCGTAACGTGTTGCTGGTGGAGGACAACCCGGTCAATCGCACCGTGGTTGAAGCCATGCTGCGCAGCCTTGGATTTGAAGTCAGCATTGCCACCGACGGCGCCGAAGCGATTCGCAGTGCCGAGAGCCTGATTTTTACCGCGATCCTGATGGACTGCCGACTGCCGGGCATCGACGGTTACGAGGCCACCCGGCAGATTCGCCAGTTGCCCGGTTGCGCCGACCTGCCGATCATTGCCCTCACGGCCAACGCCTTGCAGGGCGACCGCGAAGCCTGTTTGGCGGCTGGAATGAACGATTACCTGGCAAAGCCGTTCAAACGCACGGATTTACAGCAAATCCTGCAGCGGTGGGTGCAGTAACACGGTGCCATCAGCCAACTGCGACTGGCGTGAAAGACGAAAGTGCGGCAGTCTTAGGCACCCGAACGGGCCCGTAAACCGGCCCGGTTTATAATTTCAGTGCACAAGTGTACATTCATGACCTTGACGCTGTGACTTTCACTACAACGCAATAGTCTATGTGTAGGCTGCCGATATGAGGCATGAACGCTTCAGTCGGCCGGGAAGATTTGCCCTGCCCTGCCGCATGGGATTATTGAGGAGCTCGCATGACCAAACAAAACGCCTTTACTCGGGAAGACCTGCTGCGCTGCAGTCGCGGTGAGCTGTTCGGCCCAGGTAACGCGCAACTGCCCGCCCCGAACATGCTGATGGTGGATCGCATCACCCATATCAGTGAAGAGGGTGGCAAGTACGGCAAAGGTGAATTGGTCGCCGAGCTGGATATCACCCCTGACCTGTGGTTTTTCGCCTGCCATTTCGAAGGCGATCCGGTGATGCCGGGCTGCCTGGGCCTCGACGCCATGTGGCAGCTGGTTGGCTTCTACCTGGGCTGGCAAGGCCTGCCGGGCCGCGGTCGCGCCCTGGGTTCGGGCGAAGTGAAGTTCTTTGGCCAGGTCTTGCCGACCGCCAAGAAAGTCACCTACAACATTCAAATCAAGCGCGTCCTCAAGGGCAAGCTGAACCTGGCCATTGCCGATGGTTCGGTGACTGTCGACGGTCGCGAGATTTATACTGCCGAAGGCCTTCGGGTCGGCGTATTCACTTCCACTGACAACTTTTAAGGGTTATCCGCATGCGCCGCGTCGTTATCACTGGTCTGGGCATCGTTTCGTGCCTGGGCAATGACAAAGAGACCGTCTCCGCTAACCTGCGTGCAAGTCGCCCTGGCATCCGCTTTAACCCGGAATATGCCGAAATGGGTCTGCGTAGCCAGGTTTCCGGCTCCATCGACCTGCCCCTCGAAGAGCTGATTGATCGCAAGATCTATCGCTTCGTCGGCCACGCAGCCGCTTACGCCTACCTGGCCATGAAGGACGCGATCACCGATTCCGGCCTGAGCGAAGACCAGGTGTCCAACGTACGTACCGGCCTGATCGCCGGTTCCGGTGGCGCGTCGACCTTGAACCAGATGGAAGCGCTGGACATCCTGCGCGAGAAAGGCGTCAAGCGTGTTGGCCCGTACCGCGTCACGCGGACCATGGGCAGCACCGTTTCCGCTTGCCTGGCCACGCCGTTCAAGATCAAGGGCGTGAACTACTCGATCTCCTCCGCTTGCGCCACCAGTGCTCACTGCATCGGTACCGCGGTTGAGCAGATCCAGCTGGGCAAGCAAGACATCGTGTTTGCTGGTGGCGGTGAAGAAGAACATTGGAGCCAGTCGTTCCTGTTCGACGCCATGGGCGCATTGTCGACCCAGTACAACGAAACCCCGGAAAAAGCCTCCCGCGCCTATGACAAGAACCGTGATGGTTTCGTCATTGCTGGCGGTGGCGGCATGGTGGTGGTCGAGGAGCTGGAACACGCCCTGGCCCGTGGTGCGAAGATCTACGCGGAAATCGTTGGCTACGGCGCGACGTCCGACGGCTACGACATGGTTGCGCCAAGCGGCGAAGGCGCCATCCGCTGCATGCAGATGGCCATGTCCACCGTTGATACTCCGATCGACTACCTGAACACCCACGGTACTTCGACTCCGGTCGGCGACTCCAAGGAAATGGAAGGCGTGCGTGCGGTATTCGGCGAAAAGGCTCCGGCGATCAGCTCTACCAAGAGCCTGTCGGGCCACTCCCTGGGCGCCGCTGGCGTTCACGAAGCGATCTACTGCCTGCTGATGATGGAAGGCAACTTCATGGCAGGTTCTGCCAACATCGAGGAACTGGACCCGGATGTGGCTGACATGCCGATCCTGACCAAGACTCGTGAAGATGCGACCATCAACACCGTGATGAGCAACAGCTTTGGCTTTGGTGGCACTAACGCTACCTTGGTGCTGAAACGCTGGCAGGGTAAGTAAGCTTCCCGCGGCTTGATCGTCTGAAAACGCCCCGACTGGTTCGGGGCGTTTTTTTTTGCCTCGGTTGTTGGGTGTATATCCGTTATTTGGAGGATGGCTGGTATTGGTTCCGCTCTTACAGCGGGTCACTTTTGAAAGGAGCCCAAAAGTAACCAAAAGGCTCTTGCCCCACCACTCGGCACCTCGCTTGGGCTCGGTGTGCCCTCACTCCGGCTTTGGAGCGTGGGCCGCCGCGATGGGCCATCCTTGGCCCAGCGCGGCTAACCCGGCGTCCTGCCGGGTTACCCACGCTCCAAAGCCTGCGTTCGGCCAGCGTGGTTTAACGGGGCGCCTAAGATCAAGATCAAAAGCAGATCAAGAGCACAGCGGCCTCCCGGCCGGCTTGAGTGTTTTAGAGCAACAGCAAAAGCTAAAGCGGGCACGGTCCAAATGTGGGAGCGGGCTTGCTCGCGAAGGCCGTTAACGATGACGCTGGCATCCTGAATGAACGCGGCGCCCTCAGGTTTTTCGCGAGCAAGCTCGCTCCTACAGAGAAGCAAGCCGGCCGGTAGGCCGCTGTGCTCTGCTTTTGATCTGCTGTTGATCTTGATCTGACTGCCCCATTCAGCCCGAGGCCGAACGCAGGTATTGCGGAGCGGGTAAACCGGCAGGACGCCGGTTTACCCGCGCCGGGCCATGGATGGCCCGTCGCGGCGGCCCGCTTCGCTGTGCCGGAGTGAGGGAACGCCGAGCCACAGCGAGGCGCCGACAGGCGGGGCAGAGCGTTTTGGTTTCTTTTGCGCTTTTTTCAAAAGTGACCCGCTGTAAGAGCGGAACCCTAAGCAGCCGTGACCGCAGCAACGGATATGTACACCGTCCAGCACCCTAAACCGAAAACCTAGCCACCATGGTGTTGAGATCCACCGCCAACCGCGACAACTCCTGACTCGCCGCACTCGTCTGGTTCGCCCCGGCCGACGTCTGCTGCGCCAAATCGCGAATATTCATCAAATTGCGATCCACCTCCCGCGCCACCGCCGCCTGCTCTTCCGAGGCACTGGCAATCACCAGGTTGCGCTCGTTGATCAGCGTAAACGCCGAAGCAATCTCCTCCAACGCCGTCCCAGCCGACTTGGCAATATCCAGCGTCGACCGCGCCCGGGTATTGCTCTGCTGCATGGAGCTCACCGCCTGATCAGTCCCCTGCTGAATCCCACTGATCATCTGCTCGATTTCCTGCGTCGACTGCTGGGTACGATGGGCCAGCGCCCGCACCTCATCCGCCACCACTGCAAACCCACGCCCGGCATCCCCGGCCCGCGCGGCTTCAATGGCAGCATTCAACGCAAGCAAATTGGTCTGCTCGGCAATCGAGCGAATCACATCCAGCACCTTGCTGATGCCATACACCTTCTGCGCCAGGTCCTCCACCTGCGTCGCATTGGCCGTCACATCATCCGCCAGGGACTCAATCGACAACACCGTCTGATGCACCTGCTCGCGACCATGCTGGGCAATACGGTCCGACTCACGGGACGCCTGTGAAGTGGCCACCGCATTGCTCGCCACCTCCTCCACCGCCGCCGTCATCTGGTTCACCGCAGTAGCTGCCTGCTCAATTTCCTGACTTTGCTGATGCAGCCCACGGGTGGCATCCTCCGTCACACAACTGAGTTCTTCCGAAGCCGACGCCAATTGGCTCGACGAATCAGAAATACGCCGAATGGTTTCCCGCAGGCTCTCCTGCATGCTTTTCAGCGCCCGCTGCAAACGCGCCGGTTCATCGTTGCCGCTGACGGTAATCACACCCGTAAGGTCGCCACTGGCCACGCCCTGGGCGACTTTCAGCGACTGGGATAACGGCAGCACGATACTGCGGGTCAGCAGCAGTGCCAGGCCAATGGTGATCAGCGCCGTCACGGCAATCATGCCAACCACCCAACTGCGCGATTGGGTGAACACGCTTTGGGCCAGGCTCGCCGCCTGATTGGCACTGACCTTGTTCAGCGTCACCAGCTCACGCAGGGTGCCGGCCAACTCATCGGCCAACTGGTTCATCTCGCCGTTGACGACCTTGATCGCGTCTTCCAGTTGATTGGCCCGAGAAAATGCCATCACTTGCTCTTGGCGTTGCAGGTAGCGCGCTTCCTCGGTCTTGAAGCGATCGAACAGCACCCGCTCTTCCGGCAGCACAATCAAGCCTTCATAGAGCGACTGAGCCTTGTGCAGGCCGTTTTTCAGTTCGGTGATTTTCTGTTCATTCTGCGTGATCGCCTGCGGGTCGCGGTTAAGCAGCAGGCGCAGCGTCAGGGCCCGTACCCGCAGCAGGTCCTGATTCATCTCGCCGACCGCCATCACGCTGGGCAGCCAGTTGTTTTCCACCTGGTCCGACTGCTGGCGCATATTGCCCATCTGCGACAAGGCAAACCCGCCCAGGGCAAACACCATCAGCGCCAGCAAACCAAACCCCAGGCCGGCGCGAGGGGCGATATTCAGACTTCTGATATTCATGTTCGGAATCCTTCCAAAAGCGCTGCATCCACCTGCAGCGGGCTCTTGAAAGATATCGGCGAAGAACGAAGTTTGCGTAAGACGAAAACGCGATATCAAAACGCCTTATGATCGCCCTGCCCCGGCTGTAGCGATTCAGCGAACGGTAAAGCTTTTTTGCGTGAGCAGACGATCCCCCTGGAACACCATGAAACGCCACTCGCCCGGCACCACTTCGTGGTTTTCGGTGAACTCATAGGCCATCACGTCCTGTGGGGCACCGGGCACCAGCTTCTGGGTTACTTCGAATTTGTCGTGACGCACACCATCCGGCGTGCGGACGCCCGGGGTGAAGTAGAGCAAGGTCAGCGGCGTGCCTTCGGCGACTTTGCCGAGCAGTTGATAACGCAGGCCGAATTTGGTGCCCAGCTTCGCCGGCACCACGGTGGTGGACTGAATCTGTTCGTTGCTGCGGCGCAGCACGCGCTCTCCGGCCTGCAACTCGGCTTTCGGGCCATCAAACACGCCGTACTCCACCGGCCCTTCGATACGCACTTCGGCACTGGCGAGGCTGCTGATCATCATCAGCGCCACCAAGGCGCCTGAACGGGTGAATTGCATGCTGCACTCCTTGTTTGAGAAGGCCGCAGCTTATGACGCAGGGATGACGACAGGATGACAAAAACCATCACCTGGCCTTGGGCAGAATCGCCAGGAAATTGTCCCGTGCAACCTTTCTGGCCACGTCTTCAGGCAGCGCATCAAGAAACGGGTCGAAGCTGCGCATTTCCTTACCCAACTTGTTGAAGCGTCCTACGACGTCCGAGCCAAGCATGAAGCGGTCCGGGAAGCGTTCTACCAGCTTTACCCACTCAGGGCGTGGCTTTCCCGCCTCATCCAGCAAGTAAGGCGTGAGCACGCTCCAGGACAGGTCGACGTACAGGTTCGGGTAAGCCTCCAGCAGGCGTGCCAGGGTCGGTAGCAGGAAATCCATCTGCGTCTGGTGCCGATGGATTTCCATGCTGCTGCCCGCGTGAGCCCAGATAAACCGGGTATGCGGATGGTTGCGCAGGGGCTCTTCCATTTCCGCCAGGTACAACGGATTTTTCTCACGTTTGGAGGTGATGTTGGAATGCACCATCACCGGCAGATCGTTCTCCGCCGCCAAATGATAGATGCGGGTCATCGCCTCGTTGTTGGCTCTTGGGGTGTCGCCGGAGGTCAGTGCAGTCAGGTCGTCGTGGCGGGTGAAGACTTCGCCGATGCCTTGCCACAGCCCTGGATTGAGGTCGAGCATGCGCTGGATGTGGGACGCGGCGTTTTTATCGTTGGGGTTGAAACCGCTGAGGAACGGGTGAAAGCGCTGGCGTTGCTCCGGGGTCAGTTTATTCACCGCATCGGCGACAAACACGTCAGTGGCGCTGTACCAATACGCGTCGGCATCGTCGCCTGCGTAATAACGCGGGCGCTTGGGCTCGTCTTCGTGCCATTTCTTGGCCACGGGGATGCCGGAAATCATCACGTGTTCAATCCGATTATCGGCCATGGCCTTGAGCAAGTTGTCCATGCCCGCCGACTCCTGGAAGAAGTCGACGTAATGCAGGTGTGCATCGCTGTAGGCATAGTCGCGGGCCTGCGCGGCAAGGCTCGCGGCGGCCAGTAACAGGGCAATACTCAGGCGGGTACGGCGCACGGTGGCATCTCAAACAAGGGCTAATGAAGGTAGACCTCAGGCCGCGCCTGCGGGTTCAGCGCTAAACAATGGGGAACACCCAGGTGCCAGCATGCTCTATAACTGCATGAGCTTCTTCCTGCCACCCTGTGAGGTTTGCCATGCCTGTTACCGTGAATACGCTGAACGCCGAAAACTTTCGCCACAGCGTCAACATCAATAACCATGAGCTGTTTACCGACCTGCCCAAGAGCCTGGGCGGCGACGATTCGGCGCCCTCTCCCCACGATTACTTCGATGCCGCGCTGGCGTCGTGCAAGGCGCTGACGGTCAAGCTCTATGCACAGAAAAAAGACATTCCGCTGACCGGCGTCACCGTGGAAGTCACCCACGACAGCACCGAAGAGCAAAAGGGCAAATACAAGCTCAGCGTCAAGCTCACCCTCAAGGGCGTACTCACCGACGAGCAGCGGAATGAATTGCATCGCGTGGCGGATCGCTGCCCGGTGCATAAGCTGATGACCACCGCCGAAGTCACCATCGAGACCAAACTCTCGGAAGGCGCCTTCAGCCAGTAGCGGCAACCTCCCGTCGAGCGGGTTATGCTCATTGCCATCTAACCCGCTCAGACTGGGATGCACCATGACCACAGTGACCGTGATTCGCCCGCGTGCCGAAGATGTGGAAGGCCAACCAATCCTGCGCCCGCTGCCGTCCAGGCAATGCCGCAGCGTCGGGCCGTTCGTGTTTTTCGACCACATGCTGCAAACCCGCTATGCCCCGGGCACCGGCATGAATATTCGCCAACACCCGCATATCGGCCTATCCACCCTGACCTACCTGTTTGAAGGCGAACTCCTGCACAAGGACAGCCTCGGCTCCGACCAGGTGGTCAAGGCCGGGGATGTCAGCTGGATGACAGCCGGCAGCGCCATTGCCCACGTTGAACGCAGCCCTGAGGCGTTGAAGGCCAGTGGTTTCAACCTGCACGGGTTGCAAGTATGGCTGGCCTCGCCCAGGGATCATGAGCAAGGACCTGGGCATTACAGCCATCACCCCGCCGCCAGCTTGCCGGTCAGTGACAACCTGGGCGTGCAGATTCGCCTGATTGCCGGCAGCGGCTTTTGCCTGGAGTCTCCGGTGCCGGTGTTGTCACCCACGCTGTATGCCGAAGTGCGGATGCAGACGGCTACGACGCTGCTGATCCCGGATGAGCATGTGGAACGGGCGGTGTATGTGCTGGAGGGTGACGCGCAGTTGGATGGCGAGGTGCTGGAGGTGCATAGCCTGGTGGTGTTGCCGGCAGGCGAAAGCATGACGCTGTTTGCCGAGACCGATTGCCATCTGGTGGTGTTCGGCGGCGCGGCGCTGGATGGGCCACGGCGGATTAACTGGAATTTTGTGGCGAGTGATCCGGCGTTGATCGAGCAGGCTCGGCAGCGTTGGGCGGCTGGGGATTGGCCGACAGTGCCGGGGGAAACCGAGCGGATTGAATTGCCTGGAGGCAAGGCTTAAGCGCTTTATTGCCTATGAAATAGCCTTCGCGAGCAAGCCCGCTCCCACATTTCGACCGCGTTCCTTCAGGAAGTACGCGGTCAAAATGTGGGAGCGGGCTTGCTCGCGAAGGGGCCACCTCAGGCAACCGAACTATCAGCCCTTGAACACTTCATCCAGCAAGTTATGCATCGACTGGAAGGCTCGTGCAGCGGTCTTCGCGTCATACATCATCTTGCCCGGCACGTTCGCGTGCGGGTCAGTAAACGAGTGCACCGCACCGCCGTAGCTCAGCAATTGCCAATCCACACCGGCCGCGTTCATTTCATCTTCAAACGCCGGCAGTTGCTCTTTCGGCACCAACGGGTCGGAAGCGCCGTGCAACACCAGCACTGAACCCTTGATGTTTTTCGCGTCGGCCGGGTTCGGTGTGTCCAGGCTGCCATGGAACGAAACGGCCGCTTTCAACGGAGCACCGGTACGCGCCAGCTCCAGGGAGCAGCAACCACCGAAGCAGAAACCGAAGGTTGCCAGCTTCGAGGTATCCACCGCGGCTTCGGTTTGGGTTTTCAAGTGATCAAGCGCGACCTGCATGCGCTTGTTCAGCAACACCCGGTCGTTCTTCAACGGCATCATCGCCGCGCCTGCTTCGTCGCCGTTCGACGGGCGAACCGTTCGCCCGTACAGGTCGGCGAGCAGCACCACGTAGCCCTTGCTGGCCACGCTCCTGGCGATCTCTTCAGCGCCGGCGCTGACACCCATCCAGTTCGGCGCCATTAACAACCCTGGCAGCGGGCCCTTATGACTGGCATCAAATGCCAGGCGACTTTCATAAGACTGGCCATCAATCTGATAGACCACGGAACGCACGGTGATTTGGCTCATCATTTACTCCAGGTGAAAGGCTCTAAAACGAAAAAACCCGCCGAAGCGGGTTTTTCTACAACGGTGTTAAACCGACAGTTCAACCAACAGCTTGTTCAGTCGGCGCACATAAGCGGCCGGGTCTTTCAGGCTGTCGCCGGCAGCCAGGGCTGCCTGGTCGAAGAGGATGTGCGACAGGTCGCCAAACCGCTCTTCGCTCTGCTCGCCGTCGAGTTTCTCGATCAACGGGTGAGCCGGGTTGAATTCGAAGATCGGCTTGGAGTCCGGAACCTTCTGGCCGCTGGCTTCCAGGATCTGACGCATCTGCATGCCCAGGTCCTGCTCGCCGATGGCCAGGATCGCCGGGGAATCGGTCAGACGGTGGGAAACCCGAACTTCGCTGACAGCATCGCCCAAGGCGGTCTTGATTCGCTCAACCAGGCCCTCTTTGGACTTGGCCACTTCTTCGGCAGCTTTCTTGTCTTCTTCGGAATCCAGGTTGCCCAGGTCCAGGTCGCCGCGGGCGACGTCAACAAAGCTCTTGCCGTCGAAGTCGCTGAGGTAGCTCATCAGCCACTCGTCGATCCGGTCGGTCAGCAGCAGCACTTCGATGCCTTTCTTGCGGAAGACTTCCAGGTGCGGGCTGTTCTTGACCTGAGCGTAGGTTTCGCCGGTCAGGTAGTAGATCTTGTCCTGACCTTCCTTGGCGCGCGCCAGGTATTCGGCCAGGGAAACGTTCTGCTCGCCATCATCACCGTTGGTCGATGCGAAACGCAGCAGGCCGGCGATTTTTTCCTTGTTGGCGAAATCTTCTGCCGGGCCTTCTTTCATGACCTGGCCGAAGTTTTTCCAGAAGCCCTTGTATTGCTCAGGCTCGTTCTTCGCCAGCTTTTCCAGCATGTCGAGGACACGCTTGGTCAGCGCCGACTTCATCGAGTCGATGATCGGGTCTTTCTGCAGGATTTCCCGCGACACGTTCAGCGACAGGTCGTTGGAGTCGACCACGCCTTTGATAAAGCGCAGGTACAGCGGCAGGAAGGATTCCGCCTGGTCCATCACGAACACCCGCTGCACGTACAGCTTCAGGCCTTTCGGCGCTTCACGCTGGTACAGGTCGAACGGAGCACGGGCCGGGACGTAGAGCAGCGAGCTGTATTCCAGCTTGCCTTCGACCTTGTTGTGGCTCCAGCTCAGCGGGTTTTCGTAGTCGTGGGCGATGTGCTTGTAGAACTCCTGGTATTCCTCGTCTTTGACTTCGGTACGAGGACGGGTCCACAGGGCGCTGGCACGGTTGACCACTTCCCATTCCTGGGCAGGCGCCTCTTCGCCTTCGGCCGCCGCTTGTTCTTTCGGCAGTTCGATCGGCAAAGCGATGTGGTCGGAATATTTCTTGATGATATTGCGCAGGCGCCAGCCATCGGCGAACTCGTCTTCACCGGACTTCAGGTGCAGCACGATGCGGGTACCACGGTCAGCCTTGTCGACGGTGGCGATTTCAAATTCGCCCTCGCCCTTGGAAGACCAGTGCACGCCTTCGCTGGCAGCAAGACCGGCGCGGCGGCTGAATACTTCAACCTTGTCAGCAACGATGAAGGCCGAGTAGAAGCCCACGCCGAACTGGCCGATCAGGTGCGAATCTTTCTTCTGATCGCCCGACAGGTTTTTCATGAAATCAGCGGTGCCGGATTTGGCGATGGTCCCCAGATGGGTGATCGCATCGTCGCGGCTCATGCCGATACCGTTGTCTTCGAGGGTGACGGTTTTCGCGTCCTTGTCGAAGCTCACACGGATTTTCAGTTCCGCGCCGCCTTCCAGCAACTCAGGCTTGGACAGGGCTTCGAAACGTAATTTGTCGACAGCGTCAGAGGCGTTCGAGATCAATTCGCGAAGGAAAATTTCCTTGTTGGAATACAGCGAATGGATCATGAGGTGCAGCAGTTGCTTCACCTCGGTCTGGAAGCCCAGGGTTTCCTTTTGAGTTTCCACACTCATGGTCATCAAACTCCAATTGGATGGCAGTGGCCGCGCCCTTGAGGGTTGGCGGCGGGTTGTCATCAAAGTTGGGGGCTAAGACCAGGATTTCAAGGGCGGGCCGTTTCCTCAATCTTGAAATGCGCACGGGCGGTGGCAATCGGTTCGGCCGGGGTGCTTTGCCAGGCAGTAATCGCCACATTGGCCACCCGTCGGCCCTGGCGCCACACCTGGCATTTGGCGTAAGTGTCGCGAAACTGGCCGGCGCGCAGGTAATCCAGGGAGAAATCGATGATTTTGGGAACGCCAGGTGCACCGGTAAAAACCAGCAAATGCAAGGCTGCGGACAGCTCCATAAAGCCTGCGATCACCCCACCATGGATCGCCGGTAATATCGGGTTACCAATGTTGTCCTTGTTGGCCGGCATGCGGAACAGCAATTCGTCCCCCAGCCGCGTGCACTCGACGCCGATCAGCTTGGCGTAGGGAATCAGGTTGAGCAGCGCCTCATAGTTGCCACGCTCATGGGCTTGCTGCAGACGGGTCTTGAACTGATGCTTCATGGCTGTTCTCCCTTGATCGTATTGCCCAGGCCCTGGCTGCCCTTGAGGCGCTTGCCCATGCGCATGAAGGTGCCCACCACATGGGCAATCGGTTGCTGCGGGTTGTCCTGATAGGCGAAGCCGCGGGTGAAGATCACGTCGGTGGTCACCCGGTAGCACTGGGCAAAACCGAATACCGGCTTGTGGGGTTCGGCCGGGTGCATGTAGTCGACGCGCAGGTCCAGGGTCGGGCAAACCTCGAACTCCGGCAGCACACACAAGGTGGCCATGCCGCAGGCGGTGTCCATCAACGACGTGAGCGCGCCGCCATGGATCACCCAGGTCTGCGGATCACCCACGATTTGCGGACCATAAGGCAGCATCAGGGTCATGCCGTCTTCACTGGCGGCATGGACCTGGATACCCAGCACCTGACAGTGGCGCAAGGCTGAAACGAAGCGTGTGGCACGGGACAAAAGAAGATTTTCGGTCATTCGTTAAAGACTCTTATTAGTGTGGATCCGGCGAAATAGACAACCCTGATGAAAGTTCCCTGGAAAAACGTCTTATATATCTGTGAGATTTAAGGAACTAAGCGTTTGGCATAGGCTCGAAAGGCCAGTAGATATCTTCAATAAGGAGAAACACCCCATGCGCAAGACTTTAGCTATTTCCTTGATGTTGGCCGCTGCCCTCGGCCTCGCTGCCTGCGATAAAAAATCCGAGGACAAAGCTCAGGATGCCAACCAACATGCTGAACAAGCTCAAGAAAAAATGAGTGAAGCTCAGGATAAAGTGAACGACGCTGCAAAAGAAAACGCTGAAGCTGCCAAAGCCCAGCAGGAATCGAACAACGCAGCCGCGAAAGAAGCAGCACCTGCAACCGGTTCTTGAGTCTGACGACTTGAACACCGTGGTTTGAAAAACCATGTTGCAAAAGAAAGCCCGCCAAGTGCGGGCTTTACTTTGTCTGGTGCTTTTATCAGCCCAGTAAAGTGCGAAAAATCGGACTAAGCCTTAATCAGCCCAAGGAACCAGCCCCACACTTTGAATCACTCAATTGACGCCCCGAGGGTACGGAGCTCCGCCATCGCTGGAATAGAAGGGAATGCCATGCTACTTCAGAGATAGAACCACCATGCTCGCCCCCTCCCAGCTCTCCAGTCCGGCATCCACCCCACCCGTTGCCCCGCCGCCCATCAGCAAACCGACGGCGCCCGCTCAGCCGTCATCGCGACCCGTTACGCAGCCTCATCCAGCGGGCTTGAATCACAATGATTTCGTCGCGCCCACTGTGCGCGGCATAGCACCTGTCGTCGCGGATACCAACCGCCCTGCCACAACCACCGTCCAATCCCAATTGATTGACCAGCACACGAAACTGAACAAACAGATCACAGAACTGCTAAGCCACCAAACGACATTCCATCGGTTTGTTCAGGTCCAGTTGAAAAAAGCCTTTCCCGAGTTCGAATCAATTGATCCGAATTCAATTCACGTCAAAACCTACCGGCAACAGCCCGAAGGAGACCGCCAAACGCTGTCCCAGGCACTGTTTGACAAGATCATGGAAGTGAACCTGAACGCGCTCACAGGTTCGCCTGACAAAGAAACCGAGGCCGCTTTTTATATCGATGCGCCACACGGTGGTGCTCAGCGCAAGCTCGAGCCCCGATGTTCATTGCTCACGATCGCCCGGAACATTGCGACCCGGCTGCCCATCGCACTCAGCAGCTATTGGAAAAAACCACCCTCAGGCCACGGCCTCCAAGCGCCGCGACAAGAGCAGTTGCTGGCCTTGCACCGGCAGATGCTCTCCACCGAGGCGGCGCTCCGCGTTGAGGATGGAACACTTAGCCATCCTGCCAAACAACTGGTCGACGCCGCGTTTCAGTTTCCCACCCTTGCAGCACGCGAAGGTGCATTTGCATCAGGCAGTCGGCCGGGGGTGTACCCCATCAGGATCGATGACAACACCCCCAATGGTGCGCTTTTAGCCGGTTGCTTCCTTATCACCAGTAAAGACGGGTCGTCGGCTGACGCGCCGTACACAGCAACGGACATCCGGACTATCGCGCTCGACGCACCTAACGGACCGGTTGTGCTTTACACCCCCTGCGACGGTTTCGAAGAGTTCGCCACCCCGGCTGATGCCCGTGAAGCTTTGTTACACCGGATCAATGACGATGACGAGAAAGCCAGCGTGCTGCTGAAAAGTTTGCCGCTGTCGGTGCAGCACAGTCGCAATCCACAATGGGGGAATGACTTGATGTTGGGATTCGCTCCCGTATCGGGGGACGTGGTGGCCCAGGCATTGCCGCTGTTGATGAAACGCCAGGCAGACGAGGTCAAGGAAACGCTGCAGTACGCCTTCACCGCCGCGCCTGACCAAGCAGGCACCGGGAACGTGCTCGATCCCGCAATCGTCACGGATATCAATGACGCCGCCGACCTGTCGCTGCACTTTGATGGCAGCAATGCCATGCTCGCACGCAACGAAAAATTAATGGAAAAGCTCCAGCCGCCATGGCTCAAAGAACTGACCCCAGGGCAGGAAGCACACTACCGGGACCTGGAGCAGGCAGAGCAGTCGAGTTTTGCCCGCCTGAAACCGCTGCTGGAGAAGCTTCCCTCCCTGGGACATTTTGCAAAAGAATTGCTGGTTCAGGCACTGAAAGACAAATTACAAAAGCGATACCCGAAGGAGGACATCGACCCCGACAAGCTCATGGTCTGGGTAACGAGAGAAAAAACCGTCCACCTTGGGCTGACTGCGCTTCCTAGTGTCGCTTTGCCTCCTGCCACCGAAATGATATCGCTGACCGATCTGGCCCTCAGGAACACCTCGGCCTGGGACGCTGGCTCTCCACTACTGTCGACCCAGACAACCTGGAAAGCGCACGTGGCCGGTGCAGACGGAAAACGCATAACGCTGGATACGCAGTGGCTTGAGGAACTGATCAAGCCCACCGATGTGGGTGGCAAATACCTGACCTTGCTCGGTGAAAAGCTGGACCGGAGTGCCACATCGGGAGAGGCCGCCGCATTGCGCAGTGCCTGGCAGCAAAACCAACGGGCGAGCCTGGCCAAGGACGCTTTATTAACCTCCCTGGACCCGGAAGCCTATCTGAACAGGCAAAAAAACGCAGAACAGTGGATCAACGCAACGATAGAGCATACAGATCCCACAAAATGGCCCGTTGTGAATGGATCCTCAATCATCTCCCATAGTGTCATCAGGGATGGAAAGCCGATTCAAGGCATGCTGGTCATCAAGCCGATCGACCATCCATCGTTGGTGCTATACAGCCCGGACGCTCCCGACGGACGTGTCTTCAGGGAAATAGTCAGCCAAGGCCAGCTTGACGCTTTGCTGGCCAAGCCCGAGTGGCAAACCTATATGGACCGCCGAGTCTCGCCGGCTGACAAGTACTCGACTTACGACAAACTATTCATACACCCGGTCAGCATGATTCTGAAGCAGCTGGCAGTCGACCATGAAGCCGGTATTGCACTCAAACCGATCAAAGGCTCCCTCGGCGACCATCTCTACGCGCAAAACGTGGCCCTGGTCGCAGCCAAAGCCGGTGCCCAGTTCACCACGAGCACTGAAGTAGCGGCCCAAAGCGCTACCAACCAGTTGGTATTTGCCGGTGAAGTGGCAACGTTAATACTGGACCTGATCCCTGTCACCAAAGGAGTTTCCGCCGTCAACAGGCTCTCCAAAGCCGCCTTAAAAGCCCTGCGCGTTCCCGGCCGAAGCTTGCCTAAACTACTTACCCAGCCGGGCCGATGGGGCGCTGTCTATTCGGACTTTGCCATGGCGGCGTCAGGTTTCCCGCTGCTTCGAAAAACACCGTTGCGCCCGGTGTTCAGGGCGCCAACTGCTTTGCAGAGAGACGTCAAACTGCCTGAAAACTTACTGTCTCCAAGCAGCTCTTCCAATGCCGGCAGTTGGCAATCAACGTCGTCGTCTCAAAAAACACTTCCAGTGTTGGCCAATACCAAAGCTCGTGACCTGAATGCCGAGAAACATCTGGCCGGCGGGGCATTGAACACCAGAGCTCCCCGAGCGGAACTGGTGTCGATCACAAAGCCGGAGGACCTGAACGTTGTATCTAAGCCCAATACCGTCAGCAAGTTCGTCTTCACGCAAGACAAGCAACTGATCGTCGGCAATATCGACAAAGGTGTGCCGCCAAAATGGTTATCCCACCCTGCCATTGCGGAAATCGGCGCTGGCACTGGTCAATCAGAACAGGTGATCAGCGCAGGCTACATAAGGAAAGACCGCATGGGAAAAACCCACCTTTCCAATGTATCTGGACACTATCTACCTAAACAAAGCGATTTGAAGCCTGCCCAGGAATATTTGAAAAACATGGGAGTGGGTTCGACAAAGAGCAAACTCCCGATCCCCTGAAACAGGCAGCTTGTCCTGACACCGCGCATAAAAAAGCCCCGGAGCATTTGTTCCGGGGCTTTTCGATTACGGCAGGACCAGAGGCTTTAAGCGATCGCTTCGCTACGCTTGCCCAGAACACGGTCAACCACTACAGCAACGACCAGGGTCATCACCGAAGGCACCAGCCACGCCAGGCCCTGCTCGCTCAGCGGCAGGTGAGCCAGTTGCGTTGGCATCCAGTCTGCCAGGCCTGCGCCCTTCAGCGCGTCAATGCAGCCGAAGATGAACGACACCAGCATCACCGGGCCGACGATCCGGCCCTGCTCCTGCCAGAAGTCCTTACAGAAGCTCAGGGCCACCAGCACGATGCACGGCGGGTAGATCGCGGTCAGTACCGGGATCGAGAAGGCGATCAGCTTGGTCAGGCCCAGGTTGGACACAAACAGCGAGAACACCGCCAGGATCACCACCAGGGTCTTGTAGGACAGCGGCAACACTCGGCTGAAGTACTCGGCGCAGGCGCAGGTCAGGCCTACGGCGGTCACCAGGCACGCCAGGGAAATCAGCACGGCGAGGAAGCCGCTGCCCAGGGAGCCGAAGGTGTGCTGGACGTAAGCATGCAGCACGGCGGCGCCATTGGCGGCACCGGCGGCGACTTCATGGCTGCCCGAACCGAGGCGGAACAGGCTGATGTACACCAGGGCCAGGCCCACGCCGGCAATCAGCCCGGCAATGATCGCGTAGCGGGTAATCAGCTTCGGCGACTCAACGCCACGGGAGCGAATCGCGTTGACGATCACGATGCCGAACACCAGGGCGCCGAGGGTATCCATGGTCAGGTAACCATTGATAAAGCCCTGGGAGAACGGTGCCGCGACATATTCAGGGGTAGCGACACCCACGTCACCAGCCGGCAAGGCAAAGGCAGCGATGCCCAATACGGCCAGGGCGATGATCTTCAACGGCGCCAGGAAGCGACCGACCGTATCCAGCAGACGGCCTGGGTACAGGGAGATGAAGAACACCAACAGGAAGTACACCGAGCTGTAGAGGAACAGCGCCAGCGGGCTTTCACCAGTCAGCGGCGCCAGGCCCACTTCAAACGACACGGTCGCGGTTCGCGGGGTGGCGAACAACGGGCCGACGGCCAGGTAGGCAGCCGCTGCCAGCAAGCCACCGGCGATCTTGCCGATTGGGCTGCTCAACGCGTCCATGCCGCCACCGACCTTGGCCAGGGCGACCACGGTGATCACCGGCAAACCGACCGCAGTGATCAGGAAGCCCAGCGCCGCCATCCAGACATGTGGCCCGGACTGCAAACCGACGATAGGCGGGAAGATGATGTTGCCAGCGCCCACGAACAGGGCAAAGGTCATAAAGCCCAACGCCAGGATGTCCTGGCTTTTCAACACTTTCATTTGAGGAAATACCACACTACTGAATCGGAATTTAGAGAGGGCTTCCCTATGGATGAGGGAAATACTGCCGGTCCTGATGGGGACCGACCGGTCTAGCGCGAGGCTTCCTTTTGGGATGCGTACGCATAAAGAGGCGGCTAGCCTAACGAATTTGCGGGTCAAACGCACTGTTGCGGGGCGAACTGTCCGATAAGCGACATTTTTATGTCGCGTTTTTATATTTAAATTTTGAAATGCGATCGAATGTGGGAGCGGGCTTGCTCGCGAATGCAGTCTTTCAGTTGTGAATCTGTTGACTGATACACCGCCTTCGCGAGCAAGCCCGCTCCCACAGGTTGATCTCCACCAACCTGCAGAATGCACAAAGGCCACCCGAAGGTGGCCTTTGTGTGGTGAAGCGTCAGTTAAGCGCGAGGCTTACTTGACAGCCCAACCAGTCAGCTCGGCCAAAGCCTTGCCGATGTCTGCCAGCGAACGCACGGTTTTAACGCCTGCGTCTTCCAGGGCAGCAAACTTCTCGTCTGCAGTACCCTTGCCGCCAGAGATGATTGCGCCAGCATGGCCCATGCGCTTGCCAGCAGGGGCAGTCACACCAGCGATGTAGGAAACAACCGGCTTGGTCACGTGTGCCTTGATGTAGGCAGCCGCTTCTTCTTCAGCCGAACCGCCGATCTCACCGATCATCACGATCGCTTCGGTCTTCGGGTCTTCCTGGAACAGTTTCAGGATGTCGATGAAGTTCGAACCTGGGATCGGGTCACCGCCGATGCCGACGCAAGTCGACTGACCGAAACCGGCGTCAGTAGTCTGCTTGACAGCTTCGTAAGTCAGGGTGCCGGAACGGGAAACGATACCGACTTTACCTGGCAAGTGAATGTGACCTGGCATGATGCCGATCTTGCATTCGCCTGGAGTGATCACGCCTGGGCAGTTAGGGCCGATCAGGACTACGCCCAGCTCGTCGCACTTAACTTTAGCGTCCAGCATGTCCAGGGTAGGAATGCCTTCGGTGATGCAAACGATCAGCTTGATGCCGCCGAATGCTGCTTCCAGGATAGAGTCCTTGCAGAAAGGAGCTGGAACGTAGATCACGCTGGCGGTGGCGCCAGTGGTCGCTACAGCTTCTTTCACGGTGTTGAACACTGGCAGACCCAGGTGCTCGGTGCCGCCTTTACCAGGAGTAACGCCACCGACCATCTTGGTGCCGTATTCGATGGCTTGCTGGGTGTGGAAACTACCTTGCGAACCGGTAATACCCTGGCAGATAACCTTGGTGTCTTTATTGATCAGGACGCTCATTATTTGCCCTCCGCAGCTTTGACAACTTGTTGAGCAGCGTCGGTCAGGCTGGTAGCAGCGATGATGTTCAAACCGCTTTCTGCCAGTACTTTAGCGCCCAGTTCAGCGTTGTTACCTTCAAGGCGAACAACAACCGGGATTTTAACGCCAACTTCTTTCACTGCACCGATGATGCCTTCGGCAATCATGTCGCAACGAACGATGCCGCCGAAGATGTTGACCAGTACTGCAGCGACGTTGGAGTCGGACAGGATGATCTTGAACGCTTCGGTAACGCGTTCTTTGGTGGCACCACCGCCTACGTCGAGGAAGTTGGCTGGTTTGCCGCCATGCAGGTTGACGATGTCCATGGTACCCATGGCCAGGCCAGCACCGTTGACCATGCAACCGATGTTACCTTCCAGGGCTACGTAGTTCAGTTCGAACTTGGCAGCGTGCGCTTCGCGCGGATCGTCTTGCGACGGATCGTGGAAAGTCTTCAGCTTAGGCTGACGGTACATGGCGTTGGCGTCGATGTTGATCTTGGCGTCGAGGCAATGCAGATCGCCGTCAGCCTTGATCACCAGCGGGTTCACTTCCAGCAGGGCCAGATCGTGATCCTGGAACAGTTTGGCCAGACCTACGAAGATCTTGGCGAACTGGGCAACTTGCTTGCCTTCCAGACCCAACTGGAATGCCAGCTCGCGACCCTGGAATGGCTGAGCGCCAACCAGTGGATCGATAGTGGCTTTCAGAATTTTTTCTGGGGTTTCTTCGGCGATCTTCTCAATGTCCACGCCACCTTCGGTGGAGGCCATGAACACGATGCGACGGCTCGAACGGTCAACGACAGCGCCCAGGTACAGCTCTTTAGCGATATCAGTGCACGATTCAACCAGGATCTTGGTGACTGGCTGGCCATTGGCATCAGTCTGGTAAGTCACCAGACGCTTGCCCAGCCACTGCTGAGCGAAGGCTTTGGCGTCTTCTTTGCTGCGAACCAGCTTAACGCCGCCCGCTTTACCGCGACCACCAGCGTGAACCTGGGCTTTGACAACCCACTCGGTGCCGCCGATTTTGTCGCAAGCTTCTGCTGCTGCTTCCGGGGTGTCTACTGCGTAACCCTTGGATACTGGCAGGCCGTACTCAGCGAACAGCTGCTTACCCTGATACTCGTGAAGATTCATGCTTATTACCGTCTTCGTTAGGTACTGCGCATTCGGCGCTGCGCTCTTTATTGAGTGCCGCGCCACCTGTGACTGCTGCTTGCACAGTCAAACCACCAAAGGCCTGAACCCTGGGTGGTGAAACTGCGCAAGACTGCGTCCAGCGGATATTCCGCGGTGAGTCTTGCGCACAAGGCTCACGACGGGCAACCGCCGTGGTTTCTTATTATCTCGCTTAGCGCTTCTTCTTGTTGGCGATGTGGATGGCGCCGCCATTCACTGCCAACGCGGCTTCGTGCAGCGCTTCAGACAGGGTCGGATGGGAGAAAACCATCATGCCGATGTCTTCGGCGCTGGTGCCGAATTCCATACCGATTGCGCCTTGCTGAACCAGTTCTGCAGCGCTCGGGCCAATCACGTGGACGCCCAATACGCGGTCAGTCTTGGCATCAGCGATGACTTTGACAAAACCACCGGTGTCGTTGGCTGCCATGGCACGGCCAGAAGCGGCAAACGGGAAGGTGCCGACGTTAACTTCAACGCCTTCAGCTTTCAACTGCTGTTCGTTCTTGCCGACCCATGCAATTTCCGGGTGGGTGTAGATAACAGATGGGATCAGGTCGTAGTTCATCTGGGTCTTGTGACCCTTGATGCGCTCGACAACCATGATGCCTTCTTCGGAAGCCTTGTGCGCCAGCATCATGCCGCGAACCACGTCACCAATGGCGTAGACGCCCGGCACGGTGGTAGCGCAGTGATCGTCAACGTGGATGAAACCACGCTCGTCGATGTTCACGCCGCTGTCGGAAGCCAGCAGATCAGTGGTCACCGGACGGCGACCAACGGCTACGATCAGCTTGTCGAAAGTGATGGTTTTTTCGCCATCCTTGTCGGTGTAGGTCACGACGACTTCTTCGCCGTTAACCTTGGAACCGGTAACGCGAGCGCCCAGCTTGATGTCCAGACCTTGTTTGGTCAGGGTTTTCAACGCTTCTTTGGACACTGCGGTGTCGGCAGCCAGCAGGAACGTGTCCAGGGCTTCCAGCACGGTCACTTCCGAACCCAGACGGGACCAGACCGAACCCAGCTCCAGGCCGATCACGCCAGCGCCGATCACGCCCAGACGTTTTGGAACCGATTGGAATTCCAGGGCGCCGGTCGAATCGACGATCACGTTCTGGTCAACTGGAGCCGGTGGAATGTCGATTGGACGCGAACCTGGAGCCAGGATCACGTTCTCGGCTTCGATGACTTCTACCGAACCGTCAGGCTTGGTGATTTCAACTTTCTTGCCGGCCAGCAGTTTGCCGTGGCCTTGCAGGGAAGTAACGCCGTTGGCCTTGAACAGGGTAGCAACGCCGGAAGTCAGGCCTTTAACGATGTTGGCCTTGCGGCCGACCATTGCTGGCACGTCCATGGTCACGCCAGCGTGGTTGATGCCGTGGATGGCAAAACCGTCTTGCGCTTCGTGGAATTTCCAGGAGCTGTCCAGCAGCGCCTTGGAAGGAATGCAACCAACGTTCAGGCAAGTACCGCCCAGAGCCAGTTTGCCTTCCTTGTCGGTGTATTTTTCGATGCAAGCAGTCGAGAGGCCCAGTTGTGCGGCCTTGATGGCGGCAACGTAGCCGCCAGGGCCTGCGCCAATCACTACAACGTCAAATTTCTGCGACATGAAAAAAAATCCTCTTTAGCTAAAAGCTTCAAGCCGTGAGCCGCACTCCGGCCTGCCTTGCGGCAGACCGGGTGGTGCGGCGCACCGCCGCTTTATCAGATATCCAGCAGCAGACGAGCCGGGTCTTCCAGCAGGTTCTTGATGGTCACCAGGAAAGTCACGGCTTCTTTACCATCGATCAGGCGGTGATCGTACGACAGCGCCAGGTACATCATCGGGCGGATAACCACTTGGCCGTTGATCGCCATAGGACGCTGCAGAATGTTGTGCATGCCCAGGATCGCAGCTTGTGGCGGGTTGACGATCGGAGTCGACATCATCGAACCGAAAGTACCACCGTTAGTGATAGTGAAGGTACCACCGGTCATCTCGTCGATGGTCAGTTTGCCGTCACGGGCTTTCTTACCGAAGTTGGCAATGCCGCCTTCGATTTCAGCCAGGCTCATCAGTTCGGCGTTACGCAGAACCGGTACCACCAGGCCACGGTCGCTGGACACGGCAACGCCGACGTCAGCATAACCGTGGTAAACGATGTCGCTGCCATCGATGGAAGCGTTGACTGCCGGGAAGCGTTTCAGCGCTTCGGTGGCCGCTTTCACGAAGAACGACATGAAGCCCAGGCGCACGCCGTTGTGGGACTTCTCGAACAGGTCTTTGTACTTCGAACGCAGGGCCATGACTTCGGTCATGTCGACTTCGTTGAACGTGGTCAGCATCGCCATGTTCGACTGTGCTTCAACCAGGCGCTTGGCCACGGTGGCACGCACGCGGGTCATCGGTACGCGCTTCTCGGTGCGGTCGCCAGCGGCGAACACAGGAGCAGCGGCAGCCGGGGCAGCCGCCTTGGCAGGCGCGGCAGCTGGAGCGTTTTTCTTGGCTTCAACCGCGGCAACCACGTCTTCCTTGGTCACACGGCCGTCTTTGCCGGTGCCTTTGATGGACGCCAGGTTGATGCCGTTTTCATCAGCCAGCTGACGTGCAGCCGGTGCAGCGATTGGATCTTCGCCGCCCGCAGCCGGTGCAGCAGCTGGAGCTGCGGCAGCAGCAGCGGCCGGTGCAGGAGCCGCGGCAGCAGGAGCAGCGCTGCCCTCTTCGATCGAGCCCAGAACCTGGTTCGACAGAACGGTAGCGCCTTCTTCGGCAACGATTGCGCCCAGCACGCCGTCAGCTTCAGCCAACACTTCGAGCACGACCTTGTCGGTTTCGATGTCGACGATCAGGTCGTCACGCTTGACGGCCTCGCCTGGTTTCTTGTGCCAGGTGGCAACGGTGCCATCGGCAACCGATTCCGGGAATGACGGGGCTTTGATTTCGATAGCCATTATCTGTGGGTCCTTAAAATTCGGTTTCAGTCAGCGCGAAGGCGTTAAACAGTGAAAGCATCTTTCAGCAGTTTTTCCTGCTGTTCGGCGTGCATCGACGCATAACCACACGCAGGTGCAGCAGAAGCATCACGACCGGCGTACTCCAGGCCCAGGGCCTTTTTGTGGTTGCCGATGCTGCGACGCAGATGATGCTGACTGCTGTACCAAGCGCCCTGGTTCATCGGTTCTTCCTGACACCACACCGCGTTGGTGAGGTTGGTGTAAGGCGCGATGGCCTCCATCAGGTCGTCTTCCGGGAACGGGTAAAGCTGCTCGATCCGCACGATGGCGATGTCTTCGCGGCCCTCGCTACGGCGTTTTTCCAGCAAGTCGTAGTAAACCTTGCCGCTGCACAGGATCAGGCGAGTGACCTTGGCCGCGTCCAGGGTGTCGATTTCTGAAATAACGGTCTGGAACGAACCATCCGCCAGATCTTCCAGGGTCGAGATGGCCAATTTATGACGCAACAGCGATTTCGGGGTCAGCACTACCAGCGGCTTGCGCAGCGGGCGGATCACCTGGCGACGCAGCAAGTGGTAGATCTGGGCCGGGGTAGTCGGCACGCACACCTGAATGTTGTGCTCGGCACACAATTGCAGGTAACGCTCCAGACGGGCCGAGGAGTGCTCCGGACCCTGACCTTCATAACCGTGTGGCAGCAGCATGGTCAGACCGCACAGACGGCCCCACTTGTGCTCGCCGCTGGTGATGAACTGGTCGATAACCACCTGGGCACCGTTGGCGAAGTCGCCGAACTGGGCTTCCCAGATCACCAGCGCCTGAGGCGTGGTGGTCGAGTAACCGTATTCGAACGCCAGTACGGCTTCTTCGGACAGGAACGAATCGTACAGGTCGAAACGTGGCTGGCCTTCGTACAGGTTCTGCAACGGGATGTAGGTACCCGCGTCTTTCTGGTTGTGCAACACAGCGTGACGGTGCGAGAACGTACCCCGGCCGATGTCCTGGCCGGTCATGCGAATCGGGTGACCTTCGAACGCCAGGGTCGCGTACGCCATGGTTTCAGCGTAACCCCAGTTGATCGGCAGGCCGCCGGCTTGCATCTTCTGACGGTCTTCGTAGATCTTCGCAACCTGGCGCTGTACGACGAAACCGTCTGGAATTTCCAGCAGCTTGGCCGACAGTTCCTGCAGGGTTTTCAGATCGAACGAGGTGTCGTGACGCGCAGTCCAGGCGTGGCCCAGGTACGGACGCCAGTCAACGAACAGCTCTTTGTTCGGCTCTTTAACCAGGCTTTTTACTACATGCAGACCGTTATCCAGCGCGTTGCGGTATTCATCGATCTTCGCCTGAACACGTGCATCGTCCACCACGCCGGCCTTGATCAGGCTATCGGCATACAGTTCACGGGTGGTGCGCTGCTTGGTGATTTGCTGGTACATCAACGGTTGGGTGCCGCTAGGCTCATCCGCTTCGTTGTGACCGCGACGACGGTAGCAGACCAGGTCGATGACCACGTCACGCTTGAACTGCATGCGGTAATCGATGGCCAACTGGGTCACGAACAACACGGCTTCCGGATCATCACCATTCACATGGAGGATCGGCGCCTGAATCATCTTGGCAACGTCGGTCGCGTACTCGGTAGAGCGTGCGTCCAGCGGGTTGCTGATGGTGAAGCCCACCTGGTTGTTGATGACGATGTGAACCGTACCGCCGGTCTTGAAGCCGCGAGTCTGCGACATCTGGAAGGTTTCCAGGACCACGCCCTGACCGGCGAATGCCGCGTCGCCGTGGATGGAAATCGGCAGGACCTTCTCACCGGTGGAGTCATTACGACGGTCCTGGCGAGCACGTACCGACCCCTCGACCACTGGAGAAACGATTTCCAGGTGGGATGGGTTGAACGCCATGGCCAGGTGAACTTCACCGCCGGTGGTCATTACGTTGGACGAGAAGCCCTGGTGGTATTTAACGTCACCGGAACCCAGCTCGACCTTCTTCTTGCCTTCGAACTCGTCGAACAGCTCGCGCGGGTTCTTGCCGAAGGTGTTGACCAGCACGTTCAAGCGGCCACGGTGGGCCATGCCGATCACGATTTCCTTGGTGCCGTAGGAACCGGAACGCTGGATCAGCTCGTCGAGCATCGGGATCAGGCTTTCGCCGCCTTCCAGGCCGAAACGCTTGGTGCCCGGGTATT
The DNA here is from genome assembly GCF_001952855.1 of Pseudomonas sp. ATCC PTA-122608. Taxonomy (GTDB): domain Bacteria; phylum Pseudomonadota; class Gammaproteobacteria; order Pseudomonadales; family Pseudomonadaceae; genus Aquipseudomonas. Next base: position 289,288 of record NZ_LPNO01000013.1, on the reverse strand, counting down.
TGGTGCCCAGGTATTTTTCCAGGCCTTCCGCTGCTGTGACGCGCTCGAGCAAGTGGCTCTTGACGTCCGCAGACAGCACCGGGCGACCACGCACGCCTTCAAGACGGTGCTGGAACCAGTGGCGCTGCTCGGAATCAGTGATGTGCGTAAATTCGGCACCGATGGTGCGGCAATATGTCTGCTGCAACGCTTCGTGAATTTCGCGTAGGCTCGCTTCCTCTTTGCCGATGAACAGGTCGCCGGCACGGAAGGTCGTATCAAGATCGGCATTGGTCAAGCCGTAATGATTGATCGACAGGTCTGCAGGTGCAGGACGCTGCCACAGCCCCAGCGGGTCAAGCTGGGCTGCCTGGTGGCCACGCATACGGTAGGCCTGGATCAGTCGCAGTACTTCAACTTGCTTCTTCTCGTGCTCACTGCTCACGCTACCGGCGGAAACCGGCTGGGCGCGGCGCTGGTTCTTTGCCAGCAGCACGAACTGATCGCGAATTGTTGCGTGCGATACATCGGTGGCAGCGTTGCCGTCTGAAGACAACGTCTGAAATTTGGTGCGCCATTCTTCTGGCACAGCGTTAGGGTCGTGCAGGTAGAGCTCATAAAGCTCTTCCACATAGGCAGCGTTACCACCTGAAAGATAGCCGCTGTTCCACATGCGCTGCATCACGCTTTCTTGCATGCTTGGTCACCCTCGATTTGGGGACACCACCGGCGAAAACACCGAGTTTGCTTGCAAAAGGCCAAGTGCAGCGACCAAAACAAGCCACTTAGGATCACGCTGATAGTTCGGGTACCAACCCGAATGCCCCTGCTTGTCTCATTTCTTCAAAATAAGAGCCGCGTCTTTGTAAGTCGCTGCTCAAGTTAAAACTACGGCGCCGGTTGAAGCCTGCGCCGTAGCATCTACGGGCACAACGGTCCTGCTTTTACTACAACGTCGGTTACACGCCGCTTTGCAGCAGCATGCTACGTACGTGACCAATGGCCTTAGTCGGGTTCAGGCCTTTAGGACATACGTTGACGCAGTTCATGATCCCGCGGCAGCGGAATACGCTGAACGGGTCATCCAGTGAAGCCAGACGCTCGGCAGTCTTGGTATCACGGCTGTCTGCCAGGAAGCGGTACGCTTGCAGCAGGGCAGCTGGGCCCAGGAACTTGTCGGGGTTCCACCAGAAGGACGGGCAGGAAGTCGAGCAGCAAGCGCACAGGATGCACTCGTACAGACCGTCCAGCTTCTCGCGCTCTTCCGGAGTCTGAAGACGCTCGATGGCCGGAGCCGGAGTGTCGTTCAGCAGGAATGGCTTAACCTTTTCGTATTGTTTGTAGAAGATGCTCATATCGACGACCAGGTCACGGATAACCGGCAAACCTGGCAGTGGACGAACGATCAGCTTGTTGCCTTTAACCACGGCAGACAGCGGCGTGATGCACGCCAGGCCGTTTTTGCCGTTGATGTTCATGCCGTCGGAACCGCAGACACCTTCACGGCAAGAGCGACGATAGGAGAAACCTTCGTCCTGCTCTTTAACCAAGGCCAGTACGTCCAGCACCATCAGGTCTTTACCACCGGTATTGACCTGGAATTCCTGCATGAACGGCGCGGCGTCCTGATCAGGGTTGTAGCGATAAACACTGACTTTCAACATATCGGCCACCCTTAATAAGTCCGAATCATTGGTTCAAACGTAGGGACTGTTTTTGGCGAGAAGTTCACGGCACGCTTAGCTACGCGCTTGTCACCCGGGAAGTACAGGGTGTGGCACAGCCAGTTAACGTCGTCGCGTTCTTCGAAGTCTTCACGGGCGTGAGCGCCGCGGGACTCTTTGCGAACTTCTGCAGCGATGGCAGTTGCTTCAGCCACTTCCAGCAGGTTTTGCAGCTCAAGGGCTTCGATACGAGCGGTGTTGAACGCCTGGCTCTTATCGTTGATCTTGACGTTGGCGATGCGCTTACGCAGGTCAGCCAACTGGGCAATACCTTTCTGCATGTATTCGCCGGTACGGAACACACCGAAGTAGTTCTGCATGCAGCTTTGCAGCTCTTTGCGCAGGGAAGCAACGTCTTCGCCGTCGGTACGCGAGTTCAAGCCATCCAGACGCGCCAGGGCAGCGTCGATGTCGGACTGGCGTGGACGAGCGTAATCAACGCCTTCCTTCAGGGTCTGCTCCAGGAACAGGCCGGCGGCGCGACCGAATACCACCAGGTCGAGCAACGAGTTGCCGCCCAGACGGTTGGCACCGTGAACCGATACGCAAGCCACTTCACCTACCGCGAACAGACCAGGGATGATCTGGTCAACGCCGTCGGCGTCCTGGGTGATCGCCTGGCCATGAATGTTGGTGGCAACGCCGCCCATCATATAGTGGCAAGTTGGAACAACCGGGATCGGCGCAACAGCCGGGTCAACGTGGGCAAAGGTCTTGGACAGCTCCATGATGCCTGGCAGACGACTGTGCAGAACTTCTTCACCGAGGTGATCGAGTTTCAGCATTACGTGGTCGCCATCAGGACCACAGCCGTTACCGGCGATGATCTCTTTAACCATGGAACGGGCTACAACGTCACGACCGGCAAGGTCTTTGGCGTTCGGAGCATAACGCTCCATGAAACGCTCGCCGTTCTTGTTGATCAGGTAACCACCTTCACCACGGCAACCTTCTGTAACCAGTACACCGGCGCCGGCGATGCCGGTCGGGTGGAACTGCCACATTTCGATGTCTTGTACCGGGACGCCTGCACGCAGGGCCATGCCGATACCGTCACCGGTGTTGATCAGGGCGTTGGTAGTAGAAGAGTAGATACGACCTGCACCGCCGGTGGCCAATACGGTGGCGTTAGCCCGCACGTAAGAGGTTTCGCCGGTTTCGATGCAGATAACGATCATGCCTACAAAGGCACCGTCTTCGTTCTTCACCAGGTCGACGCCGTAGTATTCGTTGAGGAATACGGTGCCGGCCTTCAGGTTGGCCTGGTACAGGGTGTGCAACAGCGCGTGACCGGTACGGTCGGCTGCGGCGCAGGTACGAGCGGCCTGGCCACCCTTACCGAAGTCTTTGGACTGACCGCCGAACGGACGCTGGTAGATGCGACCCTGTTCGGTACGGGAGAACGGCAGACCCATGTGTTCCAGCTCGAAGACCGCTTCCGGGCCGACGGAGCACATGTATTCGATAGCGTCCTGGTCACCGATATAGTCGGAACCCTTGACGGTATCGTACATGTGCCAGCGCCAGTCATCGTTTGGATCGGCGGAGGCGATGGCGCAAGTGATGCCACCCTGGGCCGAAACGGTGTGGGAACGGGTCGGGAACACCTTGGTGATCACGGCAGTCTTGTGACCGCCCTGGGCCAGTTGCAGCGCAGCGCGCATGCCGGCACCGCCGCCGCCAATGATGATGGCGTCGAATGAAAGCGTATTAACTGTGTTAGCCATGAATCAGATACCCCAAAGAATCTGCACACCCCAGACGAAGTAAGCGAACATCGCAACGCCGCATACTGCCTGGAAGAGAAACCGTACTGCTGTCGCGGACTTGCCCAGCGCCATTGGCGTCAGGTAGTCGGTCGCGATGGTCCACATGCCAACCCAGGCGTGAGCGCCCAGGGCTACAAGGGCCAGCAGACTGAAGATGCGCATCCCGTTGTGAGCGAACAGGCCGTGCCATTGGGCGTAGCCAATGCCAGGGTTCGCCGCGAGGTACCCGATCAGGAAGATGAAATAAGCCGCGAGAACAACCGCAGACACACGTTGCGCCATCCAGTCATAGAGGCCCGAACGCGACAGGTTCGTAACGCTGGTTACCATATCCAAACTCCCGCCAGAACGATCAGCACCACGGAAATGGCGATGACGATTTTCGAGCCCAGCTTGCCGCCTTCCAGCGTCTCACCGATACCCATGTCCATGATCAAGTGGCGAATACCGGCCACAAGGTGATAAAGCAGAGCGGACAGGAGGCCCCAGGCGACGAATTTGGCCAGCGGACTGGTCAAGCATGCCTTCACCTCGGCGTACCCTTCTTCCGAACCCAGGGATTTGCTCAATGCATAAAGCATGATGCCCAGGCCAAGAAACAGGATGATGCCGGATACACGGTGCAGGAATGACGTTACGCCGGTGATGGGGAGTTTGATGGTCCTTAGGTCTAGGTTTACAGGTCGTTGGCTATTCACGGCTTTTTTTCACACTGAAGAGCCCCTAACAATCAGGGCAAAGTTGTTGGGGAGTGCACTGGTCAGGTAACCACCACCCAGGGAGTGCGACCCCCATCAAAACGGGCCCAAAAGCCCCTGGCGGTCGGAGGCCGAGTATAGACAGTTAGGCAACTAATGACAACGCGCACTCCTCACCCTAATAGCGCATTGCGCTGGCGGCATAAAAGGCGTAAACGGCAGGTAATTTCGAGGAAAAAGTACGGTTAAAGCCTTCTGGAGCAAGACTTTAGGCAAATTGACATCTGAATTTATCTCACTATAGTGGTGCGGGCCCTGCGTGGGGGGTCTGTCTGATGATTTGAAGCATAAATAGGAGGCCACATGGCTGACAAAAAAGCGCAGTTGATCATCGAGGGCGCAGCCCCCGTCGAGCTGCCCATTTTAACCGGCACCGTTGGTCCCGATGTTATCGACGTACGGGGCCTGACGGCCACGGGCCGTTTTACATTCGACCCAGGCTTCATGTCGACCGCCTCTTGCGAGTCGAAGATCACCTATATCGACGGTGATAACGGTATCTTGCTGCACCGCGGTTACCCGATCGAACAGCTTGCTGAACAGTCGGACTACCTGGAAACCTGCTACCTGCTGCTTAATGGCGAATTGCCAACAGCTGAGCAAAAGGCCCAGTTTGTCAGCACCGTGAAGAACCACACCATGGTTCACGAGCAGTTGAAGACCTTCTTCAACGGCTTCCGTCGCGACGCCCACCCGATGGCCGTCATGTGCGGCGTAGTCGGCGCCCTGTCGGCCTTCTATCACGACTCCCTGGACATCAATAACCCGCAGCATCGCGAAATCTCCGCGATCCGCCTGGTTGCCAAGATGCCTACCCTGGCCGCAATGGTTTACAAGTACTCCATGGGCCAACCCATGATGTACCCGCGCAACGACCTGACGTACGCGGAAAACTTCCTGCACATGATGTTCAACACCCCGTGCGAGATCAAACCGATCAGCCCGGTGCTGGCCGCCGCGATGGACAAGATCTTTATCCTGCACGCCGACCACGAACAGAACGCCTCGACGTCTACCGTGCGCCTGGCGGGCTCTTCGGGTGCCAACCCGTTCGCCTGTATCGCCGCCGGCATCGCCGCACTGTGGGGCCCTGCCCACGGCGGTGCGAACGAAGCCGTATTGACCATGCTCGATGAAATCGGCGATGTCTCGAACATCGACAAGTTCATCGCCAAGGCCAAGGACAAGAACGATCCGTTCAAGTTGATGGGCTTCGGTCACCGGGTCTACAAGAACCGCGACCCGCGCGCCACCGTAATGAAGAAGACCTGCGACGAAGTGCTGAAGGAACTGGGGATCAAGAACGATCCGCAACTCGAACTGGCCATGCGCCTGGAAGAGATCGCCCTGACCGACCCGTACTTCATCGAGCGCTCGCTGTACCCGAACGTCGACTTCTACTCGGGGATCATCCTCAAGGCGATCGGCATTCCAACCAGCATGTTCACCGTGATCTTCGCCCTGGCGCGGACCGTGGGCTGGATCTCCCACTGGAAAGAAATGCTCTCCAGCCCGTACAAGATTGGCCGCCCGCGCCAGCTGTACACCGGCTACGAGTCGCGTGACATCACCAAGCTGGAAGACCGCAAATAAGCATTGTCTTGCGATAACCGCTTAGCTGCACCGAATACGGCCTCCTTATGGAGGCCGTATTTGTTTGTGCCCCATGCACCGCTCTCCCCATAAAAAATGCCCCGGTCTCTCGACCGGGGCATTTTTGTCAGTGCAACTTATATAGCTATCTCGATACAACCCTTAGTGAGAAACCGCCCCACTCGCCCCAAGACCCGTCTGCGAACGCACAAACTGCGGGAAGTACAACGCACGTTCCTTCTCTGCCGCCGCCGATTTGTCGGTGATGGAGAAGAACCAGATACCGACGAACGCAATGATCATCGAGAACAGCGCCGGGTACTCGTAAGGGAAAATCGCCTTCTCATGGTGCAGGATCGAGACCCAGATGGTCGGGCCGAGGATCATCAGGCCAACGGCACTGACCAAGCCCAACCAGCCACCAATCATTGCACCGCGGGTGGTGAGATTTTTCCAGTACATGGAAAGCAGCAGCACCGGGAAGTTACAGCTCGCCGCAATGGAGAACGCCAGGCCCACCATGAACGCGATGTTCTGGCTCTCAAACAGGATACCCAAGCCAATCGCCAGCACTGCCAGGGCGATGGTGGTGATCTTCGATACGCGAATCTCATCCTTCTCGTTGGCCTTACCTTTCTTGATCACGCTGGCGTACAGGTCATGGGACACCGCCGAAGCACCCGCCAGGGTCAAACCGGCAACCACTGCCAGGATGGTGGCAAACGCCACGGCCGAGATGAAGCCCAGGAAAATACTGCCGCCCACCGCGTTGGCCAGATGCACCGCCGCCATGTTGTTACCGCCGAGCAAGGCACCTGCAGCATCCTTGAACGCCGGGTTGGTGCTGACCAGCAGGATCGCGCCAAAGCCGATGATAAAGGTCAGGATATAGAAGTAGCCGATGAAGCCAGTGGCATACAGCACGCTCTTGCGAGCTTCCTTCGCGTCACTCACGGTGAAGAAGCGCATCAGGATGTGCGGCAGGCCAGCGGTACCAAACATCAGTGCCAGGCCGAGGGAGAACGCCGAAATCGGGTCTTTCACCAGGCCGCCCGGGCTCATGATCGCTTCACCTTTAGGGTGAACCTTGATCGCCTCGGCAAACAGCATGTTGAAGTCGAAGTTGACGTGTTTCATCACCATCAGTGCCATGAACGAGGCACCGGACAGCAGCAGCACTGCCTTGATGATCTGTACCCAGGTGGTCGCCAGCATGCCGCCGAACAACACATAGAGGCACATCAGGATGCCCACCAGGATTACCGCAACGTGGTAATCAAGGCCGAACAACAGCTGGATCAGCTTGCCCGCGCCGACCATCTGCGCGATCAGGTAGAACGCCACCACCACCAGCGAACCGCACGCCGACAGGCTGCGGATCTGGGTTTGCCCGAGGCGGTAGGACGCCACGTCGGCAAAGGTGTATTTACCCAGGTTACGCAGGCGCTCGGCGATCAGGAACAGAATGATCGGCCAGCCCACCAGGAAGCCGATCGAGTAGATCAGGCCGTCGTAGCCGGAGGTGAACACCAGCGCGGAAATCCCCAGGAAGGACGCCGCCGACATGTAGTCACCGGCAATCGCCAAACCGTTCTGGAACCCGGTGATCTTGCCGCCGGCCGCATAGTAGTCAGCCGCCGACTTGTTGCGCTTGGACGCCCAGTAGGTGATGCACAAGGTCGCGCCAACAAAGGCCACGAACATCAGGATCGCTGCGATATTCAGCGGTTGTTTATGCACTTCGCCGGTCAATGCATCTGCCGCCCAAACGGCAGGTGCAAAGGCCGAGGCGCCGAGTACAGCCAATAGACGACGGATCATTGCGCAGCCTCCTTGAGAATCGCATTGTTCAGGTCGTCGAATTCGCCGTTGGCGCGTCGTACATAGATGCCAGTGAGGATGAAGGCCGACACAATCAGCCCGACCCCGATAGGGATCCCCCACGTGATGGACGAACCGGGGCTGATCTTGGCCCCCAGTATTTGTGGCCCATAGGCAATCAGAAGAATGAAAGCGGAGTACAGCCCAAGCATGATTGCCGAGAGAATCCAGGCGAATCTTTCCCTTTTACTAACCAGCTCCTTGAAACGCGGGCTGTTTTGAATCGAGAGGTAAATGCTGTCGTTCATTGTTTTTATCCTCGCAGCACAGCTTTTTATTATTGGAACATATCCACTGTATGCGGCTGAGGAACAGGTTCCAGACGACCTTAGTAGTAGAAGGAGTGTAGCGAGGGTTTACGGGTGTGCAGAAACAATTGCAGGAGCGAGCTTGCTCGCGAAAAACGTCAACGATAACGCGTTCATTCTGGATGATCGCGGTGCCCTTGCCTTCTTCGCGAGCAAGCTCGCTCCTACCGTTTTGGGTATTACTTAGCGGTCCACTCGGCGACACGCTCAGGGTGCTTGGCCACCCAATCCTTGGCCGCCGCTTCAGGCTTGGCGCCCTCTTGGATCGCCAACATCACTTCGCCGATTTCATCCTTGGAGGCCCACTGGAATTTCTTCAGAAACGCCACGACTTCCGGGGCTTTCTTTTCCAGGCCTTTGCTGCCGATGCTGTTGACGGTTTCAGCAGCACCATAAATTCCTTTTGGGTCGTCCAGGAAACGCAGTTTCCACTTGGCGAACATCCAGTGTGGCACCCAACCGGTGACCGCAATGGATTCCTGTTTGTCTTCGGCACGGGTCAGCTCGGCGATCATCGCCGCGCCCGAACTGGCTTGCAGCTTGTAGTCCAGGCCATAGGCCTTGATCGCTTCGTCGGTCTTGAGCATCACGCCTGAACCGGCGTCGATACCGACGATCTTGTTCTTGAAGGTGGTGTCGGTCTTGAGGTCTTCGATGGATTTGGCTTTCACGTACTCAGGCACGATCAGGCCGATCTTGGCGTCCTTGAAGTTGGGGCCGTAGTCGACCACCTTGTCCTTGTTCTTGGTCCAGTATTCGCCGTGGGTCACCGGCAGCCAGGCGGAGAGCATGGCGTCGAGTTTGCCGGTGGCCACGCCTTGCCACATGATCCCGGTGGCGACCGCTTGCAGTTTCACGTCATAACCGAGCTTCTGCTTGATCACTTCTGCCGCCACGTGGGTGGTGGCGACACTGTCCGACCAGCCATCCACATAGCCGATGCTCAGGGTTTTGCTGTCGGCGCTGGCCAGTGTGGAGCTCATCGCAACTACCAGCGTGGCAGCTGCGCCCAAGAGTCGTCGCATCTTCATAGTGCTTCCCCGAAAGTGCTGCGCCCGACGGATGCCGAGCGACGTCAACCTGTTGTTATGTGGTGCACCGCGCCCCCTTCACGCGCATCGATCACGTGGGTGCCTCATCAGTGGAGGGCTGACACTTCGATAATCAACCTGCTGCCACAAGCGACCTGCTCTGACTACGACCTCAGGTGAGCAAGAAACGACATCACATCGCCAGCAGGACGATTTGTAGGATATTCACCGACGATCCCGCCCGAACTTTGCATGTCAAAATTATGCTAACCCACTGGGAGGGCACAAATCCGGGTAAGATGCGCGCCTTTGCCCCCAGACGGCCTGATCATGCCCGCGACTGCACGTTTCCCGCTCCTGCCTTATTTATTTGCCCTGATCCTCGGTGTGCTGGCCCTCGGCGGCTATTGGTACGGCCTTGGCCAACCGGTGGTGCTGCCGGACGTGGCGAGCGCCAGCCACAAGCTGCAATGCGCGTCCTACACGCCCTTCGACAAAGACCAATCGCCGTTCGACCAGCCGTTCAAACTGCGCCCCGAGCGCATGGACGCCGACCTCGCGTTGCTGTCCACCCGTTTTGAATGCATCCGCACCTACTCCCAGACCGGCCTTGAAGCCTTGCCCGAACTGGCGCGCAAACACGGCCTGAAGCTGATGAGCGGCGCGTGGGTCAGCAGTGATCCGGTGGCGACGGCGAAAGAAGTCGATGCGCTGATCGCTTCGGCCAACGCCAACCCCGACGTCATCACGTCGGTGATCGTGGGTAACGAAACCCTGCTGCGCAAGGAAGTTACCGCCGCGCAGTTGGTCAAGTTGATCCACCAGGTCAAAAGCCAGATCAAGCAGCCGGTCACCTATGCCGACGTGTGGGAGTTCTGGTTGCAACACCCGGAAATCGCCCCGGCGGTGGATTTCCTGACCATTCACTTGCTGCCTTACTGGGAAGATGACCCGTCGGGCATCGACCAGGCGCTCAAGCATGTGGGCGATGTTCGCCAGACCTTCGGCAACAAGTTCGCGCCCAAGGATGTAATGATCGGCGAGACCGGCTGGCCGAGCGAAGGCCGCCAGCGGGAAACCGCAGTGCCGAGCCGGGTCAACGAAGCCAAGTTCATGCGTGGGTTCGTGGCCATGGCTGAAGCCAATGGCTGGCACTACAACTTGATCGAAGCGTTTGACCAGCCGTGGAAACGCGCCAGCGAAGGTGCTGTGGGTGGTTACTGGGGTCTGTTCGATGCGGATCGCCAGGACAAAGGCGTGCTGGCAGGGCCGGTGACCAATGTGCCGTACTGGCCGGTTTGGCTGGGGGTTGGCGGGATTATCCTGCTGGGTACGCTGCTGCTTGGCGGCCGCGTGCGCACCACTCGTGCTGCGTTGTTGTTGCCGTTGCTCGGTGCCGTCGCTGCCTGCTCGATCGGCACCTGGGCCGAATTGAACCGGGTCACAGCGCGCTTCGCCGATGAGTGGGTGTGGGCTGGATTGCTGGTGGCCTTGAACCTTGCGGTACTGGCTCACGCCGCCCTGGCGTTGAGTGCACGTGAAGGTTGGCGTGAACGCGCCTTCAACTGGATCGAGCAACGCGCTGGCTGGCTGGTGGCAATCGCCGGGTTCGCCGGTGCGGTCATGATGCTGGCGCTGGTGTTTGACCCGCGTTATCGCAGCTTCCCGAGTGCCGCGCTGGTGCTGCCGGCGCTGGTGTACCTGGTGCGTCCGGTGAGCGGGCTGCGTCGGGAGATTGCATTGCTGGCGTTCATCATCGGTGCCGGCATTGCGCCGCAGCTGTACCGTGAAGGGGTGATGAACCAGCAGGCGTGGAGTTGGGCGGTGGTGAGCGGGTTGATGGTGGCCGCGTTGTGGCGGTGCCTGCGAGTGCGCAAAACCTGACACCTGTTACTTGTAGGAGCGAGCTTGCTCGCGAAGGTCGCCAACGATAACGCGGGAAACCTGAGACCCCGTGTTGTATTGAAGCCTTTCGCGAGCAAGCTCGCTCCTACAGGGTTGGACGTCTGTCAGGCTGCCCGAGGCGCCCTGACCAACCGCAACCCCGCAATCACCACCGCAAACACCGCAAAAGTCGTGTTGTACAACGCCAATGCCGGAAAGCCGAACACCAGCGCCAACACCGCCAACCCCCACCCGGCCCGGCCCGGCACAAAAAACGCCAGCACCGACGTGACCAACGCCGCCCAGCCCAGCACCTTGAAGTGAATCATCAACCCCAGGTTGGAACGCACCTGGCATTCCCAGCGGCTGGCTTCGTCAGCACAAATGCCAACCCAACGGCCATCCTCCATGAATCCATAACGCGCGCCATAACTGGCGGCCAGCCAAAGCGGCAGGGCAATAAGCAACAGGATCAGCGGAAAACGGCGGGACATGGGGCACTCCGATAGACGAAAACGGCGCCCAGCTTAATCCCCCGGCAGCCGTTGGCAAGGCTTGGAAACAGATAAGTATTCAATAGTGCCTGCCAAAGTGTATCGTCTCGCTACTATTACCCCGATTCCGACGTTTTTTCCGACTTTTAGTGCCGAAGGCTGGCACTTCGGCAGCAACGCGGTGGTCATAGCCTGCGAACTCCAATTCAGCACATTTTCCTCTTAGGGATTTAGTCATGCTCCGTTCCTTGCGCTGTGCGGCCCTCTTGGGCAGCCTTTTTCTGAGTGCGTCAGCACTGGCGGTCGATATCGACCAAGCCAGCTATGGCTACCCTTTGACCAACCCGTTTGAAGCAACCATCGCGACCACCCCGCCGAACCTGCGGCCGGAACTGCCGTCCGACGATGAAATCAATCAGTCCGACTACACCCTGACGATGCGCCCCGAGCGCGAGTTCAGCCTGCCCGACAACTTCTGGGCGGTGAAGAAACTCACCTACCGCATCGCCAAGCAAGACCGTGCCGCACCGCTGATCTTCCTGATCGCCGGCACCGGCGCACGCTTTGACAGCACCATCAACGAATACCTGAAAAAGCTGTACTACAAGGCCGGTTACCACGTCGTCCAACTGTCGTCCCCCACCAGCTTCGACTTCATCGCCGCCGCCTCGCGCTTCGCCACCCCCGGCATCAGCCAGGAAGACGCCGAAGACATGTACCGTGTGATGCAGGCGGTACGCGCGCAAAACCCGACGCTGCCCGTGACCGACTTCTACCTCACCGGCTATAGCCTCGGCGCCCTCGACGCAGCCTTTGTCAGCAAACTGGACGAAACCCGTCGCAGCTTCAACTTCAAGAAAGTCCTGCTGCTGAACCCGCCGGTCAACCTCTATACTTCGATCACCAACCTCGACAAGCTGGTGCAGACCGAGGTCAAAGGCATCAACAACAGCACCACTTTCTATGAACTGGTGTTGAACAAACTGACTCGCTACTTCCAGCAAAAGGGCTACATCGACCTGAACGATGCCCTGCTCTACGACTTCCAGAACTCCAAGGAACACCTGACCAACGAACAGATGGCGATGCTGATCGGCACCTCGTTCCGCTTCTCGGCGGCCGACATTGCCTTCACCTCGGACCTGATCAACCGCCGCGGCCTGATCATCCCGCCCAAGTACCCGATCAGCGAAGGCACCAGCCTCACCCCATTCCTCAAGCGTGCGCTGCAGTGCGACTTCGACTGCTACCTCACCGAACAGGTGATCCCGATGTGGCGTGCCCGTTCCGACGGCGGCAGCCTGTTGCAACTGGTTGACCAGGTCAGCCTGTATGCCCTCAAGGACTACCTGCACGACAGCCCGAAAATCGCCGTCATGCACAACGCCGACGACGTGATCCTGGGCCCGGGCGACCTTGGCTTCCTGCGTAAAACCTTCGGCGATCGCTTGACCGTCTACCCCCTGGGCGGCCATTGCGGCAACCTCAATTACCGCGTCAACGCCGACGCCATGCTGGAGTTCTTCCGTGGCTAAATATCTTCTGCTGCTCGCCGCCCTGATGTGCGCGGGCGTGGCCAATGCCGACAACAGCAAGGCTCACACGCCGACCGTAATCGACTCCGATGGCTTCAAGGAGCCACTGAGCCATCTCAAGTTCAACCCTGGCCTGGACCAGCGTGAGTTCGAGCGCTCGTCGGTCAACGCCCTGAATGTCTACGACCCGCTGGAGTCGTGGAACCGCCGGGTGTACCACTTCAACTACCGCTTCGACCAGTGGGTGTTCCTGCCGGTGGTGGACGGTTACCGCTACGTCACCCCAAGTTTCCTGCGCACCGGCGTCAGCAACTTCTTCAACAACCTGGGGGATGTGCCCAACCTGTTGAACAGCCTGCTGCAACTCAAGGGCCATCGTTCCCTGGAAACCACCGGCCGCCTGCTGCTCAACACCACCATCGGCATCGCCGGTCTGTGGGACCCGGCCACCGCCATGGGCCTGCCGCGCCAGAGCGAAGACTTCGGCCAGACGTTGGGCTTCTACGGGGTACCGGGCGGTGCCTACCTGGTGCTGCCGCTGTTTGGTCCGTCGAACCTGCGCGATACCACCGGCCTGCTGGTGGACTACGGCGCCGAGACCGAGATCAACTTCCTGAACGTGTCCAAGGTCAGCGAAAACCACCCGGAAATCTGGGCCCTGCGCGCTGTCGACAAGCGCTACCAGACCAGCTTCCGCTACGGCCAGATGAACTCGCCGTTCGAGTATGAAAAGGTGCGCTACGTGTACACCGAGGCGCGCAAGTTGCAGATCGCCGAGTAACCTTGAACACGTAAAAAGAAGGCTATTCGAGTGATCGAATGGCCTTTTTTACCATTTGTTATCCATCAATGAAGCCTGCGGAAGGTCAATACACGCTGTGCTCTCGCAGTGGCGGGGGCGCCCTCAAAACTGTAGGCTGCGGACCAGCGAACCCCCTCCGCCAATCAACGAGGTTCGAACATGTTGATGTCCATCGATCTAAAAAATTTTAAGAGTTATGAGAGTGCCACGCTGCCACTGGCAGCCCTGACTTTTTTGATCGGAGCCAATGCCTCCGGTAAAAGTAACGTGCTTGAAGCTATTCGCCTTCTCAACTGGCTAGCCAAGGGCAGCCGCCTAGATGACATTACGCGTTCGATCCAAAGCGGTGATGCTGTTGTTCGCGGTCAAGCAAATGACCTGTTCCGCAACATCCAAAAGAGCTTCAGTTTGGGCGCGCACTTTGGTGAAGCCAAGGAAGGCTGGTGTGACTTTGATATATCAATCGGACTTATCGCCGACCAATTGGTAGTCACGGGAGAAAGAGTCGACAACCCAACTCAGAACGTTCCTCTGTATCAAGTTGACGGTGTATCAACTTCCCACACTGACGAAATCAGTGTGGCCTATAACAACTTCAAACGCGGAAAAAATAAACCACACATTCCCTGCTCAAACCGGCAAGCCATTTTCTATCAAATCGAAACACCGGGAAGGTTTGAAGCCAGTCATGTGGAGTCGCAGCGGGTTATTCCTCTCGTGACACGGGCTGTACGTGAAACGTTGCGCAACGTTGTATTTCTTGATCCTAGTCCAGCGCTCATGCGTGATTACGCGTATTTAAAAGATGATCAGATAAAAGAAGACGGCAGCAATCTCTCTGCTGTTCTGTATAGCCTTTCCCAAACATCAGACGAGAAAAGAAAGCTGCTGGGGTTCATAAAGTCACTGCCTGAACAAGACATAACCGACATTCAATTTATTAAAACTGATCGTAATGATGTGATGGTACGCCTGGTCGAAACCTTCGGCCAAACGAGCCGAAATGTAGATGCCCCTCTTCTCTCCGATGGAACGCTACGCGTGCTGGCAATCGGCGCGACACTGCTGACAGCGCCAATCGGCTCTCTGGTTATCATCGAAGAAATCGACAACGGCGTTCATCCCAGCCGGGCTGAAACCCTCGTACGCCAACTGGAAACCATCGCTTCTGAACGAAAATTGCGAGTGTTGCTTACCTCACATAACCCGGCACTCCTGGATGCATTACCTGACAGTGCTTTAGCGGACGTCGTGGCTTGTTATCGCGATCCCGATGAAGGTGACAGCCGTCTTATACGGTTGGGCGACCTCGAACGCTACCCGGAACTCGTCGCCCAAGGCCCGTTGGGACAATTGATGACCAGACGTGTTCTGGACCGTTTCCTGAAAGACAAAACAACGAAGGAGGAGCGCGAAGCAAACACGATGGACTGGTTTGAGCAACTGAAGGCAAGCACTTCAGGAGTGCAGAAATGACAGCCGTCTGCCTTCTCGACACGTCCATTTTCCTCGAAATCCTGAATATCCCAACCAAAGCGTTACAGCATGAAGCCATCCTGGAACAGCTTGGGGAGCGCCTGCGTCTTAGGGAAACCTTGTTTCTTCCAATGGCGACAATATTGGAAACAGGCAATCACATCGGACAGAACGGCGATGGACGAGAGCGACGTGCTTGCGCACAGAGATTTGTTGAGCAAGTAAACGCAGCTCTGGCGGGTGGGTCTCCCTTCAAACCGATCAGCTTTCTGACTGCCAAAGAAATGGCCGTCTGGCTGGCTGAGTTTCCTCAGCATGCGGCCACTGGCAGTGGACTTGGAGACCTTTCTATCATTCATGACTGGAATCGACTTTGCTCGCTCCATCGCGGACAGCGGGTTTACATCTGGTCTCTTGATGCACATCTCAGCGCGTTTGACCGAGCACCTGAGCTCTAGATGGGGACATACAATACAGCTCGTGATCGAGCCACGTAGGCCATTCAATTGTATGGCCTTTTTTTCGCCATCTATTTGACCAACCGCTTTTCCTTGGACGGCCTGTAGCCAAAGTACGCGCTGTAGCACTTGCTGAAATGGCTCGGCGAGACAAACCCGCAGGCCACCAGCACGTCGACCTGGGACAGCTCGGTATGTTGCAGCAGCCGGCGGGCCTCGGTGATGCGCAGTTCCAGGTAATAACGCTGGGGCGTGGTGCCAAGCTGCTCCTTGAACAAACGCTCCAACTGGCGCCGGGAACGGCCGGCATACACCGCCAGTTGTTCAAGCTCCAGGGGCTCTTCGAGATTGGCATCCATCAGGTTGACCACCTCGCGCAACGGCGCGCTCAAGCAGACGTTCTCGGTCGGTTTCACCCGCCGGTAGCGCGACTCCTCAAACGCCAGGATGTCCTCGATCCCCTCGACCAGCGCTTTGCCGTACAGCCCCTTGATCCAGTCCAGCGCCATATGAAACGCACCGGAAGGGCTTGAAGCCGTCAGCCGGTCGCGATCAATCACATACGGCTCGCTGCTGACCTGCGTCGCCTTGCAGAAATCGGCCAGGGCCGGGCGATGTTCCGGGTGCACGGCGCATCGATAGCCGCTCAGCAAACCCGCACGCCCGAGGAACCACGCGCCATTCCACAAGCCGGCGAGGTGCACACCCTGCTCCGCAGCGCTTTTCAGCAGATGGATGAATTCGTCGGAGGCCTTCAGTTCGGTGCGGTAACCACCGCAAATCACCAGCAGGTCCAGCTCTTTAAGCACCGAAGACTCAAGCCGCGCATCAGGCCGGATCACCAGCCCCAGGTCGCTGGTCACCTCGCCTTCCTGCAAGCCGAAGGTCGAGGTAGAAAACGACGCAGGCCGCAGCAGGTTCGCGGTGATCAGCGTATCCAGCGCCTGGGTGAACGCCGGCAGCGAGAAATGTTCGAGCAACACAAATCCCGCACGCACCGTTTGACGGGTCTCGCCGGGATTTTCATTCAGATAACGGAGGTTCTTGCCTTTCATGCCCCCGCTGAATTGCCGCCGCTCGATCAAGTGCCTACGCCCTCACCCGCTTCCAAAGGTTACCCACCACGCTGACCACCGCCAACACCACGGCCCCGGCAATGATCCCTGCCACGGCATTGAGCAACGTCGGCATCAACCACGCCAGGCCGCCAGTACTCTGGCTCACCGTCTCGATCCAGTGATGCACCACCGGCACACCATGGGTCAGGATGCCGCCGCCGACCATGAACATCGCCGCCGTGCCGATCACCGACAGGCTTTTCATCATGTAGGGCGCCGCCCGCAAAATCGCCGCGCCAATGCTGCGCGCTGCCTGGCCTGGCTTTTGGGTCAACCACAGGCCCAGGTCATCGAGTTTGACGATGCCGGCCACCAGGCCGTAGACGCCGATGGTCATGACGATGGCGATGCCCGACAGCACGATCACTTGCTGCATCAGCGGCGCATCGGCCACGGTGCCGAGGGTGATGGCGATGATTTCGGCAGAGAGGATGAAGTCGGTACGGATCGCGCCCTTGATCTTGTCCTTCTCGAAGGCCACCAGGTCAGTGGCCGGGTCCGCCACGGCTTCCACCAAGTGTGCCTGCTCTTCGGTGCGCTGGTGCAAAAAGGTATGCGCGAGCTTTTCGAAGCCCTCAAAACACAGGTAAGCACCGCCCAGCATCAACAACGGCGTGACCGCCCACGGTGCAAACGCGCTGATCAGCAAGGCGGCGGGTACCAGGATCAGCTTGTTGACGAACGAGCCCTTGGCCACCGCCCACACCACCGGGATTTCTCGCTCGGCGCGCACCCCGGAGACTTGCTGGGCATTCAGCGCCAGGTCATCGCCCAACACGCCGGCGGTTTTCTTCGCGGCCATTTTGGTCATCAACGCCACATCGTCGAGCACTGCGGCGATGTCGTCGATCAATACCAGCAAACTGCTTCCTGCCATGGCTCGGGCTCCCGTGATTCAAAGTGCGCCGAGAATAACGCGGCGCACACCGGGTTAGCGAGCCGTTCAGTGCTGAGGGGTTTGCCAACCGCCGCCCAGGCTCTGGATCAGCGCCACACTGCCCTGGCTGAGTTGGCCCTGGGTGTCGCGAAGATTCTGCTCGGCTTGCAGCAGCACCAGTTGCTGGGTCAGCACATTCTCCTGGCTGACAGTACCGGCGCGCAGTTGCGCTTCCTGGCTGCCGAACAGTTGCTGATTGCGCTGGTAGACCTGCTGGAACGCATCGGCCTGGGTTTGCAGATGGTTGATCGCCGATAGGTTGTCTTCGACGTTCTGCAAGGCGCTGAGCACGGTGCCCCGGTAGTTGGCGGCGATCTGGTCGTAGCTGGCCTCGGCCTGCCTGACCGCCGCTTCACGGGCGCCGCCGTCAAATAGCGTTTGCGCCAGCGCCGGCCCCAACGTCCAGATGCGATTGGGCAAGGAGAACAATCCGCCCAGGGCGCTGCCGCGATAGCCGGCCTCGGCGGTGAGGTCCAGCGTCGGGAAAAACGCGGCTTCGGCCACGCCGATTTTCGCGTTGGCCGCCGCGGCCGAACGCTCCGCCGCGACCACATCGGGACGCCGTTGCAGCAAGGTCGAAGGCAGGGTCAAAGGGGGAAGCGGCAGCACGAAGCGGTAGTCATCCCGCGCAGCTACGGCAAACTCGCTCGGCGCCACGCCCACCAGCACCGCAAGCGCGTGTTCGTATTGCTCGCGGTCGCGCAGCGAGGTCTGCAGGTCGGCAATCGAAGTGGTCAGTTGATCCTGGGCCACCAGCAACTGGTCGTTGGTGGCGACGCCCTGGGTGAACTGCACTTGGATCATGTCCAGCAACTTCTGGTTGATAGTCTGTTGCTGCTGCAACAGGCGCACGTCGATATCCATCTGCCGCAGGGCGAGGTAGTTACTCGCCACGCTGGAGCTGATGGACAGCCGCACCCCGGCCAGCAACGCATCGGATTGCTGGGCCGTGGCCTGGCTGGACTCTATCCCGCGCCGCACCAGGCCCCACAGGTCCGGTTCCCAACTGGCGGTCAAGGTTGCGCTGACACTGTTTTCCACGCCGCCAGCGTTGGTGACGGTGCTCGACGTGCCGCTGCCCGCCGTTCCCCGCGTACCCGACAACCCTACGCCAACGGTGGGCCACAACCCCGCCCGGCTGGACGCCACCTGTGCCTGGGCCAGACGATAAGCCGCCTCCGCCGCGATGATCGACTGGTTGGCCTTCGCCGAGCGCGCCACCAGGTCGTTCAGCACCGGATCCTGATAAGCCAGCCACCACTGACTGTCCATCGCCCCTTGGGGGTTGGCCGCCGCGCGCTGCCACTGCGCGCCTTCCTTGAAGGTCTGCGGCAGTTCCATGGCGGGCTTCTGGTAATCGGGCCCGACCATGCAGCCGCCGAGCAGCAGGCTGATGCAAAGCACGCTGTATTTCACGTTCATAACTTTGCTTCCTTACGCCGACCCAGGCGCTGTGACGCCCGGTCAAGCCACAGGTAAATCACCGGGGTGGTGTACAGCGTCAGCACCTGGCTGAACAGCAGGCCACCAATAATCGAAATCCCCAACGGCCGACGCAACTCCGAACCGTAGCCGGTACCGAGCACCAGCGGCAGCGCGCCAAGGATCGCCGCCAGGGTGGTCATCATGATCGGCCGAAAGCGGATCAGGCAGGCCCGGCGAATCGCTTCCTTGGCCGTGAGGCCGAACTCCCGCCGCTCGGTGATCGCGAAGTCGATCATCATGATCGCGTTCTTCTTCACGATACCGATCAACAGAATCACCCCCACCAGCGCAATGATCGACAGCTCGGTGCCGGTCAGCAGCAAGGCGATCAACGCACCGACACCGGCCGAGGGCAAGGTCGAGAGGATGGTCAGCGGGTGCATCAGGTTTTCGTAGAGGATGCCCAGCACGATATACACCGAGAGCAGCGCGGCGACGATCAGCAACGGCTCGCTGGCCACCGACGACTGGAACACCTGGGCCGTACCGGCAAACTGGCCGACCACACTGGCGGGCATGCGCAGTTGCTTCACTGCATCGTCCACCATCGCCGTCGCCTGGCCGATGGACGTGCCGGGGGCCAGATTGAACGAGATGGTCACCGCCGGGAACGTGCCCTGGTGACTGATGGAAATCGCGGTGCGCGCCACCGTGTTGTCCGCCAGCGCCGACAGCGGCACCAGCGTCTGTCCGGTGGTCAGGTTGGGCGCTGCCGTAGTGCCTTTGGTGGTCGTGGCCTGGGTGCCCGTCGGCACGTAAATGCCCTTGAGCGCGGAAGGGTCGGTCCAGTATTCCGGGGCGATTTCCATCACCACGTGGTACTGGTTGGCCGCGCGATACAGGGTGGCGACCTGGCGCTGGCCAAAGGCGTCGTACAGCGCCTGGTCGACCGCCGAGATACTCACCCCGAGGCGCGCCGCCGTGTCGCGATTGATCTGCACATTGGCCAGCAGGCTGTTGTCCTGCTGGTCGGTATTGAGGTCGGTCAGTTGTGGAAACTTACGCAGCACCGCCACCACCTTGGGCACCCATTCATCCAGCGATTCCTGGTCATCGGCGGTCAGGGTGTATTGGTACTGCGCGCCACTTTGCCGGCCACCCACGGTGATGTCCTGGGCCGACTGCAAATACAGCTTGGTGCCGGGCAGGTCGCCGAGGCTGCGACGGATTTGCCCGATGACTTCGGTAGCGCTGTCCTTGCGCTCCCCCAGCGGCTTGAGCAAGACAAACATCTGCGCGCTGTTGACCGCCCCACCGCCGCCTCCGCCGCCGCCGACAAACCCGGCGGCGGTTTCGATATTCGGGTTTTTCATCACCTTGCGGTTGATCTCGGTGAAGTCCTTCTGCATCGCCCCGTAGGAAATGCTCTGGTTCGCCAGGATGCTGCCCTGCAAGCGCCCGGTGTCTTCCTGGGGGAAAAAGCCCTTGGGCACCAGCACATACAACACGCCGGCGAGGACGATCACCAACACCGTGCCGAACCCCATCAGCACCGTATGGTCGATCACCCAACCCAGGGTGCGATCGTAGAAGCGGTGAAAACGTGAATCCGGATGTTCGTTGCCTTGGTGAATCTCCTTCGGCGCGCGCAACAGCACACTGGCGAGCATCGGCGTGACCGTCAGGGAGATCACCATCGAAATCACGATGGCCACCGACAACGACACCGAAAACTCACGGAACAGCCGCCCGACAATCCCGCCCATCAGCAGCAGCGGAATAAACACCGCCACCAGGGACACGCTGATGGTCAGTACCGTAAAGCCGACTTCACGGGCCCCTTCCAGCGCGGCCTCCACCCGGGTCTTGCCGCGCTCCAGGTGGCGCATGATGTTTTCCACCACCACGATCGCATCGTCCACCACAAAACCGGTGGAAATGGTCAGCGCCATGAGTGACAGGTTGTTCAGGCTGTAGCCGAGGAAGTACATCGCGCCAAAGGTGCCGAGCAGCGACAGCGGCACCACGATCGCCGGCACCAGGGTGCTGCGCCAGTCGCGGAAGAAACCGAACGTGACCAACGTCACCAACAGGATCGACACCAGCAACGTGATCTCGACGTCGTGCAACGAGGCGCGAATAGTGGTGGTGCGGTCCATCAGCAAGTTGAGCTTGATCGTCGCCGGAATCGAGCTTTGCAGAAACGGCAGCGAGGCTTTCACCGCGTCCACCGTCTCGATCACGTTGGCCCCCGGCTGCTTGAACACCACCAGCAGCACCGCCGGCTTGCCGTTGGACAGGCCGAAGTTGCGCAGGTCCTGCACGTCTTCACGCACGTAGCCCAGGTCGGAGATATGGATCAGGTCGCCGTTGTGGGCCTTGACCACCAGCGGCCCGTAGTCCTCTTCGTTGAGCAACTGGTCGTTGGCGGCAATGCCGTAGTTACGGTCGCCGATGGCCACGTTGCCCTTGGGCAGGTTGACGTTGGAGGCGTTGATCACCTGGCGCACCTGCTCCAGGCTCACGCCGTACTGGTTGAGCCGGTCGGGGTTCAACTCCACCCGCACCGCCGGCAGCGCGCCGCCGCCCACCGTCACGTCACCGACGCCGGTGGTCTGCAACAACTTCTGCTCCAGCAGGGTCGAGGCCACGTCATACATCTGCCCCGGCGTGGCGCTGTCGGAGGTCAGGCTGATGATCAAAATCGGCGAGTCGGCCGGGTTGACCTTGCGGTACGTCGGGTTGCCCGACAGGTCACTGGGCAGGTTGCTGCGGGCGGCGTTGATCGCGGCCTGCACGTCCCGGGCGGCGCCGTCGATGTCGCGGTTCAGGTCGAACTGCAGGATGATCCGCGCCGAGCCGAGGCTGCTGGACGAGGTCATCTGCGTGACCCCGGCGATCTGCCCGAACTGGCGCTCCAGGGGCGTGGCCACTGAGCTGGCAACCGTGGTGGGATCGGCACCGGGCAACGAGGCGCTGACGCTGATGGTGGGGAAATCCACCTCCGGCAGCGGCGCCACCGGCAGCAACATAAAGGCCAACGCGCCGAACAACGCGAGGCCGGCCGCCATCAAGGTGGTTGCAATCGGGCGGCGAACAAACGGCGCGCTGAGGTTCATCGCCATCAGACCGCTTCAGCCGGACGGCGGCTGAAGCGCTGCCCCAGGCTGTGCATGGCAAGAAAGATCACCGGCGTGGAAAACAGCGTCAGCAGTTGGCTGAGCAACAACCCGCCGATAATCGCGATGCCCAGTGGATGACGCAGCTCCGAGCCAATCCCCGTCCCCAGCGCCAGCGGCACCGCGCCGAACAGCGAGGCCATGCTGGTCATCAGGATCGGCCGGAACCGCAACTCCGCCGCCTGACGGATCGCCGCCGTGGGGCTCAGGCCACCCTCACGTAATAACTCCAGGGCAAAGTCGACCATCATGATGCCGTTTTTCATCACGATGCCGATCAGCAACACAATGCCGATCAAACCGATAATGTCGAACTGCGTGCCGGTCGCCAGCAGCGCCAGCAAGGCTCCGAGTGCCGCCGAGAGCAGCGTCGAAAGGATCGTCACCGGGTGCACAAAGCTCTCGTACAGAATCCCCAGCATCAGGTACACCACCACAATCGCCGCCACCACCAGGAACACCTGATTCGACAGCGATTGCTCGAACGTCGCCGCCGCACCTTCGAGGTTGGCCTGCACCGACAGCGGCAAGCCGACCTTGGCCTCGATGTCCTTGAGCCGCGTCACCGCCGCGCCAAGGGTCTGGCCGGGCGCGAGGTTGAACGACACGTCGGCATACGGAAACTGGCCCAGCCGGTTAATGGTGACGGGGGCCCGCACCACCTGCAGCGTCGCCATGCTCGACAGCGGCGCGACACCGCCACCCGGGATGTCCACGTACAACCCCGTGAGCAGGTCAGGCAAGTTGCGCGGCGGATGGTCGGTGGCGATTACCACGTGGTACTGGTTGAGTTGGGTGTAGATCGTCGACACCTGGCGCTGGCCGAAGGCGTCGTACAGCACGTCATCGATCGCCTGGGGCGTGATGCCCAGCCGCGAGGCGGTGGCGCGGTCGAACGTCAGCTGGATCTGGTTGCCGAACTGCATCGCCTGGCTTTGCACGTCGGTGAACATCGGGTCTTGCTTGATCGCGGCCAGCAGCTTGTTGGTCCACGTTTCCAGTTCGTCCGGGTCGGTGGCTTGCAGACCCAGGCGGTAGCTGGTGGTGGACACCGTGGCGTCGAGGGTCAGGTCCTGCACCGAGTGCAGGTACAGGCGGATCCCAGCGTCGTCGGCGTTGGCATCGGAGAGCCGGCGGATCACTTTGGTGGCGCTGTCACGTTCACCCCGCGGCTTGAGGTTGATCAGCAGGTTGCCCTGGTTGATGGTCGGGTTGGTCTGGTCAATCCCGACGAAGGACGACAGGCTTTGCACGGCCGGGTCCTTGAGGATTCGGGCGGCGAGACGTTGTTGTTCGGTCTGCATCTGCTGGAACGAAACCGTCGGCGCCGCCTGGGAAATACCCTGGATCAGGCCGGTGTCCTGGTCGGGGAAAAAGCCCTTGGGCATGATCACCAGAATCATCAGGGTCAGCGCGGCGGTGAGCGCTATCGAGATCAGCGTTAACGTGCGATGCGCCAGTACCCAGTCGAGGCCACGCACGTAGTGGGTGTTGATGCGGTCGAAGAAATCCGCGCGGCGCTCCTGGTGCTTATTCTTCAACATTCGCGCGCACATCATCGGCGTCAGGGTCAGCGAGATGAAGGCTGAGATAACAATGGTCACGGCCACGGTCATGGCGAATTCACGGAACAACCGGCCGACAACATCGCCCATGAACAGCAGCGGGATCATCACTGCGATCAGGGCGATGGACAGCGAAATAATCGTGAAGCCAATTTGCTCCGAGCCCTTGAGCGCCGCCTCCAGCGGTGAGTCTCCCGCCTCGATATAGCGCGTGATGTTTTCGATCATCACGATGGCGTCGTCCACCACGAATCCGATGGCGATGGTCAGCGCCATCAGCGTCAGGTTGTTCAGGGAGAAGCCCAACGCATAGGCCACTGCCAGGGTACCCACCAGCGTCAACGGAATGGTGACGGCGGGAATGATCGTGGCCGGCACGTTGCGCAGGAACGCGAAAATCACGATCACCACCAGCGCGATGGCCATGGCCAGTTCGTACTGCACATCGGTGACCGAGGCGCGGATGGTTTGCGTGCGGTCGGTCAGCACCTCGACCTTCAAGGTGCCCGGCAAACTGGCCCGCAGCTTGGGCAGCAATTGCTGCACGCGGTCGACCACTTGAATCACGTTGGCGCCGGGTTGGCGCTGGATGTTCAGCACAATCGACGGCGTGCTGTTGGTCCACGCGGCCTGGCGCGGGTTCTCCGGGCCCTGGGTGGAAGTGGCGATCTGCGACAGGCGAATCGGCGCGCCGTTTTTATAGGCGATCACCAGGTCGCGGTATTCCTCGGCCGATTGCAGCTGGTCGTTGGCACCGATGGAATACGCCTGGAACTTGCCGTCGATATTGCCCTTGGCCTGATTGACGTTGGCCGTGCCGAGCGAGCTGCGCAGGTCGTCGATGGACAGGCCAAGACTGTTGAGCGCCGAGGTATTCGCCTCGACCCGCACCGCCGGACGCTGGCCGCCGCTGATGGTCACCAGACCGACGCCGGTGATCTGCGAGATCTTCTGCGCCAGGCGCGTGTCGGCGAGGTCTTCGACCTTGGTCAGCGGCAATACGTCGGAGGTCAGGGACAGGGTCAACACCGGTGCATCCGCCGGGTTGACCTTGCTGTACACCGGCGGGTACGGCAGGTTGGCAGGCAGGAAAGTGCCGGCGGCGTTGATCGCGGCCTGCACCTCCTGTTCGGCGACGTCCAGGGACAGCGACAGGTCGAATTGCAGGGTCACCACCGAAGCGCCGTCGGAGCTGGTGGAATTCATGGATTTGAGGCCCGGCATCTCACCGAGTTGACGTTCCAGCGGCGCGGTAATCGACGAGCTGACCACGTCCGGGCTGGCGCCGGGGTATTGGGTGAAAACCTGGATGGTCGGGTAATCGACTTCGGGCAAGGCCGACACCGACAGCAAGTGATACCCCAACAGGCCGAGCAACAGCACCGCCACCATCATCAAGGTGGTGGCGACGGGACGTTCGATAAAGGGCCGCGAAATGTTCATGCTCGGCAGCTCCTCACTGGGCGACGACCTTCACGGTCGAACCGTCATCCAGCTTGTCGGCGCCTTCGGTGATCACCTGCTCCCCCGGCTTGACCCCGCTCTCGAGCACCGCCGACACATCACCCATCGACGGGCCGGTCTTGATGTTGCGCAGACTGGCCTTGTCGCCATTCACCACGAACACGAAATCGCCCTTGCTGCCATGCTGGATCGCCCGGGTGGGCACCACGGCGACCTGGGTCAAGGTGTCGGCCTTCAGGCGCGCATTGACGAACTGGTTGGGGAACAGCGCATTGCCCGAATCATCGAACTGCGCCTTGACCTTGATGGTGCCGGTGGTGGTGTCTACCTGGTTATCCAGGGCCAACAGGCTGCCGGTGGCCAGCAGGGCTTTTTTATTGCGGTCGTAGGCCAGCACCGTCACAGCGCCACGGCCCAGGGCCTGGTTGATAGCGCCCAAGTCGTCCTCGGGCACCGCGAACACCACGGTGGCCGGGTTCATCTGGGTAATTACCACAATGCCGGTGGTGCTGGTGGTGGTGACGTAGTTGCCCGGGTCTACCAGGCGCAGGCCCACCACACCGTCGACCGGCGAGGTGATGGTGCAGTAACCGACCTGCACTTCAAGGTTCTGCACATTGCCTTGGTCGGCGGCCACGGTGCCCAGTTGTTGCTGAACCAGGGACGCCTGGGTATCGACGGTTTGCTGGCTGGTGGAGCCGGCCTTGACCAGTTCGCGGTAGCGTGCCAAATCGCGCTGGGCATTGCTTAACACGGCCTGGTCGTGGGCCAGGGTACCCTTGGCCACGGCCAGTTGGGCCTTGAGGGCACGGTCATCGATCCGCGCAATCACCTGGCCCTTGCTGACGTGCTGGCCTTCCTTGAATTCCACGCTGCTGAGGATGCCATCGACCTGGGTGACCACGGTCACACTGCGGGTCGGCGTGACGGTGCCTAGGGCATCGATGTAGACCGGCACGTCCTGCAAGGCGACAGGCACCACGGCGACCGGTTCACCGGGTGCGGGTGGCTTGCCTTTGTGCCCACCTGCAAAGAAGTGCAAACCCAAGGCAATCAACAACGCTAGCAGTAACAACGTGCCAACTGCCCAGGCGAACGTACGTCGTCTGCTGTTCTCCACGGTTTCTCTCTCGAACGCCGAAATCAGGATGGGGCGAGCCACCTGATCGGCCACTCGCTGCCCTGAACTCTAGCAGCGCGCCCGGCCTGTGCCTGTACGACCGTGAATGCGTTCAGCATCAAGACAGACAAAGTCAGCTGCAAGCCCCGAGGCACAGGGGCTGCGTAACGATCATCAACGATAGCTGTAGGCTGTCAGCGCCGTGCGATCGATGTGCTGGTCAAGGCGTTTGAGTGCCACTTCCATCGGGCACAGCAAACCGGCCTGGGTGCTGACACAGCCTTTTCCACTGGCGAGGTCCGCATGCAAGGGCGGCTGCGCCGCGGTCAGCGGCGCCAACTGGCGGATTTGCCCCAGGGATTGCGCCTCGAATGCCACCCGCAGGAAATAGCGACCGGTCTTGAGCTGCTTGTAGCGCTCGAACTGCAGGCTGCCTACCGGTGGAATGTTGCCTTCCAGGTAGTCCCCCAGGGTCCAGCGAAAACCCAGCAAGGTGCGCAGATAGGAAATGTTGGTGTCGTGGGCCACCAGCAGGGTGAAACGTACGTCCGGCGGGTTGCCCAGGGCATCCGTTGCGGCCTGGGGCGTGCCTTGCTTGAGGGCCAGGGAAATCTGGTTCATCAGCTGCGAGCCACCGCGGCTGGCAATGTAGAGGCTGTCGTTGATGAAGTCGTACTTGGCCTTGGTCAACGTGGTCAGTTGCGCGACCTGTTGCACCGTTGCGCCATGACCGAACGCCACCTGGTACAGCGGCAGGCCTTCGCTGTATTCCAGGCGGAAGGTTTCCCCCAGGTTGGCTTCCAGGCTCAGGCCTTTGATGGCGACGCGACCATCTTCATCTTCGACCAGTTGCCAGGGTTGATCGCGGTATTGGCACGCGCTGGCCTCACCGCAGATGACACTGCGCAATTGCTGTTCGGCAACCTGGTAACGCGCTTGAGCGCCGACAACGCTGCCGCCCATGCGCTCCAGCACACTGTCTTCGGCACGCCGGGGATCAAGTCGCGCGAACGGCATTTTATCGGCCTGGAACAACGCATCCTTGTCGCCCTGCACCACGCTCGGCTGTAAGCCACAACCCGGGAAAAGGCCATCAAGCAGGGCCGTGGCCGTGGCCTGGGTACGTTGCAGGGGACTGGCGCGAACGAATACTTCGCCTGGGCCCGGGCAGCCGCTGGGCAACAAGCCCGCAGCGCGCAGCACCTGGCCACGGTAGCGGCCCATTTCCACCGCCGCGGCGTAGCCATGGCCGGTCAGGTGCCCGTCCGGCACCGTCCAGTTGGGCAACTCGCGGCCGATGGCCTTGGCCAGTTTGGCGCTGTCGGTGGGCGGTCGTACGCCATGACGGCTGACCTGCACCACCTTGTCCAGCACAAAACCGTCGGCCGGCGCCGCCTGCACCGAATACGCCGAGATCAGGCCCAGCAGTAAAAAGGGGGTAAAGCGTGTGAGAGAAGGCATGCGAGCATCCTGTTTCGGGTGAACGTACGAGCCAATCCCGCTCATGGCAAACGGGAATGGCCGCGCAGGGTCAAGGGTAGCGGTAAGCCGTCAGCGCCGAACGGTCAATTGTGTGGCCGGTGCGTTCGACGAATTGCGCGATCGGGCACAGGGTCCCGACAGCGGTGTGTTGGCAGCCGGGCTGATCGAAGTCCGTTTGCAACGGCGGGTGCGCAACGTCCAACGGCTGCAACGCGCGGATCTGGTCCATGCCTTGGGTAATGAACCGTGTGCGAACAAAACGCTCACCGGTCTGGCTGTCGCGGTAACGCTCGAATGCCAGTGTGCCGGTCGGCGGGATATTGCCCGGCTGGTACTCGCCCAGCGCCCAGGTAAAGCCCAGCATCGTGCGCAGGTGCGAGATGTTGGTGTCGTGGGCCACCAACATTAACAGGCGCGCAGGTGGCGGGTTGCCTAGAGGATCATTTTTTTCCAGCGCCGTGCCCTGCTCCAGGGCCAGCACAATCTGGTTCATCAACTGCGAACCCCCACGGCTGGCAATGTAGGTCGTGTCATTGATGAAGTCGTATTTGGCCCTGTGCAAGCGCCCCAGCGCCGAGACTTGTGCTGCATCCCTGGCGTGACCAAAGGCCACGTCGGCCAGGGGCATGCCTTCGCTGTATTGCAGGCGAATGGTCTCGGCCATGGACGAGGCCTTGTCCAGGCCTTTGATCTTGAAGCGCCCGCCATCGCCTTCCTTCAGTGCCCAAGGGGTATCGAAGAACGGGCAGGCTTTGCCGGTTTCGCACACAGCGTCTTTCAGGCGTTCCAGGTCCGGTCGCAAGCGCTCCTGGGCCGCTTGAAGAGTGCCGCCGAGGGCTTGCAGTATCTGCGCCTTGGCGATGGCCGGGTCAAGTTTGGCGAAGGGCATTTCATCGGTCTGGAACAGCGGGTCAGGCTTGCTCCGCGCCCGGGCCTTTTCGCCACAGCCGGGGAACATGCCGTCCAGCAGCGCGGCAGCGGTGGATCGGGTGCGTTGCTTGGGGCTGGCGACGGCGACCACACTTCCCGGCTGCGGACAGCCGTCAGCCAACAGGCCCGCGTTGCGATAATAGGCGGCCTGCCAGGTGCCCATCTGGCTGGCAGCCAGGTAGCCATGGCCGGTCAACTCGCCGTCCTGCACCAACCACGGCGTCCAGTCGCGGCCCGTGGCTTTGACCAGTTTGTCGGTGTCGGTGGGCGAACGCACACCATGGCGGCTGACCTGTACGGCTTTTTCCAATACATAGTGGCTGCTTTCGGCGGCTTGAAGGCCCGCACACAGCGTGAGCGCGGCGACAGCCAGGCCCGTTCGTTTGAATACGGTCATGCGCAGTCTCCTTGATCAGAATTCGTACTTGAAACCCAGGCGATAGCGGGCCTGGCGCTGGTCGGTGTTCTTGTCGACGTACACGTCGGCCACCTCCAGATAAGGCGTAAATTGTTTGTTCACCTTGTACTCAAACAACACCTTATTGCTGTAGTTATTCTTCGTGCCGTCGAACACCACTTGGTCGCTGTAAATCTGCTTACGGCCTACGCCCACCGACAATTGCCCAAACTTGTATTTGGCACCCAGCTCAATAACGTTATCTTTTTTATCTTCTTTGCCCGACGCGTCGTAGTGGGTGAGCTTGTAGTAATAACCCGGCGTGATGGAGAACTTTTCAGTGACGGCGTAAGAAACTTTCAATGACGGTTTATAGGACTTCTTGTCCTTGGCCACGGCATAAGTGAACTTGGGCTTGACCTTCCATTTAGGCCCCAGCTTGTGGCTGTACTTGACCTTGGCCTTGAGTTCATCCTTGGTCAGGCGCGAAAACGCTTTGCCGGGTTGGCCGTCCTTGTCGGGCGCAGTGTTCATCACTGACTCGAACGAGAACGCCAGCCCATTGTCCAGTGCCTGGGTGAGCATGACCTTGTCTTTGTGCTCGCGATCAACTTCCGAATACTGATGTTGGTAATCCAGCTCAAGGGCATGGGCGGTGGTAGAGGCCACTACCAAACCGATCAGCGAGATACGCCGGATTGCTTTCTTATTAGGGTTAACGCTCATTTTCTTCATCTTTGTACCTGTTATTTTTATTTTTAATGTCAAGACAACTTCCCACGACGGCTTTTTATACGCGCAGACGTACTCCTTTTCCGGATCACTCGGATTGTTTGAAACCTGGGTTTATTAGTTGGTTAAAGGCTTGGCCACTGCATGCCGTTGCCGGCGGTAAACCTGCCCGGAAAACAGTGCGGTCATCACTACCGAGACCAGCGAGGCACCGATCCAGAACAGCGACAAGGTATGGAAGTCGTACAGCTTGCTCCCGTCCGCGGCCAGCGTGGTGCCATGCTCGATCAACACACCCGTGAGAATTTCACCAGCTGCCGCCCCTGCATAACTGGCAATCCCGATCATGCCCAGCGCCGCACCGGCCGCGCTTTTGGCGGCGATATCCACGGCCATCAAGCCGCCGAGGAAGCACAGCAATGCGCCCATGGACAGGCCGAACAGCATCATCGCCGCGGCGTCCAGCCAGTAATGGCCACCCGGCAGGAACAGCATCATCCCCAGGGAAGCACTGTTCATCAGGCCAAACAG
The DNA here is from genome assembly GCF_001952855.1 of Pseudomonas sp. ATCC PTA-122608. Lineage (GTDB taxonomy): Bacteria > Pseudomonadota > Gammaproteobacteria > Pseudomonadales > Pseudomonadaceae > Aquipseudomonas. The sequence continues at coordinate 258,716 of NZ_LPNO01000013.1, read as the reverse complement.
AATCGCCAGGCCGTGGCGCCGACCACTGAAGAAACGGTCGGAAATCAGCCCGCTCAGACCGGTGCCAACAATCCCGAACACGCCGGTAATGGAGATCAGCGCCGAGGCCGACAGCGTGGTGTAGCCCTTGGCGTTCTCAAGGAAAAACACGCCCCAGGAAATCACTGCATAACGGCCGATGTACATCAGGCACGACGCCAGCGCCAGCAACCACAGCGCCGGGTTCTTCAGCAGTGCCAGTTGCGCGCCCCATTTGCCGATGGTCTTCGACACCACCTCCGCTCGGTCGCTGTCGACTTCGGCAAAGCCTGCACTTTGCGGCGAGTCGGCCATGAACAGGTAGATCAGCAGCATGCCCAACAAGCCCATCGCGGTAGCCAGCCAGTAACCGTATTGCCAGCCCCAGGTCACGATCATCGCCGCGACCGCAATGTAGGTCAGCGCTTCACCGAGGCTGTGGGCAATCGACCAGAAGCCATAGAACGTGCCACCAGCGCGCCAGCGACACCACGCACGGCCCCACGCCCATGGATTGGGCCCACCCGTTGATGCCCCAGGCGATGGTCAGGACCACTGCGTTCGTGGTCAGGCCCATGCACGCATTTACCACTGCACTGATCAACAAGCCGAGCATCATGAAGCGTCGCACGTTGGCGTGGTCCGCGAGGAAGCCATTGACCAGCTTGCCCACGGCATAGGTGAAAAACAGCGCCGAGCCGATCATGCCCAGTTGCGTCGGGCTGAGGATGTTCTGGGCCACCAATGCGGGCTTGGCGACGTTGAAGGAAAGCCTGCACACGTAGAACAGCGCATAGCTCAAGGACATGGATAAAAAGGTCAGCCAGCGTGCGCGGCGAAACCTGCGGCCATCGGGGTCGTCGACGCCGGGCCGGGCCGGTGCGGCATGGAACAGTTGCAGGATGGATCTCATGGCGGACAGTCTCCTATTGTTATTATTGGCTGTACGTTGAAGCGGGACTCAGGCCTCCAGTGACGGACCGATCAGCTCGGCCAGTTGCGGGTAAACCTGAGGGCTGGCCACCAACAGCGGGTTACCGCCGAGCAAGCCATCGCCCCGAAGGAAATCGCTGCAGCGCCCACCCGCTTCACTGACCAGCACTAGCCCTGCGGCACAGTCCCAACTGTTGATATGGGTTTCGTAGTACCCCACCAGCCGGCCGGCTGCGACATAGGCAATCATCAAGGCACCGGAGCCGTTGCGGATGAACATGCCGCCGCCCTCCAGCAACCCGGAAAGAAACGGAATGAAGTGCTCTTTGCCACGTCGATGGGAAGTGCCAACGCCGGTCACGCCGTAGCGAATATCCGCTGCCTGGCTGACACGAATCGGTGTGTCGTTGACATAGGCGCCCAGGCCACGGCAGGCGTGGAAAAGTTCGTTATGGTTGGCATCCGCCACTGCACCCAGCCAGGGCTGGCCGTCCACCAGCAAGCCGATGGACACACACCAGGTGTGCAGGCCGTTGACGAAGCAACTAGTGCCGTCGATCGGGTCCACCACCCACACGCAGCGGGCCTGCAATCCGTCGGCGCCGCCCTCCTCGCCGACAAACCCATCCTCGGGGAACCGCTCGGCCAGGCGCGCCTTGATAAACACTTCAAGTTCCCGGTCGGCGATGCTGACGACGTCCTGGGGAACCGAATCCTTGTGCTCAACGTTCAACTGCTCGCGCTGACGGTAATACGCCATACCGCGTTGGGCCGCTTCACTTGCGACCTCACGTGCCAAGGCGTAGCGCGCAGCCAGCTCATCCGGGTCCGATAACGTCTGTGCCTGAATCATAAAACCTACCCTTGAGCGATGATTGCACACGTGTGCAAGCGTCTTGGAAAAAAAAGTGAGGGCAAGCCTTTTGCGAAGACCAACCCATCACCGATTACTGCTCATACAACACGAAATAAATTTTCTCTTCAAGTGCATTATGAAATTTTATTTCTGAAACCGAGTGCTTCCGCGCTCAATCAGCTTCACCGGCACTGGCTCGAACTCGGCGATTCGCATGAAATTCTCGCCCCGCGCCACAATCGCATTCACCGCCCGTTGCGCCAGTTGCACGCTGTCCTGGCGCACGGTGGTCAGGTCGTAGGCCAGTTGCGAGGCTTGGGCGATGTCGTCAAACCCGATCACCTGCACCTGTTGCGGCACTTGTATGTTCAGGGTGAAGCGCAGCGCATCGAGTGCGCCCAGGGCCAGCATATCGGTCGCACAAAAGATTCCGTCGGGACCTTCGCCCTGGCTGAACAACGCCAGCAATGCCTGGATTCCGCCCTGGTAGCCCGGGGTTTCATTGAACACCGTCTGCGCTTCGATACCGGCTTCAGCCAAGCGCTCGGCAAATCCCAACCAACGCTCCCGGCTGCTGAAATTGTGCTCGCCCTGGCCAATGAACGCCAGGCGCCTGGCCCTACCCTTGAGCAGCGCCTCGGCCGCCATCCGCCCACCAGCACGGTTATCGCTGCCGACGACTTCAGCGCCAGCCAGCTCATGGCCTCGGTTGATCATGGCCACCGGAATCTGCCGGTCCAGATAATGCTGGACCACCGACAGGGGCGGCGAGGCCGAGGTCAGAATCACCCCGGCAATCTGGTAACTCAGCAAGGCGTGCAACGATTGCTCAAGCTGCTGCGGATCATCGGCATTCATCAGCAACGGCATCAAGCCGCGACGGCTCAGGCTGTGGGCGATGGGGCTCAAGAGGCTGGCACGAAAGGCGCTGTCAAAACCGGCCGTGACCACGCCGACAAAGTTGCTGCTCCCCTTGTTCATGGTGCGGGCGATCATGTTGACCTGATAACCCAGGGCCTTGGCCGCAGCCAGGACTTTTTCGCGGGTCGCCGGGGCTACGCTGGCGCCAGCGGTGAACGTACGCGAGACCGCCGAACGGGACACACCAGCATGCCGGGCCACATCAAGGGCCGTAATCACGTTTTTGTCAGAAGCGTCCATGGTCAACCGCCCACTGCGAAAGAGGCGTTACGTTAATGGCAAACGCACCTCAAGGAAAGCGTGCGACAGGTGCATTCTTGAGGCTCGCGCAAAGCCGGTGCTACCATGCCCGACCGCCTGTCTTGGCAAGGAATGACCTGGTCTATGAGCACCATTCGCGAGCGCAACAAAGAACTGATCCTGCGGGCTGCCAGTGAGGAGTTTGCCGACAAGGGCTTCGCCGCGACCAAAACCAGCGACATCGCCGCCAAGGCCGGGCTGCCCAAGCCCAACGTCTACTACTACTTCAAGTCCAAGGACAACCTCTACCGCGAGGTGCTCGAAAGCATCATCGAGCCGATCCTGGCGGCCTCCACCCCGTTCAATCCCGATGGCGACCCCAAGGAAGTGCTGAGCGGGTACATTCGCTCGAAGATCTGCATCTCCCGGGATTTGCCGTTTGCCTCGAAAGTGTTTGCCAGCGAAATCATGCACGGCGCCCCGCATTTGAGCCCCGAGCAGGTGGAACAGCTGAATGCCCAGGCCAAGCACAACATCGACTGCATTCAGAGCTGGGTGGACCGAGGGCTGATTGCAGAGATTGATCCGCATCATTTGATGTTCAGTATCTGGGCGGCGACGCAGACGTATGCGGATTTTGACTGGCAGATTTCAGCGGTGACCGGGAAGGTCAAGCTGGATGACGCGGATTATGAGGCGGCGGCGCAGACGATTATTCGGTTGGTGCTTAAAGGGTGTGAGCCGGACTGATAGACCGAGGTGCAACCATCGCAGGCAAGCCAGCTCCCACACTGGATTTGTGCCAGACACAGAATGTATGAACGACGCAAGTCCTCTGTGGGAGCGGGCTTGCCCGCGATAGCGATCTCCCGGACACATCCCGCCAAAACCTGGAACACCCCTTAAAACATTCCCATCTAGCCTTTCAGAACTCACTTCTGCAAAGGGGCAACGGAATGCCTGATCTACCCGCATCATGTCGTCTACGCACTGGCCGCTATAACGAACCCAACCGAATTTATCTTCTGACCAGCAACACACTGCATCGCGAACCAATATTCAGCGACTTCAAGCTAGGCAGACTGGTTGTTCAGCAATTCAGAATTGCGCAAAACCAGCGACTGGCAACCTCACTCGCCTGGGTAGTGATGCCCGATCATTTCCACTGGTTGATTTCGCTGGAAAACGGTTCGTTGGCTGACCTGATGCGCCAGGTCAAATCCAAAAGTACTCGAGTCGTGAATGCTGTTTCCGGGCGAAAAGGGCGTCTTTGGCAACCAGGTTTCCATGATCATGCCGTGCGGCGCGAAGAAAACCTTGAGGGCATCGCTCGGTACATCGTGGCCAATCCCTTGAGGGCGGGGCTCGTGAAAAAATATGGCGACTACCCCCTGTGGGATGCAATCTGGCTTTGACTGGAGACCGAGTCGCCGCCATCGCGGGCAAGCCCGCTCCCACATTTTGATTTGTGAATACATTCAACTGTGGGAGCTGGCTTGCCTGCGATGACTATCCATCAGTCACCTCAAATCAAGCAGACACCCCCGCATCCGCCCACAACCCCTGCCCCTCAATCGCACTGATCGCACACTGCTCATCAATATCCGACGTATCTCCGCTGATCCCGATTGCCCCCAGCACCACGCCGTCCTGATCCCGAATCAATACCCCGCCCGGTGCCGGCACCACGCTGCCCTGCCCCAAACTATTCAACGCCGCAATAAACGCCGGCCGCTGCTGCGCATCCAGCGCCAGCAGCCGCGAGCCCTTGCCCAGGGCAATCGCACCCCAGGCCTTGCCGATCGCGATCTGCGGGCGCAACAGGCTCGCGCCATCTTCGCGTTGCAACGTAATCAAATGCCCGCCGCTGTCGAGTACCGCAATGGTCAGCGGCGCTGACGAAATGGTGCGGCCTGCCGCGATGGCGTGGCTGGCCAGGTTGACTGCGACTTTCAAGGTTAAAGCGCTCATGGGTGCCGTCCTTATCTTGTTATGGGAAAGCCGTGGGGCTCTGTTTGATCAAAAGCAGGATCAAACAAATAGAACACAATAGATTTATTTTTTGTATACAATATTTCGAAACATACGCACCACACGTCGAAATATTCCTGTCCAGAAGCCTTCCGACGAACGTAAAGGCCACCCAAGAAAATGGATTGACCTGCCACGCTCGCCGTGAATACACTTCAGACCAACACCACTTGTATACAATTACAAAACGCAAGAGGCACCAAAAACATGAGCAAAATGAGAGCAATCGAAGCCGCTGTCCTGGTGATGCGCCGTGAAGGGGTCGACACCGCCTTCGGTATCCCGGGCGCCGCGATCAACCCGCTGTATTCGGCCTTGCAGAAGGTCGGTGGCATCGATCACGTCCTTGCTCGCCACGTTGAAGGCGCCTCGCACATGGCCGAGGGCTACACCCGCACCAAGGCCGGCAATATCGGCGTGTGCATCGGCACGTCGGGCCCGGCGGGCACTGACATGGTCACCGGTCTGTACAGCGCCTGGGCCGACTCGATCCCGATCCTGTGCATCACCGGCCAGGCGCCCCGTGCTCGGATGCACAAGGAAGATTTCCAGGCTGTCGACATCACCAGCATCGTCAAGCCGGTGACCAAGTGGGCAACCATGGTGATGGAGCCCGGCCAGGTGCCGTATGCCTTCCAGAAAGCCTTCTATGAAATGCGCTCCGGTCGCCCAGGCCCAGTGCTGATCGACCTGCCATTCGACGTACAAATGGCCGAGATCGAATTCGACATCGACGCCTACCAGCCGCTGCCCCTGGCCAAGCCGTTGGCGACCCGCATCCAGGTGGAAAAAGCCCTGGCCCTGCTGGACCAGGCCGAACGCCCATTGCTGGTGAGCGGTGGCGGCGTGATCAACGCCGACGCCAGCGAGTTGCTGGTGGAATTCGCTGAATTGACCGGCATTCCGGTGATCCCGACCCTGATGGGCTGGGGCACGATTCCGGACGATCACCCACAGATGGTGGGCATGGTCGGCCTGCAAACCTCCCACCGTTATGGCAACGCGACGATGCTCAAATCGGACGTGGTGCTGGGCATCGGCAACCGCTGGGCCAACCGTCACACCGGTTCGGTGGAGGTGTACACCGAGGGCCGCAAATTCATTCACGTGGACATCGAGCCGACGCAAATCGGCCGCGTATTCACCCCGGACCTGGGCATCGTTTCCGACGCCGGCTCTGCCCTGACCATGTTCATTGAAGTGGCCCGCGAGTGGAAAGCCGCCGGCAAGCTCAAGGACCGCAGCGCCTGGCTGCACGACTGCCAGCAGCGCAAGGCCACCCTGCACCGCAAGACCCACTTCGACAACGTGCCGGTCAAGCCGCAGCGGGTATACGAAGAGATGAACCAGGTGTTCGGCAAAGACACCTGCTACGTCAGCACCATCGGCCTTTCGCAGATTGCCGGCGCGCAGTTCCTGCACGTGTACAAACCCCGTCACTGGATCAACTGCGGCCAGGCCGGCCCGCTCGGCTGGACGATTCCGGCGGCGCTGGGTGTGGTCAAGGCTGATCCGACCCGCAAAGTCGTGGCGCTGTCCGGCGACTATGACTTCCAGTTCATGATCGAAGAACTGGCGGTGGGCGCGCAGTTCAAGCTGCCGTACATCCACGTGGTGGTGAACAACTCCTACCTGGGCCTGATCCGCCAGGCCCAGCGCGGGTTTGAAATGGACTACTGCGTGCAGCTGTCCTTCGACAACCTCAACGCGCCGGAACTCAACGGTTATGGCGTCGACCATGTGGCCGTCGCCGAAGGCCTGGGTTGCAAGGCCCTGCGCGTATTCGAGCCAGGTCAGATCCAGCCTGCACTGCGCAAGGCCCAGGAAATGATCGAAGAGTTCAAGGTGCCGGTGATCGTTGAAATCATTCTGGAGCGGGTGACCAATATTTCCATGGGCACCGAGATCAACGCCGTCAACGAATTCGAAGATCTGGCACTGGTGGGCAACGACGCACCGACTGCCATTTCACTGCTCGATTAAGGAGAACCCCATGCCGCGTTTTGCCGCCAACCTGTCCATGCTGTTTACCGAACAGGACTTTCTTGCTCGTTTCAAAGCCGCCGCCGACGCGGGGTTCAGTGGTGTGGAATACCTGTTTCCCTATGAGTTCAGCTCGGCTGAAATCAAGGCGCAACTCGATGCCCACGGACTGACCCAAGTGCTGTTCAACCTGCCGGCCGGTGACTGGGCCAAGGGCGAACGCGGCCTGGCGTGCCACCCGCATCGGGTCGAGGAATTCCGTGCCGGGGTCAACCTGGCTATCGCCTATGCCCAGGTGCTGGGCAATACCCAGATCAACTGCCTGGCGGGGATTCGTCCTGCCGGTGTGGATGACGCCACCCTGGAAAAAACCTTCGTCGCCAACCTCAAGTACGCCGCCGACAAGCTGCAAGCGGTGGGCATCCGGCTTGTGATGGAGATGATCAACACCCGCGACATTCCGGGCTTCTACCTGAACAACACGGCGCAGGCCCTGTCGATTCGCGAGCAGGTGGGCAGTGCCAATCTGTTCCTGCAATACGACATCTATCACATGCAAATCATGGAAGGCGACCTGGCCCGCACCATGGCCGCGCACCTGGGTGAGATCAACCACATCCAGCTGGCGGACAACCCGGGCCGCAACGAGCCGGGCACCGGTGAGATCAACTACCGCTTCCTGTTCGAACATTTGGACCGCATTGGTTATCAGGGTTGGGTCGGCTGTGAGTACAAGCCGTTGACCACCACTGAAGCCGGGCTGGGATGGCTCAAAAGCCACAACGCGATCTAACTGAACAAACACAGCACCCAATGTGGGAGCGGGCTTGCTCGCGAAAGCGGTGGATCAGTCGACATCAATGCTGAATGTCGGCCCCCATTCGCGAGCAAGCCCGCTCCCACAGTGGATCTCCTGTGTTTAGCAGGCCGCGCCAGGCCTGCACACCTAACAATAAGAGGATTTTCATCATGGCTAAAATCGGATTTATCGGCACCGGCATCATGGGCCAACCCATGGCCGCCAACCTGCAAAAGGCCGGTCACCAACTGTTCCTTTCCGAGCACCATGGCAAGGCCCCAGCTGAATTGATCGACGCTGGCGCGGTGGCCCTGGCCAACCCGCAGCAAGTGGCTCAGGAAGCCGAGTTCATCATCGTTATGGTGCCCGACACCCCGCAGGTCGATGATGTGCTGTTCCGCGCCGACGGCGTTGCTGCAGGCCTTGGGCCGAACAAAGTAGTGATCGACATGAGCTCGATCTCGCCCACCGCCACCAAAGCCTTCGCCGCGAAGATCAACGAGACCGGCGCACGCTACCTCGACGCACCGGTCTCAGGTGGTGAAGTCGGCGCCAAGGCCGGCACCCTGAGCATCATGATCGGCGGCGACCCGCACACCTTCGAACGCGCCCTGCCGCTGTTCCAGGCCATGGGCAAGAACATCACCCTGGTGGGCGGCAATGGCGATGGTCAGACCGCCAAAGTGGCCAACCAGATCATCGTTGCCCTGAACATCCAGGCGGTGGCCGAAGCGCTGCTGTTCGCCTCGAAGAACGGCGCCGACCCGGCCAAGGTGCGTGAAGCGCTGATGGGCGGTTTTGCCTCCTCGAAAATCCTCGAAGTGCATGGCGAGCGGATGATCAAGGGCACCTTCGACCCGGGCTTCCGCATCAGCCTGCACCAGAAGGATTTGAACCTGGCGCTGGCGGGTGCCAAGGAGCTGGGAATCAACCTGCCGAACACCGCCGGCACCCAACAGGTGTTCAGCACCTGCACCGCAATCGGTGGCGGCAACTGGGACCACTCGGCGCTGATCAAGGGCCTGGAACATATGGCGAATTTTTCGATTCGCGATAAATAACGCCCATTGAAATGCGATCGAATGTGGGAGCGGGCTTGCTCGCGAAAGCGGTGTATCAGTCAGCATGGATGTCGAATGGTAGACCGCTTTCGCGAGCAAGCCCGCTCCCACATTTTTGACCGCATTTCACATCGAATTTGAGTCACCCCTAATAACAAGAATCCCGGGAGCCCGCTTATGTCGGTCGATCCGCAACACCTGCTTCGCGAGCTGTTTGCCACAGCCATCGACGCCACCCACCCCCGGCAAGTCCTCGAACCCTATCTGCCCGCCGACCGCAGCGGCCGCGTCATCGTGATCGGCGCCGGCAAAGCCGCCGCTGCCATGGCGCTGGTGGTGGAAAACTGCTGGCAAGGCGAAGTCACAGGCCTGGTGGTCACCCGCTACGGCCACGGCGCGCCCTGCAAGAAAATCGAAGTGGTCGAAGCCGCGCACCCGGTGCCGGATGCCGCAGGCCAGGCCGTAGCAAAACGTGTGCTGGAACTGATCAGCAACCTCAGCGAAGACGACCGCGTGATCTTCCTGCTCTCCGGCGGTGGCTCTGCGCTGCTCGCCCTTCCGGCCGCCGGTATCACCCTGGCGGACAAGCAAGCGATCAACAAAGCCCTGCTCAAATCCGGCGCCGCCATTGACGAGATGAACTGCGTACGCAAGCACCTCTCTGCGATCAAGGGCGGTCGCTTGGCCAAGGCCAGCTGGCCGGCCACGGTCTACACCTATGCGATTTCCGATGTGCCGGGTGACCAGGCCACCGTCATCGCTTCGGGCCCCACCGTCGCCGACCCGAGCACCTCGCAACAGGCGTTGGCGATCCTCAAGCGCTACCAGATTGAAATCCCGGCGTCCGTACGCACCTGGCTGCAAAGCCCGGAGTCGGAAACCGTCAAGCCCGGCGACCCGGTGCTCGCCCGCAGCCATTTCCAGCTGATCGCGCGCCCGCAGCAATCCCTGGAAGCCGTGGCGGTGAAAGTCCGCCAGGCCGGTTTCAGCCCGCTGATCCTCGGCGACCTGGAAGGCGAAGCCCGAGACGTGGCCAAGGTGCACGCCGGTATCGCCCGGCAAATCATCCAGCACGGCCAGCCGTTGGCGGCGCCTTGCGTGATCCTTTCTGGCGGTGAAACCACCGTGACCGTGCGCGGCAACGGCCGTGGCGGACGCAATGCCGAATTCCTGCTGAGCCTCACCGACAGCCTCAAGGGCCTGCCCGGCGTCTACGCCCTGGCGGGTGACACCGACGGCATCGACGGTTCCGAAGACAACGCCGGCGCAATCATGACACCCACCAGCTACGCCCGCGCCGAAGCCCTGGGCTTGAGCGCCCGCGATGAGCTGGACAACAACAATGGCTACGGCTACTTCGCGGCCCTCGACGGCTTGATCATCACTGAGCCGACCCGCACCAACGTCAACGATTTTCGCGCCATTCTGATTCTAGAGAGCCCTGAAAGAGAGTCCCCTGAACATGACGCCTGACAAGAAGGTCAAGATCCTCGCCACGCTGGGCCCCGCCACCGACAGCATCGACGACATCCGCGAGCTGGTGGAAGCCGGGGTGAACATCTTCCGGCTGAACTTCAGTCATGGCGACCATGCCGATCACGCTCAGCGCTACCAGTGGATTCGCCAGGTGGAGCGCCAGCTCAACTATCCCCTCGGCATCCTCATGGACCTGCAAGGCCCGAAGCTGCGGGTCGGGCGTTTTGCCGAAGGCAAGGTGCAACTGATTCGCGGCCAGGCCCTGCGCCTGGACTTGGACCCGACACCCGGTGACCAGCGGCGGGTCAACCTGCCGCACCCGGAAATCATCGCGGCCCTGAAGCCCGGCATGGACCTGCTGCTGGACGACGGCAAGCTGCGCCTGCGGGTGATCACCAAGCACGCCGACGCCATCGACACCACCGTGCTCAATGGCGGCGAACTGTCAGACCGCAAAGGCGTGAACGTGCCCCAGGCGTTGCTGGAACTCAGCCCGCTGACCCCCAAGGACCGCCGCGACCTCAGCTTCGGCCTGGAACTGGGTGTGGACTGGGTGGCGCTGTCGTTTGTGCAACGCCCGGAAGATATTCGCGAAGCCCGCGAGTTGATCGGTGACAAGGCGTTCCTGATGGCCAAGATCGAGAAACCATCGGCGGTGCAGCGCCTGCGGGAAATCGCCGAGTTGAGCGACGCGATCATGGTCGCCAGAGGGGACCTGGGGGTGGAAGTGCCGGCGGAGAGCGTGCCGCAAATCCAGAAGGACATCATTGGCGTCTGCCGTCAGCTGGGTAAACCGGTGGTGGTGGCCACGCAGATGCTCGAGTCCATGCGCTTCTCCCCGGCGCCGACCCGCGCCGAGGTCACTGACGTGGCCAACGCCGTGGCCGAAGGCGCGGATGCGGTGATGCTCTCGGCAGAAACCGCTTCCGGCGAATACCCGTTGGAAGCGGTGTTGATGATGAGCAAGATCATTCGGCAGGTAGAAAACGGCCCGGACTACCAGACCCAACTGGATGTTAGCCGGCCCAAGGCGGATGCCACGGTGTCGGACGCCATCAGCTGCGCGATTCGCCGTATCAGCAGCATTTTGCCGGTGGCGGTGCTGGTGAACTACAGCGAGTCGGGCAGCTCCAGCCTGCGGGCGGCCCGGGAACGACCGGCGGTGCCGATTCTCAACCTGACGCCGAACCTGTCGACGGCACGGCGCTTGAGCGTGGCGTGGGGCGTGCATTCGGTGGTGAATGATCGGCTGCGGCAGGTGGATGAGGTGTGTTCCACGGCGCTGGAAATTGCCCAGGCACAAGGAATGGCACAGCGTGGGGATACGTTGGTGATAACCGCGGGGGTGCCGTTTGGGCAGCCGGGGTCGACCAATTCGTTGCGGATCGAGACATTGATCTAATCCCCTGTGGCGAGGGAGCTTGCTCCCSCTGGACTGCGCAGCAGGCCCATCTTTTGGGGCCGCTGCGCGCCCCAGCGGGAGCAAGCTCCCTCGCCACAAGATTCGGCGCTTTCCTGCAGATATTGATCATGCCCAACCAATCCTGCCCCGACTGGGCCGAAGCCCTGCTCAACGGCTTCAGCCAGATTTTCCTCCAGCGCCACCCGCTGTGTGGCCTGCTCTGCCTGCTGGCAATCCTGATCGGCGCCCCGACCCTGCTCGGCGGTGCACTGCTGGGCGGTGTCGCCGGTTTGCTGACCGCCCAACGCCGAGGCTATCCCAAGGCCGAGCGCCAGGCTGGCCTCTATAGTTACAACGGCGTGTTACTCGGCTTGCTGATCAGCCAGCATTTCACCTGGTCGGCACTGTTACCGCCGCTGATCCTCGCCTGCGGTGGCCTCAGCGCAATCCTCACCCGCCAATGGCTCAAACGCGCCGCCAACCCTGGCGACCTGCCCGCCTACACCGCACCGTTTGTGGTACTCGGCTGGCTGCTGCTGGGCACCACCGCGCCCGCCGCATTTGCCGCCAGCGAACCCGGCACCTGGGCGCTACTCTGCGCGCCGTTCAGAGGCCTGGCCCAAGTCATCCTGATGGACCAACCCCTCGCCGGCCTGTTGATCGCCCTCGGCCTTTTAACAGCCAGCCGCCGCGCGGCCTCGTGGGCGCTGACCGGTGCGAGCCTCGGCGTGCTGGTCGCCCTGCTGATGGACGAACCCGCCAGCGCCCTGCTTGGCCTGCACAGCTATAACCCGGCACTGGCGGCATTGGCCCTCAGCCAGCATCGCCGCCAACCCTGGCTGCCGCTGATCGGCATCCTGCTGGCGATCATCCTCACGCCGGGCTTTACTGGCCTAAACCTGCCTGCGCTGACCGCGCCGTTTATCCTCGCCACCTGGCTGGTGCGCGCCAGCCATCGGGTGATGCGCAAAGCCCGCATGGACAGCCCCTTCGAATCCCCCTAGGCTTGCTCGACATTCGATTCAGGCGGGTTTTATGGACAGCAACAACGACTGGCGTCAGCGGCTCTACGTCATGGTATTCCAAAGCGACACCGTCGCTGGGCGGCGCTTCGATGGCATCCTGCTGCTGATCATTCTCGCCAGTTTGGTGATCGTGATGCTCGACAGCATCGACCAGGTGCACCAGAACTACGCTGATGTGCTGGCCTATATCGAGTGGGGCTTCACGCTGATCTTTCTGATCGAGTACGGGTTGCGTCTGTACTGCTCGCCCAAACCCTTGCGTTATGCCTTCAGCTTCTACGGGCTGGTGGACTTGCTGGCCATTGTCCCCGGCATCCTGGCGCTGTATTACAGCGATGCGCAGTACCTGCTGATCATCCGGATCATTCGGATGCTGCGGATTTTCCGTGTGCTCAAGCTCAGCCCGTACCTCAAGCAAGCCAACTACCTGATGGCGGCGCTGCGGGGCAGCAAGCAGAAGATCGTGGTGTTCCTGGTCAGCGTCTGCACCCTGGTCACGGTGTTCGGCACCTTGATGTACGTGATCGAAGGCCCGGAACACGGCTTTACCAGCATTCCCAAAGGCATCTATTGGGCGATCGTGACCCTGACCACCGTGGGGTTTGGCGATATCGTGCCGAAGACCCCGCTGGGCCAGGTGATTTCGTCATTGGTGATGATCACCGGTTACTCGATCATCGCCGTGCCCACCGGGATCTTCACTGCCGAACTGGCCAATGCCATGCGGGGTGACGCGCTGCAAACCGATTGCCCGGTGTGCAAGAAAAACAGCCATGAGCCGAACGCCGCGTTTTGCTCACGCTGTGGTAACGGGCTTTTCAAGAAAGTGGAATAAGCAAAGTTCTTTTTAATCTTTAAGCGACTATGCGCCCCCCCGTTATAGTCGCTGGCATATTGCCCCTACATCGTCGACAACCTTCTCGAACAACAAGGAATGAGCAGTGAAAAAACTCGTTAGCGCCTCTCTCCTGGCCGCCGGCCTCGCACTGGCTGGCGTCGTCCAGGCCGCCCCGGTCACTCTGCTCAACGTCTCCTACGACGTGATGCGCGACTTCTACAAAGACTACAACGCCGCCTTCCAGAAGCACTGGGCCGCCGAGCATCCAGACGACAAGCTGACGCTGCAGATGTCTTTCGGTGGCTCGAGCAAACAGGCGCGCTCGGTGATCGACGGCCTGCCGGCTGACGTGATCACCATGAACATGGCCACCGACATCAACGCCCTGGCCGACAACGGCAAGCTGGTGCCGGACAACTGGGTCACCCGCCTGCCGAACAACAGCGCGCCGTTCACCTCGGCCACGGTGTTCATCGTGCGTAAAGGCAACCCGAAAGCCCTGAAAGACTGGCCGGATCTGGTCAAGGACGGCGTACAAGTCATCGTGCCGAACCCGAAAACTTCCGGTAACGGCCGCTACACCTACCTGTCGGCCTGGGGTTATGTGCTGAAGAACGGTGGTGACGAGGAGAAGGCCAAGAAGTTCGTGGGCGACCTGTTCAAACACGCCCCCGTGCTGGACACCGGTGGCCGTGCCGCTACCACCACGTTCATGACCAACCAGATCGGCGACGTACTGGTGACGTTTGAGAACGAAGCAGAAATGATCGCCCGTGAATTTGGCCGTGATCAGTTCGAAGTGATCTACCCAAGCGTCTCCGCCGAGGCTGAGCCGCCGGTGTCGATCGTCGACAAAGTAGTCGAGAAAAAAGGCACCAAAGTGGCTGCCGAGGAATACCTGAAATACCTGTGGTCGCCAGAAGGCCAGGAAATTGCCGCCAACAACTACCTGCGTCCACGTGACCCGAAAGTACTGGCCAAGTACACCGACCGTTTCCCGAAAGTCGACTTCCTGTCAGTCGAGAAGACCTTTGGTGACTGGCGCACCGTGCAGAAGACCCACTTCAATGATGGTGGGGTTTTTGACCAGATCTACTCCGGCCAATAAGCAGTTCTGACTGGAGAAACCCGGTCAAAAATGTGGGAGCGGGCTTGCTCGCGAAGGCGGTGGATCAGTCGGTACATCCGGTGACTGTCACACCGCATTCGCGAGCAAGTCGAATCGTCGCACCGCCGCTCCCACATTTGTTTCAGTGTTCAGCGGTTACATCGGCGGTGTCACGCCATCCTTGCCCGCGGAAATCGCCTGGGCCGTCACGCTCCCATCCGCGCCCTTCGCCGCAAACATCACCACTTTCACCCCCGGCTTCAGCAAGCTGCGATCACCCGGCTCCAGGTTGACGATCGGCACATCGTCCGGCACCACGATCTTCTGCTCGCCGCCCTTGTACTTGACGGTCAACGTCCGGCCATTGCTCACCACCAGGTCACCCACGGTGCCGTTGGTCATGCTGCTGCCTTCCTTCAGGTCGAACGCCCGATGCCCGTCGCCCGTACCCGCCATGGCCGGTGGAAACACATGCACTTCCAGCGCCGTCAGGGTGCCATCCGCGTTCGGCATGGCCGCCGAACCGATGTAACTGCCCGGCTTGATGTCTTCGATCTTGGCCAAGGTGACTGCACGCACCAGCGTGTCCTTGGTCAGGTGCACGGTGACGTCTTCTCCGCTGTTGACCTTGACCTGCATCGCGTCGCCGTCCATCGCGGTAATCGCACCCCGCACGCCGATACGCGGGGCATCCGCGGCCTGGACAACGCCCACGGTCATCAGCGCGGCCAGACTTGAGGCCAAGAGCATTTTGTTGAATGTCGTCTTCATGGCAGTCGATTTCCTGTTTATGCAGTTGTGACTGAATGTATCATCGAGCCTCAGCCCGAAAGTTAACGTTTCAGTCATTAATTCCCGGCATGAGTGTTATCACCACAGACAGGCTACTCGCCCCCAGGCTCAATCATTATTCTCGCTCGCCTTTTTCCTTCGCTTTTATGAGAACGCCATGAACGCCACGCCCCACGCTACAAACACCATGACCCGAGGCATGGTGATGCTGTTTGCGTTCTGTTGCGGCGCCATCGTCGCCAACATCTACTACGCGCAACCGATCATCGAGCTGATCGCCCCGGATATCGGACTCACGCCGGCCATGGCCAGCCTGATCGTGTCCCTGACCCAGATCGGCTATGCCCTGGGTCTGTTCTTCCTGGTGCCATTGGGCGACCTGCTGGAAAACCGCCGGCTGATGATCATCACCACCGTGGTGGCCATCGCCAGCCTGCTGGGTGCGGCGTTCACCGAACAGCCAAACCTGTTCATGCTGGTGTCGCTGCTGATCGGCTTCAGTTCGGTGTCGGTACAAATCCTGATTCCGCTGGCGGCACACCTGGCGCCGGCTGAATCCCGTGGCCGGGTAGTCGGCAGCATCATGGGCGGTTTGCTGCTGGGTATCCTGCTGGCGCGGCCGGTGTCCAGCGTGGTGGCCGACCACTTCGGCTGGCGCGCCATGTTCATGGCCGCCGCGGCCCTGATGGCGTTTATCAGCGTGGTGCTGATGCTGACCATCCCCAAGCGTCAGCCAGATCACGCCGCCAGCTATGGCCAGTTGCTCGGTTCACTGGGCACCCTGTTGCGCCGCCAACCGGTGCTGCGCCAGCGGGCGTTTTACCAAGGCTGCATGTTCGCTACTTTCAGCCTGTTCTGGACCGCCGCCCCGCTGGAACTGTCCCGCAACCATGGCCTGAGCCAAAGCCAGATCGCCCTGTTTGCCCTGGTCGGTGCCCTTGGCGCCATCGCCGCCCCCATCGCCGGGCGCCTGGCGGATGCCGGCCACACCCACCGCGCCTCATTGCTGGCGATGCTGTTTGCCGCGCTGAGCTTTCTGCCGGCCTTCGTGCACCCGTTGTACAGCGTGATTGGCCTGGCGGTGACCGGCGTGGTCCTGGACTTCTGCGTGCAGATGAACATGGTCCTCGGCCAACGCGCCATCTACGCCCTCGACGCCAACAGCCGCAGCCGCCTGAACGCGCTGTACATGACCAGCATCTTCATCGGCGGCGCCTTCGGTTCGGCGATTGCCAGCAGCGTGTACGAACACGGCGGCTGGCTGGGGGTGATGCTGGTGGGCAGCGCCTTCCCTCTGGTGGCGTTGTTGCGGTTCTTGAGTGCATCGCGGCGAGGGGCGGTAGCGACTGCCTAGTTACAACCGCACCAACTTCTCCAAAGCCGCATCGGCCAGAAATGACGAGCGGCTTTTCACTTTGTGCTCGCGCACATAACGGTCGATACGCTGGATCACATAGCCGGGCAAGGTCACATTGACCTTCTCGGTCTTGCCCAGATACGGCGAGATGTCGAGCTCCAACATCCCCCAGCCCATGCCGGCGTAGTCCTCATTATCGTGATGGGCGGCCACCGACGTTGGCATCGGAATCACCCGGCCTTCTGCGGCGATCTCTTGCAGCATGATGTGCGCCACTTCAACCGCCGCGTTGTAAGCCTCTTCAAAACTGTCCCCGGCGGTCACCGCACCTGGAATGTCGGGGATCTGAATACCGGTGGCGACAAAGTCATCGCCCCATTCGATACAGATTGGGTATTGCATGGAAAATCTCCTTAAACCGTCCTAAAACGAAAACAGCCCGGCACGTTTCCTGATACTTCGCACGGTGCCCATGGGCAGATCCTTCTTGGGATGGGGCACCGGTATCGTGTACGGGTTATAGCGATGGGTGAAAAGATGATGGCTGCCCGTCACCCGATCCAGCACCCAACCTGCCTCTTGCAGCTCTTTGATCAATAGCCTGCTTTGCACCACAGCCTCCTTGCTCCGGCTCGAATAAAGGTAACTCCAGAGTTATCTTTACTCAAGCACAGAATTCATCAGGCTGACTGGCGGCTGTTTTACCGGATGTTTGGAATCGAGGAACACGACCGTTTAGCGATGGCCAGTAGGTGAACAGGCAAGGACCGGCCAATGCTGCTGGGCGAAGACGCAGCAACTCACCGATGGCTTGCGCGGCAATATTCAATGCGAGGCGCTGGCCGGGACATTGATGTTTCCCGGCACCGAAACTGAAGACTCGGCGTTGTACTCGCTCAAGCAAAAAACTATCAGGTTGCGGGTTCGCATCGGGATCCCGATTGGCAGACGCCAGCAGCACCAGAACAGTATCGCCCGCCTCCAACACGCGGCCGCCAATCGTGCAGCGCCTGGCCACAAATCGCCGGGTGTTCTGCACCGGCGAATCGTAGCGGGCCACCTCCTCGACCAACGCGATGGCCAGGGTCGGCATGTGCTGAATCTTCTCAAGCAGCTCAGGCTGTCGATGCAGCGCAACCAGCGTATTGCCGATCAGCCCGGCGCTGGCTTCGCAGGTTTGCGAAAGCAGTCCGATCAGATTGGCAATCAGCGCGTCCGGGTCTTGCCACTCGCTGGCTTCGTAGTTACGACGGATGTGCGCCAGCAACGCTGTCGGCTCCAACGGTGCGCTGAATATCTGCCTTAGCCAGGTAGCACCGGCATCGGCATCCTGCTGTTGAGCTTCACTACTCAAGGGCGACAGGCAGGCGACGAAATCCCGTGTCCGCCTGGCGACTTCCTGCAACTGCTCACGCGGGACACCCAGCAACGACGCAATCACCGACACGGGCAGCGTGAACATGAGCTGATTGAGGTTATCGACGGGCCCAACGACTTGCGCGACCACATCAGCAATGCTCGCAGAGGCCAACGCTGGCTCGATGATCGCCCGGGGGCATCGGTGGCCCGGGCCTTCATTCATGCGCATCAACGATGCAAACACCTGCCCCGCCGCACCTTGCGCAATGGCTGCGGGCACTGGCTCGTGCAGCGGCCGCACCCGGCAATCGGGATGCGCCAGAACAGCCTCGACCATCCTGGCACTGCTGGCTATCCATAACCCCAGACCGTCATCGAGCAGCAGTTCGTCGTTGAGCCTCAAGCGAGCGTAATAATCATAGGGATCGTTATGTGTAGCGGCTTCCAGCGGTGTCATTCAGTACGTCCTGTGTCTAAAGAACCGCTACTATCAGCCACCGCCCACGGTGACGATTCGTTCAGGAACGAAATATGAACGCCCACAACGATGACTGCGCTATTTCCCAGGTCGCCGGCGCCATTGCGGAACCTGCCCGGACGAAAATGCTCTGCGCACTGATGGACGGCCATGCGCGCACCAGCACGGAAATGGCGGTGATTGCCGAGGTCAGCGCCTCCACCGCCAGTGCCCACTTGGCGAGGCTCAAGGAAGACGGGCTGGTCAAGCTGCACACTCAGGGCCGGCATCGGTATTACAGCCTCGCGGGCCCTCACGTTGCCCAGGTGATTGAAGCGCTGATGGTGATCAGCAGAAACACTGCAACGGCGTTTGTTGCGACCACGCCCAATCGATTGCAGTTCGCACGGACCTGCTACGACCACATGGCGGGGACGTTGGCCGTGCGCCTGCATGATCATTTCATCGAGTCTGGCTGGCTGATTGGCGACGGCACCTATCAGCTCACTGTGGACGGCGAAAAAGCGATGAGCGAATTGGGTGTCGACGTGGCAGCGCTTCGCGCCCAGCGGCGTCGTTTTGCATGTTCGTGCCTGGACTGGAGCATGCGCCGTCCGCACCTGGCTGGCGCATTGGCCGCTTTGCTGGAAAGCGTTATCCGCCGTAAATGGGTGACCCAGGACCTTGATAGCCGTGCCCTTGGACTCACACCCAAGGGTCGAAAGGAACTGGCTTGCCGATTTGGCCTTACCGCTCAAGACGGTTTGGCAAGGCGTTGAAACAACTGCAGCAAGGCTGACAACGTCTTCGTGACCATCTCGCTTAGCTGTGAAAGCAGGTCCGGTTTCACATCAATCGACGGCGTCGGCTCCGGAGCCGGTTGCGGCACTACGTTCGGCACTGGCTGCACATTTGGCTTTTGCCCCTGCCACTGCACATCCGCAGGCTTGATCTCGCCAATGCCCTTGACCAGAAAACCGGCAGTGCCACTGCCCTTCAGGTCGATCTCCAGGCTTGAACGCCCCGTCGCAGCGTCATGCTTGAGTATCGCCTCACCCGCCCGGCCACTGAACCGTTCAGTAAACACAAGGCCAGGGACGCCCGCCTCTTTCAAAACGCCCGAGACCTCTATTTTGTCGGTGCCACTGGTAAAGTTCTCGATCAGGTCAGGATTCCGCGGCGTGGAATCACTGGCCTTGTCGTAGGTACAAACGTCCGCCCCGCCGCCGCCGCGCAACGTGTCGCCACCCGCGCCACCCTTGAGCCGGCAGCCACCCTGATTAGCGATCAGCAGATCGTTTCCCGAACCGCCTATGGCGTTCTCGACCAAACAACCCTTAGCGATGGAAACATTGCCCTTCAAACCACCCACATCCGAAAACGACTCGGCGTTCAAATTGATTGTCTGGTTTTGGGAAAACCCGGAAAAATCCAGCGTATCGTCGCCGCCGCCGTCCCATACACAGAAGAGGGGTTTGTCGCTGGCACTCTTGAGGGTCATGGCCTCACGCTCGGTATTGGAATTAAAACCGTAGGTCGTGTCGGTATTACGGGTTTGGCGATTGGCCCCGTAAAGCCGTTGGGCCGCCGCGATATCATCCATCATCGGCGCGGACGGGTTCAGCGCCTGGAAGTTGTGACCGGATTGGTTTTTCTCCGACCAGTAACTCATCACGCTGCGCGCCTTGGTATCTCCGGCATACACTGCGCCACTGTTGTAACTGGAGCCACCACCGTTGTAGTTACCCGGATGTTGAAGGCCGATGGCGTGGCCGATTTCATGCACGGTGGTCACCGAAAAGTGGCTGCCCAGCGCTGGTGAACCACCAGCCCTCTGCGTGCCGATGGTCGCCGATGTACTGGTGGTGGAACGCGTGGGTAATGTGGCGACGCCACCGTCACCGCGGCGGTTGTTTTTGATGTTTACCGTACCGTCCACACCGTTGGCCCGTTCCCTGAAGGTGATGTTTGCAACATCCTGCCAGGACTGCACCGCGTCGCGTACGCGTCGCTGCTGCTGTGGGGTGAAACTCGGATCGACGGTGTAGGACAGGTCAACTTTCTTGTCGCCGTTGCGGTCGTGAAACCGCTGGTTGTTCCGCGTGATCTGCTTTGCGGCCTGATCCGTGGTGTACGTAGGCTTTGTGTTGGCGCCGAAGCCAAGCGAATCAGGCTCAAACGCCGGAAAACTTTGAAGTAAAGGCCTGAGGGAAACCGCGTCAAAAGTATTCATGAGACAGAGCACTCTTCTAATTAATAAACGAGCCGGAACAATCGGCATCAGCTATTAAATTCTCATGCGTAAAAAGCTCGGGACAGCGCTTATTTGGTTCTCACTGAAACACTTTAACGCGGTGAAACACCCATTAATACATTCAATAAATTACTTGCAATTTAAACAATTCAACACACACGTGCACTGCAAGAACCACATTGGTTTATCAGTAAAAAATTAAATACCTACAAAGTGGCGCCCATTTGAATACGCCAAATCGGTATTAACAAAGACACATCCCTTCAAACTTTTTATCCAAATGCCCCTGTGACCAGGACTTCACCGCTTGACATAACTTCCCACGCTAAAGCACACGCCCGTCCCACCCTACCGTCACATGGCGCGGCAACTCCCGCCGATGCTGCAACAACCACGCATCCAGCGTATGCCCCACATGAGTGAGCACACCCAACTGCGCGCCGACCTCATCAATACACTGCAACGCCAGCGTCAGGTCATTGTGATTACGCGGTGCCTGCGGTTGCGGCGGCATGGAGCAGTCGAGCACCAGCACGTCCAACGGTTCGCGTTGCAGCCAGTCGCGAGTAGCGGGTGGCAGGCCGACGGTGTCGGTGAGGTAGGCGATGCGCCGCCCTTCTCCTTCCAGCAGATAACCCAAGGTGGGTTTGGAATGCACCAACGGCAATGCAGTGACGCTCAGCTCACCCAGCCGGCGGGTTTCAAACTCGGCAAATGGTTGGCTGAAATCGAGGATGCCGGGGTGCTTGTACAGGTCGGACAACCCTTCCGGATCCACCGGCCCATGCACTGGAATCACCAGCCCTTGCCCCCACCGCAAGTGCAGCAGGCCTTGGGCGTGATCGGCGTGGTAGTGGGTCTGGATAATCCCGTTGAAACTGCGCGGCGGGAAGCGTTCGGTGAGGTCGGGCAACCCGCTGTCGATCAACCAGCGCTGGTCGCCGCACTCGATCAGCGCACTGCATGGGCGACGCCGCAGGCTCTCGTCGCGGCGGGCCAAATCACAGGCCGCGCACTCACAGCCATACACCGGGACTTGCCGCGCGTCGCCGGTGCCCAGCAGGGTCAGGCGCATGCTGGTTGCCCGTCGAGGCAGCCCAGCAGACGCTCGACCGTGTGTTCCAGTTGGCCGGAATTATCGAGCAGGAACACATCTGGAGCAGCGCTCAAACCTTCGGCGAATCGCGCATTGCGTGCGAGCCGCAGATCAATCTCCGCCAGGGATTCGCGGCCCCGTGCCAGCAAACGCTGGCGCAAAACGCCTTGATCCACCGTCAGCAACACCACCAGCAGGTTCGGATAACGCAACCGGGTTTGCGCCAGGTGACCGCGAGAACCGTTGACCAGCACATCATCTCCCGCCGCCAGCCACCCATCGAT
Organism: Pseudomonas sp. ATCC PTA-122608; assembly: GCF_001952855.1. Lineage (GTDB taxonomy): Bacteria > Pseudomonadota > Gammaproteobacteria > Pseudomonadales > Pseudomonadaceae > Aquipseudomonas. The sequence goes on along the minus strand of NZ_LPNO01000013.1, from coordinate 236,426 downwards.
TTCCCGGGGGATGCCGTAGGACAGGCCGTTGGCGTGCCAACTGAGGGCAAAGGCGCCCTCGGCCTCCATGGCGGCAAACTGCGCCGGGCTCACACCCTGCGCCGCTTCGCCCACCGCTTCCGCCGAGCGGGTGATGACCCGTCGCACAATGCGGCAGCCACGCTCGGCCAAACGCGGGCGTGCGGCATCCAGCAGGCTGTCCTTGCCCGAACCCGATGGTCCGATGAGATAGATCAACCTGCCTGCCATCAAAACACCCTCTTCGCTTGTCGCCAGACTTGTTGGACCACTGGCAGTCCGTCGCGGCTTTTTTTGGCTTGCACCAGGTCGGCCCTCAGGCCCACGGCGATTTCGCCGCGATCCCTCAGGCCCGCCGCTTGTGCGGGCGCCAGGCTGATCATCTTGACCGCCCGGGAAAGGTCGCCGCCGTCCTGTTGATCGGCCAGCACGAACGCCGCCTGCAACAGGCTGGCCGGGTAGTAGTCACTGGAAAGTATATCCAGCAATCCTTCAGCAGCCAGGCCGGCGGCGGCCACATTACCCGAGTGGGACCCGCCACGCACCACGTTCGGCGCACCCATCAGAACTTTCATGTTCAGTTGCTGGCAGCCACGCGCCGCTTCCAGGGTGGTGGGGAATTCAGCGATGGTCATGCCATAGCGCGCCGACTCCTCGACATGCGCCAACGTCGCATCGTCATGGCTGGCCACCGACAGCCCGCGTTCCAGGCAATGCTCGACGATAGCGGCGCGGTAGCGGTCGCTGTATTCCTTCGAGTTGGCCATTTGCAGCTTGATGAACGCGTCCATGGTCTCGTCGTTCAGGTGGTACTTGCCCATGTAGTACTCACGGTACTTTGATTCGAGCACGAACTGGCGCTGGCCCGGCGAGTGGTCCATCACCGACACCAGGCGCACCAGCGGGTTTTCCACCAGGTCGCGGAATACGCTCAAAGTGTCGGGGTGGCACAGTTCGCAGCGCAGGTGCAGGCGGTGTTCGGCGCGGGTCAGGCCGGCGCTTTCTGCCGAGGCGATGGCGTTGAGCATCGCTGGTAGCCTCTGCATGCGGTTGCCCTTGGGGTTCACATCGCCGATGGACACCGCGTCGAACACCGTGGTGATGCCGGCCGCGATGATCTGCGCGTCGTGGCTGAGCACCGCCGGTGTCGACGGCCAGTCCACGCCGGGGCGCGGGGTCATGTGTTTTTCCAGGTTGTCGGTGTGCAATTCCACCAGGCCCGGCAGCAGGAAGTCACCGTCCAGGTCCTGGGCTTGGGGCAGTTGGCTGCGGCCTTCGGCGATGTCGACGATCAGCCCGTCGCGCAGCATCACGCTGCCAAGGAACACACGGTCAGTCATCACCAGCTGGGCATTGCTGAGGATCTGTTCAGCGGGCATGGGCGTATTCCTCTTGGGCAACAGGCGCGGGGGTCATGTCGAAATGGCGGTCGGCAACCGCTTCACGGGCGGCGCGGTCGTGGAAGATGCCGATCAGTGCGGCACCGGCAGCCTTGGCTTCGTTCATCAGCTCCAGCACGACCTGACGGTTGCTGTCGTCGAGGGACGCGGTGGGTTCGTCCAGCAGCATCACCGGCCAATCCACCATGAAGCCGCGGGCGATGTTGACCCGCTGCTGCTCGCCACCGGAGAACGTGCCGGGTGCCAATTGCCAAAGGCGCTGGGGAATGTTCAGGCGGGTCAGCAGATGTTCGGCACGCGACTGTGCATTGGCCTTCGACCAGCCACGGGCCAGGGCCGGCTCCATCACCACATCCAGGCACGCCACGCGCGGAATCACCCGCAGAAACTGGCTGACGTAGCCCAGGGTCTGCTGGCGTACTTGCAGAATGTCCCGAGGCTCGGCGCCTACCAGTTCCAGCCACTCACCGGCATGCCGCACACGAATGCTGCCGCCCGCCGGTAGATAGTTACCGTACAAGGTGCGCAGCAGCGTGCTTTTACCGGCGCCGGACTGGCCGTGCAGCACCAGGCACTCACCGCCTTTCACACTGAATTCCACCCCGCGCAGCACGTTCAGCACCACGCCGTTCTGCTGGTGCAAGGTGAAGGTTTTCGAGAGGTCACGGACCTCGATCAAGGCATTCATCATGGCTGCAATACCGAAGACACCAGCAGTTGAGAGTAAGGGTGCTGTGGATCGTCGAGGATCTGGTCCGTCAGCCCGGTTTCCACCACACGGGAACGGCGCATCACCATCAGGCGGTCCGCCAGCAGGCGCGCCACGGCGAGGTCATGGGTCACGATCACCACCGCCAGATCCAGCTCGCGAACGAGGCCGCGCAGCAGGTCGAGCAAGCGGGCTTGTACCGATACATCCAGGCCGCCAGTGGGTTCGTCCATAAACACAAGGCGCGGGCTGGAGACCAGGTTGCGGGCGATTTGCAGGCGCTGTTGCATGCCGCCGGAGAAGGTACGGGGCAAGTCGTCGATGCGCTGCGGGTCGATTTCCACCTGACCGAGCCAGTCGAGGCCGGCGCCGCGCAGTTGCTCATAGTTGCGCACGCCTTGAGCCATCAAGCGCTCGCCAATGTTGGCGCCGGCCGACACACCCATGCGCAAACCGTCCCGTGGGTTTTGCTCGACAAAGCCCCACTCGGTGCGCAGCAAGGTGCGGCGCTCGGCTTCGCTGGCGCTGTACAAATCCAGCCACTCGCCGTCCTTGCCGCGATAGCCGATGTTGCCGGCCTGCGGCGGCAAGCGCCCGCTGAGCAACGAGAGCAAGGTGGACTTACCCGAGCCGGATTCGCCGACAATCCCCAGCACTTCGCCGGGGTACAAATCGAAGCTGACGTCCTGGCAGCCCTTCTCTTCGCCGTATAACAACGACAGGTCACGCACTTGCAAAAGAGGCTGGCTCACTGGTTGTTCTCCTTCACCCGTTGGGCGCAGTACCAGGTGTCGGAACACACAAAACTCTGGGTGCCGGCGTCGTCGAGAATCAGCTCATCGAGGAACGATTCATGGCTGCCGCAGATCGCGCAGTTGTGTTCCCACTTCTGCACTTCGAACGGATGGTCTTCAAAGTCCAGGCTGGTGACCTGGGTGTACGGCGGCACCGCGTACAAGCGCTTTTCGCGACCGGCACCGAACAGCATCAGCGCCGGGCTCATGTCGAGTTTGGGGTTGTCGAATTTCGGGATCGGCGACGGGTCCATCACGTAGCGTTCATCCACCATCACCGGGTAGGCATAGCTGGTGGCGATATGGCCGAAGGTCGCGATGTCCTCGTAGAGTTTGACGTGCATCACCCCATAATCATTGAGGGCGTGCATGGTGCGGGTCTCGGTTTCCGACGGTTCGATAAAGCGCAGCGGCTCGGGGATCGGCACCTGGTAGACCATGATCTGGTCGGCGTGCAACGGGGTTTCCGGGATGCGGTGACGGGTCTGGATCACCGTGGCGTCCGGGGTGCTTTCGGTGGTGGCGACGCCGGCGGTGCGCGCGAAAAAGCGGCGGATCGACACGGCGTTGGTGGTGTCGTCGGCGCCCTGGTCAATGACCTTGAGCACGTCGTCAGCTCCCAGAATCGCGGCGGTCAGTTGCATGCCGCCGGTGCCCCAACCGTAAGGCAGCGGCATCTCACGGCCACCAAACGGCACCTGGTAACCGGGGATCGCCACGGCCTTGAGCAAGGCGCGGCGGATCATGCGTTTGGTCTGCTCGTCGAGGTAGGCGAAGTTGTACGCCGGGTCACGCGCAGGTGTTTGGGTCAGGTCATTCATGGCGCGTGCCCTCGGCCGGTTGGCGCAGTTTGCGGATCAGTTCCAGCTCGGACTGGAAGTCCACGTAGTGAGGCAATTTGAGGTGGGAAACGAAGCCCGCCGCCTCGACGTTGTCGCAGTGGGACAGCACGAATTCTTCCTGCTGCGCGGGCGAGACGATCTCTTCGTTGAACTCGTTGGCGCGCAACGAGCGGTCCACCAGCGCCATGCCCATGGCCTTGCGCTCGGCATGCCCAAAGGCCAGACCGTAGCCCCGGGTGAACTGCGCCAGCTCGGTGGCCGAGCCGACGAACTGGTTGACCATCTCGCACTCGGTGACTTCGATACTGCCCAGGCAGATCGGGAAACCCAGCTCTTCCGGGTCGATCCACACCTCGACGTCACCGATGCGAATCTCACCGGCAAACGGGTGATTGCGGCCGTAACCACGTTGGGTCGAGTAACCCAGCGCCAGCAGGAAACCTTCATCGCCACGGGCCAGGGCTTGCAGGCGCTGGGCGCGGTTGGCAGGGTATTCCAGCGGGTCGCGGGTGATGTCGGCGACGCTGCCGGTGTCGTCGGATTCGTTCTTGATCAGGCCTTCCTTGGCCAGCAAGCCGAGAACCCTCGGGCACGGTTCAAGCGTGGCGTCCGGTGTGGTTTGCGGGCCTGGGTATTCACCTTCGGCCAGCAGCGCGAAGTCCAACAGACGGTGGGTGTAATCGAAGGTCGGGCCCAGCAGTTGCCCGCCTGGCACGTCTTTGAAGGTGGCCGACAACCGCCGGCTCAGTGACATCTGCGCGGTATCGATCGGCAGGCTCGGGCTGAAGCGCGGCAACGTGGTGCGGTAAGCCCGCAACAGGAAGATCGCTTCCACCAGATCCCCCGCCGCCTGCTTGATCGCCAGCGCGGCCAGCTCCGTGTCGTACAGCGAGCCTTCGCTCATCACCCGGGCGACCGCCAGCGGCAATTGCTCGCGGATCTGCTCCACGCTCAGTTCCGGAATGGAGGTATCGCCCCGGCGTTTTTTCGCCAGCATGCGGTGGGCATTGTCGATGGCCTGTTCGCCACCCTTGACGGCTACGTACATCAGGCATGCTCCTGTGCAATTCGGGTGCTGCGTGGCAGGCCGATCAGGTGATGGCCGGCGGCGAACAACACGTCCAGGCCACGGGGAAACGTCTCGCGGCGTTGACGTTCGAGCCAGAATGCTTGAGGCACCGGCAGGTTCACCTGACGCTGGGTCTTGATCCCCGGACCGCGCCAGTTCAAGGCGCGACCGGCTTCCAGGTCGGTCAACTGGACCAGCAAGGTGCAAGACTGATCGGGGTAACGGTCGTTGCCGTGGTCGAAGCCGCTGAGGTCGAGCAAGTCCTGTTCACCGAGCAAGGCGAACGCGGCCTCTTCCCGGTTGGCGGTCAGCGGGCAGCCGCAGTGGAACGCCAGGTTGGCGCGAATCAGCGGTGTGCCGAAGCACGGTGCGAGCCACAGCGGCGTGTCCATGTCCAACAACGCCAGGCACAGCGCGTAGGTGGCCGGCGCCAGGCCTTCAAGGCTTGGGGCGGCGGGCAAGGACTGGATCAGACCAGGCTCGGCGAGGGCCTTGAGGGCGCCGCGAAAACCGCGCTGGGCATCCAGCACCGGGTCTACAAAGGCCGGTTGCAAGAGTTGGGCATTCATTAGTTTTCTCCTCGAACCAGGGTGAAGAACTCGACCTTGGTGGCGGCGGTGTCGGCCTCTTTTTGCGCCCGGCGCTCGGCCTGGGCGTTGGCCAGTGAGCCGATCAGATCGCTGATCCAGGGGCTCGGGTGTGCCCCCTGCAAATGCGCATCCGCCAGGGCCGCCAGTTCGGCATGGACCTTGTCGCGCCCGGCCAGGTAGCTGTAGCCGGTGCGCCCGTCAGCCAGGCGCACCACGCAGCGGGTCACGCTCATTTCACCAACGTTGAACGGCGCGCCGTTGCCGCCCATGCGGCCGCGTACCAAGGTCATGCCGATTTCCGGGGCGCGGATCAGTTGGTAATCCACGTCGCGCAGGGCGTCTTCATGGGGCAGCAATTCACTGCGAAAGGCGCGGGCGAGCACGCCGATCCAGTGTTGACGCGGGGACAGGTTCATCGAGGTCTCCATCAGGTCACCACTTGGTACTGGAAGCGATCCGAGCGGCTGGTGGACTGCGCCAGCTCCACCGGGCGGCCGTCGCGATCGCGGGAAAGAGTGAATACGGTCAGCGCCGGCAAGTGCCGGGGCATCATCAGCAGCGCGGCTTCGTCACGGTTGGGCAAACGTGCGCCGATCAGGCTTTGGGTGCGGGTCAACGGCATGTCGCGTTCACGCAGGTAGTGGCGCAAGGAGCCGCCGTTGTAGTCCGCCAGTAGCGGCGCATGGCTGGCGCAGTAGCGGTGACGAATCAGGCTGACCGGCTGGTGGTCGAGCTTGCGCAGGGTTTGCAGCTCGATCATCGGCGCCATCTCGGCGATGCCCAGTTGCTGCGCCTCTTCGCGGCTCGCGAGGCAGTAGCGGCGCTTGAGCAACATCGCTTCCACGCCCACGCCTTGGGCCGACAACGACTGGCTGTAGGAAGTCTCGGCGCCCATCGGGTAAATCAGCGGGCGGTCCAGCACTTGGGTACCCTTGCCCTGGCGGCGCAACAGGCTGCCTTCGAACACCAGCTCATCGATGGCGCGTCGCAGGGTGTGGCGGTTGACACCAAAGCGTTCAGCCAACTGCACCTCGCCCGGCAGAAATTCACCGGCCTGGTAGCTGCTCAGTTCGCGGCGCAGGATGTCGGCGAGTTCGCGGTACACCGGCTCATCTTGTCTAGACAACTGCATGCTTAAAAAAAAGCGCCCTGGGGCACCCCTCCGACGTCAGATGAACTGCTTGCGCAGGCGTTGGGACAACACGTCGATACAGCTCACCACCACGATGATCACCAGCAGCACCGCGCAGGTCTGCACGAACTGGAAGGCGCGGATGTTCTCCCAGAGGATCACGCCGATTCCGCCGGCACCGACCATCCCCACCACTGTCGCCGAGCGCACGTTGGCTTCGAAGCGGTAGAGCGCGTAGGACACCCACAGCGGCATCACTTGCGGGATCACGCCGTAGATCACTTCCTGCAAGGCACTCGCGCCGGTAGCTCGCACACCTTCAACGGGGCCCGGGTCGATGGCTTCGACGGCTTCGGCAAACAGCTTGGCGAGGACGCCGGTGGTGCTGATCCACAAGGCCAGGACACCCGCGAAAGGACCGAGGCCCACCGCGACCACGAACAACATGGCGAACACCATTTCGTTGATCGAACGGAACGCATCCATCACCCGGCGCAGTGGCTGGTGGATCCACCACGGCGTGATGTTGTCGGCGCACAGGATGCCCAGCGGTACCGAGCAGACAATCGCCAGTACCGTGCCCCAGAGGGCGATTTGCACGGTGACGATCATCTCCTTGAGGTAGGAGCGCCATTCGTGGAAGTCCGGTGGGAAGAAGTCGGCGGCGAAGGTCGCCATGTTTCCGGAATCGCGGTACAGCGCCAGCGGGTTCATCTCGGCGCCGTGCCAGGCCCAGGCCAGCAGGATCAGGAACAGGCCCCAGCCCAGGTATTGCGGCCAGGTGCGTTTGCCTACGGCTTCAGCGTGCAGAGTGGTCATGAATCCCTCTCAATGACTTACTGTAGGAGCGAGCTTGCTCGCGAAGGTCGTTAACGATGACGCGGGCACCCTGAATGAGCGCGGTGCCCTGACGTTTTTCGCGAGCAAGCTCGCTCCTGCAGTGGGGTGGGTTAGCCGTTGGCGGCAGTCGTCTTGTCCAGTTCGGTGATGCGTTGTTGCAACTTGGCGAGGTCGGCGTCGATATCCGCGAGCTTCTTGGTCTTGTCGGCGGCTTCCAGCTTGTCGTCGGCGCTGATGGTGGTGCGCTGCTTGAACAGCTCCAGTTGGCGGATCGGCAACAGTTGGTCGTCGCTGGACTTGAGGAACTTGCCCAGTTGCATGTTCTTCAACACGGCCTTCTCTTCGTCGGTGTCACCGTAGTTGGCGAAGAAGTCGCGGATCTTGGTCTTCTCGCTGTCGCTCAGGGCCTTGCTCCACACCATCGGGTCGGCCGGGATCAGCGGCGACTTCCAGATCACCTTGAGCATCGCGGCCTTGTCTGGCTGGGTGACTTCCAGGCGGTCCCAGCTTTCGGTGTTGAAGGTCGCGACGTCCAACTGCCCTTTGGCCACGCTCAGTGCGTTGACTTCATGGCTGGAGTTGAGGGTGCGCTTAAAGGCGGTGGCGGCGTCGACGTGGTTCTTGGCGAACACGTAGTAGCCGGGCACCAGGTAGCCCGAGGTGGAGTTCGGGTCACCGTTGCCGAAGGTCAGGTTCTTGGCGTTCTTGAGCATGTCTTCAACGTTGTTGATCGGGCTGTCCTTGCGCACGATCAGCACGCTCCAGTAACCGGCAGCCCCGTTGGCCGCGGCGGTCTGGGCGAAGATTTCGCCGTTGGAACGGTCTACCGCTTCCATCGCGGCCTTGTTGCCCAGCCAGGCCACGTCGACCTTGTTGAAGCGCATGCCCTGGATCAGGCCGGCGTAGTCGGAGGCGAAGGTGGCGTTGATGGTGAGGCCGGTCTTCTTGTGCATGTCATCCAAAAATGGCTGCCAGATGCTCTTGAGGTTCTGCGAAGACTCGGTGGACATAATGCCGAAATTGATCGCCTTGTCGGCGGCCTGGGCATTGCCCATGGCCACGCTGGCTAACAGCACGGCGGACAGAAACACATGACCGATACGGTTCAACATGGAGAGGATTCCTGTGGGTCGTTGGAGGGTTTCAAGCGCGAGCCAGGGCCAACCGTGCGGGGACGACGGGTGTGCGGGTCTGGTCGGAAAACATCAGGCTGGTGTCGACATCGGCACCGTACAAATCATTGAGGAACTGGCTGCTCAGCTCGCTGGCGTGGCCATCGAAGTGAATCCGCCCGCCCTTGAGCGCCACGGCTCGGGGGCAATAACGCATGGCGTAATCAACCTGGTGCAGGGTGACCACCACGGTCTTGCCGTCGCGGCCGTTGATGTCGGCGAGGATCTCCATGACCTTGCGCGCCGACTCCGGGTCCAGCGAAGCGATGGGTTCATCGGCCAGGATCACCTCGGCGCGTTGGGTCAGGGCGCGAGCAATGGCTACGCGTTGCTGCTGGCCGCCGGACAAGGTAGAGGCGCGTTGCGCGGCCAGGTCAGCCAGGCCGACGCGGGCCAGGGATTCCATGGCGAACTGTTTTTCCTCGGTGTTGAACAAACCGAGGTTGCCACGCCAGCGCGGCATGCGGCCCAGACAACCGAGCAGCACGTTGTCGAGCACGCTCAGGCGGTTGACCAGGTTGAACTGCTGGAAGATGTAGCCGATGTCGGCGCGCAGGCGCCGCACCTTGCCATTCAACCGCCCGCTGGCCTGCACTTCCCGGCCCAGCACCTTGACGCTGCCGCCGTTGCTCTTGTCGCAACAGGCCAGGCCCGCGAGGTGGCGCAGCAAGGTCGACTTGCCGGAGCCGGAAGCGCCAATCAGCGCGACCATCTCACCGGTGGCAACGGTGAGTTCGAGGTCGACCAGCGCGGATTTCTTCGCAAAGGTCTTGTTCAGATGATCGACATGGATAGCTGGAGTCATGGGCTTCTCTGTCTGGTTGAACAGCCGTCCGTGGCTGCGTTTGAGTTCAAACGACAGTAGGCGCGGGCTGTGTCAGCCCTATGACTTGCACATGACTGGAGTAAAACCGTTTGATGAAGGTTTGATGAAAGGTTGGAACTGACGCTGAATACCTAACCTGTGGCGAGGGAGCTTGCTCCCGCTGGGCTGCGCAGCGGCCCCAAGCCTGGGTGACACGGTCTGTCAGATGTACTGAGGTGGCTGACTTGGGCCTGCTTCGCAGTCCAGCGGGAGCAAGCCCCCTCGCCACAAGGTCTTCGCCCGGCATTGGAAATGTGCCGGACTGTGGTGCAATAGCTGGCCGCCAATATGTGCAAGAGGGCAACGTGATGGGAAAAGACAAGGCATGTCCGGTCGTTCTGCGAACCCGCCAATCGCTGGAAATCCTCGCATTCAAACACCCCCTGGCAGGCCTTCAACTGGTCAAGGGCAGCGTGGAGCCTGGCGAAAGCACCGACGCAGCTGCGATTCGGGAATTACAGGAAGAAGCCGGGATAACCGGCAAGGTGATACGTGACCTGGGCACTTGGCACTCAGCGTCCACGGGGCATACATGGGCCTTTCATCAATGCCAGGTCGCAGAAGAGACACCAGATACCTGGACCTATTTTGCAGAGGATGATGGCGGCCATGAGTTCCGGTTCTTCTGGCACTCGCTTGCGAGCGAACCGTCAGAAGAGTGGTATCAGGTGTTTAAAGATGCCTTGGAGTTTCTAAAGCCGCGCCTTTCCGAAGTATCGCTTCAAGAATAATCAAGATCCCGGTAGATCCGTGATTTTTCCTACGATCTCTATGGCTTGCAGCAGCCTTAACTCGCCGCTAGCCTCTCCAAGTCGCTGCTCATCAGCGATCGGGTTTGGTCGCCCGGGTTAGAATGGCGCACAGTGCCGCGCAAGCGGCATTATCGTGTTCGCTTTATGGCGAGCTGTGCGTGGGAGGGCTCTGGCCCTGCCGGGTTTTCCATTCCCTGGTCGACCAACCTGCGTACAGCTCGCCACCCACCTGCTTGGTCGCAGATGTGGTGAGCTCCAACTGAATGGAGAGTCATTGCATGTACAAGGTCACGCCCAATCCGCCAGAAACGTCTGGCTCCAAGTCTGAAAAAACCAAGCTCCAGGACGCCGCCCAGCGGGCCATCGATCACTACCTGAAACCCGCCGAAACCAAAGCGTCCACCAATGAAAAAAACCACTTTAGTCTGTTCACCGTATCAGCCAACGTTGAAACGGAAGCACTGCTGAGCAACGCCTACGAAACACTCCAGTCTGCCAATGCAATGGCGTTGGACCTTTCCGAAAACATTGATGGCAAAGACCGCAGCCTGGTATTGGCGATGCAACAACTGCTGGAGTTGGGATTGTTGTTGGTGGATAGAGCGCTGGATCGAGAGTGCCCGGTGGCCTGATCAAAACGACAGTAGGCGCGGGCCGTGTCAGACCTATGACTTGCACATGACTGGAGTAAAACCGTTTGATGAAGGTTTAATGAAAGGTTGGAAGTAGCTGTAGGACTTTGATCGTTCCCACGCTCTGCGTGGGAATGCCGCCTTTGACGCTCTGCGTCCAGCTGGGGATGCAAGGTTGAAGTCTTGTGCAGTGGTGACGCGGAGCGTCACGGGAGGCATTCCCACGCAGAGCGTGGGAACGATCCAATGGCGCAGTTATTGGTGGATGAGGCGCTTAACCGAGAGTGCCCGGTGGCTTGATCAAAACCGAAATCCAACTGGCAACATAAATTCAATGTGGGAGCGGGCTTGCTCGCGAATGCAGAGGGTCAGTCAATACATCTGGTGACTGATCCACCGCTTTCGCGAGCAAGCCCGCTCCCACATTTTGATTTTCATCAGGTTCAAATTCGTCGATGTTATTGGGCGGTGCGGGCGCGCAATCGCGGCATTACAAAATCCAGAAACGCCCGCAGCTTCAGCGGCAACGGCGACTGCCCTTTGTGCACTAGGCTAATGGGCAGCGGTGCCGACTCGAACGCCTCAAGCACCACCGACAACGCCTCCTCCCGCACCGCATCCGACACCTGATACGACAGCACCCGAATCACTCCAACCCCCAACGTCGCCGCCGCAATCGCCGCTTCTGCGGTGTTCACCGACAACCGCGAATGCACCGGTACCGAGAGCCCGGTTTTACCCGCGCCAAATCCCCACGCCCCTTGGGATGCCAGCACTTCGAAAGTGATGCAGTCATGTGCCGCCAAGTCCCGGGGTTCGGCTGGTACACCGCGAGCGGCCAGGTACGCCGGACTGGCACACACTACCCGCCGCACCGTGCCGACCTGCATGGCCTTCAGCGAGCTGTCGGGCAACTCACCAATCCGTACCGCCACGTCGCAGTGTTCTTCCATCAGGTGCACAACCCGGTCGGTAAGGATCAGGTTGATGTCGATCTCCGGGTACTGCGCCAGGAATTCCGCCACCACCGGCACGATGTGCAGCCGCCCGAAGACCACGGGCGCGGTGACCACCAACTCGCCCCGGGGCTCGGAATATTCGCCGGTAGCGGCGCGCTCGGCTTCGCTGATGTCTTCAAGAATGCGCCGGCACGCCGCCAGGTAGGAGGCACCCGCATCGGTCAATGACAGCTGGCGCGTGGTGCGGTGCAGCAGGCGGGTTTTCAGGTGCGTCTCAAGTTCGGCCATCTTGCGGCTGACGCTGGCCAGCGGCATGTCGAGGCGCCGCGCTGCGGCCGTCAGGCTGCCCGCATCAACCACGGCAACGAAGATGGACATGGATTCAAGGCGGTTCATGGCAACCTATCAAATTCTGGAAGGATGATTCCAAATCCTAGGGGATTATCCTGCCAAGCGCGAGTGCGTAACGTTGGCCACTCATCTCCTTCCCGGAGATCTGCATTGAAGGAGAGCGCCGTGAGTGGCCAACCGATTACTGACCAAAGTCCTGCAGCGCCTGCGGTCGCGCCGCGCGGCAAGATCATCATGATGGCGGTGATCGCCGGCGCGGTGATCACCAATATTTACTGCACCCAGCCGATCCTGCCACTGATCGCCTCGGACATGGGCGTGGACGTGACCACCGTGGACCTGGTGGCCGGTTCCGCCCTGCTGGGGTTTGCCACCGGCCTGGCATTGCTGTTGCCGATGGGCGACCGCTTTGACCGGCGCAAACTGGTGCTGGGGCAGATCGCGCTGGCGTTCTGTTTTGCCTTGGCGGCGGCGTTTTCATCGGGTATCTGGGCGCTGGTTGCGGCGTCATTTGGCTTGGGGATTGTGAGCTGTGTACCTCAGCAGCTGGTGCCGTTCGCGGCCGTGATGTCACAGCCACACGAACGTGGGCGCAATGTGGGCACGGTGGTCAGCGGGATCATGGTGGGCATTCTGCTGGGGCGTACTATCGCCGGCGTGGTCGGTGAGGCGTATGGCTGGCGGGCGGTTTACGCGATGGAAGCGGCCTTCATGATGCCCGTGTGGATCGCCGCCGCTAAGCTGCTGCCACGGGGCGTGCCCAGCACCAACCTGTCCTACCCTCGCCTGCTGGCTTCGCTGTGGCCGCTGATGCGCGACAACAGCCCGATTCGCCAATCGATGATGGTGCAGGCGTTGTTGTGGGCTTGCTTCAATGCGTTCTGGGTGAATCTGGCGGCGCTGTTGGCCCACGGGCCATGGCAGTTGGGCAGTGCCTGGGCCGGTGGCTTCGGAATTATCGGGGCGGCAGGTGCGTTGGCAGCGTCGCTCGGTGGACGGGCTTCTGACCGGTTAGGTTCACGCAAGGTGATTGGGGCGAGTATCGGGATTGTGACTCTGGCATTCCTGCTGCTGGCGGGTGCGGAGACTTCGATTATCTTGCTGGTGCTGGGGGTGATCGTGCTGGACATCGGGGTGCAGTCGGGCTTGGTTTCCAACCAGACGCGAGCGTTTGCGGTGGACCCGAAAGCTCAGGGCCGCATCAACAGTTTGTACATGACGGCGACGTTTTTTGGCGGCGCGGTGGGGGCAGCGGTCAGCGGCTGGTTGATGGCACGGTTGGGCTGGACGGGGATTGTCGAGTTTGGGGTGGCGCTGGGGGTGATCGCCGGGGTAATCCATTGGCTCAGTGCCCCGCACCGCGCAAGGGAACGGGCCTGACGCTATCGAGGGAATACTCCGATAACGACGTATGAAAACCGCGAACAACAGTAAACATCTGACTTATCCCGTACCAGTCCTAGGAAACTTCGGAAATTTTCGGTTTATTTTGCATGGCTAGAACAACCGGGCTATATCTCATCACGAAGTACTATTCCGACCCATGAGAGAGATAGATAGAATGAGCTGTATTTTTTGCGACATCGTTCAAGGAGTATCCCCTTCGCATGTCATATGGGAAGACGACAGGCACATGTCGTTCCTATCAATCTTCCCAAACACGCCGGGCTTTACGGTAGTCATCCCAAAAACTCACCATGACAGTTACGCATTCAATCAGTCGGACTCGACGCTGTGCGAACTCATTGTTGCAGCCAAAAAAACCGCGCTACTGATTGATAAATCCTTGCCAGATGTCGCCCGTACCGGGTTGATCCTGGAGGGATACGGGGTTGACCATCTACACGCCAAGTTATTTCCAATGCATGGCACCGGCCAAGACAGCACATTCAAAAAGATCAGCTCACGGGTGGACAAGTTCTATGAGGTGTATGAGGGTTATATTTCCTCACACGACTCAAACAGGGCAGATGACGGTGAACTCGCTGAACTCGCCGCGCATATAAGGTCGTTTAAATAACGACCTTATAGGGTCAGTATCAGTCCCGATAAACAGCCAAATTCATTGCGCGTACTGCTTGCTCAACCCCGGCGGCACGCCATGGACGTCGGTCTCTTCCCAAGGCCCGTTCGGGCTGATGGAGCGGCTCCAGCCGTTGCTCCAGCGGTAGTAGGTGCGCTGGCGGTAGAATGTATCGTCCTGCTCGTCCAGCACGTACACCTGCATTTTGCCGTCCCAGTGGCTGGCTGCACCCGGTGGCGGAGCAAAGGTCGGCGAGGAACTCGGCACCGGCTTCGACGGTTTAATCACCGGGCCCGAAGGTTGGGTGCCTGGCTGGGTGCTCGGCTGGGTCGACGGCCCTGTCGGTGGAATGGTCGGCCCGGTAGGCGACGGAGGCCGATGGACCGCACAAGCACTCAACCCCAATACCAGGCTGAGCAGGGTGATACGAGCGATGGCGGTCATGGGCATTTCCTCGAATTATTTATCCGGACTGTCGATGGTCAGCTGCTGCAGCGCAGTGGTGCTGCTGGCCAGGGGTTGGCTGCGGCCGATCCACTCGCCAGTGGTCGGTTGACCGGCCCGGGATATGCGCGCAACCAGTTGGACTTCGGGAAAGTTTGACAGTTTCAACTGCGGCATCATCGCATCGCTGTCGCCCAGTTCGACGGTGATCGGCAGGTCGGCCACGGTCACGCGCTTGGCCGCCAATGGCGCCGGTGGGCCTTTGACGGCACGGGCGAAGATGAACACGCTGTCGGTCGGCAAGGCCTTGGCCTTCACATCCGCCGCCAGGTCCACACGCACTTGCATCTGCTTTTGTGCCTTCACTGGTGCCACGCTACCGCCGCTCTCTTTGAGCTTCTCGGCCGCCCGGTCAATGCCGCCTTGCAGCGCGGCCCGGGAGTTGTCTTCCGGCGGCAGTTGCGCCAGCAGGCGGTTCCAGTAGTCGATCGCTTCCTGGTAACGCTGGCCTTCAAAGGCGGCGATGCCCAGCAGGCCGAGGCTGGTGACTTCTTTCGGGTCGAGTTTCAGTGCTTCGTCGGTCAAGGCCTGGACCTTGGGCGACCACTGTTTGTTGTCGGCAAAGTACTGGGCCTGGGCCCACTGGCCGAGCAACTCCGGCTGGCGACCGGCCAAGGCCACGGTGCGCTCGAAGACTTTGGCCGCATCGGCCGAACGGTCCTGGGCCATGTAGGCACGACCGAGGAAGTACAGGCCTTCCGGCGAATCCGGTTGGGCAGCAGCGGCGCGCTCAAGGCGGCGGGTCATGTCTTCCATGGACACCGGCGGCTGGGAGAATTCGCGGGTCAGTTCGACCTTGTCGCTGGCGCCGTAATGCAGGTACAGCGCCACGCCCAGCACCGGCACCAGAAAGGCGGCGAGCAACGGCAAGGGTTTGCCGAGGCGCGACTCCCGAGGCTTTTCCACCCCTTCGGTATCCGCCAGCAACTCACGGGCCGCTTCAGCGCGACCGCTGTCCAGTTGGGCCGCATCCAGCACGCCTTCGGACTGCTGGGTTTGCAGTTCCGCCACGCGTTCTTGATACAGCGCCACGTTCAGCGCGGTGCGATCTTCTTCACGCTGGGCACGGCGGCCGCGTAACACCGGGATCAGCAGGAAACTCAGGGCAATCAGAAGCAGCAGACCGGCTGCGAGCCAGAAATCAATCATCAGTTTTTTTGTCCAGCAGTTGGTCGAGGCGTTGACGCTCATCGACGGAAAGCGAGTCCGAGCCATCGGCCGGGGCCACACGACGGCGGCGCACAATCACCGCCATCACCACGACACCGGCGAGCAACAACCCGGCCGGGCCGAACCACAGCAACGCGGTCTTGCCGGTGAGCGCCGGCTTGTAGCGCACGAAGTCACCGTAGCGGTCGACCATAAAGTCGATGATCTGCTGATTGTCCTTGCCCTCGCCGAGCATGCGGAAAATCTCTTTGCGCAGGTCGGCGGCGATCGGTGCGTTGGAGTCGGCGATGTCCTGGTTCTGGCACTTGGGGCAGCGCAATTCCTTGGTCAGTTCGCGAAAACGCTCGCGGTCACCGTCCTTGGCAAATTCGTAGGTGTCGATGGCAGCGTGGGCCACGCCGACCATGCTCAAGCCCAATACAGCGGCAGCTAACCAACGCTTCATGGCTTGGCCTCATCCACCAGCGCCTGGTACTTGGCGGCCAGTTGCTCGCGCCACACCACTTCGTCGATCACGCCCACGTACTTGTCGCGGATCACGCCCTTGGCATCGATGAAGAAGGTTTCCGGGGCGCCGTATACGCCGAGGTTCAGGCCGAGGTTGCCGTCTTCGTCGCGGATATCCAGCTGGTACGGGTTGTGGAATTCCACCAGCCACTTCAGGGCGGCAGCGTTGTCGTCCTTGTAGTTGATGCCGTAGATCACCACGCCCTGCTCCGCCAGCTTGTTCAGCACCGGATGCTCGACGCGGCAGGAAATGCACCAGGTGCCCCACACATTGACCAGCGCCGGTTTGCCCAGCAAGTCAGCCTGGGTCAGGGTTTTGTCGCCCTGCACCGTCGGCAGCGAGAACGCCGGGAATGGCTTGCCGATCATGGCCGACGGCAACTCGGCCGGGTCCAGGTACAGCCCGCGATACAGGAACACCGCCACCACCAGAAACGCCGCCAGCGGTAACACCATCAACCAACGCTTCATACCGCCGCTCCTTGCAGGCCGAGGGCTTCACGCACCCGGCTCTTGACCTTGACCCGGTAACGCCGGTCTGTCGCTGCCAGCAAACCACCGAACCCGGTGAGCAGGCCGCCGAACCAGATCCAGCGCACAAACGGTTTGACGTGGACCCGCACGGCCCAGGCGCCATCGCCCAGTGGTTCACCCAGGGCGACGTAGAGGTCGCGGGTGAAACCGGCGTCGATCCCGGCTTCGGTCATCATCGAGCTTTGCACGGTGTACAGGCGTTTTTCCGGGTGCAGCACCGCGATTTCCTTACCGTTGCGCACGACGCGTACGGTGCCTTTGTCTGAGGTGAAGTTGGGGCCTTCGAAGTGCTTGGCGCCTTCGAAAATGAAGTGGTAACCGGCCAGGTCCATGGACTCGCCGGGGGCCAGGCGCAGGTCGCGCTCGGCACTGTTCTGGCTGGACAACACCACGCCCAACGCACACACGGCGATGCCGATATGCGCAACCTGCATGCCCCAGTAGCTGCGGGTCATGGTCGGCAGGCCTTTGATCAAACCTTTGTGGCGGGTCTTGTCGATCAGGTCACGTACGCCGGCCAGCAACACCCAGGCAGCCAGCATGAAGGTGGCGAGCACGGCCCAGTTGAAGTCGCCGTAGGCAATACCGGCGATCACGGCCAGCGCGGCGCTGCCGAGCAGTACCGGCGCGAGCATGCCCACCAGCCATTTCACCGGGGTGTCTTTCCAGCGCACCAGCATGCCGACCGCCATCACCACCATCAACAGCGCCATCAACGGGATGAACAGTGCGTTGAAATACGGCGGGCCGACGGACAGTTTGGCGCCGCTCAGGGCATCCAGAGCCAGCGGGTACAGGGTGCCGAGCAGGATCATCGAAGCCGCCACCACCAGCACCAGGTTATTGCCCAGCAGCAGGGTTTCCCGGGACCAGAGGTTGAAGCCGACATGGCTCTTGACCACTGGCGCGCGCAACGCAAACAACGTCAACGAGCCGCCCACCACGAACAGCAGGAAGATCAGGATGAACACGCCGCGCTCCGGGTCGGAGGCAAACGCGTGAACCGATGTCAGCACGCCAGAACGCACCAGGAACGTACCCAGCAGGCTCAGGGAAAACGCGGCGATGGCCAGCAATACGGTCCAGCTTTTGAACACGCCGCGTTTTTCGGTGACTGCCAGCGAGTGAATCAGCGCCGTGCCCACCAGCCATGGCATGAAGGAGGCGTTTTCCACCGGGTCCCAGAACCACCAGCCGCCCCAGCCGAGTTCGTAGTAGGCCCACCATGAGCCCAGGGTGATGCCGATGCCGAGGAACGCCCAGGCGACGATGGTCCATGGCCGCGACCAGCGCGCCCAGGCCGCGTCGAGACGCCCGCCGAGCAAGGCGGCGATGGCGAAGGCGAAGGCGACCGAGAAACCGACATACCCCATGTAGAGCATCGGCGGGTGCACGATCAGACCGATGTCTTGCAGCAGCGGGTTGAGGTCGTGGCCGTCTACCGGGATCTGCGGCAGGATGCGGGTGAACGGGTTGGAGGTCATGATCAGGAACAGCAGGAAGCCGATGCTGATCATGCCCATCACCGCCAGCACCCGGGCCAGCATGACTTGCGGCAACTGCCGGGAGAACACCGATACCGCAAAGGTCCAGCCGCCGAGGATCAACGCCCACAGCAGCAATGAACCTTCGTGGGCACCCCACACGGCGCTGAACTTGTAGTACCAGGGCAAGGCGCTGTTGGAGTTGTTGGCGACGTAGGCGACGGAAAAGTCGTCGGTCATGAAGGCGTAGGTCAGGCAACCGAAGGCGAACAGCAAAAAGGCGAACTGGCCCCAGGCAGCCGGCTGGGCCAGGCTCATCCACAAACGGTCACCACGCCAGGCACCCAGCAACGGGACCACGGCCTGGACGATGGCGAAGCACAGGGCGAGGATCATCGCCAACTGGCCCAGCTCTGGAATAAACAATGCGGACGTCATGACTTAGCCCTCCTTGGCGGGGGTCGGGGCGGATTGGCCACTGTCTTTCAGGGCCTTGGTGACTTCCGGCGGCATGTATTTTTCATCGTGCTTGGCCAGCACTTCGTCGGCCACTACCACGCCGTCGGCGTTGAGCTTGCCGAGGGCGACGATGCCCTGCCCTTCGCGGAACAGGTCCGGGAGGATGCCGCGGTAGGTGATGGTCACGGATTTGTTGAAGTCGGTGACGATGAATTTCACGTCCAGGGAGTCGCCGGAGCGTTGCAGCGAGCCCTTCTCGACCATGCCACCGGCACGAATTCGCGTGTCCAGCGGCGCTTCGCCGTTGGCAATCTGGGTCGGGGTGTAGAACAGGTTGATGTTCTCCCGCAGGGCACTCAGGGCCAGGGTCACGGCAATGCCGACACCGGCCATGATGGCCAGGATGATCAACAGACGCTTTCTACGCAGCGGATTCACTTTTCGGTCTCCCGGCGCAAACGACGCGCCTCTTGTTGCAGGTAACGCTTGCGAGCCAGGATCGGCGCGGCGACGTTGAGGGCCAGCACCGCCAGGCAGATGCCATAGGCCGTCCAGACATACAGGGCGTGATGGCCCATGGCGAGAAAATCACTGAAAGAGTTGAAGCTCATCCACGGGCTCCCAGGCTGTTTTGCACTTCGGCCTTGACCCAACTGGTGCGGGCTTCACGCTTGAGCACTTCGAGGCGCATGCGCATCAGCAGCACGGCGCCGAAAAAACAGTAGAACCCCAACACCATCAGCAGCAGCGGCGCCCACATTTCCACGGGCATTGACGGCTTTTCGGTGAGGGTGAAGGTGGCGCCCTGGTGCAGGGTGTTCCACCACTCCACCGAGTATTTGATGATCGGGATGTTGATCACGCCGACAATCGCCAGCACCGCGCAGGCCTTGGCGGCGCTGTCACGGTTGCTGATGGCGTTGCCCAGGGCAATCAGGCCGAAATACAGGAACAGCAGAATCAGCATCGAGGTGAGTCGCGCGTCCCAGACCCACCACGAACCCCAGGTCGGCTTGCCCCAGATCGCGCCG
The DNA here is from genome assembly GCF_001952855.1 of Pseudomonas sp. ATCC PTA-122608. Taxonomy (GTDB): domain Bacteria; phylum Pseudomonadota; class Gammaproteobacteria; order Pseudomonadales; family Pseudomonadaceae; genus Aquipseudomonas. Next base: position 216,589 of record NZ_LPNO01000013.1, on the reverse strand, counting down.
GTGACCAGCGCCACGGCGGTCATCCAGGCACCGATGGGTGCGGCGCATTGCAGGGCAACGTCCGCCAGCTTCATCTTCCACACCAGGCCGACAATGCCGCACACCGCCAGCATCACGTAGCAGGACTGGGCCAGCATCGCGGCGGGAACGTGAATGTAGATGATGCGAAAGCTGTTGCCTTGCTGGTAGTCCGGCGGCGCGAAGGCCAGGCCCCAGATCAGGCCGATGCCGATCAGCAATACAGCGGCGATGCTCAACCACGGCAGCAGTTTGCCACTGATGCCGTAAAACCATTTGGGCGAGCCGAGCTTGTGAAACCAGGTCCAGTTCATGCTGTTTCCATCACGGTTGCTTCTTGTCGTGGCAAGAAGCTTAGGGTCTTTACTGACCAAGACAATGCTCGGTCAGACCTCATTATTCGCCGACGCTGATCTTCAGGCCAGCCGCTATAGCAAAGGGTGTCAGGGTTACCGCCAGGGCGGCCAGGCTGCCAAGCCACAGGAGGTAACCGGTCGCCGGCATACCCTGGAGCGCGGCTTGCAAAGCGCCGCTGCCCAGGATCAACACCGGGATATACAAAGGCAAAATCAGCAGGGCCAACAACAGGCCGCCGCGTTTCAAACCGACCGTCAGCGCCGCACCCACGGCGCCCAGTAGACTGAGTACCGGCGTGCCAAGCAACAAGGAAAGGAGCAACACCGGCAGGCACTCGGTGGGCAATCCCAGCATCATCGCCAACAGCGGCGCGAGCAATACCAGCGCCAGGCCGGAAAACGCCCAGTGTGCCAGTACCTTGGCCAATACCAGAAGTGGCAGGGGGTGCGACGAAAGGACCCACTGCTCAAGGGAACCATCTTCAAAATCACTGCGAAACAGCCCGTCCAGCGAGAGCAGGACCGACAAAAGTGCCGCCACCCAGACCAGCCCCGGAGACAAGGTTTGCAACAGTTTAGTCTCGGGGCCCACCGCCAAGGGGAACAGCGCGATCACAATCGCGAAGAACACCAGCGGGTTGGCCAATTCGGCCGGGCGGCGACAGAGTAACCGCGCTTCGCGGGCGACCAGCAGGGCAAAAACACTCATACCGCCCACCGGCCCAGGTCGAGGTCGCGGTAACCGGCGGGCATGCGCGTCAACGTGTGGTGAGTCGTAAGGACAATCATGCCGCCCTGCTCGCAATGGGCGGCGAGGTGTTCTTCCAGCTGAGCGACGCCTTGTTTGTCGAGGGCGGTGAAGGGTTCGTCGAGAATCCATAGCGGCGGGCCGCCCAGATACAAACGGGCCAGGGCCACGCGGCGCTGTTGCCCGGCGGACAGGGTGTGACAGGGAACGTCTTCAAAACCCTTCAGGCCAACGGCGGCGAGGGCCTGCCAGATCGCTTCGCGGCTCGCGGGATGATGCAGGGCGCTGAGCCAGCTGAGGTTTTCTTCGGCGGTGAGCACATCCTTGATCCCGGCGGCGTGGCCGATCCAGATCAGGTTGCGCGCCAGCTCGGTGCGTTGCTCGTGCAACGGTTTGCCATTGAGCCGCACTTCGCCCGCCGTCGGCTGCATCAGGCCGGCCAACAGCCGCAACAGGCTGGTCTTGCCGCTGCCGTTGGGGCCGCTGACCTGCACCATGTCGCCGCCCGCCAGACGCAGTTCGAGGTGTTCGAACAGCATCCGCAGGTCACGTTCACAGGCGAGCGCTACGGCTTCTAGAAGAGGGCTGGTCAAGAGATCGCGGGCCTTTACGGTTCAAGTCGGCGGTGGAACGGCCGTTAAAGAGATGCACATTAACTGCTTTGGCGACCGATTTTAGAGAGCTGGATCAAATAGTTGTGATGTTTATACCGCTCTCTTTGAAGACGGGCGGCATTATACATGTGATGCCCTACTCTAAAGAGGGCAATTTCCCTTGAGACGGCGCGCACGATGACCGGTGAGATCAATCTTCCCACGCTTCCTCCCACGCTGCCGGCCGGGCCTGCGCCCGCGCCTGCGACGGGTGAGCTGCTGAAACTGCTGGAGCCGCAGACCGGCCTGATTGACCCCGGTAAAACCGTGAACGCCGAGGTGCTGGCACTTAAACAAGGCGGCGATGCGTTTCAGTTGCTGCTCAAGCTGACCCTGGAAGGCGGCCGGCAAACCTTGGTGCAGGCCAGCAGCAGCCAGCCGCTGCCGCTGGGCACCCAGGTGGAGGTCAGCCAGACGTCGTCGGGCAACTTGTCCATCAGCCTTCAGCAGGCGTTGAGTTCCAGCGTCGCCGCGCTGACACGCATCGACACCAGCCAACTGCCGGTGGGCACGCTGCTGCAAGGCAAGGTGCTGACCACCCAGGCGCTGCCCCAGGGCGCCAACCAGCCGGTGGTGTATCGCTCGCTGGTGTCGGTGCTCAATAACGTCCTCAGCGGCGCGACCCTGACCGTCGAAAGCCCGCAGCCATTGCGCATCGGCAGCCTGCTCAGTGCCGTGGTGCAAAGTGCCCAGACCTTGAGCTTTGTGCCCCTGAGCGGGCGCCAGGACCAACTGGCCGTGGCCCAACAACTCTCCACCCAACAAAGCCGCCAGGGTTCGCTGGACGTGGTGTTCACCGCGTTGCAAAGCCTGCCGGCGACCCGTAGCGACAGCACCTCAGTCGATTTGCGTGCCGCCGCCGAGCGATTGCTGGCGAGCCTGCCCGACCTGGCCCAAGCCAGCAATCCCAAGGTACTCGCGCAACTGATCCAGAACAGCGGCACATTCCTGGAAGCCAAGCTGCTCGCCGGGCAAAACCCGCAGATACCGCCGCTGGACATGAAAGGCGCCCTGCTGCGCTTCGTCGCCGACCTGCTGCCTAACCTGCCCGCCAGCACCAACCTCAACGCGATCCTGGCCGCCAACACCCTGGCGCAACTGCTGCCCAGCTTCGTGCGCAGCCCGCTGGGCACCCTCGGCCAGGTCGGCGCCCGCCAAGCACCCGCTGGCTTTCCGCTGCCGGATCGGCTGATGCAACGCCTGGAAGGTGAGAGCGACCTGGAAAACCTGCTGCGCCTGGCCGCCGGCGCCATTTCCCGCTTGCAAAGCCATCAGCTGTCGAGCCTGGAACAAACCGGTACCACCGCCGATGGCAAGCTCTTGACCACCTGGCAGCTGGAAATCCCAATGCGTACCTTGCAGGACATCGTGCCGTTGCAGGTCAAGTTCCAGCGTGAAGAACCGGCCCCCGACAAGGATCAGCCGGAACGCAAGGACACCAAGGACCCCAAGCAAATGCTCTGGCGCGTGGAAATGGCCCTCGACATGGAGCCTCTGGGCCCGTTGCAGGTTCAGGCGCAACTGAGCCAGGGCAAGCTGTCGAGTCAACTGTGGGCGAGCCGCCCGTTCACCGCCAGCCTGATCGAAAGCCACTTGGGTAGCCTGCGCGAGCGCCTGGTGTCGTCTGGGCTCAACGTCGGCGACCTGGACTGCCACCTCGGCACCCCGCCGCGCGGCCCGAAAACCGGACTGGAACAACGCTGGGTGGATGAAACCGCATGAAAAACCCCAACCCGCCCCGCCAGGCCATTGCCCTCAAATACGACGGGCAACAAGCACCGACCCTGACGGCCAAGGGCGACGACGCCCTGGCCGAAGCCATCCTCAAGCTGGCCCGGGAAAACGAAGTCCCGATCTACGAAAATGCCGAGCTGGTCAAATTACTGGCGCGCATGGAATTGGGCGACAGCATCCCGGAAGAGTTGTACCGCACCGTCGCCGAGATCATCGCGTTTGCCTGGACGTTGAAGGGCAAGTTCCCGGTGGGTTATGACCCGGATGGAGGGCCGGTAGAGCGGGATGTGACGGAAAGAGGCGACGATTATTAATGTGGCCTGATCGTTCCCACGCTCTGCGTGGGAACGCCGCCTCGGACGCTCCGCGTCCAACTGGCGATGCAAAGTTCAAGTCTTGCGCAGGGGCGACGCGGAGCGTCACGGGATGCATTCCCACGCAGAGCGTGGGAATGATCAGTGGCGGCGGGTGATGTATAGCAATTATATCTATCAAGGTATAGATTATCCCGAACCCGATAGTTCAGGATAAAACCCATGAGCCCTACCCGCCCGATCCTCAGTCGAAAGCTACTCGCCGAAGCGCTGGCCCGTGATTTGGCGGGCGAGTCATTTGCCGATTACAGCTCCGGGATGTTCCTCGCGGCGCCTCGTCGTACGGGCAAGAGTACGTTCCTGCGCAACGACCTCATCCCCGAATGCAAGGCGCGCGGCTGGCTGCCGGTGTACGTGGACCTCTGGATGAACCGCGAAATCGACCCCGCCGAGCTGATCTCCGGGGCCATCGGCAAAGCCCTGGGCGAGTTCGAAAGCGCAGTGAGCAAAGCGGCCAAGAAGGCCGGTATCGAGAAGATCAGCCTGCTGCGCACCTTGAGTTGGGATTTCACCAAACCTCAATTGCCCTCCGGCACCACGCTCACCCATGCGCTGGACGTGCTGCACCAGGTCTCGGGGCAGATGATCGTGCTGATCGTCGACGAAGCCCAGCACGCCCTCAACAGCGAGGGTGGCGTGAACGCAATGTTCGCCCTCAAGGCTGCACGAGACCATCTCAACGGCAGCAGCACCACAGACGGCCTGCGCCTGGTCTTCACCGGGTCCAGCCGGGACAAACTGGCCAACCTGGTACTCAAGAGCAAACAACCGTTTTTCGGCGCCCACATCACACCATTCCCGTTGCTGAGCCGCGACTTTGTGGAGTTCGTGACGGACCTGTGGAACCAGCGCCTGGCCGCGACCAACCAGTTCAACCTTGAGGATATGGACTATGCGTTCCAGCTCGTCGGCCGGCGCCCGGAGATGCTCAACAAACTGTTGACCGAAGTCAGCGTGGGTCTTGGCGAAGCCAGCAATCTTGGCGAGTTGCTGAGGACGGGAGCACTGAATCACCAAGCCGGAATCTGGAGCGACTACGAGAGCGCCTACAACGACCTGTCACCCTTGCAACAAGCGGTGCTGGAAGTGATGGGTGAACGAACCCTGGGCAAGCAAGCGTTCTCGCCTTTTGCGGAAAAAACCTTCCAGGACGTGAACCGCAAATTGGAGTTGGCCCAGGTCGAGCCGAACGCAAGCACGCCAAACGTTCAGAAAGCGCTGGAAGTGCTGCGGGAGAAGGAGTTGGTCTGGAAAGCCAACCGTGGTGAATATGCGCTCGAAGACTCGACCATGGCCGAATGGCTGAGCAACCGGCATCAGCTATAAGCGGCAAGCAAACCTGCTTGCCGCTCGTAACCTTCAGCTGTCCTTGTGCAACCGGCTCATCAACTGCGCTTCAGCCTGGGTCAACCCGCAGGACTGGGTCAGCTCATCCACCGTCGCGCCCATGCCCACCAACTTCGCCGCCTGGGCGAATGACAGGCTCGACGGGTCACGCTGCTCCAGCGCAGACAGCTTGTCCGGCAACGGCGCCAGCACCGAACGCAGTTCGTGCACTTCATCCCCTACACGTACCGCGCTCTGCTGGAAGTGGTCGACCCGCTTGACCAGTTCCAGGATGCGCCGGTCGCGCACGGCGTCGCGCTCGGCCTGTTGCATGGCCAATTCCCGTTGCTGGCGCACGTAGCGCAGCAGGAAGCCCAAGGTCCCGGCCCATAGGATGGCCAGGACGATCACCGCTACCTCAAGGAACAATCAGATATTCTCCAGATCCTGCCATTCTTCTTCGCTCATCATCTTGTCCAGCTCAACCAGAATCAGCAGCTCGCCGTTCTTGTTGCAGACACCCTGGATGAACTTGGCCGATTCTTCGTTGCCGACGTTCGGCGCGGTTTCGACTTCAGATTGGCGCAGGTAAACCACTTCCGCCACGCTGTCGACCATGATCCCGACCACTTGCTTGTCGGCTTCGATGATCACGATGCGGGTGTTGTCGTTGACTTCGGTCGGCACCAGGCCAAAACGCTGACGGGTGTCGATCACAGTTACAACGTTACCGCGCAGGTTGATGATGCCCAGCACGTAGCTCGGGGCACCCGGAACCGGAGCGATTTCGGTGTAGCGCAGCACTTCCTGCACACGCATCACGTTGATGCCGTAGGACTCGTTGTCCAGCTTGAAGGTGACCCATTGCAGGATTGGATCATCCACCAGACCTTGTGCGGACACTGACTTGTTCATACTCCAGACCCCTTCAAATACCGTTGGTTACGGTGTGTGTTCTTGGGCAGCGCCGTAGCGCTGCTGCTTGTTATCAAGTGCGCTTGTTGAGCGGCATCGCTTTTACCGCGCCGCTGGCAATCAGCTCCGCCAGTTCGGCGACATCCAGCAACGCGCACATGTGTTCGATCACGGTGCCCGCCAGCCATGGCCGCTGGCCCCGGTGGCTGCGCCATTTGATTTCGTTCGGGTCCAGGCGCAATGAGCGACTGACCTGATGCACTGCCAGCCCCCACTCGTAGCCCTGGACCGAAATAACGTATTGCAGGCCCTGGCGGAAATCATCCCGATAGCGGTCAGGCATCACCCAACGCGCAGTGTCCAATACCTTCAAGTTGCCCTGTTGGCTCGGCAGGATCCCGAGGAACCATTCCGGCTGGCCAAACAGCGGCGTCAACTCCTGGCCTTCCAGGGAGTAGATCGAGCCCAGGCACACCAGCGGCACCGCCAGGGTCAACCCGGCGACGTCGAACAGCAAACATTCGAACGGCTCGGCGGCCCACGCCGGCCGACCATCGCCCTGTACCGGCGGCGGCGTGATGCTTGGCGGGAGATGAACCTCAACCACCGGCTCGACCACCACGGGCGCGATCACCACAGGCGCAACAGGCACGGGCACGGGCACGGCAACCGGTGCCGGAACCGCTACGGGAACCACCAACGCATCACGGGCCTGTTCTTCCAGGACCGCCAGTTGAAACTCGTCCAGGGCCGCAGGTTCAGGCTCGATGACTTCATCGAGGATCAGAATCGGTTCCGGCATTTCCTCGGTCGCGTCCTGGAGCAAGGCGTCCAGGTAGGACTCCAGCGCCAGTTGCGGCCGGGTCTTGAAATCAACGGGACGGTTCATCTGTATGCCCACGCGCAAGCCCCATCAACCCTGTATTTAGAGGTTATCGGCCTGTGGGTGTCCGGACTTGAATCGAGAGCCGGTTTTGTCGCGAAAACTGCGGCGTCTGCATCGCTGGCAAGCCAGGCTCCTACAATGATCATCACGCCACCTGCGCCACAAGTTGCTGGGACAACAGGTGCTTGAGCAACGCCCGATACGCCAGCACGCCACGGCTCTTGCCGTCGAATTGCGATGGCGTCAGCCCTGCCCGGCTCGCATCCCGCAGGCGCGTGTCCACCGGGATGTAGCCTTGCCAGATGGTGTCCGGATAGGCGTCGCGCAATACCCGCAAGGTGCCGAGGGACGCCTGGGTACGGCGGTCGAACAGGGTCGGCACGATGCTGAACGGCAACGCCTGTTTGCGCGAGCGGTTGATCATCGCCAGGGTGCTGACCATGCGTTCCAGGCCTTTGACGGCCAGGTGCTCGGTCTGCACCGGGATCACCAGCTGTTGACTGGCGGCCAGGGCGTTGACCATCAGCACGCCCAGTAAAGGCGGGCTGTCGATGATCGCGTAGTCGAAGTCCTGCCACAGCTGCGCCAGGGTCTTGGCGATCACCAGGCCCAGGCCGCTCTGCCCCGGAGACTGGCGCTCAAGGGTAGCCAGGGCGGTGCTCGACGGCAGCAACGAGATCTTTTCATTACTGGTAGGCAGCATCAGCTGGCCCGGCAAATCCGCCGGCACACTGCCCTTGTGCAGGAACAGGTCGTAGCAACTGTGCTCCAGGGCATCCGGGTCGTAGCCGAAATAGCTGGTCATGGAGCCGTGGGGGTCCAGGTCGACCACGACCACACGCTTGCCGGCCTCTGCCAGCAAGCCGGCCAAGGCGATGGAAGTGGTGGTTTTACCGACACCACCCTTTTGATTGGCAACTGCCCAGACTCTCATTCGGATTGTTCCTCCCGGCAGGCACAGGCTCGACCGAGAAATTGCATAGGGTTATAGAGCCGGTGACGGAGAATTGACGGCACTCCCGCGAACCGGCGCCTTTACGGGCGCTGGTGCAGTTTGTGTGCCAGCCCGCTTCAAGGCGGCATCCGGTGTTGCATTGGCGGTGCCGGTACCGGTCAGGCTGCGGCGCACATCGAGGTTGCGCGACACCACCAGCACCACCCGACGGTTACGTGCACGGCCTTCCGCCGTGGCGTTATTGGCCACCGGCTGGAACTCGCCATACCCCACCGACGCCAGGCGCCCGGGGTTCACGCCCTGCATCGCCAGCATCCGCACAATACTCGCCGCGCGGGCCGAAGACAGCTCCCAGTTGGTCGGATACTGCGCCGTGCTGATCGGCAGGTTGTCGGTAAACCCTTCAACGTGGACCGGGTTTTCAAACGGCTTCAGGATCGCCGCCACCTTGTCGATGATGGTGAACGCCTGGTCGCTGGGCATCGCATCGGCGCTGGCGAACAGCAGGCTGGAATTCAGCTCGATTTCCACCCACAACTCATTGCCGCGCACGGTCATCTGGTTGGAGCTGATCAGGTCGCCAAAGGCTGCGCTGATGTCATCGGCGATGCTTTTCAGCGGGTCGCTGGTGCCACCGATGCCGGCGGCGGTTTCATCACTGTCGTTGACCAGCGGTTTGGCCGGGGTCACGGTCTTGGGGCGTTCTTCGCCGATCGGGATCGGCTTGAGGGCGCGGTCAGCGTCGTTGAACACGCCGATCAGCGCCTGGGAAATGACTTTGTACTTGCCTTCGTTGATCGAGGAAATGGAGTACATCACCACAAAAAACGCGAACAACAGCGTAATGAAGTCGGCGTAGGACACCAGCCAGCGTTCATGGTTGACGTGTTCTTCAGGCTCGCGGCGGCGACGGCTCACAGGCGACTACCTCGACAAAACGAATCACCTGTAGGAGCGAGCTTGCTCGCGAAAATCGTCAACGATAACGCGGGCATCCTGGATGAACGCGTTGTTCTCGGGTTTTTCGCGAGCAAGCTCGCTCCTACAGGGTTCATGACCATCAATCCATGAAGCCCTGGAGCTTCAATTCGATGGAGCGCGGGTTTTCACCCTCGGCAATCGAGAGGATGCCTTCCAGCAACATCTCGCGATAACGCGACTGGCGCATGGCGATCGACTTGAGCTTGCTGGCCACCGGCAACAACACCAGGTTGGCACTGGCCACGCCGTAGATGGTGGCGACGAACGCCACGGCAATCCCGCTGCCCAGTTGCGACGGATCGGCCAGGTTGCCCATCACGTGGATCAAGCCCATCACCGCACCGATGATGCCGATGGTCGGCGCGTAGCCGCCCATGCTTTCAAAGACTTTGGCGGCGTTGATGTCGCGGCTTTCCTGGGTGTAGAAATCCACTTCCAGGATGCTGCGAATCGCTTCCGGCTCGGCGCCGTCCACCAGCAATTGCAAGCCTTTGCGTGCGTAGCTGTCGGGCTCGGCATCGGCCACGCCTTCCAGGCCCAGCAGGCCTTCCTTGCGCGCCGTGAGGCTCCAGTTGACCACGCGGTCGATGCCGCCCGGCAAGTCGACACGCGGCGGAAAAATAATCCAGATAAGGATCTGCATCGCGCGCTTGAACGAACTCATGGGCGACTGCAGCAAGGCCGCGCCCACCGTGCCGCCGATCACGATCAACGCTGCCGGGCCGTTGGCCAGGGCACCCAGGTGGCCGCCTTCGAGGTAGTTGCCGCCGATAATCGCGACAAACGCCATGATGATGCCAATCAGGCTCAATACATCCATTACAGGCAGGCCTCCACCAGATGCTTGCCGATGTCGTCCAGGCTGTAGACGGCGTCGGCCAGGTCGGCTTTGACGATGGCCATGGGCATGCCATAGATCACGCAGCTGGCTTCATCCTGGGCCCAGATCGCGCTGCCGCCCTGCTTGAGCAAACGTGCGCCTTCGCGGCCGTCGGCACCCATGCCGGTCAAGACCACCGCCAGAACTTTGTCGCCGTAGGACTTGGCTGCGGAACCGAAGGTGATATCCACACACGGCTTGTAGTTCAGGCGCTCGTCACCCGGCAGGATTTTGATCGCGCCACGGCCATCGACCATCATCTGCTTGCCGCCAGGGGCCAGCAGCGCGAGACCCGGGCGCAGGATGTCGCCATCCTCGGCTTCCTTGACGCTGATGCGGCACAGCTTGTCCAGGCGCTCGGCAAAGGCCTTGGTGAACGCGGCAGGCATGTGCTGGATCAACACGATCGGCGCCGGGAAGTTGGCCGGCAGTTGGGTCAACACCCGCTGCAAGGCAACCGGGCCGCCGGTGGAGGTACCGATGGCCACCAGCTTGTAGGCTTTGCGCTTGGGAGCAGGCGAATGCGCGGAGGGCGCAGCCGTACGCACAGGCGCTGCGGCCGGACGCGCAACCGGCGCAGGCGCCGGGCGACCAAAAGTGCTCGGGGCTGCCGGGGGCGGTGTAACAGGTGCCGGCGCCGGCGCACTGAACAGGCTGCGACGGTTACTGCGGGAGATGCTGTGCACCTTCTCGCAGAGCATCTGCTTGACCTTCTCGGGGTTGCGCGAGATGTCTTCGAAATTCTTCGGCAGGAAGTCCACCGCGCCGGCGTCCAGCGCATCCAGGGTGACCCGGGCGCCTTCGTGGGTCAGCGAGGAGAACATCAACACCGGAGTCGGGCAGCGCTGCATGATGTGCCGCACCGCCGTGATGCCGTCCATCATCGGCATCTCGTAGTCCATGGTGATCACGTCTGGCTTGAGGGCCATGGCCTGATCGATCGCCTCTTTGCCGTTGGTGGCCGTACCGACCACCTGGATATTGGAATCCGATGAAAGAATTTCCGAGACGCGGCGGCGGAAGAAACCTGAATCGTCCACCACCAGGACCTTGACTACCATAAACACTCCGTTAGGCCGGGCGAGGGACAACCGCCCTGCCCGGGCCGAATCAAATACGCCGTGCGGCGTAACGCTTGAGCATGCTCGGAACATCCAGAATCAGCGCGATCCGACCGTCACCGGTAATGGTCGCACCCGACATGCCCGGGGTTCCCTGCAGCATTTTGCCCAAAGGCTTGATGACCACTTCTTCCTGGCCCACCAGTTGATCGACGACAAAGCCGATACGCTGGGTGCCCACGGAAAGAATCACCACATGGCCTTCGCGCTGCTCTTCATGCTTGGCCGAAGCCACCAGCCAGCGCTTGAGGTAGAACAGTGGCAACGCCTTGTCGCGCACGATCACCACTTCCTGGCCGTCCACCACGTTGGTGCGCGACAGGTCGAGGTGGAAGATTTCGTTGACGTTGACCAGCGGGAAGGCGAACGCCTGGTTGCCCAGCATCACCATCAGGGTCGGCATGATCGCCAGGGTCAACGGCACCTTGATGACGATCTTCGAGCCCAGGCCCTTGGTCGAGTAAATGTTGATCGAGCCGTTGAGCTGGCTGATCTTGGTCTTCACCACGTCCATGCCCACGCCACGGCCCGACACGTCGGAAATCTCGGTCTTGGTGGAGAAGCCCGGGGCGAAGATCAGGTTGTAGCACTCGGTGTCGGTGAGACGGTCGGCGGCGTCCTTGTCCATCACGCCACGCTTGACCGCGATGCCCCGCAGGATATTCGGGTCCATGCCTTTGCCGTCATCGGTGATCGACAGCAGGATATGGTCGCCTTCCTGTTCGGCCGCCAGGATCACTTTGCCCAGGCGGTTCTTGCCCGAAGCTTCACGCTCTTCCGGGGACTCGATGCCGTGGTCGACGGCGTTGCGCACCAAGTGGACCAGCGGGTCGGCCAGTGCCTCGACAAGGTTTTTGTCGAGGTCGGTTTCTTCACCCACCAGTTCCAGGTTGATCTCTTTCTTGAGCTGGCGTGCCAGGTCGCGAACCAGACGCGGGAAGCGGCCGAAGACTTTCTTGATCGGCTGCATCCGGGTCTTCATGACAGCGGTTTGCAGGTCGGCGGTGACCACGTCGAGGTTCGACACGGCCTTTTGCATGGCCTCATCGCCGCTGTTCAGGCCCAGGCGCACCAGGCGGTTACGCACCAGCACCAGTTCGCCGACCATGTTCATGATGTCGTCCAGGCGCGCGGTATCAACCCGCACGGTGGTTTCGGCTTCACTGGCTGGTTGCTTGTCCGGAGCCGGAGCAGCAGAGGCACGCGCGGGTGCTGGGGCCGGTGCAGGTTTTGCAGCCACCGGTGCAGCGGCCTTGGCGGCCACCGGGGCCGGCGTTGCAACCGCAGTGGCCGCTGTAGCAGCCGGTGCAGCAGCGCCGGCCACTTCGGTGAACTTGCCCTTGCCATGCAGTTCATCCAGCAGGGCTTCGAACTCGTGATCGGAGATCAGTCCATCGGCAGCCGGTGCAGCGGCAGCAGCAGCGGGTGCTGCAGGTGCAGCGACTGCTGCAGCAACTTCCGGCAGTGCATCGGCAGCAAACGAGCCTTTGCCATGCAACTGGTCCAGCAACGCTTCAAATTCGTCATCGGTGATTTCGTTGCTGGCAGGCGCCGCGGCTTCCGTAGGCGCTGGCGCTGCGGCCACCGCGTCCGGGGCAAACTGGCCCTTGCCGTGCAACTGGTCGAGCAATGACTCGAACTCGGCGTCGGTAATGTCTTCAGTGGTCGGCACCATGGCCGGCGCACTGGCCGCCGGAGCTTCGGCTTCGGCCTTGACGGCATTCAGCGAGTCCAGCAGTTGTTCAAATTCGCTGTCGGTCACGTCGCCCGCAGGCTCGGCGACAGGCTCAGCCACCGCTTCAACCACCGGCGCATTGGCCGCAGGTTCTGCCAGGCGCGCCAGGGCGGCCAGCAGTTCCGGGGTGGCGGCCGTGATCGGTGCACGTTCGCGCACTTCACTGAACATGCCGTTGACCGCGTCCAGCGCTTCCAGGATCACGTCCATCAGTTCCGAGTCGACGTGCCGCTCACCCTTGCGCAGGATGTCGAACACGTTCTCGGCGATGTGACAGCACTCCACCAGCTCGTGGAGCTGGAGGAAGCCGGCGCCCCCTTTTACAGTGTGAAAACCGCGAAAAATTGCATTGAGCAGGTTCGCATCATCCGGTCGGCTTTCCAGCTCGACCAGTTGTTCGGACAGTTGCTCTAAAATTTCGCCGGCCTCTACAAGGAAATCCTGAAGGATTTCTTCATCGGCGCCGAAGCTCATGGGTGTGCTCCTTAGAAGCCTAAACTGGACAGCAAATCGTCTACGTCGTCTTGCCCGGATACAACGTCTTCACGTTTATCGGCATGAATCTGCGGACCTTCACCCTTGGCGAGGTGTTTTTGTGGATCTTTTTCAGAAAGGATCGCTTCGCGGTCATGTTCGATGCCGGCAAACCGGTCGACCTGGCCCGCCATCAACACCAGTTTGAGCAGGTTGCTTTCCACTTCGGTGACCAGTTGGGTCACGCGCTTGATCACCTGACCGGTGAGGTCCTGGTAGTCCTGGGCCAGCAGAATGTCATTCAGGTTGCTGGAAACCGTGCGGTTTTCCTGCTCGCTGCGGGACAAAAAGCCCTCGACCCGACGCGCCAGTTCACGAAACTCTTCAGCGCCCACTTCCCGACGCATGAACCGGCCCCAGTCAGTGCTCAGGGCCTTGGCTTCACTGGCCATACCGTTGACCAGAGGCGTGGCGTTTTCCACCAGGTCCATGGTGCGGTTGGCCGCCGCCTCAGTCAGCCTGACCACATAGGACAGGCGTTCGGTGGCATCCGTGATCTGCGAGATTTCTTCGGCCTGGGGCATGTGCGGGTCAATCTGAAAATTGACAATCGCACTGTGCAACTCACGCGTGAGCTTGCCCACTTCCTGGTACAGGCCGCGGTCACGGGTCTGGTTGAGCTCATGGATTAACTGCACCGCGTCACCGAACTGGCCTTTTTCAAGGCTTTCGACAAGTTGGTGGGCATGTTTTTTCAGGGTCGACTCGAAGTCGGCCTGCGATGATTCTTTATGCTCCATAGCTCCCCCGTGGCAGCATCAATGACCGATGCGTTCGAAGATCTTTTCGATCTTCTCTTTCAAGGCCAGTGCAGTGAATGGCTTGACCACGTAGCCGTTAACCCCGGCTTGGGCGGCTTCGATGATCTGTTCACGCTTGGCTTCAGCGGTCACCATCAGCACAGGCAGGCTGCGCAGTTTTTCATCCGCGCGCACGTGGCGCAGCAGATCGATACCGGTCATGCCCGGCATGTTCCAGTCCGTTACCAGAAAGTCGATGCTCCCGCTGTTGAGGATCGGAATCGCCGTAATGCCGTCATCCGCCTCGACCGTGTTAGTGAACCCAAGGTCACGCAACAGGTTTTTTATGATCCGCCGCATCGTTGAGAAGTCATCAACGATGAGGATTTTCATGTTCTTGTCCAATTCGACCTCCAAGCAGTCTTAAACGCGCCCAGCACCTGGGCGCGCCATATCAATCAACAGGCGTTACACAAAAAGGACTTCCGGGGGCGCACCACGGGCCAAGCCCGTCCGGGCGCAGCGCCTGGACGGTATCGTTCGCAGTGTCCCCACACTGCCTGTCAGCGCGCTCGCCACTCTCCCAAACGCCCCCGCAAGCGGGCCGCGCACTGGCTGTGTAACTGGCTGACTCGCGATTCGCTGACTCCCAGGACCTCACCGATTTCCTTGAGGTTCAGCTCTTCGTCGTAGTACAGCGCCAACACCAGTCGCTCACGCTCCGGCAAATTGGCAATCGCGTCCGCCAGCGCAGTCTGGAAGCGTTCATCTTCCAGATCGCGTGACGGTTCGAGATGAGCACTCGCGCCGTCCTCGTGCAGCCCTTCATGTTCGCCGTCCTGCAAAAGGTCGTCGAAACTGAACAGGCGGCTGCCCAAGGTATCGTTCAAAATCCCGTAGTAATCGTCGAGACTCAATTGGAGTTCGGCCGCAACTTCGTGATCTTTAGCGTCGCGACCGGTTTTTGCTTCAATTGAGCGAATTGCGTCACTTACCATGCGCGTATTGCGGTGTACCGAACGCGGCGCCCAATCACCTTTACGCACTTCATCGAGCATGGCCCCACGGATACGAATACCCGCGTATGTCTCGAAACTTGCGCCCTTGCTCGCATCGTATTTGGTCGACACTTCGAGCAAGCCGATCATCCCGGCCTGGATCAAGTCTTCGACCTGGACACTGGCGGGCAGGCGCGCCAGCAAGTGATAGGCAATGCGCTTGACCAGGGGCGCATAGCGCTCGATCAATTCGACTTGACTGTCACGTGCCGACTTCTTGTAAAGGTTGTAGCCGCTGGATGTCATAGCACCGGTCCTGCGCTCGTCTGATGCACCAATCGCTCGACGAAAAACTCCAGATGCCCACGCGGGTTGGCGGGCAACGGCCAGGTATCGACCTTCTGGGCAATAGCCTTGAACGCCAATGCGCACTTCGAACGAGGGAACGCTTCATAGACCGCACGCTGCTTTTGCACGGCCTTGCGTACGCACTCGTCGTAGGGAACTGCGCCAACGTATTGTAAGGCGACATCGAGGAAGCGATCTGTGACCTTGGTCAACTTGGCGAACAGATTCCGCCCTTCCTGCGGGCTTTGGGCCATGTTGGCCAGCACGCGGAAGCGGTTCATGCCGTAGTCGCGGTTGAGCAGTTTGATCAGCGCGTAGGCGTCGGTGATCGAGGTCGGTTCGTCGCACACCACCAGCAACACTTCCTGGGCTGCTCGCACGAAGCTGACCACGGACTCGCCGATCCCGGCGGCGGTGTCGATCACCAGCACGTCGAGGTTGTCGCCAATGTCGCTGAACGCCTGAATCAGGCCGGCATGCTGCGCCGGGCTCAGGTGCACCATGCTCTGGGTGCCGGACGCGGCCGGCACGATGCGAATCCCGCCGGGGCCTTGCAACAGTACGTCGCGCAGCTCACAGCGGCCTTCGATGACATCGGCCAGGGTATGTTTGGGCGTCAGTCCCAGCAGAACGTCAACGTTCGCCAGACCCAGGTCAGCATCCAGCAGCATGACGCGACGGCCAAGCTCTGCCAGGGCCAGGGACAAATTCACTGACACGTTAGTTTTCCCGACGCCACCTTTGCCGCCGGTCACCGCGATCACCTGTACGGGATGCATGCTGCCCATTTTATTTCTTTACCTTGTCTTGCTTAGACGCAGGCTACATGACTTGGCCGCGCGAACTGCTGGCAGACCATCGATGTAGATACTTTGCACTGTGTTCATATTGCCTCAGCCGACACGTTTGTTCGGACTGTGGTAGAGGTCAGCAAACATGTCAGCCATCGCTTCCTCACTGGGTTCTTCCTGCATTTGCACGCTGACAGCCCGGCTGACCAACTGATGACGGCGCGGCAGATGCAAATCATCCGGGATCCGCGGCCCGTCGGTCAGGTAAGCAACCGGTAATTCATGACTGATGGCCAGGCTCAATACTTCGCCCAGGCTTGCCGTTTCATCCAGTTTAGTCAGGATGCAGCCCGCCAGCCCACAGCGCTTGTAGCTGTGATAGGCGGCGGTCAATACCTGCTTCTGGCTGGTGGTAGCAAGTACCAAATAGTTTCTGGATTTGATCCCGCGCCCGGCCAGGCTTTCCAGCTGCATGCGCAGGGCCGGGTCGCTGGCTTGCAGGCCGGCGGTGTCGATCAGCACCACGCGCTTGCGCAGCAGTGGGTCGAGGGCGTTGGCCAGGGACTGGCCCGGGTCGACGTGGGTCACCGGCACATTGAGAATGCGGCCCAGGGTCTTGAGCTGTTCCTGGGCGCCAATGCGGTAGCTGTCCATGCTCACCAGCGCAATGTTCTGTGCGCCGTACTTGAGCACGTAACGTGCGGCCAGCTTGGCCAGGGTGGTGGTCTTGCCCATGCCGGCAGGGCCGACCATGGCAATCACGCCGCCTTCTTCCAGGGGTTCGATTTCCGGGGTGACGATCATCCGCGCCAGGTGGGCCAGGAGCATGCGCCAGGCCTGGCGAGGTTCTTCAATTTGGGTGGTCAGTTGCAGCAGGTCGCGGGACAGCGGGCCGGACAGGCCGATGCGTTGCAGGCGACGCCACAGGTTGGCCTGTTGCGGCTGGCTGCCCTGCAACTGGTTCCAGGCCAGCGAGCCCAGCTGCACTTCCAGCAGTTCACGCAGGCCGTTGAGTTCGAAACGCATCGAGTCGAACACTCGCTGGTCTACCGCTGCCGCCGGGGCGGGCGCAGCAGGACGCGGCGGCTCAACAAAAGTCGGTTCTACCAGCGGCTCGGACGCCGTCAGCGGCAACCCGGCAAACAGCTGGCGATTGGTGGAGGCGTCGCTGTCGCCACGCATGCTCAGTTCAGCCTGGGCCGAGACAATGCGCGAAGCGGTCTTGCGCAGCTCGTCTTCCAGTTCCATGTTCGGCACACGCGGCGCCAGGGCCGAGGGCTTGTAATCGAGGGCAGCCGTCAGCTCGACACCGCCGGCAATACGGCGGTTACCGATAATCGCAGCGTCGGCGCCCAACTCATCACGCACCAGTTTCATGGCCTGACGCATATCGGCGGCGAAAAAACGCTTCACTTGCATATCCCACTACCTCAGCCGTTGGGCCCTACTGTCGCGACGATAGTCACTTGCTTATTGTCAGGAATTTCCTGGTAAGCCAATACGTGCAAATTCGGTATAGCCAGGCGTCCAAACCGCGACAACATCGCCCGGACGGGGCCAGCCACCAGCAGGATCACCGGATGGCCTTCCATTTCCTGGCGCTGCGCGGCCTCAATCAACGAACGCTGCAGCTTCTCAGCCATGCTTGGCTCCAGCAACACGCCTTCATCAGCGCCCTGCCCAGCCTTCTGAATACTATTGAGCAATATTTGTTCCAACCTTGGTTCCAAGGTGATCACAGGCAGCTCGGAGTCAAGCCCTACAATGCTTTGGACGATTGCACGCGACAATCCGACGCGCACTGCGGCCACCAGGGCGGCAGTATCTTGACTCTTGGCGGCATTGTTGGCGATAGCTTCGGCAATGCTGCGAATGTCCCGCACCGGCACCTGTTCGGCCAACAGCGCCTGCAGCACCTTGAGCAGTTGCGAGGTAGACAGCACGCCCGGCACCAGTTCTTCGGCGAGCTTTGGCGAGGCTTTGGCCAGCAATTGCAAGAGCTGCTGGACTTCTTCGTGGCCAATCAGCTCGTGGGAGTGCTTGTACAGAATCTGGTTGAGGTGAGTCGCGACCACAGTGCTGGCGTCGACCACGGTGTAGCCGAGCGACTGCGCCTGGCTGCGCTGGCTGATTTCGATCCAGACCGCTTCCAGGCCAAAAGCCGGATCTTTGGCGGTAATGCCGTTGAGCGTACCGAACACCTGGCCCGGGTTGATCGCCAACTCGCGGTCCGGGTAGATCTCGGCTTCGGCCAGGATCACCCCCATCAGGGTCAGGCGGTAGGCGCTGGGGGCCAGGTCGAGGTTGTCGCGGATGTGCACGGTGGGCATCAGGAAGCCCAGGTCCTGGGACAGCTTCTTGCGCACGCCCTTGATCCGCGCCAGCAATTGGCCGCCCTGGTTGCGATCCACCAGGGGAATCAGGCGGTAGCCGACTTCCAGGCCGATCATGTCGATCGGGGTCACGTCGTCCCAGCCCAACTCCTTGGTTTCCTGGGCCCGGGCCGGGGACGGCAGCAGTTCCTGCTGGCGTGCGACTTCCTGCTGGGCAATCACTTTGATGTTGTTTTGCTTTTTCCAGAACAGATACGCACCGCCTGCCGCCAGCGCCGCCATGCTCAAGAAGGAGAAATGCGGCATACCCGGGACGATGCCCATGATCGCCATGATGCCCGCCGCCACGGCCAATGCCTTGGGCGAAGCAAACATCTGCCGGCTGATCTGCTTGCCCATGTCTTCGGAGCCCGAAGCACGGGTCACCATGATCGCCGCTGCTGTAGATAACAACAGTGATGGCAATTGCGCCACTAAACCGTCACCGATGGTCAGCAGGGCGTAAACCTTGCCGGCGTCGCCGAAGGTCATGCCGTGCTGGAAGATGCCGACTGCCATGCCG
The DNA here is from genome assembly GCF_001952855.1 of Pseudomonas sp. ATCC PTA-122608. GTDB lineage: Bacteria > Pseudomonadota > Gammaproteobacteria > Pseudomonadales > Pseudomonadaceae > Aquipseudomonas. Next base: position 197,601 of record NZ_LPNO01000013.1, on the reverse strand, counting down.
CCGATCAGGTTGATAAACAGAATCAGCAGGCCGGCGATGGCGTCACCGCGCACGAATTTGCTGGCACCGTCCATGGAACCGTAGAACTCGGCTTCCTGGGCGACTTCAAGACGGCGGGATTTGGCCTGGTTCTGGTCGATCAGGCCGGCGTTGAGGTCGGCGTCGATGGCCATCTGTTTGCCGGGCATCGCGTCGAGGGTGAAACGCGCGCTCACCTCGGAAATCCGCCCGGCGCCCTTGGTCACTACCACGAAGTTGATGATCATCAAGATCGCAAAAACCACGATACCGACCACGTAGTTACCGCCGATCACCACCTCACCGAAGGCCTGGATCACCTTGCCTGCGGCGGCGTGGCCGTCCTGGCCGTGGAGCATCACCACCCGGGTAGAGGCCACGTTAAGCGCCAGCCGCAGCAGCGTGGCGATCAGCAGAATCGTCGGGAATACCGCGAAATCCAGCGGTCGCAGGGCGTACACACACACCAGCAGCACGACCACAGACAGCGCGATGTTGAAAGTGAAGAACACGTCCAGCAGGAACGGCGGCATTGGCAACATCATCATTGCCAGCATCACCAGCAACAACAACGGCACACCCAGATTGCCTCGCGAGAGGTCAGTCAGGGTGCCACGTGCCGTGTTGAGCATTTGAGAACGATCCACCGGTATTCCTCGTTTCCTTGAAGCAAACTTTTGACGCCGGGAGGCGTCCTGGAGGCGGTATTGCAAGAAGCCTTCCAACTTTTGCTTGAGGGAGCAGATCGGCCTCGCGGGCAGCAAAGAGCTACCGCCGTACACACATCACCTGAGGCGAGGGAGCTTGCTCCCGTTGGGCTGCACAGCAGCCCCAGAACGGCTTACGCGTTTTGCCTGAATAACCGCGATAACTTTATTTGGGGGCGCTTCGCACCCCAGCGGGAGCAAGCTCCCTCGCCACACAAGCCCGTTCGCGGGAGATGGCGAAACGTCCGACAGGTATTTAGGGTTGCTGGTGGGAAAGTCGATCTCTAGTCTTCGGGCACCGCTGCAAACGCAGCGGGCGGGCGTCGCGGCCCGAGTGAATTCAGGCGCAAAGCGCCATTGTCCGCTTTCAGTTGACGCCTTTTTATCGTCTACTGTGCGGCGCCATGGTGGCTGTGCGCGGGATACCTTCGGGTATGCCGGTTTCCTGATCCCGGTCCGCGAACCTGCGTACAGCTACCACCCAATCGCGTCGCGGCGATAAGTGGCAGCTCCATTTAATTCAGGAGCTTCACAATGATTAAACCCACACCAAATCCTCCACTCGGTTCCGAAACCAACAACTCCCCCGTCGTACTATTCACCGTCATCGACGGCATCAGCGCCGAAGACTTGCTGGTCAACCTCACCGAAACACTGGCTTCGGCCCATGCCCTGACCTGCGACTTTGCCTTTGAGCTGGAAGGATCGCGACGGGAAGGCGCGCTGGGGATTGCGCAGTTGATTGAGGTAGCGCGACTGTTGGCCGATCGGGTGCTGGATGACATAGCGCCCTCGCCTGCGATTTAAACGTTTGCCAGATGCAATTGCGGGAACGCTCAGGGGGATTTTTGTTGTTTGGGCGGACGCCTTCGCGAGCAAGCCCGCTCCCACATTTGACCGTGTACACCCGGTAGGAACGCGGTCGAATGTGGGAGCGGGCTTGCTCGCGAAGAGGCCGGCACAGGCGCTACAAAACTCAGGAATCCCGACGCAAATCCGGGGGAATCGGCAGGTCTTTGAGCGGATCCGGCCGCTTGCCCTTGCCCGCGCGGTACTGGCGGATCTGGTACACGTACGCCAACACCTGAGCCACCGCCAGGTATAACCCGGCCGGAATCTCCTGGTCCAGGTCGGTGGAGTAGAAAATCGACCGCGCCAACTCCGGCGATTCCAGCAGCAGGATGTCGTTGGCCACGGCAATCTCACGGATTTTCAATGCCGTGAAATCACTGCCCTTGGCCAGCAACATCGGCGCCCCACCCTTCTCCGGGTCGTACTTAAGCGCCACGGCATAGTGAGTCGGGTTGGTGATAACCACGTCGGCGTCGGGAACGGCAGCCATCATCTTGCGCTGGGACATCTCGCGCTGCAGCTGGCGAATCCGCTGCTTGACCTCGGGCCGACCTTCCTGGTCCTTGTGCTCGTCGCGCACTTCCTGCTTGGTCATCAGCAGTTTCTTGTGGCTTTCCCACAGCTGGATCGGCGCGTCCACCGCAGCAATGATGATCAACCCGCAGGCCATCCACAGCGAACTCCAGCCCACCACTTGCACGCTATGGATGATCGCCAGTTCGATCGGCTCGTGGGCGATGCGCAGCAGGTCGTCGATGTCGGACGACAACACCGTCAACGCCACAAACAGGATCAGGATGAACTTGGCCAACGCCTTGAGCAGTTCCACCAGGGCCTTGGTGGAAAACATCCGCTTGAGCCCGGGCCCCGGGTTCATCCGGCTGAATTTGGGCGCCATGCTGCCGGCGGCAAACAACCAGCCACCGAGGGAAATCGGCCCGATCAGTGCGGCCAGCAGCAAGGTGATCAGGATCGGTTGCACCGCCAGGATCGCGATCTTGCCGGAGTGCAGCAGGTACAGGCCCATGGCGCCCGGGCTGAGCAGCACGTCACGGGGCAGGGAGAAGTTCAGGCGCATCAACTCCATCAGGTCCAGGGCCAAACCACCGCCGTAGATCAGCAGGCCACCGGAGCCGGCGAGCATGATCGCCAGGGTGTTGAGCTCTTTGGAACGGGCAATCTCGCCCTTTTCCCGGGAGTCCTTTTTACGTTTCTCCGTGGGGTCTTCTGTTTTGTCCTGGCCACTCTCGCTCTCGGCCATGGCTTACCGCGCCCGCGCCAAGTCACGTAAGAACTGCAAGGCGTCAGTCGCCAGCGGTTGATACTGATTGAGAATGTCAGCCATGCCGACCCAGAAAATCCCCATGCCCAGCACTAGAGTCAACGGGAAACCGATAGAGAAGATGTTCAACTGCGGCGCCGCCCGGGTCATCACGCCAAAAGCGATGTTGACCACCAGCAGCGCGGTGATCGCCGGCAATACCAGCAGCAACGAGGCGCCGAGCACCCAGCTCAGGCGCCCCACCAGCTCCCAGAAGTGATTGACCACCAGCCCGCTGCCCACCGGCAAGGTGGTAAAGCTTTCGGTCATGACCTCGAACACCACCAAGTGGCCGTTCATGGCCAGGAACAGCAAGGTCACCAGCATCGTCAGGAACTGCCCGATCACCGCCACCGACACGCCGTTGGTGGGGTCGACCATGGACGCGAAGCCCATGCCCATCTGGATCGAGATGATTTGCCCGGCAATCACGAAGGCCTGGAAGAACAGCGTCAACGAGAAGCCCATCAAGGCGCCGATGATGATTTGCTCGGCGATCAGCATCAGCGCGCTGAGGTCCAGGGCATTCACCGGCGGCATCGGCGGCAACGCCGGCACAATCACCACAGTAATTGCCACCGCGAAATACAGGCGAATGCGCCGCGGCACCAGGGTGGTACCGAACACCGGCATGGTCATCAGCACCGCCGTGACCCGGAACAACGGCAGGATGAACGAGGCCACCCAGGTGCTGATCTGGGTGTCGGTCAACGCCAGCATCGAATTCACGGGGTCAGCCGATCAACTGCGGAATACTGCCGTACAGCTGCAGGATGTATTCCATGAAGGTTTGCACCAGCCACGGGCCGGCAACGATCAAGGTGATCAGCATCACCAGCAGGCGCGGCAGGAAGCTCAGGGTCTGTTCGTTGATCTGGGTCGCGGCCTGGAACATCGCCACCAGCAGGCCCACCAACAGGCTCGGCACCACCAGCACGGCGACCATCATGGTGGTCAGCCACAGGGCTTCACGAAACAGGTCGACCGCTACTTCTGGCGTCATCGTCTACACCCCACCGAAACTGCCGGCCAGGGTGCCGATAATCAGCGCCCACCCGTCCACCAACACAAACAGCATGATCTTGAACGGCAACGAAATGATCAGCGGCGACAGCATCATCATACCCATGGCCATCAGCACACTCGCCACGACGAGGTCGATGATCAGGAACGGAATGAAGATCATGAAGCCGATCTGGAACGCAGTCTTCAGCTCCGAGGTCACGAACGCCGGCACCAGAATGGTCAGCGGCGCCATGTCGGGGCTGGCGATGTCGGTACGCTTGGACAGCCGCACGAACAACTCAAGGTCGCTGGAACGGGTCTGCGACAGCATGAAGTCCTTGATAGGGCCCTGGGCCTTGTCGATCGCATCCTGGGCGGTCATTTTCTCCGCCAGGTACGGTTGCAAGGCTTGCTGGTTCACCTTGTCGAACACCGGCGCCATGATGAACAGCGTCAGGAACAACGCCATGCCGGTCAGGATCTGGTTCGACGGCGTCTGTTGCAGGCCGAGGGCCTGACGCAGGATCGAGAACACAATGATGATGCGAGTGAAACTGGTCATCAGCATCACGAACGCCGGGATGAAGCTCAGCGCGGTCATGATCAGCAGGATCTGCAGGCTGACCGAATACTCCTGCGCGCCCGCCGCGTTGGTGCCCAGAGTAATCGCCGGGATCGACAACGGGTCTGCCGCGTACGCCAGCGGCGCGGCCAGCAACAGCATGAGCGTCAATAAAACGCGCATTACTTCTTATCCTTCTGATCCTTGCCCAGCAACTCCATGAGGCGCTGGGCGAATTCCGGCGTGGCCGCTTGGGTCTGGGCCACTTCCACAGGCTGCTTGAGCACGTGCAACGGTGTGATGCGGCCGGGGGTGATGCCCAGCAGGATCTGCTCTTCGCCGACTTGCACCAGCACCAGCCGGTCCCGCGGGCCAAGGGCGCGCGAACCCACCAGCTCAATCACCTGAGCATTGCCCGGGCCGATGCGCTGTACGCGGCGCAACACCCAGGCGAGCACGAAGATCAGCCCCACCACCAACAACAAGCCCAGCACCAGCTGGGTCAGTTGCCCGCCAACGCCACTGCCGAGCGCCGGTGCGGCTGCCTGGGCGACCGGTTCTGCTGCCATTACGCTCAAGGGCAGCGTCGATAACAGTCCTACCAATGAGCGCTTCATATCAACGCAACTTCTTGATGCGTTCGCTCGGGCTGATCACGTCGGTCAGGCGGATGCCGAACTTCTCGTTGACCACCACCACTTCGCCATGGGCGATCAGCGTGCCGTTGACCAGCACGTCCAGCGGCTCGCCGGCCAGGCGGTCCAGCTCGATCACCGAACCCTGGTTGAGTTGCAGCAGGTTGCGGATGTTGATTTCTGTGCTGCCGACTTCCATGGAGATCGACACCGGGATGTCGAGGATCACGTCCAGGTTCGGACCGTCCAGGGTCACCGGCTCGTTGTTCTTCGGCACGCTGCCGAACTCTTCCATGGGAAGGCGGTTGCCCACCGGTGTGGTGGCCGCATCGGCCGCCAGCAGCGCGTCGATATCGTCCTGGCCGACATCGCCGGTTTCTTCCAGCGCAGCCGCCCACTCGTCAGCCAGGGCCTGGTCTTCGGCGGAAGTGTTTTCGTGTTCAGTAGCCATTACATGTCCTCGGCGGAGCAGAAATTAGTGTGGATCAGCGACGGTTGATCGGCTCAATCACTTGCAACGCGAGGTTGCCTTTGTGAGAACCGAGCTTGACCTTGAACGACGGCACGCCGTTGGCGCGCATGATCAGTTCTTCCGGCAGTTCGACGGGAATCACATCCCCCGGCTGCATGTGCAAAATATCCCGCAAACGCAACTGACGACGGGCCACGGTGGCGCTCAGGGGCACGTCGACGTCCAGCAGGTCTTCGCGCAGGGCCTTGACCCAGCGTTCGTCCTGGTCGTCGAGGTCGGACTGGAAGCCCGCATCGAGCATTTCGCGCACCGGCTCGATCATCGAGTACGGCATGGTCACGTGCAGGTCGCCGCCACCGCCATCGAGTTCGATGTGGAAGGTGGAGACCACAATGGCTTCGCTGGGGCCGACGATGTTGGCCATGGCCGGGTTCACTTCCGAGTTGATGTACTCGAAATTGACTTCCATGATCGCCTGCCAGGCTTCCTTCAAGTCGATGAAGGCCTGCTCCAGCACCATGCGCACCACGCGCAATTCAGTCGGGGTGAATTCACGGCCTTCGATCTTGGCGTGACGGCCGTCACCGCCGAAGAAGTTATCCACCAGCTTGAACACCAGCTTGGCGTCGAGGATGAACAACGCGGTGCCGCGCAGCGGTTTGATCTTGACCAGGTTGAGGCTGGTGGGCACGTACAGCGAGTGCACGTATTCACCGAACTTCATCACCTGCACACCGCCCACCGCCACGTCCGCCGAGCGGCGCAGCATGTTGAACATGCTGATGCGGGTGTAACGGGCGAAACGCTCGTTGATCATCTCCAGCGTCGGCATACGTCCACGGACGATGCGATCCTGGCTGGTCAGGTCGTAGCTTTTGACGCTGCCGGGCTCGGCAGCCATTTCGGTCTGTACCAGACCATCGTCGACGCCGTGGAGCAGCGCATCGATTTCATCCTGGGACAGCAGGTCCTGCACGGCCATGTCGTGATCCTACTGCAATACGAAATTAGTGAAGAGCACCTGCTCGATCACCGGTTTGCCGACTTCCTTCTGGGCCACTTCCTGCACGCTGGCAGTGACCTTCTGGCGCAGCATTTCCTGGCCCACCGGAGTGGCGAGGGTCTCGAAGCCTTGTGCGGAGAACAGCATCACCAGGTTGTTGCGGATCACTGGCATGTGCACCTTGAGGGCATCCAGGTCTGCCTGGTTCCGCGCCAGCAGGGTAATGCTCACCTGCAGGTAGCGTTGACGGCCGTTCTGATTGAAGTTGGCGACAAACGCCGGAAGCATCGGCTCGAAGATTGCCGGTTGCTTGACGTTAGGGTTGACCTCGGCCGTCGCGGCCGGTTTGCTCTGGGCACTGTGCATGAAGTACCAGGTAGCCCCCACGGACAGGCCGATCGCCAGGAACAAGGCCAGGACAATCAGCAGGATAAGCTTGAGCTTGCCCTTGCCTGCGGGTGGTGTTGCTACGTCGTCGCTCTTCGCCATGCCAATAATCCGTCACTATTCAGGGGTTCATAGTTCTGGGGAAAGGCAAGAGCAAGTGTTATGCCAGAGTTGTCTGTTTGATCACGGTTTCGCCGACACTGCAAAACCAATGTGGGAGCGGGCTTGCTCGCGAAAGCGGTGGGTCAGCACCTGTAACGGTGACTGACACTCCGTATTCGCGAGCAAGCCCGCTCCCACATTTCGATCATCGCCAGGCCTTGGATCAGGCGTAATAGTCCACGGCGCTGGAGCCAATGATGGACTGCACCACCGGCGCGGCAACTTCAGCCACCTCACCAATACCGCCGCCATCAACCCCATCACCCCGCCCGCCACTGCCACTGACGCCGCGTGCCTGGTTCTGCTGTTGTTGGTCCTGGCCCTGCTGACCCTGCCAGCCACGGGACTGGTCGGACACGTTGACGTCGACCTGGCCCATGCCCTGCTGGGCAAACATCTCCCGCAGGCGGCCTGACTGGCTTTCCAGTGCTTCACGAACCACCGCGTGACCACTCATGAAGGTGACCTGCGCCTGCTGGTCGGCAGACATTTTCACACTGATATCCAGGCGACCCAGTTCAGCGGGTTGCAGCTGGATCTCTGCCGACTTGAGGTTGGCGCTGGACAGGTACATGACCCGGTTTACCACCTCGTCGGTCCAGCCGCTCTGGTGCATGGCCAGTGGTGCGTTGGCCACCGGTGGCAGGGCATTTGCGGTTTTCGGGGTGGCGGCCTGAGTCAGCGCGGCGAGGCGGTTGGCGAAATCGTCGACACGGGTGTCGCTGCGGGCGTCTTTCAGGTCTTTGAGGCCGCCATCGATCAGGCCGGTGAAGGCTTTGTCGCCGCCCTGGTCGGTGCTGTCCTTGGTCGCTTGCTGGTCGACCATGCTGGCCAGGCCAGTGGCGAAGTTTTGCGCGGCCGTTGGCTGGTCCTGGGTCGGGGCCGGCGTGCCTTTGGCTGGGGTTTGGCTGCTGGCGGACACGTGACCGCCCTGCTCCATGGCCAGGCGTACGGCGGGCATTGCGTCCAGCGGGTCGGCTTCTGGGTCGAAGGCCGGCTTGGCGTCGTCGGTAGCGGCCACGGGTGGCGCTACTACTGGCTGGGACTTGTCATCTTTCGCCGCGACCGGTGCCGGTGTTTCGACGGGTGCTGGCGTTGCGGGTACCGGGACAGGCACTACCGCGGCCATCAGCGCCGGGTCGACGGCTGGGTCGACCGGGGGTTGCTGGGCCAGGGTTGGGTCGTCTGCCGGGGCCGGGTCGTCGGTCTTGGCGGTGGTGTCCGGGGTGTCGGGCTTGGCCGGCGGGGTGGCAGGCAAAGTCTTGCCGTTATCGGCAACTGATGGAGTGCCGGCGGCAGGCTTGTCGTTGTTGGCGGCGGGCTTGGTGCTGGCGTCCGCAGGTTTTTCGCGGGTCGATTTGGTGGTGGTGTCGGTGGGTTTTGCCGAGGGCGCGGGGGCTTGCTTGGCGAACACCTGAGCGAAGCCCGGGGCCTTGTCCCGCGGGTCCGCAGCCACTGCCGGTGGATTGGCAGCGGGCGCTTGAGGCTTGGCCGCGGGGGCCGCCTGCAGGAGCGAATTCGGGGTGATTGCCATAGATAAGAGTCTCCGCCGCACAGGGGTCGAGGGTGCGGTTACAGGAGGTAGAGCAAGAGTTGGGCCAGGTTTTGGTTTGGGGGTGTATATCCGTTATTTGGGTGATGGCTTGTATGGGTTCCGCTCTTACAGCGGGTCACTTTTGAAAGGAGCCCAAAAGTAACCAAAAGGCTCTTGCCCCACCACTCGGCACCTCGCCTAGGCTCGGTGTGCCCTCACTCCGGCTTTGGAGCGTGGGCCGCCGCGATGGGCCATCCTTGGCCCAGCGCGGCTAACCCGGCGTCCTGCCGGGTTACCCACGCTCCAAAGCCTGCGTTCGGCCAGCGTGGTTTAACGGGGCGCCTAAGATCAAGATCAACAGCAGATCAAGAGCACAGCGGCCTACAGGCCGGCTTGAGTGTGGTGAAGCAACAGCAACAGCAAAATCAGAAGCTAAAGCGGGCACGGTCCAAATGTGGGAGCGGGCTTGCTCGCGAAGGTCGTTAACGATGACGCGGGCATCCTGAATGAACGCGGCGCTCTCAGGTTTTTCGCGAGCAAGCTCGCTCCTACACGCTTTTCAAAAGTGACCCGCTGTAAGAGCGGAACCATAAGCCGCCGTTACCCAAATAACGGATATACACACCAAAAGCGTCAAAGCTGAAACCGCCCCCGCTCATGCTCATACAACGGCCGCACCAGCGAAAACTCCTGGTCAATCTCGTCCACCAACCCCCCAAGGTCCGCATGCACAGGCTTGGCCGACGTATCCTCGAGCAACTGACAAAGCTCAGCCAACCGCACCGCCCCAAGGTTACCGCTGCTCCCCTTAAAGCTATGCGCAATCCGCCCCAACGCCTTGGCATCATCACGAGCCCTGCGCAACGCCTCTACCCGCTTCTGCGAGTCATCGAGAAACGTGTCGAGCAACTTCGGATACTCACCCTCCATGACCTCCTGCAAGCCAGTCAGCACATCGGGGTCCAGATGAATCTCTGCCACTTGTTCGCTCCTTGATCAAGAATCGGCGGATTATGCCAGAGCCTTCCATGAAAACTCCACGCACACACACCGCCCGCCGTCAGACCAGCCTACCTGGCTGCTCAACTGCCGCACCAGGCTCAACCCCCGACCAGACAGACGGTCAACATCCAGCGGCCTGGCCAGCACCGCCTCCACATCAAACCCCGGCCCGCTGTCCTCGATCCGCAAGGTCAGACAACCACCCTCCCCGGTCGGCACTACATCCAGGTGCACCCGCACAAACCCACTGTCCAACCGCGCCAGCCGCTCATTACGCTCACGGTAATACGCCGCAAACCCCTGAGCATCACGCTTGAGCCGCGAATCCAGCCCCAGCACCCCATGCTCCAGGGCATTGGAATACAACTCAGCCATCACGCTATACAACGCCCCGCTCTGCTCCCGCAGCCCATGGATCTCCAACAGCAGCTGCAACAAATACGGCAACGGGTTGTAGGACTTGAGCGTCTCGGCACGAAACTCAAAGCTCACCGACCAATCCAGCGGCGACGACTGGCCACTGTCGGAATACACCACCGACGGCGAACGCAATGGCTCACCCGCCTGCAGGCTGATCTCCACCATGCTGACGTCATCACGCACTTCGCCACGAAAAGCCGCCAGGGCTTGCTCAATCTCCTCGAACAACCGGTCCGGCTCACGGTTGGCCGCAAACACTTGCTGCAAACGCTCGGCGCCAAACAGTTGCTCATGGACATCAGCGGTATCCAGCACGCCATCCGACAGCAGAAACACCCGGTCGCCCAGCGCCATCGGCCAGACTTCAGTGCGGTCATCAAACGCCTCGGCCGCCAATACGCCCAACGGCAAATGCCGCGACACCAGCGGCGTGCGTTTGCCGGTGGCGAGGTCATGCACATAACCCTCGGGCATGCCGCCGTTCCACACTTCCACCACTCGGCGCTGGGCGCTGAGGCATAGCAAGGTGGCGCAGCAAAACATGTCCACCGGCAGGATGCGCTTGAGCTTGGCGTTCATCTCCCGCAGGGTCTGCGCCAGGCCGTAACCCTTGGCAGTCATGCCGTAGAACACTTCCGCCAGCGGCATCGCGCCGACCGCCGCCGGCAAACCATGACCGGTAAAGTCACCCAGCAGCACATGCATATCGCCCGATGGCGTGTAGGCAGCCAGCAACAGGTCACCGTTGAACAGCGCGTAGGGCGATTGCACGTAGCGAATATTCGGCGCGGCATTGATGCAGCCGGAATGCGCGACCTTGTCGAACACCGCCTTGGCGACCCGCTGCTCCTGCAGCAGATAGTCGTGGTGCCGGGCGATCAGGTCGCGCTGCTGCAACACCGTGGCCTGCAAGCGACGTAGGCGGTCCATGGCGTTAATCTTCGCCGCGAGGATCACCTGGTTATAGGGTTTGGCCAGGAAGTCGTCGCCGCCGGCATCCAGGCACCGGGCCAGGGCTTCGCTCTCGCGCAGGGAAGTCAGGAAGATGATCGGCACCAGCGCCTCCCCCGCCAGTTGCTTGATCTGCCGGGCCGCTTCGAAGCCGTCCATTACCGGCATCAGTGCGTCCATCAACACCAATTGCGGCCGCTCGCGGATGAACACTTCCACAGCTTCCTCACCGTTGCTGGCGGTCAGTACCTGGTGGCCCTGACGACGCACGATGCTCGACAGCAATAGCAAATCGGCGGCGCTGTCTTCGGCGATCAATACCGTCAGCGCCTCAAGGACCGGGGCCAGGACGCTCAAGTGAGATCGAACAGTTTGTCGAAGTTGGAGATGGCGAGGATCTTGCGCACGTCGGAGTTGCTGTTGACCACCTGCACTTCGGCATTGTCACCGCCGGCATGGTCCCGCAGCAGCAGGAGCATGCCCAGGGCAGAGCTGTCCATGTAGGTGGTTTCCTTCAAGTCCACCACGTAGATCTCGGGCACCTTGTAGAACTTTTCGTAGGCATCACGAAAAGCCTGGTGACTACCGAAATCGAATCGCCCCTTAACGGTGATCGTCGCTTTCTTCCCATCCAGGGACACTTCTGATTCGACTGACATACGACTGCTTCCTTGTCATTGGCAATGTGCAACAAGGTTTAGCAGGTGATGGGGAAGTGGGCAACTCCATGTAGGAGCGAGCTTGCTCGCGAAGAACGCAAGACCAGCGCGTAAATCCTGATTGCCCCGCGTTATCGTTGACGACCTTCGCGAGCAAGCTCGCTTCTACAGGGGGCTGCGGCGCGGTTAATACTGGCTCTGACGCGGCAGGCGCTGGGACAGCTCATCAAGCAGTTTCTGTTCGCGCTTGTCTTCCAGTGCGCGGGCTTCGTCGATGTAGCGTTGCACCAGTTTGCGCAGGCCTTCGACCCGGGCGTAGGCCTGTTGCCAGCTGTCGCGGGCCTTGTCGACGTTCGCCTGGTGCCACGCCAGGCTCTGGCGCTGTTGGCCGACGGCGGTTTCCAATTGATTGAGAAAGCCCTGGTAACCCATCAGCCATTGGCCGGAGACGCCCTTGCTGCCGCGCTCGATCCACTGTTGCTGATACTCGCCGCGAAAGCGCTCCAGGTCGCCCAGTTTGCTTTCCGCCAGGCGAACCTGGCCCTGGAAGTAACCCAGGCGCTGGACGGCGGTTTTTTCAGCTTTTTCGGCCATGTCCACCACCGGGGCAAGGCGTGCGGCGCGGGTATTGGCCATGGTTTATCCGCCGGGTGCCGGAGCGAAGATGCTACCCAGGTGCGCCTCGCTCTCACCCATGCTGATCTTGTCGTTGAGGCCTTGGCGCAGGTAGGTCACCAGTTGCGGTTGCAGGGCAATCGCCAGGTCGGTCTCGCGATCGCCGCCAGCCACGTAGGCGCCGACGCTGATCAGGTCGCGGCTCTGTTGATAGCGTGACCACAGCTGCTTGAAGTGCTGCGCCCGCATCATGTGCTCAGGCGTGACCACCGACGGCATCACCCGGCTGATGGATGCTTCGATGTCGATGGCCGGGTAGTGCCCTTCCTCGGCCAAGCGCCGGGACAGCACGATGTGCCCGTCGAGCACGCCCCGCGCCGAGTCGGCAATCGGGTCCTGCTGGTCATCGCCCTCGGAGAGTACGGTGTAGAACGCCGTGATCGAACCGCCACCGGCTTCAGCATTACCGGCACGCTCCACCAGCTTGGGCAGCTTGGCAAACACTGACGGCGGATAGCCCTTGGTGGCCGGCGGCTCGCCGATGGCCAGGGCGATTTCCCGCTGGGCCTGGGCGAAACGGGTCAGGGAGTCCATCAGCAACAGGACGTTTTTGCCCTTGTCGCGGAAATATTCGGCGATGCGTGTGCAGTACATCGCGGCACGCAGGCGCATCAGTGGCGCGTCATCCGCCGGTGAGGCGACCACCACTGAACGCTTGAGGCCTTCTTCGCCGAGGCTGTGCTCGATGAATTCCTTCACCTCGCGGCCCCGCTCGCCGATCAGCCCCACCACGATGATGTCGGCCTCGGTGAAGCGGGTCATCATGCCCAGCAACACCGACTTACCCACGCCGGTACCGGCGAACAGGCCCAGACGCTGGCCGCGGCCCACCGTCAATAAACCGTTGATGCTGCGAATGCCCACGTCCAGCGGTACGCTGATGGGGTTGCGCTTGAGCGGGTTGATGGTCGGGCCGTCCATCGGTACCCAGTCTTCAGCCTTCATCCCGCCCTTGCCGTCGAGGGCACGGCCAGCGCCATCCAGCACCCGGCCGAGCATGCTCATACCCATGGGCAGGCGACCGGTATCGGCCAGCGGCACCACGCGAGCGCCGGGGGCGATGCCGGCAACGCTGCCGACGGGCATCAGGAATACTTTGCTGCCGGAAAAGCCCATCACTTCGGCTTCGACCTGCACCGGGTGGTAGCTGTCGTCGTTGATCACCATGCAGCGGCTGCCCATGGCGGCGCGCAGGCCTTCCGCTTCCAGGGTCAGGCCGACCATGCGCAGCAGGCGGCCCTCCAGGATCGGCTGGCCCGGCAACTCGGTGGCTTCGGCATAGCCACCCAGGCGCTTGGCGAAGCTGGTGCGATCAAGGCGCATCGGGCGTGTCCAGCTCGACGCTCAAGTCCGGCTCTGCCGGGTGCAGCGCCTGCTCGTGCAATTGATCAAACAGCTTGGCCATGATCTGGGTGATTCGGGTTTCCACCGTAGCGTCGATGCGGCTGTGTTCAGTCTCGACCCGGCAACCACCGGGCAGCAGCGCGGCGTCTTCGACGATGCGCCAGGTTTCTTCATGGCGCTCGCGCAGGGCTTTGACCTGTTCGAAATCCTGGGGATTGATGTACAGCCGCACATTGCCGACGCCCAGAGGCAGCAGCTTGAGGGCTTCGCGCATCACGCTTTCGATTTGCGTGGAGTCCAGGGCCAATTCGCGCTGAATCACTTGGCGAGTGATGTGCTCCACCAGCCCGACCATGGCTTTTTCGATCTGCGAGTCCTGCTCGGCGATGGGCTCGAACAGGCTGCCCATCAGGGTTTCCAGGCTGGCGAGCTTGACGCTCAGCGCCGCCTCGGCTTCCTGGCGGACCTTGAGGGTGGTGCTGCGAAAACCGTCTTTCTCACCAGTGGAAAAACCTTCGTTGTAGGCTTCCTGACGAATGCTTTCGAGCTCTTCCAGGGTCAGTGGCTGGACTTCTTCCAGCGGCACTTCTTCCATCTCGGCCGGGGTTTCTTCTACCGGCTCGGGCTCTGGCTCCGGGCGATGCGGGTCGAAACTGGGCAGCGACCAGACGTCGAACCCTCCGACGTCCCGTGCACGAATCAGATCGCTGGGCGTCTCATCTTTGTTCGACATGCGCGGCGCCTTAAATCATTTCTTCGCCGCCCTTCCCACCGAGAACGATTTCTCCGGCTTCGGCCATACGGCGGGCAATGGTGAGGATTTCTTTCTGCGCAGTTTCCACGTCGCTGACGCGCACCGGGCCCTTGGCCTCGAGGTCGTCGCGCAACAGTTCGGAAGCCCGCTTGGACATGTTCTTGAAGATCTTTTCCTTGACGCCTTCGTCCGAGCCTTTGAGGGCCAGCACCAGCACGTCGGAGGAGACTTCACGCAGCAACGCCTGGATGCCACGGTCGTCGACATCGGAGAGGTTGTTGAACACAAACATGAGGTCTTCGATCTGCACCGACAGGGTATCGTCGATCTCGCGGATCGAGTCCATCAACTGGCCTTCCACCGAGCTGTCGAGGAAGTTCATGATGTCGGCCGCACGTTTGATGCCACCCAGGGTGGTACGCGAAGCGTTGGAGTTACCCGAGAACTGCTTCTCGAGAATCGTGTTCAATTCTTTCAGGGCCGCCGGCTGTACGGTGTTCAACGACGAGACGCGCAGGATGATGTCCAGGCGCACCTTGTGGTCGAAATGGCCGAGCACTTCGCCGGCCTGGTCGGGGTCGAGATACGCCACCACGATCGCCTGGATCTGCGGGTGTTCGTAGCGGATCACGTCGGCCACGGCCCGCGGTTCCATCCACTTCAGGCTGTCGAGGCCGCTGGTGTTGCCACCCAGCAGGATGCGGTCGATCAGGCCGTTGGCCTTGTCTTCGCCCAGGGCCGAGGTGAGCATCTTGCGAATGTAGCTGTCGGAGCCGACGCCCAGGCTGGTCTGGTCGCCGACGATCTCGACGAACTCGCTCATCACCTGCTCGACTTGCTCGCGGTGCACATTGCGCATTTGCGCCATGGCCACGCCGACACGCTGAACCTCTTTGGGCCCCATGTGGCGCAGCACTTGGGCGGCGTCGGTTTCTCCAAGGGACAGCAACAGCACGGCGGCTTTGTCGACCCGGGAGAGTTTGGCTACTGCAGCTCGGCTATCACTCATCTGCGTTAATCCACTCTTTCACGACTTGGGCCACACGACCCGGGTCTTCGGCCACCAGGCTCTTGATTGCGTTCAACTGAGCGTCATAACCCTCGCTCGGGCTCGGCAACAGAATGCTTTGCGGGCCACCGAGGCTCACGCGGTCGTTGGCCAGTTCGCCATCGAGGCCGCCCATGCCACCCAGTTCGACGTCGCCACCGGCCAGGGCCAGTTGTTTTTTGCCGTGACCGGTAATGTTGTTGAGCACCGGACGCAGCACGCCGAACACCAGCACCAGGATGAACAACACACCCAGCACTTGCTTGACGATGTCCCAGAACCACGGCTGAGTATAGAACGCGGCCTCGGCAATCACCTCGCCCCGCTCGGCGGAAAACGGCATGTTGATCACGCTGACGCTGTCGCCACGGCTGGCATCGAAGCCCACCGCGTCCTGCACCAGGCGGGTGAAGCGCGCCAATTCGTCGGCGCTCCACGGGGCACGGGTGACGGCGCCGTCGGCGGCGTTGATCTTGACCTGGTCATCCACGACCACCGACACCGACAGGCGATTGATCCGGCCTTGCTGCTGCTTGGTGTGGCTGATGGAGCGGTCGAGCTCGAAGTTCTTGGTGGACTGGTTGCGCTTGTCGGCCGGGTACGGCGCGAGCATTGGCTGGCCGGTAGCCGGGTCCATGATCTGCTGACCGTTGGCGTCCAGCAGCGGCTGGCCAGGTTGCACCGCGCCTGCGGTAGCAGCAGCGCCACCGGTGGTTTGCGGAGCGGTGGCCGGGGTTGGCGGCTGGTTGCTCAGGGCACCCGGCACGCCTTGCGGGCCATTGCTGGCGGTACGTTGCTCAGTGGTCGATTGCTCGCTGCGCAGGGCCGGCTGGTCCGGGTTGAACTGCTCGGAGGTGGATTCGACGGCGCTGAAGTCCACGTCGGCAGACACTTCCGCCTTGTAGCGATCATTGCCCAACACCGGTTGCAGGATGTTGTGCACGCGCTGGGTCAGCATGCTTTCCATGCGACGGCTGTAGTCGAACTGCTTGCCGGCCATGGTCAGCGAAGAGTTTTCCGCGAGGTCCGACAGCAGGTTGCCCTTCTGGTCGACCACGGTGATTTGCGACTTGCTCAATTCGGGAACGCTGGTAGCCACCAGGTTGATGATCGCCAACACCTGGCCAGGCTCCAGGGAGCGGCCAGCAAACAATTCGACCAGTACCGAAGCGCTGGGCTTGCGTTCATCGCGCACAAACACCGAGCTTTTCGGAATCGCCAGGTGCACACGGGCGCCTTTGACGTTGTTCAACGCAGAAATGGTGCGCGCCAGTTCGCCTTCCAGGCCACGACGGTAGCGGGTGGCTTCCATGAACTGGCTGGTACCCAGGCCTTGGTCCTTGTCGAGGATTTCAAAACCGATGTTGGCGTCGGACGGGGTGACGCCGGCTGCCGCCAGTTTCATCCGTGCACGGGCCACATCATCGGCCTTGACCAACAGGGCGCCGGAATTCGGTTCGACGGTGTAGGCAATGTCTGCCGCCGCCAGGGTTTCCATGATCTGCTTGGAATCCATGCCCGCCAGGCTGCCGTACAGCGGACGGTAATCCGGTTGCTGGGACCACAGCACCACGGCAAAACCAATCGCCACGCTGGCAGCCAGGCCGACCATCAGGCCCACCTGACGCAGCATGGTCATCTCGGAGAGGTTTTCCAGGAACGACAGGCCGAACAGCGGCGGCTTGCCGTCTGCCTTGGCGGGTGCGTTATCCACGACTGCTTCTGCCATGACTCAAATCGTCCTTAAACCGGCATCTGCATGATGTCTTGATAGGCTTGAACCAGCTTGTTGCGCACCTGGGTCAAGGCCTGGAATGAAACGCTGGCTTTCTGCGAAGCGACCATCACGTCGGTGAGGTCCACGCCGCTTTTGCCGATCTCGAAGGCGGTCGCCAACTGACTGGATGCCTGCTGGGTATCGCTGACCTTGTTGATGGCCTGGCCGAGCATGTCGGCAAAGCTGCTCTGGCCCAATTCCGGCACGGCTTGCGCGGCGGATTTCGGTTGGGCCATGGCATCCATTTGCATGGACCGCATATCCAACATCAACCGATTGAACTCAACACCTTGGCTCATGACCTTCTCTCTCCGACGACCCGCAATTTTTTGACACTACACAGCGCTTACAGGGGTGGTAGCAACAAGGGTGCCAGCTCCGTGGCATTCTGTAAGAAAAGGCGACTGGCCCTGTCGGCTTCGAGGATTTTCAGGTGGCGTAGAGGTAGGCTTCCACGTCCATCCCGGCATCGCGCATCTGCGCCAGCTTGTAGCGCAAGGTGCGCGGGCTGATGCCCAGGCGCTCGGCGGCTTCTTTGCGGCGGCCGCGCTCGGAGCGCAAGGTGTCGATGATCATCTGGAATTCGCGGCGGCGCAGGTCGTCGCCCAAGGCGCCGGCCGACTCGGCAGGCGCGGCTTCGATCTGTGGCGCGGCCGCCAGGCTCGGCAACGGCGCCGCGCCGGTGCCCATGGCCAGGCAGAAGTCCTGGGGCTGGATCAAGCCGCCCTGCTGCAAAATCAACGCACGCTGGATCGCATTGTCCAGTTCCCGCACGTTGCCGGGCCATGGGTAGCTGATCAGGCAGGCCTGGGCGTCGGCCGACAGGCGCGCCTGGGCATGCTTCATTTTATTGACGTGTTTGCTCAGCAGGCGCTCGGCCAGCGGAATGATGTCTGCCGGGCGCTCGCGCAACGGGCGCCAGGCCAACGGGAACACCGAGAGACGGTAGAACAAATCCTCACGGAAGCGCCCCGCCGCCACTTCGCCCGCCAGGTCGCGGTTGGTGGTGGCCACCACACGGATGTCCAGCTGGATCGGCTTGCGTGCGCCCACCCGCTCCACTTCGCGCTCCTGCAATACCCGCAGCAATTTGGCTTGCAGGCCCAGGGGCATTTCGGAGATTTCGTCGAGCAGGATGGTGCCGCCGTCGGCCTGTTCGAACTTGCCGGCCTGGGCGGCGATGGCGCCGGTGAACGAGCCTTTTTCATGACCGAACAAGGTGGCTTCGAGCATGTTGTCGGGGATGGCCGCGCAGTTGATCGCAATGAACGGCTGGCTGGCACGATGGGATTGCTGGTGGATGTAGCGCGCCAGCACTTCCTTGCCGGTACCGGACTCGCCGGAGATCAACACGGTGGAGTCGCTGCGGGCGACCCGGGCCGCCAGTTCCAGCAATTGCGCACTGGCCGGTTCGAAGGCAATCGGGCCTTCGCCGTCGGCGGCGCCCAGGGTGCCGAGGGCATGGCGCGCGACCAGCTCGATCAAGGCTTTGGGCTCGAAAGGTTTGACCAGGTAATCCGCAGCGCCCTGGCGCATGGCGTCGACGGCGCGCTCCACCGCACCGTGGGCGGTCATCAACAGCACCGGCAATTGCGGCTGGCGCGCACGCAACAAGCCGAGCAATTGGTGGCCGTCCATGCCCGGCATGTTCACGTCGCTGACCACCAGGCTGAAGGACTCCTGCTCCACTGCCTCCAAGGCTTCTTCGGCAGAACCTACCGCCCGGTAGTCATGGCCCGCCAGCAACAGCGTGTCAGCCAATGCTTCACGCAGGGCGCGATCGTCTTCAACCAATAAAACCTTGATAGCCATGACCTTTTACTCCGCGCTGACGGCGCATGAAAACAGCGGCAGCGTGATCAACGCGCACGTGCCGCGACCCAACCGGGAATGCAGCTGCAATTCTCCCTGATGGGCACGGGCGACTGCCTTGACCACGGTCAGGCCCAGGCCGGTACCGTTGGTTTTGGTGGTGAAAAAAGGTTCGCCGAGGCGTTGCAGCACCACCGGGTCAATCCCGCTGCCACTGTCGCTGATGCTCAGGCGCAGGGTGTCGCCACGGTTGTACAGGTGAACCTTGAGCCGCGCCCCGGGGCCGCTGGCCTGGGTCGCGTTTTCGATCAGGTTGAGCAGCGCGCCTACCAGCGTGTCGCGGTTGCACAGCAACTCGCCGTGATGGCTGTCGCACTGCCAACGGACTGACGCTTCCTGAATATGGGTGGCGGCGGCGGCTTGCAGGGACTGCATCAATAACGCCGGGGTGACGCGATCGGTCAGCGGCAATTCGCCGCGGGCAAACACCAGCATGTCGCGCACTTGATGCTCCAGCTCGTGCAAACGCTCCTTCAAGCGACCGGCAAAACGCTGGTGAGTGGCTGCCGGCAACTGCTCATCAGTCAAATGACTGGCGTAAATCAGCGCAGCGGACAACGGCGTACGAATCTGATGGGCCAGGGAAGCGACCATCCGCCCCAAGGACGACAGGCGCTCGTGGCGAGCCAACTGGTCTTGCAGGTGGCGGGTTTCAGTCAGGTCGTTGAGCAACACCAACTGGCCGGGCTCTGCGTCCAGGGAACGGGTGGCGATGGACAAGCGGCGCCCGTCCTTGAGAGAGATTTCGTGGCCGTCGTCTTCCCGCGGCGCAAAGCAGCGGGTGATGACTTCGCGCCACAGCTCGCCTTCCAGCGGCAGGCCCAGCATGTCGCAGGCGGCCGGGTTGGCTTCGCGCACGCGGCCTTGGTCGTCGATGACGATCACGCCACCGGGCAACAGGTCGAGGAGATTTTGCAGACGGTTAGCCAGGCGCTCTTTCTCGGCCAGCTCTTCCATGCGCTGGGCACTGACCACCGCCAACTCGCCTTTAAGCTCGGAAACCCGCGCTTCCAACAGGCTGTAGGAGTCAGTCAACTGGCTCGACATCTGGTTGAACAGGGAAAATGCCTGTTCAAGCCCAAGGCGGCTGATCTGCTCTACGGAGGGAGCAGGCCCCTGAATGTCAGGGACCGAAGATAGTTGGGCGGCGTGGGGCATCATGCTCTCTCGCTTGGCTGACCGTCAGTTAAACGGAACGTTGCGAGTGCTGTAGCAATACCCGTGCCGAAAAAAAACCGCTGATTAATCAGCGGCTTGAAAAACAGGCGTCAATCATCCGCCTGTTCATCACCTTCTTTGCGGCTCATGCCGTACTTGCGCATCTTCTCCACCAGGGTGGTGCGGCGGATGCGCAGGCGTTCGGCGGCACGGGCGACGATGCCGTTGGCGTCGTCGAGGGCCTGTTGGATCAGGCCTTGTTCGAGGCTACCGAGGTAGTCTTTCAAGTCCAGGCCTTCCGGCGGCAGCATGGCGGTGGAACCGAGGTCCGGCGTATGGCCGTTGATGGCCACGCGCTCTTCCAGGTCGCTGCGCAGGCTGTCTACCAACTGCTCGTCTTCGTCGTCGACGTAGCGGAATTTCTTCGGCAACTCGACCACGCCGATCACCCCGTACGGGTGCATGATCGCCATGCGCTCCACCAGGTTGGCCAGCTCGCGGACGTTGCCCGGCCAGCCGTGGCGGCACAGGGACATGATCGCCGCCGAGTTGAAACGGATCGAACCGCGTTTTTCGTGTTCCATGCGCGAGATCAGTTCGTTCATCAGCAGCGGGATGTCTTCGACGCGCTCGCGCAGGGGCGCCATTTCGATCGGGAATACGTTGAGGCGGTAGTACAGGTCTTCGCGGAAGCTGCCGACCTCGATCATGCTTTCGAGGTTTTTGTGGGTGGCGGCAATGATGCGCACGTCGACGCTTTGGGTCTTGTTGCTGCCCACGCGCTCGAAGGTGCGCTCTTGCAGAACCCGCAGCAGCTTGACCTGCATCGGCAGCGGCATGTCGCCGATTTCGTCGAGGAACAGGGTGCCGCCGTTGGCCAGCTCAAAACGCCCGGCACGGCTGGTGATCGCCCCGGTAAAGGCGCCCTTCTCGTGGCCGAACAGTTCGCTTTCCAGCAGCTCTGCGGGAATCGCTCCGCAGTTGACCGGCACAAATGGCCCGTCGCGGCGCTTGGAGTGGTAATGCAGGTTGCGCGCGACCACTTCCTTGCCGGTGCCGGACTCGCCGAGGATCAGCACGCTGGCATCGGTGTCGGCGACTTGCTGCATCATCTGGCGCACGTGCTGGATCGCACGGCTGGTGCCGACGAGGCTGCGGAACAGGTTGGGTTCGCGGTGACGGCCACGCTCGCGGGCCTGGTCGTACATCTCGCGGTAGACCTGGGCACGGTGCAGGGAGTCGAGCAATTTGCTGTAGCTGGGAGGCATTTCGAGGGTGGAAAGGACACGACGGCGCTGGTCTTCCGGCAGGTCGACAGAAGAAATATCGCCCATTAGCAACACCGGAAGGAACTCATCCCAGGTTGACAGTGTCTTTAACAAGCCCAGAACGGCGCCGGGAGCGCTAACCGTACCGATCAGCACGCAAATGACTTCACGACTCGACGACAAAGAGCTGACCGCCTGCTGCCAATCATGGCTGCCGCAGGGTAGATTTTCTTCGCCAAGAAAATTCAGGATCACCGCCAGATCGCGGCGCCGAACGCTATCGTCATCGATCAGCAGAATTTTGGTTTCACGCCACATGCAATAGCAACTTCCCTAGTAAAACTTAATGCCCTCGAGTTGGGGCAATCTAGATAGCTGTAGGCATTTTCTGCGCTACAGCTTTCTGACGTCTGAAAATAGCACTAGTTAAGTCAAAAATATGTGCACAGTCAAATTTATGACGCGCCTTGTTCGGATTAACTGAGCCTTCAGCCGAACAGATGGTAAACCTTTGACGCACTTTCCGCTCGGTTGATCTGCGACATCTCCTCGAATATCGCCTGGCGCTCCCCGGTTGTCACCTCAAGCAGCTGCTGATAAACCGCCAGCAAACTCTCCAGCTTCTCCCGCAGGGCATCCTCGTCCACCGGCGCATTGCTCAGCGCCTCATCAATTACCGCACGGCATCCCAGGTCCAGTTCGCCAATGGCGTCCCAGTTGCGGGCAACCAATGCGTCCATCAAGGCTTCGCGGGTTTCGTCAATCCGTTGCAGGGCGTGACTCATGACATCTTCCTCAGGCCAGCAGGCCTACAGTGTTGCAATACCGTCCCAGCCTTCCTTGAGCGTAATCATCAAGCCGGCCACTTCGTCGATCATCTCGACATCGTTCTTGGTATTGGCTTCAAGCAAACGCGTAGTCATGTAGGCGTACAGGTTATCCAATTGCTGCAAGGCGGCCGGATCGTCGGTTTTTTCCGGGTTCAGGCCGTCACGCAAACCAATCAGGATATCGATCGCCTTGCCCAGCAACAGGCCTTTTTGCGCGATGTCACCACGAGCCATGGCGCCCTTGGCCTGGGCCATGCGGTCCAGCGCGCCTTCCATCAACATCTGAACCAGACGGTGCGGGCTGGCCTCGGAGACCTGGGCATGGGAATTGACCTTCTGGTATTGGCGAAGGGCTCTCATGGGATTCATGTTTCTACCTCGTGACAGGCAACAGCTAAAAAGAATGGGCTCTGACTATTATGTCGACGGTGTCGCAAAAAACTTTAAGCCGGCGGTCTGCTGAAGGTGCGCCCGATGAAGGTTTTCACTTCACCGGACGGCTTCATTGAGGATCAATCGGTCTTGGGATTGTTCAGCGCATTGAGCGTGGTCATTACGCTCGACCGTTGAGCGGTGAGCTGTGCCACCAGGCTGTTCATCGTAGTGTACTTGGCAGTCAGGCTCGTCTTGAGTGCAGCCATGCGCGCGGTCAGGCTGTCCTGCTGCACTTGCAGGTCCTTGATGTTCGCCGTCAGCGTCGAAGAACGCGAGGCCAGAACCCCGGTACCGCTCAATGCATAGCTGTCAGTCGCCGTTTTCATACGCGCGAGCAGGCCATTGTCACCGTTGAAAATGCCGCCGATGTCAGTAGGGTTGGTGGCAATTGCCGCACCGAACACCTTGTCATCGATGCTCAACTTACCGGTTGTCTGGTCAGTGTTTACACCAAATTGAGCCAGGGACTTCAACGTACCCGAGCCCGCCAATGAGTTCAGCTCGTTACGCAGGGCCGACTGCAAAGAACGCATCGTGGCATCGCCCGTCAGCGCCGCAGACGTAGTAGAACCATCCGCGTTAGTGGTGACTTTGGTCTCAGTGCCGATCGCTGTCATCAAGGCGTTATAGGTATCGACAAACCCCTTTACCGAACTCTTCAGGGTGTCGTTACTGCGGGTGACCGTAATGGTCGAGGCTATTCGCTTGCTTTCGTCGCTAACACCGGTGGGCAACGCGGACACCGCGGTCAACTTGATAGTCACGCCGCTGATTGCTTCGGTCAGGGTATTGCTCTTGGACTCCTGAGCGGTACCGTCAATGGTGTATTTCGCATTCACCGGCGGGCCGCCGACAACGGTAGTGCCGGTTTCCAACCCGGTGTTACCACCCAGGGTAATGTCTGTACCGGCGCCGGTATTGGTCGACGTCACGACCAGCCGGGAACCGGTTGCGTCGGTCAGGATGTTGGCACTCAGGCCAGCGCTGCTGTACTGCGCGTTGATCGAGTCACGCACTTGCTGCAACGTTGCGCCAGGAGGAACGCTGACACCATAGCTCTTACCTGACTGGGAAATCTCCAGGGTCGTA
The DNA here is from genome assembly GCF_001952855.1 of Pseudomonas sp. ATCC PTA-122608. Lineage (GTDB taxonomy): Bacteria > Pseudomonadota > Gammaproteobacteria > Pseudomonadales > Pseudomonadaceae > Aquipseudomonas. The sequence continues at coordinate 173,661 of NZ_LPNO01000013.1, read as the reverse complement.
GCCGTAGAGCCACTATTGACGACGCTCTTCGCCCCACCCGCGAAGTTCTGGGTAGCAATCTTTGAGGCGGTCGCCAATTGGTTGACCACCAACAGGTAGCTCCCCGCAGAAGCACCGGCACCCAGGGTGACGGTAGAAACGTTGGCATCCGTGGTCGCCGCCGTCAGGCCGCCGATACTGGCGTCCTTGGTCATAGTGTCCATAGCGCCGCGGAACGCATCGAGTGCCGCTTGAATCTTGCCGATCGAGGACAACTGGGCGGTCTGCGTCTGCGACTGCTTGTTGATCTGCGACTGCTTGGGCGCCTGCTCAGCGTTCACCAAGGCCGTAACGATAGACTGGGTATCAATGCCCGTTACCGGGCCGCTGACGGATATATCACCCATGATGTTTCTCCTGATACGGGGCTGGCGCTTTCTTGACGGACGGCGCCTCAAGCAGCTACAGCAACAAAATTCATGCCAGCTCAGACTTTAGCGTCAAACAACACATTGCTGGCGTCGTGAAGACTTTGTGCGAGTTTCAATGCGGTTTCCGACGGGATCTGACGAATGACCTCGCCACTGTCGGTCGCAATGACCTTGACCACCACCTGATGGGTGGAGTCATCAATGGAAAAATCCAGGTTGCGCTGGGCAGCCTGGACAAATTTGCGAATATCGTTGACGGCCTTTTCCAGGTCGTCCGGTTTCGTTTCCTGCTTGGGCTTTACTGCTGCGACGGTTGCATCAACCTTGGGGGTCTGCAAGTCGGCAGTCACAGGGGCAGGCGCACTCTGTGGCGTTGGGGCAGCAGGATAAGACTGGTTCAACTTGACGCTCATGTCCATGTCCAATCTCCTCATCACGCAAAAGACAAAAGGGCACGTAAACGCGCCCTTCCGTCAGTCATCTACCGATGGCTATTACTGAAGCAGCTTCAGTACAGCGGATGGCAGTTGGTTGGCCTGGGACAGGATCGCAGTGGAAGCCTGTTGCAGGGTTTGTTGCTTGGTCAACTGAGCAGTTTCAGCAGCGTAGTCAACGTCCTGGATCTGACCGCGAGCGGCGCTGGAGTTGTCGGAGATGCTCTGCAGGTTGGCAACGGTGTTGTCGAAACGGTTTTGTACAGCACCGAGACCGGCACGCTGGGAGTCGATGTCCGAGATCGCCTGGGTGATCACGTCGATCGAGTTCTGTGCGTTGGCAGCAGTGGTGATGTCAGTGTTGTTGACGGTGGTTTTGGTGGAGTTGGCAGCAGTACCAGTAGCTGCGAACAGACCCGTCACGCCAGCGCCGCTCAGCGAGTAGCTGCTGGAGGAGTTCAGCGACACTGCACCAGTGGCGATGATCGGACCGGCATCCAGTGCAACGGCAGTGCCGGCAGTACCGGTACCATCCAGGGTGGCAACCTTGATACCTGCAACAGCACCGGCGTCGCCAGCGTTGAAGGTCAGGTTCTCACCGGTATCGGACTTGACCGACAGTGCCTTGGTGGTCGAATCGAAGTTAACGGTGATGCCCAGCTTGGCAGCGTTGGACTTCAGTTGGTCAGCCAGGTCAGAAGCGCTGGTTACGCCAGTGAACTGGACCGCAGCACCGCTACCGACTTTCAAGGTGAAGTTGGCGCTGGCAGGGGTTGCAGCAGCGATGGCAGTGGAGTCAATGGTGAACTGGGCAACAGTGCTGGCAGTAGCAGCCAGGCCGCCTACAGCGCCGTTCATTTGCGCAGCGATCTGCTGGGCCGAAGCACTGGCAGCGATGGTCAGGCTCTTGGACTGGCCGCCACCGGTAACGGTGAGTGCGCCGCCGACAACACCTGTTGCGCTTGGAGCAACGCCTTGGGATTTCAGCTGCTGCGAACCAATGTTGTTGGCTGCAACGTTACCGATGCTCATGTCGATGGTCTGGTTGGCGTTGGCGCCGACCTGGAACGAAGTAGTACCGAAAGAACCGTCCAGCAGGTTCTTGCCACCGAAAGTAGTGGTGGTAGCGATACGGGTCAATTCAGCAGTCAGTGCTGCGTATTGAGCCTGGTTCGACTTACGGTCGTCAGCGCTTGGCGAGCCGTTGGCGGATTGCAGAGCCAGGGTACGCATGCTTTGCAGGATGTTGGTGGACTGCTGCATGGCGCCTTCAGCGGTCTGAGCAATCGAGCTGCCGTCGTTGGCGTTTTTGATTGCAACGCCCAGGCCGTTGATCTGGCTGGTCAGACGGTTGGAGATTTGCAGGCCGGCCGCATCGTCTTTGGCGCTGTTGATACGCAGGCCGGAGGACAGACGCTGCATGGAAGTTTGCAGGGCGCCGGAAGCCTTGTTCAGGTTGTTCTGAACGTTCAACGAAGCAAGGTTAGTGTTTACTGTTAAAGCCATGACGAAATCCTCGTGGGTTGTTTACTGCGGCTTCCGGCCCTGGCAACCGCCGGGTGTGGCCTAGAGAACCTTCGTAATAGTTATCGTCGTGAAAGCAGGTTGCTTGAGGACTTTTTTGATTTTTTTTACTAGCACGATGCCACCCCTTGTAATTCAAGCATTTACGATAGCCCAAACCCCCGCAATTGCTGGCTTTTTGGCGCCAAATAAAAAACGCCCATGATCTTTCGATCATGGGCGTTTTTTTGTGCAGCGCCTTTAAGGCATCAAGGGCGATGCAAAATCGCCGAGCCCCAGGACAGGCCTACGCCAAAACCACTGATGGCGACGCGCTTCCAGGTGGAGTCGAGCATGTGTTTTTCCAGCAGCAGCGGAATGCTCGAGGACACGGTGTTGCCGGTCTCGACCATGTCCTTGATGAACTTGTCCACCGGTGCATCTTCAAAACGCCGGGCCACGGCGTCGACAATCGCCGCACTGCCCTGGTGAATGCAGAACGCGTCAATCTCGTCAGCCTTGAGGTCCGATTCGTTGAGCAGCTCATGCAAATGCGCCGGAACCTTGAGCAAGGCGAAGTTGAATACCTGGCGGCCATTCATGAAGAACACGCCATCACTGACCTTCAAGTGCGGTGCACCCGAACCGTCAGTACCGAACTTGGCCTTGCCCAACTGCCAGGGCGCGTCTTCGCCCATCCAGGTGGCCGTCGCGGCATCACCAAACAGCATGGTGGTGTTGCGGTCTTCCGGGTCGACGATCTTCGAGTACGGATCGGCGGTGACCAACAGGCCGTTTTTCAGGCCAGTGGCTTCCATGAAGCCCTTCATCGCATAGATGCCGTAGACATAGCCCGAGCAGCCCAGGGAAATATCAAAGGCCGCCACGTTCGTCGTCAGGCCCAACTTGTCCTGGACGATGGCGGCGGTGTGAGGCAAACCCTCTTCGTCGCCGTTCTGGGTGACGACGATCAGCACATCAATGGATTCGCGCTTCAAATCCGGGTTGTTGGCAAACAAGGCGTTGACCGCCTCGACGCACAGATCGGAGGTTTCCTGTGCAGCATCCTTGCGCGGCAGGAACGCCGAACCGATCTTGCCAATGATGAATTCTTCATCCTTGGCGAATTTGGCACCCTGGGCGTAGTTATCGATCCCGTCTGCCGGCACGTAACTGGCGATGCTTTTTATGCCAATCATTGTGGCTTCCCAATACTAAATAGCTGGAGAACACCCCGCGGAACACATCGCCGGGTGCTGACAATAATGGGGATAACCCCGCAAAAAACTCGCCGAAAACCGCCTTTAACCCTGGCGGCAGGCCCTCGCGGAGACCTGGCGACGACCTATCCTTTTCACACGATACAGTGAAGATGCGCTTTATGACTCACAGGTCACTCAATTTTCTGCGCTTTGTGCGAAACACGGGGACATACAAGCGCCAAAAACGACAACGGCCCACCCCATTTCTAGGGTGAGCCGCAGGTTTACAGCCGCCGAATCACATCTTGCTGAACAGGCTCAACTGGGAGATTTTCACGAACGCCAGTTGCGAGGCCTGCAGCATGGTCTGCTGCAAGGTCAGGTCAATCGCCGCCTGCCCCATATCAACGTTGGCCAGGGACGACATGGTGGAAGTATTGGCCAGGCCCAGGCTGGTGTTTTCCGTGCCTTGGATATCCATGGCGTTCTGGCGCGCACCAATGGAGCCGCGTACCTGGTCGATCTGGGCCGAAGCGTTACCCAGGTTGCCAATGCTCGTGGCGACCACGTCCTTGAGGTTGTTCAAGGCAACCGGATTGCCGTCCGCCGGGGTTTCCAGGGCCTTGCGCAATTGGCTCAGGGTATCCAGGGCATTCATGTTCTTGTTGCTGGTGGCGCCGACCGAGAACTGGTCACCGGCGCCTGGCGTGCCACTCACACCAAAGGTCAGGCCGGCCGTGGTGATCGACGTCGCGCCGGCAGCCATGGTGCCGCTGGCAATGGCCTTGCTGTCGGCACTATACGGCTGGGCGAACACCTGGTAATCGGTGCCACTGGTGAACTTGATGACCGCCCCCGAGTTGGGAAAGGTGCTGGTATAAGCCGCCGGGTCCGTGACGCTGCCGCCAGTCAGTTGCGCGGTGGACGGATTGCTTGCCGTACGCGAGATACTGAAGCTGTCGGGCTTGGTTGCCAGGGAGAATTCCTTGCCCGCCACCAACGCATCGGACGCCGCGCCCGGCGCAACGTCCTTGCCCAGGTTCAGCCGGATGTCGAACGTGACGCCCCGCAGGCTGACGCTGGAGGAGCCTTCCTTGGTGGAGTCAAACGTACCGTTCCCGGTGATCTCAGAGGTGACGTCGTTGCCGTCCTTGTCGGTCACGCTGTATTGGGTGCTGCTGGCGAAGGTCAGCTTGTACGGCTGGCCATCGGAAAAGCTGTTGGCAAACTTCGTGCTCGACGTGACCAGGCCCGCCGAGATCCCCACCGTGCCGTCGTTCACGGCAGGCGGCAGCAACGTTGCCTGAGTGCGACCGGTGTTGGACGAGCTTTCCAGCAGCGCCTTGCCGGTATCGCCCATGGAGATCGAGAGGTTGTTCGAAATCTGCAGGCTCAGGGGCGTCTCGTCACCCTGATAGGTGTAGGTGCCGTCATTGTTGCGGGTGTACGGCGGCGTATCGGTCTTGGCACCGGAGAACATGTAGTTGCCGCTGGAGTCCTTGGAGTTGAGCAAGCCCAACACCTGGTCCTCCAGCGCGCCGACCTGGGCGGCAATCGCCTTGCGATCGTCATCGCTCTTGCCGATGTTACCGGCCTGCTGCGCCAAGCCCTGGGCGGTCTGCAACGCGGTGTTGATGCTCTGCAGCACGCTCTCTTCGTTGGTCAGGGAGTTTTGCAGGGTGGTGATGTTGGTGTTGTATTGCCCCAACATGTCTTTCTGCTGCTGCAACATCAACAACTGGGCAGCGGCCACCGGGTCATCGGAAGCGGTCTGCACCCGGACGCCGGAACTCGCCTGGTCCTGGGCCTTCACCACACCGGAATAGTTGTCCTGGTATTTGGCGGAGCTGGTGTCGAAATACTGCTGTGTAGAAATACGCATCGTCCCAGACTCCCTTAAAGTGCGTTGATCAGTGTGCTGAAGGTTTCCTGCGCCGCCTTGATGATCTGCGACGACGCGGTGTAGTACTGCTGGAACTTGATCATGTCGCCCGCCTCTTCATCCAGGTTGACCTGGGACACCGAGTTGGCAGCCGCCTTGTTCGCCGTCAGCAGCGCGCCCGTCGCGGTACTGTCGGTATTGGCCTGGGCGGCCTTGGAGCCCACTTGGGACACCAGGCGGCTGTTGGCACTGACCAGGCTCACGCCCCCGTTGCCGTCCGTCACGCCGACGGTTGCCTTGGTTTGCAGCGCCAGCAGCGACTGGGCGTTGCGGCCGTCGGAGGTGGCGCCACTGTTGAAGGAGAAGGTGGTGCTGTCGTTATTGGCCGGCGAGCCGCCAACGGTGGTATCAAAACTGAAGCTCTTGCCGGTGATCACGGCACCGCTGGCATCGCGCATTGGCACATTGATGGTGATCTTGTTGCCCTGGCCCGGAATGATACTGCCGGTGCCGATCTTGAAGCCTTGGGCGTCGGTGACGGTGTACGGCTGGGTGCCGTCCGCGGCCTTATCGCCGAACACCATTTTCACCGGCATCGAGTTCTCGATCCCGGTGCGCAATTGGGCCGTGTCGGCGCCGCCGTGAATATCCAGCGGCACCGTCAACTGCGGCGGCGTGAACGTGCCGGTGCCGCTGTTCTTGCCGGCAACACCCGCCAATGGGCCGGCGAACGCGAGTTTATTCGGGTCCGTCAGGTCGACGCCGATCCCGCTGGCGCCATTGCTGGTGGGGCTGACCTTGAAGCTGTCACCCGCCGCCATCGGCCCTTTGCCATCCAGCGCCAGGGTGAAACCGTCAATCACCGGCGGCGGCGTGGTAGCGGTATCGAACGAGCCCATGGCCTTGCCGTCGGAACGCACCACGTTGTACAGGTTGCCGCTGGTGAACGTGACTTTGTAGTCGTAGGTCGTCAGCTTGCTGCTGTCGGCAATCGACACATTCAGGTTGCCTGAGCCGGCGCTGTTGCCCGCGGTCCCCTGGCTACGCTGGGAGATGGCCGCCGCACTGTTGATATCGCTGAACAGCGAAGAGCCGAAATCACCGTTCAGGTCCAGGCCCTGGCCCAACTGGTTGTTGATGGTATCGGCGGTGACGATGGCCAGTCGGCCAAGGTCATTGATCGCGGGCATCAGCACATCACTGCGATAACGCATCAGGCCGCCAATGCTGCCACCGCTGACCACCGAACCGATGTCCATGGACGTGCTGCCCATGTTGATCTGGATGGTGTACTGGCTGCTGTCGTTCTTGCTCGGCACTGCGGAAATGGTATTGGCGACATCACCGTCTACCAGCGACTGCCCGGTGCCGGTGGTGATGTTGACCTGGCCGTCCTTTTCAGTGGCCGTGACACCGATCAGTTCATTGAGTGAGCGCACCGCTTCGTTACGCGCATCCAGCAGGTTGGCGGGCGCGTTGCTCGTCGAGCCCTGGACCTGGGAAATTTGCTTGTTCAGGGACGCAATCGAGGAGGTCAGCTTGTTGACCTGATCGCTCATGGTGCTCAACTGGCCGTTGATGCTTTCTTTCTGTTGGGTCAACTGCGAGGAAATCGCGTTGAACCGGTTGCTCAAGGTCTGGGCACTGGTCACCAGCAATTGCCGGGCGGACACGTCACTGGGGGTGGCCGCAGCAGTCTGCGCTGCCGCGAAAAAGGCGCTGAGCACGGCCGACATGCCGGTGCTCTTGTCCGACAGGGTCTTGTCGATCGCACTGGCCTGGCCCAGGTAGGCGTTGGCGTCGCTATTAAGGGCGGTGCTGTTCTGGTAAGCGGTGTTCAGAAAGTCGTTGTACACCCGGCGCACATCCGCCAGGGTCGTACCGGTGCCGATGAACACACCGCCGAACGCATTCGACGCACTGGCGTTCTGGGTGGTCTGCTGACGCGAGTATCCCGGGGTGTTGACGTTGGCGATGTTGTTACTTAAGACCGACAACGATCCTTGGGCGGCATTGAGCCCCGACATCCCGATATTGAGCAAACTCATGATTCAGACCTTATAAATGAGTGGAAGCGCCCGCGGCAGCGTAGTTCTGGTAGCTGTTCATCGTTTTTGCGATCTGCGAAATCTTGCTGGCGTAATCCGGGTCGGTTGCATAACCGGCTTTTTGCAACTCGCGCACAAACTGTTCCGGGTTGTCGGCTGATTTCACAACTTCTTTATAGCGATCATTGCTTTGCAGCAACGTCACCAGGTCATGGAAGCTGTCCTGGTAAGAGTTGTAGGAACGGAACTGCGCCGTCTCCTTGACCATCGCCCCGTCACGAAACTCGCTGGTGATTGCCCGGGCCTGTTCGCCCTGCCAACTCTGGCCGGCCTTGATGCCGAAGAGGTTGTGGCTGCTTGTGCCGTCCGTGGCACGCATCACCGATTTACCCCAACCGGTTTCCAAAGCAGCCTGGGCCACCAGGTAGCGTGGGTCGATGCCAATCCGTGCGGCGGCCTGCTTGGCCATTGGCAACATGGTGGCGACAAATTCGTCCTGCGAGCTGAAGGCTTTTTTCGCTGGCGCCAGCGGCGGCTGAGCCACAGCGCGACCGTAAACCTGCATCTGCCCGTGAGGGGGCAGTGCGGCAAGGCTGCGGGCGGAACTGTTGACCACACCGTCATCGGCGGCGCTGTTACGCAGCGGCGTAGCTTTGGCGGTGGTAGTGGCATCGGCACCCGGCACGATGCCGGCCAGCAGGCGATCCGTCAGTTTGCTCGGCAACGAGATGCGGCGCTGGTTCATCAGCGCCATGTCGTTGGCGTGGGAGCCGGTGCCCTCAGGCACCGCCACGCGGTACGCCCACAATGGCCGCTGACCATTGCTGCGGCCCAGCGGGCCATCAGCCTTGGTACCAGCGGCAATTTCGGTCGGCACATCCACCTTCTTCGCGGGAACCGCCGGGCCTTGCAAGGTGGCCGCCTGGGCGTCCACCGGTTTGTTCTTCTGCATCTGGCGCAGCAGCACGTCCGCCAGGCCGATACCACCGCCCTCGCGAGACAAGGAGACCGCCAACTGCTGGTCGTACATTTCCTGGTACTGCTTGGCCGCCGGTGTATTCAGCGGGTTGTCCTTACCCAGGGCTTCGGTGGCCGAGCGCATGGACTTGAGCATCTCGCCGAGAAACAGCGACTCGAATTCCTGCGCGACCTTGCGCATGTTGCCGTCGCTGTTCTTGTCGCCGAACTTCAACTGGTTCAGCCGGTTGAGGTCGGAATAAGAACCCGAGTCCGCCGTGCTGGTCAGGCCGCTTTTGCGCATGTCCATGGCCATGGCGTCAGATCACGATCAGGTCGGCTTGCAAGGCGCCGGCCTGTTTCAATGCTTCGAGGATCGCCATCAAGTCGCCAGGCGCTGCGCCCACCTGGTTCACCGCGCGGACAATCTCGTCCAGGGTGGTACCAGGGCCGAACTTGAACATCGGCTTGGCTTCTTGCTGGGCATTCACCCGCGAACGGGGGACCACGGCGGTCTGGCCGTTGGACAGCGGGCCAGGCTGGCTGACGATCGGGTCTTCGGTGATGGTCACGGTCAGGCTGCCGTGGGTCACCGCCGCTGGCGAAACCTTGACGTTCTGGCCAATCACGATGGTGCCGGTCCGCGAGTTGATGATGACTTTCGCCACCGCCTGGCCCGGGTCAACCTCAAGGTTTTCCAGCAACGACAGGTAGTCCACACGCTGGCTTGGGTCCAGCGGTGCGGTGACACGCACCGAACCGCCGTCGATGGCCTGGGCCACGCCCGGGCCGAGCAGCTCATTGATCTTGTCGACCACGCGCTTGGCGGTGGTGAAGTCCGAACGGTTGAGGTTCAGGGTCAGGCTGTTGCCCTGGTTGAAACCGCTGGGCACGGTGCGCTCCACCGAGGCACCGCCGGGAATCCGGCCGGCCGACGGCACGTTCACGGTGATCTTCGAACCGTCACGGCCTTCGGCATCAAAGCCGCCCACCACCAGGTTGCCCTGGGCAATCGCGTAGACGTTGCCGTCGATACCTTTGAGCGGGGTCATCAGCAAGGTGCCGCCCCGCAGGCTTTTCGAGTTACCCATGGACGAGACGGTGATGTCGACCACCTGCCCCGGCTTGGCGAACGGCGGCAAGTCAGCACTGATGGACACTGCCGCGACGTTCTTCAACTGCACGTTGCCCGAACCCGGCGGTACCTTAATGCCGAACTGCGAGAGCATGTTGTTGAAGGTCTGCAAGGTGAACGGGGTCTGGGTGGTCTGGTCGCCGGTGCCGTTAAGCCCCACCACCAGGCCGTAGCCGATCAACTGGTTGGACCGTACGCCGGAAATGCTCGCGATGTCTTTCAAGCGCTCAGCCTGGGCGCCTGCGCTCAGGGCCAGCAGCAACATCGCAGCCATCAGCTGTTTGAAGTTCAAAGTGATCACCTAGAAAGGGAACAGCGGGCTAAGGAAGAAACGGTCAAACCAGCCCGGCTGACTGGCGTCAGCAAACGAACCCGTACCCGAGTAGGTGATGCGTGCATCGGCAATCCGTGTCGACGGCACGGTGTTGTCGGTGGAGATATCGTCAGCGCGAACCATGCCTGCAATGCGCACCAGTTCGTCACCGGTGTTGAGGGTCATCCACTTCTCGCCACGCACGGCAATGATGCCGTTGGGCAGCACGTCGGCCACGGTCACGGTGATCGAACCGGTCAGGCTGTTGCCCTGCCCCGCCGCACTTTTGCCGTTGGTGGCGCGGTCGCCGCTGTAGCCGGCGTCGAGGCTCAAGTCACCGCTGCCTACCGGATTGTTGGTATTGAGGCCACCGCCAAACAACGAGGTCAGGCCGATGCTGGTCTTGCTGGTCTTGCCGATCTGCGAGTTGGCGTTCTTGCTCGCCTGGGTCTTCTCGTTCAGCGTGATGGTGATGATGTCACCCACCCGGAACGCCTTGCGGTCGCTGTACAGGTTCTGTTCGAAACCGGCCTGGTAGATCGAGCCATTGTTGGCGGCAGCCGGCAGCGGCGTGCGCGGCAGCACCGGCGCATAGTACGGGTCATTGGGCTTTGGCGTCGGGGCGACACAGCCCGCGAGCACAGCAATCCCACTCAATGCCAAAACAGAAACATAGCGATTCATGACCCATACCTCACGGTGTTGCAGGCGCCTTCAAGGACGCCCCATAGACTTGATTACAGATTCTGCGTTACGAACGAAAGCATCTGGTCGGCGGTGGAAATCACCTTGGAGTTCATCTCGTAGGCGCGTTGAGTGGTGATCATGTTGACCATCTCTTCAACGGTGCTGACGTTGGATGTTTCCAGGGTGCTTTGCAGGGTGGTACCAAAGCCGTTGAGGCCCGGGGTGCCGATTTGCGGCGCGCCGCTGGAAGCGGTTTCCAGGAACAGGTTGTTACCGATCGCCTGCAGGCCGGCCGGGTTGATGAAGTCGGCGGTTTGCAGGTTGCCGATCACCTGGGAGGCCGGGTTGCCGGCCACGGTGATCGACACGGTGCCGTCGTTGCCGACGGTGAAGGTCTGGGCGTTGTTCGGCACCACAATCGCCGGCTCCAGCGCGAAGCCGTTGGCCGTCACGACCTGGCCGTTGGAGTCCAGGTGGAACGTACCGTCGCGGGTGTAGGTGGTGGTGCCGTCCGGCTGCAGGATCTGGAAGAAGCCCTTGCCGTTGACTGCCAGGTCCAGCGGCTGACCGGTTTGCTGCAAGTTACCGGCGCTGAAGTTTTTCTGGGTGCCAACAATCGCCACACCGGTACCCAGTTGCAGGCCCGACGGCAATTCGCTGTCCTGGGTCGACTGGGCGCCAGGCTGCTTCTTGATCTGATAGAGCAAGTCCTGGAACTCGGCGCGGTCACGTTTGAAACCCGTGGTCGACACGTTGGCCAGGTTGTTGGAAATGGTGGTCAGGTTGGTGTCCTGGGCGGACAAACCGGTTTTGGCAACGTATAGAGCCGGAAGCATGTTCTTCTCCTTCGTGCGCCTGTTTTATGGCGCCGCGCTACAAAATTAGTGTGTGGCTGCTATCAGCTCATTGCCAGGACGCGGGTCATGGCCTGGTCGTCTTCTTTGGCGCTGTTCATCATCTTGATGTGCAATTCGAACTGCTTGGACAGAGCCAGTACCGCCGTCATTTCTTCAACCGCGTTCACGTTGCTCGCCTGCAGGAAGCCCGACGTCAGCTTGACATTGGCATTGGCTTGCGCCGGCTGGCCATCCTTGGTGTGAATGGTGCCGTCGAGGCCCTTGGTCATGTTCTTGAGGTCGGGCTGCACCAGCTTGATCCGGTCTACTTCAGCCATCACCCGTGGGCCTTCGCCCATGGCGCGGATGCTGATGGTGCCGTCCTGGCCGACTTCGATCTGCTGCTGGGGCGGCACGGCAATCGGGCCACCGTTGCCCATGATCGGCATCCCGTTGCCGGCCCGCAGCACGCCCAACGCATCGACGTTCATGCTGGCGCTGCGCACGTAGGATTCACCGCCATCCGGGGTTTGCACGGCCATCCAGCCATCGCCGCTGACGGCCACGTCGAGGTCACGGCCGGTTTCAATCATCGCGCCAGGGGAAAAATCCGTGCCTGGGCGCTCGGTCAAGGCAAAGGCCCGCGCCGGAAAGCTGTCACCGAACACCGGCATCGAACGCGCCTGTTCCAGGTCACGCTGAAAACCATTGGTGGAAACGTTCGCCAAGTTGTTGGCGTGGGCCTTCTGCGCCAGTGCATTCTGGCTGGCGCCGGTCATTGCCACGTAAAGGTACTTATCCACGCTCTTTCCTCTTTCTGACGGACGCTTGCCGCCCACCGCTGTACTGATGAGGCTTAAGCAATTTGCGAACCAACTTTTGGAAATGCGGAAAAGTCCAGGCGGGGCGGGGGTTTGCGGTTTGAGTTGCGCAAATGACGGCTTGAGGAGAGTCGAAAAAACGGCGGACTTATGCCGCTAACGGCAAGCGCAGGTATCAAGACCGACAAAGAACCAATGTGGGAGCGGGCTTGCTCGCGAATGCGGTGGGTCAGTCTGTACATAGGGCGACTGTCAGACCGCATTCGGGAGCAAGCCCGCTCCCACAGGTTTAACCGCGTTCGGCCTTGAGCACTTCGTAGTCCCGCAACTTGTTGGCAATGGTGGTGTGGGATACACCCAGCCGCTTACCTAATAGACGGCTGCTGGGATGCTCGGCATACAGCTGCTCCAGCACCGCCTTCTCGAAGCGCCCGACAATTTCCTCCAGCCCACCTTCAAGGGAGAAATCCCCCAGTGGCTGGCGCACGCCATAGTCCGGCAGGCGAATGTGCTCAGCCTTGACGGTGCCGCCCTCACACAACGAAACCGCCTGGAACAGCACGTTCTCCAACTGCCGCACATTCCCCGGCCAGTGGTAATGGCTGAGGCGATCCATCGCCGCCGGCGCCAGCTTGGGCAGCGGGCAGCCGATCTGCCGGCTGGCCTGATCCAGAAAGTGTTCCACCAGCGGCGGCAAACCATCGAGGCATTCGCGCAGCGGCGGGATATGCAGCGAGAGCACATTGAGACGATGGTAAAGGTCCTGGCGAAATTCGCCCCGGGCGCACAGTTCGGAAAGGTCCACCTGCGTCGCGCAGATCACCCGCACATCCAGGTACACCTCTTCATCACTGCCTACCCGGCGGAAGCAGCCGTCCTGCAGAAAGCGCAGCAACTTCACCTGCAACCGCGCACTCATTTCCCCGACACCGTCGAGAAACAACGTGCCGCCCGCCGTCAGCTCCAACAGCCCCAACTTGCCCTCCGCCCTCGCCCCTTCAAACGCGCCAGGCCCGTAACCAAACAACTCGGTCTCGGCCATGGACTCCGGTAACCCGGCGCAATTAAGCGCCATCAACGGCGACTGCCCGCGGGGGCTGGCCAGGTGACAGGCGCGGGCCAGCAGCTCTTTGCCGGTGCCGGTTTCGCCTTCTATTAATAGAGGGGCATCCAACGGCGCCATGCGCCGGGCTTCACGGACCACGGCGGCCATGACTTTGGAGCTTTGAAAAATGCTGTCGAAGCCCCGCAGCTCCTGCTTGCGCACATTGTAGATACGCTCACCCACGCGGTCGGCGCGGTGCAGAGTCAGCACGGCGCCGGCCATGGCTTCGCTGTCGTCGTGTTCGGAGGATTGCAGCGGGGCGATATCGGCCAGGAACACATCGCCCTTGACCTTGACCCGCAGACCGTTGATGCGCGACTTGCTGGCCCTTACCAGTTCCGGCAAATCGAAGTCTTCGGCGTAGCGCGACAACGGAATGCCCGGCACCTCATCCACCCGCACCCCAAGCAACTGCGCCGCCGCACGGTTGGCGGCGACGATGGAGCCGCCCATGTCGATGGACAGCACCGGAAATTCCAGCGCGCCCAGCAGCGCATTCAGTTCCATATGCCGACGCTCGCTGGGCATCAGCCCTACCCGCTTGACGCCAAATACCCCGGCAATCGCTTCGAACTGCGGGCGCAATGCCTGGAATTGCAGGTTCACCAGGTTCGGGCAGTACAGGTAAATGGCGTTGCCGTGTTCGCCGCCGACCTCGCCCTTGGCGACGTTGACGCCGTACTCCACCAGCAGGTTGAGGATGTCCCGCAGGATGCCGATGCGGTTCTGGCAATGCACTTTGATACGCATGAGAAGGCCCGAAGAAGTGAAGGCGCTGCGTCTATTTGCCGCTGGGCGCAGATAATCGTCAAGATTATGTGACAGCCGTGAGGCGATTCACACCCAAAACACGCCACATACACAGCGAATCACCTTAAGCGTAACGAAAATTTTACGAAACCCGGTAAGTTTTCCTACGGACCTATGGCGCAGGAGGATGGCTTCTTGGCCCAGGCGGCGTATCAATAGGCTCATCCCAGGACATAACAAGAACGAATGCCTAGCAGGAGAGCAGTATGAAGCAGACGCAGTACGTGGCCCGCGAGCCCGACGCGAACGGTTTTATCGACTACCCGCCCGAAGAACATGCGGTGTGGAACACCCTGATCACGCGCCAACTGAAAGTGATCGAGGGCCGCGCCTGCCAGGAATACCTGGACGGCATCGACAAGCTCGGCCTGCCCCATGACCGCATTCCGCAACTGGCGGAGGTCAACAAAGTGCTGGCCGAGACCACCGGCTGGCAAGTCGCCCGGGTCCCGGCGCTGATCCCCTTCGAGACCTTTTTCGAATTGCTCGCCAACAAGCAGTTTCCGGTGGCGACGTTTATTCGTACCCGTGAAGAGCTGGATTACCTGCAGGAACCGGACATTTTTCACGAGATCTTCGGCCACTGCCCACTGCTGACCAACCCCTGGTTCGCGGAATTCACCCACACCTACGGCAAGCTCGGGCTGGCCGCGACCAAGGAACAGCGCGTGTACCTGGCGCGCCTGTACTGGATGACCATCGAGTTCGGCCTGGTGGACACGCCCGAAGGCCGGCGCATCTACGGCGGCGGCATCCTGTCTTCACCCAAGGAGACCGTGTACTGCCTCTCGGACGAGCCCGAGCATCAAGCCTTCGACCCGCTGGAAGCGATGCGCACGCCGTACCGCATCGACATCCTGCAACCGCTGTACTTCGCACTGCCCAACCTCAAGCGCCTGTTCGAAGTGGCGCAGGAAGACATCATGGGCATGGTGGAACGCGGGATGCAGCTCGGCCTACACGCACCGAAGTTTCCGCCCAAGCCAAAAGCGGCTTGAGCCGTGGCTTTTCGGGCCAGGTGAGTCTGTTCCCTGGCCCCGCGTTGCTTTAGGGTGACGCCACTGACGACCGTTTTCCAAACACTCGATTTCAGGAATCCCCACATGACCACCTTGAACCAAGCCCACTGCGAAGCCTGCCGCGCCGACGCCCCGCAAGTCAGCGACGAAGAGTTGCCGGTGCTGATCAAACAGATCCCGGACTGGAACATCGAAGTACGCGATGGCGTGATGCAGCTGGAAAAGGTCTTCCTGTTCAAGAATTTCAAATTCGCCCTGGCCTTCACCAACGCGGTGGGCGTGATCTCCGAAGCTGAAGGCCATCACCCGGGCCTGCTCACCGAATGGGGCAAAGTCACCGTGACCTGGTGGAGCCACTCCATCAAGGGCCTGCACCGCAACGACTTCATCATGGCCGCGCGCACCGACGAAGTGGCCAAGGATGCCGAGGGCCGCAAGTAATGCATTTTGACGCGATTGGCCGGGTGCCCGGAGACCCGATCCTCGGGCTGATGGAGCTGTATGCCCAGGATCCGAACCCGAACAAGTTCGACCTCGGCGTGGGCGTGTACAAGGACGACCAGGGCCTGACGCCGATCCCGTATTCGGTGAAACTGGCCGAGCAGCGCCTGGTGGAGCAACAAACCACCAAGACTTACATCGGCGGCCATGGCAATGCCGCGTTCGGCACGCTGATCAGTGAGTTGGTGCTGGGCGCTGGTTCGCCGCTACTGAGTGAACGTCGCGCCGGCGCCACGCAGACGCCAGGCGGCACCGGCGCGCTGCGCCTGAGCGCCGACTTTATCGCCCACAGCCTGCCTGGCCGCGGCGTGTGGCTGAGCAACCCGACCTGGCCGATTCACGAAACCATCTTCGCCAAGGCCGGGCTCAAGGTCAGCCATTACCCGTATGTGGGCAGCGAAAATCGCCTGGATGTAGCGGCGATGCTGGCCACGCTGTCCACGGTACCCAAGGGCGATGTAGTGCTGCTGCACGCCTGCTGCCACAACCCGACCGGCTTCGACCTGTCCCAGGATGACTGGCGCCAGGTGCTGAAGATCGTCCAGGAGCGCGAGCTGCTGCCGCTGATCGACTTTGCCTACCAAGGTTTTGGCGATGGCCTGGAACAGGATGCGTGGGCGGTGCGGCTGTTGGCGGCTGAGCTGCCTGAAGTGCTGATCACCAGTTCCTGCTCGAAGAACTTTGGCTTGTACAGTGACCGTGTAGGCGCGCTGATTGTGTGCGCCGCGAACGCCGAGAAGCTGACGGATGTGCGCAGCCAACTGGCGTTTATTGCGCGGAACTTGTGGTCGACGCCGCCGGATCATGGTGCGGCAGTCGTGGCGACGATTCTCGGTGATGCCGAGCTGAAAAAGCGCTGGGCTGACGAAGTTGAAGCGATGCGGGCGCGGATTGCGCAGCTGCGTTCCGGGTTGGTGGAGGCGCTGGCGCCCCATGGGTTGTCGGAGCGGTTTGCGCATATCGCGGCGCAACGCGGGATGTTTTCCTATACCGGGTTGAGTGCGGAACAGGTGAAGCAACTGCGGGAGAAGCACAGCGTGTATATGGTCAATTCCGGGCGTGCGAACGTGGCGGGGATTGATGCGACGCGGTTGACGCTGTTGGCCGAAGCCATCGCGGATGTTTCCCACACCTAACTGAAGAAACCGGCTCCAAATGTGGGAGCGGGCTCGCGAAAGCGGTGGATCAGTCGAATTATCTGGTGACTGACACTCCGCATTCGCGAGCAAGCCCGCTCCCACATTTAGACCGAGTGAGTCTGTGGGGTTGAGGCTTAGCCCGCGACCATCTCGGCCTTTAGCTGCGCTTCCTTGGCCTGGGCATCCGCCAATCGATACAACTCGATATGCCCGTCCCAGTGCTCGATCAGCGCCGTGCACGACTCCACCCAATCCCCGCAATTGAGGTAATCCACCTCGCCCACCTTGCGAATCTCCGCATGGTGAATATGCCCGCACACCACGCCGTGCAATTCGCGCTTGGTCACTTCATGGGCAATCGCTTCCTCAAAATCACTGATAAAGCTGACCGCCGTCTTGACCTTGTGCTTGAGGTACGCCGACAACGACCAGTAGCCGTAGCCATAACGCGCCCGCCAGTGGTTCAGCCAGCGGTTGAGCGTGAGGGTGAACTCGTAGGCCGAATCGCCGAGGAACGCCAGCCAGCGGTGATAGCGGGTGATCACATCGAACTGGTCGCCATGGATCACCAGCAGATGCCGGCCATCGGCAGTCACATGCACCGCTTCATCCACCAACTGGATATTGCCGAGGATCAGCTTCGAGTAACGCCGCAGAAACTCATCATGGTTGCCGGTGACGTAGATCACCTCGGTGCCGCGCTTGCTCATGGTCAGCAGTCGGCGGATCACGTTGGTGTGGGCCTGGGGCCAATACATGCCGCTGCGCAGTTTCCAGCCGTCAATGATATCGCCCACCAGGTAGACCTTGTCCGCGTGGTAGCCCTTGAGGAAGTGTGAGAGGTGTTCGGCCTGACAATCCCGTGTGCCCAAATGCACATCGGAAATCCACAGGGTACGCACGCGTTGCTTGCGGCTGGGTTTGGCGAGTTCGGCGCTGGTCATGGGCATGCCTCACGGGGTTTTCGCGAGCTTGCGCCCACGGGATTAATAGCCCATGACAGTGTTGCGTCAGTCTGATGACAGCGCCCAAGGCGGGCGAAGCGATGTAAACTGCGGGCCTGCCCAGGAGACTGCGATGAGACCCAACCTCACGCTACGCCACTACGTCGAAGAGCCCATCGCCCACAGCCATGACCACGCGCAGCTGGTGTTTGGCCTGTCCGGGCATCTGGACTTCGAGGTGGATGGCCTTGGCAGCCAGGTGCAACACAGCAGCGTGATGGTGCTGCCCTACGCCGCTCATCACGCATGTATCAGCCGCGATGGCAGCCGCTGCCTGGTGCTGGACGTGCCCGATGAGCACTGGTTGGCGCAGTCCCTGGGGGAGCATGCCGACGCCAGCCGGCGCTTGCTCGACCGGTCCGCCCACCTGACCCTCGACAATCGCCAAACCCAACTGGTGCAGTGGCTGGCAAGCAGCCCGGTGGACGATCCGCTGATCGCCCAGCAAGGCGCCGTGTTACTGCTCGCCAGCCTGAATTTCGTACAGCCGCTGGCGGGCAAGCGCCTGCCGTATGCCGCGTTCGATGCGCACATCCAGCGGCATGCGGCACACCCACTGCAAGTGGCCGACCTGGCGAAGATCGCCGACCTGTCCGTCGCCCGTCTGCATGCGCGGTTTATCGCGGAGTGCGGGCAAACGCCGATGGACTACATCCGTACCCGGCGCTTACAGATGGCGCGCGACCTGTTGCGCAACAGCCAATTGCCCATCGGCGAGATTGCCGCGCGGGTTGGCTATGGTTCGCAAAGTGCATTTGCTGCGGCGATGTTGCGCGAGTTTGGCCTCTCGCCCCGAGCCTTCAGACAAGCACCGTCCAGTGTGGGAGCTGGCGTGCCTGCGATAGCATCACCGCGCGCTATCTGAACGACCGAGTTGTCTGCATCGCAGGCAAGCCAGCTCCCACAGGGATCTTCACCCAGCAAGAGCCCTGCGACAAAACCCGCGAGCCCAACGACAGATGCAAACGCCTGCAACCCTCTAGACTGCGATCCTGTAAACCCGTCGTTTAAGGATCGCAATGACTCCCCGCACAGCCCTCGGCGCCCTGCATATCGGCGCATTGATGTTTGGCCTCACTGGCGTGTTCGGCAAACTGGCGGCCGCCTCGCCGGCAATCATCGTGTTCGGACGCGCCGCCTTCGCGGTGCTTGCCCTGGCGATCTTCGCGCGTTTCGCCAGCAACACCACCTGGCAGAAGCTGCAAGCCCGCGACTGGCGCCGCCTGCTGGTCAGCGGCCTGTTGCTGGCCGGGCATTGGGTGAGTTTCTTTATTGCGGTGAAGGTCGCGGGTGTGGCCATCGCCACCTTGGGCTTCGCCACCTTCCCGGCCTTTACGGTGATCCTCGAAGGCCTGATTTTCCGCGAGCGGATTCGCGCCAATGAAATCCTGCTGGTGGTGCTGGTGAGCATCGGCCTGGTGCTGGTCACGCCGGACTTCAACCTCGCCAGCCAGGCCACCAGCGGTCTGTTGTGGGCCGTCGGTTCCGGCTTGCTGTTCTCGCTGCTCTCACTGAACAACCGCGCCAGTGGGCGCATTCCGCCGGTGCAGGCGGCCTTGTGCCAGAACGTCGTGGTAGCGCTGTGCCTGTTGCCGGTGGCTGCGCCTGAACTGGCGCAGGTGCGCGCATTGGACTGGCTGTGGATCGGCCTGCTGGGTGTGTTCTGCACGGGTCTGGCCCACAGCCTGTTTGTCGCCAGCCTCGCGGTGCTCAAGGCCCGCACCGCCGCGGTGGTATTTGCCATGGAGCCGGTGTACGGCATCACTATGGCCTGGCTGCTGTTTGCCGAAACCCCGACCCTGCGCATGCTGATGGGCGGCGCGCTGATCATCGTCGCCATCGTGGTGTCCGGCCTGATGGGCAGCGCCAAACCGGCCAAGCAGCCGGCCGCCACGACCGAGGTTCACTGAGTGCGGTCGTTGTGCCCCAGGTCCCGTTGCGGGTCGATCTGGTCGCGCACCCGTTGCTTGAGCACCTTGGCTTCCGGAAAGCCGCCATCCGCCTTGCGCTCCCAGATCTGCACGCCATCGCAAGTGATGCGAAACGCACCGCCAGTGGACGGCTCCAGGGCCACTTTGCCGAGGTCATCGGCGAACGTGCTCAGCAGCTCCTGGGCCAGCCAGGCGGCGCGCAGCAGCCACTGACACTGGGTGCAATAAGTAATGACAATCTCGGGTTTGGCCACTGACATGAATTGAATGGCTCCTGCTTGGCGGGTTGAAAGGATCGAGTGGCTATAATACCGGCCTTTATCGTCCAGCCTTGAGATTGATGATGCGCCGCCTGTTGTCCTGCCTGTTGCTGTGCCTGCTCCCTGTCCTCGTCCAAGCCGTCGAAAACCCGCGTCCGAAGATCGGCCTGGTGCTCTCCGGCGGTGCTGCCCGTGGCCTGGCGCACATTGGTGTGCTCAAGGCCTTGGAAGAACAAGGTATCCACATCGATGCGATTGCCGGCACCAGCATGGGCGCGGTGATCGGCGGGCTGTATGCCTCGGGCTACAAGATCGACGAGCTGGAAAAACTCGCACTGAACATCGACTGGAAGCTCGCCCTGTCCGACGCACCGCCACGGGAAGACGTGCCGTTCCGGCGCAAGCAGGATGACCGGGATTTCCTGGTCAAACAGAAACTCAGCTTTCGCGACGACGGCAGCCTCGGCTTGCCACTGGGGGTGATCCAGGGCCAGAACCTGGCCTTGCTGCTGGAAAGCATGTTCGCCCACAGCAGTAACACCCGGGATTTCGACAAGCTGCCCATCCCCTTCCGCGCCGTGGCCACCGACATTACCAGCGGTGAAAAGGTGGTGTTCCGAAAGGGTCACTTGCCCCAGGTGATCCGCGCCAGCATGTCGATCCCGGCGGTGTTTGCCCCGGTGGAACTGGATGGCCGGCTGCTGGTGGACGGCGGCATGACCGATAACATCCCGCTGGATGTGGCGCGGGAAATGGGGGTCGACATTGCCATCGTCGTCGACATCGGCACCCCGCTGCGCTCGCGCAAACAACTCAACACCGTGGTCGACGTGCTCAACCAGTCCATCACCCTGATGACCCGGCGCAACTCCGAAGAACAACTCAAGGCCCTGGCCCCCCGCGACGTGCTGATCCAGCCGTCATTGGCCGCCTACGGCGTGACGGATTTCGGCCGCGCCAAGGACATGATCGACGCCGGCTATCGCGCCACCCGCGCCCTCGACGTCCGCCTGGCACACTTGCGCCCGGCCGAGCCGGTAGATCCGTCACTGGTGGCCGCCCGCACACCCGGCGAGCGCAACCCGGTGATCACCGCGATCAAGGTGGAGAACGACTCCAAAGTGGGCGACGAGGTGATCCGCTACTACATCCGCCAGAACCTCGGCGAGCCACTGGACATGGCCCGTCTGCAAACCGACATGGGCACCCTGTACGGCCTGGATTACTTCGAGCAGGTGCAATACCGCGTGGTGAAAAAGGGCAAGGACAACACCCTGGTCATCAGCGCCCGGGGTAAGCGCAGCGGCACCGATTACCTGCGCCTGGGGCTCAACCTGTCGGATGACATGCGCGGCGACAGCGCCTTCAACCTCGGCGCCAGCTACCGCATGAATGGCATCAACCGCCTCGGCGCCGAATGGCTGACCCGGGTGCAGATCGGTGACAAGCAGGAGCTTTACAGCGAGTTCTATCAGCCGATGGACACCGGCTCGCGCTACTTCGTCGCGCCCTATATCAGTGCCCAGGCGCAAAACGTTGAGCTGATCGAAGACAACAACCCGATCTCCGAGTACCGCCTGGAACGCTACGGCTTCGGCCTGAACGTGGGCCGGCAGATCGGCAACAGCGGCGAGATTCGTTTCGGCGTCGGCGAGGCCTGGGGCAAGGCGGATGTGCGCATCGGTGACCGGGATTCGCCGAGCATCAACTTCAGCGAAGGCTTCTATGAACTGAAGTACTCCTTTGATTCGTTCGACAACGTGTACTTCCCCCACACCGGTGAAGACATCGGCTTGGCCTTCCGTGAGTTCGAACCGGGACTGGGTTCGGACCAACGCTATCGCCAGTGGGAATTCAAGCTGGACAAGGCCATGAGCAGCGGGCCGGACACGCTGATCCTCGGCGGGCGTTATGGGCGCACCCTGGATAAGTCGGACGTGGTGATTTCCAGCTTCCTGCTGGGGGGCGCGCGGCAGTTGTCGGGCTTTCGCGAGGATGCGATCGCCGGGCAGAACATCAGCCTGATGAGGGCGGTTTACTACCGCCGGCTGACGCCGCGGTCTTACTTGCCGCTGGATTTCCCGTTGTACCTGGGCGGGTCACTGGAACGTGGGCGAGCCTGGAACAACGACAATGAGTACGACAGCGGTTACATCAACGCCGCCAGTATTTTCCTGGGGTTTGATACGCCGCTGGGGCCGTTGAATTTCAGTTACGGGTTTAACGATGACAATCAGCAGGCGGTGTATCTGAACCTGGGGCAGACGTTCTAAGTACGCCGCAAAACAAATGTGGGAGCGGGCTTGCTCGCGAAGGCGGTGTGTCAGTCAGCACATGCATTCACTGACACTCCGCCTTCGCGAGCAAGCCCGCTCCCACATGTTTTGATCTTCGGCGTTTCGAAAATCAGGACTTCTCGAGATTTCCGAGGATGTGTTCATGCACCCGCATGCACACCCGCAAATCCTCTTCATCGACACCCACAAACAGCTCATGGCGCAAGGCCGTGGCGATGGTTTCAATCTGTTCGATCAACGGCTTCGCGGTGTCGCACAGCACGATGCGCTTGGCGCGGCGATCTTCCACCACGGCCTGGCGTTGCACCAAGCCCTGGCCTTCCAGACTGTCGAGCAAACGCGCCAATGTGGGCCCTTCTACCCCGACACTTTGCGCCAATTCACGCTGGGTAGGCGGTTCGGTAAAACGGGCCAGGTGCAGTAGCACCAACCAGCGTGCCTGGGACAAGCCCAGACCTGCCAAGCGACGATCCAGCTCGGCACGCCAACCTCGGGACATCTGCGCCAACTGCATGCCAAAACGGTGTTGATCGGTTAACGGCATAAAAAACTCATGGATTAGACTGAAAATAAAGTGTGGCTAATTATTAGTCAGCTAAGCATGACCCATGCCAGTAGGCAAGACCCGGTATGTACTGATTCGTTACATTGTCGTAATTGGCACATCAAATCTCGAATTCCGACTGCAAAGCGGCCCTGACGCAGTACAAAACGCCTTCAGGCACACGCCCGGTAAACAGCGGTGCAATCTCGGAAACCGGTGGCAATTCGCCTTCTCCATCCAGGAATGCATCCTGGATTTCGCCGAGCAAATCTTCCGGCAAATCAAGCGCCTGCTCCAACGACAACTGCTGCTTGCCGATGGACTCGGCGAGCAAGGTGTAGACGTTCTTTTCCGAGCACTGCAACTGCCCGGCGATCTGGATTGGGGTCATGCCGGCACGGGCCAGGCTGATCAGCTCGTGGCGGATATCGGCGACCTCTTTCGGCGCCTCGACCTGACCGCCGAGCACTTCGAGGAACGCCTGGCCATAACGCTCCAGCTTGCGCGCACCGACGCCGCTGACCCTGCCCATTTCGCCCAAGGTGGTGGGATGCTCGCGGAGCATTTCCAGCAAGGTGGAGTCGGGGAAGATGACGTACGGCGGAACGCTGTGTTCCTGGGCGAGCTTCTTACGCAGCGCCCGCAAGGCTTCCCACTGTTCGCGCTCTTCGAAGCGCACCAGTTGGCTGGCCTGGCTGGTGCTGGATTTGGGAGTGGTTTGCGGTTTGAGGTCGCGGCGCAGCTCCAGGCTGACCTCGCCCTTGAGCAGCGGCCGACAACTGTCGTTCAGGCGCAGGCCGCCGTAGCCTTCAAGATCGATATCTACCAGGCCACGGGCGACCATCTGCCGGAACAGCGAGCGCCATTCGCCTTCAGCGCGGTCTTTGCCGACGCCATAGACCGAGAGCTTCTCGTGGCCGAAGCTGCGAATCTTTTCGTTGTCCTTGCCCAGCAGCACGTCCACCAGATGGCCGACGCCATAGCGCTGGCCGGTGCGGTAGATCGCCGACAACGCCTGGCGAGCCGGCTCGGTGGCGTCCCAGGTCTGCACGCCGTCCACGCAGTTGTCGCAATGGCCGCAGGGCTGCGGCATGTCTTCGTCGAAGTAAGCGAGCAAGGTCTGGCGACGGCAGCGGGTTTCTTCGCACAGCGAGAGCATGGCGTCGAGTTTGTGCTGTTCCAGGCGCTTGTGGCGCTCATCGCCTTCGGAGTTCTGCAGCATCTGCTTGAGCATCACCACGTCTTGCAGGCCGTAGACCATCCAGGCATCCGCCGGCAGGCCGTCACGGCCGGCACGTCCGGTTTCCTGGTAGTACGCCTCGAGGGATTTGGGCAGGTCCATGTGGGCCACGAAGCGCACGTTGGATTTATCGATACCCATGCCGAACGCGATGGTAGCGACCATGATCAGGCCTTCCTCGTTGAGGAAGCGCTTCTGGTGGTACGCCCGCAGCTCGTTGGGCAGGCCGGCGTGATACGGAAGCGCCGGGTAGCCTTGCTCACTGAGGAATGCGGCGACCTCGTCGACCTTCTTGCGCGACAGGCAATAGACGATGCCCGCGTCGCTGCGCCGATCGGAGAGGAACGCCAGCAACTGCTTGCGCGGCTGTTCCTTGGGCACGATGCGGTAAAAAATATTCGGCCGGTCGAAGCTCGAGAGGAACCGCTCGGCGTCCTGCAGGTGCAGGCGTTCGACGATTTCTTCGCGGGTGCGTTTGTCGGCGGTGGCGGTCAGGGCGATGCGCGGGACGTTTGGGAACAGCTCCGCCAGTTGGCCCAGTTGCAGGTATTCGCGACGGAAATCGTGACCCCATTGGGACACGCAGTGGGCTTCGTCGATGGCAAACAGGGAAATTTCCAGGCTCTGCAGGAACGCCAGCATGCGCGGCTGCACCAGGCGCTCGGGGGCGAGGTAAAGCATCTTCACTTCGCCGCGCTTGATGCGGGCGGCGAGGTCGCGTTGCTGTTCGGCGCTGAGGGTGGAGTTCAACGCGGCGGCCGCAACGCCGAGCTCTTCCAGGGTGGCCACCTGATCGTCCATCAAGGCGATCAACGGCGACACCACCACTGCAAGCCCTTCACGCAGGAGTGCCGGCACCTGGAAACACAGCGACTTGCCGCCGCCGGTAGGCATCAGTACCAGGGCGTCTCCACCGTTGGCCACGCGCTCAATGATCGCACCCTGGCGGCCACGAAAACTGTCGTAGCCGAAGATGTCCTTGAGGACGCGTTGAGCCTGCTCGAGCATGAAAAACTCCAAATATCGCCGAAATCCCTCTGTACAGGCTGGTCGAAAAAGCACGCTTGAGCGGGAAATAATCCGTAAGCGAACTTTTCCCGCGACTGGCGCTTGGCCTGTAGGGGCATCACAAAACGCGGCAGTATACCCGAGGGTCAGCCGGCAATGGGTGCCGTTGGTGAATTGCACAGGCCCATTAAATGGCCCGAAATGCTGGGAATTCATTCCGTCAGGTAGACCCAATTGTCCCCTTAGCGAGCAAGCCCGCTCCCACAAGCTGGCCTGGGCGCTCAAGAAAGCCTAGAATTGCCCATCGTTTATTCCCAAGGTAGTCCGTCAATGTCCTTCGCTGAGCAACTAACCCGCCTGCAAGCCTTCCTCGATGCCGATGAGCTGCACGACGAGGCGCTGGACTACGTGGCCGCCCACGGCTATCTGACCGCGCTGTCGATCTGCTCCGATGTCGTGCCTGATCGTGAATGGATCGACGCACTGTTCTCTGAAGAGCCTCACTACAGTGATGCCGCCCAGCGCGAAGAAATCGAATCCACCCTGCTGGCCCTCAAGGCTCACATTGGCCGCCAACTGGCTTCCGATGAAGAGTTCGAACTGCCTTGCGACCTGGACCTCGGCGAAGATCCGGACGACTCCGAACTGCGCGGCTGGTGCATCGGCTTCATGGAAGGCGTGTTCCTGCGTGAAGAGGCCTGGTTCGAAACGGCTGAAGAAGAAGTCAGCGAAATGCTGCTGCCGATCATGGTCGGTTCCGGCCTGTTCGACGAGCAACCTGAGTTCTCCGACATCGCCTCCGACGCCAACCTGATGGACGACATGATCGTTCAGATCCCGGAAGCGCTGACCGCCCTTTACCTGCTGTGCAACGCACCTGACGAAAAGCCGGCGATCCTCAAGCCTCGCCACCACTAAGACCGTTGCCCGTGGCCCCCATGGGCAATCGCTCTGTGATCACGCGCTACGTTCTGCTGGCCATCGGCTGGCTGAGCGTAGTGCTTGGGGTGATCGGCATTTTCCTGCCGGTGCTGCCCACTACTCCCTTCCTTCTGCTGGCTGCCGCCTGCTTCACCCGTAGCTCCCCGCGCTTCTACCAATGGCTGGTGGAACACCCGCGCCTGGGGCCGTGGATCCGTGACTATCTGGATGGCAACGGGATTCCGCTCAAGGGCAAGGTGTATGCCATTGGGTTGATGTGGGTGAGTATCGGGTTTTCCTGCTACCTGGTGCCGCTGATTTGGGCGCGAGGGTTCATGCTGACCAGTGCGGTGTTGGTGACGGTTTATATTTTGCGGCAGAAGACATTGCCCAAGGCACCGCAGGACTAAATGTGGGAGCGGGCTTGCTCGCGAATACGGTGGATCAGTCAGCACATGTATCGGCTGACACACCGTATTCGCGAGCAAGCCCGCTCCCACATTTTTGATCCAGTGGCTTTAGAGGGATCAACGCATTGGCGGCAACCCATACGCCGCCAGATCAAACTCCGCCAGCTTGCGAATAATCTGGTCAGCATGGTGGTACTTGCTGTCCGCCATCGCCTCATCCGGCACGGCAATCGCGGTCATGTGCGCAGCCTTCGCCGCCGTCACGCCAAACGGCGAATCCTCAAACACCAGGCAATCCTCTGGCGCCACACCCAAGCGGCGCGCCGCCGTCAGGAAGATATCCGGCGCTGGCTTGGCCGCTCCCACTTCCGGGTCATCCGCAGTCACGATAGTGTCGAACAGCCCAAACCACTCACGGTGCAACGTGGTTTTGTGACCAAACGAATTGCGCGACGAACTGGTGCCCACGGCAATCGGAATGTTATGCGCCTTCAAGTGCCGCACCAGCGCCTCAGCGCCCGGCATACCCAAGGCCTTGGGGAAACGCTCACTCATCAGTGGCTCGCGGATCACCAAAAATTCGGCGGCCGTAATCGGCAGGTCCAGGGCCTTGACCACGTAATCCGCCAGGTCCTGGGCGCCGCGACCAATGATGTGCTGCTTGATCCCCCAGTCATAGGTACGGCCGTAGCGTTCGGCGATGATCTGCGTGACTTCGGTGTAGATGCCTTCTGTGTCCAGCAACAACCCGTCCATATCGAAAATGACAGCCTTGATCGGGACAGCGGTACGCGGTGCATTCATCACTACAGATCCGTGGGCAAAAGGACTAAAAGGATTCAGCACAATAACGGCCCGCCTGCGCTGCTAGCAACCGTTACGAGCCTGTGCCGAACCCTGTCAGCGCTTCACTCAGGAAAATCAGCGCCCTCAGTCACCTCAGCCCACGCATCAAAATCCGCGCTCAATGCCTTCACCTTGGTCCGCGCAAAGGTCAACGCCGCCTTGCCCAGTAGCAAGCGCAATGGCGGTTGCTCAGCCTCCACCGCCTTGACGATGGCAATCGCCGCGCGCACCGGATCACCCGGCTGCTTGCCGCTGTAGTTGCGGACCATGTTGGCACGGGCCACCGCCGTTTCCTTGTAGTCGGCAATCCCGTGAGCCGCCTCGTTGGCCGAACGCCCGGCCCAGTCGGTACGGAACGGGCCCGGCTCGACCAGCAACACCTTGATGCCCAACGGCGCGACTTCCTGGGAAAGCGCCTCGGAAAGGCCCTCCACCGCAAACTTGGTCGCATTGTAGAAACTCAGCGACGGGAACGCCGCCACACCGCCCACCGAGGAAATGTTCACGATGCTGCCCGAGCGCCGGGCGCGCATGCCGGGCAAGGCCGCGCGAGTCATGGCGCTCAGGCCCCATACGTTGATTTCGAACATGTTGCGCACGTCATCCAGGTCGCTTTCTTCGAAGGAGCCGAAGTAGCCAACACCGGCGTTGTTGACCAGTACGTCGATATGGCCGAAACGTTCTTCAGCCGCTTTGACAGCCGCCTCGACCTGGGCCTGGTCGGTCACGTCCAGCGTCAGAACCAGCGCGTTGTCTTCGTGACCGGCGACGATGTCCTGCACCTGTTGCGGATTACGTGCGGTGACCACGGTCGGGTAGCCGAGGCTCAGGGTGTGCAACGCCAGCTGGCGGCCGAAACCGGTGGAGCAGCCAGTGATGAACCAGACGGGTTTTGCGGTGGAAGTCGTCATAAAGGGCCAATCCTCGTGAGTGTAGGAAAAGTATGCGCGCCGCTGTTCTTGCTAAAAAGATGCATAATCTGCAAGGCCCTTTCGGAAATACAACACAATGGACACGCCCGATTTCCAGCAATTGCGACTGTTCCTACAGGTCGCCCGCTCGAAAAGCTTCACCCAGGCGGCCGACGCCAGCAGCCTCTCGGTGTCGACCGTCAGCCATCGCGTGCGCTCCCTGGAGAAACAGTTGGGCGTGCAACTGCTCAACCGCACCACCCGCAGCGTCAGCGTGACCGAGGCCGGCGAGCAATTGATCCAGAAGATCACCCCGCTGCTGGAAGAACTGCAAACCAGCCTGCACAGCGTAGCAGCGGCTACGGTCGACGCCGCCGGTACCTTGCGCCTGAACATTCCCTCCACCGCCAGCCGAATGGTCCTGCAACCGTTGCTCCAGCGCTTCCTGCGCAAATACCCGGGCATCAACCTGGAAGTGGCGGTGGACAACAGCCTCGTGGATATCGTCGCCCAGGGTTTTGACGCGGGCATCCGCTACGACCATGTGCTGGCCGAAGACATGGTGGTGGTGCCGGTGGCGACGCAGTTGCGATTCGTCATCGTCGCCACGCCGGAGTATTTGCAGGGGCGCAAACTGCCCACTCATCCCCACGATTTACTGGAGCATGAGTGCGTCAACTACCGCAGTGCGCAGACCGGCTCGCTGCACCGCTGGGACTTTGAAAAAGCCGGCAAGCAGATGCGGGTTACGGTAAAAGGCCGGCTGGCGACCAACGATGTTGAATTGATGGTGCGCGGTGCGCTGGACGGGTTTGGCTTTGCCTACGTAGCGCGCTCCAGCGTCGAGCAGCACCTGCAACGCGGTGAGTTGGTGGAGGTGCTGGACGACTGGATTGCCCACAGCGCGCTGTATTTGTATTACTTCAACCGTACGAACACGCCGAAGAAATTGCGGGTGTTCATCGAGTTCCTGAAGGAAGAATTCGGGACCTGAACCTTTCAAAAAGCGAACCCAATCATGCTCTACCGCTTCGCCGCTGACGGCCTGGTGCTGTTTCATCTGTCGTTCATTCTGTTCGTGCTGTTTGGCGGTTTGCTCACCCTCAAATGGCGGCCCGTGATGTGGCTGCATTTGCCCGCTGCTGCCTGGGGCGTTGCGGTGGAAGTGTTCCACCTGCCCTGCCCGCTGACCCGCTGGGAAAATCTGTTTCGTCATTTGGCCGGGCAGGACGGTTATGGTGGTGGCTTCATCGAGCATTACATCCTGACCCTGATCTATCCGGCCGGGCTGACGCCGCAGATTCAATTGGGGCTGGGCGCGCTGGTGCTGTTGATCAACATCGCGGTGTATGTGCGCCTGATCAGGCGCTCTTAGGCAGGCAACCAATACCAACTAACGTCGCCTCAACCGCCTCATCCAACGGTGTGTGGGGTTCGCTGCCCAGCACTTGCACCAAGTGACGGTTATCCATGCGCACCTCGGTTTGCCACAGGTAGCGCATTTCCTGCATCTCGCGGAAGGTAGTGACAAAGGGCGCGGCCAGTTTCAGCAGCCACCATGGGAAAGCCCTGACAGAAGGCTGGCGGCCGGTCCTGCGTGACACCACCCGCTGAATCGCCTGGCTCATCTGCCGACCATCGGCATCTATGTGCCCCGCCATATGAAAACGGGCGAAGGCATCAAGGGTGTCGCGGCGTGCAATCAACTCGACCATGGTTCTCGCCACGTCAGGCAGGTAAGCCCACTGATGCCCCACACCTGGCGCCCCTGGATAGCTCACGTTGGCCACCGGCTTTGCGGGCTTGACCAAGCCTTGGGAAAACCAGCTGCTGCCGGCCTTGGCGCCGAAAAAATCGCCTGCCCGCACGATCAACACCCGGGCGCCCTGCTGGGTCGCCTCAAGCAAACGCTGCTCCATCTCCACCCGGATCGCGCCCTTGCGGGTAAGTGGATGCTGCGGCGAATCTTCCTCCAACCGCGCAAATGCATCAGGCCCGAAGTTGTACACCGTGCCCGGCAGGACAATCGTCGCCCCTCCAGCGATTGCCGCCGCGATGCTGTTATCGATCATCGGCAACACCAGTTCTGCCCAGCGCTGATAACCAGGCGGGTTGACCGCATGCACGATCACCGAACACTCCTTGGCCGCCGCGACGACTTCCTCGCGGTTCAGCGCATCACCTTTTATCCATGTGAAATCGGCGTTCTGCTTGTGGGCCTTATCCACATCCCTCGTCAGGGCGCACACCTGCCAGCCGGCAGCGAACAACTGCCGCGCCACTTCGCCACCAACCCCGCCTGTCGCGCCCAACACCAGAACCTTGTTCATGCTTTTTCCCCTGAGGGTTGTTTGATGAGGCGATTCTGTTCGAGGGCGGGCTATAGAGGAATTGCCGAAGATCATCCAGTCGCTATACATTTATGCATGGCATCGACTATTGGTTGGGAGCTTTACCGGTCTTTCCTCGGGGTACTCAAGGAAGGATCGTTGTCGGGGGCCGCACGGCAGCTCGGCATCACTCAACCCACCGTCGGGCGGCACATCGCTGCGTTGGAGAAATCCCTGAACGTGGTGCTGTTCACCCGTTCCGCCAGTGGCCTGCTGCCCACGGCGGTCGCCCTCACGCTACGCACCCACGCCGAAACCATGGAGACCACCGCCGCCGCCCTTGAACGAGCCGCTTCGCCCCAAGGCCCCGAAGTGCGCGGCGTGGTGCGGGTGTCTGCCAGCGAAGTGATCGGCGTGGAAGTCCTGCCGCCGATCATAACCCGCCTGCGCCAGCAGCACCCGCACCTCAAGGTCGAACTGGTGCTGAGCAACCGCCTGCTGGACCTGCTGCAACTGGAGGCCGACATCGCCGTGCGAATGGTCCGACCCAGCCAGGAACAACTGCTGGCGAAACGCATCGGCGTTATCGAAGTCGGCCTGCACGCACGCAACGACTACCTGCAACAACACGGCACGCCCCAGAGCCTGAATGACCTGACGGCCCACTCAGTCATCGGCTACGACCAGGAAAGCGCCTTCATCCGCAGCCTGGCCGTCAAAGGCTTCGACCGCAGCGCCTTTTCCCTCAGCAGCGACAGCGACCTCGCACAACTGGCCCTGATCCGCGCCGGCGCCGGCATCGGTGGCTGCCAGGTCAAACTGGCCCGGCAAGACGCCCGCCTGAGCCGGGTCCTGCCGGACGCCTTTGCCCTGCAACTGGACACCTGGGTCACCATGCACGAAGACCTGCGCAACAGCCCGCGTTGCCGCGTCACCTTTGATGCCCTGGTGGCCGGTTTGCAGCATTACGTACAGGATTGAGACAGCTTCGCTGGTGAAGAATCAGAGTCCCTCAAACCCTTCATAGACGCCCCTATGTCCGAAGCCTTCGAAGTCCCCAGCCCCCACGAAAAACACGTCGAACACACCACCGAACATGCCCACGGCCGCGGAGACAATTTCGCCAGCCGCATTGCCGTGATGACCGCCATCATGGCCACCGTCGGCGCCATGCTCAGCTACCAGGCCGGCTCCACCGAAAGCGAAGCGGCGATGGACAAAAACAACGCCGCCATCTTCAAGACCGAAGCCGCCAACCAATGGAATTACTACCAGGCCAAATCCAGCCGGCAGAACCTCGCGGAGCTGGCCACGCATATTCCCGGGGTTGATGCGGCGCACTACAGCGACGAGATCCAACGCTACAAAACCCAGAAGGAAGAAGTACGCAAGCAAGCGGAAAAGCTCGAAGCGACGTCGAAGGAATGGGATGAAAAGTCAGAGCAGGCATTGCATCAACATCACCGCTGGGCGCAGGCGATGACCGCGATTCAGATCGCGATTTCGTTGGCGGCGATCACGTTGCTGACAAGGAAGGAATGGTTGAAGCGCATGGCATACACCGCAGGCAGTGTGAGCGTGGTGCTGGGCGGGATGGCGTGGCTGCATATTTGAGGTCACCCGCTCAGCACCTTGGCACCAACACCCTCACAGCCTTCAACCAACACTCCGACGGCAAACCGGTGCTGGGAGAAAGGGCACCGCGTCAGCGATTTCCCCTTTGCGATTTATCGAGGCGGTGATATTCGGGACTTTGACCAGTATCCTAATGAAGGACTTTGGATCCGGGATATCCAGATTGCGCACCCGAGCGAGGCTTTTGGTGCGTTTTACGAAGATTTGTTGGCTGAACCCTTAACGCTCTATCAAGGAAGTGAAATGGAACGCTCGACCGAATTTCCCGTGCTGTTGTTTTCCTACGGCACGTTGCAGGACAAGGCTGTGCAGTTGGCCAACTTTGGTCGGGAGTTGGTGGGCCAGCAGGATGCGATGCTGGGGTATTCGAAAAGCTGGGTGGAGATTACCGATCCTGAGGTGTTGGCTGCGAGTGGCAAGACTCATCATCCGATTGTTTCACCGAGCGGGCGGAATGAGGACAGTGTTGAGGGGATGGTGTTTCAGATTACCGAGAAGGAGCTTGCAGCGGCGGATGCGTATGAAGTCTCGGACTATAAGCGGGTTTCGGTGGGGTTGGCTTCGGGGTTGGCGGCTTGGGTTTATGTGCAGGCTTGAGAAGGTGCGGCTCTTCAATCGGGGCAATTTCCTGCAGATCACTCGGAAAGCGTGCACTGCCGGATTTGCGAAGCTGCCGCTCCTGATCTCGTGCGCGTTACTCGCGGCCTGCAGCAATACCCCCGAGCCGGTTCAGTATCTGCCTGGCCGAGTCATCTATCGCATCGACTCCTCGCGCTTCTTCGAGATCGACCAGACCACCCTCAAGCTCTGCAACGGCTCTGCACCTTCCATCGCCGACTCAGGCGACATGGTGTACTACACCGACACCCGACTCGGCATTCATAGCCCAGTAGCGCGATTTGGCTCGTTCAATGGCATTACCGTTCGGGGCAAAGGCGCCCCATTGATGATTGATGCCGCCAACTCGAACTACCTGGCCATTCCAATTGTTCGTCCGCCGAGTTTCAGCAACGGTGGGGGCGGTCTGCCGCGCCTGTATTTTTCCCAGGATGCCGGGCGCACCTGGCTACGCGTCACTGCGCCCATGTACCTGGAAAACCCGGACGGGACCTGGCTTACCGGCTCCATCCTTTCGGTCGAAGGCCCCCTCCTGTTCGGAGCCGCGCAGATAGATATCTCCTTGAACTACGAATCGCTCAAGGACAATTCTCCCTATTCGAGGCTGTCTTACCCACAACGCTGGCAACGTACCGAAAACCGTCTCACGCCCGGGTACTTCGAGCCTCCTCGCCAAGCGCCTATTGATGATCGGTTCAATTGCGCGACCGGGGATAAGCCATAACAGGCTTTTTTGTCCCGCAGAAAACACAAAACCCCTGGCTTCTCTCGAAACCAGGGGTTTTGTTTACATCGAATTTGGCGGTGAAGGAGAGATTCGAACTCTCGATACAATTTCTTGTATACACACTTTCCAGGCGTGCTCCTTAAGCCACTCGGACACTTCACCGTATCTCGTCAAACTGATTCAGTCTGTCGAGGCGCGCTAATGTAGTCGAAAGCTTTTCCGATGGCAAAGGTTTTTTTCAGAATTTTCATGCGCTTAGGCGGTTATGCCGTTCCAGCCCTCTGTGGCGCCATGCACACCAAGGCGATTCTGCCATTCTCGGGCACTCACGGCGCTTGTCTATAGTAGCTGCTGCGCCTTGCCGAAGGCCGCCTGCGGGCGGGCATGGGGGAAAAGTCTGACTGGGTAGTCAGTCACGGCGCTTTACCAGGGCGGGCGCGGTGGGTAACGTCTGCCGTCTGTCCTTCTATTACAAGCATTACAAGGAATCGCGTCATGAGTGAGTTGATTGCCTACCACCTCGAAGACGGTATCGCGACCCTGACCCTGAGCAACGGCAAGGTGAATGCCATTTCGCCGGCAGTGGTCAGTGCGTTTAATGAAGCGCTGGATCAGGCCGAGAAAGATCGGGCGGTGGTGATCATCACGGGCACGCCGGGGATTTTGTCCGGTGGCTATGATTTGAAGGTGATGACCGCAGGCCCTAAAGAAGCCGTGAGCCTGGTGACGTCGGGTTCGACCCTCGCCCGCCGCCTGTTGTCGCACCCGTTCCCGGTGATCGTGGCGTGCCCTGGGCACGCGGTGGCCAAGGGCGCGTTCCTGTTGTTGTCGGCGGATTACCGGATTGGTGTGGACGGGCCTTTCAGCATTGGCCTGAATGAAGTGATGATCGGCATGACCATGCACCACGCCGGGATCGAGCTGGCGCGGGATCGTCTGCGTAAGTCGGCCTTCCACCGCTCGGTGATCAATGCCGAGATGTTTAACCCGCAGGACGCGTTGAGCGCCGGGTTCCTGGATAAGGTGGTCGCGCCGGAAGAATTGCAGGCCGCGGCGCTGGAAGCAGCTCGCCAACTGAAGAAGATCAATATGAATGCCCACAAGCACACCAAGCTGAAGGTGCGTAAGGCGCTGCTGGAAGCCCTGGATGACGCGATCATTCAGGACCAGGGCCACTTGGGTTAATAAAACCTACGCCTGCTGAATCGAAGCCCGACCTTGAGTCGGGCTTTTTCTTACAAAGAATTCCGATTTGCCTACAACCGCTCTAGACAGTGTCTGTCACGGCGCGTTGAAACATGCGCTTAAACATCGCCTATCTTCCGACTCTATAGGGGCAATTGCCGAATACAGTGCACATCCGTACACTGCGCCACCTTTTGTCCCGATGGGCTGTGTCGATGCTTTTTTTGTTACGCATGTTGTTGATGGGCCTGCATTTTATGATTGCGGGCGTACTGGGCGTGCTGCTCGGGATCTGTCGGCCGTTCAATCCGGACAACAGCCGTTACTGCGCGCGCCTGTATGCCGTGCCGGCGATGTGGCTGTTGCGCCTGCGGGTGAAGGCTGAGGTCGACTCGCTGCGCAACAAGCCCAGCAGTTGCGTGATCATCGCCAACCATCAGTCCAACTATGACCTGTTTGTGTTCGGCACCGTGGTGCCCTACCGCACGGTGTGTATCGGCAAGAAGAGCCTGAAGTGGGTGCCGTTGTTTGGGCAACTGTTCTGGCTGGCGGGCAATGT
The DNA here is from genome assembly GCF_001952855.1 of Pseudomonas sp. ATCC PTA-122608. GTDB lineage: Bacteria > Pseudomonadota > Gammaproteobacteria > Pseudomonadales > Pseudomonadaceae > Aquipseudomonas. Next base: position 138,433 of record NZ_LPNO01000013.1, on the reverse strand, counting down.
GTTGATTGACCGGGGCAACGCCCACAAGGCGCGGCGCTCGATGCTCACTACAACGCATACCTTGCAACATGCAGACACCTCGATCTGGGTGTTCCCGGAAGGTACGCGCAACTTCGGCGAAACCCTGTTGCCGTTCAAGAAAGGTGCGTTCCAGATGGCGATCGCTGCGGGCGTGCCGATTGTGCAGGTGTGTGTCAGCACGTACGTGAAGCAGATGAAGCTCAACCGCTGGAACAGTGGCGATATTCTGATTCGCTCGCTGCCGCCGATTCCTACGAAGGGGCTGACGATGGATGACATGCCGCTGTTAATGCAGACCTGCCGCGAGCAAATGAAAGATTGTATTGAAGCAATGGACCGAGAGCTGGAAATCACCCCCAGTAGGAGCGAGCTTGCTCGCGAAGGACGTTAACGATTACGCGCTCACTCTGGATTAACCCGCCGCTCTCAGGTTTTTCGCGAGCAAGCTCGCTCCTACAGAGGGCGCGTTCAGGCTAAGCTGCGCAACAACTGTCATCCAATACAGAAGCGATCAGCACTATGGGTAGAGTTGTTGCGGCCGCCGTCTATAGCGCCGGAAAGAAAGTCACCGATATCACCCTGGACGAAGGCGCTGCCTGGGCCGCCAAGCCCGACCATTTTGTGTGGATCGGCCTGGAAGAGCCCAGCGCCCTGGAACTGGCCAACCTGCAACGCCAGTTCAACCTGCACGAACTGGCCATCGAAGACGCCCTGGAAAAACACAGCCGCCCCAAGCTTGAAACCTTCGGCGACGCGCTGTTTATCGTGACCTACTCGCCGGTACGCGATAACGGCAAGCTGGAGTTTATCGAGACTCATATCTTTGCCGGCAGCGGCTATATCATCACCGCCCGCAACGGCCACTCGGCGTCCTACGGCTACGTGCGCCAGCGTTGTGAGGCGCGGCCACTGTTACTGGAGCATGGGGAAGATTTCGTACTCTATGCGCTGCTGGATTTTGTTACCGAGAACTACCAGCCAGTGAGCGAGGCGATTCATGCCGAGGTCGATGAGCTGGAACGCAACGTGTTGTGCAACTCCCTGAGTGAAGCGGATATCCAGAAGCTCCACGGCCTGCGCCGCGATGTGCTGCGGCTGAAGCGCTACGTGGCGCCGATGGTGGAGATCAGCCAGGAATTGCAGAAACTGAGCTTCCCGTTTATCGACAAGAACATGCGCCCGTACTTTCGCGATGTGCAGATTCACGTCACGCGGCAGATGGAAGACCTGACCACCCTGCGGGATATCGCCAGCCAGACCATCGAAATTGGGGTGTTGCTGGAAGCGTCGCGCCAGAGCGTGGTGCAACGCAAGTTTGCCGCGTGGGCAGCGATTCTGGCGTTCCCGACGGCGGTGGCCGGGATCTACGGGATGAACTTCCAGAACATGCCGGAGCTGCAATGGCACTACGGCTATTTTGCGGTGCTGGGGTTTATTGGGGTGGGATGTACGAGTTTGTGGGCGAGTTTCAAGCGTTCAGGCTGGCTGTAGGAAAACTGCTGTTGTGGCGAGGGAGCTTGCTCCCGCTGGGGTGCGAAGCTCCCCCAAAAGCTTGCGGCTGCTGCGCAGCCGAGCGGGAGCAAGCTCCCTCGCCACAAAAAGCTGTCCAAACCCGAATTGATTAGGCCACGTCCGCTTTCGGTTTGTGCGCCACAAACCGCATCATCCATTCCGCCACGGTGACGCCGTGGTGGTCTCGCTCCAGGCTGGCCACTCCGTTCGTGTAGACCTTCTCCCCCAGGGTTGTCTGAAGAATCTCCAGCAGCTCGCGGGAATAGTCGTGGATAAATTCCGGGTGGCCCTGGAAGCACAGCACTTGGTCTTCGATGTGGTACGCCGCAAACGGGCAGAATTCGCTGGAAGCGATCACTGTGGCGTTTTCCGGCAAGGTGGTGACCTGGTCCTGGTGGCTGATCAACAGCGTCAATTCTTCCACCACCGGGCTCATCCACGGTGCCTTGGCGTTCAGTTTGTAGTCATGGATGCCCATGCCCCAACCCTTGGTCGCCCGCTCGGTCTTGCCGCCCAACAGCAGCGCCAGCAACTGGTGGCCGAAGCAGATGCCGATCAGTTTGTCGCCGCGGGCATGGCGGTCCAGCAGGTAGGTCTTGAGGGTCTGGATCCAGGGATCGGTGCCGAAGGAGTCGGCCTTGCTACCCGTCACCAGGTACGCGTCGAACACTTCTTCATCCGCCGGGTATTCACCCTGCACCACGTTATAGATGACGAATTCGGCGGCAATCGGCTGTTTGGAAAACAGGCGCTTGAACATCTGCCCGTACCCTTGGTACTGATCGATCAGTCCAGGACGCAGGATATCGGTTTCCAGGATGCACACGCGTAACGACATAAAAAATACCTGACACGGCGATGGGAATAATGAACACCCCCAGAGCCTGCCTTGAAATACCCTTCCAAGGCAAGTCCGCTCCCACATTTCGATCACCGAAACGCTTCACCCTGTGCGGCTTTCTCCAACAGCAGCGCCGGTGGCGTGAAGCGCTCACCGTATTGCTCGGCCAGGTAACGGGCGCGGGCGATGAAGTCGTTCAGGCCGTACTGGTTGATGAACTGCAGCGCCCCGCCGCTCCAGGCGGCAAAGCCGATACCGAAGATCGAGCCGACGTTGGCATCCGCCGTCGACATCAACACGCCCTCCTCCACACAACGCACGGTTTCGATGGCCTGGATGAACAGCAAGCGGTCGCGTACGTCCTGGGCCGAGATCCGTTGCTCGGGCTTTTCAAAGCGGCTTTTCAGCTCCGGCCACAGGTGTTTCTGCCCGCCCGCCGGGTAATCGTAGAAGCCACCACCCGCTGCCTTGCCCGGGCGTTTGTATTCGTTGAGCAACAGGTCGATCACGGCAAAAGCCGGGTGCTGCGGTAACGGCTTGCCCTCGGCCTGTAGGTCCTTGGCCGTCTGTTGACGGATATGGCTCATCAGGCTGAGGGAAACTTCGTCAGAGACCGCCAGCGGCCCCACAGGCATGCCGGCCTTGCGCGCCTCGGTCTCGATCATCGGCGCTGCTACGCCTTCGCCGAGCATGGCGATGCCTTCGTTGGTGAAGGTGCCGAACACCCGAGAGGTGAAGAAGCCGCGGCTGTCGTTTACCACAATCGGGGTTTTCTTGATTTGCAGTACGAAGTCGAACCCCCGGGCCAGGGTTTCGTCGCTGGTGTGGGCACCCTTGATGATTTCCACCAGGGGCATTTTGTCCACCGGGCTGAAGAAGTGCAGGCCGATAAACTTGCCCTGGTCGGGCACCGCCGTAGCCAGGCCGCTGATGGGCAAGGTGGAGGTGTTGGAGGCAATGACTGCGTCGGCCCCCACCACGCTTTGCGCAGCAGCCGAGACCTTGGCCTTGAGTTCCCGGTCTTCGAAGACGGCTTCGATGATCAGGTCGCAGCCGGCGAGGTCGGCATCGGATTCGGTCGGAATAATCCGCGCGAGGATGGTTTCCCGCTGCTCTGTGGTCAATTGCCCACGGCCGACCTTCTTGTCGAGCAACGCTGCCGAGTGGGCCTTGCCCTTCTCCGCCGCCGCCAGGTTGACGTCCTTCAGCACTACTTCAACGCCCGCCGAGGCGCTGACGTAAGCAATGCCCGCGCCCATCATCCCGGCGCCAAGCACGCCGACCTTGCGTGTCACATACGGCGCAAAGCCCTTGGGTCGCGAGCTACCGGCGTTGATTTCATTGAGCTGGAACCAGAAGGTTCCAATCATGTTTTTCGCCACTTGCCCGGTGACCAGCTCGGTGAAGTAGCGGGTTTCGATCAGGTGCGCGGTGTCGAAATCCACTTGGGCGCCTTCCACGGCAGCGCAGAGGATTTTCTCCGGTGCCGGGAAGCAGCCGTTGGTTTTGGCGCGCAGTATCGATGGCGCAATGGCGAGCATTTGCGCGACTTTGGGGTTGGACGGCGTACCGCCAGGGATCTGATAACCCTTGATGTCCCAACGCTGTTTCGCCTCGGGATTGGCGAGAATCCATGCCCGGGACTTGGCCAGTAGCTCGTCACGATCTGCCGCCAGCTCGTCAATCAATCCAGCTTGCAGCGCCTGTTGCGGCGTACTCTTTTTGCCTTCCAGCAAGTAGGGCAAGGCCTTTTCCAGCCCGAGCATACGCACCATGCGCACGACACCGCCGCCGCCCGGCAGCAGGCCGAGGGTGACTTCCGGCAGGCCGATCTGTACCGACTTGTGGTCCAGCGCCACGCGGTGTTGGCACGCCAGGCAAATCTCCCAGCCACCGCCCAGTGCCGCGCCGTTGATGGCGGCCACTACCGGTTTGCCGAGGGTTTCCAGCGCGCGCAGTTGCGCCTTTAACACCAGCACGCTGGCGTAGAAATCCTTGGCGTGGGGCTTGTCGACCTTGATCAATTCATTGAGGTCACCGCCGGCAAAGAAGGTCTTTTTCGCCGAGGTGATGATCACGCCCGCAATCGAATCCTTCTCGGCCTCCAGGCGGGCAACGGTGGCCGCCATGGCCTCGCGGTACACCCCGTTCATGGTGTTGGCGCTCTGGCCGGGCATGTCGATGGTCAGCACCACGATCTGGTCCTGGCCTTTTTCGTAACGAATGGCATCGGTCATGACTGATTCCTTAGGCTCAGAGGCGTTCGATGATGGTGGCGATACCCATGCCGCCGCCGACACACAGGGTGGCCAGGCCATACCGCTGCTGGCGCACCTCCAGTTCGTCGAGCAAGGTGCCGAGAATCGCGCAGCCGGTGGCGCCCAGCGGATGCCCCATGGCGATGGAGCCGCCGTTGACGTTGACCCGGGCGGCGTCGATGCCCATGTCCTTGATGAACTTGAGCACCACCGACGCAAACGCCTCGTTAACCTCGAACAGGTCGATGTCTTCAACCCGCAGGCCAGCCTTGGCCAGGGCCTTGCGGGTGGCCGGTGCGGGGCCGGTGAGCATGATGGTGGGGTCAGTGCTGGTGACCGCCGTGGCGACGATGCGCGCTCGGGGTTGCAGGCCGAGTTCGCGGCCTTTGGATTCAGAGCCGATCAGCATCAGCGCCGCGCCATCGACGATCCCGGAACTGTTGCCCGGCGTGTGCACGTGGTTAATACGCTCGACGTGGCTGTAGACCCGCAAGGCCGTGGCATCGAAGCCCATCTGGCCCATCATTTCGAAGCTGGGCTTGAGTTTGCCCAGGCCTTCGAGGGTGGAATCGCCACGGATGAATTCGTCCTGGTCCAGCAGCACAATGCCATTTTGGTCCTGCACTGCGATCAGCGATTTGTTGAAGGAACCGTCTGATCTTGCCCGCGCCGCCTTCTGCTGTGAGTGCAAGGCAAAGGCATCGACGTCTTGGCGGGTGAAGCCTTCCAGCGTGGCAATCAGGTCGGCGCCGATGCCCTGCGGGGTGAAGTGGCTGTGCAGATTGGTTTGCGGGTCGAGTACCCAGGCACCGCCGTCGCTGCCCATGGGCACGCGGGACATGGACTCGACGCCGCCCACCACCACCAGGTCTTCAAAGCCGGAGCGCACTTTCATCGCGCCGAGGTTCACGGCTTCCAGACCCGACGCGCAAAACCGGTTGATCTGCACACCGGCGACGCTGACGTCCCAGTCCGCCACCAGGGCGGCGGTCTTGGCGATGTCGGCGCCCTGGTCGCCCACCGGCGTGACGCATCCCAGGACGATGTCATCCACTTGCCGGGTATCGAGGTCGGTGCGCTGTTGCAGCGCGGTCAGCAACCCGGCCACCAGGTTCACCGGCTTGACGCTGTACAAGGCGCCATCGGCCTTGCCTTTGCCACGGGGCGTGCGTATCGCATCAAAGATCAAAGCTTCGGTCATGACGTCCTCGAATCACTGGGCAACGAATCGTGCTCCTACCTTAGGCGCCGCGGCGCCGGATTCAATGACCGAACCGCTCATTGACCTTGACGCTCACGCTCAGACGAACGGTAGGAGGCTACGGGAATCGGCTGATTAATCGTTTTAGCTGTCTAGCCCTAGGGCTGGCGTCTGGCTGGCAATTGGCCTCATGCCTTTTTAATAAGATTTATTCAGGTAATGAGATGAAATGGATCTAAGCCAAGCAGAACGAGGGCTCTAAGGTTGAATCTGTAGGAGAAGTAAAGGGTTGCTGCCGGGTTTTGCTGGAGCACCTGTAAGAACTGTAAGAAAAGAGTCATGTAGCACCGTCATAGTGAAATCGACCGGCACGCATTTGACGCTCAGGAATAACAACAAAAGGCAGTCAGCCATGTTCAAACAATCGAAAGTACGTCAGGCGGGACTTATTCTTTTCGCCACCACACTGATTCTGATATTGCCCAATCTAACCAAGGTTATTGGGTGACTTCTCACACCCCACATTCTGCGCAGACACAGCGCCAGGATCGCAGCCTTTGGCAGCGCCTTTCGGGATATTGCGCTTAGCGATCCCGTCAGGGGCTGCCGTTTTGCGCGCCGGTTTCAGGTGGTTTTGCGGTATCGTGATACCCGCATCGTCACTCAAACACGGGCCCATCCTTGAAACAGATCATCGTCCTTATAACCCTGCTGCTGGCCCTGCCGGCGTCTGCCGCACAACTGACCATCGAGCTGGATCACACCCGTAAAACCTGGGAAACCGCCGAGCTGCTCAAGCGCCCGGATGCGCAGACGGTGCAGATCGTTGATGACGTTTCCTACAAGCGCAACATGACGTATCGCGCGGTACCGCTGGCCGCACTGTTGCCCGGCATCAAGCCGGAAAATCATCTGCAGGCGGTGGCGCTTGACGGCTTTGCCGCGGAACTGACGGCGGCGCCGCTGCTGTCAAAAAGCGGCTCGCAGGCCTGGTTGGCGGTAGAAGACCCGGCGCATCCCTGGCCGCCGCTGGCGGACGGCAAACCCAGTGCCGGGCCGTTTTATCTGGTGTGGACGGACCCGCAGGCCGGGCATATCAGCCCTGAGCAATGGCCGTTTCAGATCTCCGGGATCAAGCAAATGACAACGGTTGCGGAGCGCTTCCCGGCGTTGTTACCAGACCCGAAACTGGCGGCAAATGATCCGGTAAATCAAGGCTTCGCGTTGTTCCAGAAGAACTGCCTGGCGTGTCATCGCCTCAACGGGGCCGGCGATGCGCAGGTGGGGCCGGATTTGAATATTCCCTACAACCCTACTGAATATTTCGCCGGGGATTTCCTCAAGCGTTATATCCGCGACCCGCAAGGCATGCGGCATTGGCCACAGGCGAAGATGCCGGCGTTTTCGGCCAGTGTGCTGCCGGATGCGGACCTGGATCTGCTGGTGGGGTACTTGAAGTATATGGCAGGCAGAAAGCAGCCTTAAGGCTCGGGTAAATCTGTGGCGAGGGAGCTTGCTCCCGCTGGCTGCGCAGCAGCCCCAATCAGACAATCACATTTCTCCAGACAGAACTCGGGGGGCATGCTTTGGGGCCGCTTCGCAGCCCAGCGGGAGCAAGCTCCCTCGCCACAAAAGTTTTCCTGGCACAGAGAGCTTTCCTGCTACACAAAGCTCCCTCTCCCGGAATCCTACTGCTGCTGCACCGAAATCACCGGTGTCGGCGCCACAAATACCTTGGCATGCATCTGCTCATGCCCTCCCCCACGACGCATGCCCCGCACCGGGCAGGCGTCCAGGTAATCCAGGCCCACCGCCAGCTTCAAATGCCGTTCCGGCCGGGCCAGTTGGTTGGTCACATCAAAGCTGTACCAGGCGTCATCCAGCCAGGCTTCGGCCCAGGCATGACTGGCCAGGTGCTCGCAGTCTTCGCTGTACAAATACCCCGACACATACCGCGCCGGAATACCCAGGCTGCGAGCACAGGCGAGGAAGGCGTGGGTGTGGTCCTGGCACACCCCGGCGCGCCCGGCAAACGCCGTGGCCGCACAGGTGTCGACTTCGGTAGAGCCGGGCGAGTAGGTCATGTACTGGTTCAGCGCATGCATTAAATCAATCAACGCACTGCGGTCGCGGCGCTGGTGGCAATGCTTTTCGGCAAAGCTGCGCAAGGCATCGTCCGGCTCGGTCAAACGGGTGCAGCGCAGGAACGGAAACGCCGACTGGCTCTCATGTTCGGCTTCGCGCAATTCGTCGATATCCACCTGGCCACGGGCGCCGATGATGATGGCTTCGTGGGGCTCGTCCATGGTTAGCACGTGCAGGATATTGCCGAACGGGTCCAGTTGCGCCCGTACCGGCCGGGGCAAGTCCAGTTGCCAACTAAGGACGTGCTGGCGCTCGCTGTCGTGGGGCGTGAGCCGCAGGTACTGGATGCTGGCGCGCACCTGGTCTTCGTAGTGGTAGGTGGTTTCGTGGCTGATGGAAAGTCTCATGCCGCCTCCAGGTAGGAACTGTAAATAGCATCGCCCAGCTCGCGCACGAGCGGGATGAAGTCGGTCAGCCAAGCGTGCAGGCCTTCCTCGATAATTTCGTCGATCGCGGTAAAGCGCAGTCGCGCATCCATTTCGGCCGCCAGGCGTTGGGCCGGGCGACCGTTGATGCCGGGCAGGCTGCCAAGGATCTGGTCGATCTCTTCACTGCACGCCCGCAGCGAGCGCGGGACGTCGGCGCGTAGTAGCAACAGCTCGGCGACTTGCCGGGCGCCGGGGGCGTCGCGGTAGATCTCGGTGTAGGCCTCGAAAGAGGACAAGGCCCTTAATAGCGCACTCCACTGATAGTAGGCGTGGGCGGTGCCATCGGTGACCGCTTCGGCCTGGTCGCCGGCCATTTCATAGCGGGCATCCAGCAGGCGCAGCGTGTTGTCGGCCCGTTCGATAAAGGTACCGAGGCGGATAAAACGAAAAGCGTCGTTACGCATGATGGTGCCGTAGGTGGCGCCACGGAACAGGTGGGAGCGCTCCTTGACCCACTCGCAGAACCGACTCATGCCATAACGACTCAGGCCTTGCTGGGCGATGTCGCGAATTTCCAGCCAGGTGGCGTTGATGTTTTCCCACATGTCGGCGGTAATTCGCCCACGCACGGCGTGAGCACTGGCCCGCGCCGCACCGAGGCAGCTGTAGATGCTCGCCGGATTGGCCGCATCCAGAGCGAAGAAGTGCAGCAGGCGCTCGGCGTGCAGCTCGCCGTGACGCTCGCGGTAATCGTCGAGGGTGCCGGTGATCAGCAGCGGCATTGCCAGTTCATGCAAGCCATCGCCGCGCCCGTCCTGGGGCATCAGCGACAGCGAATAACTGACATCGAGCATCCGCGCGAGGTTTTCCGCACGCTCCAGATAGCGCGACATCCAATACAAATCCGAGGCAGTTCTACTCAACATATTTCAATCCTCAACCACCCAGGTGTCTTTGGTGCCGCCGCCCTGGGACGAATTGACCACCAGCGAACCTTCCCGCAGCGCCACACGGGTCAGGCCGCCCGGCACCACGCGAGTTTCCTTGCCTTGCAGCACGAACGGGCGCAGGTCGATGTGGCGCGGGGCGATGCCGTTTTCGACGAAGGTCGGGCAGGTGGACAGGCACAGGGTTGGCTGCGCGATATAGGCGTGGGGCTTGGCCTTGATGCGTGCGCGGAAGGCTTCGATTTCCGCCGCCGAGGCGGCCGGGCCGACCAACATGCCGTAGCCGCCCGAGCCCTGGGTTTCCTTCACCACCAGTTCCGGAAGGTTGGCCAGCACGTGGGACAGTTCACTGGGATTACGGCACTGGAACGTCGGAACATTCTTCAGGATCGGCTCTTCATCCAGGTAAAAACGGATCATCTCGGTGACGAAGGGGTACACCGACTTGTCATCCGCAACCCCAGTGCCGATGGCATTCGCCAGCACCACATTGCCCGAGCGATACGCCGCCAGCAGGCCCGGCACGCCGAGCATGGAGTCCGGGTTGAAGGCCAGCGGGTCGAGGAACGCGTCGTCAAGGCGGCGGTAAATGACATCCACCGCCTTGGGGCCGTCGGTGGTGCGCATGAACACACGGTCATCACGTACAAACAGGTCGGCGCCTTCCACCAGTTCCACGCCCATTTCACGGGCCAGGAACGCATGTTCGAAGAACGCACTGTTGAAACGCCCCGGAGTGAGTACCACCACACTGGGGTTATCCAGGGGGCTGGAGCTTTTCAGGGTGTCGAGCAACAGGTTGGGGTAGTGATCGATGGGCGCGATGCGCTGGGCGGCGAACAGTTCGGGGAACAGGCGCATCATCATCTTGCGGTCTTCGAGCATGTAGCTGACACCGCTGGGGGTGCGCAGGTTGTCTTCGAGGACGTAGTAAGTACCGTCGCCATCGCGTACGAGGTCGACGCCGGAGATGTGGGAATAGATATCGCGGTGCAGGTCCAGGCCCTGCATCGCCAACTGGTATTGCTCGTTGGCCAGCACTTGCTCGGCAGGGATGATCCCGGCCTTGATGATCCGTTGTTCGTGGTACAGGTCGGCGAGGAACATGTTCAGCGCCTTGACCCGTTGGATACAGCCGCGCTCGACGATCCGCCACTCACTGGCCGGGATGCTGCGGGGAATCGTGTCGAAGGGAATCAGGCGTTCGGTGCCTTGCTCATCGCCGTACAGCGTGAAGGTGATACCGGCCCGGTGAAACAGCAAATCGGCTTCACGCCGGCGCTGGGCCAGCAGTTCCGCAGGCGTCTCGGCCAACCAGCGGGCGAATTCGCGGTAATGGGGGCGCACAAGCCCTGCCCCGTCGTACATCTCATCATAATAAGTGCGGATCATGCCGTACTCCTTGTCACCCGGACGCCAGAACCATCGCAAGGCCCGTGCCAGCGGCATAAACACTTAAGTATCAATCAGTTGGATATAGGCGCAGGTCTCACCGCACCGTCCCGGTGCAGCAAATGCCCGCTGTCATGGGCGGCGCCTCATTGCAATGCAGGCCATGACTATCACCAGCATAGTCAGAGTTGATTTCACTGCCCGGCAAACCCTGGGGATAATCACCACCATCGGCTGAACAGGACATGTCCTACAGCCTCACCCTTTGCTTGATGGGTAACGTGATACGGCATGTACCGATCTGTTCCCCTTCGCTCCGATCTTCCCTTTGGCCACCCTGCTCGGGTGGCTTTTTTTTGTGCAGGATTTTTCCCAAGCCAGAAACAAAAACGGCCGACCCAAAGGTCAGCCGATACGCTGTGTTATTGCTCATGCCGCTACATGGGTAACCCACGCACCTCCTGTTTGACGCCCCATCCCTCAATGATCCCGCCCAAGGGCTCGACCACCGCCTCAAAGTCCTGCTCGAAGTCTCCTATGCCGTCGTAGGTGGCGAACATGATTTTGCTCAGTTCCAGGTACCAGGCGCCGTCATCCCGCGCGCTGACCTGGGCATTCAGGGATTCCCCACGAAACCGACCCGCAGCCCGGCGCGCACGTTCCTCATCCGGGAATATGGCGTAGAACTCGATGGGGTGGAAACGTGAGAAGTCAAAGCCGCCCTCTTTCATGCGGCGCAACACGTTGGTGCTGATGTCTTCTTGATAGGCTGTGCTCATGAAACGTCCTCCTCAAACCGATGGATAGACTTTCCGTGCTTCCCAAGGCCCGCGCTGTAACGGCGCGGGTGTTACGGCAATGACGTCGCCGCTGGGAGACAAGCATGTAGCTGACAAGACCAGACCTTAGCGATTCATTCGCTGATCTCGATTGCAGAGTAACGCGAAGCTTTCAGCTCCACCAGAGTCTGTTTAAGGGCGTACAGGAAATGTTCAGGCGGCGGGGTCGACCTTGAGGTCTTTAATGCTGTTTTGATCTTTCAGGATCTTCACCGTCGGTTCGGCGATCCGCCCTTCGAGATCGTTGAGATCCAATTCCTTCAGCACCGGAGACACGCGGGCGCGAACCAGGCGCGCAGCCTCTTCAAGGGTCGGTTTTTGCTCACATTCGAATTGCTCGACTACCGACTCACCATGATCATCAGTGAAGGAAACGTTCCACTTTGGCATCAGTGCCTCCTCGATAAAACCCAAGAGTGGGCTTACCTCTATCTGGACCTTGAGGGCTTGGAGATCGTTCCACTCAAGGCAGGAGGCAACTGATCAGCTGCAGTTATTTTTCAGCGTGTTCTTTCAAAGCTTTCAAGGTGTTGAACGGTGCGTCCACCACAAACTTGTTGGCCAACCACGACGGCACGCTGCCACCTGGCTCGGTGTGCACCTGGTAGGTCACTTCGGTCAGGTTGTCGCCTTTAGGTACCAGCTTCCAATAACCGTCAACCTGGGCTACGCGCACATAGCCTTTGACTTCGGGCTGGTAAGTCGGCACTTCCAATAGCTTGCGGGTCACGCTGCCGTCAGCGGCCTTGGTGGTGGTGATTTCCAGGATCGAGTCACGGTCGGTGACCGGGAACGGCGCCTTGAACTGGGTGTAGGTCCAGCTCTTGTCACCTTCTTGCTTAAGCAGTTTTTGCGATTTGCATTCGTGGATCCAGGAACAGGCCCCGGCCACGTCTTCCTGCAACGCCTGGATCTTGGCCAGCGGCGCCTTGATGGTAGTCACACCGCGATAAGCCTTGTATTTGGAGCCGGCAATTTCACTCAACGACACTTTGATGCCGTCTTCATCCTTGGCAGTCTGCCAGTCTTCAGCCTGCGCTGCGGCAGCAAACATCACGGTAAAACCGCACAACACAGCAATTCGTTTCAGTGAACCCATGGTCTTATTCCTTATTGTTGAAGTTCAGTACTTTGAACAGCCCACTAAGCCGCGGTCATCTGTTCCCACCAGCCGATCAACTTGATCGCTTCTGCCTGGCTGTTGCCACAGACCTCGATATCCGCCTGGAACGAACTGCACACCGCCGGCCGCTCTGGCTGACCAAACAACTGGCACAGTTGTTCGACCGAAAGATGCAGGCAGCGTTCGCCCGCCGGTTTGCCGGCAGGCATTCCCGGTAGCGGAGAACTGATGGATGGGGCAATGCAGCAAGCGCCACAGCCTTCACGGCATTTCATGACGAACAGATCCTCGACAACTCAGTGTTGATAGCCACGTAAGACTACGCCCTTAAACAGACGTTTTAAATTGGCTTAACAGGGGATTTTCACCGAAAACAAAAGTGACTGACCAGTCTGCGACAGAAGGTCAGGAGTGCGCGTCACTTTTACTCGTCGGGTTTATTGCTTGAATTCAAAATCCAGCGCCGCACCTTCTACTTCGCGGCGTTCTTCGTTGCGCAATTGCAACTGCATTTCATTGCTGAGCAGGCGCCCGTTGATCTGGAACGCGCTGTTATCCGTGGGCTTCTCGGCAAACATCGGCGGCAGCAGCGGCACGTTCTTTGGCTGCGGCATGGTGCCGAGGGGTTGCAGATGCCGGACCATATTGGACGGCAGGCTCAAATCCAGCTCTGCCGGCGGCAACTTAGTTTTGGCCACTTCGTGGGCCGATTTTGATTTGCTGGCGATAGGCGCACGTTTTTTAGTAGGCGCGGCTTTCTTTGCCGGAGCTTTCTTTGCCACCGGTGCCTTCTTTACGGGAGCGGCTTTTTTTGCTGTTACTTTTTGCTGGGTGCTGGCCGCAGGCGCCGTTTCACTGGCAGGAGCCGCCAGGACGGCGCCAGCGTTCCCCAGGCTTAACAGACAGACCAGCAGCGCAGCAGGAAAGGTATAAGTCATATCGCCAGCAGCATTAACGGCAGAAGGCCATATGCTCGCTTGTTGAGGACGGTATGACAAGCATGGTAATTAGCCAGCTACCCTTCGTGTCCCCTTTCCACGCCTCATAAACCCGCTGCAGTCTCCTGGCATAACTGGCTTGCCAGCATGCCAAGGGTCATCAGCGCGCGCTCGGCCTCGCGGTTCCACGGCGTGCCGCAGTTCAGGCGAATACAGTGGTTGAACTGTTCCGTATTACTGAAGATCAGCCCCGGTGCAATGCTGATGCCCTGCTGCAATGCGCGCACGTGCAGTTCCTGGGTATTGACCCGTCCCGGCAAACTGACCCACAGGATAAAGCCGCCTGTCGGCCGGGTCATCTGGGTGCCTTCGGGGAAATATTGCTGCACGGCCAGCTGGAAGGCGCTGAGGTTCTTGCGGTATTCCTGGCGGATATAGCGCAAATGCCGGTCGTAACCGCCGTTTTCCAGGTACGCCGCCGTGCCCATCTGGGTCACGCTGCAGGCCGAATGGGTGCTGAACATCTGCAGGCGCTGGATTTCCTGCTGGTACTTGCCGGCAATCATCCAGCCGATGCGGATGCCCGGTGACAAGGTCTTGGAGAAACTCGAGCAATAGATGACCCGGTCCAGGCGGTCGTAGGCTTTGAGCGCCTTGGTGCGGCCCAGTTCGAACATCAGTTCGCCGTAGATATCGTCTTCCACCACTTGGATGTCGAAATCCGAGGCCAGGCGCAGCAACTGTTTCTGCCGCTCTTCGGGCATGGTGCCGCCCAGGGGATTGCTCAGGCGCGTGGTCAGCACCAGAGCCTTGATCGACCATTGGTTGGCGGCCAGTTGCAGGGCTTCCAGGCTCATGCCGGTAGCCGGGTCGCTGGGGATTTCGATGACCTTCAGGCCGAGCAAATCCGCCAGTTGCAGCAAGCCGTAGTACGTCGGCGACTCGGCTGCGATCAAGTCGCCGGGACGGGTCAGGACCCGTAGCGACATTTGCAATGCGTCGACACACCCGTGGGTGATCACCACTTCGGACGGATCGACCACCACCCCGGCATCCCGCATACGGATTGCCACTTGGCGCCGCAGCGGTTCAAAACCCGGGCTGAACATGTAGCTGAACGCCCGCGGGCTCTGGAAGCGCGTGACCTTGGCCAGTTGCTGATGCAACGCACGCACCGGCAGGTAGTCGACACTCGGCACGGCAGCACCCAGCGGGAACACACCTTCGCGGCGGGATTCGACCAACACCTGTTGAATGATGCTGCTGCGGGTGACCAACCCTGGACGCTCGACCCGGGCGATGTCCGGCGTCGGCGCGGTGAGCGCAGGTGTCTGGTGCACGTAATACCCGGACTGCGGCCGCGCGCGAATCAAACCCTGGTCTTCCAGGTTCGCGTAGGCCTGCAACACGGTGGCGTGGCTGACGTTGAGCTGGGAGCTCATTTTGCGCACCGAAGGCACGCGCTCGCCCGGTTGATAGACACCGCGGCGGATATCCTCAGCCAGTTGCTGGGCGATACGTTGGTAGAGCAACAGATTGGTCATGACGCAGCACTCGATTTCACGGGTATTTTATTTTTGTGTGAAACATACCGGCACAGTTTAGAAGTGTACGGGGACAGTTGCCACAATAGTCGAGCGCGGGCGGCAGTGATAGAAAAAACTGTAAGGGTCGCTAACTGAATCGCGGGCACAAAAAACCCGATCACTGATCGGGCTTTTGTGGGAGCTGTCGAGCTTCAGCGAGGCTGCGATGCAGGCACTGAGGTCTCGCAGGTTCACCGAGGCGATCCTATCGCAGCCTCGCTGGGGCTCGACAGCTCCCACAGGAATCACCCCTTCACCTTGAGCAACAGGTTTAGCGAGCAGCGCCCAGCTGGCCTTTCTCGTCGGAGAACACAATCTCTACCCGACGGTTCTGCGCCCGACCACGCTCCGAAGCGTTGACGTCAACCGGGTACTGATCGCCGTAGCCTTCGACCTGGATGCGTTTTTCATCAATGCCCAGGTCGCTCAGCAGATCCGCCACCGCTTGGGCGCGGTCCCGGGACAGTTTGAGGTTTTCCTGCTCGCCACCGGTATTGTCAGTGTAACCCTCGATGCGCACCACGCGCTTGGGGTTCAACTGCAGGAACTGTACGACTTTGAGCACCGTGCGGTTGGCCGAGTTTTGCAGCTCTGCCTCGCCAGTGTCGAACAGCACGTCACCCAGCGTCATCACCAACCCGCGATCAGGCTGGACGGTGGTCAGGCTGGAAATCTGCGCCTCAATCCATTTGCCCTGTTGCTGCACGCTGGCCAGCTTGGCTTCACGCAGGGCCAGCTGCAGACGCTGGCGTTCCAGCTCCAGCTTGACCCCGCGCTCCTGGTTAAGTGCCTGCTCGGTGTGTTCCCGGGCGATCGCGCTGTAGCGCTGGCTCAGGTAGGCGTAATGCGCCACATCGGCGCCGCTGCCCCAGAAGCTGGAGAAACGGTCGGCACGGGCCAGGGACTCACCCGCGCGAATCACATCCTTGGGCGCGATACGCAGCACATTCGAGTCTTCCTTGACCTTCTGGAAGTCACTGCTCGCCTGTTGCAAGGCGAGGTTACTGTCGGGATGGGTCGCGCAACCACCGAGCGCACTGCCCAGCAACACCACACAGCTCAACCCACGAATCAACGGGCTCATTGGGCGTCTCCCAACTGCAACTGCTTGCGCAGGCGGGTGATACGGGTGTTGAGCACGTTCAGTTGCTCCTGGCTTTTGCGGGTCAGCACCCGGGCTTCCGCCAGGCGGGCGTCCAGCTCGGCTTCTTCAGCCTGCATGCGGGCGTCCTTGTAGGATTCATCGGCCATGTCGGCCTTGGCCTGGGTGAACTTGCCTTCAGCCAGCTTCAGCTCGGGCGAGTCATCGGCCACGGCGCCCACGGCATTGGCTTGCTCCAGGGCTTGCTGGGTCAGGCGCATTTGTTCATTCGGCGCAGGATCGGCTGCACATCCCGCCAAAGCTACAACGGCGAGGGCCGCGAAAAGAGGTCGAATAGTCACTGAAAATCCCTACTTTGTTGGGGTGCCGACGGGTTGCTGCAACTGCGCTTTCCAGCGCTCGAGATTGCTCTGCAGCGCGGTTTCCGCCAGACCGGACGCGGGCAATTCTGTCATCTTTTTGGCGAGCTGTCCGCGCAACCACGGATCGTTGCAGGCGGAGTTGTGGGAAATCGCCAGGTACAGGCCCGGTTGGTCGATGGGTATTTCCCGCGCCACCAGGTCGTTGCTCATGCCCAGGGTCTGGGCCATGGCCATGCCGGAATACCGTCCGGCGAGTACGTAGTCCACTTCCCCCAGCAGCAGTTTCTGGAACGCCGGGGTCAGGCTGGGCAAGCGTTGCAAGGTCAGTTGCTCGGCAGCCAAGGTTTCAAAGTCGCGGCTCAGGCGTGCCCTTTCCGACACCGCGCCCTTGTGGCCATGCAGGTCGCCGGGCTGTTTATATTCCAGGGTCGAATCCTTGCGGGTCCAGACCAGGTAATCGGTTTGCACCAATGCCGGGTGGATGTAATCGAAGGCGTCCAAGGCGTCGAGGGTCAACGGTGCGTCGGCGAGGATGTCCATGCGCCCACTGCGCACTTCGTCCAGAGCCACGGAGCGCTTGCCGCCGTACAGCAGGTCGATTTTCACCCCGATGTCTTTGGCCACTTGCTGCAACATGTCGGCGGTGGCGCCGATCAAGTGCGTGGGGTCTTGGGGATCACGCCACAGATAAGGCGGTGCGTCCGGGCTGCCGGTGATCACTAGGCGATCACATTTGCCAGCCGCCAGCGACACCGTCGGCAGCAGTGACAGGGCCAGCAGTACAGTCCAGGGACGCAATTCCATGGCAGGGTTCTCCCATTCAAAAATTACCGGGCAAAAAAAAGCCCGGTCAAAAGACCGGGCTCTTTATAAGTGAAGCGGCTGGATTAGACCAGCTTCTCCAACTCGGGTACGGCTTCGAACAAGTCTGCCACCAGGCCATAATCAGCCACCTGGAAGATCGGCGCTTCTTCGTCCTTGTTGATCGCAACGATCACCTTGGAGTCTTTCATACCGGCCAAATGCTGGATCGCGCCGGAGATACCGACGGCGATGTACAGCTGTGGCGCAACGATTTTGCCGGTCTGGCCGACCTGCATGTCGTTCGGTACAAAACCTGCGTCGACGGCAGCGCGGGAAGCGCCGACCGCAGCGCCCAGCTTGTCAGCCAGGGCGTACAGGTGCTTGAAGTTGTCACCGTTCTGCATGCCACGACCGCCGGAAACGACGATCTTGGCAGCGGTCAGTTCCGGACGATCGGACTTGGCCAGCTCTTCGCCTACGAAGCTGGAAGTGCCAGCGTCGTGAGCAGCAGCGACAGCTTCAACCGCAGCCGAACCACCTTCAGCAGCAACCGGGTCGAAACCGGTGGCACGCACGGTGATGACTTTAACCGAGGCAGTGGACTGCACAGTAGCGATGGCGTTACCGGCATAGATCGGACGCTTGAAGGTGTCGGCGCTTTCAACCGAAACGATCTCGGAGATCTGGTCAACGTCCAGCTGCGCGGCAACGCGCGGCAGGATGTTTTTGCCGTTGGAAGTGGCGGCAGCCAGGATGTGGCTGTAACCAGCGCCCAGCTCTGCAACCAGCGGGGCAACGTTTTCCGGCAACTGGTGAGCGTAGGCTGCGTTGTCGGCAACCAGTACTTTGCTCACGCCAGCGATTTTGGCAGCGGCCTCAGCCACGGCACCAACGTTTTGGCCAGCGACCAGGACGTGGATATCACCACCGATTTTGGCGGCGGCGGCGACAGTGTTCAGGGTGGCCGGAGCCACGACCTTGTTGTCGTGTTCTGCGATTACCAAGATAGTCATGGTTAGATTACCTTCGCTTCGTTTTTCAGTTTCTCGACCAGTTCAGCCACCGACTTGACCTTGATGCCCGCGCTGCGTGCAGCCGGCGCTTCGACTTTGACGGTCTTGTTGGTGGAGGCGGTGGAAACGCCCAAAGCGTCCGGAGTCAGCACTTCGAGAGGCTTCTTCTTGGCTTTCATGATGTTTGGCAGGGACGCGTAGCGCGGCTCGTTCAAACGCAGGTCGGTGGTGACGATGGCCGGCAGTTTCAGGGAAACGGTTTGCGCGCCGCCGTCGATTTCGCGGGTCACGGCAACGTTGTCGCCGCTGACTTCGACTTTCGAGGCGAAGGTGCCCTGGCCGTAACCGGTCAGTGCAGCCAGCATCTGGCCAGTCTGGTTGTTGTCGCTGTCGATGGCTTGTTTGCCGAGGATCACCAGCGATGGCTGTTCCTTGTCGACAACAGCTTTCAACAACTTGGCAACGGCCAGGGAAGTCAGCTCTTCAGCGGATTCGACGAGGATGGCGCGATCGGCACCCAGCGCCAGGGCCGTACGCAGCTGCTCTTGAGCAGTGGTCGGACCGATGGAAACGACGACGATTTCAGTCGCAACGCCTTTCTCTTTCAGGCGTACGGCTTCTTCCACGGCGATTTCGCAGAAAGGGTTCATCGACATCTTGACGTTAGCGAGATCGACGCCGGAATTGTCCGCCTTGACGCGAACTTTCACGTTGTAATCGACAACGCGTTTGACAGCTACAAGAACCTTCATGGATTCCTCGTTACTCTCCGGTGAAAAGAAAGTCGCCTAGGCGAACCTGGCGGTTTGATGCTCATCGGCACACAAGGGCACCTCCAAAAACACCGGCAATCGTCGGCGGGGGACCTTGCTCACGGGAGTGATGACCGTTCGTCAGCGGTGACTGAGAGGTCATTCATTATCGTGGCGTGTAAACTGCGCGCCATCGTGGCTCGCGCGTCACCCTTATTTGCCTTCAGCCTGTTTTTCGAGGTGGCCTTGAAACCCACAGTCTGCCTACGGGATGCGCAAAACCGACCGTATATTGACCGGAACGCCTATTCCGGTCAATACGGCAAAATGGTCAGTTATAAGCCGCGTTGCTTTGATTTACCTAGCTTGCGGGCAATTCAAACAAACGT
Organism: Pseudomonas sp. ATCC PTA-122608; assembly: GCF_001952855.1. Classification (GTDB taxonomy): domain Bacteria; phylum Pseudomonadota; class Gammaproteobacteria; order Pseudomonadales; family Pseudomonadaceae; genus Aquipseudomonas. Next base: position 118,840 of record NZ_LPNO01000013.1, on the reverse strand, counting down.
TTGTATTGGACGCTGAGAGTGGTGTAGATATAATGCGCCACCTAGAGAGAAAGGTGGGTCGTCCCCTGCCCCTTGCATGAGATTTGTGCAGGCATTGTGGGACGGACTACCGAACCTCCACCCATTAGAAAAAAAAGCCGTTGAGCCTTGAGTAGGAGATAGCCTGTGGAACGCGAATACATGGAATTCGACGTGGTCATCGTCGGCGCTGGCCCGGCAGGCCTGTCTGCCGCCTGCCGATTGAAGCAGAAGGCCGCCGAAGCCGGTAAGGAAATCAGCGTCTGCGTGGTCGAAAAAGGCTCCGAAGTCGGCGCTCACATCCTGTCCGGTGCCGTGTTTGAACCCCGTGCCCTGAACGAATTGTTCCCGGACTGGAAAGAACTCGGTGCACCGCTCAACACCCCTGTTGTGCGTGATGACATCTATGTACTGCGCTCCAGCGAAGCGGCCACCAAGGTGCCTGACTTCTTTGTGCCCAAGACCATGCACAACGAAGGCAACTACATTATCTCCCTGGGCAACCTGTGCCGTTGGCTCGCCCAGCAGGCCGAGAACCTGGGCGTGGAAGTCTACCCGGGCTTCGCCGCCCAGGAAGCACTGTTCGACGAAAACGGCGTGGTGCGCGGGATCATCACCGGTGACCTCGGCGTCGACCGTGAAGGCCAGCCAAAAGAAGGCGTCTACACCCCGGGCATGGAACTGCGTGGCAAGTACACGCTGTTCGCCGAAGGTTGCCGTGGCCACATCGGCAAGCAACTGATCCAGCGCTTCAACCTGGACAGCGACGCCGACGCCCAGCACTACGGCATCGGCCTGAAAGAAATCTGGGAAATCGACCCGGCCAAACATCAGCCTGGCCTGGTGGTGCACACTGCCGGTTGGCCGCTGGACATCATGAGCAACGAGAACACCGGCGGCTCGTTCCTCTATCACCTGGAAAACAACCAAGTGGTGGTCGGCCTGATCGTCGACCTGTCCTACAGCAACACTTTCCTGTCGCCGTTCGACGAGTTCCAGCGCCTCAAGCATCACCCGGTGCTGGCCCAGTACCTGGAAGGCGGCAAGCGCATCAGCTACGGCGCACGCGCGCTGGCCAAAGGTGGCATCAACTCGCTGCCTAAAATGGTATTCAAGGGTGGCGCCTTGATCGGCTGCGACCTGGGCACCATGAACGTGGCCAAGATCAAGGGCAGCCACACCGCCATGAAGTCGGGCATGCTCGCCGCTGACGCCGTGGCCGAGCGCCTGTTCGCCGAATCCGAAGGCGGCGACGAGTTGACCAACTACGTCGACAGCTTCAAGAACAGCTGGCTCTACGAAGAGCTGTTCGCCAGCCGCAACTTCGGCCCGGCGATGCACAAGTTCGGCCCGATCCTGGGTGCCGGCTTCAACTGGTTCGACCAGAACATCCTCGGCGGCAAAATGCCGTTCACCCTGCACGACACCAAGCCGGACTACGCCTGCCTCAAGCTGGCCAAGGACAGCAAGAAAATCGACTACCCGAAACCCGACGGCAAGCTGAGCTTCGACAAGCTGAGCTCGGTGTTCATCTCCGGTACCAACCACGAAGAAGAACAGCCTTGCCACCTGAAGCTGAAAGACCCGAGCATCCCGATCGGCACCAACCTGCCGCTCTACGATGAACCGGCGCAGCGCTACTGCCCGGCCGGCGTGTATGAAGTGATCACCAAGGAAGACGGCGAGAAGCGCTTCCAGATCAACGCCCAGAACTGCGTGCACTGCAAGACCTGTGACATCAAGGACCCTTCGCAGAACATCACCTGGGTGACACCGGAAGGTGCGGGCGGGCCGACTTACCCGAACATGTAAGGCATTGGCTTGAAAAACGAGGCTCCCAAATGGGGGCCTTTTTTTGTGGCCCGGAAAAAGACCAGTCGGCTCGGACAAATGTGGGAGCGGGCTTGCTCGCGAATGCGGTGGTTCAGCCAAAACATCTGTGACTGACACACCGCATTCGCGAGCAAGCCCGCTCCCACATTTTTGACCGCGTTGTGCCTGGGAGAGTTATGCCGCTCGCTCATCCCCAGGGCTGCGCTCGAAGTAGCGCTTGTACTCCCGGCTGAACTGCGACGTACTCTGATAGCCCACACTGTGGGCCGCCTGCGCCACACCCATACCCTCCACCAACAGCAACTGCTGCGCCTTGAGCAGCCGCAGACGCTTGAGGTACTGCACCGGCGACAACAGCGTGCAACGCTTGAAGTGTTCGTGGAACGTCGACGCGCTCATGTGCGCATAACCCGCCAAGGTCTCGATATTCAGTGGCTCGGCGTAATGGGCATGCAGGTGGTTCAACGAGGTCGCCACCCGGGAAAACTGCCCTTGCTGCTCCACCAGCGCCCGCAACACATCCGCCTGAGGCCCCCGCAACGCGGTGAACAATAATTCCCGCACCCGCGCCGGGCCCATGATCCGACTCTCCAGCGGATCGTGCAGGCACTGCAACAGCCGTTCGACACAGCCGCGCATGGCGTCATCCAGCACAACCGAGCTCATCGACTCCAACGTCTGCGCCGCTGGCGGTGGCCCGGACTGGATCCCCATCGCCATCACCAACTCACCCAGCACCACCCGGTCAATGCCCACCGTCACGCCTAACAGCGGCGCATTCGGCATGGCAAAGGTCTCGCATTCGAACGGCACCGGCATCGCCTGGATCAGGTAATGCCCGGCGCCATATTCCAGGGTTCGCGGGCCCAAATACGCGACCTTGCTGCCCTGGGCGACGATCATCAGGCTCGGTTCATAAATCTGTGGGCCCCGCGCCACATCGCAACTGGCGCGCAATACCTGCACGCCTGGCAAGTTCGTGGGCGAGAAACCATCACGGGGTGTCAGCGGTTCGATCAGGGCAACCAACGCGGCATTGGCGTCGACATGGCGGGTCAACAACATGGCAAAAACTTCGCGAAAAAGGGGATGACACCATCATCGCAGGTCTGGCGCCACAGTAATCCAATCCAGGGGCACTCCCGGACGAATAGGCATGAGACTCGGAGCAATCGCCATGGCCGCCCCAAGGCACGGCGAGGAGAATGCGCCACCTCACCTGTTACTGCACCTGCGAGGTTTCTCCATGTACACCGCCATCGGTTATGCCGCTCAATCGGCCACCACTCCCCTCGCCCCCATGTCCTTCGAACGCCGCAGCCCGCGCGCCGATGACGTGGCGATCGAAATCCTCTACTGCGGCGTTTGCCACTCCGACATCCACCAGGCACGCAACGAATGGGGCATTGCCGTGTACCCGCTGATGCCGGGCCACGAGATCGTCGGTAAAGTCACCGCCGTCGGCGCCAGCGTGACCGCGCACAAAGTCGGTGACCTGGTGGGTGTTGGCTGCATGGTCGACTCCTGCCGTCACTGCGACGCCTGCCACGCCGACCTCGAGCAATACTGCCTCGAAGGCCCGACCATGACCTACGCCACCCCGGATCGGGTCGATGGCAGCAACACCATGGGCGGCTACTCCGACAGCATCGTGGTCAGCGAGCACTTCGTGGTGAAGATCCCGGCCAAGCTCGACCTGGCCAGCGCCGCGCCGATCCTCTGCGCCGGTATCACCACCTATTCGCCGCTCAAGCACTATGGCGTGAAGGCTGGCGACAAGGTTGGGGTTCTGGGCATGGGCGGTTTGGGCCACATGGGCATCAAGTTCGCCAAGGCCATGGGCGCCGAAGTGACGTTGTTCACCCGCTCCGCGAGCAAGGCTGAAGAAGGCCGTCGCCAGGGCGCCGATCACGTGATCGTGTCCACCGACGAAGCGCAGATGAAAGCCGCTGCCGGGCATTTCGACTTCCTGCTGGACACCATTCCGGTGCAGCACGACTTGAACCCCTACCTCGATGTGCTGCGCTTTGACGGCGTGCACATCCTGGTAGGTTTGATCGAGCCGGTCGACCCGCCCGTCAATGCCGCCAAGCTGGTGATGGGCCGCAAGGTACTGGCCGGTTCGTTGATCGGTGGGATTGCCGAAACCCAGGAAGTCCTGGATTTCTGTGCCGAGCACGGCATCACCTGCGACATCGAGATGCTCGACATCCGCCACATCAACGAAGCCTACACCCGCATGATTGCCGGGGATGTGAAGTACCGCTTCGTGATCGACATGGCGACCCTGAAGGCCTGACAGATTGCCCCCCGTAGCAGCTGTCGAGCCTTGGCGAGGCTGCGTTCGCGGTGTACCTGATACACCGCAGACGCAGCCTCGCTGGGGCTCGACAGCTGCTACGGGAAGATCAGGCCTTCGCGCCCAACTCCGCTGACAGCCGCGCTGCGACCTGTTTGATCACAGGGATCAGCTCGGCCATTTTCTCCAGCGGCATGTAGGGCACGGTACTGGCGATGCTGATGCCGGCGACGATTCGCCGGCTGGCATCGCGCACCGGTGCCGCGACACAACGGATCGACGGTTCGTTGTCTTCCAGATCAAACGCATAACCGCCCGCCACGTATTCCTGCATGCGCTGTTCAAACTGCGCCCAGGATTGCTCGGGGTGCTGCGGCCACTGCAAGTTTTTCCCGCCTGTTGGCAAGCTGACCTGATACAGGCGCTGCCACTCTTCCACCGTGTCATCCAGCAACAACGCCTTGCCGATCCCGGTACGCGCCAGCGGCATGCGATGGCCTACGCGCGAGCGCATTTCCGGGCCATTGCGGCCAGGGTTCTTGTGCAGGTACAGCACATCATCGAATTCGCGGATCGCCAGGTGGATGGTGTCGCCGGTCAGCGCCGACAACTCGTCCAGGTACGGCACCGCCAGGCTCACCAGCGGTAATTCCTCGCGCGCCTGAAAACCCAACTCGATCAACTTGGGCCCCAGCAGGTAGCCGACTTGCGGCACCACGCGCAGGTAGCGCTCTTCCACCAGGCAACTGGCCAGGCGGTGAGTGGTGCTGCGGGTGGTGCCGATGCGCTTGGCAATCTCCTTGAGATCCCGCGCGCCGGCCGCCACCGCCTGCACCACGCCCAGGCCACGGAGCAGGGTTTGAGTGCCGGTGGGGGCGGCGTCTTTGACGGGAGTGTGGGCGTTTTCCTGCATATCGGGCCTATTGGGAAGTACGAAAACGGCGAGCATTATGGGCGGTCACGCCTGTTGTGGCGAGGGAGCTTGCTCCCGCTGGGGCGCGAAGCGGCCCTGAAACAGACGACCGCATTTTGCCTGGATGAATGAGGTGTTTGGTATTGGGGCTGCTACGCAGCCCAGCGGGAGCAAGCTCCCTCGCCACAGAAAGCCTCATCGCTCGAGAAATCAGCGTTGCTTCATCCTGTCGATAATGACCGCCAGCAACAGGATCGAGCCGCGAATCACGTATTGGTAGAAGGTGTCGATGTTCTTCAGGTTCATCGCGTTCTCGATGATCGCCAAAATCAACACCCCGGCAATTACATGCCGGATCATCCCGATCCCGCCGCTCAGCGACACCCCGCCCAGCACGCACGCCGAGATCACCGTCAGCTCAAACCCCTGGCCAATCATCGGTTGCCCCGAGGTCATCCGCGACGCCAGGATCACCCCGGCCAACGCACCAATCACCCCGTGCACGGCAAAGATGATGATCTTGGTACGGTCGACATTTACCCCGGCCAACAGCGCCGCTTCCTGGTTGCCACCGATGGCCATGGTGTTGCGCCCGTAGGTGGTGTAGTTCAGCAGCCAGCCAAAAAACACAAAGCACAGCACGGTGATGATGATCGGCACCGGCACGCCAAACAGCTGGCCGTTACCAAAGACGAAGAAGTTTTCGTCCATCACGCCAACCGCCTTGCCGTTGGAAAAGATATACGCCAGCCCACGCACGATCTGCATCGTCGCCAGCGTGGCAATCAACGCGTTGATCCGCAGCTTGGCGATCACGATGCCGTTGATCAGCCCCACCACCAGGCCCATGGCCAACGCCGCCGACACGCCGAAGAACACGCTGTCGGTGTCGCGAATCACGATCCCCGCCACCACGCCCGAACAGGCGATCACCGAGCCCACCGACAAGTCGAAGTGCCCCGACGCCAGGCAGAACAGCATGGTGCAGGCTGCAATGCCCACGGTGGAAATCGCCAGCCCCAGGCCGCGCATGTTCAGCGGCGAGAGGAAGTTGTCGATGAAAATGGCGCTGAGCACAAAGATGCTCAAGGCCGCCAGCAGCATGACCCAATCATCGAGAAACTTGCGCTGGTTGAACCCCGGCCAGAAGCTTCTTGCGGTTTTTACCTGTGACATACCCACCCCTCGTATTCTTCAGTCCCGCGTACGCGGAAGAGCCAGTTGCAGCAGTCGTGCTTCGTCCGCTTGATCGCGGGTCAATTCGCCGGTCAGGGCGCCTTCGCTCATCACCAGGATGCGGTCGGAGATGCCCATCACTTCCATCAGGTCGCTGGACACCACAATCACCGCAATGCCACTGGCCGCCAGGTTGTGGATGATCTGGTAGATCTCCGACTTGGCACCGATATCAATGCCGCGAGTCGGCTCGTCCAACAGCAACACTTTCATCGGCATCGACAGCCAGCGACCCAGAATCGCCTTCTGCTGGTTACCGCCCGACAGGAACAGAATCGGTTGATCGGCAGACGGCGTGCGCACGTTCAGCGCGCTGATCTGCCGCTGGGCGTTGGCGCGTTCCCAACCGCCCTGGATCAACCAACCGAAGCGCGCATGGTCACGGCGCGCACTGATGTTGATGTTCTCCGCGACACTGGCGCGGGGCACGATGCCTTCCTTCTTGCGGTCCTCGGGGCAGAGCAATACACCCGCCGCAATCGCATCCCGTGGCGTCTTGAACGTCTGCGCCTGGCCATGCAACACCAAGGCACCCTGGGTACTGCGCGACAGCCCGGCCAGCAGGCGCAACAGCTCGGTGCGCCCTGCCCCGACCAGGCCAAACAGCCCAAGAATCTCGCCCTTGTTCACCTGCAGACTCACCGGTTCCTGCAAGCCTGGCCCGAGCAGACCTTCGACTCGCAACGCTTCACCGGAGTGCTCGCGCGGTCGGTAATTGTAGATGTCCTGGATATCGCGCCCGACCATGCAGTTGACCAACTGGTCGACGTTCAACTGCGCCATGTCCTCGAAGGTGCGCACGAAGCGCCCGTCCTTGAACACCGTCACCGCATCGCAAATCCGGAACACTTCTTCCATGCGGTGCGACACGTAGAGGATCACCCGGCCTTCATCCCGCAGCCGGGCGATGATCACCATCAGCCGCTCGATCTCGCGGGCCGAGAGGCTGCTGGTGGGCTCATCGAACGCAATCACATGGGCATTGCGTGACATGGCCTTGGCGATTTCCACCAGTTGCCGCTGCCCGAGGGACAGGCTGCCCAGGCGCATGTTCGGATCGATTTCATCCGCCAGACCTTTGAGCAATTCCCGCGCCTTGCGCACCATCGCGCCGCGATTGACCACGCCAAAGCGCGACGGCATATGCCCCAGCAGCAGGTTCTCCCCGACGGTCATTTCCGGCACCAGTTGCAGCTCCTGGTGAATCACCGCGATGCCGCTGGCGATGCTGTCGGCCGCCGATTTGAAACTCACGCTGCGTTCGCCCAACTGCAAACTGCCGCTGTTGGGCGGATAAAAACCGCCAAGGATTTTCAGCAAGGTCGACTTGCCCGCGCCGTTCTCGCCCATCAGCGCATGCACCGAATGGGGCCGCGCTTCAAAGCTGATCTGCGCCAAGGCTTTCACCCCGGGAAACTCCTTGCCGATGCCGTTGAAGCGCAGGCTTTCTGCTGCAGCGCTGTTCATTTCCACAGACCGATCTTGCTCAACTCTTCCTTGAAGTTGGCGCGAGTGATCAGGGTCACGTTATCCAGTGCGGTGAACTTGGCCGGCTCGGTGCCTTTGGTCACCCACTCGAACATCGCAGTAGCGGTTTTATAGCCGGACGCATCGGGGCTGAGCAGCATCGAGCCGTAGAAACCGGTGTCGGATTTTTTCAGCTCTTCGATGGCGTCGGTGCCGTTGATGCCCACGCCGATGACATTCGGCGCCTTGAAGCCGGCGCTTTCGGTGGCGCGTACGCCGCCCAGTACGGTGCTGTCGTTCATGCCGCCAATCAGCAGGTTTTTCGCGCCGCTGGGCAGTTTCACCAGGGCCGAGTTGGTGGAGTCCATGGCGCCCGGCACGTCGAGGGTTTTCTGCGCGGTGAACAGGATATGGTCAACCGGCAGGCCGGCAGCCTTGAGGCCTTCTACCGAACCGTCGGTGCGTTTCTTGCCGGTCTCGAGCTCGTCAAACGTATTGATGACGGCGTAGGTGTCCTTCCAGTCCCAGTTGCGATGCTTGGCTTCGGTGGCCATGGCTTCGCCTTGTTTCTGGCCGATCTTGTAGGCGTCCAGGCCGACGTAAGGCACGTCTTCCATGGGCTTGCCCTTGGCGTCGACGAAGCGGTCGTCCACCGCCAGCACTTTCAGGTTATTCAGCTTGGCCTTGGCCATGATCGCCGGGCCGAGGGACACGTCCGGCGGGCAGATGACGAAGCCCTTGGCGCCGTTGGCAGCGAGGGTGTCGATGGCGGAAAGGGTTTTCTCGCCGTCGGGCACGGCGATCTTGATCACGGTGAAACCATGGTCCTTGCCGGCTTTTTCAGCGAAGGCCCATTCGGTCTGGAACCAAGGCTCTTCCGCCTGCTTGACCAGGAAGCCGATCTTGACTTCTTCGGCAGAGGCCAGGCCGCTGAGTGCCATCGTGAGTGCAAGGGTGCCTAGTGTCTTCTTGAGCATGAACCACCTCTTCTTGTTATTTGGAAACGTGTTAATCGTGGTACATCACCGACCGCCCGCCATCGATCATCAGGCAGGTGGCATTGATAAAGGGCGCCTCATCGGTCGCAAGAAACAGTGCCGTCATCGCCACTTCAATCGGCTGGCCGATGCGCTTGGGCGGGTGCAGGTCGAAGGCACGCTGGCGCTCGGCGTGCGGGTCGGCAAAGCCGTTCCAGTAATCGACGTTGAGTTGGGTTTCGATATAGCCCGGCGCGATGGCATTTACGCGGATGCCCTTGGGCGCGTATTCGATGCCCAGTGCGCGGGTCAGCCCCAGCAGGCCGTGCTTGGCCACCGGGTACGGGAAGCAACCGGGAATGATGTGGCTGGAATGGGTGGAGGCGATGTTGATGATGTTGCCGATGCCCTGCTCGATCATGTGCGGCAACACGGTGCGGCAGCCGTACCAGGCGCCGTCGAGGTCGATGGCGAAACAGCGGCGCCAGTCGTCGTCGGTCATTTCCAGCGGGTCGCGGAACACGTTGACGCCGGCGCAGTTGACCAGCACATCGACTCGGCCAAAGCGTTCGATGGCCACGTCCACAAGGGAGCGCCATTGGTCCTTGGAAGTGATGTCGACGGGTTGTGCGTAAATCTCGGCGCCGCGTTCGCGCCAGTGAGCGGCGACCTTCTCGACCTTCTCGCCCTGGATATCACCGATTACCAGGCGCGCCTGCTGAGCCTGGAAGCAAGCGACGATTGCCTCGCCAATGCCTTGGGCGGCACCGGTAATGACCACGACTTTGTTCTTCAGTCGCTCGCCGTAAGTCAGCTCGGGCACCGGAGGTAACGACAACGGTTGTGCCTGCATCGCTTCACCTGTTTTGTTTTTGGTAGTGAGTGCTGATGCGCAAGACTATAAACCCAGAAACCAAAACATCTCAATATATAAATTATCATCCCATATAGTGAACAACTGTATAAAAAAACCGGCTGTGATAGCCGGCTCTTTATAGGCCTTCAACCTTGGGCGAAATCCCTCAAGGCATCGCCCTCCATGCGGTAGCGCACCCACTCTTCCTGTGGCTGGGCGCCGATGGATTTGTAGAACGCAATGGCCGGCTCATTCCAGTCCAGCACGCTCCACTCGAAACGCCCACAGCCATTGTCGCAGGCGATTTTCGCGAGGTGGCGCAGCAACTTCTTGCCCGCCCCGCCGCCGCGTTGCTCGGGGTTGATGTACAGGTCTTCGAGGTACAGGCAGTTGCTGCCGAGCCAGGTGGAGTAGCTGAAAAAGAACACCGCAAAGCCGATCGGCAAACCGTCCCGCAGGCAGATCAGGCCGTGGGCGGTGGCGCCTTCGCTGAACAGGCTGCGCTCGATGTCCACCACGCTGGCGATCACTTCGTGGCGGGCTTTTTCGTAGTCGGCAAGCTCGGTGATGAAGGCCAGAATTTGCGCAGCATCGCTGGGCACGGCGGGGCGAATCTCGATGGTCATGGACTGGCCTTGTCAGGGAAATAAAGCACACATACTAAGGCGCTTTAATGACCGATTGCAGTGCAATTTGATTCGCGGCTAACCTGCAGGCCGTCGACCTTTGAGAATCCCCATGCCCTTCACGCCACTGACCGACCTCGCCGCGACTTTATTGCCTCACGCCCTTGAGCCTTCGGAAGACGGTGCCCACGACCTGTCCCATTTGCAGCGGGTGTGGCACAACGTGCGCTCGATCCAGGCTGAGGAAGGTGGCGAGCTTGAGGTGCTGCTGGCAGCCGTGTTGCTGCATGACTGCGTGGCAGTGGAGAAGAATTCACCGTTGCGGTCCAAGGCGTCGAAGCTGGCGGCGGACAAAGCCGGGGAGATTTTGCAGGGGCTGGGCTGGCCGCCCGCAACGATTGCTGCGGTGACGCATGCCATCGAGACCCACAGCTTTTCGGCGGGCCTTACTCCAGTGACGCTTGAAGCGAAGATTATGCAGGATGCCGACCGTTTGGATTCCCTGGGCATGATCGGCGTGGCCCGCACGTTTTACATCGCCGGGCGTATGGGCAGCGGGCTGTATGACCCGGCGGACCCAACGGCAAAGCATCGCGAGTACGACGACAAGCGCTTCTGCCTCGACCATTTCCAGACCAAGCTGCTGCATCTGGCGGGCGGATTTCAGACGCCGACGGGGCAACGCATGGCCCTGGCGCGCCATGAGCGGTTGAAGGGTTTCATGGACCTGTTCATCGAAGAAATCGGCACGCCATACTCCGCTGTGGGCTAACGCAAGAACCGCGAACCACAGAACAATCCCACGCGCCGTGCATGGTAAAAGTTGGGCATAAATCCAACAGACGCAAGGCTTTTCCATGCACTCCTCACCTGCGGTTGGCGGAAAACTGTTCGCCCTTTTCTGCCTCGCCAGCTACCTGCTTTCCCTGTCCTATGGCTCGACATTCTTGCTGTCGCTGCTGATCCATTCCCGTGGCGGCAACGAACACGACGCCGGCAGCGTGATCTCCATGGCAATGCTCAGCACCTTTGTGGCGGTGCTGGTTTCCGGGCATCTGGCGGACCTGCTGGGAGCCGCCAAGTCCATCGCCCTGCTCGGCGTATTGCTGGTGCTGGCGTGCCTGGGCTTTGCGCTTACACCGGGATTTGGCGAGGGCTTGATGTTCTTTGGCTTGTCGTTGGGGTTGGGCTGGGGCGTGTTCTATACGCTGGGGCCGATCATCGTCGCGATGCTGGTGGAACCGGCGCAGCGGGCCAAATATTTCGCCCTGCTGTCGGGCAGCATGATGACCGGGATCGGCTCCGGGCCGCTGCTGGGGCGGGCGGCAAGTGCGTTGGATTTTTCGCTGACGGCGGCGTTTTATATCGCGGCGCTGGCGAGCCTTACGGGCGTGGTGATTTTCTGGCGGCTGGGTCGCGCCCTCAGTCAGCACACTGCGCCGGCGTCGAAGATTTCCTGGTCGGCGACGCGCCAGGTGCTGTCATCGAAAGCGGTGTTCGCGATCATCATGGTCGGCCTCGGCGGTTGCGTGTTTGGCGGGTTGTCGAGTTTCCAGACCAGCTACGCGGCGCTGCACGGGCTGGACTATTCGCTGTTCTTCCTCGGTTTCATGAGTGCGGCGATTACCAGCCGCCTGCTGATCGCCGGCATCGTGGTCAAGCGTGATCCGTATTGGGCGGCGTGTGTGTTGTCGGGGTTGATGCTGGTGTCGATTTTCCTGTTCGGGTTCAGAGTCAGCGGCAACTACAGCTACCTGGCGGCAGCCGTCACCCTGGGCGTCGGTTATGGCCTGACGTATTCGGTGATCAATGGTTTGGCTGCGAACGAGGCGCCCGCCGGCACCACTTCACAAGCGTTGCTGTTGTTCAGCCTGGCGTACTTTATCGGGGTGTTCGGTTTCCCGTTGCTGGCGGGCAAGGTCATCGTCGAATACGGCATGCCGACCCTGTTGATGAGCGTGCTGGCCGTGGCGTTGCTCAATTGGCTGATCACAGTGGCGCGGTTGATCTGGCGCCGAATCTCGTCACACAAAATCTTACAAGCGACCTAAGACCGTTCGTCGGTATCGAGGCACGAATCGCAAACGGGGGCGGACCAATATCAGGTAAGGACATTAATCATATGGAGACACCATCATGACGACTTCCAAATTTGCCGCCCTCGCCCTCACTGGTTTGCTGTCTGCGGTTTCGCTGAGCAGCTTTGCCGCCACCACAGGTTCCAGCACCGGCCCGACCGACCCTGTCGGCAGCCCGCCCAACCCCGCTACCCAAGAGTCGAAGGACTCGATGGGCACCGGCATGGACACCAATGGCGGCGCCATCATCGACAACAGCAAAGACCCACGCACCCAGGGTGACGACACCAATCGCAACAGCGGTGCAGTACCTAACGGCAAAATGGGCCCAGGCGCCACTTCGCCTTCGATCAATAAAGGCGATGACTCAAACATCCCTGGTGCACCAAAACAGCCAGCGCCTTAACCCGCGAGAAAGACGAACACCCAACCATTTCCCAGTGAAGAGGTATGCATGAACGTCGATCACAACCTTGAAAAAGAAGTCCTCACCCGCCTGCTCCACGCTCATCCCAGCGGGCTGGGCAAGGAAGTGCTGGACAACTACCGAGGTGAAAAAGTGGTGGCCAGTGCCTTGGCCACCTTGCAGGACCGCGGGTGGATCAAGGAAGGCCATGTGACCTGCAACGATGCCGGGGAACACGCGCTGAACCTGCCGATCAAGCTCACCGCATCCGGCGTGGAAGCGGCTCGCAAGCTGGAAAGCGAAGCGGGCCAGTAACGCACTTTGTCTGGCCTGGCCCTTCGTGAAGGGCCAGAACCAGTAGGAGTATCGAAATGCCTCGTGGAAGCAAAGCCAAATACACCACCGAACAGAAGCGCAAGGCCGCTCATATCGAAGAGAGTTATGAGCACAAGGGCTTGTCGAAAGAAGAGGCCGAGGCCCGGGCTTGGGCCACCGTCAACAAGCAGTCGGGTGGCGGCGAAAACGCTGGTGGTTCAGGCCAGCGCAAGGCGCCGGCGAAAAAGTCTCAGGACCGGCATGAGTCGGCCAAACGGGCTGCGGCCAGTCGTGAAGGGCATCCGCGAAACAGCAGGATGTCGTTGGGCACGCAGACCAAGGAAAGCTTGCTGAAGGAAGCGCGCGCCAAGGACATTCCCGGGCGTTCGACCATGCGCAAGGATGAGTTGATTGAGGCGCTGAAAAAGGCCGGTTAACGCGGATCAAAATGTGGGAGCGGGCTTGCTCGCGAAGCCGGTGTATCAGTGCCAGATTCATTGGCTGACCCACCGCATTCGCGAGCAAGCCCGCTCCCACATTTTTGATCGTGTTTTCAGCCACGGTATCAGCGGTGGGCGGCAACCAGTAGCATCATCGGCCGCTCCAGCTCTTCTGCCAATGCGGGGCGGGCCTTAAGGTCATCCTCACTTGGGCCCCACTCGTCTACATGGGTCAGGGTGAACCCCGCCTGGATCAACAGCGTAAGCAACGTGCCTACCGTGCGATGTTGTTTGATCACGCCATCCGCCAACCAGTTGGTGACCCGTGGCCCTTCGATCTGATAGCTGTCCACCGGCCAGCTCTTGCGCCCTTGCTCATCAATCAGCCAGCCCGGCTGCCGAGGCGCCATGAAGATCGGGTGCTCGATGGAAAACACCAACCGTCCGCCTGGCACCAATGCCTGATGAATGCGCGCGAACAGGCCTTTCAGATCGACGATGTAATGAAACGCCAATGAGCTGTAGGCCAGGTCGAAAGCGGCATCCGGAAGGTCGAGTTTTTCCAGGTCGGCAATGCCATAGGTGATGGCCGAAGACGCAGTCATCTCCTTCGCCCGCGCCAGCATTTTTTGCGACACATCCAGCCCCAGCACTTGTTCGGCGCCCTGCTCCTGAGCCCAGCGACTGAACCAGCCGTAGCCGCAACCGAGGTCCACCACTTTCGAGCCCGACATAGGCGGCAACATGGCCTGCAATGCTGGCCACTCCGGAGCGCCGGCGAGGCCTTCTACCGAGCGGCCCATTTTGCTGTAGCCCTCGAAGAAAACCTCGGTGTCGTAGATGTTCTGGGTCATGACGTTGCTCCGTGCTGAATGGCGACTATTCTGCCGAATCAGCCCGCGCTCAACAACGTATCCACTTCAGCCGTGCCCGGTGAGGTTGCCGGCCCCCAGCGCGTGACCGCCAATGCTGCCGCCGCATTGGCGCGACGTGCCGCGACAGCTGGCGCCAAACCATTGGCCAGCCCGGCGATAAACACCCCGGCGTGAGCATCACCCGCACCGTTGCTGTCCACCGCCTTGACCTTGAATCCCGGCACATGCTCGGCCTGGCCGCTACGGCTGACCCAGCAGCCATTCGGCCCGTCGCGCACCACCAGCAAGGTGCCGGCGGGCAGGTGCTCGTTGAGCTTGAGCAATGCCCCCGCGAGATCGCTGGCGCCGGTGAATGCCAGGGCTTCCGGACCGTTGCTGGTCCAGATGTCGATACGCGGCAACAAGGCGACCATCAAGGCCGAGTCCGGCGCCTTCACCAGCGGGCCCGGATCGAACACCACGGTGATCTGGCGCGGCAACGCCAACAGCCAATCGAGCAACGCCTGGGCCTTGCCTTCAAGCAGCAGGCTGTAGCCGCTGACGTACACATAGTCATCGGCATTGGGTACCGCGCTGGCCAGGTCTTGCGCGAGCAAATCACCTTCGGCGCCGATATGGGAAATGAAGGTACGCTCGGTAGTGGCTTCGGTCAGGGACACACACAGGCCGGTGTCCTTGTCGTCGCTGGCAGCCAGGGCCATTTCAATGCCCTCGGCCTGCATTGCCGCGCGTGCCAGGTCACCAAAGCGGCCGCTGCCATGGCGGCCCAGGTAGACCACCGGCAAGCCGTTGCGTCGGGCGGCGGCCATCACGTTGAAGCCGCCGCCGGCTTCGAAGCTGGCGGAATTGGCCAATACATCGCCGCCGGTGGCGGGCAATGTGTCGAGGGACATGACCAGGTCGACGATGACCTGCCCGCTGTGCAGCAATCTAGACATTAGCGCTCTCTACCAAAGCCGGACGACGATCAGTCGCGCCACCCAGTACCGCATAAATCCCGCCGGCCACCAGGAAGGTGACGATCCAGCCCAGGCCGTTGTGGCCCAGCCACGAATCGGACAACGGCCCGGCGAACCAGATGTTCTCGGCCGTGGTGCCGATGGTGGTGAAGCTGAAGCCCAGCACAATCGCAATCGCCCAGGCGCCGAACGCACGCCATTCAACCCCGCCGCGATACCAGTAGGCGCTGCTTGGCGTCACGTCCAGCAGGTCTTTGGGGCTGTAGTAGTGACGATGGATCAGGTCGACCACAAAGATCCCGACCCAGGCGGTAATCGGTACCGCCAGCAACGAGATGAACGTGATGAACGGACCGTAGAAGCTGTCGGCGATCAGCATGAAGTAGATCGAACCGGCGAAGATCGCGACGATGTCGACGATCACCGCGTGCACGCGCTTGACCTTCAAGCCGAGGGTCAAGGTGGTGAGGCCCGCCGAGTACACCGACAGGTTGTTGGACAGCAGCAGTCCGCCAAATGCGGTGATCAGGTACGGCACCGCCATCCAGGTCGGCAGCATGTCGCGGATCGCGATGATCGGGTCAGTGGCCGACGCCAGGTCGTTGTTGCCCACCGACAGCAGGCCGCCGAGGGTGATCAACAGCACCAGCGGAATACCCGCACCGAAGGCGGCAGAGGCCACCAGGCGCACGGCCTTGACGCTGCGGTGCTGGTAGCGCGACATGTCGGCACCGGCGTTGGCCCAGCCGATACCCGTACCGGCGGCCATGGTGCCGATGCCGATGATCATCGCGCTCAACGGCGCAGGCGTGGCGTTGAACACCGCGCTCCAATCGATGGTGGCGCAGAGGAAACCGCCCACCAGGATATTCAGTGCGCCGAACACGTAGGTGGCCCACTTCTGGATCACCAGCAAAGTGGCGTGGCCCAGGCCCGATACGGCGAGGGTCAGCAGCACGAAAATGCCAATGAACAGCAGGGTCAGTACCGGCGCGCTTTTGGCGGCAACCGGCGAGTTGAACAGGATCGAGCACAACGACAGCAGCACGAATGCCGCCGTGGTGGTGTTGACGGTTTCCCAGCCCAGGCGCGACATCAGTGACACCAGGGTCGGGCCGATATTGCCGCGTACGCCGAAGATCGCCCGGGA
Source organism: Pseudomonas sp. ATCC PTA-122608 (assembly GCF_001952855.1). Classification (GTDB taxonomy): domain Bacteria; phylum Pseudomonadota; class Gammaproteobacteria; order Pseudomonadales; family Pseudomonadaceae; genus Aquipseudomonas. The sequence goes on along the minus strand of NZ_LPNO01000013.1, from coordinate 102,392 downwards.
CAGCGTCAAGCTCGGGGCACGGCCACGACGGCCGGCGATGGAGATGATGCCGACCACCGCAAACGAACCGGCGGCGCCGAGGATCGCCACGATGACTGCCTGCCAGATCGCCAGGCCGCGAAACGCCACGAGGGTCGCGCCCAAGGGCAAGCCGAGGATGCTGATATTGGCCGCGAACCAGACCCAGAACAGTTGCAGCGGATGGCCGTTGCACTCGCCTTCCGGGACCGGCTCGATGCCGCGTGTTTCCAATTGCCCGGCGCTTTGGCCGGAAGAGGACGTACTCATGGTGGGGTGCTCCTGATGCCTGTTTTTTTGTGGTTGTGGCAGGTTGGCAAGTTGAATCTGTGTTCCGGTCTTCCTGACTCGACTGGATCAATGTGGGAGCGGGCTTGCTCGCGAAAGCGGTGCATCAGTGACACATGCGTTGCCTGACACACCGCTTTCGCGAGCAAGCCCGCTCCCACATTTTTGATCTGCGGTGCTCAGCGCAGATCGAGCAGGCCTTGGACCAAGGGCTCCAGGTCCAGGCCATTAACCTGCTTGACCTGCTCGATCATCGCCTCAGGCCAGCACTGCATCCCCAGGCACGCACCGAGCATCGCGCCGAGAATCGCGGCGATGGTGTCGGTGTCGCCGCCAAGGCTGGCGGCCATGCACAAGGCTTCGAAGGCGTTCACTTCACCCACCGCAACTTGCTGCGCAAGGGCAAACGACACCACCACCGATTCCTGGGACGCCACCGAAGTGCCGATCAATTCGTAGAGCAGGTCGGTAAACAGCGCCTTGTCGCCGCTGTCGACGCTCAACGTGCGTGCCCAACTGATACGGGTGGCGATGCGCCCACCGGCAATCCAGTGGCCGTGGTTTTCCGCCTGCTGGGCGATCTGGGTGCCGATGTTCAGCGCTTCGCCCAGGTCGACACCATTGATTCCGGCGGAAACCACCGCCGCCACGGCGGCTGCGCTGGAGATCCCCAGGTTGGTGTTGTGGGTGACCTGGCAGGCCTGGATCACCGCCTGGATAAACTGCGCAGGGTCGTTGACGTTCGCCGCGATGCCCACCGGGGTGATGCGCATGGCGGCGCCGTTAGTGGTGCCGTAGCGCCCGGATTCTTCCGGGGTGTGGCCCGCCAGGATCATGTCGATCGCGCGTTTGGTGGATGGGCCCAGCAAATCCTGGGAACCCTTGGCGCGCATCACCGCTTCCCAGTCGATCAGGCGCTGGGCCAGTTCGGTGGGTTCTATTTTGCCCCGGCCATCCACCAGCAACTGACCGACGAGGATCGCCTGTTCGGTGTCATCGGTGATCGAGCCCTTGGGCATGTTCGGCGCGATCGGCTGATCGGCGTCGGCATCTTCCAGGGCGGTGATCGCGCCGAAACGCGCCTTGACCTGCTCGCGGCTCAGGGACTGGGTGGGCATGCCCAACGCATCGCCCAGGGCCAGGCCGTAGAAGGCGCCGAGGGCGCGGGTGGTGGCGGTCATGTCGGTGTTCCAAATTGAAGGTGCAGGCGAAAGTGCAGAGGGTCGAGCAGGCTTTCGACGGATTCCATGAAGCGGTCTTGCCGGTCGTAGGTGGTGCGCAGGGCCTTGAGGAACACCGTGCCCACCGGGCGACCCAGCAATTGGGCGTCTTCCTCGTTCAGCGGCTCGGCCCCGATCCATTGGCTGCCGGTGGCGCCGACGTAGCCGTAGGCGGCCAAGGTGATGGTCAGGGAGTTATCGATCAGGCCGACTTGCGGCAGGCTTTCCAGGCCACCGGAGGCCGGCATCAACGAGCGCTCCAGGGACACGAACGTGCCGTCGGCGGCGCGACGGCGGCGATCGAGGGCGATGAATTGGTCACTGCCGTGACTGCTGAGCAGGTCCGGACGAGTGACCGCTTCCAGGCGCAGGATTTCGGAGGTGACCACTGCGCCTGTGTCGGCGAGGGCTTGAGCCCAGCCGCTGCGCTGGTCGAGCACCATGCCGTCGAAGGTGACGATGGAGCCCACGCCGCTTTGGGTGGCGATGTAGCTGCGGCGCTTGAGTTCGGCCAGGGCTTCACGCAGGGTGCCGCGGCTGACGGAAAACTCTTCGGCCAGTTGGTGCTCGCCCGGCAACAGGACACCGTCAGCCATCACTCCGCCCTCGATACGGCGGATCAGCTCGTCGACGACGCGTTTTTTCTTATCAAATCGGACATGTCTAATCATGTACAAATTGATAACCGAAAGCGCCCGGCTACAGCAAGCGAATTATTTCAGAGGAAGGGACAAACCAGCCTCAGGGCTCCAGGCCGATGGGGAAAAATMCCCCGCCGCTCCAGACGCCAAGCCAGTTCTTACCGTTGATCGGACGGGTCACCGCCAACTCCACCAACTGATAGAACGCATTGCGGTGGACCAAGGCTTCGAGGTTTGTGCGCACCCGCAGGTACGGCGAAGGTTCCTGAGTGTCAGGGTCAATCACCACCCGCAGCGGATGTTCGATACCGGCCTCGACCTGTTCATCGACGTTGGTGGTAAAGCGCAGCACCTGGCTTTCGCCCTGCCCTTCGACTTCCAGGGTGACGGCGACAAAGGGCGCGTCATCGACCTTGATCCCGACCTTTTCCACCGGGGTGATCAGGAAGTAATCCTCCCCGTCGCGGCGGATGATATTGGAGAACAGCTTGACCATCGGCTTGCGACCAATCGGCGTGCCCATATAGAACCAGGTGCCATCGCGGGCAATGCGCATGTCGATATCGCCGCAAAACGCCGGGTTCCACAGATGCACCGGTGCAGGTCCCTTGCCCTTGGGCAATTGCGCCAACAGGTCATTGGCCTTGGCCGAATCGGTCATGCTGTACTCCTTGTGTCTTACTGATCGCTCATGCCCAACAGGCTGCGCGCGTAGTGCGCCAGGGGCTTGCCGATCAGGTCATCAGGCTTGTTGTCGTGGAACGTCAGTAAACCGCCACGGCTGTGAATCCGCACAGTATCAATCAAATACTGGGTGCTGGTCTCGATCAACATGACCTGAATGGTGCCGGTGTCGATACCCAGGCGATCCACCGCCTCCTGGTCAGACCATTCATCGGCGTTGCCGATCCGGTCATCCGCCTGGGCAAAGCGGCAGTACAACAGGTAATGCGCGCCGGCCGCGCGGGCTTCAGACATCGCCTGCTCCAGGCCTTCGGGCTTGCGGGCGCGGCGGACCATCGGGAAGTATTCGACAAAGCCGTTGAAAGCTTCCTCGGCCACCACGTTAGGCCGTGGATAGGCGCTGCCCGGCGGGGTGAAGGCGCCTTGGGCGATGAAAACGAAGGAGTCCGGCTGTATGCGGACCGAATTGACGCGGCGGGTATCGCTGTGGTCCAGCAGCCCGGCGTCGCTCATCTGATAGCGCGTGCCTTCGGCCATATCACTGACGGTCATGCAGCCACCCAGCGCGAGTGACGCCAGCACCAAAACCAGACTACGCATCCTAATTCTCCAAAGGCCGGTGACGGAAAACCGGCGAATGGGCACGAGATGCAGATTTTGCGCCAGCTTGCGGGACTAACCGCCGATGATCTTCATGATGGTGGCGCCGCCGGAGAATGCCACTTCCTGCTTGTCGCCCAGAGCCTTGACCAACAAGCGCTGCAAGGCCGGCAGAGCCTGGTGGCGGGGTTTGTCCAGCAGGTCGCCCACGTAGTGGCGGTTGCTCGACGACAGGCAGCCATGCAGCCAGCCGGTGGACGACAGGCGCAAACGCGAGCAGGTCCGGCAGAACGGTACGCTTTCGTTGGCGATGACACCGAAGAAACCTTTGCCAGGCACTTCGTAGCGCACGGCAGTGGCGTCCACCGGGGCGTTAGCTTGCAGGTATTCGTGTTGTTCGCCGATCAGGCTGAGCAATTGCTGGAGGCTGACGAATTGCTGCAGGAACGCGTTGGAATCGTTGGCCAAGTGGCCCATGCGCATCAATTCGATAAACCGCAGCTCGTAGCCACGCTCCAGGCAGTAGTCGAGCAGCGGCATCACCTGGTCGAGGTTCTGGCCGCGCAACGGCACCATGTTGACCTTGATCTTGATTCCGGCGGCGCTGGCCTGGTCCATGCCATCAAGCACGGTGGCCAGGTCGCCACCACGGGCGATGCTGCGGAAGGCGTCGGCATCCAGAGTGTCGAGTGAGACGTTGATCCGGCGAATACCCGCATCCACCAGCAGCGGCAGTTTGCGCGCCAGCAGTTGGCCGTTGGTGGTCAGGCTGATATCACTCAGGCCCATCTGCCCCACGGCGCCCATGAAGGCCTCCAGCTTGGGGCTGACCAACGGCTCGCCGCCGGTAATGCGCAGGCGTTCGATGCCAGCAGCCTCGATCAGGTACTCGACGCCACGCGCCATTGCCTCGGCCGACAATTCGTCCTGCGCAGCCACCAGCCGCTTGCCGTTGGGCACGCAGTAGGTACAGGCGTAATTGCAGGCTGAGGTCAGGCTGATCCGCAAATTGCGGAATCGCCTGCCTTGACGATCAACGATCATGGATCACTCCGGCAGAGGATAATTCGGGCGCGCTAAAACCTGACTGAAAAATCAAGTTTTAGCAAGGTCCTTGCCTGAGTATATTCCTGGGTTACTGCGCTGGGCAGGAAATCATATCGCCATCACGCTGGCGAATGATTCAAGTGGCCGGCGTTTCAGCGTTCGGCAAATCGGTGCTGTGCTTGCGTTTGTTGCCCATGCGCACGCCGATGTCCATCAGGAACTGGAAGAAACCTTCCTGGTCTTCCAGCACATTGCTCCAGAACGGCGAGTGGTACAGCGCGACGGCGCCGTGCACCAACGCCCAGGCGGCGCAGTAGTGGAAATACGGCGGCACGTCTTCCAGCTTGCCCTCGCTGATGCGGCCCTTGATCAGCAGGGTCAGGCGTTCGAAGTTCGAGGCACGGATCTTGTGCAGTTCCTCGACCATTTCCGGCACCTGATTGCCCTTGACCACTTTTTCTTCCAGGCGATCAAACAGGCGGTAGCGCTGCGGGTCACGCATACGGAACTCGAAGTAGGCGCGGGACAGCGCTTCCTTGTCCTTGTCGACATCGGCCGAGTGCAACAGCTCGTTCAAGTCGCGCTCGTAGTCGAGCATCAGGCGCAGGTAGATCTCGGCCTTGGACTTAAAGTGCTTGTAGATGGTGCCTTTGCCGATACCCACGGCATCCGCAATCATCTCGACGGTGACGCTGTCTTCACCCTGGTCGAGGAACAGCTTGAGTGCGGTGTCGAGAATTTCCTGCTCGCGGCGGCGAAACTCACGGACCTTGCGGGGTTCTTTGTGCATAAGAAAAAGGTCTGCAGAGATGGATATTGGGAGGGTGGCGTGCCCCAAGCCGTGCTTGTCGGAACGTTTTACCCGGTGCGCGGGATTATCCCGACTGAACGGTCGTTGGGCAACGCCTATATGAACAACCTTTGCACTTAACTTACAGCGCGCCAACGAATAAGCCGATTTGAGTCAGAAATAAAACAGGCCATTGGCGCATGTGCATCGCAACCAATGAGAACTCAACCGAAGCGGGCGTATTCCAAATCTGTTTAAAAAACGATCAGATGCGGCTGGACTGAATCGGATACTGATCAATACTTGAACTGTCGGCGTGGCATCTCCCCCAAGTGACGCGTCGACCTGGGTACCGACGGACTGCGTACCCTTGTTTTACTCCTAATGGTCTTAACCCGGATTCACCCCCCAGAACCCGGGTTTTTTTTGCCTGCGATTTAGTGGCCGACGTGGGCCAGCGGAAACAGACGCTTGAAGTTCTCGGTGGTCTGTTCGGCGAAGCGCTCGTAGGAATCGCCCCGCAGCATCGCCAGGTAATCCGCCACATCCCGTACGTATTCCGGCAGGTTGGGTTTGCCGCGATGAGGAATTGGCGCCAGGTACGGCGAATCGGTTTCCACCAGCAGGCGGTCTGCCGGCACTTGGCGCGCGACATCCCGCAGGGCATCGGCGTTGCGGAAGGTCACGATGCCCGACAAGGAAATGTAGAAGCCGAGGTCGAGGGCGGCCTTGGCCATGTCCCAGTCTTCCGTGAAGCAATGCAGCACACCGGCCTGGGGCAGCGCAGCCTCGCGCAGCAGGGTCAGGGTGTCGGCACGGGCGCCACGGGTGTGGACGATCACTGGTTTGCCAGTCTGCTGGGCGGCTTGCAGGTGCAGACGGAACGACGCCTGCTGCAGCTCGGCGGCTTCCGGTTCGTAGTGGTAATCCAGGCCGGTCTCGCCGATGGCCACCACGCGTGGGTGATTGAGTTCGCCGAGCAGCCAGTCGAGGGCCGGGGCTTCGCCGGGCTTCAGGTCCAGCGGGTGAATGCCCACCGAGCAATCGACGTCGGCATAACGATCGGCCAGGGCTTTGACGTCGGCGGCGTTTTCCGCGCTGACGCCGATGCACAGGAAGTGCCCTACCCCGCGCTGACGCGCGGCTTCGAGGGCGGCGTCGAGGGAGCCGCCGTGCTGGGCCAGGTCGAGGCGATCAAGGTGGCAATGGGAATCTACGAGCATAGGGATCTACAACTTGAGTCACGGAAAGTGTCTGGCCAACGATACACCCGTCGGCCACTGAAATTAACGGCGGCCGAGCAAGCCGACCCATTGCACCAGCAAGGCCTCAAGCAACAACACGCGGTTGAGGTTGGCCTTGCCCAGGACCTTCTGGCGTTGGGCGAGGATCCAGTCCTGAATGTTCAGGACCTTGTCCTGGGCACTCTTCTGCGCGAGGTATTGCACCACCTTGCGCATGTCCGCCAGGCCCAGGCCGTTTTCGTCCTGGGTCAGTTGGTAGCGCAGGATCAGGCTCGACCAGTCGCAGAACCAGTCGAACAGCAGCAGCAAGGGAATGTCTTTCCAGGCGCTTTCGGCCAGTTGCGTGGCGGACATCTCCTGCTTGAGCAGCTTCTTCACTCCGTCCACCACCAGCGCACGCTGTTCACGTACGCCCTGGGCCTGGAGTTTGACCGCCGCCAGGGGCGAGCCGGCCGCCAGGGTCAGCAACTCGACGCGCTCGGCCTCGCCACACTCCGGCAGTGCCTGGGCCAGCCATTGCAGGCTCATGGCTTCGCTCGGCAACGGGCAGGCCTGTTGCACGCAGCGGCTGCGGATGGTCGGCAGCAGGCGGCTGGACTGGTGGCTCACCAGCAGCAACACGGTATCGCCGGAAGGTTCTTCCAGGCTCTTGAGCAAGGCGTTGGCCGCGTTGATGTTCATCGATTCCACTGGCTCGATCAGCACCACTTTGCGCCCGCCCATCTGCGCGGTCTGCACCACGAAGCTGACCAGATCACGCACCTGATCGACTTTGATTGCCTTGTCGGCTTCTTCCGGTTCCAGCAGGTAGTTGTCCGGGTGGCTGCCGGCCTTGAGCAGCATGCAGGCTTTACATTCCCCGCAGGCTTCCAGGCCGTTGAGCCGCTGGCATAACAAGCTGGCCATCAGCCGCTCGGCCAGGGCGCGCTTGCCGATGCCCACCGGGCCGTGGAGCAAGTAGGCGTGGGCGTGCTGGGCACGGCCCGCCAGTTGCTGCCAGAGGCTGTCCTGCCACGGGTAGGCTTCAGCCACGGACACGCTCCACGAGTTTCGGCACCAGGGCATCGATAGACTGCTGAACCTGAGTCAGGGGTTGCGCGGCGTCCAGCAGGTGATAACGCGCGGGGTCGGCTTCGGCACGCTTGAGGAACGCGCCGCGCACAGCTTCAAAAAATACTCGGGTTTCCAGTTCGAAACGATCGAGGCGACCCCGGGCAGTGGCGCGGGCCATGCCGACTTCCACCGGAAGGTCGAACACCAGGGTCAGGTCGGGACGCAAATCGCCCTGGACGAAGGTTTCCAGCGTCGCAATGCGCTCGAGGGACAAGCCACGACCGCCGCCCTGATAAGCGTAGGTCGAATCGGTAAACCGGTCACAAATCACCACCGCGCCACGGGCCAGGGCCGGGCGAATGACTTCGGCCAGGTGCTGGGCGCGGGCAGCAAACACCAGCAGCAGCTCGGTGTCAGGGTTCATCTGTTCGTCGCCCGGGGTCAGCAGCACTTCACGGATGCGCTCGGCCAGCGGCGTGCCGCCGGGCTCGCGGGTCAGCAGCACCTCGATACCTTCGGCGCGCAGGCGCTCGGCCAGGTATTCGCGGTTGGTGCTTTTGCCGGCGCCTTCCGGGCCTTCCAGGGTAATAAACAAGCCAGTCACAGGCAGTCCTTAGTCAGAGTCATTGCGGGCTTTGCGGCGCGGTGTCGTCGGGTGCAGAGGACGGCTCGGCGGGCGTATCAACCGGCGCGTCCGCAGGTTTTGCCGTCGGTGCTGGCGCCGGGCTGGAACGGTAATCGGCGCGGCGCTTCATCTGGTACTCACGCACCGCAGCGTTATGCGCATCCAGGTTATCCGAGAAAATATGGCTGCCGTCGCCACGGGCGACAAAATACAGGCTGCTACCGGCCACCGGGTTCAGCGCGGCGTGAATCGCCTCACGTCCGACCATGGCAATCGGCGTCGGCGGCAGGCCGGCGATCACGTAGGTGTTGTAGGGCGTGGATTCCTTGAGATGGGCGCGGGTCAGCTTGCCGGTGTAGCGCTCGCCGAGGCCGTAGATCACCGTCGGGTCGGTTTGCAGCAGCATGCCGATCTTCATGCGTCGCACGAACACTCCGGCGATCTGGCCGCGCTCTTCCGGCACGCCGGTTTCTTTCTCGACCAGCGAGGCCATGATCAACGCTTGATAGGGTTCGGTGTACGGCGCGTCAGCGGCGCGTTTGCTCCACTCCTGGGCGAGGACGTCGTCCAGACGGTTGTAGGATTTCTTCAGCAACTCCACATCGCTCATGCCGCGAACGAAGCGGTAGGTGTCGGGAAAGAAGCGGCCCTCGGGGAACACGCCGGGGTGGCCGAGTTTTTCCATGACCTCACTGTCACTCAGGCCCGACAGGGTTTGCTCGATCTTTTCATGCTTGGCCAGGGCGGCGCGCACCTGGCGGAAGTTCCAGCCTTCCACCAGCGTGATGCTGTACTGCACCACTTCGCCACGCTGCCACAAACCGATCAGGCCCTCGGCGGTGAGGCCCGGGGTCATGCGGTATTCGCCGCTGTGCAGCGGCTGGCCGTCGAGGTTGAAGCGCCAGTAGAGACGCAACCAGAACGCATCCTTGAGCACGCCGTCATTTTCCAGGCGATTGAAGGTGCCGGTGGGCGTCGCGCCGGCCGGTACGTCCAGCAATTGCTCCTGGGTCAGATTCAGGGGCTGCTCAAGGGCCGAGTTCAGCTTCCAGGCCGAAGCGCCCAGCAGCAAACCCGCCAGGACCAGACCGATCTCCAGCAACAATACAAATTTACGTCTCAAATCAAATATCCAATAGTGCGCGAACAATGCCCTGCAGTTTACGGGTGAGCGGCCCAACCGGCCAGCTCATCGCAGCACATCCGCGCACCGGCCAAATGCCATATACGCTGTTGCACACAAAGACTTCGTCGGCCTGGTGCAGCTGTTCAAGGCTGATATCGGCCACGCTCGTCGGAATGCCCAACTGCTGCGCCTGGGCCAACACCTCGGCCCGCATGACGCCGGCGACGCCACAGCGCTTCAGATCAGCGGTCAGCAACACGCCGTCACACACCATAAACAGATTACTGAACACGCCTTCGACGACTCGACCGGACATATCCAGCATCAAACCTTCGGCGTGATCGGCATCCTGCCACTCGGCGCGGGCGAATACCTGTTCCAGGCGATTGAGGTGCTTGAGGCCGGCAAGCAAAGGTTGCTCGGACAAACGGGTGGTACACGCAAACAGGCGAATGCCTGACGCTGCATGTTCCGGGGGATAAGTGGCAGGTGGACTGCCTTGCAGAATGCGCCGCGCGGGAGCGCCAGCGCTGATGCCGTAACCGCGCTGGCTGTCGCCACGGGTCAGGATCAACTTGAGTACACCCTCGCCCAAGGCGGTGGCATAGGCCAGCAATTCGCTGCGGATCAACGGCTGATCCGCAACAATCGCCAACCGCCTGCAGCCCTCACCGAGGCGCTTCAGGTGGCGGTCGAGCAACACGGGTTGCCCGGCCTTGACGGCAATGGTCTCGAACAGGCCATCACCGTACGCCAGGCCACGGTCTTTCAGGGGCACTGCGCCCGCCGGCTGACCGTCAACCCAGCTTTCCATCACTCGGCGAACCGGCGGAACACCAGGGAACCGTTGGTACCACCAAAACCGAACGAGTTGGACAACACCACGTCGATCGGCATCTTCTGCGCTTCATGCGGTACGAAGTTCAGGTCGCAGCCTTCATCCGGCTCATCGAGGTTGATGGTCGGCGGAGCGACCTGATCCTTGATGGCCAACACGCTGAAGATCGCCTCGACCGCGCCCGCCGCACCCAACAGGTGGCCGGTCATGGACTTGGTGGAGCTGACCGCCAGCTTGTAGGCGTGCTCGCCGAACACCGACTTGATGGCCTCGGCTTCCGCCAGGTCGCCCGTGGGTGTCGAAGTGCCGTGGGCGTTGATGTATTGCACCTGGTCAATGTTGACCTTGGCATCACGCAACGCGTTGGTGATGCAGCGCGCAGCACCTGCACCGTCAGACGGCGGCGAGGTCATGTGGTACGCATCACCACTCATGCCGAAGCCAATCAGCTCGGCGTAGATGGTGGCGCCACGGGCCTTCGCGTGCTCCAGCTCTTCGAGGACCAGGGCACCGGCGCCGTCGGCCAGTACAAAGCCATCACGGCCCTTGTCCCACGGACGGCTGGCACGGGTCGGCTCGTCATTGCGGGTCGACAGTGCACGGGACGCGCCGAAGCCACCCATGCCCAGACCGCAGGCAGCCATCTCGGCGCCGCCGGCGATCATCACGTCAGCTTCGTCATAGGCGATATTGCGCGCCGCCATGCCGATGCAGTGAGTGCCGGTGGTGCACGCCGTGGAGATAGCGTAGTTAGGCCCCTGGGCACCCAAGTGGATGGACAGGAAACCGGAAATCATATTGATGATCGAGCCAGGCACGAAGAACGGTGAAATTCTACGGGGGCCAGACTCGTGCAGCGTGCGGCTGGTTTCTTCGATATTGGTCAGACCGCCAATACCCGAACCCATGGCCACGCCGATGCGCTCACGGTTGGCGTCGGTGACTTCCAGGCCGGCATTACGCACCGCCTGAAAACCGGCTGCCAGGCCGTATTGAATGAACAGGTCGAGTTTGCGGGACTCTTTGACCGAGAGATATTCCTCGACATTGAAGTCCTTTACCGAGCCGCCAAAACGGGTGGAATAGGCAGAAAGGTCCGTGTGTTCGATCAGACCAATACCACTGCGGCCAGCCAGAATGCCCTGCCAACTGCTCGGCACATCCGTACCCAGTGGCGACAACATACCCATACCGGTGACTACGACGCGTCTACGCGACACAGCACTCTCCTTTTTCTAATGACGACACTTTGCATCAGGCTTAAAGGAAAAAACCGCACGCCGTAGGGCAGTGCGGTTTTTCCATCACAGCAAGCGACGATTACAAACTATTACGCCTGGTGGCTAGTAACGTAGTCGATAGCAGCTTGAACGGTAGTGATTTTTTCAGCTTCTTCGTCCGGGATTTCGGTCTCGAATTCCTCTTCCAGAGCCATCACCAGCTCAACGGTGTCAAGGGAGTCGGCACCCAGGTCTTCAACGAAGGAAGCAGTGTTGGTCACTTCTTCTTCTTTAACGCCCAGTTGCTCAGCAACGATTTTCTTGACGCGCTCTTCGATGGTGCTCATACCGTGTTTTCACTCCTAATGGACAAATTCAGGCAGCTGGCCAGTGGGTAAGTGTATAGAAAGACTTTTCAGCTTTTCAACTGAAAGCTTCACCCTCGTACCCTATTGGCCATCTGCCTATAAATAGATTGCAGCTTTATAACGGATTTTAGACAGCTCGTATGACATTTTTTTGAAGCGATCCGTCACAATTTAACTCATGTACATCCCGCCGTTAACCGGGATTGTAGCCCCAGTCACGTATGCCGCACCGTCGGATGCCAGGAAAGCGACCACATTCGCGATCTCTTGAGCCTGGCCCAGACGGCCCAGCGGAATCTGCGTCAGCAACGCTTCACGCTGCGCTTCAGGCAATTCGCGGGTCATATCGGTATCGATGAACCCTGGGGCCACCGAGTTGACCGTAATCGACCGCGAGCCCACTTCACGCGCCAGTGCACGGCTGAAACCTTCCAGACCGGCCTTGGCGGCTGCGTAGTTTACTTGGCCTGCGTTGCCCATGGCACCCACAACAGAGCCAATATTGATAATTCGACCCCAACGAGCCTTGGTCATGCCGCGCAAAACGCCCTTGGACAGGCGAAACAGACTGTTCAGGTTGGTATCAACGACGTCATGCCACTCGTCGTCTTTCATGCGCATCATCAGGTTATCGCGGGTAATACCGGCATTGTTCACCAGAATAGCCGGTGCACCGAATTGCGCCGAGATTTCAGCCAATACGGCGGCCACGGACTCATCGCTGGTTACATTCAGCTCAAGACCGGTGCCCTGAACGCCGTTTTCCTTCAACGTCGCGGCAATACGCTCGGCGCCGGCGGCGGAAGTTGCGGTACCGATGACCACAGCGCCCAGACGACCCAGCTCCAGGGCGATCGCCTGGCCAATGCCACGGCTTGCGCCGGTGACCAGTGCAACTTTACCTTGCAGACTCATGCAGGCTTCTCCTAGGTTCGGAAATTAAAGGTCAGGCCAGAGCTGCACGAGCGGCAGCGAAGGCATCCGGGGTATTGAGGTTGGAAGTCGATACGCCTTCGGCGCAACGCTTGTTCAGGCCGGCCAGGACTTTGCCCGGGCCGCACTCTACCAATTGGGTGGCGCCGTTGGCGGCCAGGGCCTGCACCGACTCAACCCAGCGAACCGGCTTGTACAGCTGTTCCAGCAGGTCGCGCTTGAGGGTTTCCAGGTCGGGAGCAACCGCGGCGCTGACGTTCTGCACCAGCGGGATCTGCGGCGCCTGCCAGTTGATCGCAGCGATCGACTCGGCAAAACGCTCGGCAGCCGGGCGCATCAGTTCGCAGTGGGACGGCACGCTGACCGGCAATGGCAACGCACGCTTGGCGCCACGGGTCTTGCAGCCTTCGATGGCGCGCTCTACCGCAGCCTTGGCACCGGCGATCACCACCTGGCCAGGGGAATTGAAGTTCACGGCGCTGACCACTTCGCCCTGGGCCGCTTCGGCACAGGCAGCAATCACGTCAGCATCTTCCAGGCCGAGAATGGCGGCCATGCCACCCTGCCCGGCCGGAACTGCTTCCTGCATCAGTTGGCCACGACGCTCGACCAGCTTGACCGCTTCACCGAGGGTCAGGCTGCCAGCGGCCACCAGGGCGCTGTATTCGCCCAGGCTATGGCCGGCAACGTAAGCCGGGCGCGCACCACCTTCAGCCAACCACAGGCGCCACAGGGCGATGGAGGCGGTCAGGATGGCCGGTTGGGTCTTGTCGGTTTGGTTGAGCAGCGCTTCCGGCCCTTGTTGGGTCAGTGCCCACAGGTCGTAACCCAGGGCATCGGAAGCTTCCTTGAAAGTTTCCAGGACCAGCGGATGTTCCGCGCCCAGCTCGGCCAACATGCCGAGGGACTGCGAACCCTGCCCTGGAAAGACGAATGCGAGGGATGTAGACATGTAACAAGCCCCTAATGATCTGGTCGTCGGAAATTGGCGCCCCACAGCTGGGAGCGCAAGAAACTGACAGATTGGATGGTCAATTGAACTGGCCGGTCACATTTAAGCATTTCCGGCCCGATTCGCCTAAGGCAACAGATCCTCAAGGCGGCCGTGCAAGCGTTGCGGCAGGTTTTCCTGGATCTCGATCAAGGCGCGCTGGATGGCACTTTGAAAACCCTGCACCCCCGCCGAGCCGTGACTTTTTACCACGATGCCCTGCAACCCCAGGAAACTCGCGCCATTGTGCCGCGCCGGGGCCAGGTCTGCCTGCAAGCGCCGCATCAATGGCAGCGCCAGGGCGCCCACCACGCGTGACGCGAGGTTGCGCTTGAACAAGGCCTCGATGCGCGCAGCAATCATCGTCGCCAGGCCTTCGCTGGATTTGAGCAGGATATTGCCGACAAACCCGTCGCACACCACCACATCCGCTTCGCCGCGGTACAACCCGTCACCTTCGACAAAGCCGATGTAGTTCAAGCCTCGCGCGCTTTGCAACAGCGTCGCCGCCAGCTTGACCTGCTGATTACCCTTGATGTCTTCGGTGCCGATATTCAGCAACGCCACCCGAGGCCGGGCCACGCCCAGCGCTTCGGCCGCCACCGAGCCCATCAACGCAAAGTGCAGCAGATGCTCGGCACTGCAATCGACGTTCGCCCCCAGGTCCAGCAACTGGCAATAGCCTTGCTGGGTCGGGATCGCCGCGACCATCGCCGGCCGATCAATGCCCGGCAGGGTTTTCAACACATGCCGGGACAACGCCATCAACGCACCGGTATTGCCGGCACTGACACAGGCCTGGGCCTTGCCGTCGCGCACTAACTCCAGGGCCACCCGCATCGAAGAATCAGGCTTGCCGCGCAAGGCTTGGGCAGGCTTTTCATCCATGGTGATGGTTTCGCTGGCCGGCGTAACAGTCAGGCGCGCGCGATCCACCGCCGGATGGCTGGCAATCAGTTCTTCAAGTAAGGAGGGTTGACCGACGAGGGTCAGGTGCAGCGAGGGCGTGGCAGACAGGCAAGCAATGCAGGCCTGAACAATGCTGCGGGGACCGAAGTCCCCGCCCATTGCGTCAATCGCGATGACTTGAGCAGACAAGTGATTACTCGTCAGCGCCCTTGTCGATCACTTTACGGCCACGGTATACGCCTTCTGGCGATACGTGGTGACGCAGGTGAACTTCACCGGTGGTTTTTTCTACAGACAGAGTGCTCGCCGTCAGGGCGTCGTGCGAACGACGCATGTCACGGGCAGAGCGGGATTTTTTGTTCTGCTGAACAGCCATAATTGATTAACTCCTAAACGTTTGGGTCACGCTTTAACTGCGCCAATACACTGAACGGGTTGGACCGCGTTACCTCGTCCTCGCTCGGTTCGGGCTCATCGAGACCCGCCGGCTGCTGGCATTCTTCCGGATGATGAGCAGGCACAATGGGCAAGGCGAGCAAAAGCTCCTCCTCGATCAGTGACTGCAGATCCAAAGGATCTTCGCCCAGTTCCAGCACGTCATAACCTTTCGGCAACGACTGGGTATTCGCACCCTCTTTCACCACAGCATAACTGCATTCGCTGTGGATCGGCAGGGTGACCAGCTCAAGACAACGCTGGCAAACCATTTTGACTTCAGTGTCGATAAAGCTGTGGATTACCACAGACTTACGTTCATCTCGTTCAAAAATGAATTTAGCCTGCACCGTACCGACAGTGTCGGAAAGCGGGTCGCAGAGTCTCTCCAAATCGGCCAGCAGCACTTCACCTTGAAGGGTAGTGCCACGATCAGCCAATTTGCGCGGGTCAACGTGAGGTGGAATCGGGTCATTCAACATAGGCGCAGCATTATAGGGATGCACCCAGCCATGTCAAAGGAAATTCAGCCCTGTCCGTCACTGGGCCTCCCCGCTAGAATCCGCGACTGCCTTGAGGAGACGTCCATGCTGCCTTTATTACTCGCTTCCAGCTCGGTTTATCGCCGGGAATTGTTGAATCGCCTGCACCTGCCGTTCATCTGCAGTTCGCCGGATATCGACGAAAGCCACCGCCCGGACGAGTCCGCCGTGGAACTGGTGAAGCGCCTCGCCGAAGAAAAGGCCCGCGCCCTCGCCGGCAGTCATCCGGGGCACCTGATTATCGGCTCGGACCAGGTTGCCGCGCTCGACGGCCAGATCATCGGCAAGCCCCATACCTTCGAGAAGGCCCGTGAGCAACTGCTGGCGGCCAGTGGCAAGCGGGTCAGCTTCCTCACCGGCCTGGCCGTACTGAACAGCACCACCGGCCACTGCCAGGTCGACTGCATTCCCTTCACCGTGCACATGCGCACGCTGGACGCCGCACGCATCGAACGCTACCTGCGCATCGAGCAGCCCTACGACTGCGCAGGCAGCTTCAAGGCCGAAGGGTTGGGGGTGAGCCTGTTTCAAAGCACCGACGGGCCGGACGCTACCAGCCTGGTCGGCCTGCCACTGATTCGACTGGTGGACATGCTGCTGGCCGAAGGCGTACAGATTCCCTGAGAACACCACAAAACAAATGTGGGAGCGGGCTTGCTCGCGAATGCGGTATGCCAGTCAACATCAATATCGACTGACCCACCGCATTCGCGAGCAAGCCCGCTCCCACATTTTGAGCTATATCACTTTCAAGATCTCAGCGCAGGGTCGGCCCTTGGAAGCCCATGTACAGGGCCAGCTTCTCGGCCACACTGGCGCCGAGTTTTTTCGAGAAGCGGTCAAACGGCGATTCCTGAACGGTGAAGTCCACCAGTTCTTTCTCGCCAATCACATCCCGCGCCACCGAACTGGCACTGCCCAGGCCGTCGATCAAACCCAACGGCAGCGCTTGCTCACCGGACCAGACCAGGCCGGAGAACAGTTCCGGATGCTCTTTATCCTTGAGCCGGTCACCGCGCCCCTGCTTGACGCTGGCAATAAACTGCCGATGAGTGGTGTCCAGCACGCCCTGCCAGAACTGGGTCTCATCAGCCTTTTGCGGCTGGAACGGATCCAGGAACGACTTGTGCTCGCCAGACGTGTACGTACGCCGCTCAACCCCGAGTTTCTCCATGGTGCCGACAAACCCGTAACCAGCCGCCGTCACACCAATGGAACCCACCAGGCTGGCCTTGTCGGCGTAGATCTGGTCGGCAGCGCTGGCGATGTAATAGGCACCCGAGGCACCCAGGTCGGAAATCACCGCATAGAGCTTGATGTCCGGATGCAAGGCGCGCAGGCGACGAATTTCGTCATATACATAGCCTGACTGCACCGGACTGCCGCCTGGGCTGTTAATGCGCAGAATCACAGCCTTGACCTTGGTATCTTCGAAGGCGGCCCGCAGGCTGCTGACGATATTGTCGGCACTGGCGGATTCCTTGTCGGCAATCACCCCACGCACTTCGATCAATGCCGTGTAATTGCCGCTTCGGGTGGCACTCTTTTCCATGTCCATCAGCGGACTGAACAGTGCAAGCATGCCCAGCAGATAAATAAAGGTCAGGAGCTTGAAAAAGATCCCCCAACGCCGGGAACGACGCTGCTCCTGGACACTGGCCAGCAGCGTCTTCTCCAGCAACTTCCAGCTTCTGTCATCGCCATTGTTATCGGCATTGGCCTTTTCAGGCGCCTTCCACTCATCGGTCATGCCATCCACCCCAGCAAAGACTTAATGGGCCCGGCTGAGCCAGGCCTGCAATTCAGAAAAACGGTCAATCGTCAGTCTCGGCTCGTACACTTGCAACGCCTCGGCAGACTGGGCGCCGTAGCTCACTGCCACGGAATCCATGCCAGCATTGCGCGCCATCATCAGGTCGAACGACGCATCACCCACCATTAACGCCTGCCGCGGCGACACGCCACATTGAGCGAGAATCTGCTCGAGCATCAGAGGATGGGGCTTGCTGGCGGTTTCATCCGCCGCACGGGTCGCGTCGAAATAATCTTCCCAGCCATGGGCCTTGAGCACCCGATCCAGGCCGCGACGGGCCTTGCCGGTCGCCACCGCGAGGTGATAGCCATCCGAACGAAACGCTTCCATGGCCTGCGCAACGCCTTCAAACAGCGGCGAAGGCTGGGCATCCAGCGCCATGTAGTAATCGGCGTAATGCTGACGAAACGCTATCAACTCGTCATCGCCAATCTCCGGATACAGGGTGCGGATCGCCTCCGGCAGACCCAGGCCAATAATGCCCTTGACCTCCAGGTCGTCGCACAACGCGTAACCGGAACGAGTCGACGCGGCGTGCATCGACTCGACAATCCGACCAATGGAGTTACACAGCGTGCCATCCCAATCAAAGATCAGCAGCTTGTAGTCAAGGTGCGACACTCAGGCGCTCCACGGTCTTGGCCCACATCTCGTCGACAGGCGCTTGCAGCTTCAATTCGCCGCCATCCGGCAGCGGCACGGTCAGCATGTAGGCGTGCAGGAAAAGGCGTTTGCCGCCCAGATCGCGAATTTCCTTGGAGAAATCCTCGTCGCCGTATTTGGTATCGCCGGCGATGCAGTGGCCCGCGTGCAGGGTATGCACACGAATCTGGTGGGTACGGCCAGTCACAGGCTTGGCCTCGACCATGGTGGCAAAGTCACCAAAGCGACGCAGCACCTTGAACAGGGTCAGCGCCTCCTTGCCCTCTTCGTCCACCTCGACCATGCGCTCGCCGGAGCGCAGGTTGCTCTTCTGCAACGGCGCGCGGACGCTCTTGATCGAGGTCGCCCAGTTGCCACGCACCAGCGCCATGTAGCGCTTGTCCACGCCATCACCGCGCAGGGCGGCATGCAGGTGGCGCAACATGCTGCGTTTCTTGGCAATCATCAGCAAGCCGGAAGTGTCACGGTCCAGACGGTGGACCAGTTCCAGCTCCTTGGCATCCGGGCGCAACTGACGAAAGGCTTCGATCACCCCGTAGTTCAAGCCACTGCCGCCATGGACGGCGATGCCGCAAGGCTTGTTGATCACGATCAGCTTGTTATCTTCGAAGACAATCGACGCTTCGAGGCGCTGCAACAGGCCTTGAGCCAGAGGGACCGGTTCGTCCCGCTCAGGCACCCGCACCGGCGGCACGCGGATGATGTCACCCGCCTGCAGCTTATACTCGGGCTTGATCCGGCCCTTGTTCACGCGCACTTCGCCTTTACGCAAAATGCGGTAAATCAAGGTCTTGGGCACGCCTTTGAGCCTGGCAAGAAGAAAGTTGTCGATGCGTTGGCCGGCATATTCCGGCGAGACCTCAAGCAGCTGGACGCTGGGGGTCTGGGGGGCGGTAGTCGTCATGGCGGCGATGATAACAATTTTTTATGGAATTGAAGCACTTAATCATTGCTGCTATAGTCGCGAACGCCGCCAAAAGCGGCCTGGACAGAGGACTAGCGGCAAACTGCCGGCCCTGACCATCGCAATTCATCAGGACGCGAGGCCGTCCTACGGGGCTTTCGCCACCCTGGAAGGCTCGAGATTGTAACAAGCGCAGGTGACATGAGGCCTGAAGCGAGTGCAAAAAGCAGAGTGATTACTCGCCTTTTGCGCCGATATTTACGGCCAGTTCACAAAGTGCAGTCAGTCTTGAGCCAGACCACGGCGAATGCTTCGGAAACAACGCCTGTTACGAGCTGAGTGAGAGCACAGTCGCCCACACCCGGTCTTGTTTAGCCATGAGCGTGCTCTCCCCATTGGAGAACACGGTAAATGCCAACCCGCTGCGGATTCTGCGCGCGGCAGCACCCGAATTATCAGGGATACGTGTAGGGTGGAGATGCACAACCGTCGGACTGTGTAGCACTAGGCTTATATTTAGACGCTTCATCTCGTCCACAGTCGCCGGTTGATTCCTCCTCCTGACTGAGTGCTTAAGTCACCACAGCAAGCAGGAAGCGTACGTCGCGATATCGCCCATTTTGGCGGGTATTGCTGGACACTGGAGTGGCCAACCACTCTTGACGCACCTGACACCGACCGTGAGAAGTCGTGTGTGCCGAACGCCGTTTCCGGCAGCCCGGAAACCGACGGTACAACATGAAAAGAATGCTGATTAACGCAACTCAACCCGAAGAGTTGCGTGTTGCACTGGTAGACGGCCAACGCCTCTACGACCTGGACATCGAGTCCGGTGCACGCGAGCAAAAGAAGGCCAACATCTATAAAGGCCGGATTACTCGTATCGAACCAAGCCTTGAGGCTGCCTTTGTCGATTTCGGCTCCGAGCGCCATGGCTTCCTGCCCCTCAAAGAAATCTCCCGCGAATACTTCAAGAAAGCCCCAGAAGGCCGCGTGAACATCAAGGACGTCCTGAGCGAAGGCCAGGAAGTCATCGTTCAGGTGGAAAAAGAAGAACGTGGCAACAAGGGCGCCGCCCTGACCACCTTCATCAGCCTGGCTGGCCGCTACCTGGTCCTGATGCCGAACAACCCGCGTGCCGGCGGTATCTCCCGTCGCATCGAAGGCGAAGAGCGCAACGAACTGCGTGAAGCGCTGAACGGCCTGATCGCTCCGGCCGACATGGGCCTGATCGTGCGCACTGCCGGCCTGGGCCGCAGCAGCGAAGAAATGCAGTGGGACCTCGATTACCTGCTGCAACTCTGGACCGCTATCAAAGAAGCGTCCCTGGATCGTTCCGCGCCATTCCTGATCTACCAGGAAAGCAACGTGATCATCCGCGCCATCCGCGACTACCTGCGCCAGGACATCGGCGAAGTGCTGATCGACAGCGTTGAAGCCCAGGACGAAGCCCTGACCTTCATCCGCCAGGTAATGCCGCAGTACGCCAGCAAGATCAAGCTCTACGAAGACAGCGTTCCGCTGTTCAACCGTTTCCAGATCGAAAGCCAGATCGAAACCGCTTTCCAGCGCGTAGTCGAACTGCCTTCCGGCGGCTCCATTGTTATCGACCCGACCGAAGCATTGGTGTCCATCGACATCAACTCGGCGCGCGCTACCAAGGGTAGCGACATCGAAGAAACCGCCCTGCAGACCAACCTGGAAGCGGCTGAAGAAATCGCCCGCCAGCTGCGCCTGCGTGACATCGGCGGCCTGATCGTGATCGACTTCATCGACATGACCCCAGCCAAGAACCAGCGCGCCGTGGAAGAGAAAGTCCGCGAATGCCTGGAAGCTGACCGTGCCCGCGTACAGGTCGGCCGCATCTCGCGCTTCGGCCTGCTGGAAATGTCCCGTCAGCGCCTGCGTCCATCCCTGGGCGAAAGCAGCGGCATCGTTTGCCCGCGTTGCAACGGCACCGGCATCATCCGTGACGTTGAGTCGCTGTCGCTGGCGATCCTGCGCCTGATCGAAGAAGAAGCCCTGAAAGACCGCACTGCTGAAGTGCGCGCCCAGGTGCCAATCCCGGTGGCTGCGTTCCTGCTCAACGAAAAACGCAACTCGATCACCAAGATCGAACTGCGTACCCGTGCCCGCATCGTCATCCTGCCGAACGATCACCTCGAGACGCCGCACTTCGAAGTGCAGCGCCTGCGTGATGACAGCCCGGAAGCCCACGTCAACCAGTCCAGCTACGAAATCGCTGCTGCCGCTGCCGAAGTGGAAGAAGTCCAGCCAGCCGCCGCGACCCGCACCCTGGTTCGCCAGGAAGCCGCCGTCAAGACCGCGCCAGCCCGTGCCAACGCACCGGTTCCGGTTGAAGCTGCCGCGCCGGTTGCCGCACCTGCTGCCCTGCCTGAGCCAAGCCTGTTCAAGGGCCTGGTGAAGTCGCTGGTCAGCCTGTTCGCCACCAAGGAAGAGCCGGTGGCTCCAGTTGTGGTCGAGAAGCCTGCCGCTGAACGCCCTGCACGCAACGAAGAGCGTCGCAACGGTCGCCAGCAGAGCCGCAATCGCAACGGTCGCCGTGACGAAGAGCGCAAGCCTCGTGAAGAACGTGCGCCACGCGAAGATCGTGCCCCACGTGAAGAGCGCCAGCCGCGCGAGGCCCGTGAAGAAACGCCAACCGTAGCCCGTGAAGAGCGTGCACCACGCGAAGAACGTGCACCGCGCGCTCCACGCGCCCCGCGTGAAGACCGCAAGCCACGTGGCGAGCGTGAAGAACGCGTGCGTGAACTGCGCGAGCCATTGGATGCTGCTCCTGCCATAGCCGCTGCTGCTGCCACCACTGCCATTGCCGAAGAGCGTCCAGCTCGTCAGCCGCGTGAAGAACGTGCGCCACGCCCTCCTCGTGAAGAGCGTCAACCACGTGCCGAGCAAGCAGCTCCAGCTGGTGAAGAAGAAGAGCTGCTGTCCAACGAAGATCAGCAACAGGAAGACGGTCAGGACAACGCCGAAGGCGATCGTCCACGCCGCCGCTCCCGTGGCCAGCGTCGTCGCAGCAACCGTCGTGAGCGTCAACGTGATGCCAACGGCAATGAAATCGAAGGCTCGGAAGAGACCGGCGAAGCTTCCGCTACTGGCGAACCGACTGGTGCCGAACTGGCTGCCGGCCTGGCCGTTACCGCTGCTGTTGCCAGCTCGGTCATCAGCGCACCTGCTGAAGCCCAGGCCAACGAGCAAGCTGAAGCCGCTACCGCTGCCATCCAGGAAACCCCTGTTGTAGAGACGCCAGCCGTCGAAGCTCCTGTGGTTGAAGCGACGACGCCAGTCGAAGCCCCGGTTGTTCCGGAAGTGGAAGTAGCGCCGACTCGTCACGTTCGTGAAGTTCGTGAAGTTCGCGAGCCTCAGCCTGAAGCTGAAGTGGTTGCCGAACCTGCTGCTGTTGTTGAACAACAGCCAGTGGTTGAAGCCGCCGTTGAAGCACCGGTTGCCGAGCCAACCCCTGAAGTGCGTGAAGTTCGCGAAGAACAGACCGCCTTCCAGTGGACTGCCGAGCCAGCCCCAGTGGTTGAAGCGGTTGAAGCGCCAGCGCCTGCTCCAGTGGTCGAAGAAGCTCCAGCGCCAGTCGCTGAAGTGGTTGTCGCCGCTGAACCAGTAACCGTGGTTGCCGAGCCTGCTCCAGTGGTTGAAGCACCCGTGGTTGCCGAAGTGGCAGCACCGGTGGTTGAAGCCGCTCCGGCCAGCGCCCTGACCGAAAACGGCCGTGCGCCGAACGACCCGCGTGAAGTGCGTCGTCGTCGCAAGGAAGCTGAACTGGCTGCCGCTGCCGCCAAGTTGGCTGCCGAGGCTGCCCCGGCAGTCGCTGAAGTTACCGAAGCAGCCCCTGCGCCGGTAACCGAAGCCGTGGTTGAGCACACTGCCCCTGCTATCGACGAGAACCAACGTTCCGTTGAAGAAGTGGTTGAGCACAACCCAAAAGCCCTGGAAGAAGAGCACGAGCCTAAACCCCTCGTCTGATTCCATCGGCCACTAAAAAGCCCCGCCTGAGTGATCAGGCGGGGCTTTTTTATGCCTGCGCTATCCGCTAGCGGTAGTTCAACAACGCCGGCACATCCACATCCCACAACACGCCGGGATCATCGACTGCCACTTCCTGCACCGAAGCCTTGGCAAATAACGGTTTTGCTCCGCGGTCTCCGGTCAGCGCCATCAAGGCCGGGCCGAATGAATGGCCAAATCCTACGGGATGCCCATACTGACCGGCATGCACCGGGACGCTGATACCGTCGATCTCAAGGCCTGCCATCACCTGCTCGATACTCGCCGGCAGGATGAACGGCATATCCCCCAGCACCACCAGCCAGCCATCGGACGTGCCGCTAGCCGCCACTGCAGCCGCGATGCTGTCACCCATTCCAGGCGAGCACAGCAAGAGCACTTCACAGCCATGCAACTGCGCCAGCCGAATGACTTCGGTGCGATCCGGTGACGTCACCACCCAGCGCCTGGTAACCACCGCCGGCAAATTCACCAATACCTGTTCGATCACCGGCCGCGTGACGCCATCCCGGCCCATGCAGGGCGCCAGCAACTTATCCTGATTCGCCCCGGCCTCAGCCCGAAAACGACTGCCCTGCCCCGCCGCCAGGATGATCGCGGTGATGCTCGTCAACTGACCGCAGCCTGCAACGGCTTTTTCTGCAACAGATCAATCCCGTTCTTGATGGCGACGATTTCCGCCATCAACGACAGGGCGATCTCCGCTGGCGTATGGCTGCCGATATGCAGGCCAATCGGCCCATGCAGCCGCGCAATGGCGTCCGTACTCAACCCCAGCGCCGCGAGGTTTTCCCGGCGCTTCTGGCTGTTGACCCGCGAGCCCAGGGCGCCAATGTAGAACGCCTTGGAATTGAGGGCCGTCAACAGCGCCATGTCATCCAGGCGCGGGTCATGGGTGAGCGCGACAATCGCGGTGCGCTCATCGGTCTGGATATTCAGCACGGCTTCATCGGGCATGCCCGGCACAAAACGCCCGTGCTGCTCTTCCCAGCCATAGACAAACTCCTGGCGCGGGTCGCAGATCAGCACTTCGAAATCCAGCAGCCGGGCCATTTCTGCCACATAGCGTGACAGCTGGCCGGCGCCGATCAGCAGCAGACGCCAGCGCGGGCCATAAATCGCCCGCAAACGCTTGCCATCGAAGCTGACCACGTCGGTCTTGCTCGCACCGCTCAATACCACTTCACCGGTGGCCAGGTCCAACTCACGGGCGACAATCTCATGCGCCTCGCAACGCGCCAGCAATTCAGCGACCCAACCTGGATCACCCACCCGCTCTTCGGTCAGGCGCAAGGTGCCGCCGCACGGCAGACCAAAACGCGCCGCTTCGTCGCGGGTTACGCCATACGTCACAAGCTGCACCGGCGGCCCGTCATCAGGCAGCCGACCATCCTGCAAACGGGCGATCAAGTCGTCCTCGATACAACCGCCAGACACCGAGCCAATCACCACGCCGTCGCCGCGCAAGGCCAGCATCGCCCCCGGCGGCCGTGGAGCGCTGCCCCAGGTCTGAACCACGCTGTAGAGCACCACCCGCTGCCCGGCGCGGCGCCATTCCAGCACGCTGCGCAATACATTCAGATCAACACTGTCCATCAGGCCTTCGCCTCCTGCCAAACACGTAGCTGGTTTTGATAAACAGCATCTATGAGTTGATAAAAAAATATCGGTAGTCAGCTAAGTTAACTCAGCGGCAATAAAAAAGCCCCGCTATGCAGGGCTTGGTGCGTCAAAAAACGAGCTTAGTTCAATAGCGGTTGGGCTCCATCTCCAGCACAACCTGGAAACGCTTTTCGATGTCCTGCTGGATGCGTAGCGCGAGCCCGGCAATGTCCTGGCCGGTGGCGGCGCCATAATTGACCAACACCAGCGCCTGCAAGCGATGCACGCCAGCGTCGCCATCGCGAAAACCCTTCCATCCCGCCTTGTCGATCAGCCAGCCAGCGGCCAGTTTCATCTGCCCGTCCGCCTGGGGGTAAGCCACCAGGTCCGGGTATTGCAGCTGCAACTCCGCAGCCAGCGCCTGGGACACCAACGGGTTCTTGAAGAAGCTGCCGGCATTGCCGAGCACCGCCGGGTCAGGCAGTTTCTCGCTACGGATGCTGCAAATCGCCAGACTCACATCGCTGGGAGTGGCCTGCGTAATGCCTAGCTCGGTCAGGCGCTGTTGCACCGGCCCGTATTCAAGCTTCAGGTGCACGGCGCGACTCAAGGCAAAACGTACCCGCAGGATCAGCCAGCGCCCAACTTCGTGCTTGAACAGGCTGTCGCGGTAGGCAAAGTCGCATTCGGCCAGGCTGAAATCCCGCAGTTCGCCGGTTTGGCGATCAAGGGCGGTCAGGCCGGCGAACACGTCCTTGATCTCCACACCGTAGGCGCCGATGTTCTGCATCGGTGCGGCGCCGACCGTGCCGGGGATCAGGCTGAGGTTCTCCAGGCCGGAAAAGCCCTGGGCCAAGGTCCACAGTACAAACGGATGCCAGGCTTCGCCGGCTTCGGCTTCAACCACCACCTGGACGCCATCGTCTTGCACGACCCGAATGCCCTGGCTGGCCATGCGCAACACCAGTGCGTCGATGTCCTGGGTCAGCAACAAATTGCTGCCACCGCCAATCACCAGCAACGGCAGTTGTTGCTTGGCAGCGCAGGCCAAGGCCTCACGCACGTCGGCGTCGTTGCGGGCCTCGGCAAACAGCCGGGCACGCACGTCGATGCCAAAGCTGTTGAACGGTTTGAGCGAAACCTGTGCCTGTACCTGCAATGTCATAACCGGCCCTTCAATTCAATCACCAACAGGTCACACGCACGCTCGATCAGGTCGAGTACGGTTTCGAAACCCTGGTCGCCTTCGTAGTACGGGTCCGGCACTTCATCCACCACCGAATCGTAACGGCGCAGGAACAAGTCCAGGTCCGCCTTGCCCTGTGCTGGCTGCATGGCCTTGAGGTTGCGCAGGTTGCTCTGGTCCATGGCGAGGATCAGGTCGTAGCGGGAAAAGTCGGCACGCGACACTTGTTGTGCACGCTGGGCCGACAAGTCGTAACCCCGTTGCAGCGCCGCCCGCTGGCTGCGCTTGTCCGGTGGATTGCCAACGTGCCATTCACCGGTACCCGCGGAGGCCACTTCAACCTGATCAGCCAGGCCGGCTTCACGCAATTTGTGGCGCAACACACCTTCTGCCGTAGGTGAACGGCAGATATTGCCCAGGCAGACGAACAGAACCTGCATCAGGCCCCCAGCAGGCGACGGACGCGCTCGAGGTCTTCTGGCGTGTCGACACCGGCCGGCGGCGCTTCCAGGGCATCGCCCACATGGATGCGCACGCCGTGCCACAGGGCACGCAGTTGTTCCAGGGATTCGGTGTTTTCCAGCCAGCACGGGCCCCAGCTGACGAAGTCATGCAGGAACCCGGCGCGGTAGGCGTAGATGCCGATGTGGCGGCGGTAAGGCACGCCCGCCGGCAACACGTCGGGTTGCTTGGCGAATGCATCCCGCGCCCACGGCAAGGTGGAGCGGCTGAAGGTCAGCGCCAGGCCATTGATGTCACTGACCACTTTCACCACGTTGGGGTTGAGCAGGGTCTGGATGTCTTCAATCGGCTCGGCCAGGGTTGCTATGCGGGCTTCGCCATGGGCTGCCAGGTTGGCCGCCACCTGGTCGATCACGCTGGGCGGAATCAACGGCTCGTCACCTTGGACGTTGACCACGATGGCGTCCGCTGCCAGCCCCAGCTTGGTGGCCACTTCAGCCAGGCGGTCGGTGCCGGAATTGTGATCTTCACGGGTCAGCACCGCTTCGGCGCCAAAGCTTTTGCAGGCCTCGATGATGCGCGGATCATCGGTGGCCACCACCACCCGTTCGGCGCTGCTTTTGCAGGCCTGTTCCCACACCAGCTGGATCATCGGCTTGTTGCCGATAAGCTGCAGCGGTTTGCCGGGCAGGCGAGTTGACGCATAGCGGGACGGGATGACAACGGTGAAGGCGGTGGTCATTTATCCAGGCGCTCGTCGGTGGTCAGGGTGCGGGCTTCGCTTTCAAGCATTACCGGAATGCCATCACGGATCGGGTACGCCAGGCCGGCGCCCTTGCTGATCAGCTCGGTTTTGTCGGCGCTGAGCTTGAGCGGACCTTTGCAGATCGGGCAAGCGAGGATATCTAGCAGTTTGGTGTCCATGAGTATGTCCTGGAGAGCAGCGTTTTAAGGCAAAAGGCGAGCGGGCAGCAAGCGCATCAACTGCGTGTCGAACCAGGCGGTAAACGCCGGTGACGGTGCCGCGTCCACCGCAAGGTACCACCAGTCGGGCCTGGCAAAGGCGCGGCACTTCACCGCGTCCTTTTCAGTCATGACCAACGGCAGTGCCGGTGTGAAATTCAAGACCTCGGCGCTATAGGGCGCGTGGTCGGCAAAAGCATGGGGTATTGGGCGCCAGTGTAGCGTTTCAAGGGTATTGAAGAAACGCTGCGGGTTGCCAATGCCAGCCACCGCATGCACCTGCTGCCCCACCGGAAAATGATCGACGGGTTTACGCTCGCCGCTGTGCAGATTGACCAGCGCAGTGGGCAGCAGACGGAAGGCAAAGCCGTCCTCACGGTCTGAACCGGCGCCGTTATAAAGCAGCGCATCGACGCTGTGCAAACGCTCGACTGGTTCGCGCAATGGGCCCGCCGGCAGGCAGCGACGATTGCCAAGCCCTCGGGCGGCATCAATCAGTACCAGTTCCAGGTCGCGGGCCAGACGGTAATGTTGCAGACCGTCGTCGGAGAGAATCAGGTCCAGGGTTTCGCTGGCCAGCAACGCCTTTACGGCGCGGCTGCGGTCCGGGTCGATCATCAGTGGCACGCCGCTGCGTTGCACGATCAACAAGGGTTCGTCCCCCGCCACCGCTGCGGTGTGACTGGCTTCGACGCGCCATGGAAACGCTGGCGGCTTGGCGCCATAGCCGCGACTGACCACACCGACGCGCAAACCGCTGCGCTGGCAATGGTCGATCAGCCAAAGAATCAAGGGGGTCTTGCCGGTGCCGCCAACGGTGATATTACCGACGACCACGACCGGCACCGGCGACTGGTAGATCTCGCCCTCGCCCGCCAGGAATCGCGCGCGTTTGCGCTGCACTACCCGGCGATAGAGGGATTCCAGCGGCCGCAACAACGCGAGCGCCGGATGGCCTTCGTACCAGGCCTTGAGCAAACGATCGGTGATGGCCATCAGGGTTGGCTCGCCGCCTCGACGGTGGTCATGCGCAAATGGCTGAAACCGAGCTTGCCGGCAGCGTCCATCGCTGTGATCACGGCCTGGTGCTTGGTGTTGCCGTCGGCGCTGATGGACAGTGGCAAGTTAGTGTCGCCACCGGACTCTTTCTGCAACGCCTCCATCAGGCTGGCCAGGTCGTTTTTCTCCAGCAACTGATTATTGACCGAGAACACGCCATCGGCGCTGATGGCGATGTCCAGTTGCTTGGCCTGCTGGTCTTCCGCCGGAGAGCCGCTGACGGCTTCCGGCAGGTCGACGCGCAGTTGGGTTTCCCGGGTAAAGGTGGTGGTGACGACAAAAAACAGCAGCAGGATAAACACCACGTCAATCAACGACGCCAGGTTGATATCGACGTTTTCCCGTTGCTTGCGGCGAAATTTCACGCTTTGCCCTCAACCAGGTCCACGTCACGGTCGCCCTGCACCACTTCCACCAACTTGATGGCTTCCTGCTCCATGCCCACCACCAGCTCATCGATGCGCCGTTGCAGGAAACGGTGGAAGAACACCGAAGGAATACCGACCATCAGGCCCGCCGCCGTGGTGATCAAGGCCTTGGAAATACCACCGGCCAGCACGGCGGCGTTGGTGGTCATGCCTGAGCCGATGAAGGAGCTGAAAATATCGATCATGCCCAGTACCGTACCGAGCAAGCCGAGCAACGGCGCCATGGCGGCAATGGTGCCCAGGGCATTGATGTAGCGCTCCAGCTCATGGATGACTCGGGCGGCGGCCTCTTCGATGCATTCCTTCATGATCTCGCGACCATGCTTGGAGTTGGCGAGGCCGGCGGCGAGGATTTCACCCAGGGGCGAGTTGGCGCGCAGCTCCTTGAGTTTTGCCTTGTCCAGTTGCTTGTTCTTGATCCAGCCCCAGACCTGGCCCAGCAGGTGGTCAGGTGTTACACGGCTGGCACGCAGGGTCCACAGGCGTTCGGCGATGATGCCGAGTGCGGCGATGGAACTCAAAATGATCGGCAACATCATCCAGCCGCCGGATTTGACCAATTCCCACACAGTGAATGTCCCCTCGAAAAAGTGCGCCACTTTACCATAAGGGTTTGGCGGAAGGGCTGACCTGCCCCAGAGCATCCTGTCGCAGGGGCCGGTCTTTGGTAACTCTGTTTTGCGGCGCAGGCTCACGCCAGAAACGCCGCTGGCTGCGCGCGGCCTCCGGCGGCTGGAAAGTGCCCAGTTGCAGGCGGAGCGCGCCTTGTTCGGCACTGTCATAAATCAGGCTGCCCAAGGCCTGGTAACGCTCCACCACCTGGGGATGCGGATGGCCGAAGGCATTGCTGCGGCCACGGGAAATCAACACAGCCTTGGGGGCGAGGCGCTGTAGAAACGGCCATGACGACGAGCTGCGGCTGCCATGGTGCGGCGCTTGCAGCCAATCGACAGGAGCACCCAGGGGCGTGGCCAGTAATGCCCGCTCGGCGTCACGGTCAATATCACCGGTCAGCAACAACCGTTCGCCATTGGCCTGCACCAGCAACACACAGGACATCTGATTACCGTCCGTCGCATCCGGCCATTGCCATAGCTCGAACGTCACGCCATCCCATTCCCACCGCTCGCCACTGACACAGGCTTGCGTACCGAGAGCCGCTGGCAGCCGCTTTGTCTCACCCCCTACCACACGTTTGATCGGCAACCCTTGAGCAACGGCCAACGCACCGCCGGCATGATCGGCATCGGCATGACTGAGCAGCATCACGTCCAGCCCCGCAACCCCCAGCTTGCGCAGCGCAGGCAGCACGACGCGAGCGCCGAGATCAAACTCACCGGAGCGCGGCCCGGCGTCATAGAGCAGAACGTGGTTGCGGGTACGCAGGATGATCGACAAACCCTGGCCTACATCCAGTTGCACCACATCCACTTGCCCGAGGGGCACCGATTCCGGAGGCGGAAACACCGCCAGCAGCAACATGGGCCAGCCCAGCAGGCGAAACGGGATGCCCTTGGGCAGCAACAACAGCACCGCCCCCAGCAGGCTCACCAGCCAATAGCCAACGGGCACTTGCGCCGGCAGCCAGGCCGGCAAGTACTGCGCCAGCAACGCCAGGGCCTTGAACAGCCAATCCAGCGTGCCGCCGGCCAGCCATAACAATCCCTCACCTATATAAGGCAGCGGCAGTAACACCGTACCCAACAAGGCCAAGGGCAACACCACCAGGCTGATCCACGGCACCGCAACCAGGTTGGCCAGCGGCCCGCTCAGGCTGATGGGCAAACCGAGCACCAGCAGCAACGGAAACAAACCGATGGCAATCAACCACTGGGCCCGGGTCCAGGCCTGCCAGGCACGCCAGGGACCCAGCCGGCCACTGAACGCCAGGATCAGCACCGCCACCGCCGCAAAGGACAGCCAGAACCCCGGTTGCAGGCTGGCCAGCGGTTCGAGGATCAGCACGGCATTGAGTGCCAGCAACAGCGGCCACCAGATCCCCAGGTGACGAAACCGCAAGCGCCACAGCAACACCAATCCCACCATCACGCAGGCCCGTTGCACAGGCACCTCGAAACCCGCCAACAAGCCGTAGCCCAGCGCGGCGGCAAATGCCAGGCCGCAGGCCCAAGGCAGCCACGGCAAGGGTTTCGGCCAGCACCCGTAGCGGGCCAGACCGGCGACCAGGCCATAGATCAACCCTGCCAGTAGCCCGATGTGCTGCCCGGAAATCACCAATAAGTGCACGGTGCCGGTGTCTTGCAGAATCCGCCAATCCTCGGCGGCCAGCCCGGAACCATCCCCGAGCACCAGCGCCGCCAGGCCCGACTCTCGCCCTTGGGCATCCACCGCCAACAGCCGCTGGCGAATTCCGTCGCGCCAGGCATGCCGCGCGGGCGCCAGCTTCTGGCCGTCCTTGACCGAACCGGTGGCGCCAATCCGCTGCGCCAGCAGCCAGGCTTCATAGTCAAAACCACCGGCATTGAGCAAACCGGACGGACGTTTGAGGGTGACGGCCAACCGCCAGCGCTCACCGCTCTGAACTTGCGGCCCGCCGCGCCAGGACAGCCGAATACGCTTCGGAAGCAGGTCCTTGCGTGACCGGCTGTCGGTCAGTTCAAAGCGCACACCGTCGCCTGTCTGCTGCGGTAACCCGGTCACACGCCCCTCCACCCAGCGGGTCTGGCCATCCAGACGCGCGGCCAGCCGGTCATCCAGCGCCCACTGCGCACTGAGGCACGCCCAGCCCAGCCCGAGCAGGAAAAACGCCAGCGGATAGGTACGAAAAGGCAACAGCATCAGGGCCAGCACCGGCATCAACAGCAGCCAGCCGCTGGACGGCAACGCGGGTAAAAAGCGCAAGGCGAGCAGCCCCAGCGCGAGTGCGAACATCCCTGTTCTCATGGATCGTTCCTTGAAAGCGACCCATTGAGTCTTAGTCGGGCTCCCGATGCGGCCTATTATTATTTGTCACAAAGTCTGAATTTCCCGTTCGTAGAATGCGGGCATACTTGCCCCTCGATCTGACCTGGACCCCTTATGCCACGGCGCTTATTCAAACGGTACATGCCCGATCCGACCAGCATCCGGGAACACAAATCCTTACGCTTTCTCGGCAAATTGCTGCATGACCCGAATCTCTGGCACCTCAATCGGCACTCGGTCGCGCGGGCGATGGCCGTTGGTCTGTTCGCGGCATTTATCCCCATTCCCTTGCAGATGCTGCTGGCGGCAATCCTCGCCATCAGCGTGCGCGGCAATATGCCGATTGCCGTCAGTCTGGTGTGGCTGACCAACCCGATCACCATGCCGCCGGTGTTCTTCTGCACCTACATGACCGGGGCCTGGCTGATGAATGTGCCACCCCGCAGCATGCCCGACGAGCTGACCTGGGAATGGATCAGCGGGCAATTATCGACGCTATGGCAGCCTTTCCTGCTGGGCTCTGTTGTATTGGGGTTGGTGATGGCGGCGTTGGGCTATTGCCTGACCATGGGCTATTGGCGCTGGTGGGTGGCGCGCCAATGGAGAAAACGCAAACAGCGTAGGTTGTAGGCATCAGCGGGCGAGCAAGCGCATATGTACACGCAGTCCCAGGCCGGTGTTTTCCGCCCACAGGTTGCCGTCCTGGCGCTGCACGGCGTTGCGCGCAATGCTCAAGCCCAGGCCAAAACCGCCGTCGCCGGGCCGTGAACCGTCCAGCCGGGTGAATGGCGCAAAGATCCGCTCCAACTCCACCTCATCAATCCCGCCGCCCTGGTCTTCCAGCCACAAGTGCCAGTAATCACCCTCACGTTGCCCGCCCAATTGCACGGTGCCGTCTTGCGGAGAATGCCGGATGGCATTGCGCAGGATGTTCTCCAATGCCTGGGCCAGCAGGTTCAGATGGCCGCGCACCCAGCAGTCAGCCCCAAGCTCGCACTGCAAGCGTGAAGCCGGCCAGCCACTTTCAAAACAGGCGTTTTCCCGGAGCATGTCCCACAGTGCCTGCACCTGGATGTCTTCCTTGGGCAGCGGCGCACGTTCAGTGTCGAGCCAGGCCAGTTGCAGGGTGTCTTCCACCAGGCGCTGCATGCCGTCGATTTCCCTCCCCAGGCGCTCGCGCAGTTGGGTCAGGTCTTGCTCGCTGTCGCAGGCGACGCGCAAACGGCTCAGTGGTGTGCGCAACTCATGGGACAAATCCCGCAGCAGTTGCTGTTGCAGGGCTACGGTGCCTTGCAGGCGTTCCGACATCTGGTCAAACGCGCGGCCCAACTCCCCCAATTCATCCTGGCGGCTGGTGGTATCGCGGGAAAGCCGGGTGCTCAGTTGATCGGCGCGCCAAGCGTTGGCCTGCTCCCGCAGGTGATTGAGGGGCATGATCAACAGCCGGTAAAGGCCGATGCAGAGCAACAGGGTGAACAGGCCGGGAATCAAGCCATTGGTGACGATGCGCCAGAACAGCTGGTTTTGCCCGGGCATGAAACGCCGTGGCAATTCGATCACCAGGGAACCCGCGCCCGGGTCGAGCGGGAACGGGATTTTCAACCACGGCAAGCCCTTGGCATGTCGGCTGACAGGCCAGTCCAGGCCGCGCAGGAAGGTCAGGCGCTGGCTTTCCTTGTCCGTCAGCGGGTAGCTGCTCAGGGATTGCAGGTCGTTACCGATGACGCCCACCCAGGTGCGCTCGCGCTGGCCCAGGGTGTGCAGCCACTCGTCCACACCGGCGTTGCCGCCCTTGTTCCAGGCCAGTTCCGCACCGGCTGCATAACCGCTCAACGTGGCGCGTGCTTCGTTGGACAGAAAAGCATTCTGCTCTTCCATGTACCGGCCCCAGGACCAACTGAGCCAGATCATCAGCAAGCAGAACGCGATCAGCAGGCAGGCCAGTTTCCAGAATAACGAATGCTTGCCCGGCAGCCGTTTGAGCGCGGCCTTAAAGCCCGTCATCGTGACCGCTCAACACATAGCCCTTGCCCCACACCGTGCGCACTTCCCGCTCGCTGTAGCCGATGGCCTTGAGTTTGCGACGAATCTGGCTGATGTGCATGTCCAGGCTGCGGTCATGGGGCGCGTAGCCGCGCTGAAAGACATGCTGATAAAGGAAGGCCTTGCTGAGGACTTCTTCGCCATTGCGGTGCAGGGTTTCCAGCAGACGGTATTCACTGCGGGTCAGGCCGGCCCACTGCTCCCGGTGAAACACATCACACCGC
Source organism: Pseudomonas sp. ATCC PTA-122608 (assembly GCF_001952855.1). Lineage (GTDB taxonomy): Bacteria > Pseudomonadota > Gammaproteobacteria > Pseudomonadales > Pseudomonadaceae > Aquipseudomonas. Next base: position 68,510 of record NZ_LPNO01000013.1, on the reverse strand, counting down.
TCATCATCGAAACGCAGGCTACGGGCATCGTCGCGCACCGCCGCCAGGGCCGGCAAAGGCCGCCGATCCAGGGCGACTCGGCGCAGGATCGCCTCGATGCGCACCCGCAACTCCGCCATGCTGAACGGCTTGGGCAGGTAATCGTCCGCCCCCAGGCGAAAGCCGCTGATGCGGTCGGCTTCAGCACCCAGGGCCGACATCAGGATCACCGGGATCGAATGGCTCTGGCGCAAATGCGTGAGCACCGACAAACCGTCCATGCCCGGCAACAGAATATCCATCAACACCACGTCGAAGCGTTGATCGCGGGCCATTTGCAGGCCCTGCTGGCCGTTCTGGCACCAGGTCACCTGGAAGCCACAGCGGCCCAACTGCTCATGGACATAAGCGCCAAGCACAGGATCGTCTTCTATCGCCAGGATACTGGGTAAGCCAAGTGATGCGGGATTCATTAGCGTCTGCAAGTCATTCTCAATGACTGATTATTCAAGATCGGCCCCCCAACAGCAACTGCCGTCGGGCGTCCAGGGGCCCGCGGTTTGCCGCAGGTCATTAATTTTGCAAGATTCCACGCCGCGCAAATGGCTACACTGCGCAGGTGGCGCGGGCCGGATGCCTGCGTGGAATTCGACAACAGTGTGGTAGCAGGAGAGTGGCGTGCTTACGAGAATGGGAATAAAAGGCCGCGTACTGTTGCTGACCTTATTGCCTACCAGCCTGATGGCGTTGCTGCTGGGCGGCTATTTCACCTGGATGCAGCTCTCGGAGTTGCAGTCGCAGTTGCTGCAACGGGGCGAGATGATCGCCGAGCAACTGGCACCTTTGGTCGCCCCGGCCCTGGGCACCAAAAACACCGACCTGCTGGAACGCATCGCCACCCAGTCCCTGGAGCAAACCGACGTACGCGCCGTGTCGTTCCTGGGGCCTGACCGCACACCGCTGGCCCACGCCGGCCCGACCATGCTCAACCAGCCGCCGATTGGCAACAGCTCGCACCTGTTGCAGCGCACCGGTAATGACGCAACCCGCTATCTGCTGCCGGTATTCGGCCGCCATCGCAACCTCGCCGGCGAACTGATCCCGGACGAATCCGACCGCCTGCTGGGTTGGGTCGAGCTGGAGCTGTCCCACAACGGTATGTTGCTGCGCGGCTACCGCAGCCTGTTCGCCAGCCTGCTGCTGATCGCCATCGGCCTGATCTGCACGGCGGCCCTGGCGTTGCGCATCAGCCGTACGATCAACTCACCGATCGGTTTGATCAAACAGGCCGTCGCGCAGCTCAAGGACGGCAATCTGGAAACCCGCTTGCCACCGCTGGGCAGCCAGGAACTGGATCACCTGGCCTCGGGCATCAACCGCATGGCCGAGACCCTGCAAAACGCCCAGGAAGAATTGCAACACAGCATCGACCAGGCCACCGAAGACGTGCGGCAAAACCTGGAAACCATCGAGATCCAGAACATCGAGTTGGACCTGGCCCGCAAGGAAGCCCTGGAGGCCAGCCGCATCAAGTCGGAGTTTCTGGCCAACATGAGCCATGAGATCCGCACGCCGCTGAATGGCATCCTTGGCTTCACCCATTTGTTGCAGAAAAGCGAGCTGTCGCCCCGCCAACTGGATTACCTGGGCACCATTGAAAAGTCCGCCGACAACCTGTTGGGCATCATCAACGAAATCCTCGACTTCTCGAAAATCGAGGCCGGCAAGCTGGTGCTCGACAGCATTCCGTTCAACCTGCGGGACTTGCTGCAAGACACCCTGACCATCCTCGCCCCGGCCGCCCACGCCAAACAGCTGGAGCTGGTGAGCCTGGTCTATCGCGATACACCGCTGTCGCTGGTGGGTGACCCGCTGCGGCTCAAACAGATCCTCACAAACCTGGTGAGCAACGCGATCAAGTTCACCCGCGAAGGCACTATCGTTGCCCGCGCCATGATTGAAGACGAACAGGAAGACAGCGTGCAACTGCGCATCAGCGTGCAGGACACCGGCATCGGCCTGTCGAACCAGGATGTACGGGCGCTGTTCCAGGCATTCAGCCAGGCGGACAATTCGTTGTCACGCCAACCCGGTGGCACCGGCCTTGGGCTGGTGATTTCCAAGCGCCTGATCGAACAGATGGGCGGTGAGATTGGCGTCGACAGCACGCCGGGAGAAGGCTCGGAATTCTGGATCAGCCTGAACCTGCCAAAAACCCGTGACGATATCGAAGACCTGCCCTCCGCGCCGCTGCTGGGCCGGCGCGTGGCCGTGCTGGAAAACCACGAGCTGGCGCGCCAGGCCCTGCAACATCAGTTGGAAGACTGCGGCCTGGAAGTCACGCCGTTCAACAGCCTGGAAAGCCTGACCAACGGCATCACCAGCGCCCACCAGACCGAACAGGCCATTGACCTGGCGGTGCTGGGCATCACCGCCAACGACATCCCGCCGGAGCGTTTGAACCAACACCTGTGGGACCTCGAACACCTGGGCTGCAAGGTATTGGTGCTGTGCCCGACCACCGAACAGCTGCTGTTCAACCAGTCGGTGCCCAACCCCAACAGCCAGTTGCAGGCCAAACCCGCCTGCACCCGCAAACTGCGCCGCGCCCTGGCCGACCTGATCAGCCCGCGCCCGTTGCGCAGCGAACCCGGCGAGCCACTGTCCAGCCGCGCGCCGCGGGTGCTGTGTGTCGACGACAACCCGGCCAACCTGCTGCTGGTGCAAACCCTGCTGGAAGACATGGGCGCCAAGGTCCAGGCGGTGGAAAGCGGTTACTCGGCCATCGAAGCGGTGAAGCAGGAAGCCTTCGACCTGGTGCTGATGGACGTGCAGATGCCCGGGATGGACGGCCGCCAGAGCACCGAGGCGATCCGCACGTGGGAAAGCGAACGCCATGGCACGCCGCTGCCCATCGTCGCGCTGACGGCCCATGCGATGGCCAACGAAAAACGCGCCCTGCTGCAAAGCGGCATGGATGACTACCTGACCAAACCCATCAGCGAGCGGCAACTGGCCCAGGTGGTGTTGAAATGGACCGGGCTGGCCCTGCGCAACCAAGGCCCGGACCGTGGTACCGAAAGTTTCGGGCACGCCGCGCAATTGCCGGTGCTGGACCACGAAGAAGGTTTGCGCCTGGCGGCCGGCAAGGCGGATCTGGCGGCGGACATGCTGGCGATGCTGCTGGCTTCGCTTGAGGCCGACCGCGAAGCGATTCGCGTCGCCCGGGACGCCAACGACCGCAACGCCCTGATCGAGCGGGTGCACCGCTTGCACGGCGCCACCCGGTATTGCGGCGTGCCGCAACTGCGCGCGGCCTGCCAACGGGCCGAGACCCTGCTCAAACAGGACGACGCCAAGGCCATGCCGGCCCTGGATGAACTGGACATGGCGATTGCCCGGCTGGCCAGCGAGGCGCGGGTCAGCGCGTAAACTTTCGGGGCAATGTGGCGAGGGAGCTTGCTGTGGAGCTTGCTCCCGCTGGAGTGCGAAGCGCTCCCAGGATTTTGGGGCCGCTGCGCAGCCCAGCGGGAGCAAGCTCCCTCGCCACAACAAGCTCCCTCACCACAGCAGGCTCCCTCACCACAACAAGCTCACTCACCACAACAAGCTCACTCACCACAGCAAGCCCCCTCGCCACAAAAGCAGCTTTCCATCATCAAGAAGGAATATTGGATGCGCATCATCCTCTTCAGCAGCCAGACCTACGACCGCGAGAGCTTTCTCGCCCAACCGTTGCCCAACGGCATGCAGCTGCAATTCCAGCCGGCCCGGCTGAACCTCGACACCGTGGCCCTGGCCGAACACCACGAAGTGGTCTGCGCCTTTATCAATGACGACCTCAGCGCCCCGGTGCTGGAGCAGTTGGCCAGCGGCGGCACTCGCCTGATCGCCCTGCGCTCGGCCGGTTACAACCATGTCGACCTGCCCGCCGCCAAACGCCTGGGCCTGACCATCGTGCGGGTGCCAGCCTATTCGCCCCATGCGGTGGCCGAACATGCGGTCGCGCTGATCCTGGCCCTCAATCGCCGCCTGCACCGCGCCTACAACCGTACCCGCGACGGTGACTTCAGCCTGCATGGCCTGACCGGTTTCGACCTGGTGGGCAAGACCGTCGGCGTGGTCGGCACCGGGCAGATCGGCGCCACATTCGCCAAGATCATGGCCGGGTTCGGCTGCCAGTTGCTGGCTTACGATCCTTACCCCAACCCGCAGGTCGAGGCCCTCGGTGCGCGCTACGTGAGCCTGCATGAATTGCTCGGCGAGTCGCAGATCATCAGCCTGCATTGCCCACTGACAGCAGACAGCAAACACCTGATCAACGCCCAAAGCCTGGCTCATATGCAGCCCGGCGCAATGCTGATCAATACCGGGCGCGGCGGCCTGGTGGACACCCCGGCGCTGATCGACGCACTCAAGGACGGCCAGCTCGGCTATCTGGGGCTGGATGTATATGAAGAAGAGGCCCAGCTGTTTTTCGAAGACCGCTCGGACTTGCCCCTGCAAGACGACGTATTGGCGCGCCTGCTGACCTTCCCTAACGTCATCATCACCGCGCACCAGGCCTTCCTGACCCGCGAAGCCTTGGGGGCGATTGCCGGCACGACCCTGGCCAACATCGCTGCGTGGGCCGGCGGGCAGGCGCAAAACCTCGTCGAAGGATGATCAGCGGTCACATAGCCGCGCCATGATGGGTGGCGGCCCGTGATAGGATGCCGCGCCTATTTGGAGGATCCATGGCCGAACACGATTTCCGCTTCAGCTTGCTGAGCCCGCAACACACTCTGATCGAATGCCGCGCCCTGGTGCCGGGCCGTTATCAAGTCACCGGCAACGGTGGCTCGATCAAGAACGGCGACGTTCTGATCGTCACCCTGCGCGGCAGCAAAACCCTGTCGATGCGCCTGACCGTCGAAGGCGATGCGCGCTACTCCATCCGCCCGGCGGGCCAGTGGGTCGCCATGGCCCAGGGGCCGAAGTTCGGCGAGTTGGAGATTCACACTTGGAAGGTCAACTGCGACAGCTGCGACAACGTGCTGGAGTTTGAATTTGCGGTGGAAACCAAGCTGACAAAGGAACCGCTGCAACCGGCCGCCACTGCGCGGGTCACCGAGTTGGGCTGGGCCACCCTGGGTGACAAGCACCGTTGCCCGAAATGCCAGAAGGCCGCGCAATGAAAGCCCCGCTGATGCTGGCCGTGCTGGGTGCAGGCCTTGCGGGCTGCGCCAGCGACGAGGCCAAGCTCAAGCAGGATCACAGCTACGTGGTGGAATGGATCGGTGAGCGGCCGCTGATGGATTACGCGCACCTGACCGTGACCCTCGGCGCCGATGGCCGGGCCTACGGCAATGGTGGCTGCAACCATTGGTTCGCGCCCTATACCCTGGACGGCGACAAGCTGAGCTTCGGCAAGGTCGGCAGCACCCGCAAACTCTGCGCCGAAGCGCTGATGGAGCAGGAGCACCGCTTCTTCCAGGCCCTGCAAGGTGTGCAGCGCTGGGACGTCTCGCCGATCGAACAAACCCGTTTCTGGCCGGCAGACGGCAAGCCGTTGCGGTTGTGGCTGGAAGAAGGCTAAAAACCTCCGACCTGCCTTTCCGCCCGTCTGTAGGAGCGAGCTTGCTCGCGAAAAACCAGAGAGCGCCGCGCACATTCAGAATGCTCGCGTTATCGTTGACGTTTTTCGCGAGCAAGCTCGCTCCTACAGTGGGATATTTTTAGCCCCTTAAGGCTTTGAGCTTGGCCAACACCCCTTCCGCCGTCTGCTCACCCATCAATTGCTCACGCACCTTGCCCTTGTCATCGATGATGTAGGTCACCGGCAAGGCTTCACTGCGGGGAATGTCGAAGATCCCGTCCGGGTTCTGCGCCAGTACGGTGAACTTGATGCCCAGCTTGTCGCTGGCGCTTTTGAGTTCTTCACCCTGGGCGTTGTCGAAGTTCACGCCGAACACACCCACTGACTGACCCTTAAGCTGTTCGGCCAAAGCGTTGAGTTCAGGGATTTCGGTACGGCACGGGCCACACCATTCGGCCCAGTAGTTAACCACCAGCCATTGCTTGTCCAGGCGCTCGGCGGCCACTTTCTGACCGTATTGGTCAACGCCATAATCATTGCCACAGCCGCTGAGCAGCAGTGTGCCGATGATTGCCAATGCGCCTAACAGTCGCCTCGTCATGGGGTAATCCTTCGTAAAAATGAACGTTGGCTGCGGCCTATCGCCTCTCATGGTTTAAGGACGTGGCACAGCGCGGGTAGAATACCCGCCACCTTACGCAAGATGCGACCCGCACATGACCGATCTGACGCTTTATCACAACCCGCGCTGCTCGAAATCCCGCGGTGCGCTCGAACTGCTGGAAGCCCGTGGCCTCACACCCAACGTGGTGCGCTACCTGGAAACCCCGCTCGACGCCGCGCAATTGCAAGCCTTGCTGGGCAAGCTGAACATCAGCGCGCGGCAATTGCTGCGTACCGGCGAAGACGAATACAAAACCCTCAACCTGGCCGACGCCAGCCTCAGCGAAGCGCAACTGATTGCCGCCATCGCCGCTCATCCGAAACTGATGGAACGCCCGATCCTCGAAACCGCCGACAAGGCCGTGATTGGCCGCCCGCCAGAGAACATTCTGGAGCTGGTTTCGTGAATGCGCCGTATGTGCTGGTGTTGTATTACAGCCGCAACGGCTCGGTGAGCGAAATGGCCCGGCAAATTGCCCGGGGCGTCGAGCAAGCCGGGCTTGAGGCGCGGTTGCGCACCGTGCCGGCCATCTCCAGCGAATGCGAAGCCGTGGCGCCGGACATTCCGGTGGATGGCCCGCTGTACTGCAGCCTCGACGACCTGAAGCACTGCTGTGGCTTGGCGCTGGGCAGCCCGACCCGTTTCGGCAACATGGCCGCGCCGCTCAAGTACTTTCTCGACGGCACCAGCAACTTGTGGCTGACCGGCGCCCTGGTCGGCAAGCCGGCGGGCGTGTTCACCTCCACCGCCAGCCTGCACGGCGGCCAGGAAACCACGCTGATGTCGATGCTGCTGCCGCTGTTGCACCACGGCATGCTGATCACCGGCCTGCCCTACAGCGAACAGGCACTGCTTGATACCAAGGGCGGCGGCACGCCTTATGGCGCCAGCCACCATTCCGGTGCCGACGGCAAGCGTGCGCTGGATCAACACGAGATCGCCCTGTGCCGCGCCCTAGGCCTGCGCCTGGCGAAGACTGCCGCGCTACTGGAGAACGGCCGTGGCCAGGAAGCCTAAGGTACTGCCGCCCCAGGCGTGGCTGGAGCCACGGGTCAAGGCGACGCGGGTCTTGAGCCTGCTGGCGTTTTTGGGATTGGTGGGGCTGCTGTGCGCCTACTACCTGGTGTTCGCCGACCTGCACGGCGCACGGCCGTGGGTAATTCTGCTGATCGAACTGGTGCCGTTGCTGTTGCTGGCGCCGGGGATGATCCTGGGCAGCGCACGCGGGCATTCGTGGATGTGCTTTGTGATGAACTTGTACTTCATCAAGGGTGCGCTGGCGGCGTATGACCCGAACCGGCAGTGGTTTGGTGTGCTGGAAATGCTGGCGAGCCTGGCGGTATTCTGCACGGCGCTGATGTATGTGCGTTACCGGCATCAGTTGAATCGGCGGTTGGCGGGGGAAGGTTTGCCTGCTTGAAAACACTTTTCAGGCAAAGCCGCAATCAATGTGGCTGGGGAGCTTGTTGTGGCGAGGGAGCTTGCTCCCGCTGGGCTGCGTAGCGGCCCCAAAATCCTGGGAGCGCTTCGCACTCCAGCGGGAGCAAGCTCCCTCGCCACAGCAAGCTCCCTCGCCACAATGGGCTCCCTCTCCACCGCAAGCTCCCTCGCCACAGGGTATTGGTCGGGCTTAGTGGTTGACGGTGTAAGCCAACATCATCGACAACTGGCACATCGGCCGCCCGCTCTCGGCATGCCACTGGTTGAACGCGCCCTGCACCGTGGCCAGGTCCCGCAGGCTGGTGGGTACCTTGTCGACAATCTTCTGCGCATTCAGCGCCGCCACCACGTCATAGCTCGGCACGAACGTGTCCTTGCCCACCATCCGCAAAAAGCGCGGCGCTGACAGCCCGCCCAACTGGTGGCCGTGCTTGCTCAGGTACTTCCACAGGCCGACGATATCGGTCACCGGCCAGTCGGCAATCAACGCACCGAAGCTGCCCTTTTCCTTCTCGATATCCAGAATCATCTGCGCATTGCGCGGCACGCTCTTGAGCTTGCCCAAGTGGCGGATGATGCGTGTGTCCTGCATCAATCGCTCCAGGTGCTCGGCGCCCATCAGCACGACTTTTTCCGGGTCAAAACCAAAGAACACTTGCTCGAACGCCGGCCACTTGGCATCCACCACGCTGTGTTTGAGCCCGGCGCGAAACACCCGCAGCGACAGGGTCGACAGGTAGCGGTCATCGCTGATCTTGCGCAGTTTCGCCGGGGTCAGGGGCACAGGCAGGTGGGCTTCCAGCTCGGCCGCCGAACCAAACCGGTTCAGACAATATTCGTGCAGCCACTTGTAATCGCGCATGCCCTCTCCTAAGGATTGAAATGAAAACGGCGCCCAGGAGCGCCGTCTGTCAGAGCGGTGAAACGGCTCAGAGGTTCACTACATTGACGAAGCGCGACGCCGCACTTTCGTCGATACGCAGGTTGGTGAAGTCGAATAGGTTACGGTCGGCCAACTGCGACGGCTGCACGTTCTGCAAGCTGCGGAAGATACTGTCGACGCGGCCCGGGGTCTTGCGGTCCCAGTCCTGGAGCATGTCCTTGACCACCTGGCGCTGCAGGTTTTCCTGGGAGCCGCAGAGGTTGCACGGGATGATCGGAAACTGCTTGAGGTCGGAGTACGCCTGGATGTCCTTCTCATGGCAGTACGCCAGTGGGCGAATCACCACGTTGCGCCCGTCGTCGGCCCGCAGCTTGGGCGGCATGGCCTTGAGGCTGCCGTTGAAGAACATATTAAGGAAGAAAGTTTCGACGATGTCGTCACGGTGGTGACCCAGGGCCATCTTGGTCGCGCCGATCTCGTCGGCAAAGGTGTAGAGCGTGCCACGGCGCAGGCGCGAGCACAGCGAGCAGGTGGTCTTGCCTTCCGGGACCAGTTCCTTGACCACCGAGTAAGTGTCCTTCTCGACGATGTGGTACTCGACCCCCAGTTCCTTGAGGTAGGCCGGCAGCACATGCTCGGGAAAGCCCGGCTGCTTCTGGTCCATGTTCACGGCGACGATCTCGAACTTGATCGGCGCAACCTTTTGCAGGTGCATCAGCACGTCGAGCAGGGTGTAGCTGTCTTTGCCGCCAGACAGGCAGACCATGACCTTGTCGCCCTCTTCGATCATGTTGAAATCGGCGACTGCCTCACCGGCCTGGCGACGCAGGCGTTTTTGCAGTTTGTTCTGGTTGACCGTAAGAGTGCCCATGGCGCTTGGATCCGCGAAAGGTGTGTGACGAAAAGCCGGGTATTTTACCGGGATGGACGACCGAGTTCCAATGTGGGAGCGGGCTTGCTCGCGAATGCGGTGGGTCAGCTAAACACCTGGCGACTGACACTCCGCATTCGCGAGCAAGCCCGCTCCCACAGTTGACCGCATTCCAATCAACAGACCGCGCCGCGATTAAGCCCAGTGTTTACAGCGCAATTTGCTCTAAAGCCCCACAGTTTTTCCGGTCATCACTTCCTATACTGCGACATAAGGTCGCACACATATCCAGACCTTTCAGGCCAATTGGCCCGTGGGCGCTCCACTGGGGGGCGATGGTAATAACGACAGGAGTGACTGGCATGATCCATCACGTCGTGGGACTTTTCACCCACCCCGATCAGGAATGGCGGGAAATTCGTGGCGATAAAGAAGAAAGCATCAGCCACATGTACCTCACCCACACGCTGATTCTCGCGGCGATCCCCGCTGTATCAGCCTTTATCGGTACCACTCAGGTCGGTTGGGTCATCGGCAGCCGCGCACCGGTGATGCTGACGGTGGAAAGCGCGTTATGGATGACCATCATGTCCTACGCGGCGATGCTCGGTGGCGTGGCGGTGATGGGTGCGTTCATTCACTGGATGGCCCGCACCTATGACGCGAACCCAAGCATGGCCCGCTGCGTAGCGTTTGCCACCTATACCGCAACACCGCTGTTTGTCGGCGGGCTGGCGGCGCTGTACCCGCACATGTGGCTGGGTATGGTCGTCGGCACGGCCGCCATTTGCTACACGGTGTACCTGCTGTACGTAGGATTGCCGACTTTCATGAACATCCACCCGGACGAGGGCTTCCTGTTCTCCAGCTCGGTGCTGGCTGTAGGCCTGGTGGTGCTGGTGGCGATCATGGCCTTTACCGTGATCGTCTGGGGGCTGGGCGTAGGCCCGATGTACACCAACTGACGCGGTTTACCCGCAGGAAAAGCCACCGCAAGGTGGCTTTGTGCGTTATGCATGACCATTCGGCGCCTGACAGATTCGGATACACCGTTGTTTGCGGCATACTGGACGTCTCTGGAGATATGTACAGCATGCCCGAGCAACTCAATACCCGCGTCGAAGATTGTTTCCTGCAAGCCGAATCCTTTTTCAAACGAAGCTTCAAACGCCCCCAGGTCAGCCTCAAGCTGCGGGGCCAGAAGGCCGGTGTCGCGCATTTGCACGAGAACCTGCTGCGCTTCAACCCGCAGTTGTACCGTGAAAACAGCCAACACTTCCTTAAACAGACGGTTGCCCATGAAGTGGCGCACCTGATTGCCCACCAATTGTTCGGCGAGCGCATCCAGCCCCATGGCGAGGAATGGCAGTTGATCATGCGTGGGGTTTACGAACTGCCGCCGGATCGCTGCCACACCTATGAAATCCAGCGGCGGCGCGTGACGCGGTATATCTACCGCTGCCCGTGTGCCGACAGTGACTTTCCATTTTCGCCACAGCGTCATGGGCTGGTGAGCCAGGGGCGGCGGTATTTGTGTCGCAGGTGTAGGCAGACGTTGGTGTTTACCGGGGAAACCCGCGTCGAGTGAGGTTTGTGGTGCTTTCAAGGCCCTCTTCGCGAGCAAGCCCGCTCCCACATTTGATCGCATTCCAACGATGGAACTCGGTCGAATGTGGGAGCGGGCTTGCTCGCGAAGGGGCCGGCCCAGGCGCTACTGAACTACCTTGGCACGCCGCAAATCGTCTATCTGCTGAGCACTGAAGCCCAACTCCACCAACACCTCATCCGTGTGAGCACCCACCGCCGCGCCTATATGCCTGGCCGCCGGCAAGCCCTCGGAAAACTTCAGCGGACACGCAATTTGCGCCTGGCTTGAACCATCGCCCCGCGGCACCTGGCTGACCAGTTCCCGGGCTTTCAACTGCGGGTGTTCAACCGCCTCGCTCAGGTTCAGCACCGGCTCAACACACGCATCAATCCCGGCAAACAGCTCACACAGTTCATCAAAGCTGCGTTTCTCGAACTCGACCTGCAACGCCAGCTTGAGGGCTTTCTGCTGCTCGGGTTTGGGCGACAAGCCCTGCGCCGCCAACTCGGGGCACCCAAGGGCCGTACACAGCTGCTGCATAAAGGCCGGCTCCAGGCTGCCCACCGAAAACCAGCGCCCTTCCCGCGAGCGGTAATAGTCATAGAAGCTGCCACCATTGAGCACCTGGTTCTCCCACGCCGGCTCCACGCCGCACGCCAGGTAACCCGCGCCGGCCATGGCATTCAGGCTGAAGGCGCAGTCGGTCATGCTCACGTCCAGGTATTGCCCCACCCCGCTCTGCTGTCGGGCGATGACCGCCGCCAGCAAGCCGATCACCGCGTGCAACGAGCCGCCGCCCACGTCGGCCAACTGCACGCCCAGGGGCAACGGCCCGCTGTCCTGGCGCCCGGTGTAACTGGCGACACCCGCCAGGGCCAGGTAGTTGATGTCATGGCCGGCGCGGTCCTTGTAGGGGCCGGTCTGGCCGTAGCCGGTGATGGAGACGTAGATCAGCTTCGGGTTGATCGCCTTCAATGCCTCGTAACCCAGGCCCAGGCGCTCCATCACCCCGGGGCGGAACTGCTCGAGGACGATGTCATGGTCCGCCACCAACTGCCGCACGATCTCCACCGCCTCGGCTTGCTTGAGGTCCAGGGCCAGGCTGCGTTTGTTGCGGTTCAGATAGGCATGGCTGGCCGACACGCCTTGGTCATGGGGCGGCAAGACCCGCAGCAAGTCCATGCGCGTGGGAGATTCGATGCGCAATACCTCGGCGCCCATGTCGGCCAGCAGCAGCGAGGCGAACGGCCCCGGCAGCAGGGTGGAGAAATCCAGTACTTTGAGGGACGCCAAGGGACCTGACATGGTTACTCCGATTCCGATTCGATTGGCCACAGAGTAGGCAAACCTGGCGGTTAGCAGCAATCACATAAAGCATCATCCGGAGTGACGGATGTTCCCGGAAACGTAAAGCGAGACGCGGAGCGTCCCTGGCGGCATTCCCACGCAGAGCGTGGAAACGATCAAAAAAAAACCCATCCGAAGATGGGTTTTTCACACAGGGTGCAGCCTTACTTGACGGCGGTTGGAGCCGGGCCTTCGGCCACGCCCAGGTCGTCTTCTTCACGGGTCTCGGAGATACCGCGACCACCGGAAGCCAGTTCGACTTGCAGCTTGTCTTCGTCCAGTTCCTTGACCCACTTGGCCACAACCAGGGTAGCAACAGCGTTGCCCACCAGGTTGGTCAGTGCGCGGGCTTCGGACATGAAGCGGTCGATACCCAGGATCAGCGCCAGGCCGGCAACCGGCAGGTGGCCAACAGCCGACAGGGTAGCGGCCAGTACGATGAAGCCACTACCGGTCACGCCAGCAGCGCCCTTGGAGGACAGCAGCAGTACCAGCAACAGGGTGATCTGGTGGGTGATGTCCATGTGGGTGTCAGTCGCCTGGGCGATGAACACGGCAGCCATGGTCAGGTAGATCGAAGTACCGTCCAGGTTGAACGAGTAGCCAGTCGGGATAACCAGGCCAACGACCGACTTCTTGGCGCCCAGGCGTTCCATCTTGATCAGCATGCGTGGCAGTGCGGATTCGGACGAGGAAGTACCCAGTACGATCAGCAGCTCTTCACGGATGTAGCGGATCAGTTTCAGGACGCTGAAGCCGTGAGCCCGGCAGATGGCGCCCAGTACCAGGACCACAAACAGGATGCAGGTGATGTAGAAGCAGATCATCAACTGACCGAGCTGCACCAGCGAACCTACACCGTAGGCACCGATGGTGAACGCCATGGCGCCCAGTGCACCGAGTGGCGCGAGCTTCATGATCATGTTGATGATGTTGAACATCACGTGGGCGAAGCGATCGATGAAGTCCAGCACCGGCTTGCCGTAGGCACCCAGGCGATGCAGGGCGAAACCGAAGATTACCGAGAACATCAGCACTTGCAGGATGTCACCGGTCGCGAACGCGCCAACGATGGTGTTCGGGATCACGTTCAGCAGGAAGCCAACGATGCTCTGGTCTGCACCGGCAGTCACGTAGGCCGCGACTTTAGAGGCGTCCAGGGTAGCCACGTCGATGTGCATGCCGGCGCCCGGTTGCACAACGTTGACCACAATCAGGCCGATCAGCAGGGCGATGGTGGAGACGACTTCGAAGTACAGCAGCGCGTAGCCACCGGTTTTGCCGACCGATTTCATGCTTTGCATGCCAGCGATGCCGCTGACAACGGTGCAGAAGATGATCGGGGCGATGACCATTTTGATCAGCTTGATAAAGCCGTCACCCAGTGGCTTGAGGGCCACGCCGGTCTGCGGGTAGAAGTGGCCGAGCAAAATACCGATAACGATTGCAACGATCACCTGGAAATACAGGGATTTGTACAGTGGCTGACGAGTCGTCATTGCAAAGTTCCTCAATCGTCTCGTGTGGCAAATATCCGCCATTGCCCACGACACTTGAATTGCGAACCCTCCTGCACTGGAGGGATTTGTTGTTTGAGAGCCCGCTCAAGGCCGGTCTCCCTGCGCTCTCTATCGCAAGCGTCGTGCCACTTTTACTGAAAACCGCTGAAGGCCTTTAGACATCAGCTCTTGGGTGGTTTTCGGCTTCAGACACCGCCTACGCAAGGTGGCGGATTTCCGCCTCACCTCCCGATCTCGTCCTACAATTTGGCGGATATCCGCCTTGTTGCCCTCACACAGGATGGCTAACATCCGCCACTCAATGGACGAGGCCCCTCATGCGTGAACGTACCATCGCCAGTCACTACGCCCGGGCCGCTTTAGGCGGTGCTCGTCGAGCCGGCTACGACTATTCGGGCCTGCTGCAGCAAGTGGGCATTACCCCGGAACTGCTGAGCGAACCCCGCGCGCGCATCGCCCCGGAGCAATTTACCCGGCTGCTGCAGATGCTGTGGCTGGCGCTGGATGACGAATACCTGGGTTTCGCCGAAGGCCCGAGCAAGCGCGGCACCTTCGCCATGATGTGCCACGCGCTGATTCACTGCCGCACCCTCGAGAAGGCTCTGGAACGCGGCTTATTATTTTATAGCCTATTCCCGCAAGGTCCGCGCTGGCGTCTGACACGCGAAGGGGAAATGGCCCGCTTGAGCCTGGACGATTCGCAGTTGTGGGACCCGGATCACTTCCTCAGCGAATGCCTGCTGGTGATCTGGCATCGCCTCGGCAGTTGGCTGATTGGCCAACGCATCCGCCTGGACCAGGCCACCTTCAGTTACCCGATGCCGGCCCATGCCGGTGAGTACGACTTGCTGTTCCCCTGCCCGCAGGTGTTCGCCGCGCCCACCAGCAGCCTGGTGTTTCCCAGCCGCTACCTGAGCCTGCCGCTGTTGCAGGACGAGCGCACCCTCAAGCACTTCCTCGAACGCTCACCGGCCGACCTGCTGTCACGGCCGGATGAGGGCGACAGCCTGAGCAGTCAATTGCGCCGCTTATTGAGCCGCGACCGCACGCCGTGGCCCGACCTCGAAACCGTCGCCCAGCACCTGCATATCAGCCCGCAGACCCTGCGTCGCCATTTGCGGGAGGAAGGCACGAGCTTTCAGGCGCTCAAGGATGAATTACGCCGGGACATTGCGATTTATCATTTGGGGCGGGCGGATTTGTCGTTGCAGGAGATCGCCGAGCAGTTGGGGTTTTCCGAACCGTCGGCGTTTCATCGGGCGTTCAAGAAGTGGACCGGGCTGACCCCGGGAGCTTATAGAGCACAAGAAAGTTAAGTGTGTATTGATGCGACTGGCCTCTTCGCGAACAAGCCCGCTCCCACATTCGATGGCATTCCCAAGGTGGAACTCGGTCAAATGTGGGAGCGGGCTTGCTCGCGAAGAGGCCGGCACAGCCAATAAAGATCAAACAGCCGGAAAGTGAATCTTGAACGCGGCACCCCCTAGCGGTGAATCCCCAAGGGTCAACCGTGCGCTGTAGCTTTCGATGATGTCCTTGACCACCGCCAGGCCGATGCCCTGTCCCGGATGCTGGCGGTCCAGCCGCTCACCCCTTTGCAGGATCCGCGCACGCTGGTCCGGTGGCACGCCGGGGCCGTCGTCTTCGATGCACAGCTCGGTGCCTTCCAGGCTTTCCTGCAAGGTGATGCGCACTTCGCTCAGGCACAGGCGATAGGCGTTTTCCAGCAGGTTGCCGAGCAGTTCCAGCAAGGCGCCCTTCTCGATCGGCACGTCGCATTCTTCCGGCAAATCGAAGGCGACCTTCACGCCTTTATCGCGATAGACCTTGTCCAGCGTGTCGCACAGGCTTTGCAGTACCGGCTCCAGGCGCACCTGGTGACGCACCAGGCCGCTTTTACGCAGGCTGGCGCGCTGCAATTGGTAGCTGATCTGCTGGCTCATGCGCTCGATCTGCGATTGCAGCACCCAGGCCTGGTCACGATCTTCGGGGCGCTGGGCCATGTCTTCGCTCACGCCTTGCAGCACTGCCAACGGGGTTTTCAGGCTGTGGGCCAGGTCATCCAGGGAGTCACGGTAACGGGTGCGTTGCTCGCGCTCGCTGTGGAGCAACCGGTTCAGGGAGCCGGTCAGGCGCAACAATTCGCGGGGGTGTTGTTCACTGAGACTTTCCCGGGTGCCGCCTTCGATTTCATCCAGTTCCTGGCTCAGCCGGCGCAACGCTTGCAGGCCCCAGGTCAGGCCCAGCCACAGCAGGGTCAGCAGCACCAGCAAGGCGGCGCCAAAGCCCAAGTAGAGGTTTTCCCGCAGGCCTTCGAGGGTCAGTTGGTATTCGCGCACCGGTTGCAGGGCGACAATACTGAACGCCGCGCTCTTGCCGCCCAGCAGCTTGACCTCGACGTCATAGACAAAAAATTCCTGGCCGTTGGCTTCGCGAATCCGCGCAAACTCGTTGCCGCGCCCGTCATAGCGCGGCTTGTAGTTGATGTTCTCTTCCTGGGTGGCGCGCGACCGCCAGACCAGATGGCCTTCGCGGTCATAGATGTAGCCCAACAGGCGGCTATCGGTGAGGTTGAAGCGCTCATCCGGCAACTGCGCGGGCATCAGCAGGCGATTATTTTCAACCCGGGCAGCCGAAATCAGCGTGGTGACATCCGACGCCAGCCGCTGCTCAATGGAATCCTGCAGGGCCAGACTGAAGGCGCCCTGCATGGCCGGCAACAAGGCCAGCATAAACAGCACGGCCAGGGTGGTGGCCGCGAGCATCAAACGCACACGTAACGAGCGAATCAACGGCAGCGCTCATTAAACAGGTAGCCCAGACCGCGCACGGTGTCGATCGGCTTGAACCCCGCCGGGCCTTCCAGCTTGCGGCGCAGGCGGCCTACCAACACTTCGATGACGTTCGGATCGCGCTCGTCGTCATCGGGGTAGAGCTGTTCCATCAGGCGGTCCTTGGCAACCACCTGCTGATGGTGACGCATGAGGTATTCGAGGATGCGATATTCGTAGGCGGTCAGCGCCAGGGGCTGTTCGTCGAGGGACGCCTGCTTGCGATTGAGGTCCAGCAGCAAGGGCCCGGCGACGATGGTCGACTGGGTGAAACCGCTGGAGCGGCGCAGCAGTGCGTTCATCCGCGCTTCCAGCTCTTCGAACTGGAACGGCTTGACCACATAGTCGTCGGCACCCGCAGCCAGGCCTTCGACCTTGTCCTGCCAGTTGCCGCGAGCGGTCAGGATCAGGATCGGAAACGTCTTGGCCTGGGCGCGCAGTTGGCGGATCAGGTCCAGGCCGCCCATGCCAGGCAGGCCCAGGTCGATGATCGCCAGGTCGTGGTTGAATTGCCCGGTCTGGTACAGCGCCTCTTCGGCGTTGGCGACGGCCTCGACCACGTGACCGCTGTCGGTCAGGCGGGTCAACAGGTGATGACGCAGCAACGCCTCATCTTCGACAACCAGCAATTTCATAAAGCTCTCCAAGGCAAATCAACTTTCCAACTGGGGTATATCATAGCGGCCCTGCAGGTCTTGCTGGCGCAGTTTACTGCCGTTGAAGTGACCTGACAGGTTTTCATTGCCTACGCGATAGTCCGACTGCGGGGTGTGCTGGCCCAGGGACTGGCCCCAGGGCGCGGCTTGTTCACCGGCATCCTCGAAGCTCACCCGCTGAAGAAGGCTGTAGGGCTTTTTGCTCTTCTCTTTGGAGAAGCCCGCGAAGCTCGCATCAGAGGCCTGGACGCCAGCGGTGGCGCTGAGCATGGTTAACGCCAACATCAGCTTCTTGATCGCAGTCATGGTCTACCTCACACGCTTTGGCTTTGAGTACGGGGCCAGACTACGCAGCCCCCGCTGAACTCCCCCTGAACACTCTCTGAACCTGGGCTGAACCGAGGCCGGCTACTGTGTAAAGAGTTACTTACGTAACCCCTACCGCAGGCTATCCAGCGGCCCTCCAACTCGGCAAAATACCCGGCATGAATTCCCTACCCGCCTGCTGCACTCCACTTGATGCCCATTGGCCGCTGCCCGTCGCCTTGCCCGGGACGGTCTTGCTGAGCACCCGTTTTGACCCGGCCCTGCTGGCCATCGGCGACTTCCAGCGCAGCGCCGTGCCGCCGCCCGCGAGCATCCAGCGTTCGGTTGCCAAGCGCCAGGCGGAGTTTCTGGCCGGTCGCCTGTGTGCCCGCGCGGCCTTGCAACAGCTGGATGGGCTGGATTGCGTACCGGCAATTGGCGAGGACCGCGCGCCGGTCTGGCCCGCGCATATCAGCGGTTCGATCACTCACAGCACCGGCCATGCGGCGGCCATCGTCGCCCACAAGACACAGTGGCGCGGGCTGGGGATGGACCTGGAGAACCTGCTGACACTGGAGCGCGCGGAACGCCTGGCGGGGGAAATCCTGACACCGGATGAATTGCAGCGCATGGCTGCCGGGCCGCGGGAGCAGATCGCGCAGTTGGTGACGCTGACGTTTTCGGCGAAAGAGAGCCTGTTCAAGGCGCTCTACCCGATCGTGCAGAAGCGCTTTTATTTTGAGCATGCCGAGTTGCTGGAATGGTCGGATACCGGCCATGCGCGGCTGCGGTTGCTGACGGACCTGTCGGCAGAATGGTGCCATGGCAAGGAGCTGGAGGCGCAGTTTGCGGTGGATGGCGGGCAGTTGTTGAGCCTGGTGGCCGTCCAGGCCTGATTGATCTCTGTGGTGAGGGGGCTTGTCCCCCGTTGGGCTGCGCAGCGGCCCCAAAAAAGCGGGAGCGCTTCGCACTCCAGCGGGGGACAAGCCCCCTCACCACAGGACAAGCCCCCTCACCACAATGAATCAGGGTTTCTCTTGGTCCCGTGGCCAACTCAGGCTGAAGCACGCGCCGCCCAGGTTGTTACTCTTGCTGATCAACGCCCGGCCGCCGTGCCAATAGATGATCCGCCGCACAATCGATAACCCCAACCCGTGCCCGCCCGACGCGCGAGTACGGCTGTCGTCCAGGCGCAGGAACGGGGTGAAGATCCGCTCCCAGGCACTTTCCGGCACGCCCGGGCCGTCGTCTTCCACGTCGATGCGGCAACGCACCTGGCCCACTTGGTAACTGATCAGCACCTGCCCCTGGGCGTGGCGCATGGCATTGCTCACCAGGTTTTGCAGGGCTCGATGCAGGTAACGCGGCTCGGCCTCGACCCACGCATCATCCCAATGGGCAGAAGACAGGCAGATGCCCCGCGCCACGTTGATTTCCGGGCGCAGCGGCGACAGCTCATCAATCACCTGATCGAGCAACGCGCTAAGGTCGACCCGCTGGAAATTCAGCGCCGGCGAACCCTGCTCTAGTCGCGCATAAGTCAGCATTTCGTCCACCAGGCCATCGAGGTCCTGGATGTCGCTGTCCATGCCTTCCATGTACTTGCGCCGCGCCTCAGGCGTGGCCGCGTCACCAATCATCTCCAGGCCGAACCGCAGGCGTGCCACCGGGGTGCGCAATTCGTGGGATACCGCGCGCACCAGTTCGCGCTGGATCGCCAGCAGGCGTTGCAGGTGTTCGGCCATGCCATTAAACGCTGCCGCCAGGCGCCCTACCGAATCGGCGCCCCGGGCCGGCACCCGTACTTCGAGGCTGCCCTTGGCGATGCGCGTGGCGGCAGCTTCCAGGCCACTCAAGCGCCGCTCCAGTTGGCGCACCAATAAATAGACGA
The DNA here is from genome assembly GCF_001952855.1 of Pseudomonas sp. ATCC PTA-122608. Lineage (GTDB taxonomy): Bacteria > Pseudomonadota > Gammaproteobacteria > Pseudomonadales > Pseudomonadaceae > Aquipseudomonas. Next base: position 48,956 of record NZ_LPNO01000013.1, on the reverse strand, counting down.
TCAAGCCGATCAGGGTCAGGCTGATCAGCGCGATCAGGATCAACCACTGCGGCGGGTACGGGKTCATCTGGTACAGCGGGCCGATTTCCAAAACCCACGGCGTGCCGACCATGCCGGCAAACACCCGGATCGAATCACCGCCCTTGCCCAGGGCCATCACTGTGTCGCCCTCGGACACACGGCGGCGCTGGTCTTCGTCCATGTCAGCCTGGTCGAGCATCACCAGGTGCATCTCGAATCCAAAGCCCTTGGCCTCTTTCAGGTCGGCGAGTTTTTGCGGTTGCTCGGCCACCGGAAAACGCACCAGTTCATCGGCCAGCAGGTAAATGGTCGCGCGGGCCAGTTGTTCGCTGATTTGCTGCACTTCACCGGTGAGCAGCAGTTGCTCCTGATCACTCACCAGTCGCAGCACCCTGGCCGCGTGGGGGCCGGTTTGCTCCACCAACACCTGGCCGCGTTGCAGGCGGGTGCGCTGGCTCAGGTCCAGATGCGCCTCGGCCACGGTCTGCAATTCCAGCGGGATGCCCAGCAAGCGTTCCCATACCGCCAGGGCACGGCGGCGCTCGATGGCGCTCATGGGTTGCAGGTTGTCGCCCATCAACGCGAAGGTGCCATGGGCCAGGCGCTCTCGGTACTGGCCGCTGCGCACTTCATTGAGCAGGTGCAGGGCCAGCACACCGAGCAACGCCACCAGAATCAGCGCCGCGCACATGCCGCCGTAGATACGCAGGAAGATCGAGTTCACGGCGTAAGGTCAGCGGCAGCTTCGGGGACGAACAGGTAGCCTTTGCTGCGAATGGTCTTGATCAGCCGTGGGTGGATCGGGTCGTCGCCGATTTTCGGGCGAATCCGCGAGATGCGTACGTCGATGGAGCGGTCCTGGCCGTCGTAGCCAATACCGCGCAAGGCGGTGAAGATTTCTTCCCGGGAGAGGATCCGCCCGGCATTCGCCACCAGCAGCCACAACAGGTCGAATTCGGCGCTGGTCAGCTCGATGCCGCCGTCGTGCAGCCAGGCTTCACGCAGGGCGTTGTCCACCACCAGCGGGCCGAATTGCAGGCGGCGCTGTTTTTCGGGGATGGCCGGTTCGACGCTTTCACTGCGCCGCAGCAGCGCTTGAATGCGCGCCAGCAGCAAGCGTGGGCGTACGGGTTTGCACACGTAGTCGTCGGCGCCCATGTCCAGGCCCAGCACCTGGTCCATGTCGTCGGTGCGTGCGGTCAGCATCAGGATCACCCCGTCGTAGTCCTCGCGCACCTTGCGGCAGATGCTCAGGCCGTCTTCGCCGGGCAACATCAGGTCGAGGATCACCAGGTCCGGCTGTTCGGCGATGATCCGCGCCGCCGCCAGGGCGCCGTTGCCCTCCACCGAGACGCGCAGGCCGTTGCTCTCCAAATAGTCACGGGTCAACTCGGCCAGTCGCTCGTCGTCCTCGACAATCAATACCTGCCAGGCTTCATGCTCCATGCGTTACCTCGGTTCTCATTATTGTAGGAGCGGGCTTGCCCGCGAAAAACTCAAGGGCGCCGCGTTTATTCAGGTTTTCAGCGTTATCGTTGGCGTCCTTCGCGGGCAAGCCCGCTCCTACAGTTGTCATGTAGGCGAGGCATAAACTGCATGAATAGCAGCCGATTGTAGCAACGGGCCAGCCCTCTAGTACAAGCGCGCAAATGCGTTCGGAGATGGTGTTTTTTTGTGATAGGGTTCGCGCCCGCAAAAATCCAACCGGATGTTTTTACCTCGGAATATTCGGTGACAAACGGCGCGATGCAGCAGTACTGCGGCCTACACGCCTGTTCCACGTTTCATACACATTTTACCCACAGCGTTATCCACAGGTAGTGCGTTGCCATACCCCCCAAAACGCATTATCTTGTAGGTCGTCGCCAAAAAAACCCTACATGTAGGGTTTTCAGCGAAAAGACCAAACACAAATCAGACAAGAAACTCAAGCTCTTTCTTGCTCCTGTTTGGTTGAACTTAAGCCTTTTTCAGAAGACCAAACCGCGCACGCGGATGGCAGCCGTTTTTAGCCCCGATCAGGCAAAAACGGTACGGGTGTTGCAGTACGAAACTGTCACCCACCAGGAATACGGTAAAGAGCTCCAAGCTTGTACCGAAGACTTCGGCATGGAAGCGGCGCGAACAGCTCCCTTCCTCCTGTCCCGAAGTTGTTATGCCAGGCCCAGGCCTGTTGTAAGTGCTTCAGGACGGAACGGTGGGCACCGTGATGGTGCCCAAATAAATATAGAATGTGGAGACAACCCCCCATGCAAACCGACACAACTCGCGAGAACCCGCAGGGCTCCGTGCCGCAGGCCGCTGATTCGAACCTGGATCTGTCCGCCACCGCACCCGGCCAACTGCGTGTGATCAAGCGTAACGGCACTGTCGTTCCTTACACCGATGACAAAATCACCGTCGCGATCACCAAAGCGTTTCTTGCAGTTGAAGGCGGCACCGCTGCTGCCTCGTCGCGCATCCACGACACCGTTGCGCGCCTGACCGAACAGGTCAGCGCAACGTTCAAGCGTCGCATGCCATCGGGCGGCACCATCCACATCGAAGAAATCCAGGACCAGGTCGAACTGGCCCTGATGCGTGCCGGCGAGCAGAAAGTTGCCCGCGACTACGTGATCTACCGTGACTCCCGCGCCAAGGAACGTGCCGTACGCTCCCCGGCCGAAGAAGCTGCCGTACAAGCTCACCCGTCGATCCGCATCACCCTGGCTGACGGTACGTTTGCACCGCTGGACCTGGGCCGCCTGAACACCATCATCACCGAGGCCTGCGAAGGCCTGGAAGAAGTCGATGGTGACCTGATCCAGCGCGAAACCCTGAAGAACCTGTACGACGGCGTGGCCCTGACCGACGTCAACACCGCCCTGGTCATGACCGCCCGTACCCTGGTTGAACGTGAGCCGAACTACTCGTTCGTGACCGCGCGCCTGCTGATGGACACCCTGCGTGCCGAAGGCCTGGGCTTCCTCGGCGTCGCCGACAGCGCCACGCACCACGAGATGGTCGACCTGTACGCCAAGGCCTTGCCTGCCTACATCGCCAAGGGTATCGAATTCGAATTGCTGAACCCGGTCCTGGCCACCTTCGACCTGGAAAAACTCGGCAAGGCAATCAACCACGAGCGCGACCAGCAGTTCACCTACCTGGGCCTGCAAACCCTGTACGACCGTTACTTCATCCACAAGGACGGGATCCGCTTCGAACTGCCGCAAGTGTTCTTCATGCGCGTGGCCATGGGCCTGGCGATCGAAGAGAAGCACAAAGAAGACCGCGCCATCGAGTTCTACAACCTGTTGTCGTCCTTCGACTACATGTCGTCGACCCCAACCCTGTTCAACGCCGGCACCCTGCGTCCACAGCTGTCCAGCTGCTACCTGACCACCGTGCCGGATGACCTGTCGGGCATCTACCACGCGATCCACGACAACGCCATGTTGTCCAAATTCGCTGGCGGCCTGGGTAACGACTGGACGCCGGTGCGTGCACTGGGTTCGTACATCAAAGGTACCAACGGCAAGTCCCAAGGCGTTGTACCGTTCCTGAAAGTGGTGAACGACACCGCTGTAGCCGTGAACCAGGGTGGCAAGCGCAAAGGCGCTGTGTGTGCCTACCTGGAAACCTGGCACATGGACATCGAAGAGTTCATCGAACTGCGCAAGAACACCGGTGATGATCGTCGTCGTACCCACGACATGAACACCGCCAACTGGATCCCTGACCTGTTCATGAAGCGTGTCTTCGATGACGGCCCGTGGACCCTGTTCTCGCCATCCGAAGTGCCAGACCTGCACGACCTGACCGGCAAGGCCTTCGAAGAGCGTTACGAGTACTACGAAGCCCTGTCCCAGTACCCGGGCAAGATCAAGCTGTTCAAGACCATCCAGGCCAAAGACCTGTGGCGCAAAATGCTGTCCATGCTGTTTGAAACCGGCCACCCATGGCTGACCTTCAAAGACCCGTGCAACCTGCGCAGCCCGCAGCAGCACGTGGGCGTGGTCCACAGCTCGAACCTGTGCACCGAGATCACCTTGAACACCAACAAGGACGAGATCGCCGTTTGCAACCTGGGCTCGATCAACCTGCCGAACCACATCGTCAACGGCAAGCTGGACACCGCCAAGCTGGAACGCACCGTGAACACCGCCGTTCGCATGCTCGATAACGTTATCGACATCAACTACTACTCGGTACCACAGGCGCAGAACTCCAACTTCAAGCACCGCCCGGTCGGCTTGGGCATCATGGGCTTCCAGGATGCGCTGTACCTGCAGCACATTCCTTACGGTTCGGACGCTGCGGTCGAGTTCGCCGACAAGTCCATGGAAGCGGTCAGCTACTACGCGATCCAGGCTTCCTGCGACCTGGCCGACGAGCGCGGCGCCTACGAGACGTTCCAGGGTTCGCTGTGGTCCAAAGGCATCCTGCCGCTGGATTCGCAACAGATCCTGATCGAGCAGCGTGGCCAGAAGTACATCGACGTTGACCTGAACGAATCCCTGGACTGGGCACCGGTACGTGCCCGTGTGCAGAAAGGCATTCGTAACTCCAACATCATGGCCATCGCACCGACCGCCACCATCGCCAACATCACTGGCGTGTCGCAGTCGATCGAACCGACCTACCAGAACCTGTATGTGAAATCGAACCTGTCGGGCGAATTCACCGTGATCAACCCGTACCTGGTTCGCGACCTGAAAGCCCGCGGCCTGTGGGATTCGGTCATGATCAACGACCTGAAGTACTACGACGGTTCGGTGCAGCAGATCGAGCGCATCCCGCAAGAACTCAAAGAGCTCTACGCGACTGCCTTCGAAGTGGACACCAAGTGGATCGTCGACGCCGCCAGCCGTCGTCAGAAGTGGATCGACCAGGCTCAGTCGCTGAACCTGTACATTGCCGGCGCATCGGGCAAGAAGCTGGACGTGACCTACCGCATGGCTTGGTACCGTGGCCTGAAAACCACTTACTACCTCCGTGCCCTGGCCGCCACCAGCACCGAGAAGTCGACCATCAACACCGGCAAGCTGAACGCTGTTTCCAGCGGCGGCAACCATGGTGATGATTCGGTTCTCGCGGCACCTGCCGGTCCAGCGCCAGTGCCAAAAGCCTGCGCGATCGACGAGCCGGATTGCGAAGCTTGCCAATAAGCTGAGCCGGTCCCGGGCTTGAACGCCCGGGATTGAAAAACCCGATAAACCCCGACTGCATAGGGTTTATCGGGTTTTTTCGTTTTAACGCCCTTAGAGGAACGCGTACGCAATACCCTGCTTAGGCGAGCCGCCCCGCCGGCCCCACAGCTCGACTTGCCCACCAATCACCGCCATTGAATGACGATCATAGGCCACGACACCCAGCGTGCCGCTCGCCAGCTCACTGCTTGAGGAGTTTCTGTAGAGCCCCTTCAACCCAAGGCGATCCAGCCCCTCGTGGGGCATTTCGCCGTTGTTCAAGCTCTGCATCGCATGGGCAAAGCTTCTCTGCGCTTCACCCGGCCTGTCGTCCAGACCATTTCCTTCAATCTGCGCACGCTTGGCACTCGCGGCAAACATGAAGTTTGCATCGGTCAGCATCTCCGGATCATCGCCTTTAAACTGTGCATACGCGGCGGCCTGCTTGAGTTCGTCCTTGGACAAATCAAGCTCGAAGTCGTCCCGCATTTTCACGCGATAGCCATCGGCCGTCTCTTTCACGTCCTTGAAAACGTCCGTGGGTTTCTGACCGTACCGCATCATCGCCCCCTTTATCGCTGAAACGGTGACGCAGTTGCCATCGGAGCCCTGGCGGAAGCCACTCCAGATATTGTCCGGTGGCTTTCCAGGATTGCTGTTGTCGGGCTTGTAGTTGAAATGCTTTGAACCTTCGGTCAGCGGCTTGTTGCTCATGGGGTCGCTGGGGCCAAAATCATTTCTGTTAGCCCCGCCCCCGCCCCCGCCGCCTCCGCCACCACCCCCTGGCGATGGGGCAGGGGCAGGAGCAGGAGCTGGGGATGGGGATGGCGGTGTGTCGTCCGAGTCCGGAAACAACAGCTTCAGCAGTTGTTTGAGAAACTCAAGCCACTGCCCGGAAGCCTCTTCAATCAGCTTGTTGAGAATTTCCCTGAATTTCTCGTCACCGATCTCCCCGCGCACTTCGTTGAGCTTGTCTCGCAGATCTTGCGCGAGCTGGCCCTTGGAAGTTTTCTCGGCGTCATCCAACGCTGTGAGCAGCTTTTTGACCGTTTCCTCGTTAGAGACACCCTTGTTTTCTTCATCGTCCGACCGATCTGGCGTCGCAATACCCCGACCTGAAAAACTCACGCCCCCGATGACACCACCTGAAACCGACACACTCGCCATTGCCTGCTCTCCACCCGTTGACCTCAGCCTTCTAGGCTTCGTGGGTGGAAAAACAGGCGTAGGCCGTTCCGCCAAAACCATGTCATCCCATGACAGCCCGGGACAATCGGCAGGCAAAAAAAAGCCCCTCGACCGAGGGGCTTTTCCAGTGTTGCGGCTTAAAGCGACAGCATCAGGTCATCTGGATGATGGTCTGCATGATGGTGCTCTGGGTGGAGATGGTCTTGGCGTTCGCCTGATAGTTGCTCTGGGCCTTGATCAGGTCCACCAGCTCGTTGGTCAGGTTGACGTTGGAGTTCTCCAGGGAGTTGGCCACGATCGAACCCAGGGTACCGACTTGCGGGGTATCAAAACCCGGCTGGCCCGACGCGAAGGTTTCTTTCCAGGTGGTGCCGCCGGCTGGCTGCAGGCCCTGCTCGTTGTTGAAGCTGGCCAAGGAAATCTGGCCGATGGCCTTGCTCTGCTGGTTGCTGAAAGTAGCGAACAGTACGCCGCTGCCGTCGATTTTCAGCCCGGTAATTTGACCGGTGGCGTAACCGTCGGTGGTTGGCGGGTTGCGGTAGGTAGCCGAGTTGAACTGGGTGATGTTCGCCATGTTGACGGCCACGCCGTCCGTGTTGGCGGCCGCGCCGTTAGACGTCCAGACACCATTGACCAGGCCACCCGGCTTCCAGTCGGAAATGGTCAGGGTGGTGTTCGAAGCGGTGGCTGGCGGGGTGATGATGCCCGAGAGCTTGCCGGCGGTGTCAAACGACAGCGTCGAGGCAACAGGCGCCTTCACGTCGGTACCGGTGCCACTGATCGGCGAACCGTCAGGGTTGCGCCCATCGATCAGGGTGTAGGACTTCCAGGTGTTGGAGTCCGTCTTCACCAGGTACTGCACCATCGGATGCGCGTTGCCCTGCGTATCGTAGAGCGTGGTGGAGTATTGAGTGGTGAAGGTCTCCGACTTGGTCGGATCAAACGGGGTCTTGGTCTGGTCGATCACCGGCGAGGACGAGTTCAGGTTACTGGTGGAGTCCACCTTGCTCGAAGCCTTCGGCGGCAGGTACGACAGGTTGAGCTGAAGGTCGGTCAAGCCGCCCTTCTGGATGTTGCCATCGGCGTCCGCCGCGTAGCCTTGCAGGCGCGAGGTGCCGGTGTTGTTGGTGATGTAGCCGTCCTTGTCGGCACGGAAGGCACCGTTACGGGTGTACTCCAGCGAACCGTCGCTGCCCTTCTGCACGAAGAAGCCGCCGCCCTGGATCGCCATGTCCAGCGTGCCGCCACTGTTGTTGACGTCACCCTGGGTGAACTGCTGGGACACGGCTGCCAGGTTCACACCGTTGCCGATGCTGTTCTGGCCGGTGCCCAGCTTGGACGCCGCGTAGATATCCGAGAATTCGGCACGGGACGACTTGAAGCCGGTGGTCGCGACGTTGGCAATGTTGTTACCGGTCACGTCCAGTTGTTTGTTGGCCGCATAGAGGCCGCTAAGGCCGATATTAAAAGACATTGTTCTCTCCTTTTGCCGTATCTAGCCGGCTCTATGTACCGATAGTCTGAATTTGCGACAGCTTGATGCTGCCCATGCCGCCCGCCAGGTTGAGCAGCATTTCGCCGCCGGTCTGGCTCAGGGTCACACTGGTCACCGTTGCCGGCAGCGAGGTGAGCAAGGCAACCGAGTCGCCCTTGTCATTCTTGGTGGTGGCATTGAAGGTGTAGGTGCCGGCTGGCGCCGTCTCGCCCGCATCGTTCTTGCCGTCCCAGACAAAGCTGGAATTGCCGGCGCTCTGGGCACCCATGTCGAGGGTGCGAACGACGTTGCCGTCCTTGTCGGTAATCTTGACCGAGACGTTGCCCGTCGCCGCCGTCACTGCCACGGAGCCGGTCATGCTCTTGCTGGTGTCGACCATGGACTTGTCGGTCTGGGTGATCACCGAGCGACCCACCAGCGACGAAGCCTGCAGTGCCTGCGAGGAGCTGAAGTTGCTGGAAATCGCATTCACCGAGTCGTTCAGGGTGTTGATGCCTTCCAGGCTGCTGAACTGTGCCAGCTGTGCCACGAACGCGCCGTTGTCCTGGGGCGACAGCGGGTTCTGGTTTTTCAGTTGGGTGACCAGCAGTTGCAGGAACGCGTCCTTGCCCAACGACTGGTTACCCGTCGCCGACTTGGCTGCGTCGCCGACGCTGCTGTTATCTGTCGCAGTCTTGACCTTGGAGTTGAAAAGGTCCTGGACCGCCGTGTTCGTCGAACTGGTATCAACAATGGCCATTATTTGGCGCCCCTTATCACTGACCCAGGGTCAGGACCTTCTGCATCATGGTTTTGGCGGTGTTCATCATTTCCGCGTTGGTCTGGAACGAGCGGCTGGCGGAAATCATGTCTGCCATTTCCTCGACCACGTTGACGTTGGGGTAGTACACGTACCCTTTTTCGTTCGCGGCAGGGTGGTTCGGTTCGTAGCGGGCTTCGAGGTTGCTTTGGTCTTCGACTACACCAAGCACCTGCACGCCCTGGCCTGCGGCATCCTGGTTCTGGAACAGCGAATCGCCGCTACCGCTCTGGCCGCCTTGGCCGCCCTGGAACATGGTGGCGAACACCGGGTGCCGGGCACGGTAGGTCTGGTCAATGCTCGAAGACACGGTCTCGGCGTTGGCGATGTTACTGGCGACGGTGTTGAGGCGCGTGGTCTGGGCGCTCATGCCACTACCGGCAATATTGAAAACACTGGCGAGGGACATGGCTTATTCTCCACGCAGGGCTGACATCAGCCCTTTGAATTTGCTGTTGAGCAGGGTGAAGCTGGCCTGGAAGTTCACCGAGTTCTCGGCGTAGGCCGATTGCTCCAGTTGAGCGTCCACGGTGTTCTGGTCGATCGACGGTTGCATCGGCGTGCGATACAGCAGCGACTCGTCACCATTGCCCAGGCCTTGCGCTTCGATATGACGGCTGTTGGTCATGTTCAAGGCGAAGGTGCCGTTCTTGGTCTTGTCTTGCTGTGCGGCGAGCACGGCAGAGAAGTCCAGGTCCCGAGCCTTGTAGTTCGGGGTGTCGGCGTTGGCGATGTTGTTAGCCAGGACTTCGGCACGCTGGGCGCGGAAGCCCAGGGCTTGTTCGTGGATACCGAGCGCTTTATCGAAGCTGATGCTCATGGCGGAAACCTTTAGGGGCTGACCTGCTTTTCGTAACAGGGTTATAGCAATCGGCATGCCAATTCTTTTGAGGGCCGTATTACAAGGGCTTGCGGGGCAATTGCCGGCGGCAATGCCAGAAAAGCGGCAAAGGGTTTCCGCGAAACGCCAGTAAAGCGGCAATGAGGGTTTGCCGCTTTGCGGCCATAAAAAAAGGGAGGCCTGTGCAGGCCTCCCTTTTTTGTTCAAGCATTTTTGCTCAAGCATTCATCACTTGGCCTGGTAAATGATCCCAGGACTGCACTGCACCATCTGGTAATGATCCGGCAAACCGTTCAGCGCCTCGGAAGCGCCAAGGAACAGATAACCACCGCGCTTGAGGGTGCCGTGGATGCGCAACAGAATGTCTTTCTTCACCTCGGCCGAGAAGTAGATCAACACATTGCGGCAGAACACCATGTCGAACTTGCCCAAGCTGGCGTAGCTGTCCAGCAGGTTGAACGAGCGAAACTCGACCCGGCTCTTGATCGGCGCCTTGACCGCCCAACGCCCCGCGCCTTTGGGATCGAAGAACCGCTGCAAGCGCTCCGGGGACAACCCGCGCCCCAGTGCCAGGCTGTCGTACTCGCCGGTCTTGCAGTTGGTGAGCATGGTGCCGGACAAGTCCGTGGCCACAATTTGCGCCCCGGCCTTCAACTGGCCCATGTTGGTCCGCTCGAACTCATCGATGGACATCGAGATCGAATACGGTTCCTGCCCCGACGAACAGGCGGCCGACCAGATGCGCAGGCGCTGGCCCGGTGCGGCCTTGATCGCCTCAGGCAGCACCTTGTTCTTGAGCACTTCAAACGGATAGGTATCGCGAAACCACAAGGTTTCGTTGGTGGTCATGGCATCGACCACCATCTCCTTGAGCCCGCTGCGCGGCTGGCCCTGGATCCGTTGCACCAACTCCCCGAGGGACTTGATGCCCTGCTGCTCCATCAGTTTGTTGAGACGGCTGGATACCAGGTACTGCTTGTTTTCACCGAGCAATATGCCACAGGCTTTTTCCAGGAAGACCCGGAACTGTTCGAAATCCAAATTACCCGTAGACAATGATACCGCCTCTTAAATCGTGTGACCGCCAGGGAAAAGGCCCCTAGCCGTGATCTGCTGCCTTGATCCGGTCGACTACCCGGGATGCCAGGTCATCAGGGCGGAATTTGGCCAGGAAGTCATCGGCACCGACCTTCTTGACCATCGCCTGATTGAATACACCCGACAACGAAGTATGCAGGATGATATGTAATTTTTGCATGCGTGGGTCGTTGCGTATCTCGGCCGTGAGGGTGTAGCCGTCCATTTCCGGCATCTCGATGTCGGAGATCATCATCAGGAATTCTTCTTCCGGCTTCTTGCCCTCGTCCACCAGCTTGCGCAGGTAATCCAGGGCCTGGCGACCGTCATTGAGCGCCACCACTTCAACGCCGACCGTCTGCAGGCAACGGGACACCTGTTTGCGCGCCACCGAGGAGTCATCCACCGTCAGCACCCGCAGCGAGATCGCCTTGTGCGCGGTTTCCGCGTCTACCACACCGACCGAAATCGCCTCCGAGGTCGGAGCCACTTCGGCGAGGATTTTCTCCACGTCGATGATTTCCACCAACTGGTTGTCGACCCGCGTCACCGCCGTGAGGTAGTGATCGCGACCGGTGCCCTTGGGCGGCGGATGGATCTCTTCCCAGTTCATGTTGACGATGCGCTCCACCGAGCGCACCAGGAAACCCTGGGTCTTGGTGTTGTACTCGGTGATGATCACAAACGGGCTCTCGCGGTCCTGCAACCCCGCCGAACCGGTGGCCATGGCCAGGTCAAGAATCGGGATGGTTGCGCCACGAATGTTGGCCACACCGCAAACCACCGGGCTGGACTTGGGCATTATTGTCAGCTTGGGACACTGCAGCACTTCCCGAACCTTGAAGACGTTAATCCCGTACAACTGCTTGCCGTCCAGACGGAACAGCAGCAACTCCAGGCGATTCTGCCCCACCAGCTGTGTGCGCTGGTTTACTGAATCCATTACACCGGCCATGCCCAGACTCCTACGCTAAAACTTAGGGGTACGACGCGTACCCAACACTAAACGGCACGAGCTTTGCTTTTTTATTGGCCATGGACATCAAAACGACAGTTTCCCGACGCCCCCGATCCCCACAGTACCGCAGATTGCTCTGCGCCTCGATGGCGTTGCTTGCCTTGGCTATGGGCCAGCCGGCCCGCGCCGATAACGTCACCTTGCCTGATCTACTTATCGGCGTCACTCAAGGCTTTCTTGAGTTCACTGTAGAAGATTATCTGGCGACGACGCAGACACCGGGCCGCTATGAAATCCAGGTCAACCAGTTGGATCCGCGCCTGCGCATGCCCATGTGCGACAAGGAATTGACAGCCTCCCTGGAGAGCCCCGCCCAACCCATCGGGCGCGTGACCGTGAAGGTGCGCTGCGAAGGCGCCTCGCCCTGGACGGTGTTTGTACCGGCCCAGGTCAAATTATTTCGCGACGTCGTGGTGGTGACCCGCCCGCTGAAACGCACCGGAATCATTGGTTATGAGGACGTTGCGATGCGCGAACGGGACATCAGCCAGATCAATCAGGGCTACCTCACGTCCCTGGACCAGGCGCTCGGGCAAAAACTTACCCGACCAATGGTTGCCGACCAAGTGATTACCCTGGTTCATCTTGAGCAGGCCGAAGTGGTGCGCAAAGGTGACCAGGTGGTGATCTCCGCCAGCAGCGGCGGCCTGAATGTAAAAATGCCGGGGGAAGCCCTGTCCAATGGCGGTATGAGTGAGCAGATTCGCGTGAAGAACCTCAACTCCAACCGCGTGATCAAGGCCCGGGTGACGGCACCGGGGCAAGTTGAGGTAGCTTTATAGATCACTGGCATCGGACGCCGGCTTTTCCTACACTGTGCGCAAAGCGGTATCGCGTATAGGTTTATTGTCAATCGAGCCTAAAGTTTGTCCGGGTATGGCCGAAAACATGGCAAGCGTCCAAATACCCAGAGGTTTTTTAACATGGTCATCGATTTCAGTCGTTTGAATAACGCCCTGCCAACGCCCGGATCTTCGCGCACCAACGGTGCCAAAGACAGCGTTGAAGCCAAGTCCCAGCCTCTGCCTGCCAAGACAGAACAGGCCGGTGCCAGCCAAAGCGGGGAATCGGTACACCTGAGCAATGAGGCTCAACAGTTGCAGAAGGTCACTGACTCGCTGAGCGATCAACCGGTTGTCAACAAAGCCCGCGTGGCCGAATTGAAGCAGGCGATTGCGGATGGCAGCTATAAGGTCGACAGCAACCGTGTAGCCAGCAAGCTGCTTAACTTCGAAGCCGAGCGCTAGGCAAAGGCCTGCGCCAGGCTTTTGGACGCTTAAACCCCAAGGCCAGCCATGCACGACGAAAACTTGCTACAACTGATCATTGAAGACCTGCCTCCTGCACAGCAGTTGCTGGAGCTACTTCGGGAAGAGTCCCTGGCCCTGTTCGGCCGGGACATGCGCATGCTGGAAGAAATCCTGGCGCGCAAGCAGTCGCTGATCGTCCTGCTGGAACAGCACGGCAAGAAGCGCAGCCAGATTCTCCTCAGCCTGGGCCTCTCGGCCGACCACAAGGGCCTGGAGCAACTCGCCAGCCACTCCACGGTGGGCGACCAGTTGCTGGCCCAAAGCAAAGAACTCAACCAGTTGCTGACCCTGTGCCAGGAAACCAACATTCTCAACGGCCAGGCTATCCAGCTTCAGCAAGCCACCACCGCCAATCAGTTGCGTATCCTCCACGGCGGCGAGCCTCCGGCCCTCTACAACGCTCAAGGCTCTACCTCACGCCTGGCCAAGCCAAGCACCCGCAGCCAAGCCTGAAACCAGCTTAAGCGCGCCCTATCCAAGGCGTGTCACATGCTGGCAAAATGAAAGCACTTGCGTGTAGTCGTATTTTGTCTGGAGATGGAAGAACCGTGTTCAACGCCCCTAACGCGGAAGATGCTCCGCAGCCACCCAAGGTACTCACCACGCCGCTGGAAATCGCTGGCACCTTGCGGATGCTGCAAGAGAGCCATGATCCGCTGATCATCACCTTCCACGAACGCAACCAGCGCTTTCAAAGCTACCTGGTGGAAATCGACCGGGACAGCCAGACGCTGGCCCTCGACGAAATGATCCCGCGGGACGGCGAACGCTACCTTGAGAATGGCGAAGCTTTCCGTATCGAAGGTTTTCACGATGGCGTGCGGGTGGCCTGGGAAAGCAACGGCACCCTGACCACCGACGAAGCTGGCGGCCACCGCATTTACCGCGGCAGCATGCCCGACGAAGTAATTTACCATCAGCGTCGCAATGCCTTCCGCGCCGCCCTGAAGCTGGCGCAACTGGTCGGCGTGGAACTGGGTGGCGACAAACTCAAGGCCCCTATCAGCGGCAAGTTGCTGGATATTTCCGCCACTGGCTGCAAATTGCGGTTCGAAGGGGACATCTCCGAACGCCTGCAACTGGGCCAAGTCTACGACCGCTTCATCGCCGCCCTGCCCTTTGGCAGCATGACCACCTCGGTGGAACTGCGTTACCTGCACTTCGAAGAAAGGATCAACACCACCTTCGCTGGCGTACGCTTTCACAACATGAGCGGGCTGGTGCAGCGTCAGGTCGAGCGGTTTGTGTACCAACTGCAGCGTGAAGCGCGCCGCTTCGACAAGGACGATGATCTTTAAACACTAAAGGTCGCGATAAAAAAGCGGGCAGTTCCTCAAGGGAACTGCCCGTTTTTGTTTTCAGGGACGCGCCCTGCTCAGGTCGTGGGGGTGATCATCCGGGTCCGGATGCTCCGGGGGCTCGGTAACCGGTGATGGCTCCTCCACCTCAGGATCGACTTCAGGCTCAGGGTCTGGAACGGCAGTCTGCATCTGGTCCTGCACCACCTGCTCATCCACACGCGGGTCGAGGCACGCCACCAGCGGCGAGCTGGACATGCTGTCGGGCATCGCTACGTGATGCAGCGGTGCATCGTCCACCTGATGCAGGTTGGTGACTGCCTTGGGCCGAATGCGCCAAACCAGGATCAACGCACACAGGCTGAAAAACGCATACAGCATGTGGCTGCCGAACAGCTTCATCACCACACCGGCCAACAACGGCCCGATACTGGCACCGACACCGTAGGTCACCAGCAACATCGCCGTGAGCGACACCCGGCGATCGCCCTCGACGTGGTCGTTGGAAAACGCCACGGCCAGCGGGTACAGGCAGAACTGCACCAGGGAACAGAGAAAGCCCGCAACAAACAGCACTTCCAACGGCACCTGGGTCATGATCGCCAACGGCAACGCGGCCACCGCCAGGCACAAGGCAAAGCAGCGAATCAACAGCGCGCGGTCATATCGATCGGACAACCAGCCCAACGGCCACTGCACCAGCAGCCCGGCGAAAATACAGCTACCCATGAACAGACCGACCTGCTCGGTGGTCAGCCCCTGCTGGGACGCGTAAAGCGGCGCCAAACCGTAGAACGAACCCACGATCAGCCCGGCGCCCAACACCGTACTGAGGGATTGCGGCACCCGCTTGATAAAGAAGCGCGGTTCCATCGGCGCAGGATGCAGCGGTGCCGGGTGAATACGGCGAGTCATGGCCACTGGCACCAGGCACAGCGCAAAACACAGCGCGACCAGCATCAGCAACTCAAGGCCCAACTCAGGGTGCATCACAAGGATCAGTTGGCCCAGCACCAGGCCGAGGTACGAAGCAATCATATAGCCGCTGAACACCGCACCGCGCTGCTTGGCTTCAGCCTGCTCGTTAAGCCAGCTCTCGATGACCATGTACTGGCACATCATGCCCAAGCCGACAATCATCCGCAGCACAATCCAGGCTGGCAGCCAGTTGATCAGCCCGTGGCCCAACACCGCCGCACCGACGATCCCGGCACAGGTGGCGTAGGCCCGGATATGCCCGACGCGGCCAATCAGGCGGTGACCGATCTTGCCCCCCAATACCAGGCCAAAATAGTTGGCGGCCATCAACGCACCCACCCACAGGCTGTCGACGTGATCTGCCGCCAGGCGCAAGGCCAGGTAAGTACTGAGCAGGCCGGAGCCGATCAGCATCATCAGGGAAGCAAAATAAAGGGCTCGAAAAGGTTTCCAGATCTGGCGCATCGGCGTTCCGAGCGGCTCCTTGCAATGGGGTTCAGGGCTATCGGAATGATAGTCCCGGGTCGTCGGGTCCGGACAGCCAAAATACGCGGTTGCCGGGGAATATTTTGCTCATGCCAATTGGCTACGTGTCAGACGCTCGACAGTGACCTGCGAGGTACACGATGCCGACGAATACTTGCGCCGCCTCGCCCTTGCCTCCCGTGTGAACCTCAAACGCGGGCAAGGTTCGGTTGGTGTTTGAAAAGACTGGAGACCACAGGGCCCAGGCACAAAAAAGCCCCGCCAGATAAATCTGATCGGGGCTTTCTGAAGTTCGGGCCGCTTGGGCAGGAACGATTATGTGGTGTCCCAGGGCCGGTTCGAACGGCCAACCTTCCCCTTAGGAGGGGGATGCTCTATCCAATTGAGCTACTGGGACAAATGACAGCCAGCCGGCCAAGAGCACGGCGACGGACGGCGTGCATGTTAACGGCGCAGGTCAATTTTGTCATGTCGTCCGTGGGCTTTTTGAGTGTAGGCCTATGCCCGCAGCACCAAGGCTCATTCCAGGCAATGATTGCGGGCAATTCGCAACCGTCGTGCAAAATGCATTACCCCAAAATGCCATCATTGCAAATTGCAACATCACGACAACATAGGACATATATAACTATTTGATTTTAAAGAATTTATTATCAAATAAAGACTGGCACGGCGCCTGCAATCCTTTATCCTACAAATACAGTCCGGCCCAGCCATCTGCGGAGAACATGCCCATGAACAGCGCAATTCTACTAGCCCTCAATACCGTTGCTCTGGCTGCGCTGGTGATGTTCCATTTTCAATCTACAACCGCTGATGATGCCGCGCAGGTCAGCCAGGCGATTCCCCATCACCTCCAGCAGCGCCCGCAGCTGGCAGTCATGAAGCCGCACATGCAATCACCGCTGCAACTGACCCAGGGCACTCAGGCCGCCCCTTCGACTGAACACTGGGTTTTCTGAACCGCTTACCGGAGTATTCCATGACCAAGTCCGCCTGGTTGTTTCTAACCCTGGCCCTGGCCGCAGCCGGCCTCGGCTTGAACGTATTGTCGCAAGGTGTACAGACCGTCTCATTCGTGGCCGCCGGCGTGTTTGGCAGCCTGTGGGTACTGGCAATCATCATTGGTCGCCGCATCAAATTCGACCCTGTATTGCGCTGAATCCCTCCGCTCGTCGTCCTCTTGCAAATAGCAGCCACCCTCAGGCTCACCCGTCCGAACAACTGACCATATGTCGCTCCGCCCTCGTAAATTGGCAATTTGCCACTAATCTTAAAGTTAAGGGCAAAAGGCCATATTGCTATAGGATGTGCGCCCGAAAAGCCTTTTGCGCCCAGGGCCTGCGGCCTCAACACCCTTTTGGGTGCGTCCGTGGAAAAGTTTTCCAACCAGTCCGCAAATTTTGAAATGAGTACTGGCATAAAGCCGGTAGCCGGTTCAATATTTGTCACAGAATTGACGCCAAGGAACTGGCAAATCTGAGGCATGATGCGGCCTCTTTGCAATTCAGGTTGAACATTTGGCAGCAAGCCTTGTCCTAACATGCATCTTGCGGCCAATTCCAAAAACCGCTCCCCTGAACTAACCGGTTAAATATATGCGCCCATTGAAACAGGCAATTTATTCCAGCCGTACGGCTGACAAGTTCGTCGTACGTCTGCCAGACGGAATGCGGGAACGCATTGCCGAGGTGGCTCGCAATCATCACCGCAGCATGAACTCCGAAATCATCGCACGCCTGGAACAAAGCCTGATTCAGGAAGGTGCGCTGGGCGACGAGCTGAGCATGCGCCTGGACAGCCCCGAGCTGTCACTGCACGAACGCGAACTGCTGCAGCGTTTTCGTCAGCTCTCCCACCGCCAGCAAAATGCTCTCGTCTCGCTTATCGCTCACGACGTTGAGGCAGCTGCAGAAGCCAACTGATTGGCAACCGAAAGCTGAAAGCCAGCCATGGGCTGGCTTTTTTTTGCCTGGGATTTGGTAAAGAAGGATCAGGGGGCAAAAGCCCCCTGGCCTATAGAAGGGATCAAAGCAGGAAGATGGTTGCCAGGCCAAGGAAGATGAAGAAGCCGCCACTGTCAGTCATGGCCGTGATCATGACACTAGCGCCCATGGCCGGGTCGCGCCCAAGGCGTACCAGGGTCATTGGAATCAGAACCCCCATCAAGGCCGCCAACAGCAGGTTAAGCGTCATCGCCGCGGTCATGACCACGCCGAGCGACCAACTGCCATACAGCAGGTACGCCACGATGCCAATGACACCACCCCACACCACGCCGTTGATCAGCGCGACCGCAAGCTCCTTGCGCATCAAACGCTTACCATGGCCGGTACCCACCTGATCCAGCGCCATGGCACGTACGATCATGGTGATGGTCTGGTTACCCGAGTTACCGCCAATCCCGGCAACGATCGGCATCAGCGCCGCCAGGGCCACCAGCTTCTCGATGGAGCCTTCAAACAGGCCAATAACCCTTGATGCAATAAACGCGGTAATCAAATTGACCGCCAGCCAGGCCCAGCGGTTACGCAGGGACTTCCAGACTGACGCAAAAATATCTTCTTCTTCCCGCAGACCGGCCATGTTGAGGACTTCGCTTTCGCTCTCCTCACGAATCAGGTCGACCATTTCATCGATAGTCAGACGGCCGATCAGCTTGCCGTTCTTGTCGACCACCGGGGCCGAGATCAAGTCATAACGCTCGAACGCCTGGGCGGCGTCGTAAGCGTCTTCGTCGGGATGGAAACTCACCGGATCACTGGCCATGACGTCCGCGACTTTCTTGTCCGGGTCATTGACCAGCAGGCGCTTGATCGGCAGCACGCCCTTGAGAATGCCTTCGTTATCGACCACGAACAGTTTGTCGGTGTGGCCCGGCAGTTCCTTGAGGCGGCGCAGGTAACGCAGAACCACTTCCAGGCTGACGTCTTCGCGGATGGTGACCATCTCGAAGTCCATCAGTGCACCGACCTGCTCCTCGTCGTAGGACAACGCCGAACGCACGCGCTCACGCTGTTGAGCGTCGAGGGTTTCCATCAGCTCATGAACGACGTCTCGCGGCAGCTCGGAAGCCAGGTCAGCGAGTTCGTCGGCATCCATGTCCTTGGCGGCAGCCAGGAGCTCGTGATCGTCCATGTCGGCGATCAGGGTTTCACGGACCGAGTCGGATACTTCGAGGAGGATGTCGCCGTCGCGGTCAGCCTTGACCAACTGCCACAGAGTCAGACGGTCATTAAGCGGCAAGGCTTCGAGGATGTAGGCGACGTCGGCAGAGTGCAGGTCATCGAGCTTGCGTTGCAGCTCGACAAGGTTTTGCCGGTGGACAAGGTTCTCGACCCGGTCGTGATTCGCGCCTTCCTGGCGATGCGTCAGGTCTTCGACCACGCGCTGGCGCTGCAGCAGCTCGACGACTTGAGCCAGGCGATCCTGCAGGCTTTCTTGTGTTTTCTTTACTTCAACTTCGGTCATAGGCGAACTCCACTCCCAGCAGCAGGGCACGCCGGAAGGATCAATCAGTCAATTCATGATTGGTAAAACGGGGTACTGAGTAGCTACTGGGTAAGTCCATGGAAGTGTTCCACAAGCCCCGGCGGGGCTGACGGGCGCAATGATACACCGGGCGGCCGCTTTTAACGTCAAAAAACTGGAAAGAACAAGCGCTTGCGACACAAAGCTGAGCATTGGCCACACATATGAACTGCGACGACGCAGCTCAAAAGGAAAACACATGGGCGGGAGAAAAAGACGCCGCGGGAAATAAAAACCCCAGACGGCAAAAAGCCCGCACTTGGCGGGCTTTTTGTTGTTTGGTGCACTCGACAGGATTCGAACCTGTGACCGCTCGGTTCGTAGCCGAGTACTCTATCCAGCTGAGCTACGAGTGCAGATTGTGTTTTTAGACCAGATCACAACTGGTTGAAGCCAAGTTACCTGCATTGCTGCAACTAACTCTTAAATGGTGCACTCGACAGGATTCGAACCTGTGACCGCTCGGTTCGTAGCCGAGTACTCTATCCAGCTGAGCTACGAGTGCATTTGTTGCCGCGCATTATAGGCCGTTCAATCTCTATGTAAAGCTATTTTTTCGTTTAGTTTCAACAACTTAGCGAAAAAACCAGATTGCAACGTACTAAGCAAATAATGGCGGAGAACGGGGGATTCGAACCCCCGACACCCTTTTGAGGTGTACTCCCTTAGCAGGGGAGCGCCTTCGGCCACTCGGCCAGCTCTCCGCAACACGGGGCGTATATTAACCAGCTTCATCCCCGTTTGCAAACATAAAAAACGATAAAAATTAATGGCTTGGTTCTTCGTCCTTCTCTTTCTTGATCCGCAGGTAGATTTCCTCGCGGTGGACAGCCACCTCTTTCGGAGCGTTAACCCCAATACGCACTTGATTGCCTTTAACGCCGAGCACGGTCACGGTGATTTCGCCATCACCAATAATCAGGCTTTCTGCGCATCGACGAGTCAGAATCAGCATACCTTTCTCCTCACGCATTTCATTTCGGGAACAACAGTCTGCAAAAAAAAGGCATTCGACCTACAACCAAATGGTCATAGCCCTACCTGCCTAAGTATTGTCGAGCCCAGGTAAAAGAACAGGTCTTCACCACGCGCCCGACAAAAAAATGAAAGGCGCGGATAACCGCGCCTTCCTGGCAACGCATCACTCGCCCTGTCGGGCCGGAGCGTCCAGCTCAAAAGCGGTATGCAGTGCGCGTACAGCCAGTTCCAGGTACTTCTCTTCGATCACCACCGACACCTTGATTTCCGACGTGGAGATCATCTGGATGTTGATGCTTTCCTTGGCCAGGGCTTCGAACATGCGGCTGGCAACGCCCGCATGGGAACGCATGCCCACGCCCACGATCGACACCTTGGCAATCTTGGTATCGCCGACCACTTCACGGGCGCCGATTTCCTTCGCGGTGTTCTGCAGGATCCGCTCCGCCGCATCGTACTCGTTGCGGTGCACGGTGAAGGTGAAATCGGTGGTGTTATCGTGCGAAACGTTCTGCACGATCATGTCGACTTCGATGTTCGCGCCACTGATAGGGCCCAGAATCTTGAAGGCCACGCCCGGGGTGTCTGGCACGCCACGGATAGTCAGCTTGGCTTCATCACGGTTGAAAGCGATACCGGAAATGATCGGCTGTTCCATGGATTCCTCTTCATCAATAGTAATGAGGGTGCCCGGACCCTCCTTGAAGCTGTGCAGTACGCGCAGCGGAACGTTGTACTTGCCGGCGAACTCAACGGCACGGATCTGCAACACCTTGGAACCGAGGCTGGCCATTTCCAGCATCTCTTCGAAGGTGATCTTGTCCAGGCGCTGAGCCACGGGCACAACCCGCGGGTCGGTGGTGTAGACGCCATCCACATCGGTGTAGATCTGGCACTCGTCAGCCTTCAGGGCTGCCGCCAGGGCCACGCCGGTGGTGTCGGAACCGCCACGACCCAAGGTGGTGATGTTGCCGTGTTCGTCGACGCCCTGGAAACCGGCGACAACCACTACACGACCGGCCTTCAGGTCAGCGCGAATCTTCTGATCATCAATCTGCAGGATGCGTGCTTTAGTGTGCGCGCTATCCGTAAGAATGCGGACCTGGTTGCCAGTGTAGGACACCGCCGGCACACCACGCTTGTTCAGCGCCATGGCCAGCAACGCGATGGTCACCTGCTCACCGGTGGAAATGATCACGTCCAGCTCACGGGGAACCGGTTGCTGATCGCCACTGATTTGCTTGGCCAGATCGATCAGGCGATTGGTCTCGCCGCTCATGGCCGACAGCACCACCACCAGGTCATCGCCGGCATCGCGGAATTTCTTAACCTTGTCGGCGACCTGCTCGATTCTTTCGACAGAGCCGACCGAGGTGCCTCCAAATTTCTGTACGATCAAAGCCATTTCTAAGCCGCCTCAGCCCGTAAAGGGGCGCCTGTTATTCAATCAACCAGCACTGACTGAGCCCGCGACTAGACCACGGGCTCATTAACAGCGTCTTAAATACCTGCCTCGACAAACGGCACGGTCAGGGCCAGGGCCGCGTCCAGGGCGCCGGCGTCAACACCACCGCCTTGCGCCATGTCCGGACGACCACCGCCCTTCCCGCCCACTGCCGCGGCGGCTTGCTTCATCAAATCACCGGCCTTGAGTTGGCCAGCCAGGTCTTTGGTTACACCGGCAACCAGAACGACCTTCTCCTCATGGACACTGCCGAGCAGGATCACTGCGCGGCCGAGCTTGTTCTTCAACTGATCGACCAAGGCCAACAGCGCCTTGCCGTCCTGACCGTCCAGGCGCACGGCCAGCACTTTCACACCCTTGACGTCCAGGGCGGAAGCCGACAAATCGTCGCCCGCCGCGCTGGCCGCCTTGGCCTGCAACTGCTCCAGCTGTTTCTCCAGCTGACGGTTGCGCTCCAGTACGCCGGAGAGCTTGTCGATCAGGTTGTCGCGACTGCCCTTGACCAGGCCGGCCGCTTCCTTGAGTTGTTCTTCTGCCGCATTGAGGTAGGCCAGGGCCGCAGCGCCGGTGATCGCTTCAATACGACGCACGCCGGAAGCCACACCGCCTTCGCTGATGATTTTCAGCAGGCCGATGTCGCCGGTACGGCTGGCGTGGATACCGCCACACAGCTCAACCGAGAAGCTGCCGCCCATGCTCAGTACGCGCACTTCGTCGCCGTACTTCTCGCCAAACAGCGCCATGGCGCCTTTTTTCTTGGCGGTCTCGATGTCGGTTTCTTCGGTTTCCACCGGGGTGTTCTTGCGAATCTCGGCGTTGACGATGTCTTCCAGGGCCTTCAACTGCTCAGGCTTGATCGCCTCGAAATGACTGAAGTCAAAACGCAGGCGCTGGCTATCCACCAACGAACCCTTCTGCTGCACATGCTCACCCAACACCTGACGCAACGCGGCGTGCAGCAAGTGAGTGGCCGAGTGGTTCAAAGCAGTTGCATCCCGTACGTCGGCATCCACCTGAGTGTCCACCGGCGCGCCGACGGTCAGGTTACCCAGCACCAGCACGCCGTGATGCAGGAACGCACCGCCGGTCTTGGTGGTGTCGCGCACTTCAAAACGACCGGAAGTCGAGCTCAGGAAACCGCAGTCACCGACCTGGCCACCGGATTCGGCGTAGAACGGGGTCTGATCCAGGACTACAACGCCCTCGTCACCTTCGTTCAGCACGTCGACCGACTTGCCGTCCTTATAGATAGCCACGATCTTGGCCGAGCCAACGGTGGCTTCATAACCAATGAACGAAGTCGCTACATCAACCTTTACCAGGGTGTTGTAGTCCAGGCCAAAGGAGCTGGCGGAACGGGCACGTACACGCTGGGCTTCCATCTCACGCTCAAACCCGGCTTCGTCGATGGTCAGCTCGCGTTCGCGGGCGATGTCGGCGGTCAGGTCCATCGGGAAACCGTAGGTGTCGTACAGCTTGAACACCACATCGCCCGGCACCACGGTGCCTTTAAGCTCGGCCAGGTCCTGCTCGAGGATCTTCAGGCCGTGCTCCAGGGTCTTGGAGAACTGCTCTTCTTCAGCCTTGAGCACGCGCTCGATGTTGGCTTGCTGCTGCTTGAGTTCCGGGAAGGCTTCGCCCATCTCGGCTACCAGCGCGGCAACGATCTTGTAGAAGAAGCTGCCGGTAGCGCCCAGCTTGTTACCGTGGCGGCAGGCGCGACGGATGATGCGGCGCAGCACGTAGCCACGGCCTTCGTTCGACGGCAATACACCGTCGGCGATCAGGAAACCGCAGGAACGGATGTGGTCCGATACAACCTTGAGCGACGACTGATTGTCGTTGGCACAACCAATGGCCGCGGCCGAAGCGCTCAGCAGGTTGGTGAACAGGTCGATCTCGTAGTTGGAGTGAACGTGCTGCATCACCGCACTGATCCGCTCCAGGCCCATGCCGGTGTCCACCGACGGCGCTGGCAACGGATGCAACACGCCATCGGCGGTGCGGTTGAACTGCATGAACACGTTGTTCCAGATTTCGATGTAGCGGTCGCCGTCTTCTTCCGGCGAGCCCGGTGGGCCACCCCAGATGTCGGCGCCGTGATCGTAGAAAATCTCGGTGCAAGGGCCGCACGGGCCGGTGTCGCCCATGGTCCAGAAGTTGTCGGAGGCGTAAGGCGCGCCTTTGTTGTCGCCGATGCGAATCATGCGCTCGGCCGGCACCCCGATTTGCTGGGTCCAGATGTCGTAGGCTTCGTCATCGGTGGCGTAGACGGTGACCCAGAGTTTTTCCTTCGGCAGCTTCAGCACGCCGGTCAGGAAGGTCCAGGCGAAGGTGATCGCATCTTTCTTGAAATAGTCGCCGAAGCTGAAGTTACCCAGCATCTCGAAGAATGTGTGGTGGCGGGCGGTGTAGCCCACGTTTTCCAGGTCGCTGTTCTTGCCGCCGGCGCGTACGCACTTCTGGCTGCTGGTGGCGCGGGTGTAGGCGCGCTTTTCCTGGCCCAGGAAGCAGTCCTTGAACTGGTTCATCCCCGCGTTAGTGAACAGCAGGGTTGGGTCATTGCCTGGGATCAAGGAGCTGGAGGCGACACGGGTGTGACCTTGCTCTTCGAAGAAGCGAAGGAAGGCTTCACGGATTTCTGCGCTTTTCATTAGGTTCTTCCACGGAGGCTGCGGCCAAAGGCCAGTGCTAAACGTCATCAGACGGAGCGACGGCAAAGGGCCGCATTATATCGGCCCTTTGCCCGTGGTACAGCGTGTTTATGTGATAGAAACAGTCAATTAGACGGTCTGCACTGTCATTTCCGGGAAAACTCGACAAATGTCGCGAGCACTTGCTCGATCTGTGCCCGGCTGACGTCCAGATGAGTGACCATGCGCAGACGCGACGCGGCGCTCAACTTGATCCCGCGCTCGGCAGCAAACACCTTCAACGCCTCAGCCCGATCACCGATATCCACGTAGACCATGTTGGTCTGCACCGGCTCCACCCTGTAGCCCGCCTTGCGCAGTTCATCCCCCAGCCATTGGGCGTTGGCGTGGTCGTCGGCCAGGCGCTGGACCTGGTGATCCAGGGCGTACAGCCCCGCCGCTGCCAGCGAGCCGGCCTGGCGCATGCCGCCACCGACCATTTTGCGCAAACGGCGGGCCTTGGCGATCAACGCCGTGGAGCCGCACAACACCGAGCCGATCGGGGCGCCCAGGCCTTTGGACAGGCACACCGACACCGAATCGAAGTGCTGGGCGATCTCCCGCGCATCCACCCCCAGCTTGACCGCCGCGTTGTAGAGCCGCGCGCCATCCAGGTGCAAGGCCAGGCCGTGTTCCCGGGTAAACGCCCGCGCGGCCGCCAGGTACTCGAGTGGCAGGACTTTGCCCTGCATGGTGTTCTCCAGCGCCAGCAGGCGGGTGCGGGCGAAGTGGAAGTCGTCCGGCTTGATCGCCGCCAGCACGTGCTCAAGGTTCAGGGAACCGTCGGCCTGCACTTCCAGGGGTTGCGGCTGGATCGAGCCGAGAACCGCCGCGCCGCCGCCTTCGTATTTGTAGGTGTGAGCCTGCTGACCGACGATGTATTCCTCGCCACGCTCGCAGTGCGCCATCAACGCCAGCAGGTTGCTCATGGTGCCGGTGGGCACGAACAACGCGGCGGCAAAACCCAGGCGCTTGGCCAGTTCGGCTTCCAGGCGATTGACGCTCGGGTCTTCGCCGTAGACGTCGTCGCCACTGGCCGCCGTCGCCATCGCGTCGAGCATGCCTGGGGTGGGCTGGGTCACTGTGTCGCTGCGCAGGTCAATCACGGTCATCAAACTAGCCTCTAGCGGATTGGGGCATTTCTTGTGTTAACGATTACTGCGGGCAAACCCGCGGAATATCAAGCCCCGGGCTTGCACAATCGAATACCAACCAAACAAACCGATATAGGTTATCGATAAACCAACCGTGCAGTTTCTGAAAAACCATGATAAAAACTCTCCGCCGCCAGGGTTCTGGCGGCAACGTTCTCAGGGCGGGGTGTAATTCCCCACCGGCGGTAATTGCACGCAATGTGCATAGCCCGCGAGCGCTTGGCGCCTCGAACTGCCTCGGCAGGACGGCGACAAGGTCAGCAGACCCGGTGTGATCCCGGGGCCGACGGTCATAGTCCGGATGAAGAGAGAACGGGATTGGCACCTAAGGGCCGCGCTGACGTCATGTTTCCATGAGCCAGCTGTGCGTACCCTTAAATCCCATTCGATTCATAACGCCCTGTTTTTTTCTTAAACAGGAGTCAGAACATGCAACCCACCGCAATCGACAGCAAAAGCAAAAACCATCACGGCGAGCGTGTCGCGTTTATCCAGGCCTGCTGGCACAAGGATATTGTCGACCAATCCCGTAAAGGTTTCCTCGCCGAAATGATCGCCCAGGGCTACCAGGAATCGGACATCGATTTCTTCGAAGTCGGCGGCGCCTTTGAAATGCCCCTGCACGCCAAGCTGCTCGCCAAGTCCGGCCGTTATGCCGGTATCGTCGCGGCCGCCCTGGTGGTGGACGGCGGGATCTACCGTCACGAGTTCGTGGCCCAGTCTGTGGTCAGCGGCCTGATGCAGGTTCAGCTGGAAACCGAAGTGCCAGTGTTCTCGGTATCCCTGACTCCGCACCACTTCCACGCGGGCAGCGAGCACCACACGTTCTTTTATGAGCACTTCGTACACAAAGGCCAGGAAGCGGCACGCACCTGCGCCGACACCCTGCACAAGGTTCGCGCACTGCGTCGCAATGAGCCACGGGCGGTAGCGGTTTAAGCGACACTGTAGGAGCTGGCTTGCCTGCGATGGCATCACCTCGGTGCGCCTGACAGACCGAGTTGATGCCATCGCAGGCAAGCCAGCTCCTACATTTTGGCCGAGTCAGTCTCGGGGTTCAGGCCAGGCCAGCATCCGTGGTCGGCACAATCAATATCCCGGCCCGCAAGCCATTCTTGACCTTCGGGTTCGGGAAGATGATGCGTGCGCCCTCCTCCTCGATCACCCAGCGGGTCTTGGCAATGTCCTCGGCCAATAGATACCCCTTCTCCAACTCCGAAAAGTTTTCCACGTCCGCAGGCAAATGCAGGACGAAGGCATCGCTGTGCTTGATGACTTCCCGGGAGACGCTGAACAGCTTCAAGCCGTCCAGGCTCTCGGTGGTCGGCTCGTTGCCTTCGATGATCTGCTTGAGACGGGTTTCCAGACGTGACACGTCCACGCCCTGGTTATGCCCGAACGGCCGGGCCTTGCCCAACTCCAGGGTGAAGGACTCAGCCTCAAGCTGTTCGTAAGTAAACGCGGTGAAGGTGATCGAGGTCTTGTTCTGCAGCAGCACCGCTTCCATGCCGGCGGCTCGCAGGCGCGCCAGCTCGGCACGCGAATGCTGGCGACCGTCTTTCCACGGGTACAGCGCGAACTGCTCGATCTTCGATCCACGGATGGCGGTGTGCAGGTCGTAGTGCAAACGGCTACGCCCTGGCACGCTGAAGAAGGTGCGGGCCAACTGCTCAAGCTCGGCGGCGCGCATGGCTTCAGGGCCGATGCTTTGTTCATGACGGCCGTTGAACAGCCGGTTGACGTCCAGTTCGAGGTAACGCTCGCCGCGGCGCATGGCCTCGGGGTTACCGAACAGGAACAGAATACGGGTACGGGGCTTGATCTCCCCGCGGGCAATGCCTTGCAGCAAGCGGTCGGCCAATTCGATTGGCGCGGTTTCGTTGCCATGGATGCCGGACGACAGCAGCACGTCGCTGCCGTTGTCCCGCGCCTCAGGAGGCCGCACTTCAAGCGCGCCCTCACTGAGCCAGCGCAGTTGCACGCCATCGACAGTCAGTTGAATTTTTTGCGCCGGTTCGCGACCGGCGAGGGTCAGTTCAAGCAGTTTGCCGAGGGCGAGCATAAGCGGCTTCCTTAGTGGTTGCAGCCAGGACCGTGGACGTGATCGTCGTCATCACCTTCAACGTCGGCTGGTTCCATTTCCAGTTGCAGGCTCATCAGGTTGGTGGCCAATGGGCGCATCAGCAGGTTGGCGTATTCCGCGTCGCCTTCTTCCACGTCAACGCCGATCAGCAGTTGGCCACGGCCGTCGTGCTGGATCCAGATCTCCTTGCCCTGCCACACCACGGCGACGCGGGTGCAGGAGGTTTCCAGCTGGGTGCCGTCGGTGTCTTCAAGGATCAGTTTCAGGGTGTCGGTGGTCATAAATAGTTCTCAGCCGTGCGGCGTTAATTGATCTGGAAAGGATAAACCGAGCCCAGTTTAAGGATTTGCGTCAGTTCATCCAGTGCCGTCCGGCACTCAAGCAGCAATTGCGGGTCAGCCAGGTCGGTTTCCCGCAGGCTGTCGCGGTAGTGCTTGTCGACCCATTGGGTCAGGGTGTCGTACAACGGCGCCGTCATGATAACCCCTGGGTTGACCGCCGCCAGTTCGGTTTCATTCAACGCTACGCGCAAGCGCAGGCACGCCGGGCCACCGCCGTTCTGCATGCTTTGCTTGAGGTCGAAGACTTTGACTTCGCGGATCAGCCCGCCCGAGGACGTCAGGCCTTGCAGGTACTGCCAGACGCGCTCGTTGGCACGGCACTCTTCCGGCACGATCAGCAGCATCGAGCCGTCGGCGCGGGTCAGCAACTGGCTGTTGAACAGGTAGGAGCGCACCGCGTCTTCAACGCCAACCTGGGCCCGGGGCACGCAGATCGACTGGAAGTTGCCGCCGAGTTTGCCGAGTTTGCCCTGCAATTCGCCGAGCATCTGTTCGGTATTGAGGAACGCGTCCTCGTGATAGAACAGCACCTCGCCATTGCCCACTGCGATCACGTCGTTGTGAAACACACCGGCATCAATCACCGCCGGGTTCTGCTGGGCGTAGACCACGCCGCCATCCCGCAGGCCGTGCAGGCGAGCGACTGCCTGGGAGGCTTCGAGGGTCTGGCGCGCCGGGTACTTTTGCGGCGCCGGGTAGCGGGTGTCGAACGCACTGCGGCCAAACACGAAAAACTCTACGCCCGCCTCGCCATAGTCACGGCAAAAACGCGTGTGGTTGGCCGCGCCTTCGTCGCCGAACTGCGCCACTGCCGGTAATGCAGCGTGGTGGGCGAAGTGCTTCTGGTCAGCGAACATTGCCCCCAGCACGCGGCTGGTGGTCGGGTGCTCGATGCTGCGGTGGTATTTGCAGTTGAGGTTGGCGGCGGTGAAATGAACGCGGCCATCGGCTGTGTCGGCGCTCGGGCTGACGGTGGCGGCGTTGGCCACCCACATGCTCGACGCCGAGCAGCTGGCAACCAGCAGCGGCATGGCTTGCTTGGCGGCCTGTTGGATAACTTGTGCGTCGGTGCCGGCAAAACCGAGGCTGCGCAAGGCGGCCACATCCGGACGTTCCTGGGGCGCCAGCACACCTTGCACAAAGCCCATTTCCATCAGGGCTTTCATCTTCGCCAGGCCTTGCAGCGCCGCTTCCTTCGGGTTGGAGGACTGCTGGCTGTTGCTCTGGGACGCGACGTTGCCGTAGGACAAACCGCCGTAGTTATGGGTCGGCCCCACGAGACCGTCAAAATTGACTTCACAGGATTTCATCGGCGAGGCTCCACGAACATCTGTATTTTTATAGGCATCAAGTGCAGATCTGTATCTGTTAACCCGATCAAGTGTGGGAGCTGGCTTGCCTGCGATGCGGGCAACTCGGTCATTCAGATGCACCGAGGTGATGCCATCGCAGGCAAGCCAGCTCCCACATTAGATCAGTGTCACTTTCACTTAAGCGTCACACCTGGGGTTAACGTCGCCGGTAGCACCAGGCTCGGGGTCTCAAGCGAGGCCACCGGGTACGCGCAATAATCCGCCGCGTAATAGGCGCTGGCGCGATGGTTGCCCGAAGCCCCTACCCCGCCAAATGGCGCGCTGCTCGCGGCACCCGTCAGCTGTTTGTTCCAGTTGACGATCCCGGCACGGCTTTCCAGCCAGAACTGCTGGTAACGCGCTTCGGAATCCGACAGCAACCCGGCCGCCAAGCCGTATTGGGTGTTGTTGGCCTCGGCAATCGCTGCCTCGAAATCAGCGTAGCGAATCACTTGCAGCAGCGGGCCGAACAGCTCTTCGTCAGCGCGATCCGTGACCTCGGTCACATCGATAATCCCCGGCGTCAGCAGCGCAGCCTGAGCCTGGGGTTGAGTCATTTCCAACAGCGCCACGGCGCCATTGGCCAACAGCAGTTCCTGTGCATCCATCAACGCCTTGGCGGCACCAAGGGAAATCACCGAGCCCATGAACGGCGCAGGCGTTTGATCAAACGCGCCGACTTCAATGGTCGAACTCACCGCCACCAGGCGTGCGAGCAACGCATCACCCCAGGCGCCTTCCGGCACCAGCAGGCGACGAGCGCAGGTGCAACGCTGGCCGGCCGAGATAAATGCCGACTGAATAATGGTGTACACCGCCGCGTCCACATCGGCCACTTCGTCCACCACCAGCGGGTTGTTGCCGCCCATTTCCAGCGCGAGGATCTTGTCCGGGCGCCCGGCGAATTGCTGGTGCAGATGGTTGCCGGTGCGGCTGGAGCCGGTGAAGAACAACCCGTCGATACCCGGGTTGGCCGCCAGGGCGATCCCGGTTTCCCGCGCGCCTTGCAGCAGGTTCAACACGCCCGCCGGCAGACCGGCGTCGATCCAGCATTGCACAGTCAGCTCGGCGACTTTCGGGGTCAGCTCGCTCGGTTTGAACAGTACGGTGTTACCCGCCAGCAAGGCCGGCACGATATGCCCATTAGGCAGGTGACCCGGGAAGTTGTAAGGACCAAACACCGCCACCACACCGTGGGGCTTGTGGCGCAGCACGGCAGTGGCGTCGCCCAGTGGGCCGCTCTTCTCGCCGGTACGTTCGCGGTAGCTTTGCACCGAGATCGCGACCTTGTTGACCATGCTGGTGACTTCAGTCGCCGATTCCCACAATGGCTTGCCGGTTTCCTCACCGATGCAGCGGGCGAGTTCGTCCGCACGGCTTTTCAGGTTGGCGGCGAAGGCTTCCAGCACGCTCAGGCGTTCTTCCAGGGAGCGCTTGGCCCAGGCTGGAAATGCCTGGCGTGCGGCCTGAACGGCAGACTCGACCTGCTCGGTGGTAGCGCCATTCCCCGACCACACGACCTGCTGGGTCACCGGGTTCAGCGACTCAAACACTTCACCCTGGCCAACCAGCCACTCACCTGCGATGTATAGCGAATTCATTATTTCGACTCCCGGGCAGCGGACAACGGTACGGCGCGCACTTGATCACCGGCGATCAGTTGCAGGCGCTTGGCGGTCTGTTGATCGACCACCAGGGTGCCCGCAGCCAACCGCGCCGGTGCGGCGGTAATGCGGCAATCTTCGCGTTTACGGTTATGGATCAGGAACGGCGTGGCGTCGTCACCCGGCGTACCAATCGCCAGCACCAGCGCCTCGCTATCGCGTACGGCGCGGATCTTGGTGGTTTCACACTCCACCGCCGGGCCTGCGTCGAAGATGTCGACGTAACCCTGGTAGCTGAAACCTTCGCTCTTGAGCATGCTCAAGGCCGGCTCGGTGTCGGTGTGGACCTTGCCGATCACGTTGCGTGCGTCCTCGGACAGGAAGCAGCTGTACAGCGGAAACTTCGGCATCAGTTCGGCGATAAACGCCTTGTTGCCAACGCCGGTGAGGTAGTCGGCCTGGCTGAACTCCATCTTGAAGAAGTGCCGGCCCAGGCTTTCCCAGAACGGCGAGCGCCCGGCTTCGTCGGACATGCCGCGCATTTCGGCGATGATCTTGTTGCCGAACAGCTGCGAAAATTCCGCGATAAACAATAGGCGTGCCTTGGCCAGCATGCGACCGTTAAGGCCGTTGCGGTAATCGGCGTGCAGGAACAACGAGCACAGCTCGGAGTTGCCGGTCAGGTCGTTGGCCAGAAACAGCGTCGGGATTTCACGGTAGATGTTCAGCTCCTGGGAGGCGCTGACCGTCAGGCCGACCCGGAAGTTGTACCAAGGCTCACGCAGGCCGACGGCACCGGCGATGGCGGAAATCCCCACCACGCGGCCTTCGTCGTTTTCCAGCACGAACAGGTAGTCCGCATCACCGCGCCCGGCTTCGCCGCGAAAGGTCTTTTCAGCCCAGCCGACCCGGTGGGTCAGGCGCTCTTCATTGGCCGGCAAGGTGGTGAGGCCGGTGCCGGTGCTGCGCGCCAGATCAATCAGGGCCGGTAAATCGCTGCTGCGTACGGGACGAACGATCATGCTATCTCCTCAAACGGGCCGCCTTGCAGGCCACCCGCGAAACTCATTCTTAAACCGCTACCAGTCGAACGCTGGCACCCTCGCCAACGCCCAGGGCTTCGGCGGTTTCCAGGTCCAGGGTCACTGGCTTGCCCGGCGCATAGTCCAGTTCCAGCATCACCGCGCGGTAATCCTGCAATTGGCCGTTGCTGACCAGGTACTGGCGGCCGACACCCTTGGCCATCTCACCAATCTTCACCGGCACCACACGGCTCTGGGCGATCGAGCGAATGCCCGAGACCCGCGCGTGCAGCGTTGGGCCGCCGTCGAAGATGTCGATGTAATGGTCGGTCTCGAAGCCTTCTCGCATCAGGATGTCGAAGGTGATCTGCGCCCGTGGGTGCACCTGGCCCATGGCTTCCTGAGCAGCGTCCGGCAACAGCGGCACGTAGATCGGGTAATGCGGCATCAGTTCGGCCAGGAAGGTCCGGCTCTTCAACCCGCACAGGCGCTCGGCGGCGGCGTAGTTGAGGTCGAAGAAGTTGCGCCCGATGGCGTCCCAGAACGGCGAATCACCGTTCTCGTCGCTGTAGCCCACAATCTCGGTAACCACCGAATCCGCAAAGCGCTCCGGGTGGCCGGCCACGAACAGCAGGCGGCCCCGGGAGTTGAGTTCCGACCACGGCGAACCCACCAGCTCCGGCACCACGTAGAAGCTGGTCAGCAGGCTATTGC
The DNA here is from genome assembly GCF_001952855.1 of Pseudomonas sp. ATCC PTA-122608. Classification (GTDB taxonomy): domain Bacteria; phylum Pseudomonadota; class Gammaproteobacteria; order Pseudomonadales; family Pseudomonadaceae; genus Aquipseudomonas. Next base: position 16,340 of record NZ_LPNO01000013.1, on the reverse strand, counting down.
CGGTCAGGTCATGGCACTGCGAGAGCACGTGGATCTTGTTGTGGATCTTCAGCTCGCGGGAAGCGTGCACGAAGGTCTCGTTACGGAAGCTGTAGAACGGTTCCGAGTAGCCCGCCGAAGCGACGATGGCCGAGCAGCCCGCCAGCTTGCCGGCGTCGGTGTCTTCAAGGACGAAGAAATAGCTTTCTTCGCCGTTGAAGCTGACCTCGGCGGCGAAGGACGCTTCGCTCGCGGCGATCTTGTCGCTCAGGCGTTCGACATCATCCGGCAAGGAGGTGACACCAATCGGGCTGTCCGCAGCCAGACGCTGTACCTCGCCCAGATCAGCCATTTGCGCGGGGCGCATCACCAGCATGGTGTCACTCCTTAACTCGAAAACTCACAGGAAAAAATGCCGGACACGATCTTGAAATCAGTGAGGTCAAGTGTGGGAGCGGGCTTGCTCGCGAAAGCGGTGTGTCATTCAACATTTCAGGTGACTGAGCCACTGCATTCGCGAGCAAGCCCGCTCCCACATTTGATCTTCACAGCTTCAACTAAAGAGTCCGGCATACAAAATTTGTGTTGGGCGCCCGACTCGTCGGGCACCCAACGGTCTATCAGGCTTGCGTCAGCTTTTTCACAGCACGTTCGAAGCGGTCCAGGCCTTCCTGGATATCGGCATCTTCCACCACCAGGCTCGGGGCGAAGCGCACCACATCCGGGCCGGCTTGCAGGATCATCAGGCCTTCGCGCTCAGCGGCGTTGAAGATGTCCTTGGCCTTGCCTTTCCAGGCATCGCTCAGCACGCAACCGAGCAACAGGCCCAGGCCACGCACTTCGGTGAAGATGCCGTATTGCTGGCCAATCTTCTCCAGACGAGAAACGAACAGGTCGTGCTTGGCATTAACGCCAGCCAGCACTTGCGGGGTGTTGATCACGTCGATCACCGCTTCCGCCACCGCGCACGCCAGCGGGTTGCCGCCGTAGGTGGTGCCGTGGGTGCCGACCACCAGGTGCTTGGCCAGGGCCTCCGTGGTCAGCATGGCGGCAATCGGGAAACCGCCGCCCAGGCTCTTGGCGCTGGTGAGGATGTCCGGTACTACGCCGTAATGCTGATAGGCAAACAGCTCGCCGCTGCGGCCCATGCCGGTTTGCACTTCGTCGAACACCAGCAGCGCGTTGTTCGCGTCGCACAGGTCGCGGGCGCCTTGCAGGTAAGAAAGCTCTGCCGGCAGCACACCGCCTTCGCCCTGGATCGGCTCCAGCACCACGGCGCAGGTTTTGTCCGAGACGGCGGCTTTCAGCGCTTCCAGGTCGTTATACGGCACGTGGGTGATGCCGACGATTTTCGGACCGAAGCCGTCGGAATACTTCGACTGGCCACCCACGTTCACGGTGAACAGGGTGCGGCCGTGGAAGCTGTTCAGCGCGGCGATGATTTCGTATTTCTCGGTGCCAAAGCGGTCGAAGGCGACGCGACGGGCCAGCTTGAAGGCGGCCTCGTTGGCTTCGGCGCCGGAGTTGCAGAAGAACACACGCTCGGCAAACGTGGCGTCGATCAGCTTATGGGCCAGGCGCAGGGCCGGCTCATTGGTGAAGACGTTGGACACGTGCCACAGCTTGTTGGCCTGTTCGGTCAATGCACCGACCAGCGCCGGGTGGGCGTGACCCAATACGTTGACCGCGATGCCGCCGGCAAAGTCGATCAGCTCTCGGCCCGCCTGGTCCCACACGCGGGAACCTGCGCCACGCACGGGGATGAAAGCGGCAGGTGCGTAGTTGGGAACCATGACCTGGTCGAAATCGGCACGTTGCACCGGGGCTTGCTCAACGGACATCGGAGTCTCCTGAAGAGGAACGCCTGCCTGAAACTGGCGGGCGATGCAGGGATTGTAAGGACAGTTTTCAGCGCGGCCTTGCCGCCAAGCGACAACTTCTTATAGCGCCAACCCGCGATTTTCGCGGGTTTACGCCAATGCGACAATTAGCATCGCAATGGCGCAGTTTAAACCGCCCGGGCCGGTTGTGGGCGGTTGGTGAGGCACAACTATGTAATGCCGTCACCGATTGCCGTTTTGGTCTGCTGTTGATCTCATCCGCGCACAGGAACAGCGCCATGCCTGAAATCGACGAGCAACACCTCGCACAACACCCCGACAGTCATTATCAACCGCTGGCCAAAGCCGTACCCGACTGGCTGACCGGCGCTTCAGCCGAGCGACGCACCCAGCTCAAACGCACCTCGCCTCGCGCATTGGCGTGGCACAAAACCGCGACCCGCGAGCAGCACCGCCAATTGCGCCTGCGCAACGCCAGCCACTGGACCGCACAAAACCGGGTAGACCAGCGCCTCGAGCAGCTGCAAGACGCCCAGGCCTTCGCCGCCCCTTTGCTGGCCGATGCATTGAAAACCCGGTTCGGACTGACACTGGACGTGCGCACCACGTTTTTGCGCCTGTACATCCCAGCGACCATTCCCTGGTTTACCGTAAAGAGCGGCGCGGCGCGCACCTGGACTGTCTCGTTGCTGGACGCCGCGCTGCACAACTTCGAGGCCGACGAGACCCAGCCTGATGCATTCGAAGCAGCCAGCGAATTCACCACCCAACCCGATGCACGTGGCCATTTCCAGCCCTTGCCCGAGATCAAGCGCGAGCTGTCGATCCCGGCGTTCACTCAACTGTGCAGAACCCTGGATATCGGTGCGCAGTACAAAACCTATCTGGAAGAGAACCTGGGCATTACCAATCGCCTGGTGGCAACGGTTCTGCAACACGAGGTCAAGGCCAGCGAGCGTGCGGCGCTGGAGGTCGCGCTGCAACTGGCAAACATGAACGGCGACCTGGAGGACGACATGTACCAGGCGCTGCAAGGTTTACTGGATGGTCGACCAGCACGTATCTCGGGCAAGCCCGTGCGTTGCCATGACCTGCACATGATGTCGGCCCGGCTGACCGGGATCGTGCTGTTCGCCCCGGACCTGGAGCGCGAGCACGGCGCAGTACCCGTGGTGGCCTATGTCCCGGACGATCCGGAACACCCCATCAAGCAATACACCTCGACCGCCGCTTTCACCGCTGAACTGACCCGGCAACTGCGCGACAGTAACTATCAACACTTCTTCAGCCGGTTCGTCGCCCACCAGGACCGTGGCTTTTTCTTCTCCAACCTCAACAACCGCCTGGGGCAGATCACCTGGCACCCACACAACCCCACCGACCCGCAACCCACCTGGCGCGAAACCCCAAGGGAACGCCCCAACCTGCAACTGGGCGCGCCGGCGATCCCCGGCGATTGGCTGACCCACCGCTACCAGCAAAAGCTCAACAAGATCCTCAACGACGCCCAAGTCATCGCCGTTTCCACCGCCAAGGTCGACCAGAAAGCACGCTGGGCCCTGTGGGATTCATTCCAGCAAATTGCCACGTCGCTGCTCAACATCGCCGCGCTGGTGATTGCCCCGTTCGTGCCGGTGCTGGGCGAAATCATGCTGGCCTACATGGCCTATCAACTGCTGGATGAAACCTTCGAAGGCATCGTCGACTGGGCCGAGGGCCAAACCACCGAAGCTTTCGAGCACCTGATGGGCACGGTCGAAGCCTTGGTGCAGTTGGGCACCTTCGGCGCTGGCGGGGCGATTGCTGCGGGCGAGTTTCGCGCACTGCTGCCGCAACGCACGGTCGCCTTTATCGATAGCTTCAAACCGGTCAAGGTCCCCAACGGCAACACCCTGTACTGGAAACCTGACCTCGCTCCCTATGCACGTAAAGTCGCCTTACCAGAAGGTTCTACCCCCAACGCACAAGGCATCCATCAACACCTGGACCAGGCGGTGATCAGCCTGGACGACACCCCCTACGTGCTGAATAAAACACCCGACCGTGATGGCTTCTTGCTTGCGCACCCGGAACGTCCCGACGCCTATCAACCCAAAACCTGGCACAACGGCACGGGTGTCTGGCAAACCGAGCTGGATCAACCGCTGTATTGGGACAGGGCCACCCTGCTGCGCCGGTTGGGGCATCGTGCGAAAACCTTCAGCGCCCAGGAGCTGGAGCAGATTCGCAGCGTGAGCAACACCCCCGAAAACGTGCTTCGCCAGATGCATGTCCAGCGTGAACCGATGCCCTTGCTGCTGGAGGACACCCTCAAGCGCTTCAAGATCGAGCAAGACATTTCGACCTTTATCGAGCAAATGAGCAGCGATGATCCTGCGGTTTATCGCCAGGCCTCGCCCCTGACTCAGTTGCAACTACTCTGTGACAACGGCACCTGGCCTGAGACCAAGGCCCTGCAGGTAGTGGATGGCACCGGCCAGACGCTTTGGCAGTACGCATCCCGCGACGGCGTTGCGCGGGTGCGGATCAACCAAGTGCAACTCAACAGCGGCGACCTGCTTAAAACCGTTCTTTTGGGACTCGATGAGTCCGAAATCAAAACCCTGCTGAGTGAAGAATTCGGCCTGCCGGCCCGCGGGATTGATGTGCGTACACGCGCGCTGAGGAACAAAATCGCGCAGGCCGCCGAGAGGCAAAAATCCAAGCTGTTCGAGTCCCGCTACAAAAGCGCGAACCAACCCGTGCATGGGGCAGCGCAACAACTGATGGACAGTCGACCCGGGCTTCCAGCCTCGGCTGCCGACGTAGTACTGGAGCAAGCCAGCGACCTGGAGCGGGCAGAACTGGGCAGCGGAAAAGTCCCCAAGCGCCTGGACCTGTTGGCCAATTGGGCACGCCAAGAAACCCGCTTGAACCGCGCTTATGAAGGTTTGTACCTGAAAGCCCCCGCCAACCTGGACACCCACATCCTGGCCCTGCACTCGTTGCCGGAACTGCCTGGCTGGTCCGGCACCGTACGCCTGGAAGTACGTGAACATACGCTTGAGGGCACCTTGCGCGACAGCATCGGCCAGGCAGCCGCAGCAGAACGCAAAGTGCTGGTACACGAGGAAGGTGCATACCAGGTCTATGACGACGAGGGCCTGCATCTGCAAGGCAAGACCGACTTTTACAATGCGGTGCTACAGGCGCTGCCCGACAGCGAGCGCACTGTATTGAACCTTCATATTCGCCAAGGACCGCAACTGCGTCAGGCGATTGCCGCAACGCCATTGCCCCGCAACCGGCTGCGCCCCATTCTCGAACGCCAGCCCGTGCGGCCACCCGCTGCCGGTAAAACCCCGAGATTGCCCGGAGGCATGGACGGCTATGCCCTCCCGCCCGGCCCCATGCCGACACCAGGCGCACCGTTGTCGCTCATCCAGCGCGCAGAAGCGCTGTACCCTGGCCACACCCCTGCGCAAAATCGCGCACTGATCCAACGCCTGAATGGCCTCCCCGGCGGCGCGTTGCCCCAGTTGCAGCTATTGCAACTCGAATATGCTCGATTGTTCCAGGACCTGGAGATTTGGCGCGCCGAAATCCCCACGACTGACCCCGTAACTCAAGCCCGCCTCGGCGCTGCCGAATACGCCTACGAAGGAGAAAAACGCATACAACTCGCCGATCAAATCAGGCGCTGCTGGCGCCGGGAAACCGAATCGACCCTGAACAACAATGACGAACATCTCAGCTATAGCCTGGTGTACGAGGAACCGATCTTGGGCGAACTGCCCACCCTGACGGCCAACTTCGACCACGTCTCGACACTCGGCCTGATGGGCACTGAAAATACCTCGGGAGCCCTAAGGTTTATTCAACGCTTTCGCAATCTGCACACCCTGGAATTGCGCAGCATGCCACTGGGCGCTTTTCCCGAAGGCCTGGAAACCATGCCCAATCTCACCGAGTTGGTGCTCGACAGCTGCGACATCCAATTGACTGAGCAGAGCCTGGCCAGGTTGTCATCGATGTCGCGCCTGGAATCCCTCGACATGTTCAACAACCCGCTGGGCAGAACACCCAGTGTCGAAGCGATGCCCAACCTCAGGTACCTGGACCTGTCCTCCACCCAAATTGACCAGGTCCCGGCCGGCCTGCTCACACGCCCCGAGCTTGAGAGCGCGATCCTCAATAACAACCGCATCACGGAGCTGCCCGACGCGCTGTTTGAACTGCCGGATACGATCAGTGACGGAATAGACCTGGAAAGCAACCCCTTCCCCGACCCACTCATTGACCGTATCAAAGGCCATTTCCAGCGCACCGGGGAACGCTGGGAAACTACCGCACCCCGGGCCGATATCGACCGTCTTAAAGCGCTGTACCCCACGTTCAGCACTCATGAATGCAATCTGTATATCTTCGGCATGCCCGGCAATCTGGAAGCCGGTCGAGTGGCACTGGTGCGCTTGGGCAGCGAGTACGAAAAACTGAAAGCGGATCTGCAAGAGTGGCAAATCAACGTCCCCACCCACCACCCGACGCAGAACATGGAACTGATTCCCATGGTGCGCGCCCATGAGCAAGTCAAACGCCAAGCGTTCAAGGAGCTGATGGAAGCGTGCTGGCGCCGCGAAACTGCAACGGACGACGCCGACGACGGCCTCACCATCACCCACGAACTGAACTACGGTGCGACGCTTATAGGTGACCTTCCCACGGTCACCGCCAACTTCGACCATGTGACACTGCTGTCGCTGCACGGGGAACAGGCCACCACCGGCCTCGGCAACTTTCTGGACCGTTTCCCCAAGCTCAGAAGCCTTTCCATCCATGGCTATCGTTTGCAGAACATCCCTGCACAAGCCTTCCGGCTGCCTCGGCTGAACGAACTGATCCTGCCTCGTTGCGATATCCAACTGAGCATTGAGACCGCCAACGCATTAGCAGACCTGCATCAACTGACCTATCTGGACTTGAGCGACAATCTGCTGGGCATCACTCCGAGCCTGGAAAACATGCAACAACTGGCGGTTCTGGATTTGCAATCGACCGGCATCAGCCGAGTACCGCAGGGACTGTTTTCACTGAGGAAAATTGTGGCCGCCGACCTCAGGGACAACGCGATCCGGCATATCGATAACAGCATCCTCGAAGTACCCATCGATAACTTCAACGCGATCCTGTGGGAGGGCAACCCACTGTCCAGGGCGAGCCTCGCCACCCTGAGCCGCTATGCACGGCGCCACCGCGCGGACGTTACACCAGAGGACTGATACCTAGCCGCGCTCGGACGGCACCGACGACAATTCAAATGGGCTGCTGCTGCGCCGCTGGTTGCGGTCTTCACGAGGGGTGGCGCCGAAGAAGTTGCGGTAGGCGCTGGAGAAGTGCGGGCCCGAGGAGAAGCCGCAGGACAGGCCGATCTGGATGATCGACTTGCTGGTTTGCATGAGCATCTGGCGGGCCTTGTTCAGGCGCAGTTCCAGGTAGTACTGGCTGGGGACGCGATTGAGGTATTGCTTGAAGATCCGCTCGAGCTGTCGTCGGGACACGCACACATGCTGGGCGATTTCGTCGGTGGTCAGCGGCTCTTCGATGTTGGCTTCCATCAGCAACACCGCCTGGGTCAGCTTTGGATGGCTGGAGCCCAGGCGGTTTTGCAGCGGGATGCGCTGACGCTCGCCGCCTTCGCGGATGCGCTCCACCACCAGTTCTTCCGAGACGGCACCGGCCAGTTCGGCGCCGTGGTCACGGGCCAGCACCGCCAGCAGCAGGTCGAGTACCGACATGCCGCCGCAGGCGGTCAGGCGGTCACGGTCCCAGTCGAACAGATGGCTGGTGGCGATGACCTTGGGGAAACGCTCGGCAAAATCGTCCTGCCAGCGCCAGTGCACGGCGGCGCGATAGCCGTCGAGCAAACCGAGTTGGGCCAGCGGATACACGCCGGCCGACAGACCGCCAATCACACACCCGGCGCGCACCAGTTGCTTGAGGGCGGTGCTGAGCTGGGAGGCGATAACGGTCGGTGGTTCATCCGCCAGCAGGAACAACTTTTGAAAGCCTTCCAGCTTGCCGGCCCAGGGTTCACCCGGCAGTTGCCAGGCCCCCTCCACCGGCGGTTCGGCCTGCAGGAACGAGAGTTCGTACACCACGTCCGGATGCACCCGCTGAGCAACGCGCAAGGCCTCCTCAGCCAGCGCAAGCGTCAGTGCTTTAGTGCTGGGCCAAATCAGGAAACCTATTCGATGGGCAGTCATGGAGTGCTATCCGAAGCGAAAAACAAATAAAAAGGCATGGGCAATGCTAGCCCGGAAGTGAACACAAGTCTCAAAAACGATGTAGATCCGCTTTGCGGTAGGAGCAAGCTTGCTCGCGAAGCTCGTTAACGATAAAGCTGGTAACCTGACACCCAGCGGCGCTCTCGAGTTTTTCGCGAGCAAGCTCGCTCCTACAGGGTGCAGCGGTATCAGTTACTTCAAGCTGCCGGAAAGAAACTGCTGCAAACGCTCCGACTGTGGGTTAACCAGCACTTCGCGCGGGTTGCCACGTTCTTCAACGATGCCTTTGTGCAGGAACACCAACTGGTTGGAGACTTCACGGGCAAAGCCCATTTCGTGGGTCACCACCACCATGGTCCGGCCTTCCTGGGCCAGGTCCTGCATCACCTTAAGCACTTCGCCCACCAGCTCCGGGTCCAGAGCCGAGGTGGGTTCGTCGAACAGCATCACCTCAGGCTCCATCGCCAGGGCCCGGGCAATTGCCACGCGCTGCTGTTCACCGCCGGACATGTGGCCAGGGAACGCATCCTTACGATGGCCCACACCGACTTTAGCCAGGTAGTGCTCGGCCTTTTCCCGGGCGTCTTTTTTCGACATGCCCAAGACGTGCACCGGCGCTTCCATGACGTTTTCCAGCGCGGTCATGTGGGACCACAGGTTGAAGTGCTGGAACACCATCGACAGTCGCGAACGCATGCGTTGCAGCTGCTTCGGGTCCGCGGCCTTCATGGCGCCGTCCTTGTTGGCCACCAGTTTCAGCTCTTCGTTATTGAGCAGAATCTTGCCGGCGTGCGGTTGCTCCAGCAGGTTGATGCAGCGCAAAAAGGTACTTTTGCCCGAGCCACTGGACCCGATGATGCTGATCACATCACCGGCCGCGGCGGCCAGGGACACACCTTTGAGCACTTCATGACTGCCATAGCGTTTATGCAGGTCTTGGACTTCAAGTTTGTACATGCGGTCGGTTCTCACAAAAACAGTTGGTCAGTCGTTGAGCAAGCGCCCGTGCCGCAGCGCTTCGCGCCCCGCCACCTTGGCCAGCCAGAAACCCGCTTGGGCATAACGTAGCCGTTCAACGGCAAACAACACCCCAGACGTGCCCGCGCAAACGATGCTCACGCGGTCGGACAAGGGATCGATCACTTCAAATATCGGGTCGCCGGCTTCCACCACATCCCCGGCTTTACGCAGGTAGCTGATCACACCGGCGTGGGGCGCGAACAGCAACTCGGTGCCTTCGAAGGGCAGGCCTTCGCAGGCTTCGTATTGCGGCGCGGGCCATTCACCACGGATCAGGCCTTGCTCGGCAAGGAACGCCAGAATGCCTTCGGCGTGGAAAATCGCCTCATCACGGCCAGTATCAGCCTGGCCGCCCAACTCCAATGTCGTCGCCAGGCACGCCAGGGGAATCTGCGCCTCGGGGAATGCCCGGGACAGACGCAACCACGGCAGCGAACAGGCTTCGTCAAACGAGCTGCCGCCGGAATCTTCCGCCAGCAGGCCGACCTTCACATTCAGGTGCGCCGACAGCGAACGCCACTGCGGCCAGTGTTGCGGCAGCGCGTACATGTGCAGCGCGGCCTCGGCATCGCAATGCAGATCGAGGACGACGTCGGCGGTGCAGGCATGGCTCAGCAAGACCCGCTGCATGCCTTGCAACTGGCTGCTCGGCGCCGGCAAGGCGTTGAGCGCATCGGTCATGGCCTGGCGAATCATGCGCACGTTGGCATGGGGATCATCGCCCAGTTTGTCTTTGAGCAACTCGGTAACCGGCCCGCTCAACTCAACGAAGTCGCGGTTGAAATTCTTGCCGCTGCCGATCTCGAAACGGCCCTGGTGACTGCCTTGCAGCAGTTGCCCCAGGCCCATCGGATTGGCAACGGGAACCAGCTCGATCACGCCATTGAGGGCGCCTTGCTGTTCCAGTTCGGCCAGGCGCTTTTTCAGCTCCCAGGCGGCCCGCATGCCGGGCAATTCATCGGCGTGCAGGCTGGCCTGGATATAGGCCTTGCGCTCGCCGCTGCCGAAACGGAACACCGTCAGCTGGCGTTCGCAGCCCAGGTGACCCCAGGGCAACAGGTGATCGATACGTTCCATATCAATGCTTCCGTGGAGCCAGGTAGCTCAGCCAGCGGCCTTCGGCCAACTTGAACAGGCGCACCAGGATGAAGGTCAGGCACAGGTAGAACGCACCCGCAGTGATATAGGCTTCGAACGGCAAGTAGTACTGGGCGTTCACCGTGCGCGCGGCACCGGTGATGTCGATCAGGGTGACGATGGAAGCCAGGCTCGTGGTCTGGAGCATCATGATCACTTCGTTGCTGTATTGCGGCAGCGCACGGCGCAGGGCCGATGGCAGCAGGATCCGGCGATACAGCTTGTAGCGCGACATGCCCATGGCCTTGGCCGCTTCGATCTCGCCATGGGGCGTGGCCTTGAGGCTGCCGGCGATGATTTCGGCGGTGTAGGCGCTGGTGTTTACGGCAAACGCCAGGCACGCACAGAAGGTCGCGCTGGACAGCAGCGGCCACAGGAAGCTTTCACGCACCGCTTCGAACTGGGCCAGGCCGTAGTAGATCAAAAACAGCTGCACCAGCATCGGCGTGCCGCGAATCACGTAGGTGTAGAGCCAGGCAACGCCGTTGACGATCGGCTGCTTGGACACGCGCATCAGGCCCAGGGGCAAGGCCGCGAGCAAACCGAAGAACAGCGAAATGGCCAGCAGTTTCAGGGTGGTCAGCAAGCCGCCGAGGTACAGCGGCATGGCCTCCCAGATGACGTTGTAGTCGAAGATCATAGATCAGCCGCCTTTACGCCTACCGAGTAGCGCTTCTCAAGATGACGCAGGGCCAGCAACGACACGCTGGTGATCACCAGGTACATCGCCGCCACTGCGAGGAAGAAGGTAAAAGGTTCGCGGGTGGCGTCTGCCGCCTGCTTGGCCTTGAACATCATGTCTTGCAGGCCCACCACCGAAATCAGTGCGGTGGCCTTGGTCAGTACCAGCCAGTTGTTGGTAAACCCGGGGATCGCCAGCCGAATCATCTGCGGCACCATCACCCGGAAAAACACCTGGAACGGGCTCATGCCATAAGCCAGGCCGGCTTCGGCCTGGCCCTTGGGAATGGCCATGAAGGCGCCACGGAAGGTTTCCGAAAGGTAGGCGCCAAAGATGAAACCCAGGGTGCCGATACCGGCGGCCAAGGGGTTCAAGTCAATATAGTCGTCGTAGCCCAGCAGAGGCGCGACGCGGTTAAGCAGGTCCTGACCGCCGTAGAAAATCAGCAGGATCAGCACCAGGTCGGGGATCCCGCGGATCACCGTGGAGTACAGATCGCCCAGCCAGGCCAACCAGCGCACCGGCGAGAGGCGCAACGCGACCCCGATCAGACCCAGAACAATGGCCAAGGCCATGGACGACAAGGCGAGCTGAAGCGTCAACCATGCGCCATCGAGGATGACAGCCCCGTAGCCTTTCAACATGATTCAGGTCCTCGAAAAGGGGGATGAAAAAATGGCGCAAACTTCAGAGACCCTGTTGCTTGCGCCATTCTGGACAGACAGCTGCGACGGTTTACTTGGCTTCTGGGCCGTAAATGTCGAAGTTGAAGTACTTGTCCTGGATTGCCTTGTACTTGCCGTTGGCACGGATCGCGGCGATTGCAGCGTTGATGCGGTCCAGGTTTTCCTTGTCGCCTTTACGTACCGCGATGCCGATGCCGTCGCCGAAGTACTTGGCGTCGGTGAAGGCCGGGCCGGTGAACGCGTAGCCTTTACCGGCTGGCGTGTCGAGGAAGCCTTCCTGCAACAGGGTGGCGTCGGCCACGGTGCCATCAAGGCGACCGGCTTCTACGTCCAGGTAGATTTCGTTCTGCGAGCTGTAAGGAACAATGGTGGCGCCTTTGGGAGCCAGCACTTCCTTGGCGAAACGGTCGTGGATCGAACCGCGCTGCACGCCGATTTTCTTGCCTTTCAATTCATCCAGGCTGTCGCTGACGGCAGTGCCTTCCTTCAACACCAGGCGAGCTGGGGTCAGGTAGTAGCGGTTGGTGAAGTCCACGGACTTCTTGCGGTCTTCCGTGATGGACATCGAGGACAGGATGGCGTCGATCTTGCGCACTTTCAGCGCCGGGATCAGGCCGTCGAATTCCTGCTCGACCCACGTGCACTTGACCTGCATCTGCTCGCACAGGGCGTTGCCGATGTCGTAGTCAAAACCGACGATGCTGCCATCCGGTGCCTTGGAGGCAAACGGAGGGTAAGCCGCTTCAATACCAATCTTCAGTGGCTTGCCTTCGGCGAAAGCCTGCATGGACAGCACGGACAGCGCCAGGGCGCCCAACAGCACGAGTTTCTTCATCTTGGGACTCCATCGGTATAGGGCAAAACAGCAGTATGAGCCAGGGCCCACGATGCGAATGAGTGAAACCGAATAGCGGTGCTGCGTCCTGCGCCAGTTCCACATCGGCGACGACGAGCGAGTGATCGGCATTCTAACGACAGGCCGGAAGCCGATATTTCCTCAATGCGACAACAATTTACAGAAGCACCGAGAAAGCGGTTCCAGCACATTGACAGCCTCTGGATTTTATGCAGAGGCAAAAGATATTAAACCTGTTAACGCTGCAAGTTGCGGGCCTATTATTCGCAAACCCTTCTAGCACGGCAAGTGTAGCGTTTGATCTAATTTTTCAGGGCGTCTAAGACGCGGGTTTTCGGGGCACGGACGTAGCACTTTGCCTCATGTTTGGGCATTGGGTTACACATTTGTCGGGCTCGGTAACATTCAGAAACTTCCTACGAGCAAAACCGATATTTATTGGCCTTGTGTAAGTCGCCCCAACGAATGGCCAGCCTTGGAATGCAATCAAAATGTGGGAGCGGGCTTGCTCGCGAAGGCGGTGTATCAGTGGGTGATGTGCTGGCTGACACGCCGCCTTCGCGAGCAAGCCCGCTCCCACGGGGGTTATAGGTCGCCTGTCCGATCGCACAAAAAAGCCCCACCCGGCCTACGCCGAATGGGGCTTCGTCCCACAAACCCGCCTTATGCGACGTTCATGATCTTGTGCGTCTCAATCAACTGCGCCACCACACCCGGGTCCGCCAGGGTGGAGATATCCCCCAACCCGTCGTACTCAGCCGTAGCAATCTTGCGCAGGATCCGACGCATGATTTTCCCCGAACGGGTCTTCGGCAAGCCCGGCGCCCACTGGATCACATCCGGCGAAGCAATCGGCCCGATCTCTTTACGCACCCAGTTTTTCAGTTCCAGGCGCAACGCTTCATTCGGCTCTTCGCCGTTTTTCAGCGTGACATACACATAGATGCCCTGGCCCTTGATGTCGTGGGGCACACCCACCACGGCCGCTTCCGCAACTTTCGGGTGGGCAACCATGGCGCTTTCAATCTCGGCGGTGCCCATGCGGTGGCCGGACACGTTCAACACGTCGTCCACCCGACCGGTGATCCAGTAGTAGCCATCCTCGTCACGACGCGCACCGTCACCGGTGAAGTACATGCCACGGAAGGTCTTGAAGTAGGTGTCTACAAACCGGTCATGGTCGCCATACAGCGTACGTGCCTGGCCCGGCCACGAATCCAGAATCACCAGGTTACCCTCGGCCACGCCTTCAATCAGGTTGCCCAGGTTATCCACCAGCGCCGGTACCACGCCAAAGAACGGGCGTGCCGCCGAACCCGGCTTCAGCGCATGGGCGCCCGGCAGCGGGCTCATCATGTTGCCGCCGGTCTCGGTCTGCCACCAGGTGTCCACAATCGGGCAACGGGATTGGCCGACGTTCTTGTAGTACCAGTCCCACGCTTCCGGGTTAATCGGCTCACCCACCGACCCCAACAGACGCAAGCTGCTGCCATCGGCGCCTTCGCAGGCAGCGGTGCCGGAAGCCATCATGGCGCGGATTGCGGTCGGTGCGGTGTAGAGGATATTGACCTGGTGTTTGTCGACGATCTTCGCCACCCGGGTAATGTCCGGATAGTTCGGCACGCCTTCGAACATCAGCGTGGTTGCGCCGTTGGCCAGTGGGCCATAGACGATATAGGTGTGGCCGGTAACCCAGCCGACGTCGGCGGTGCACCAGTAGATTTCGCCCGGGCGGTAGTCGAACACGCGCTCGTGGGTCAGGGCTGCATACAACAGGTAGCCGCCGGTGGTGTGCTGCACGCCCTTCGGCTTGCCGGTGGAGCCGGAGGTGTAAAGGATGAACAGCGCTTCTTCGGCGCCCATCTCTTTCGGCGCGCACACGGTGCCCGCCACTTTCATCAGGTCTTCGTACCAGATGTCGCGATGCTGGTTCCACTTGATGTTGCCGCCGGTGCGCTTGCACACGATGACTTTCTGGATGCTGCTGGTTTCCGGATTGGTCAGGGCGTCGTCGACGTTGGCCTTCAGGGGAATTTTCTTACCGGCACGAATGCCTTCGTCGGCGGTGATCACCACCTTGGATTTGCAGTCGATGATCCGACCGGCCAGGGCCTCTGGCGAGAACCCGCCAAACACCACCGAGTGAATCGCACCGATCCGGGCACAGGCCAGCATGGCGACCGCGGCTTCGGGAATCATCGGCATATAGATAGTCACCACGTCGCCGCGGTGCACATCCTGGCCGCGCAGGGCGTTGGCGAACTTGCAGACTTCTTCATGCAGCTCACGGTAGGTGATGGTGCGGCTTTCGGCAGGGTCGTCGCCTTCCCAGATGATTGCCGGCTGGTCGCCACGCTCGGCGAGATGACGGTCCAGGCAGTTGTAGGAAACGTTGAGGGTGCCGTCGGCAAACCACTTGATGTCGACATGGTGATCGTCGAAGGAGGTCTGCTTCACCGTGGTGAAAGGCTTGATCCAGTCAAGGCGCTTGGCTTGCTCGCGCCAGAAACCGTCGGGGTTGACCACCGACTGCTGGTACATGGCCTTGTAGGTCGCCTCATCGGTCAGCGTATTGGCTGCTACTTCGGGGCGAACGGGGTACAGAGAAGCCGCACTCATCTTTCTTACCTCGGTGACATAGTTGTTGTTGTATGGCCCTGTTGTAGCCGGGCCGGGCCTATAGAACCATTCGACGATGGTAGTAACAAGCCCCTACAAATTGCCCAACTATCCCCCGGCGGCGCTCTGGCCCGCGGCCTGTGGCGCTTTGCAGGTTTCTGAAAAAACCTTCATTTCGGGATTGTTACAAAAACCACCAATAGTGTTTATCAAAAGCACGGGTATATGAATTAAACCTACACGCCTAAAATCAACCTCGCCATCAAGGCACTGTGATTAACAACGTAACAGCCCCCACGAAGGCAACGTTAATCCGAACTTCCCAATCAAGTTACACACGTGGCCTCACAAGGGCCCCGTGACCCCTTTCGACCACCAAAAGGTAAATAGTCAAATGAAAGCGTTATTAGTTATGGCCCTTAGCAGCTTGTGCGCCACCGCCGCCCTGGCCGACGAAGCCCCGACTGACGTAGCCAGCCAGAGCACTCCGATCGTTGAAGATTACAGCTACAGCACTCACTTGGACGTTGCCAAAGTACTGTCCATGAGTAACATCCCGGATGTATGCAAAGTTGTACCGGTAAAAATGGAATATGAAGATTCACAAGGTCAGCGTCATATCCTGAACTATCAAGTCATGGGTAATGGTTGTTCTAACGGGTAATAACTTCATTAGTTGCCATTAACCCAGATCTTATTCGCCGCAAGAAATCGTTCTTGCGGCAAAGCGCTGGCCTAGCCGTCGCCCCGCTTCACCCCCCCCGAAAAAAATCCTACCGCTCGTCCCTACAGCCAACCCCAACAAACCCGCGCTCTGGCTCGAAAAGCAGGCTTTTTGTCTGCGATCCGAGACCATCCGCCGCAACACAAAGTCGATTTTTTCCCTATAATGCGCGGGTAAATCGGGCCTGCAATATCCCTTTACACTGGGATGAAGAGCCAGACCTGAGGCCCCCGCTGGAGCCAGTTAAGCATTGCTCCGCCCCTCAAGCCTCAAGCAGAACACCCGTAACCCTGATTCCGTTTAATGCGTGCGTTAGCTGCAACAAACGATTCCTTAAGATCCACCGCGGCCTTTGGGCCGTGTGAACACCCCACCATCCGGTTTCACACGGGCACCTTAGAGCCCTCACGCAGGAGACGACACGTCATGCTGAGCTGGGACGAATTCGACAAAGAAGAAGACGGCGAAGTAGTTGCCAAAGGCGCCAACGCCGGCCACGCCACCGAAGCCAACATGGACCGCCTCGACGGCGC
>NZ_LPNO01000012.1 GCF_001952855.1 Pseudomonas sp. ATCC PTA-122608 | reverse complement strand
CAGTGATTATCAAGGCTTGCAGATCGCATTGCCTGCGGAAAATTTCCCTCTTGAAAAGACCCCGCAAGGGCTGGCAGAGCGGTTGCTGGCCCTGGCGAGGTTGATCAAACCCAAGTCCGTCGCGAAAAGCCCTCGCGGTCCTAAAGTCGCCAAGCCCAAGGAATGGCTTGAAGGTAAGGCGGCACGGGCGCATGTCTCAACAGCTAGGGTGCTTAAGGCGGCCAAGTCGGATAAACGGACTTAAACATGGCTTTAAACGGGGCTTTAAACACAGACCTTGAAAGGGATGGCTGTAAGAGCGGAACCATAGGAGGCCGTGACCTAAATAACGGATATGCCCCCCATCAAAACCTCAAGAATAAGCCACCCGAGAAGCCCCCACCCCAAGCCCCTCCCGAAACGCCAGATAATGCTTCAACACCTGCACCGGCGCCTCAATCTGCGGATAGTGCCCAATATTCGCCAGCAACACCGCATCCGCATGCGGCACCAGTTCACGATAGCGCTGAACCATATGCCCCCCAGAAATCGGATCAACCTCCCCATCAATCACCCGCAACGGCACCTCCCCCCGCTGCATCGCTTCCACCCATCGATCCCGCTGCTGCCTACGCTGAGGAATATACGCAATCAACTTGTGCAAAATCCGCGGCCCATCCTGGCTCTCGATCAAGCTCCAGAAATCATCCAACGCACTTTCACTGGGCCGGGTCGAAGGCCCAAAAATCTGCCCAAAACTGTTGGCCAACGCATTACGCCCAAACGCCCGCCCGATCATCCACCCCAACGGGCTCAGCAACAGCTTCTGAACCAACGCCGGACGATGCGTCTCCGGAAACAACCCACCGTTGAGAAACACACCACTGGCCATCTGAAACCGCCCTTCGTAATGCCGCGCCAACAGCTCCTGCGCAACACTGTCACCGTAATCATGGGCCAACACATGCACCGGCTGCTGCACCCAAAGATGCTCCAGCAACGCCTGCTGCAAATCCGCCTGCTCCAGCAGGCAATAGGTGTGATCCAACGGCTTGGCCGAATCGCCAAACCCCAGCATGTCGCACGCAATCACTTGATAGCGCTGGGCCAACGGCTGCCAGAGGTAATGCCAATCCCAACTGGCCGTCGGGAACCCATGGATCAGCAGCAAAGGCTCGCCCTGCCCCGCCACCCAATAACGAATGGTGCGGCCGCGAAACTCGAAGCTCTGGGCGCGCTGGCGCCAGATACGCAGCGGAATCTCGGCGAGTGGCATCAGCTTTTATACCCGGGGTCGAGTGCGTCGAGTTTGCGCAGCAGCGCCGGCCATGCCAGCGCGCCGCCCATGCCTTGGGCGCTTTTGGTAACCCCGGCGATCATCGCCCGGGCACCGGCCAATATCGGTGGTGCAATCGTGATCAATTCCGCACCACCATTCTGCGCCATCACCTGGATATCGCAGGTGCGCTGAAAGATGAACATCATCAGGAAGGTATCGGCGATGCTGCCACCGCAAGTCAGCAAGCCGTGGTTGTGCAGCATCAGGAAATTGTTTGCGCCAAGGTCGGCCTGCAAGCGGGCCTTTTCCTCGTGGTTCAGCGCCACGCCTTCGTAGGCGTGATAGGCCAGGCTGGACAGCACAAACAAGGACTGCTGGCTGATGGGCAATACGCCCTGCTTCTGCGCGGAAACAGCAATGCCGGAAGCGGTGTGGGTGTGCAGCACGCAGACCACGTCGTGGCGAACTTCGTGAACCGCGCTGTGGATGGTGTAGCCCGCCGGGTTGACCTCGTAGGGACTGTCCATCAGCTTGTTGCCGGCCTGGTCGACCTTCACCAGGCTCGATGCGGTGATCTCGTGGAACATCAGCCCATAAGGGTTGATCAGGAAGTCTTCGGTGCCCGGCACCTTGGCTGAGATATGGGTGAAAATCAGGTCGTCCCAACCGTGCATCGCTACCAGGCGATAGCACGCGGCGAGGTCGACGCGGGTCTGCCATTCGGCAGCGCTGACCTGATCTTTTACGCTGTGTGTCGATTGAACAGTGGCTAGGCTCACGGCAATGACCTCCTTGGCGCGCTTTATTATTTTTTTGAGTGAAGGGGCAATCCAGGCAGAAGGGCCAGTCTAGTCAGACGCCGAGGCTGCCGTAGTTGCATTGGCAGCCACCTTGATGACCGAGCGGGTCAGTCATGAGGATAGTTGCAACTCGCTCAAATTGCGTCAGAGAAGCGACGCCAATAAAGGCGCGGCAAACAGGTTGAGCAATCCGGTCAGCACCATCACCAGACCCGCCACCGAGCCTTCCTCGCCACCCACTTCATGGGCCCGGCTGACACCTGCGCCGTGAGCGCCCACGCCAAACAATGCGCCACGAGCCAACGGTGTGCGCAGCGGCAGCCACTTGAGCAACACGCCGCCGAGCATGGCGCCAAACACACCGGTGAACATCACGAATACGGCCGTCAGTTCCGGCACTCCGCCCAGGTCGGAAGACACCGGCATGGCGAACGGCGTGGTGATCGAACGGGGCACCAACGACATCGTCACCGAGCTGTCGAGCGCCAAGGCTTTGGCCAGGCCATACGAAGTGGCGATGGACGCCGCGCTGCCCGCCACCATCCCCAGCAACAACGCTGACCAGTGGCGTATCAGCAATTGGCGCTGTTGCCAGATCGGAATGGCGAATGCCACGGTGACCGGGCCCAGCACCAGCATCAGCCAGTGGGTGTCGGTGGAGTATTCGGCATAGGCAGTCTTCATCGGCACGGCCACCGCCAACAACAGCGCGGGCACCAGGATCAGCGGCGACAGCAGGTAACGCCCGGTGCGCAGGTAGATCCAGCGGCTGAAGGCGTAGGCGCCGAGGGTTAGCGCCAGCCAGAACATCGGCATCAGCTCAAGCTTCATGGCGCAACTTCCAACGGCAAACGAATTCCACGGTAAACGCGGTCACCAACATCACCGACAAGGTGCTGAAGCCGATCACCAGCATGATCCGCCAGCCGTCGTGCTTTACCAGGCCGCCGTAGTCCAGAAGGCTCATCAACGCAGGAATAAAGAACAGCAGCATCTCCGCCATCAGCACACCGGCACCCAATTGCAGAGCCGCCGGTTTTACCAGGCCGGTGGCGAAGGTCAGCAGCAACAGGCCCAGGCCGACCACGCCACCGGGAATAGGCCAGTTCAACCAGGCCGCCAGTTGGCAGCCCAGAAAGTAGATGGCCAGCAGGATGATCAGTTCAGCCAGCAACCGACCGACGAGTTTGAAAGTTAAACGTTTCATGAGCTTTGGGTCCTCGCAGGGCTTCTATTTTAAAGAGGCGCCTGGCATCCCCACAGCGAATTGTTAGACTGCAATCTATTCCAAACTGGAATCAGGTCGATGGAATTTAAACAGTTGCGCAGCTTTGTCGAAGTGATCCACCGCGGCGGTTTTACCCAAGCCGGCAAAACCCTGCACATCAGCCAGTCCGCTGTCAGCAAGCAGGTCGCGCAATTGGAACAAAGCCTGGGCACGCCGTTGCTGGATCGCCTGGGTTCGCAGATTCGCCTGACGGCGGCCGGGCAAGTGGTGTTGCAGCGGGCAGAGGCGATGCTGCGCCAGCAAGCCGAGTTGCTCAGCGAGCTGGATGACTTGAATCAGCTGACCCGTGGCGAACTGCGTATGGGCTTGCCGCAGTTGGGTGGCGACACGCTGTTTGCCGGGTTGTTTGCCGAATACCGCCGGCGCTATCCGAATGTCACGATTCAACTGCTGGAAGGCGGCAGCCGCAATATCGAGCAGGCAATCTTGAGTGGAGAACTGGAGGTGGGCGGTAGCTTGATGCCCAGCGACCCGGCGTTCGCCTGGCAGGCATTTTGTGATGAGCCGCTGGACGCCCTGCTGCCCATGGATCACCCGCTGGCCGATAACGCGCAAATCCGCCTGGAGGAATTGGCTGACACGCCGTTCCTGATGTACCAACGTAGTTTTGTATTGAACGACCGCCTGTTGCAGGCCTGTCAGCAACTGGGCTTTACCCCGAAGGAAAGCGGGCGCAGTGGCCAGGCGGATTTTCTCGCCGCATTGGTGGCCGCCGGCCAAGGCGTGGTGTTGTTGCCCAGCGTGGTAGCCCGTGGCCTGGTAAGGCCCGGCGTGGTGCGCTTGACGCTCAAGGCGCCGGAATACCTGCGCTGGGACATTGCCTTTATCTGGCGTGAGGGCGCCTATCTGTCGAAAGCCGCCCAGGCCTGGCTGGCATTGTTGCGAGAATTCCCGGTCAACCGCGCAGTGCAGTGACCAGTTCCGCCAGCCATGGCTCGGCGTCGGCTTCCGGGGTCACGCTTTCGCTGGCGTCCAGGCGCAGCATCGGCAGTACTTCATGCACGCCCAACTCTGCAAACAGCTCGCGCATTTGCTCGCCACCGCCGCAGAAGGTGTCGCCATAGCTGGCGTCGCCCAGGCCGATCACCGCGCCCGGCAGGCCACGCCAGGCAGCGGGCAATTGGTCGCGGATGGTCGAGTACAGCGGCTGCAGGTTGTCGGGCAACTCGCCCATGCCGGTGGTGGAAGTCACCGCCAAAAAAGCCTCGGGCGCGAAGCCCTGCACGTCAGCCAAGGTGGCACGCGGGTTGTGCCAGGCGTCGAAACCGGCAGCGTTGAGAATGCTTGCAGCGTGACGGGCGACTTCTTCAGCCGTGCCGTACACCGAGCCGGAAAGGATGGCGACTTTCATCAATCTGATCCTGTAACTGACTAAAAGCCTGGGATATTAACAGCTGGGGCCAGTGGAAAGGCTGCCAGCATGTCTTAAACTGCGAATTCCGAAGACAAGCCATGGACCGCTCAATGATTAACGCCAAGCTGATGCAACTGGTGATCAACGCCTCCAACGACGGCATCGTAATTGCCGAGCGCGAAGGCAAGGATATGCCACTGATTTACGTAAACCCGGCGTTCGAGCGCATGACCGGCTACACCCTCGACGAAATCCTCTATCAGGATTGCCGCTTCATGCAATCGGGAGACCGTGACCAGCCAGGGCTTATGGCGATTCGCGAAGCTTTGGAGAGCGGTGAGCCCTGCCGGGAAATCCTGCGCAATTACCGTAAGGATGGCACCCACTTCTGGAATGAGCTGTCGTTATCGACGGTTTACAACCCGGCCGACAAGCAGACCTACGTTGTCGGCGTGCAGAAAGATGTGACCGCTCAGGTCAAGGCCCAGCAGCGTGTCGCGCAATTGGAAGCCCAGTTGGCGGACCTCAGGGCGGAGCTTGAGGCACTCAAGGCGACGAGCGGATCTAACAAAAACTAGAAAACGCGGTCTTTAAAGAGATAATGGCGTTTTAATACCTTTTCCTTGAGCAAGATCAATGCAACGCGACGCGCTTTTGACGCAGGACGAGCTGGATTTTATTCAGACCATGCACCACAACCCGCAACTGAACGTGCGGGATGCGTCGTCGAGCCTGACGGTCAATGGCGGTGCGCAGATTCGTGATTTGCTCACCCGCTTGGCGGCTCACGACCATGTCACCCTCCAGGCACAATTCGATAACCAGCAAATGACCTTTCCGCTGCAATTAGTGGAAGACGAGTTTCATGCCGTGCATTTGCGCCTGGGTGTGCCGAGTATTTTCGAAGACGGCCCGATGATTCGCCCGTGGCGCCTGGCACTTGAAGAGCCGGTACCGCTGGAAAATATCAAGGGGCAGCCGAGTGCGCTGTGGGTGCATGAGGTGTCGTTCAAAGGGTTGCTGGTGGAAATTCGCGGGCGGGTCAAGGCGCCTAAAACCTTTTCCCTGTGGTTCAGCCCGTCCGGGTATGAGCGTATCTCGGTACGCGGCACGCTGGAGCGGGAAAATGCCCGAGG
Source organism: Pseudomonas sp. ATCC PTA-122608 (assembly GCF_001952855.1). Taxonomy (GTDB): domain Bacteria; phylum Pseudomonadota; class Gammaproteobacteria; order Pseudomonadales; family Pseudomonadaceae; genus Aquipseudomonas. Next base: position 120,365 of record NZ_LPNO01000012.1, on the reverse strand, counting down.
GTTGTTCGCCTATCGCCTAAGCCAGAGTGATGCGGATGAAACCGAGCGCCTGCGCCAGTTTATCCTGCAGCAACATCGCTTGTTCCACCCCGAAGTCCACGCCTGAATTCAGGTATCCAGGCCGCCGCGCAGAAACTGCTGCAGGCGGCGCTGCATCAATCGCCCTTCATTGCCCAAGCATCCGACCGGCGACCCCTTCAGTTGCTCCTGAGCCAATTCCGCCGCATCACCGGCTAACAAAAGCGGGCAGTCGATGGTCAGGGCAAGCCGCTCGAGGCGCCGGGGCAACTCACTGGTGGGCGAGTGATTGGAGAACACCACAAGGGCTTGGGGCTTGGTTTTTTCACAGACGAGTGTCAATTCATCCATCGGCTGGCCCACGGCCAAGACCTTGACCGCTAATTCGTCACCGCTCATCAGCAGGCCTGCGACGAGCAATTCCAGCTCCCGACATTCTCCCGCGATGGCCGCCAGCAGCACCCGCGGCGCCGCAGAGGCGCAGCCGGTTTGCAGGCGTTTCCAGGTGCGGCTGCGCAGGAACCCATCAAAAAACAGCCATTCGCTGGTCTGGCCAAAAAGTCCCTGGTGACGCAATAACTGCTGCCAGAGCGGCATCAGGATGTCCTGGAAAACCACGCTCACCGGGTAGGCTGCGAAAATTTGGCCATACAACCGGTCCAGTTGCCGATCGTCGAAGGCACCGACGGCCGTTCGCAACTGTTGCTGCCATTGGCTCCATTCATGTTCCGCACCGGCGGGTGCGACGGCTGCAACTTCGACTTGCTGATCATCCCGGGCGAGGATTTTCCCCACCTTGCTCACCGCCACACCGCGTTCGATCCAGTCAAGAATACGATGAACGGTGTCGATATCGGTGCGCGAATACAGGCGGTGCCCGCTTTCGGTGCGAACCGGCTGGATCAGCCCATACCGACGTTCCCAGGCACGTAGGGTGACGGGGTTGATGCCTGTCAATCTTGCCACTTCACGAATCGGGAATAACTCGTCGGAATCGGCGGGGTTGCCAAGCGTCATATGAGGGGATGGAGCAGTCATTACAGACATCAGCGCACTAAAAACACCGTAAGGAATTTGGATCCCATTTAACGCCCATACAGCTGTCCGTTTCAAGGTCTTCAGCCAGCCGACCAATGCCGCTGGTGTATTTTTTCAAAACAGGAATAATCCTTGCCTGTTTTTTCAACGTGGCTGCTTACCCCGCAGCTTCGTTCGTGCGCCACCTACCCGGCCAAGCGCACCTGATCCTTATGGAGATACACAATGTCTACCTCCCCCGTCACCCTGATGGTTGCGCGCCGCGTGGCCAAGGGTCGTTATGAAGAGTTGATGGCCTGGCTGCGCGAAGGCGAGCAATTGGCCACGGACTTTCCCGGTTACTTGGGCTCCGGCGTGCTTGCCCCGCCGCCCAACGATGATGAATTCCAGATTATTTTCCGCTTCGCCGACGAAAAGACCCTGCATGCCTGGGAGTTTTCCGCGTCTCGTAGTGCATGGCTCGGTCGTGGCAGTGAGCTGTTTGCTGCGCCCTCGGAGCATCGTGTACGCGGTATCGACGGCTGGTTTGGCGCCGCCGCCGCACGACCGCCACGCTGGAAGCAGGCCGTGGCCATCTGGCTGGCGTTTTTCCCGGTGTCGCTGCTGTTCAACTTCGGCCTTGAGCCGCTGCTCAGCGAGCTGGGTTTGTTGAGCCGTGTGCTGGTCAGCACCCTCGCGCTGACGCCGCTGATGGTTTACTTCTTTATTCCGTTGTCGACCCACCTGCTGGCCAACTGGCTGCATCCGGCTCCGGCCCGGGTAAAGGCCACCGAAGCCGCTGCTTGAGTACAAGGGAGGCCGCGCGCTGGTATAGTTTTAGCCTGCCAGCGACTCGAGCTTCCCATGTCTTCAACTCCCGCCCCGATCCTGATCACCGGTGCCGGCCAACGTGTCGGCCTGCATTGCGCCCTGCGCCTGCTGGACGAAGGGCAGCCGGTGATTTTCAGTTACCGCAGCGAACGTCCCGGCGTGCAGACCCTGCGCGAGCGGGGTGCGATTGGCGTGTTTGCCGACTTTTCCTGCGAGGCAGGTATTCTCGCCTTCATCGACGAGCTGAAGACGCACACCCAGAGCCTGCGCGCGATCATCCATAATGCGTCGGCCTGGGAGGCGGAAACGCCCGGGGACGAGAGCCGCGCCTTTACCGACATGTTCAGCGTGCACATGCTTGCGCCGTACCTGATCAACCTGCATTGTGCTTACCTGCTGCAAAGCTCCACGCCTGCGGATATCGTGCACATCAGCGATGACGTGACCCGCAAGGGCAGCCGCCAGCACATTGCCTACTGCGCCACCAAGGCCGGGCTCGACAGCCTGACCTTGTCGTTTGCCGCGCAACTTGCACCGACAATCAAGGTGAACGGCATTGCCCCGGCGATGGTGATGTTCAACGAGGGCGACGACGCGGCCTACCGCGCCAAGGTCCTGGCCAAGGCGGCACTGGGTATCGAACCCGGCCCCGAGGTGATTTACCAGAGCGTGCGTTACCTGCTGGATAACCCGTATGTCACCGGTACCACCCTGACCGTCAACGGCGGGCGGCATATCAAGTAAGCCGTTTGCGAGGATGTTGTATGACTTTGTCCCTGCCCCACCATTACCGCGAGATCCTCAAGGGCCTGGGCGAAGACCCGGAGCGCGAAGGTTTGCTCGACACGCCGAAGCGGGCCGCCAAGGCCATGCAGTACCTGTGTCATGGTTACGAGCAGAACCTGGAGGAAATCGTCAACGGTGCGCTGTTCGCCTCCGACAACGACGAGATGGTGATCCTCAAGGACATCGAGCTGTATTCGCTGTGCGAGCATCACCTGCTGCCCTTTATCGGCAAGGCCCATGTGGCCTATATTCCGACCGGCAAGGTCCTCGGCCTGTCGAAGCTGGCGCGGATCGTCGACATGTTCGCCCGGCGCCTGCAGATCCAGGAGAATCTCACGCGGGAAATCGCCGACGCTATCCAGGAAGTCACTCAAGCAGCAGGTGTGGCGGTAGTGATCGAAGCCAAGCACATGTGCATGATGATGCGCGGCGTGGAAAAACAGAACTCAACCATGAACACCTCGGTGATGCTCGGCGCGTTCCGCGAGTCGAACACCACGCGCATGGAGTTCCTGCAACTGATTGGACGGAGCAAGTAGCAATGCCACAACTTCAGCCAGGCATGGCGCGCATCCGGGTCAAAGACCTGTGCCTGCGCACGTTTATCGGGATCAACGAGGATGAAATCCTCAACAAGCAGGATGTGTTGATCAACCTGACCATCCTGTATGCCGCCCAGGAAGCCGTACGCGACAACGACATCGACCACGCGCTGAACTACCGCACCATCACCAAGGCGATCATCGCCCATGTGGAAGGCAACCGCTTCGCCCTGCTGGAGCGCCTGACCCAGGAGATCCTCGACCTGGTGATGAGCAATACGTCGGTGCTGTACGCCGAAGTCGAAGTCGACAAACCCCATGCGTTGCGTTTTGCCGAATCGGTGTCGATCACCCTGGCGGCCAGTCGCTAACCCTTACCTTTGCAGTGAGTACCATGAACGATCAACAACGCCTCGAACTCGAAGCCGCCGCCTTCCGCCGGCTGGTGGCCCACCTGGACAGCCGCAAGGATGTGCAGAACATCGACCTGATGAACCTCTCAGGCTTCTGCCGCAACTGCTTGTCCAAGTGGTACAAGGCCGAGGCCGACGAGCGCCAGATTGAGCTGAGCCTCGATGACGCCCGTGAAGTGGTGTACGGCATGCCGTACGCCGAGTGGAAAGCCCAATACCAGCAAGAAGCCAGTGCCGAACAGCAAGCGGCATTCGCCAAAGGAAAAACCCATGACTGACCTGAACACCCTGCGCGCCAGCCTCAACAGCGGCGAACACGCTTTCGCCGACACCCTGGCTTTTGTTGCCGCCGGTTACGACTACCAGCCACAAGCCTTCACCAACGCCAGCGTGGAAAACGCCGCCGGGCAGAACGAAGGATCGTGCAAGACCCTGGGCCTGGCACTGCTGGAAGGCTTTAGCGACCAGGAAGCGCTGTTGGCGTTTGGCGAGCATTACCGTTCGGTGCTGGCCACGCCTGAAGGCAGTGACCACGGCAACATTCGTGCGTTGATCGAGCATGGGTTGGCGGGTGTGAAGTTTGCCGCACAGCCACTGACCCGCAAATCCTGAGTCAGGCATAGATCAAAATGTGGGAGCGGGCTTGCTCGCGAATGCGGTGTATCAGTCACCAGATGTATTGCCTGACACTCTGCATTCGCGAGCAAGCCCGCTCCCACATTTGAGCTGCGGTGTTGCATAAATCGCAGACGTAAAAAAACCGGCCTCGCAGCCGGTTTTTTTGTTTCAGCGGTTTAGAACGCAGCGTCTTTCAAACCGTCGAGGTAACGCTCGGCATCCAATGCCGCCATGCAGCCAGCCCCAGCGGAGGTGATCGCCTGGCGGTAGACGTGGTCAGCCACGTCACCGGCAGCGAAGATACCTTCGATGTTGGTGGCCGTCGCGTTGCCTTCACGGCCGCCCTGCACGATCAGGTAACCGTCTTTTGCATCCAGCACGCCTTCGAACAACGAGGTGTTCGGGGTGTGGCCGATGGCGATGAACACGCCGTCGACCTTCAGTTCGTCGAAGCTGCCGTCGTTGTTCTTCAGGCGAGCACCGGTCACGCCCATGTTGTCACCCAGGACTTCATCCAGGGTGGCGTTGAGCTTGAGGATGATCTTGCCTTCGGCAACGCGGGCATGCAGCTTGTCGATCAGGATCTTCTCGGCGCGGAAGGTCTCGCGGCGGTGAACCAGGGTCACGGTGCTGGCGATGTTGGCCAGGTACAGCGCCTCTTCCACCGCGGTATTGCCGCCACCGACCACAGCCACTGGCTTGTTGCGGTAGAAGAAACCGTCGCAGGTCGCGCAGGCGGAAACACCCTTGCCCATGAACGCTTCTTCTGACGGCAGGCCCAGGTAACGAGCGCTGGCGCCGGTGGCGATGATCAGCGCGTCACAGGTGTACACACCGCTGTCGCCGGTCAGGCTGTATGGCTTTTTCGAGAAGTCGACCGCGTTGATGTGATCAAACACGATTTCGGTTTCGAAACGCTCGGCGTGTTCTTTCATGCGTTCCATCAGCACCGGGCCGGTCAGGCCGTGAACGTCGCCTGGCCAGTTGTCGACTTCGGTGGTGGTGGTCAACTGACCGCCCGCTTGCATGCCGGTGATCAGCAGCGGCTTGAGGTTGGCGCGGGCAGCGTAGACGGCAGCGCTGTAACCGGCAGGGCCGGAACCGAGAATAATCACTCGCGAATGACGGGTATCAGACATGACTCACTCCTATCGACCGCCCGGACTACAGAACGGCTGGAATAAAAAAGGACCGCGAAGCACTTGGGGAAGGCTTGAACTCGCAGATCCTGAAAATAATGGGTGCAGCGTATAGAGGGAGGCAAGATTAAGGAAATACGGAATAACAATCCAGCTCATAGGTGGTCTCTATCCCGTGCCCTCTATTAATCGACACCTTTGTTACCGTTAATGTCGCGACGCGGGCCGTGCTTTCCCGGTACTCCCAAAGCCGGTAAGGTCGGCGCGTTCGCCCCCATTGCCCGGAGTTATCCATGCCCGCCCCCGTTCTTTCAGGCCCACAGTACCTGCGCGAAGGCCTCAAACTGGTACTCAGCCCTGGCTTGCGCCTGTTTGTGCTGCTGCCACTGGCGATCAACCTGATCCTGTTCGTCGGATTGATCTACTTCGCCGGCCATCAGTTCAGCCTGTGGGTCGACACGCTGATGCCGACGCTGCCGAGTTGGCTGAGCTTTCTCAATTATCTGCTGTGGCCTTTATTCGTGGTGCTGGTGGTGCTGATGGTGTTTTTCACCTTCACCATGCTCGCCAATATCATCGCCGCGCCGTTCAACGGCTTTCTGTCGGAAAAAGTCGAAGTGGTGGTGCGCGGCACCGATGACTTCCCGGCATTCAGCTGGGCCGAACTGGCGGCCATGGTCCCGCGTACCCTGGCCCGGGAAATGCGCAAACTGGGCTACTTCCTGCCACGGGCCATCGGCCTGTTTATCCTGTCGTTCATCCCGGTGGTCAACCTGGTGGCCGCGCCGCTGTGGCTGCTGTTCGGCGTGTGGATGATGGCGATCCAGTACATCGACTACCCGGCGGACAACCACAAGCTGGGCTGGAACGAAATGCTCGCCTGGCTGCGCCAGAAGCGCTGGCAGAGCATGAGTTTTGGCGGCATCGTTTACCTGGTGCTGCTGGTGCCGGTGGTGAACCTGCTGATGATGCCGGCGGCGGTGGCCGGGGCGACGTTGTTCTGGGTGCGTGAGCAAGGCGCCGAGGCGATGGCCGTTAAAAAGGCCTGAGCCGTCACAAATCCATCATCCAAAAGACACAATGACGACATGGCCCACACCGACACTGTGGGTCATGACGACAGCTTCGCTCCACATCACCCTGATTACCGAAACCTTCCCGCCCGAGATCAACGGGGTGGCCAATACCCTTGGCCGCCTGTGTGACGGTTTGCGCGCGCGCGGGCATCAAGTCGAACTGGTTCGCCCGCGCCAGGGCAGCGACCAGAGCCGGCCCAGCGACGACGGCCTGATGCTTTGCCGGGGTTGGCCGTTGCCGGGTTATCCGGGGCTGCAATGGGGCCAGTCGTCGATGCACAAGTTGTTGCGGCGCTGGACCCGCCAGCGCCCGGATGTGCTGTACATCGCCACCGAAGGGCCGTTGGGTTTGTCCGCACTCAGGGCGGCGCGGCGCTTGGGGATCAGCGTGGTGAGTGGCTTCCACACCAACTTCCAGCAGTATTCCAACCAGTACGGCCTGGGCATGTTGAGCCGGGCGTTGACCCACTATCTGCGCTGGTTCCATAACCGTTCGACCCTGACCCTGGTGCCCAGCGCCAGCCAACGCATGGAGCTCGAGCGGCGCCACTTCGAGCGCCTGGGCATGCTTGCGCGAGGTGTCGACAGCCAGCTGTTTCATCCGGCCAAACGCGATAATGCGCTGCGTGAAAGTTGGGCACTGACCAGTGAGCAAACTGCGGTGTTGCATGTGGGCCGCCTGGCCCAGGAAAAAAACCTCGGGTTGCTCAAGCGCTGCTTTGAAACGCTGCAGGACACCTACCCACTGCGCCAGATGAAACTGATCATCGTCGGTGACGGCCCACAACGGGCGATGCTGGAAAAGGAACTGCCGGAGGCGATTTTCTGCGGCACCCTGCGCGGTGAAGAGTTGGCCAGGCATTACGCATCCGGGGATGTGTTCCTGTTCCCCAGCCTGACTGAAACCTTCGGCAACGTGGTGCTGGAAGCCATGGCGTCAGGGTTGGGTGTAGTGGCGTACGACCAGGCGGCCGCGACCCAGCATATTCGCCATGGCTACAGTGGCGTGCTGGCAATGCCGGGGGATGAGGAGGCGTTTTGCGATGCCGCGAACTGGCTGTTGGAAGAGCGCGAGAGTTTACGGCGGGTGCGGCTCAATGCCCGGCAACACGCCAGCCGTCAAGGTTGGCCAGCGATTGTCGAACAGTTTGAGATTCAGTTACGAGGTGTGTGTGGGGCCCACTTGCCCGTTACACCTGCACCTGTGACGCGATGATTAGACGACAAGGAAAGTCAGCAACTTTACCAACTCGTTCTGCTATCCCCTGAGTTACGCGGCCTGCCCTGAAAAAAAGCCTCAGCCGCACCGAAAAGCGCAGTTTCATGACTGAATATATCGGGAACGCGACCTTACGGGTTACCCACCCAAGTGACGCCTACTTATCAAAGAGGCGCCAGCTTGGGCATGGGAAAAATCCCAAAACAAGCGGGGAAAATCTATAAGCAACAACCCAATATAGAGATCAACGATGTTTATACTGAATCACGTATCAAACCCTGCCAGCGTTACTCGCTTTGAAAACCCCACGCAAGCGCAACAGCCTTCCGGCAAACAGCCAATGTCAGGGTGGGACCGACAGGATACCCAACCGAGTGGAAACGCCTGGCAACCCGCACCGCCGGATGATCGCGGCAGACGTTCCAAGTGCTCACCCGCTCGCCCTGCGCAACCCGGCAGCGGGAATCCTGCACGCCCACGGCCCGACTACGGCGCGAATCCCGCACGCCCGCAACCCGATTACGGCGMAAATCCCGCACGCCCACGRCCCGAYTACGGCGCAAATCCYGCACGCCCGCAACCCGACTACGGCGCAAATCCCGCACGCCCGCAACCCGACTACGGCGCAAATCCCGCACGCCCGCAACCCGACTACGGCGCAAATCCCGCACGCCCGCRWCCCGAYTACGGCGCAAATCCCGCACGCCCACGGCCTGAAAACGGCGGATACCCTGCTCACCTCAGCAGAAACAACCAGCAACCGCTGTTGCGCAATCACAGCCTTCAAGCCGACGAGCAATCGTCACAATCGCGATTCATGCCTGCACACCAGGCGAATTCCGCCTATGACAGTTATTCCGAGCGCCAACCGTCCGCACTCACAGGCCGGCGCCCTTTTACGTAAACCTCATGACATCCCCACTATGGGGGTAGATGGCTCATTTACGACCTGAAAATCACAGGGAGCCGGGTATCCGGCTTCCTGTCAGAAACCTTGTTGAAAGCGCAGAATCGCGCTCAAACAAGGGTCGTCAACGCCTCACGACTAAACGGCAAGATGTCGCCCTCACGCCCTTCGCGCACTTTGAGCGCCCAATCCGGGTCCACCAGCAACGCACGGCCAACCGCCACCAGATCAAACTCGTCGTTGTTCAGGCGCTCCAGCAGGTTTTCCAGGCTGGCCGGTTGCGCAATCTTGTCGGTGTTGACCATGAACTGCAGGAACTCACCATCCAGGCCGACGCTGCCCACAGTGATGGTCGGCTTGCCGGTGAGCTTGCGGGTCCAGCCAGCCAGGTTCAGTTCGGAGCCTTCGAATTCCGGCTCCCAGAAACGGCGGGTGGAGCAGTGGAAAATATCCACGCCGGCATCAGACAGCGGCTTGAGGAATTCACCCAGCGCTTGCGGGGTTTGCACCAGGCGCGCGGTGTAGTCCTGCTGCTTCCACTGGGAGAAACGCAAGATGATCGGGAAGTCCGGGCCCACGGCAGCGCGGATGGCCTGGATCAATTCGATGGCAAAGCGCGAACGGTTGGCCAGGCTGCCGCCGTATTCGTCGGTGCGCAGGTTGGTGCCTTCCCAGAAGAACTGGTCCACCAGGTAACCGTGTGCGCCGTGGATTTCCACGCCGTCCATGCCGATGCTCTGGGCATCCTTGGCGGCTTGGGCGAACGCGGCGATCACGTCCTTGATGTCTTGCACGGTCATGCCGTGGACGACGACGTTGCCGTCCTTGAGTTTTTCGGTGGGGCCGTAAGCCGGGACGCTGGCATCCGGCTCGGTGCCGATGCGCCGTACGCTACCCACATGCCACAGTTGCGGGACGATCTTGCCGCCTTCGGCGTGCACCGCGTCGACCACTTTTTTCCAGCCGGCCAGGGCGGCCTCACCGTAGAAATGCGGGACGTTCGGGTAGCCGTTGGAGGCGGGGTGACCGACCACGGTGCCTTCGGTGATGATCAGGCCGACACCGGCAGCGGCGCGACGGCGGTAGTACTCGATCACTTTGGAGTTAGGCACGCCACCCGGGGAGAACGAACGGGTCATCGGCGCCATCACCACGCGTGTCGGCAGTTGCAGTGCGCCGAGCTGGAACGGTTTGAACAAGGCTTGGACAGGCATGGGAGCACTCCACGGAAGACAAATTTATGATGTGGATAATATGGAGTGCGAAAAGCGCTGAACAGCACTATTGATTATGGTGATTAAGGGGTAAAAGCGCGGGATTACTGTAGGAGCGAGCTGGCTCGCGAAAAACCTGAGGACGCCGCGTTAAATCAAATTCCCCGCGTCATCGTTAACGTCCATCGCGAGCAAGCTCGCTCCTACAGTTGTAAGTCAGCTCAAGGCTTTTTCGATTGCCTGCACGATGGTGGGATCATCCGGCGGTGTACGCGGTGAGAAACGCGCCAGGACCCGGCCGTCTTTACCCAGCAGGAATTTTTCGAAGTTCCAGGTAATGTCCCCGGGAAATTCGGCGCCCTCGCCCGCCAGCAATCGATACAGTTGGTGGCGATCGTGACCATTCACGTCGAGCTTGCTGCCCAGGGGAAAGGTCACGCCGTAGTTGAGGCTGCAGAATTCCTGGATTTCTTCTTCAGTACCCGGTTCCTGCCCGGCAAATTGATTGCACGGCAACCCGAGTACGGTGAAACCCTGGCTTTTGTATTGCTGATAGAGGTTTTCCAGCGCGGCGTACTGTGGTGTCAAACCACATTTGGAGGCGACGTTGACCACCAGCACGACTTGCCCCTTGAAGGGCGCCAGAGGCAGCTCCTGACCATCCAGGGCTTTGAGTTTAAGGTCGTGGAAAGCACTCATGACGAACTCCAGATATCCTATGTTCTTTGTAACGGCCATTCGAGATTACAGCCGCCAAGTCGGCAAGAATAGCCGCCAAATGAAAAAGGCGCCCGAAGGCGCCTTTTTCCAACTGACAGAGCGTCGCTCTATCAATTAATGGTGGTGACCACCTTCGCCGTGCACGTGGCCGTGGGCCACTTCTTCCTGGGAAGCGTCACGGATAGCGACGATCTTCACCTGGAAGTTCAGGCGCTGGCCCGCCAGCGGGTGGTTGCCGTCGACGGTCACGTCGTCGCCGTCCAGGTCGCGGATAGTGACGATCTGCATCTGGCCGTCCGGAGCGGAAGCGTGGAACTGCATGCCCACTTCCAGCTCGTCAACGCCTTCGAACATGCTGCGGCTCAGGGTGCTGACCAGTTCGGCAGCGTATTCGCCGTAGGCATCTTCAGGTTCTACGGCAACGGTCAGTTCGTCACCGACCTCTTTGCCTTCCAGAGCCTTTTCCAGGCCCGGGATGATGTTACCTGCACCTTGCAGGTAGACCAGCGGCGCGCCGCCGGCAGAACTGTCGATGACCTCACCAGCGTCGTTGGTCAGGGTATAGTCAATGGAGACAGCCTTATTGGCGGCGATCGGCATGGGGCGAGACCTTTTGCAGAAGAATGAAGAACGGACAAGTCTAAACAAGGATTTGCCCGAAAGCGAACACAACCCGGACGGACGGGGTCGAACAACTGACCCGACGGTCGTCGGATTTCACCAGGACGAAGACCAGCACTGGGTCGTCGACCTTTCCTGCGGCCACACCCAGCACCTGCGCCACCAGCCACCCTGGCAATCCCGCGCCTGGGTCACGGACCCGGCACAACGCCTTGAAAAAATAGACAAGCCCTTTAGGTGCGGCTGGTGTGCGCAAGGCTCAGATAGAGATAACCTTGGCACCTGATTCCCGGTAGGCAGCCAGCCATAGGCCGCCACCGAAGCCATGCACCTCCAGAGAATTCGCATGCAGACTTTTTTTATCGCGCCCACCGATTTTGGTGTGGGTCTGACCTCCATCAGCCTTGGGCTGGTGCGTACCCTTGAACGGGCCGGGCTGAAAGTCGGCTTCTTCAAACCGATTGCCCAGCCACACCCCGGCGATACCGGCCCCGAGCGCTCCACCGAACTGGTGGCCCGTACCCACGGCCTGAAACCACCCCAGCCCTTGGGCCTGGCCCATGTAGAGCGGATGCTCGGCGACGGCCAACTGGATGAACTGCTGGAAGAAATCATCACCCTTTACCAACAAGCTGCCGTGGGCAAGGACGTGCTGATTGTCGAAGGCATGGTGCCAACCCGCAGCGCCAGCTATGCGGCCCGGGTCAACCTGCACCTGGCCAAGAGCCTGGACGCCGAAGTAATCCTGGTCTCGGCCCCGGAAAACGAAGTGCTCACCGAACTCTCCGGCCGCGTGGAATTGCAGGCCCAGTTGTTCGGCGGCCCGAAAGATCCAAAAGTGTTGGGCGTGATCCTGAACAAGGTGCGCACCGACGAAAGCATGGAAGCATTCTCGGCGCGCCTCAAAGAGCACTCGCCGTTATTGCGCAGCGGCGATTTCCGCCTGTTGGGCTGCATCCCGTACCAGCCGGAACTCAACGCCCCGCGCACCCGCGACGTGGCCGACCTGATGGGCGCGCAAATCCTCAACGCCGGTGACTACGAAACCCGGCGCATGACCAAAATCATCATCTGCGCCCGCACCATGCGCAACACCGTGGAGCTGCTCAAGCCCGGCGTATTGGTGGTGACGCCCGGCGACCGCGACGACATCATCCTCGCCGTCAGCCTGGCCGCCATCAACGGCGTGCCGCTGGCCGGCCTGTTGCTGACCAGCGACACCCTGCCCGACCCACGGATCATGGACCTGTGCCGGGGCGCGTTCCAGGCCGGGCTGCCGGTGCTGTCGGTGAGCACCGGCTCTTACGACACCGCCAACCAGCTCAACAGCCTGAACAAGGAAATCCCGATTGATGACCGCGAACGTGCGGAGATCATCACCGATTTCGTCGCCAGCCACCTCGACGCCCGCTGGCTGCATCAACGCTGCGGCACGCCGCGGGAGATGCGCCTGTCGCCGGCCGTATTCCGTTATCAACTGATCCAACGCGCCCAGGCGGCCAATAAGCGCATCGTTTTGCCGGAAGGTAGCGAGCCGCTGACCGTGCAGGCTGCCGCCATCTGCCAGGCACGCGGAATTGCCCGTTGCGTGCTGCTGGCCAAGCCGGCGGACGTGGAAGCGGTGGCCCGCGCCCATGGCATCGAGCTGCCCGAAGGCCTGGAGATTCTCGACCCGGACTTGATTCGCCAGCGCTACGTGGAGCCAATGGTGGCCCTGCGCAAAACCAAAAGCCTCAACGCACCGATGGCCGAGCAGCAACTGGAAGACACGGTGGTGATCGCCACCATGATGCTCGCCCTGGATGAAGTCGACGGCCTGGTCTCCGGCGTCATCCACTCCACCGCCAACACCATTCGCCCAGCCCTCCAGTTGATCAAGACCGCGCCGGGCTGCACCCTGGTCTCGTCGGTGTTCTTCATGCTGTTCCCGGAGCAAGTGCTGGTATACGGCGACTGCGTGATGAACCCGCACCCAAGCGCCGCCGAGCTGGCGGAAATCGCCCTGCAAAGCGCCGACTCGGCCGCCGCGTTCGGCATCACGCCACGGGTGGCGATGATCAGTTATTCCAGCGGTGATTCGGCCACGGGCGAAGAAGTCGAGAAAGTCCGCGAAGCCACCCTGCTCGCCCACGAAGCCCAAAGCTCGCTGCTGATCGACGGCCCGTTGCAATACGACGCCGCCGCCAACGAAACCGTGGCCCGGCAACTGGCGCCCAACAGCCTGGTGGCGGGCAAGGCCACGGTGTTCGTGTTCCCCGACCTGAACACCGGCAACACCACCCACAAGGCCGTGCAGCGCAGTGCCGATTGCGTGAGCCTGGGGCCGATGCTGCAAGGCCTGCGCAAACCGGTGAACGACCTGCCCCGTGGGGCGCAGGTGGACGACATCGTGTACACCATCGCATTGACCGCGATTCAAGCCGCCAACCGACCTATGGATGTCTAAATGCTGGATTTTCTACCTGCTGCCGTGCGTGGGGTGATCGCCTCGCTGTTGCTGGCGTTGAACACGATCCTGCTGTGCTCGTTCCTGTTTATCGTGGCGCTGTTCAAGGCGTTGCCGTTTGCCAAACGCTTCAGTGAATGGCTGATGAACCAGACCCACGAGGCCTGGATCAGCAACAACAAGGCCTGGATGAACCTGGTATGTCGCACCCGCTGGCACTTGAAGGGCCTGGAAGGCCTCGACTATGAACACTCGTACCTGGTGACCAGTAACCACCAGAGCTGGGTCGATATCATGGTGCTGCAATACGTGCTCAACCGGCGTATTCGCCCGCTGAAGTTCTTCCTCAAGCAAGAGCTGATCTGGGTCCCGGTGATCGGTCTGGCGTGGTGGACACTGGGCTTCCCGTTCATGAAGCGCTACACCAAGGCGTACCTGGAAAAGCATCCGGAAAAGAAAGGCAAAGACCTGGAAACCACCCGCAAGACCTGCGCGAAGTTTCGCCACAACCCGGTGGGCATTTTCAACTTTGCCGAAGGCACGCGGTTTACCCCCGGCAAGCATGCACAGCAGAAGTCACCGTTTCGTTATCTGCTCAAGCCGAAGGCCGGTGGTATCGCGTTTGTACTGGATGCCATGGGTGAACAGCTGAAGTCGCTGGTGAACGTGACCATTCACTATCCTGGTGGGCGCCCCGGTTATTGGGATTTGCTGTGCGGGAATGTGAAGGAGGTTGTCGTGCAGTTTGAGGAAGTGCAGATTCCGGCCGAGTTTATCGGCAAGAATTATGAGCAGGATGGGGAATATCGGTTGGCGTTCCAGGGTTGGATCAACCGGTTGTGGGAAGAGAAGGATGTGTTGCTGGAACAGCTTCACCGCGACTTTCCTGCCTGACACCTGTAGGAGCGAGCTTGCTCGCGAAGGTCGTTAACGATGACGTTGGCATCCTGATTCAACGCGGCGCACTCAGGTTTTTCGCGAGCAAGCTCGCTCCTACAGAGATCACGGTTCGCATGAAAAAGCCCGCCACCGAGTGATCGGTGGCGGGCTTTTTTGTGCGCGTGACGCTTAGATCGCGCCGCGCTGGCGCAGCAGTTCCAGCACTTGCTTGACGCTGTCTTCCAGCGACAACGCCTGGGTGTCGATCACAAGGTCAGCATTCAACGGCACGTCATACGGGAAGGACTCACCGGGGATGTTATCCCCGCCCGCCGCGTACAAGCCTTGCGGATCACGCTCGGCACACACCAGCGGCGAAGCCTGCACGTAGACGGTCAGCAAACGATCACCGCCGATCAGCGCCTTGGCCTGTTCGCGCCCTTCGGCATCCGGGGCAACGAACGCTGCCAGAGTCAGCAGGCCCGCTTCGTTGAACTGACGCGCCACGTGCGCGGCACGGCGCCAGTTCTCGGTACGCCCGGCGCGGTCCTGCGGCAGGCCCTTGTTCAGGTCATGGCGCAAGTTCTGGCCATCCAGCACAAACACTGCACGGCCCATGTCGAACAGCTTGCGTTCAACCGCGTAGGCCAGGGTGCTTTTGCCGGCGCCCGACAAGCCGCTGAACAACACGGTCGCCGGTTGCTGGCCGAAGCGCTGGGCGCGTTCTTCGGTGGCCACGTGAGCCAACTTGCCATGCTGCGCCGCGCTGCCGTGAGTCACCGGCGGCGCGATGATCATGCCGGCTGCCACGGTGCCGTTGGTCAAGCGGTCGATGACGATAAACGAACCGGTGGTGCGGTTGCTCGCGTAACCGTCCAGGGCGATGACCGTGTCGAGGCTGACCTTGACCCGGCCGATCTCGTTCAACTGCAAGGCGCTCGCCGGGCCTTCTTCCAGGGTGTTCACATCGACGCGATGCACGATGCTGGTGATGGAACCCGGCACGTAGCTGGTGGCGCGCTTGATGTCGTATTTCTTGCCCGGCAGCATCGGCTCTTCAGCCATCCACACCAGCATGGCGTCGAAGGCGTCGGTCACTTGCGGCACGTTGTCGGCATGTACCAGCAAGTCGCCACGGGAGATGTCGATCTCGTCTTCCATGGTCAGGGTCACGGCCTGGCCTGGGCCGGCGTTTTCCAGCTCGCCTTCAAAGGTGACGATGGATTTCACGCGGCTGCTCTTGCCCGACGGCAGCACCACGATTTCGTCGCCCTTGTGCACGATGCCGCTGGCCAGGGTGCCGGCGAAACCACGGAAGTTCAGGTTCGGACGGTTGACGTACTGCACCGGGAAACGCAGGTCGGTGTAGTTGCGGTCGTTGGCGATCTCGACGGTTTCGAGAATTTCCATCAGCGACTGGCCGGTGTACCAAGGCGAACGCTCGCTCTTGTTCACCACGTTGTCGCCCTTGAGCGCCGACATCGGCACGAATGTCAGGGTGCTCGGTTTGAACGCGATACCGTCGGCGAACTTCAGGTAATCGGCCTTGATCGACTCGAACACACTTTGGTCAAAGCCGTTGATGTCCATCTTGTTGACGGCCACCACGATGTGTTTGATCCCCAGCAATGAGGCGATAAAGCTGTGGCGACGGGTCTGGGTCTGCACGCCGTAGCGGGCGTCGATCAGGATGATCGCCAGGTCACAGGTGGAGGCACCGGTGGCCATGTTGCGGGTGTACTGCTCATGGCCGGGGGTGTCGGCAATGATGAATTTGCGCTTGGCGGTGGAGAAGTAGCGGTAGGCAACATCGATGGTGATGCCCTGCTCGCGCTCGGCTTGCAGGCCGTCGACCAGCAAGGCCAGGTCGATGTCATCGCCGGTGGTGCCGGACTTCTTCGAATCGCGGGTGATGGCTTCCAGGTGATCTTCGTAGATCATCTTGGAGTCGTGCAGCAGGCGCCCGATCAGGGTGCTTTTGCCGTCATCGACGTTGCCACAGGTCAGGAAGCGCAACATTTCCTTGCGCTCATGCTGGCCCAGGTAGGCGAGGATGTCCTCGCTGATCAAATCAGATACGTGCGACATGACAACCCCTTAGAAATAGCCTTGACGTTTTTTATCTTCCATCGAGCCTGCGCCATCGTGGTCGATGACCCGGCCCTGGCGCTCGGAAGTTCGCGTCAGGAGCATTTCCTGAATGATGTCCGTCAGCGTCTCGGCTTCGGACTCCACCGCGCCCGTCAACGGGTAGCAGCCAAGGGTACGGAAACGTACTTTCTTTTTGACGATTCGGGCTTTGTCTTCGTCGGACAGGTGCTCGAGGATGCGGTCGTCGTCGATCATGATCAACGTGCCGTTCTTCTCGATCACTTCGCGCTCGGCGGCGAAGTACAGCGGAACAATCGGGATGCCTTCCAGGTAGATGTACTGCCAGATGTCCAGCTCGGTCCAGTTGGACAGCGGGAACACACGGATCGACTCGCCCTTGTTGACGTTGCCGTTGTAGACGTTCCACAGCTCCGGACGCTGGTTTTTCGGGTCCCAGCGGTGCTTGCTGTCGCGGAACGAGTACACGCGCTCTTTGGCGCGGGATTTCTCTTCATCGCGACGGGCACCGCCGAATGCTGCGTCGAAACCATGCTTGTCCAGGGCCTGCTTGAGGCCTTCGGTCTTCATGATGTCGGTGTGCTTGGCGCTGCCGTGGGTGAACGGGTTGATGTTCTGCGCCACGCCATCGGGGTTGATATGGGTGATCAGGTCCAGGCCCAGTTCTTCGACCATCTTGTCGCGGAACTTGTACATCTCCTGGAATTTCCAGCGGGTGTCGACGTGCATGACCGGAAACGGCAGCTTGCCCGGGAAAAATGCCTTGCGTGCCAGGTGCAGCATCACGGCGGAGTCTTTACCGATCGAGTAGAGCATCACCGGGTTATCGAACTCGGCGGCGACCTCGCGGATGATGTGGATGCTTTCCGCCTCCAGCTGTTTCAGATGCGTCAGTTTGTCGACCATGGCTACTCACGGAAAAACGATCTTATGGACGGCCAGCGGGCCGTGTTCGAGCGGGGCATGCTAGCACAGCACCTGATTCTATTGAGGGAGCTGGCTAGATCGAAACGGTATATCAATATACCGCTGGGTTTGGCTGGGTCGGGCGGATGAATGAGGGTTACCAAGGCAAAACACGGTCAAATGTGGGAGCGGGCTTGCTCGCGAATGCGGTGCATCAGTCGCCACATGCATTGACTGACACACCGCATTCGCGAGCAAGCCCGCTCCCACATGTGTCCGGCGGTGTTTGTCAGATCGGGTTGGGGCAATCAATGAACAGGTGTTCCAGGGCAAAACGCCGCGCCAGATAGTCACCCAACGCCTGCACACCGTATCGCTCAGTGGCGTGATGCCCGGCCGCGATAAAGCTGATGTCGTTTTCCCGGGCGCTGTGGAAGGTCTGTTCCGAGGCTTCGCCGCTCAGGTACAGGTCGACGCCGGCCAGCACCGCCTGGTCAATGTAGCCCTGGCCACCACCGGTGCACCAGCCCACGCGGCGGATCATCTCGCTGCCTTCGATCAGCAGCGGCTCACGGCCCATGGCTTCCTGCACGCGGCGGGCGAAGTCGCGGGGCGACACCGGTTCGGCCAGGGAACCCACCAGCCCGACGACCTTGAGGTTGTCCGGGTCCAGCGGGCCTTCGACGGTGATGTCCAATTGCCTGGCCAGTTGCACGTTGTTGCCGACTTCCGGGTGCAGGTCGAGGGGCAAGTGGTAGGCCAGCAGGCTGATGTCGTGCTTGAGCAGGGTTTTCAGGCGGCGCTGCTTCATGCCGGTGATGCACGGGCTTTCGCCTTTCCAGAAGTAACCGTGGTGCACCAGCACCAGGTCGGCCTGGGCTTCGACCGCTGCGTCCAGCAATGCCTGGCTGGCGGTCACGCCGCTGACGATGCGCAGCACTTGCGGCCGGCCCTCGACCTGCAGGCCGTTGGGGCAGTAATCGGCGATTTTTGCACTATTAAGGTAGCGGTCCGCTTCCTCGACTAAGGTGCTCAGGGCGACGGCCATAAAAGACTCCTAAATATCCCGTTCAGAGGCGCTCACGGCCTCGTATAATGCGCGACATTATGGGCGCTCTCCCGCCCCCTGCAACCCGTCAGGATTTTCTTAATGCTCAAGGCACTGCGTTTTTTTGGATGGCCATTGTTGGCTGGCGTGCTGATCGCGATGCTGATTATTCAGCGTTATCCACAACTGGTCGGCCTGCCGACCCTCGATGTCAACCTGCAACAGGCACCGCAAACCAGCGCGGTGGTACAAGGCCCGGTGACTTACGCCGACGCGGTGGTGATCGCCGCGCCCGCGGTGGTGAATCTGTACACCACCAAAGTCATCAACAAACCGGCGCATCCGCTGTTTGAAGACCCGCAATTCCGGCGCTTTTTCGGCGACAACTCGCCCAAGCAGCGACGCATGGAATCCAGCCTCGGCTCCGGGGTGATCATGAGCCCCGAAGGCTACATCCTCACCAACAACCACGTGACCACCGGCGCCGACCAGATTGTCGTGGCCCTGCGTGATGGCCGGGAAACCCTCGCCCGCGTGGTCGGCAGCGACCCGGAAACCGACCTCGCGGTGTTGAAGATTGATCTGAAAAGCCTGCCCTCGATCACCATCGGCCGCTCCGAAGGCTTGCGCGTAGGTGACGTGGCGCTGGCCATCGGCAACCCGTTCGGGGTCGGCCAGACCGTGACCATGGGTATCATCAGCGCCACCGGGCGTAACCAGTTGGGCCTCAACAGCTACGAAGACTTTATCCAGACCGACGCGGCGATCAACCCGGGTAACTCCGGCGGCGCGCTGGTGGATGCCAACGGCAACCTGACCGGCATCAACACCGCGATCTTCTCCAAGTCCGGTGGCTCCCAGGGCATCGGCTTCGCCATCCCGGTAAAACTCGCCACGGAAGTGATGAAGTCGATCATCGAGCATGGCCAGGTGATTCGTGGCTGGCTGGGGATTGAAGTACAACCGCTGACCAAGGAACTTGCCGAGTCGTTTGGCCTGACCGGGCGCCCTGGCATCGTGGTCGCCGGGATCTTCCGCGACGGCCCGGCGCAGAAAGCCGGCCTGCAACTGGGAGATGTGATCCTCAGCATCGACGGCGAGCCGGCCGGTGATGGCCGCAAGTCGATGAACCAGGTGGCGCGGATCAAGCCGACCGACAAGGTCGCGATCCAGGTGATGCGCAACGGTAAAGAAATCAAGCTGTCGGCAGAAATCGGCCTGCGTCCGCCTCCGGCGCCGGTGAAAGAAGAAGAATAACCTGGGAAGGAGCCCGCTCGCGGGCTCCTGTTACCTAATGTTTCAGAAGGAAATCACTCTCAATAGAGATGTTATATTGTTTCAATATCGCTATTGGAACGTTCTATCATGCCGTCTCGAAGATTTGCCCCGCTGGCGGGAATCGCCCTGGGTTTGCTGGTGGACCCGGTCTACGCCGAAGACACTGCCACCTTAGAACTGGAGGCTACCCGCATCACCAGTGAGGCGTATGAATCCGCCACTGGCCCCGTCAAAGGCTATCGCGCCACCCGCTCTGCCAGCGCTACCAAAACCGACACCGCCTTGCGAGACATCCCACAATCCATCAGCGTAATTCCCGCCTCGGTGCTCACGGACCTGGGCAGTACCAACGTCGAGCGCGCCCTGGAATTTGCCGGCGGCGTATCCAGACAGAACAACTTCGGCGGCCTGACGCTTTACGAATACAGTGTTCGGGGCTTCACCACCTCTGAGTTTTACGTGGACGGTTTCAGCGCCAACCGCGGTTACCCGAGCACGCCGGATGCGGCCAATATCGAGCGCATCGAAGTGCTCAAGGGCCCCGCCGCCAGCCTGTATGGCCGTGGAGATCCGGGCGGCACGGTGAATATCGTCAGCAAGAAGCCGCAACCCGAAGCCTTCACCACCGTGCAGACCAGCGCCGGCAGTTGGGACCGCTATCGCACCGCGCTGGACGTGAACACGCCGCTCGACAGCGAGGGTAACGTGTTGTCACGGGTCAACCTGGCGGTGGAAGACAACCAAAGCTTCCGCGACCACGTGGAGGCCAAACGGGTCTTCGTCGCGCCCTCCATCAGTTGGCAACTGGACCCGGACACGCGCCTGCTGGTAGAAAGCGAATTCGTGCGCCACCGCTCCACCTTCGACCGTGGCATCGTCGCGCCGAACAATCGCTGGAGCGGCGTTTCCCGCTCGACCTTCCTCGGCGAGCCCAACGACGGCGATATCCGCAACCACAACAACCGCCTGCAAGCTACCCTCGAACATCACCTCAACGATGCCTGGCAGCTACGCCTGGCCAGCCACTACAAACAGGGCAGCCTGTGGGGCGACGCTTCGGAAAACCGCCCATTGAGTGCAGACGGCCACACCCTCAACCGCCGCTACCGCGAACGCTCCACCGGTTGGCACGACAGCATCACCCAGCTCGAACTGCGCGGCCGGTTCGACATTGGCAGCTGGCAGCACGAATTACTGATCGGCACCGAATACGAGGATTACCGCAAGAAAGAACGAGTGACCGCGATTGCTGGCGGCGACTACACCATCGACATCTATAAGCCGGTCTACGGCAAGCCAAAACCCAACGGCGAACGCTCGGGCACCGACTTTTTCGAACAGGTGAAAAGCCAGGCGCTGAACCTGCAGGACCAGATCATCTTCACCGACCGCTTGCGCGGGATGATCGGCGCGCGCTTCGAACACTTCGAGCAACACATCGACGACTTCGCCCGCAACCACGCCAAAAGCCAGCAGTCTCATGACGCCCTGACCCAACGCGGCGGCCTGCTCTATCAGTTGACGCCCGAAGTGGGCCTGTTCGCCAACGCCTCCACCTCGTTCAAACCCAACGATGGCCTGGACGCCGGCGGCAAATCCTTCAAGCCGGAGGAAGGCGTGGGTTATGAAATCGGGATCAAGAGCGAGCTGTTCGACGACCGCCTGAGCACCACCCTCGCCGCCTTCCATATCGAGAAGGAAAATGTCCTGGCGCTGGACCCGGCCACCGACACCAACCGCGCCATGGGCAAGGCCCGCAGTCAGGGTTTTGACCTGCAACTGACCGGGCAAGTGACTGACGCGATACGGGTCATCGGCGCTTTCGCCTACATCGACGCCGAAGTGACTAAAGGTGACAAAGACATCCCTGCGGGCAGCCGAATTCTCGGCGTGGCCAAACGCAGCGGCAGTTTACTCGGGGTGTATGAATTCCAGGACGGCCTGTTGCGTGGCTCCGACCTCGGCGCGGCCTTTACCTACGTCGGCGACCGCTCCGGCGAAGCCGGCAAAAGCTTTGAATTACCGGCCTACCACACCGTCGATTTGCTGGCCCATTACAAGGCCAGCGACAACGTCACCGTGGGCCTGAACCTCAACAACTTGTTCGATGAAAAGTACTACGAGCGCTCCTACAGCAATTACTGGGTCAACCCCGGCGAGCCGCGCAATTTCACCGTCAGCCTGACCCTCAACCTGTAAAAGGACGTCTCCATGCAAGCCTTCAAATCCCTGGCCGTGCTCGGCCTGCTGTTTGCCACCCAAGTCTCGGCCCACGGGCTGTGGACCGAACAACGGCGCGGCAATATCGAAGTGATCTACGGCCACGGCGCCGAAGACAACGCGTTCAAGGCGCAGAAAATCAGCGGCGCCTGGGCTTATGACGCGGGCGGCAAAATGATCCCGGTGACCGTGGAACGCCTGCCCGACCACGCGCGCCTGAAGCCGCTCAAATCGCCGGCTGTTCTGGCCGTGGCGCTGGATAACGGCATGTGGTCGCAGACGGCTGACAAGAAATGGATCAACGAGGGCCGCAGCAAAGTGCCGGGGGCGATTGAGTCGACCCAGACCTTCAAGTACAGCCTGGCGATCTACCAGCCGGGCGCGAAGTTGCCGAAGCTGGATCAGATCAAACTGCTGATCTTGCCGGAAGTTGATCCGCTGACCGTAGGCCCGGGTAAATCACTGCCCGTACGAGTGCTGCTGGATGGCAAGCCGGCGGCAGGAATCAAGCTGATCGGGGACTATCGCAATGCACCGAACACCTTGAGCACCGAGACCGATAAAGACGGTCGCGCCCAGGTGATGGTGAGGAATGAAGGGTTGAATGTGATTGCGGCGCAGGTGGAGATCCCGCTTAAAGACAATGCTGATGTAGCGACTCGCGGACTGTTCAGTTCCCTGACCTTCCTGGGCGAGCCGCATCACGAGTAACACCGAAAACTCAGAGTGGGCACAGTCAATGTGGGAGCGGGCTTGCTCGCGAAGGCGGTGTGTCAGTCGCCATCTTCATTAACTGACCCACCGTATTCGCGAGCAAGCCCGCTCCCACATTTAGTCCTCACTCGGCTTGATTACAGTGCAACCGGCGCTCTTTCACACAGGGTATTAAGCGCCGCCGCCCACTGCGGGTCATCATTCAGGCAAGGCACCAACACCAACTCCTCGCCGCCCGACTCGCGGAATTGTTCCAGGCCGCGATCGCCGATCTCTTCCAGCGTCTCGATGCAGTCCGCGACAAACGCCGGGCACATCACCAGCAACTTCTTCACGCCTTGTTGAGCCAACGCTTCAAGCCGTGCCTCGGTGTAGGGTTCGATCCACTTGGCCCGGCCCAACCGCGACTGGAACGCCACCGACCATTTGCCATCCGGCAACCCCAGGCGCTCCGCGAAGTCCCGCGCAACGCTGAAACACTGCGCGCGATAGCACGTGGCAAGCACCTCGGGTGAGGCGTTCTGGCAGCAGTTGGCGTCCTTGAAACAGTGTTGCCCGGTAGGGTCGAGCTTTTTCAGGTGACGCTCGGGCAATCCATGAAAGCTCAGCAGCAGGTGATCGAAATCCTGTTCCACATAGGCCCTGGCACTGTTGGCCAAGGCATCGAGGTATTCCGGCTCATCGTAGAACGGCTGCAGAATCGAAAACTCGATCGCCAGCTTTTTGTCCCGCACCACGCGTCGGGCTTCTTCGATCACCGTGGTCACGGTGCTGTCTGCAAACTGGGGGTACAACGGCGCCAGGGTGACTTTCTTGATGCCCTGGGACGCCAGGCGGGTCAGTACGCTTTCAATCGACGGCTCACCATAACGCATTGCCAGTTCCACCGGCCCTTGGGTCCATTGCGCGGTCATCTGTTGTTGCAGGCGGCGGCTGAGGACGACCAGCGGCGAGCCTTCGTCCCACCAGATCGAGGCGTAGGCATGGGCCGACTGCTCGGGGCGTTTGATCAGGATCAGCGACACCAGCAAGCGCCGCACCGGCCATGGCAGGTCGATGACGTAAGGGTCCATCAGGAATTGATTAAGGTAGCTGCGCACATCCGCCACCGAAGTGGACGCTGGTGAACCCAGGTTGACCAGTAACAACGCGTGATCCGTCATGCAACATCCTATCTCTAGAGGCGGCTGGACAAGTCGTCCAGGGCCGCGTGCAACTCAGTGAACTGAAAAGTGAAACCAGCGGCCAGCAGCCGCTGCGGCAACGCCCGCTGGCCACCCAGCAACAAACCGGACAGCTCACCCAGGCCAATGCGCAAGGCAAACGCCGGCATGGGCATGAACGCCGGGCGGTGCAGGACCTTGCCCAGGGTCTTGGCGAATTCGAGGTTGCGCACCGGGTGTGGCGCGCAGGCATTATAAGGACCGCGGGCATCGCTCTTGTGCAGAAGAAAATCAATCAGGGCGATTTGATCCTTTATATGGACCCACGGCATCCACTGCCGACCATTGCCGATAGGCCCGCCCAGCGCCAGTTTGAACGGCAATAACAGCCGCGACAAAAAGCCGCCCTCGGCCGCCAGCACCAGCCCGGTACGCACCAGGACTACGCGGATCCCCAAAGCCTCGGCGCGCTGGGCGGTTTCTTCCCAGGCGATAGAGAGCTGGCTGGCGAAATCGTCCTGTACCGGGCCGCTGTCTTCGGTCAGCTCACGCTCGCCGCCGTCGCCATACCAGCCCACCGCAGAACCGGAGATCAATACCGCCGGTTTTTGCTCAAGCCCCTCAAACCAGGCCAGCAACGTTTCGGTGAGGCCGATGCGGCTGCTCCACAGCAGCGCCTTGCGTTTATGCGTCCAGGGCCGATCGGCAATCGGCGCGCCGGCGAGGTTGATCACCGCGTCCACCGGCTCATTTACGTCTTGCAGGCGAGCAATGCCGCGCACTTGAGCGCCACACAACTTGGCCACTTGTTCCGGGTGACGGCTCCAGACCGTAAGGTGATGGCCCTGAGTAAGCCAGTATTGGCAAAGTTGGCGGCCGATCAAACCCGTACCGCCGGTCAGCAAAATGTGCATGAGTTGTTCCTCGTGTAACGTTCGCCGACCACCGTTAGTCTATTTTATAGACAGGGATGTTCTAATCGGGCGCAACGGTGGTTAAACCCTCAGGGTTAACCATAGGTCACGCCAAACGATCAGGTACGCCAAAACTTATACCAAAAAACAATATTGTACAGCTATTGGTGTCGGCGTAGTCTGTACACAACGGTAAAACGAGGCCTCCCATGACTGTTCCCATCGCGATCATAGGCACCGGCATCGCCGGTCTCTCCGCCGCCCGAGCGTTAAAAGACGCGGGGCACGTTGTACAACTCTTTGATAAAAGCCGCGGCAGTGGCGGCCGCATGTCCAGCAAGCGCAGCGATGCGGGAGCACTGGACATGGGCGCGCAGTACTTCACCGCCCGCGACCGGCGCTTCGTCAACGAGGTGCAACGCTGGCAGGCCGATGGTTGTGCCGAGCAATGGAAGCCGCAGCTGTACAACTTCAAGTCCGGGCAACTGACGCCCTCCCCCGATGAACAGATCCGCTGGGTCGGCACGCCGCGCATGAGTGCAATCACCCGCGCCCTGCTGGATGACTTGCCGGTGCAGTTCGGTTGCCGCATCACCGAAGTGTTCCAGGGCAAACACCACTGGAACCTGCTGGACGCCGACGGCGAAAACCACGGCCCGTTCAGCCACGTGATTATCGCCACGCCGGCACCACAAGCCACCGCCCTGTTGGCCGCCGCGCCGAAGCTGGCAAGTGCCGCAGCCGGGGTGAAAATGGACCCGACCTGGGCCGTCGCCCTGGCCTTCGACAAACCGTTGGATACGCCCATGGAAGGCTGCTTCGTGCAGGACAGCCCGCTTGACTGGCTGGCCCGCAACCGCAGCAAACCCGGGCGCGACACCCGCCTCGACACCTGGGTACTGCACGCCACCAGCACCTGGAGCAAGCAACACCTGGACCTGTCCAAGGAAGCGGTGGTCGAGCACTTGCACGGCGCTTTCGCCGAACTGTTGCACAGCGCCATGCCGGCGCCGTCCTTCACCCTCGCCCACCGCTGGCTGTATGCGCGGCCGTCCACCAGCCATGAATTTGGCGTGCTGGCCGACGCCGACCTGGGCTTGTACGTGTGCGGCGACTGGTGCCTGTCGGGTCGCGTGGAAGGCGCCTGGCTCAGCGGCCAGGAAGCGGCACGGCGGCTGATCGAGCACCTGCAATGAACCGGATCAATCCCGCCAAGTTGCTGCTGTCGAAATGGACAGCAGCCCGTCCGCAGCATAAGGAAAAACACTTCCTGGTGACCAAGCTGCTGCGCGACGACGAAGGCGATGTGCAGGAAATCGAAATGGAAGCGGTGATGAGCCATCGGGTTCAGCGCCTGGCCTGGCAAACCCTGCAAAACGCCGAAGACTGGAAAATCGGTTGGAAATAGCCATCCTGCAAATACCTGTACAAATTATTTGACTTGTACAGCTTCAAACCTATGATGAGATCAAGTTGTACAGAAATTTAACTCTGTACAGGAATTTCACTGAGGTTTGGCCATGTCCAGCACCCTGCCAGCCACCGGAAAACCGAAAATCGCCATCAGCGCCTGCCTGCTGGGCGAGAACGTGCGCTTCAACGGCGGGCACAAACAATCCCAACTGTGCAGCCAGACCCTCGCCGACTATTTCGACTTCGTGCCGCTGTGCCCTGAAGTCGCCATCGGCCTGGGCATTCCCCGTGAGCCGATTCGCCTGGTGGGCGACCCGCTTAATCCGCAGGCTGTCGGCACCGTGCACCGCGAACTCAACGTGACCCAGCCACTGGATGACTACGGCCAACAAATGGCCGCTGAACACACCGATCTCTGCGGTTACATCTTCATGCAGAAATCCCCGTCCTGCGGCCTGGAGCGGGTCAAGGTCTACCAGGACAACGGCATGCCCATCGACGGTGGCGGGCGCGGCATCTACGCCCAAGCGTTTTGCGCACGCCATCCCAACCTGCCGGTGGAAGAAGACGGTCGGCTGAATGACCCGGTGCTGCGGGAAAACTTCCTGACCCGGGTGTTCGTCTACGCCACCTGGCAGCAACTGCTCGCCGAAGGCCTGACCCGTCACCGCCTGCTGGAATTTCACTCACGCTACAAATACCTGCTGATGGCCCACAGCCCGGTGCATTACAAAAGCCTGGGCAACCTACTGGGCAGCATGCCCAAGGACGTCGACCTCGACGCCTTGGCCGCCGGCTACTTCAGCGAACTGATGAGCGCCCTGACCCAGTGCGCCACACGCGGCACCCATACCAACGTGCTGCAACACATCAGCGGCTACCTCAAGCAAGCCATCAGCGCCGAAGACAAACAGGAAATGCAGACCATCATTAGCCAATACCGCCAGGGCATCGTGCCGCTGGTGGTGCCGCTGACGCTGCTCAAGCACCACTTTCGCCAGCATCCGGACCGCTACATCGCGCAGCAGGCCTACCTGCAACCGCACCCGGAAAACCTCAGCCTGCGTAATGCGATTTAACCTATGACTTTCCCCCTGCAAGAACCTGTGGAAGACATCGCCGAGGCCCTCGAACAAGGCTGGCTGCCGATCCGCGAAGTGGCGCGGCAAACCGGTGTCAACGCTGTGACCCTGCGCGCCTGGGAGCGGCGCTACGGTTTGATCGTGCCCCAGCGCACGCCCAAGGGGCACCGCCTGTTCAGCGCCGAGCATGTACAACGTATCCACACCATCCTGACCTGGCTCAACCGCGGGGTGCCGGTCAGCCAGGTCAAGAGCCTGATCGACACCGCACCAACCGCCAGCGAACCGCCGGTGGAAAATGAATGGCACAACCGCCGCCAGCACCTGTTGCAGGCCGTCAGCGAGCTGGCCGAGCGCCGGGTGGATGACGCCTTCAACCAGGCGATGGCGCTGTACCCGCCGCGCACCCTGTGCGAGCAACTTCTGCTTCCATTGCTCAAGGAACTTGAGCTGCGCTGGCAAGGCCAATTCGGTGCGCAGATGGAGCGGGTATTTTTCTATTCCTGGCTGCGCAGCAAATTCGGCGCGCGGATGTATCACAACAACCGCCAGCTCAACGGCGCCCCGCTGCTGCTGATCAACCATTCCGACCTGCCGTTGGAGCCGCACCTGTGGCTCACCGCCTGGCTCGCCAGCAGTGCCGATTGCCCGGTGGAAGTCTTCGACTGGCCATTGCCGGCCGGCGAACTGGCCCTGGCCGTCGAACACCTGCAACCCCGCGCGGTGCTGTTGTATTCGAGCAAGGCACTCCATGTGTCGGCACTGGGCAAACTGTTGAGCGGCTTCAGTTGCCCAAAACTGATAACCGGACCAACGGTATGCATCCACCAGGCGGAGCTGTCCGTATTAACCCAAGACATTCCTGAATTGCTCCTGGCCGAAGACCCTTTGTCGGCCCATCAGGTACTGATCCAGCGTGGACTTATTTAAATGCACTTGATCTGGCTGCGCACCGACCTGCGCCTACATGACAACACCGCCCTCGCCGCCGCCGCACAGCGCGGGCCGACGGTGGCTGTCTACCTGATCAGCCCGGAGCAATGGCTGGCCCACGATGACGCGCCGTGCAAAGTCGACTTCTGGCTGCGCAACCTGCAGCGCTTGAGCGTGGCGCTGGCCGAGTTGAACATCCCGCTACTGATCCGCCATGCCTCGACCTGGGATCAGGCACCGAACGTCCTGGCTGACATGTGCCAGGAGCTGTCGATCCAGTCGGTACACGTCAATGACGAATACGGCATCCACGAAGAGCGCCGCGACGCCGCGGTGGCCAAGGCCCTCGAAGCCCGGGGCGTCACGTTTCACAATTACCTGGACCAGCTGTTTTTCCAGCCCGGCAGCGTCCTGACCAAGACCGGCACGTACTTCCAGGTGTTCAGCCAGTTCCGCAAGGTCTGCTACAACCGTCTGCACGGCGCCTTGCCGCGCCTGATCGCCACACCCAAGGCACAGGCGGCACTCAAGCTCAAAAGCGAACCGATCCCGGATCACGTCGAGGGTTTTGCAACGCCGACCGAGGCCTTGCGTTCCCTGTGGCCGGCGGGTGAGGCCGAAGCCGGGCGCCGTCTCGATCAATTCGCCGACGCGCAAATCAGCTATTACAAGGACGAACGCGATTTCCCGGCCAAGCCCGGCACCAGCCAGCTGTCGGCCTACCTGGCCGCCGGTGTGGTTTCGCCGCGCCAGTGCCTGCATGCCGCGCTGCAAAGCAACCAGGGTGAATTCGAAAGCGGCGACATCGGCGCGATTACCTGGATCAACGAGCTGCTGTGGCGCGAGTTCTACAAACATATTCTGGTGGGTTACCCACGGGTCTCGCGCCACCGCGCGTTCCGCCCGGAAACCGAAGCCGTGGCCTGGCGCAACAGCCCGGAAGACTTGAAAGCCTGGCAGGAAGCACGCACCGGCCTGCCGATCATCGACGCGGCCATGCGCCAACTGCTGGAAACCGGCTGGATGCACAACCGCCTGCGCATGGTGGTGGCGATGTTCCTGACCAAAAACCTGTTGATCGACTGGCGCGAAGGCGAGCGATTTTTCATGCGCCACCTCATCGATGGCGACCTGGCAGCAAACAACGGTGGCTGGCAGTGGAGTTCGTCCACCGGCACCGACTCGGCGCCGTACTTCCGGATCTTCAGCCCCTTGAGCCAGTCGGAAAAATTCGACGGCGAAGGCGTGTTTATCAAGCATTGGCTGCCACAACTGGCAGCGCTGAACAAAAAGGAAGTGCACAACCCCGATGCCGTGGGCGGCTTGTTTGGCGTGGCCGACTATCCTCGTCCTATCGTCGATCTGAAAAAGTCCCGCGAGCGCGCCCTCGCCGCCTTCCGCAGCCTGCCTTCACGCCAGGCAGTCGGGGGTGGTTATGAGTGACTTCCTGCGCCGCTTCGCCCAGGCCTTTGCCAGTGTGGACAAACACAATCTGCACCTGCTCGACAGCCTGTACAGCAAGGACATCAGCTTCACCGACCCGCTGCACGAAGTGCACGGGCTGCCGGCGCTGCAGCGTTACTTCGCCGAGCTGTACGACAACGTGACCCAGTTGCGCTTTGACTTCCATGGCTTCGATCAAGTGGCTGAAGGCGAAGGCTACCTGCGCTGGAAAATGAGCTTCTGCCACCCCCGCCTGGGCGGGGGTAAAGTGATCCGTGTCGAAGGCTGCTCGCACCTGCTATGGCGCGAGAAGGTGTACCACCACCGGGATTATTTTGATGCGGGTGCACTGTTGTATGAACACGTGCCGGTCCTCGGCGGCGTGGTCAGCTGGCTAAAAAGGAGAATGGGATGAACCTCGTGCCGCCTCGTCGTTACTGGTTGACCGGTGCCAGCAGTGGCATCGGCGCCGAACTGGCCAAAGCGCTGCTCGACAGCGGCGCCCACGTGGCTGTGAGCTCCCGCTCCAAAGAGCCGCTGGAACAGCTCGCGCAGCAATACCCCGGGCAAGTGCTGGTGGTGGCAGGCGACCTGACCAACAGCCAGACCGTACGCGAAATCGGCGAGCATATCGCCGTGGTCTGGGGCTCGCTGGACACTGTGATTCTCAACGCCGGCACCTGCGAATACGTAGACGCCAAGCAGTTTGATTCCTCGATCATCGAGCACGTGGTGCGCACCAACCTGCTGGCCAGCAGTTACTGCATCGAAGCCGCGCTGCCACTGTTGCGTGCCGGCCATACACCCCACCTGGTCGGCGTAGCCAGCGCCGTGACTTACCTGCCAATGCCCAGGGCTGAAGCCTATGGTGCCTCCAAGGCCGGCCTGCGTTATCTGTTCGAATCCCTGCGCATCGACCTGTCGCCCGAGGGCATTGACGTCACCGTGGTCAGCCCGGGCTTTGTCGACACACCGCTGACCGCCCGCAATGATTTCCCGATGCCCTTGAGCTGGCCGGCGGACAAGGCCGCACGGCATATCTTCGCCAAGCTGCAAAACCGCCCATTGGAAATTGCCTTCCCGGCCCTGTTTATTGCCGCGCTATGGCCGCTGTCGAAACTGCCAAACCGCGTCAAGCTGATCATCGGCAAACGCATGCTGCGCAGCCCGCCGCCGAGGAAGGACGACCTGTGAAGATCGCGATTATCGGCAGCGGCATAGCCGGGCTGACCAGCGCTTATCTGCTCAGCCGCCGCCACGACATCACCTTGTTCGAAGCGGGCGACCGCATCGGCGGGCACACCCACACGGTGAATGTCACGGTTGATGGCAAAAGCTACGCGGTGGACACCGGTTTTATCGTGTTCAACAACTGGACCTACCCCAACTTCATCAAGCTGCTCGGGCAGATCGGCGTGACGTTCAAACCCACCGAGATGAGCTTTTCGGTGTGCGACCCGAACGCCGGGTTCGAGTACAACGGCAACAACCTCAACAGCCTGTTTGCCCAGCGCCGCAATATTCTGTCGCCGGGGTTCTGGGGCATGTTGCGCGACATCCTGCGCTTCAACCGCCAGGCGCCGCTGGACCTGCAAGAGCAACGCATCAGCGCCGAGATGACCCTGGGCGAGTACCTGCAAGCGGGCGGCTACGGCCAGCGATTTATCCAGCACTACATCGTGCCGATGGGTTCGGCGATCTGGTCGATGTCGCTGGCTGACATGCTCGGATTTCCCCTGCAATTCTTCGTGCGGTTCTTCAAGAACCACGGTTTGTTATCGGTGAGTAACCGGCCGCAGTGGTGCGTGATCGAAGGCGGGTCCAGCCGCTATATCGAGCCGCTGACCCAGTCCTTCCGTGAAAAAATTCGCCTCAATTGCCCCGTCACCCGGGTTGAGCGCACACCGAGCGGCGTACTTATCCACAGCGCGGCGGGCAGCGAGGCGTTCGATAAAGTCGTGTTCGCCTGCCACAGCGACCAGGCCCTGGCATTGCTGGGGGATGCGAGCCTGGCCGAGCAGCAGATCCTCGGTGCCCTGCCCTACGCCGACAACGACGTAGTCCTGCACACCGACACCCGTTTGCTGCCCGAGCGCAAACTGGCCTGGGCCAGCTGGAATTACCGCCTGGACAGCAGCACGCAAAAACAGGCTGCCGTGACCTACGACATGAACATCCTGCAGGGCATCGACAGCGCCACCACCTTTTGCGTCAGCCTCAACCAGACGGCGATGATCAACCCGCTAAAAATCCTCGCCCGCTACACCTACGCCCACCCGCAATACAGCCTGGCCGCCGTGGCCGCTCAAGCGCGCTGGGAAGAATTGCACGGCGCGCAGCACACCTATTACTGCGGCGCCTACTGGGCCAACGGGTTTCACGAAGACGGTGTGGTCAGCGCGTTGCGCGTGGCCAAGGCGTTTGGGGAAGCGCTGTGAACAGCGCCCTGTATAGCGGCTGGATTGCCCATCGGCGATTTACGCCCAAGGGCCACGCCTTCCGTTATCGGATTGGCCTGCTGTACCTGGACCTCAGTGAACAGGACGAAGTCTTCGCCTTGTCGCCATTGGCCGGCGACCGCTGGGCACCGTTTGCTTTTCGCCAGCAGGACTACCTGCGTGAATTTACCCGTCACGGCATGAGCTTGACCGATGCCGTGCGCCAAGAAGTCGGCAAGGCCCTCGGGCGCATCCCCGAGGGCGCAATCTGCCTGCTGACCCAGGCCCGCAGTTGGGGCCTGGCTTTTAATCCGGTGAGTTTCTTCTACTACTTCGAGGCCGATGGCACCTTGGCCGCGATTCTGTGTGAAGTGACCAACACGCCGTGGCGCGAACGCTATCACTACGTGCTGCCGGCCATGGCGCTGCCTGCTGGTGAGCATCAGCACTTCGCCGTGGCCAAGGCCTTTCATGTCTCGCCGTTTTTGCCCCGGGACCTGGAATACCGCATGAGCTTCAGCCCGCCCGCCGCCAGACTCGGCGTGCACATGGCCGACTGGCAGGGCGAACTGAAAGTGTTCGACGCCACCTTGAGTCTGCAACGTGAAGACTTGAACCGCGCCAGCCTGCACCGTTATTTGTGGCGCTTCCCGTGGATGACCGCCAAGACCTGCCTGGCCATTTATTGGCAGGCCCTGCGCCTTCTGCTTAAACGCACGCCGATTTTTTCCCATCACGCCGCCGAAGGCGCTTCTCGCACCGCAGTCGGGTACACCAAGGATCGCCGCCATGAAATCCCCTAGCTTATCGGTCAAATCCAATCGCTTGAACGTCAACGGCATGACCGCCGCGCTGCTGCGCAAAGCGGTGCTGCGCCAGCTCGGCCAACTGCGCCACGGCCAGTTGGTGGTGGTCGAGGACGGCGAGCGGCAAGTCTTCGGCGCACGGGAAGCGCACCTGCTGGGGGAAATCCAGATCCTCGATTCGGCCGCGTGGGGGCTGGTGGCGGCCAACGGTTCCATCGGCGCGGGCGAGGCATTTATTCATGGTTACTGGAGCAGCCCCGACCTGACCGCCGTGGTGCGGGTGATGGTCAGCAACCTCGACGTGCTGGATGCATTGGAAGGCGGCCTGGCGAAACTGGCACGGCCCTTCACCCAAGGGCTGCATTGGCTCAACCGCAACACACGCAAGGGCTCGCAGAAAAACATCGCCGCCCACTACGACCTGGGCAATGACCTGTTCGAAGAATTCCTCGACCCGACCATGATGTATTCGGCCGCACAGTTCCTCACCGCCGACGACACCCTGGAACAGGCACAACTGAACAAGCTGGAGCGCATCTGCCAGAAGCTCGCGCTGAAACCGTCTGACCATCTGTTGGAGATCGGCACCGGCTGGGGCAGCATGGCGATCTATGCCGCGCAGCAGTACGGCTGCAAGGTCACCACCACCACCTTGTCCAAAGAGCAGTTTGCCTACACCGAAAAACGCATCGACGCCCTGGGTTTGCAGAATCAGGTGACGTTGCTGCTGGAGGACTACCGCGACCTGACCGGCCAGTACGACAAGCTGGTGTCCATCGAGATGATCGAAGCCGTGGGCCATCGTTTCCTGCCGACCTATTTCAAACAATGCGCGCAGTTGCTCAAGAGCAACGGCCTGATGTTGCTGCAAGCCATCACCATTCGTGAACAGCGCTACGAGCAGGCCAAGAGCAGCGTGGATTTCATCCAGCGCTATATCTTCCCCGGCGGCGCCCTGCCCTGTGTGCAGAAGATGCTCGAGATCGTCAGCCGCGACACCGACATGAACCTGCTGCACATGGAAGATTTCGGCCTGCACTACGCACGAACCCTGCGCCTGTGGCATGAGAACTTTCGCCGCGCCCACAGCCGCCTGACGGAAATGGGCTACGACGAGTACTTCCTGCGGCTGTGGGAGTTTTACCTGTGCTACTGCGAGGGCGGCTTTATGGAGCGCACCATCGGCACCGCCCAGATGCTGCTGGCCAAGCCGGCGGCGTTGACCCAGCCGCTGCTCGGGCGCTTTGATGCTTAAACCACTGGCGAATGCCGTGCTGTTCCAGTGCGGCTGGTTTGCCTGTGTGTTGGGCGGCGACAGCCTGTGGCTGTTGGTGGGAGTGGCGGTGCTGGCGGTCCACCTGCTGTGGATAAGTTCGTGGTCCGAGGAAGGCCAGGTGATTCTCGCGGTCACCCTGCTGGGCACGGTGGTCGACACCGCGTTGCGCGCCTTTGGTGTGTTTCATTTCAGCCTGCCTGGGCCGCTGGCGCCTTTGTGGCTGATCCTGTTGTGGGCGCTGCTGGCAACCACCCTGCGCCATTGCCTGGCCTGGAGCGCCCAACCCTGGTGGCGCGCCAGTCTGTTGGGCGCGGTGGGCGGACCGTTGTCCTATTACGCAGGCAGCCAGTTGGCCGGCGTCAGTTTCGGCTATGGCACGGTGCCGACCGTCATCGGTCTCGCGTTGCTCTGGGGCATGATCTTCCCGTTGCTGCATTGGGTCGCCAGGCAGTTGTCACACTGACGTCCGTCAGGCCTTTTACACACATGCAAGCCGCTTGCCTTACACTGCGCGCCTATGACCAACATCCCCCACACACAAATCGCCGAACCCGCCGTCACCTGCTCCACCTGCGCCGCGTGCTGCTGCCAGCTGGAAGTCATGCTGATCACCGACACTGGCGTGCCTGACCGCTTTATCGATACCGACGATTGGGGCGGCGAAGTCATGCTGCGCCTGGATGATGGTTGGTGCGCGGCGCTGGATCGCGACACGATGATGTGCACGATTTACGAGAAGCGGCCGCTGATCTGCCGGGAGTTCGAGATGGGCGCCCCGGAGTGCATCGATGAGCGCCAGGGGCTTGCGACGGTGTATCGCTGATTTTGAAACCAACGATGAGCAAATGTGGGAGCGGGCTTGCTCGCGAAAGCGGTGTGTCAGTCAACTGATTCGTGGCTGATACACCGCTTTCGCGAGCAAGCCCGCTCCCACAATGGTTTTGCGGTGTTCTGAAGAATTACAGCGGCATCGTGTAGTGCAGCGAATAGCTCTCGACACCATCGTTGTTGCTGCTGATCCCGGCATTGGAGTAATGGGTGGCCCGAATCCCCACTTCACTCCCACCGACAAAGCGCAGGCCAAAGCCCAGTCGGTCTTCAAACTGGAAAGCCTGGCCGATGTTGTTGTCTTCAACCCGCGTGCGGGAGAATACCGCCACGCCGACCCCGGCCTCTATGTATGGCTTCACCTTCTCCCCGGCAAACTCATACACAAACACCGGCGAGAACGACAGGCTGCTGACACTGGCGCGCTTGTCACCGTCCCAATAGGTATACGCGCCGCTCCAGTAACCCGTGAGACGACCCGTGTTGCTCTGCAACCAGCTTTTATCCCAATCCGACGTCAGCCCCAGGCGATAGGTCATGGTCGAATCGCTGGTGCTCCCCACTCCAAATTCCAGACCCGCTGCCTGAGCGGAAAAAGAGTGCCCCAACATGGCGGCCGCAATCGCAGCCAAACAGAACAAGCGCTTCATAAGAAACATCCTTTCCGAACGAAGTTGTATGGTTTTGTACAGGCTAACTTGCTATAGAAGCTGCCGCATAGGCGGAAGTTCAGCGAAAAACAGTGCTATTTCACGTTTTTTTCACACGCCAAAACTACGCACAACGCCGGGGAATTTCCATAGGGTCGGTAGGATATTTCTGAAGTGCTCTGGATCGCCGCTGGTCCAGAACTTTGCAGGCTGCGGACTGCCTGTGGAAAGCAGCTCACGATCATTTAGCAGGCGCTGCAATTGACGCGCTACCGCAGCGCCCGTGTCGATCAGAATGATCGTCGGCGGGAGCATCCCGGCGAGCAGCGGCTTGAGGAATGGGTAGTGGGTGCAGCCGAGGATAATGGTGTCGCAACCGGCAGCGATCAACGGTTCGACATAACCCTGCAACATCACTCGCAAGGCCGGGCTGCCCAGATCGCCGGTCTCGATCAGTTCCACCAGGCCCGGGCACGGCTGGGTAATCACCCGTACATCGGTGGCGAAGCGGTCGAGCAAGGCGGCGAACTTGGCGCTTTGCAGGGTGCCGGTGGTCGCGAGCACTCCGACCACGCCGCTGCGGGTCGCGGCGGCGGCGGGTTTGACCGCCGGCTCCATACCTACCAGCGGCCAGTCGGGATAGTCCTGGCGCAAGTCGGCGACCGCAGCGACAGTCGCCGTGTTGCAGGCAATCACAAAGGCTTTGGCGCCCTTCTCCCGGAAAAATTCCGCCACCCGACGCGAGCGCTCAAGGATGAAGGCCGGGGTTTTCTCGCCGTAAGGGATGTGCCCGCAATCCGCCACGTACAGCAGCGATTCATGGGGCAGCAGGCGCTGGATTTCGTCCAGCACCGACAGGCCACCGACGCCGGAGTCGAACACACCAATCGGCGCGTCCTTAACCATGGTGGCTACCGCAGACGCTGCAACCGGGATCACGCTTGACCCGCAGCTCGCGAAAACGCGTGGTCAGGGCGTCGATCAACAACAGCCTTCCCACCAACGGCTCACCGAAACCAGCCAGCAACTTCAACGCTTCCAGGGCCTGCAGGCTGCCGACCAGGCCCACCAACGGGCCGATGACGCCGGCTTCGCTGCAGGTCAGTTCGGCTTCGCTGCCGTGCCCGTATAAACAGTGGTAGCAAGGGCTTTCGGCGCGGCGCGGGTCGAACACCGACAGCTGGCCTTCAAGCCGAATCGCGGCGCCGCTGACCAGAGGTTTTCCGGCGGCAACACAGGCAGCGTTGACCGCTTCGCGGGTGGAGAAGTTGTCACTGCAATCGAGCACCACGTCGACCGCCGCCACGGCAGCCGCGAGGGAATCGACATCCAGCGCGCGGCGATGAGCGACCAGCTGTATCTCAGGATTGATCGCACTCAGGCGACGAATCGCCG
Source organism: Pseudomonas sp. ATCC PTA-122608 (assembly GCF_001952855.1). Taxonomy (GTDB): domain Bacteria; phylum Pseudomonadota; class Gammaproteobacteria; order Pseudomonadales; family Pseudomonadaceae; genus Aquipseudomonas. Next base: position 83,303 of record NZ_LPNO01000012.1, on the reverse strand, counting down.
AATCGACCTTGCTCAGGCCGACGCTGTCGGTGTCATGGATGATCTGGCGTTGCAGGTTGGTCAGGTCGACGGTGTCGAAATCCGCCAAATGCAGCTCACCCACACCCGCCGCCGCCAGATACAGCGCCACCGGCGAACCAAGGCCACCGAGCCCGACGATCAGCGCACGGCTGTTTTTCAGACGCAACTGGCCTTCGATGTCGACATGCTGCAACAGAATCTGTCGGCTATAGCGCAACAGCTCCTGATCATTCAGCACGGCCGGCGCCCCAGGGTGATACGTTCGTGGCCACCCAGGTCAATGCGGCTGTGGACTTCCTCGAAGCCTTCCCCCAGCAGCAGGTCGCGCACGGCGGCCGCCTGGTCATAACCGTGTTCCAGCAACAGCCAGCCCGCAGCGTCGAGGTGCGCGGGCGCCTGGGCGATGATCAGCCGCAGGTCGTCCAGGCCATCATGGCCGGCCACCAGCGCGCTGGCCGGCTCAAAGCGCACATCACCGGCCACCAGATGCGGATCGGTGTCGGCTATATAAGGCGGGTTGCTGATGATCAGGTTGTAGGTGTGGCCTTCAAGGGCGCTGAACCAATGGCTGTTCAGCACCGTGGCGTTATTCAGGTGCAGGCGCTGGCGGTTGCGCTCGGCCAGGGCCACGGCTTCCAGCACGCGGTCGACAGCCGTGACTTGCCAGGCCGGGCGTTCGCTGGCCAGGGCCAGGGCAATCGCGCCGCTGCCGGTGCCGAGGTCGAGGACTTTGGCCGGTGTGGCAGGCAGCAATTCCAGGGCGGCTTCCACCAGCATCTCGGTTTCCGGACGCGGGATCAGCGTGTGCGGCGCCACTTCCAGGTCCAGCTTCCAGAAGCCTTGCTGACCGAGGATGTAGGCCACAGGCTCGCCGGTGCGGCGGCGTTGCAGGTAGGCGGCAAAGGTCAGTGCATCTTCGCTGCTGACGATTTTTTCCGGCCAGGTATGCAGGTAGCTGCGGGACTTGCCCAAGGCTGCGGCCAGCAACAATTCCACGTCCAGGCGCGCTGTGGGTGAGTCTGGCAGGTCGGCGGCGCGTATCAGGCTGGCGATAATGGTCATTTATTCACCTATCGCCGCGAGCTGGTCGGCCTGGTATTCGGCCAACAACGGCTCGATCACCGCGTCAACGCCACCGGCGAGGATTTCGTCCAGGGAGTACAGCGTCAGGTTGACACGGTGGTCGGTGACCCGGCCCTGGGCGAAGTTGTAAGTACGGATACGCTCGGAACGGTCGCCCGAGCCGACGAGCAATTTACGCTCGCTGGCAATCGCGTTGGCGGCGGCGCTGGTCTGCTGGTCATTCAGCTTGGCCGACAGCCAGGACATGGCCCGCGCACGGTTCTTGTGCTGGGAGCGTTCTTCCTGGCATTCCACCACGATGCCCGAAGGCAAGTGAGTGATACGGATCGCAGAGTCGGTCTTGTTGACGTGCTGACCACCGGCGCCCGATGAGCGGTAGGTGTCGACCCGCAGGTCTGCCGGGTTGATCTCGATGGCTTCCTGTTCGTCCGGCTCGGGCAATACGGCCACGGTGCAGGCGGAAGTGTGGATGCGACCCTGGGATTCCGTCGCCGGAACCCGCTGCACGCGGTGCACGCCAGACTCGAACTTCAGCTTGCCGTAGACATTCTCGCCTTCAACCCGGGCGATGACTTCTTTATAGCCGCCATGTTCGCCCTCGTTCTCGGACAGGATCTCGACCCGCCAGCCGCGACGCTCGGCATACCGCGAGTACATGCGGAACAAGTCGCCGGAAAAAATCGCCGCCTCGTCGCCACCGGTGCCTGCGCGGATTTCGAGGAACACGTTGCGCCCGTCATTCGGGTCCTTGGGCAGCAGCATGCGTTGCAGGTCGCCTTCCAGTTCGATCAGCTTGTCTTTGGCCTCTCGCACTTCTTCAACGGCCATTTCACGCATGTCCGGGTCGCTATCCTTGAGCAGCGCCTGGGCGCCTTCGAGGTCAGCCTGAACCTTGAGCAACTGTTTATAGGTGCCCACGATCGGTTCAACTTCCGCGTATTCCTTGGAATAAGTGCGGAACTTGGTTTGATCGGAGATGACCTCGCCATCGCCGAGCAAGGCGGTCAGTTCTTCGAAACGGTCCTGAAGGACGTCCAGTTTATTGAGCAGTGACGCTTTCATTGCGGTTTTTTATCCGAAGAGCTTTCTGTCGCGCCCTCACCGAGGGCAAAGAGTTCCTGGGCCATGGCCAGCGCATCAAGGCGGCCTTCGGCGGTAAGCTTTTTCAACTGAACACTGGGGGCGTGCAGCAATTTGTTGGTCAGGCCGCGCGCCAGTTGCATCAGCACGTCTTCGGCGCTGCTGCCATTGGCGAGCATACGCTGGGCCTTGATCAATTCCTCGTCCCGCAGGCGTTCGCCTTGCTGACGGTAGGCCTTGAGCACATCCACCGCTGCCAGTTCACGCAGGCGCACCATGAAATCGTCGGCACCGGTGCTGACCATTTCCTCGGCGGCCTGGGCTGCGCCCTGACGACTCTTGAGGTTTTCGGCGACCACTTCGTGCAGGTCGTCGACGCTGTAGAGATAAACGTCGTCCAACTCGCCGACTTCAGGCTCGATATCCCGGGGAACGGCGATATCCACCATGAAGATCGGCTTGTGCTTGCGCAGTTTCAGGGCACTTTCCACCGCACCCTTGCCGAGGATCGGCAACTGGCTGGCGGTGGAACTGATGACGATGTCGCTGCGCACCAGCTCGGCCGGGATGTCCGAGAGCAACACCGCATGGGCACCGAACTGTTCGGCGAGGATACTGGCGCGCTCCAGGGTGCGGTTGGCGACGACAATACGCTTCACCCCCAGCTCATGCAGATGGCGGGCGACCAGGGTGATGGTCTCGCCGGCGCCGATCAGCAGGGCCTGGCTGCGTTGCAAGTCACTGAAAATCTGTTTGGCCAGGCTGACGGCGGCAAACGCCACGGACACCGGGTTTTCACCGATGGCGGTGTCGGTGCGTACTTGCTTGGCGGAATTGAAGGTAGCCTGGAACAAGCGCCCCAGCAGCGGGCCGATAGTGCCGGCCTCGCGGGCCACGGCGTAGGCCGATTTCATCTGGCCGAGAATCTGCGGTTCGCCCAACACCAGCGAATCAAGCCCGGAGGCGACGCGCATCATGTGACGAACTGCCGCATCCTCTTCGTGCACATAGGCGCTTTGGCGCAGCTCATCGAGGCTCAAATGGTGGTAATCGGCCAGCCAGCGCAGCACCACATCCGCTGAAAGATGTTCCTGCTCTATATAGAGCTCACTGCGATTGCAGGTCGAAAGGATCGCAGCTTCGCGACTGTCGGTGAGCCGGCAGAGCTGCTGCAAGGCCTCAACCAACTGCTCGGGGGTAAAAGCCACGCGCTCGCGGACGTCTACAGAAGCAGTCTTGTGGTTAATACCGAGTGCAAGGAAGGCCATTCAATATCGCTGATGATGTCGGGAAGCCGACAATTGTCCTACTTCGAATGATTCAGAACAACCACCGTAGGCTATTGTCCTAATGCCTTGTGTCTATAAAGGCATCCTGTAGGAGCGAGCTTGCTCGCGAAAAACGCTCACACAACGCGTCAATCCAGAATGAACGCGTTATCGTTGACGATCTTCGCGAGCAAGCTCGCTCCTACAGGGAAAGCAATAAGCGTATTACGGGCGCCCCGGTTATGTTTGGCCGAAGGCTTGTGTCATGATGATCCGACCGCAGGTTAGTCGTCCTCTTCCTATATGAATAGATCTTCCGCGTTGCTCCTTGCTTTTGTCTTCCTCAGCGGCTGCCAGGCCATGGCACCCGTGTCGCCGGACGGTACGCCGCCGGTAGAAGACAGCACCCCCGCCCCTGAAAAGCCCAAGGTTTATTCCTCGTTCAGTGAAGAGACGGTCTTCAGTCTGCTGAGCGCGGAGCTGGCCGGCCAGCGCAATCGTTTCGACATTGCCCTGGATAACTACGTGACCCAGGCCATCAACACTCAGGATCCGGGGATTTCCGAGCGCGCATTTCGTATCGCCGAGTACCTGGGCGCCGATCAGGCCGCCCTGGACACCTCGCTGATCTGGGCGAAAAACGCGCCGGACGATCTCGAAGCGCAACGGGCAGCCGCCATTCAACTGGCCCGCGCCGGGCGCTATGACGACTCCATGGTGTATATGGAGAAAGTCCTGCAGGGCAAGGGCGACACGCATTTCGATTTCCTCGCGCTGTCGGCCGCCGACACCGATCAGGACACCCGCAACGGCCTGATGAAGAGTTTCGACCGCCTGCTGCAGAAACACCCGAACAACAGCCAGCTGATTTTCGGCAAGGCGCTGTTGCTGCAACAGGATGACGAGCCCGAGGCCGCGTTGAAGCTGCTGGAGCAGCATCCACCGGAAGACGGCGAGATAGCGCCGATCCTGCTGCGTGCCCGCCTGCTGCAAAACCTCAACCGCGGCAAGGAAGCGATTCCGCTGCTGGAAAAAAGCATCAAGAAGTACCCGGGCGACAAACGCCTGTTGCTGACCTATGCACGCATGCTGGTTGAACAGGACCGCATGGAAGACGCCAAAGTGCAGTTCGCCAATCTCGTCCAGCAATACCCGGACGATGATGAATTGCGTTACTCCCTGGCGCTGGTGTGCCTGGAAGCCAAGGCGTGGGATGAGGCCAAGGGTTACCTGGAAGACTTGATCGCCCGCGAGAGCCACGTCGATTCGGCGCACCTGAACCTTGGCCGCATCGCTGAAGAGCGTAACGACCCGCAGGCCGCACTGCTTGAGTACGCCCAGGTTGGCCCCGGCAATGATTACCTGCCGGCGCAACTGCGCCAGGCCGATATCCTGATGAACAACGGCCGCACCGACGAGGCGGAAAAACGCCTGGCTGCCGCACGGGATGCCGAGCCGGACTACGCGATTCAGTTGTACCTGATCCAGGCCGAGACTTTGTCGGCCAACAAGCAAGGCGATCGCGCCTGGAAAATCCTCCAGCAAGCCTTGCTGCAATACCCGGACGACCTGAACCTGCTGTACACCCGCGCCATGCAGGCGGAAAAACGCAATGACCTGGCGCAGATGGAAAAAGACCTGCGCCTGATCATCAAGCGCGACCCGGACAACGCCATGGCACTGAACGCCCTGGGCTACACCTTGTCCGACCGTACAACGCGCTACGCCGAAGCCAAGGAGCTGATTGAAAAGGCTCACCAGTTGAACCCGGAAGACCCGGCCGTACTCGATAGCCTCGGCTGGGTAAATTACCGCCTGGGCAACCTGGACGAAGCCGAACGCTTGCTGCGCCAGGCGCTGGAGCGCTTCCCCGACCAGGAAGTGGCCGCACACCTGGGCGAAGTGCTCTGGGCCAATGGCAAACAGCGCGAAGCGCGACAAATCTGGGAGAAGTTCCTCAAGGAACAACCCGAAAGCCCAATCCTGCGCAGCACCATCAAGCGCCTGACCGGATCCGAGACCCTTTAATTTTATGTTTTTGCGCCACGTCATCGTTTTCAGCTTTATCGCCCTGCTCGCCGGCTGTTCAGGCCTTGGCACCCGTGAATCTGTCGAAGGCCCGGGCAACCCGGCGCAATGGCAGCAGCACAAGGATCAACTGAGCAGCCTTGATGGCTGGCAGATCGAGGGCAAGGTCGGCATTCGCGCCCCGAAAGATTCGGGCAGCGGCACCCTGTTCTGGTTGCAACGCCAGGACTATTACGACATTCGCCTGTCCGGCCCGCTGGGCCGCGGTGCAGCACGCCTGACCGGCCGACCGGGGCAAGTCAGCCTGGAAGTGGCCAATCAGGGCCGCTTTGAGGCGCCGACACCGGAAGCCCTGCTGGAAGAACAGATGGGCTGGAAACTCCCCGTATCGCACCTGGTGTGGTGGGTGCGCGGTCTTCCCGCGCCAGACAGCAAGAGCCGCCTGAGCCTCAATGGCGACAGCCGCCTGGCTTCGCTGGAGCAGGATGGCTGGCAGGTCGAGTACCTGAGCTATGTGCAACAGAACGGTTACTGGCTGCCCGAGCGCATCAAGCTGCACGGCACCGACCTTGACGTCACGCTGGTGATCAAGGACTGGCAACCTCGCAAACTGGGGCAGTGACATGACCGCGCAACGTCTGACCCTGCCCTCCCCGGCCAAACTGAATTTGATGCTGCACATTCTCGGTCGCCGTGAAGACGGCTATCACGAGCTGCAGACTATTTTTCAATTTCTTGACTACGGCGATGAGCTGACTTTCGCCGTTCGTGATGACGGCGTGATTCAACTGCACACCGAATTCGAAGGCGTGCCTCACGACAGCAACCTGATTGTGAAGGCCGCAAAAAAACTTCAGGAACAATCCGGTTGCCCATTGGGCATCGACATCTGGATCGAAAAAATCCTGCCCATGGGTGGCGGCATCGGTGGCGGCAGCTCGAATGCCGCGACAACGTTGCTCGGCCTGAATCACTTGTGGCAGCTGGGCTGGGACCACGATCGCCTGGCGGCGCTGGGCCTGACACTGGGCGCGGACGTCCCGGTTTTCGTGCGTGGGCACGCCGCTTTTGCCGAAGGCGTGGGGGAGAAACTCACCCCTGTAGACCCCGAAGAGCCGTGGTATGTGGTGCTTGTTCCGCAAGTATCTGTAAGTACAGCAGAAATTTTTTCAGATCCACTGTTGACACGTAACTCTCCTCCCATTAAAGTGCGCCCCGTTCCCAAGGGAAACAGTCGAAATGACTGCTTACCGGTTGTAGCAAGGCGTTATCCAGATGTACGTAACGCTTTGAATTTGCTAGGTAATTTTACCGAAGCAAAATTAACCGGAACTGGAAGTTGTGTGTTTGGGGGCTTCCCAAGCAAAGCTGAAGCTGATAAAGTCTCGGCCCTTCTTACAGAGACCCTTACAGGGTTTGTAGCAAAGGGAAGCAACGTTTCGATGTTGCATCGCAAGCTGCAAAGTCTGCTCTAAAGGAACCGAGTACTGGGTACTCGTTGCAACAGATACAGGGGCGTCGCCAAGCGGTAAGGCAGCAGGTTTTGATCCTGCCATGCGTTGGTTCGAATCCAGCCGCCCCTGCCATTTTCTATACTCATCCAGGTTACCCTCAGCCTCTAGGTACTGCGCGTGTCCAAGATGATGGTCTTTACGGGGAATGCCAACCCCGATCTGGCTCGGCGTGTTGTACGTCAGCTGCATATCCCTCTCGGTGACATCTCTGTCGGTAAATTCTCCGACGGCGAAATTACAGCCGAGATCAATGAAAACGTTCGCGGTAAAGACGTCTTCATTATTCAGCCGACTTGCGCTCCGACCAACGATAACCTGATGGAACTCGTCGTGATGGCTGATGCCTTCCGCCGCTCCTCAGCGACTCGAATCACAGCTGTAATCCCTTACTTTGGTTATGCCCGTCAGGATCGCCGTCCGCGTTCCGCACGTGTGGCTATCAGCGCGAAAGTCGTTGCTGACATGCTGACCGTGGTAGGCATCGACCGTGTTCTCACGGTTGACCTGCACGCTGACCAAATCCAGGGGTTCTTCGATATTCCAGTAGATAACATCTACGGCTCCCCCGTCCTGGTGGATGACATCGAAGACCAGCGCTTTGAAAACCTGATGATCGTGTCCCCGGACATTGGTGGCGTCGTGCGTGCACGGGCTGTTGCCAAATCCCTGGGCGTGGATCTCGGGATCATCGACAAACGCCGTGAGAAAGCCAATCACTCTGAAGTGATGCATATCATCGGTGATGTCGAAGGGCGTACCTGTATTCTGGTTGATGACATGGTCGACACCGCCGGCACCCTGTGCCACGCGGCGAAAGCCTTGAAAGAGCACGGTGCAGCAAAAGTCTTCGCCTACTGCACACACCCTGTGCTGTCGGGCCGAGCGATCGAGAACATCGAGAACTCAATGCTGGACGAACTGGTGGTGACTAACACCATCCCGTTGTCCGCTGCCGCTCAAGCCTGTTCGCGTATCCGTCAACTGGATATCGCACCGGTAGTTGCCGAAGCGGTTCGCCGCATCAGCAACGAAGAATCGATCAGCGCGATGTTCCGTTAAGGGTAAAACCTTAGCGACATCAACCTGACGAAAAGCGCCCCGCCCCAGCATTCTGTTGGGGCGGGGCTTTTTTGCCCATATCGCCTTTAGCGCTGGTCGCAAACGCTAGGGCGAATGTGGTTATTTTGGAGATACAACATGAACGATTTTACTTTGAATGCTGAACTGCGTTCCGACCTGGGGAAAGGTGCGAGCCGCCGCCTGCGTCGTCTCGCAAGCCTGGTTCCAGCTGTAGTTTACGGTGGCGAAAAAGCCCCTGAATCCATCAGCATGCTGGCTAAAGAAGTCGCCAAACTGCTCGAAAACGACGCGGCTTACAGCCACATCATCGAGCTGAACGTTGGCGGCACCAAGCAGAACGTCATCATCAAGGCACTGCAACGCCACCCAGCTAAAGGCCACGTGCTGCACGCTGACTTCGTACGCGTAGTAGCTGGTCAGAAACTGACCGCTATCGTGCCTGTGCACTTCGTTGGTGAAGAAGCTCCGGTCAAGAAAGGCGGCGAAGTTTCGCACCTTATCGCCGACATCGAAGTGACCTGCCTGCCGAAAGATCTGCCTGAGTTCATCGAAGTCGACTTGTCGGCTCTGGAAATCGGCGCGATCGTTCACCTGTCCGACCTCAAGGCTCCTAAAGGCGTTGAGTTCGTTGCACTGGCTCACGGTGACGACAAAGCTGTTGCAAACGTACACGCTCCACGCGTTGCACCAGAAGCTGAAGAAGGCGCTGCAGAGTAATTCACTCTGTAATGCCGGAGCTTGAGGAAACATCGCGGACCGGAACGTAGCGAGAAAGCGGGCGAGAATGCGAAGTTGGCCTCTAACGGTTACTAAGCTTTTGTCGTCCACTTTCGCCGCACCAACGGCGATGTTATCCACAACTCCAAAGGAAGGGCCCCTGTCGTGACTGCCATTAAACTGATCGTTGGCCTGGGAAATCCAGGCGCCGAATACGAACAGACCCGGCATAACGCGGGGGCCCTTTTTGTTGAGCGCATCGCCCACGCACAAGGTGTAAACCTTACGGCCGATCGCAAATATTTTGGCCTGACCGGACGCTTTTCGCATCAGGGTCAGGATGTTCGTCTGTTGATTCCCACCACCTACATGAACCGCAGCGGCCAGGCTGTCGCGGCGCTTGCGGGCTTCTTCCGGATCAAACCCGAAGAAATCCTGGTGGCCCATGACGAACTTGACCTGCCACCCGGCGTTGCCAAGCTCAAGCAAGGCGGCGGGCATGGCGGGCATAATGGCCTGCGCGACATCATCGCGCAGTTGGGCAATCAGAATACGTTTTACCGCTTGCGGCTTGGCATTGGCCACCCGGGCGTTGCCAGTATGGTTTCAAATTTCGTCCTGGGTCGTGCGCCACGCGCCGAACAGGAAAAACTCGATGCCAGCATCGATTTTGCCCTCGGCGTGCTGCCGGATATCTTCGCCGGTGAATGGAACCGTGCGATGAAAAACCTGCACAGCCAGAAGGCCTGACTCTTTACCCGAGGGGAAACACCATGGGATTCAATTGCGGCATCGTCGGCCTACCTAACGTCGGCAAGTCCACCCTGTTCAACGCCCTGACCAAATCCGGTATTGCGGCGGAGAACTTCCCCTTCTGCACCATCGAGCCGAACACCGGTATCGTGCCGATGCCCGATACACGCCTGGACGCCCTGGCGGCCATCGTGAATCCAAAGCGCATCCTGCCGACCACCATGGAGTTCGTCGACATCGCAGGCCTGGTAGCCGGCGCGTCGAAAGGTGAAGGCCTGGGCAACAAGTTCCTCGCCAACATCCGTGAGACCGATGCCATCGCGCACGTGGTCCGCTGCTTCGAAGACGAGAACGTGATTCACGTCTCCAACAGCGTCGACCCGAAACGCGACATCGAGATCATCGACCTGGAACTGATCTTCGCCGACCTCGACAGCTGCGAAAAGCAACTGCAAAAGGTCACGCGCAACGCCAAGGGCGGCGACAAGGACGCAGTGGTCCAGAAAGCCTTGCTGGAGCAGCTGATTGCCCACTTCACCCTGGGCAAGCCGGCACGCAGCCTGATGAAGAGCATGAGCACCGACGAAAAGGCCGTGATCAAGGGCTTTCACCTACTGACCACCAAGCCTGTGATGTACATCGCCAACGTCGCTGAAGACGGTTTCGAGAACAATCCGCTGCTCGACGTGGTCCTGGCCATTGCCGAAGAAGAAGGCGCGATCGTTGTTCCGGTCTGCAACAAGATCGAAGCGGAAATCGCCGAGCTGGAAGACGGCGAAGAGAAAGACATGTTCCTCGAGGCCCTGGGCCTGGAAGAGCCTGGCCTGAATCGCGTGATCCGCGCCGGCTACGAAATGCTGCACCTGCAGACCTACTTCACCGCCGGTGTTGAAGAAGTCCGCGCCTGGACCGTCAAGGTCGGTGCCACTGCCCCGCAAGCCGCTGGCGTGATCCACACCGACTTCGAAAAAGGCTTCATCCGTGCCGAAGTCATCGCCTACAACGACTTCATCCAGTTCAAGGGTGAAGCCGGTGCCAAGGAAGCCGGTAAATGGCGCCTGGAAGGCAAGGAATACATCGTCAAGGATGGCGACGTGATGCACTTCCGCTTCAACGTGTAAGCGACACCTGCGGCCTATGCCGCAAAACAAAAAGCCGATGCACTGCATCGGCTTTTTTGTGGACAAACGCTTTTGAATAGATAAAAGGCGCGGCGACACAGTTATTAACTTTATATATTAAAAAACAAAAACACTCACAACACTAATTGACAACCAATAGGTAGCAAAAAAGATCTTCAGATTCAAAAATCCGCAGTCACTTTCGGATTTATCCTTAACACAATGAGAAATATAACTCACACCGTTACTTGCCTTCTTATTACCTCGCCCACCCTTAACCTTTCTTGCGCATCGAGCGCTACGGCTTAACTACCCGCTCAAGATGACAAACCCGATATTTTCCGATTTACTTCCGGACGTTCGAAAGGACTCAAAAAGTCTAACAACAGTGATGCGATCCAATATTGGAGTAATAACAATATGTCGGTCTCCTATCACACTGAGGATGTATCAAACTCACCCCTTACCGAATGCCCTTGTATAGAAGCCACTCTCCGTAATACCGCCACCCTTAATATCGATATGCTACTGCTGGGAGAAACCGGAACAGGTAAAGACACGTTGGCACACCGCATACATATCCTGTCTCGGAGAAAGGGCAACTTTGTTGCCGTCAACTGCGCGGCGATACCGGAAAGCCTGGCTGAAAGCCAACTGTTTGGTGTCAACAGCGGGGCCTATACCGGTGCGATGCAATCCCGGGCCGGATTTGTCGAGGCCGCCCACTTGGGTACCTTATATCTTGATGAAATTGACAGCATGCCGCTCAACCTGCAGGCCAAGCTACTGCGCGTATTGGAGTGCCGGGGTGTAGAACGCCTGGGCTCCACGCGGTTTATCCCGGTGGACATGCGGGTCATCGCCTCTGCACAGCAGTCACTGCATGAAATGGTCGAACAGGGAGCGTTCAGGCGCGACCTTTACTTTCGCCTGAACGTAGTCGATATCAAGCTCCCGCCATTGCGCGAACGCCGTGAGCGGATTGTGCCGTTGTTTCTGAACATGATCCGCGAAGAGTCAGAGCACTTTAAGTGCCCTGCTCCCTCGCCGCCCAGTGCGCTGCTGCAACGATTACTGTGCCATCACTGGCCGGGCAATGTCCGTGAACTGCGCTCGACGGCCAAGCGATTTGTGTTGGGCCTGCCGCCGCTTTCAGAGTCGACACAGGACCACCAGGAGACAGAAACAGGCCTCAAGGAACGGCTGCAACAAATCGAGAAGTCATTGATTGAAGATGCCTTACGACGGCACGGGCGCAATGTGGACGTAGTCGCCGTCGAATTGGGGGTTGCCAAGCGAACGCTCTACTACCGGATGAAGCAGCTCGAAATATCCCTGGCATGAGCGTCTGGAGCGTGACGGAAGTGCTCTCTTCGTAACTTTTTGCACAAATGCAGAAACAATATCGGCTCGGCCGTCACTCGCAAACCTGTATAAACCATCGGCCTCAATCTATACAAGAAACAATTTAAAACAAGTCCACTCAGTCAAACTGGAACGCTCCATACCTCCTCAACCACCTATAAATTGAGCAACATCGTCGCTCACCCCGTTACGATAGCGAGTATGCGCGCTATCTGAATCTTTTCTTAACACATACGAAAGGTGACATATGTCCACAATCGGTTCCGCAGGCGGCCTTAGTGCCGGCAACCAAGCACAACTGGACCGGCTCAACGCAGATAAAGAAAAGAAAATTGTCGAAGAAGCTGCAAAAACGGCCGAGCAAGAACTTACTACAGCGAAAGCAGGGCGCGTTAAATCATTGAGATTCGCCTAAGTAAGGAAGCTCTCCTCAGCTCAACGGCTGAGGAGATCTTCACAGGAGCAGCAATCGATACATTCGCTGGAGGTTCATGTGGATATTCCCCACACCGACATAGAGTTTTCACAACGCAGGAACATCACCACGTGGCCTGATACGCCAACCGCAATCAACCGGACTTCCGACACTCATTTTTTCAACGCAGAGCTAAGCCAGACCAAACCGCATGGAAGAGAAAGCGCGACTACCCTGGCGGCGCCCCTTTCACTCTTGGGCGCCACGGCGTCGACGACGCTGCCAAGCCGCATCGCCAAGGGGTTTCGGGATGCGAGCCAGAACAAGAACACCAGGGAAGCCAACGAGTTTCCCCAGTCGCTTGTCGACGGGCACCTCGAGGTGACGGCAAAGGTGAAGGTACTGAGCGCGGTTACAAAAGGCATCGAAAAAGTCTCGAACATGGGGTAGGTGCATGTACCGCCGTCTAAGCACCACATTACTTTTTTCGGCACTGCTGATGCTGGCAGGCTGCGGAGAAAGTGTAGAGCTGCACCGCAATCTATCCGAGCAGGAAGCCAATGAAGTCATCGCGGAACTGGCAGACAAACAGATCCGTGCCCAGAAGGTTCCGGCAAAGGACGGAGTAACTGTTCGCGTCAGGACGGGGGACATCAGCCGGGCTGTGCGTACTCTGGAAGCTGTCGGACTGCCCAAGGTGGCCCGTTCGACATTGGGGGACATCTTCCGCAAGGAAGGCGTGATCTCCACGCCGCTGGAGGAGCGCGCACGTTACATCTACGCGCTGTCCCAGGAACTGGAAGCGACCTTGTCAAATATAGACGGTGTGATCGTTGCACGCGTACATGTGGTGCTGCCTGAGCGGGTGGCGCCCGGCGAGCCGGTACAGCCGGCATCCGCTTCCGTGTTCATCAAGCATGATCTGCGGCTGGACCCTGACAATATCAATGCGCGGGTGCGCAGGATGGTAGCCAGCGGTATTCCCGGCATGGCCTCAGCCCTCGAAAACACGACAAAACTGACCGTCATTTTCGTACCGGCCACCGCCTATACCGAGAAGCAAAAGCTCACCTACCTCGGCCCTTTTCTGGTACCGGAGCAAGACCTTGGATTCTGGCGCACCAGCATCATGGCGCCTCTGGTGGCCCTTGTGCTGGGAGGCATTGCGTGGCTGGTCTGGCGCCGCAGGGCAACGCGCGCACCCGCGCCCGCAATAGCCCATGCCCATGAGTGAAAATCTCACTTGGGTACGGTGGTGGGCTTCCCCCTGGGAGAAGGCCCACCAGGATTGGCGCACGCAAACAGGCTTTGTGGAAACAGCGGTGCTTTCACGCAGCCACCATGCACGGGTGAGTCACCTGTTCGGCATAAACCCCGAACTCCCCCCGTCCCCTTCTCCGACCTTGCTGCAACTGGTGCTGATCTGCGCACAACAGCGCGACCTCGTCCTGATACTGGTCAATGAGGTGTGCAACGCTCCCGGCGACAGTGGGTTGAATCAGGAACAGCTTATTTGGTGCCAGCGACTGGCCAAAGCCCTGGGACCAGACCCAATACCCGTCAACGTCGACGATCCGTTGCAGTACCTGCGTGCATGGGTGGCCCCCGTGATCTGGCAGCGACTGCGCTTGAGCTTTGCCCGCTCACGGATACTTCAGGTGGAGCAGCATCCCAAGCTGACAGACCCCCATGGCCGCCTGGATACCCTTTGGCAAGCCGCGCTTTGGCGCACCGCCTCCAACCCTTCCGATGATGCCCTGCGGGCGCGTAGCGAGAACGCCGACCATGTTTTGTACCCGCAAGATTGAGCTGCACACCGTACCCTCCAACCTTCCGGCGGCCCTGATTCCTAGAGAAATGCTGGCTGAGCATGCCCAGGCCCGTCACCTGCTCGAACGCGCCGAAGCCCAGGCGCAAACGCTCATAAGCCAAGCCGAAGCCCATTGCGAGCACATACTGGAAAGCGCAGGCAACGCGTTCTGGCAACGCGCCAATGCCCAGCTGCTTCACTGGGAGTTAGAACGCCAGGCGATGCACGACAACCTGGAACACACCGCCACCTCAGTCATTAACAGCGCCATTCGAAACTTGCTGGAAGACACCCTGCCCGCTCAATGTGTTAGTGCGCTGCTCAATAAACTGCTGGATGCCCAATTGCCAACGGTCAAGGCAAGCCTGCTGTGCAATCCGTTGGACCGCGAACATGTCGAGCAATGGCTCGGTCGCCATTGCGGTGTGCCATGGACGCTTCGGGTTGAAAACGGGCTGCCCGCCCGGTCGCTGGTGCTTGAAACCGACGATGGTGGGTTTCACATCAATTGGACGGATGCCCTGAATAACCTGATGGCACCTCCCGCCAAGGCAAAAACCAAGTGAGGATTTCTCTGCGTAAAAGCGTTTTGTAAATAAATAGGTCCATCGATGGAACCGGTCACAAATCAGGCACCACACAGAGGGAGAAACCCACCGGAGATACATCGATGAATAGCAATGACTACTTGCTCAAAAAGCTCTACAGGCAACAAGTCCATAGCGAAAAACACCTCGATCAAATCAAGGCCGATGCGCTGAATAGTCAAGGGCACGAAGAAAGCATGCAACTCTTCGAACAGTTGCTTGAAACGAAGTCCAACCTTGTTACCAACTATTCGCTGAGTTCGACCTATTCCAGCTACAGGCAAGAAACGCTGAAAGCTGCCATCAATGTCGTCCAGTAGCTGGCACCAAACGTTGTTCGACTGCTTGCGTGGTCGCGAACAGCAGGTTCTGCTGCTTGAGGAGAATGACGAGGTCAACATGTATCGCGATGAACAACACGTATTGCTACGTGTTCAGCTGACCGAACCGCACCTCGAAATCCCGCTGCAATCCTGGAGCCGCCTGGGCCAGTCCAGCCTGGCACATTTCCAGGGCGCGCTGGCCTTGGCTCCCACAACCGGCTACCTCTGGTTGCAGCAATCCCTGCCACGGGATTGCAGCCAGGAACACGTGTTGAAATCCCTTGAAGCCCTTCTCAACCAACGCGACACCTGGCGCAGTGTCGTTGCGCGCCTGACAAGGCCCGAGCGCAAGTTCCAGCCCACCTCATTACGTAAACTGCCGCACTGAAACAGAGAGTCCGTCATGTATAACAAGACCCACAAGCGCACTGTCTTGCGATTACGCTCGCCCATTGGTGTAGCCAAACGCGCTCACTGGCGTTGCCTGTTCGCGCTGCTCTGCTTGGCCCCCCTGGAAAGCACCCTCGCCGCCGTCCCCGCCGAATGGAAAAACACCGCCTTCGCGTATGAAGCCGAACACAAGCCGCTGCGGGATGTGCTGGAAGACTTCGCCCAGTCGTTTGGCACGCAACTGCAAATCGACGGCCTGCTGGAAGGCAACGTCAATGGCAAGATACGCGCCAATACCCCGCAATCGCTGCTCGACAGGCTTGGCGTAGAGCATCGCTTCCAGTGGTACCTGTACAACAACACGCTGTACATCAGCACCCTGGACCAACAAGAGTCAGCGCGACTGGAAGTCTCTTCCGAGACCCTCGCCGACCTCAAGCAGGCCCTGACCGATATTGGCCTGCTCGACAGCCGGTTTGGCTGGGGAGAGTTGTCCGACGATGGCGTGGTGCTGGTCTCGGGCCCCAAGCGCTATATCGAGCAGATCAAGCAATTCAGCAGCCAGCGCAAATCTCCCGATGAAAAGCAGAGCATCCTCAGTTACCCGCTGAAATTCGCCAATGCCGCGGACCGTCCGATTGATTATCGCGGTGAAAAACTGATCATTCCCGGCGTCGCCACCATGCTGCGCGGATTGTTGGAACCTCGCCCCGCTTCGACGCTATCGACGCTGAGCCAACGCCCCGGCTCAGCCTCACAGCCCTCGCCCATCACGCCGAGCTTTCCACGGTTGGGCAACCCGATGCTGGGGCAGATGCTCGGCACGGCAATCAACCCGGGGCAATTGGACAGCGGCATGTCGCTCACTCCACGGGCACCGGCTCCCAGCAGTAAAATCCGGGTCGAAGCCGATGTGCGCAATAACGCCGTGCTGATCTATGACCTGCCGGAACGCCAGGCGATGTACCGCGATCTGATCGCCCGGCTCGACGTAGCGCGCAAGCTGGTAGAAATCGACGCAATCATCCTCGATATCGAACGCACTCAATTACGCGAATTCGGGGTCAATTGGGGCTTTCAAAACAGCCGCTTTCGTGGCGGCGTGAACATGGCCCCCGGAACGTCATCGCAACTGTCGATCGAAAACCGCGACCGCTTCTATGCCGATGTACGCGCCCTGGAGCAGCGTGGTCTGGCGACGATGGTGTCCAACCCGTCGGTGCTCACCCTGGAAAACCAACCGGCGGTGATTGATTTCAATCGCACTCAATACCTGACTGCCGGCGCGGAAGTCGCAACCATCCTGCCCATCACCGTTGGCACCAGTTTTCAGGTTGTGCCCAGGGTGATCACAAGCCGGGGTCAACACCAGATTCATCTGGTGGTGGACATCGAAGACGGTAACTTCGATGAATCGAACCCCGAGCGTATCGGCCCCGATGTGCGCCGGGGCAAGGTCAGTACCCAGGCGGTGATGGCGGAGAAGCGCTCGCTGGTGGTCGGTGGTTTCCATGTCACCGAAAGAACCGACAAGCAGAACAAAATACCGCTGCTGGGCAAAGCGCTGTTTTCCTCCACCGAACGCCAGAACAACCGGCGCGAGCGCCTGTTTATCCTGACCCCGCGGGTCATCGGAGATCAGGCCGACCCTTCACGCTACTTGCCACAGGAAGACCAGGCCGAACTGCAGGCGGCGCTCAAGCCTCTGGCCAGGCGCTATGCCGAGCATCAACCGGTGATCAAGCGCAGCGACATCACCAGCACCCTGGCTCACCTCGTCAGCGGGCAAGTGCCCAGGGGGTTCAAGGCCGCGCCGATGCCACTTGGCCTGAATACCTTGTGCGCCACCCGGGACCTGTTGGCCCTCAATACCGAGCGCAGCCAGTGGTACGCCGGCCCGCAGTTCACCGTAGCGGTGGTGGTGCTGCGCAACCAGTTCAATCGCCACGTGCGCATTGATGAAAAGGAATGCAGCAACTCCCAGACCCTGGCAGTCAGCGTCTGGCCACGTGCCTGGCTCAAGCCGGGCGAAGAGGCTGAAGTGTTTATCGCCATCCGCCCTGTCATCAAAGACGAGCACATCGGCGTGCCCCGCCCTTCCCTGCTCACGCCTGCCCGGAGCAACCCACAATGAAACGACAACTGTCCTGCGCCACCTTGATTGGCCTGGCCCTGCTCATCGTCGGTTGCACGCCAACGTGCAAGGGCGACTCCTGCTCACGCCCACAATCCAGCGCCGATAAAATGGTGGTCTGGTGGCCGCCACAGATGCGCGTAGAAGCCGGCCCGGCCGGCGAGCGGTCGGATTATCAGACCATATCCCTGGAGCGGTGAACCCCATGGGATTACCCGACGATGATCAACATCGCCAGGTTTTCCTGGACCAGCTGGTGAGCGGCAATGACGCTCACCTGCCCCTGTCTCCAGGTATTACCCTGCTCCCCATCAAGGCCGGTACCCAGCGGGGCCTGGCCTTGCAGATAACACCCGAGACTTTACAGGCCAGGCAGTTGCAACACGTGCTTGAACGGCGCTTTGAACATGCGCAGGCGTTCGACGGGTGCTTTGTCTACCTTGATGCCAAGGGTGCGCTGGTAATCTGGCACGCGTTGCCGGTGGGCGACGCTGCGCTCAGTGACATCGTCAGCCGAATACTGTCCCTGGCCAGGCTCGAAGCGCTGGATGTACGCCGCACGCGTTAACGCTGTTCCAGCTCCGGCAAATGCAGGGTGTCGCGCTTGGCCTCATCATCCAGCTCACGCAGCGTACGGTAGATGAGGGCCACCGCCTGCAGTGTCTCCCGTGGAATGGGCGCCCCCAGTTTCTTCTCATAGAGCGTACGCGCCAGCCATACGCACTGGATCACCGGTACATCGGCCGCCTTGGCGCGGTCGATCAGTTTGCGGGCCTCGGCATCCGTACCCTTGTCTACCAACATTGGCAGCGGGGTTTTCCCGGGGCGGTAGTAGAGCGCGACGGCAAAATGCGTCGGGTTGACCACCAGCATGTCGGACTCTTCAAGCTTGGGCAGCTTGACCTTCGGCTCTTCCTGGGCCAGTTGATACGCCAGCTGACGCCGCTGACCCTTGACGTGGGGGTCGCCTTCCATGTCCTTGTATTCTTTCATCACCTCCACCTGGGTCATGCGCATGCGCTTGGCGAAGAAGTGCTTCTGCATCGCCATGTCGATCAGCGCCAGCACCAGCAACAATCCAAGGCAGGCATGCAGCAAGTGCCGGAACAAGGTGATCAGTGCCAGGATGTAGCTTTGCAAATCGCTGGTGGCCAGGTTGATCAACGCCGCCAACGATGGCTCGATTACCACGTACAACACCAGGGTCAGCAGCAGCGCCTTAGCCAGCCCCATCAACAGGTTCATCACCGACTGGGCGGAGAACATCTGCTTGAGTTGGCTGAGCGGGTTAAGGCGACTGAAGTTCGGTGCCAAGTTATCCGGCGCGAACAGGAAGCCGAACTGCAACCAGCCGCTGATCAGCTTCACGGCAATCGCCACCCCGGCCATCAACAGGGCGAACGAGAAAAACATCAGCAGGCCTTCCATCAGCACTTCTTCCAGGGCCCGCACGAAGGGCCGGCCGATGCCCGACATCGCCAGCATGATCAATTGCTGGAGGCGCTGCATGCTGGTTTCAGCGGTGAGCAAGGCGATTTCACTCAAGGCGGTCAGCACCAATAACTTGCCGACATCCTGGCTCTGCGCGACCTGGCCTTTCTTGCGCTGGTCCTTGAGCTTCTTGGGGGTGGCGGCGTGTTTTTTCTCCCCCGAATCACTCATGGTGCAACCCCCTGAAACATCAGGCCGATGGAATGTTTAAGGTCTGCCAGCTGCGCCATACGGGTGACGATCAAATCCTGCAGCAATGGAAAATACAGCAGCAGAATCCCAAGCCCGGCGAGGCTCTTGACCGGCGTTGCCAAGGTGGAAACCTGCAGCTGCGGGCTGTACAAGCCCAGCACCGCGAAGCCGAATTCGAGAAACAGCAGCACCGCAATGAACGGCGCGGCGTACAGCATCATGTGGGTAAAGGTGTCGCCGAGCACGCCGAGGAAAACGCTGAAGCCATTGATAGCCGGCAGCGGCAGCCAGGCGGTTGCCGGCCAGATCAGGTAGCTGTCCCAGATCACTTGGGTCAACACGCTCAGCCCCAGCATGACGATCAGTAGATATATCACCAACTGTTTGAACAGGTGCCCGATGGGGGTGGCATCCGGCCCCAGCGACGGGTTGAGTTGGCCACCCGCCAAGGCGCCGCGCTGGTTATCCAGCAGCGCGCCCACCGACTCGAACATGCAGAACGGCATGGCCAGCAAGACACCCAGCAAAATACCCAGGGCCGCTTCCTTGAGTAGCAGCGCGCAGATCATCAGCGCGGAGTAGTCCTGGCCACTCATGACGGCATGAATACCGGGCGCCGGAATCAACGCCATGACCATCACAATCACGTGCCGGGGCAGGCCGCGGATATGTTGAAAACTGAACGCCGGCACCAGGAACGCACAGGGATAAATGCGCGCCATGGCCACCAGCAGGCTTGGCAAATATTCAAGATAAAGCAGCACGCGCAGTCCCTCAGTTCAATGCCGAACGGGCGATCATGTCGAACATCAGGTTGATCAGTTGGATCAACTCCAGGCCGATCCAGCGACCGGTCAACACCAGGGTAATGCCCACCGCCACCAGCTTGATGCCGAAGGGCAGCGTCTGGTCCTGGATCTGCATCAGGGCCTGCACCAGTGACGTCAGCACGCCGACAATCACCGCTACGATCAACGGCGGTGCCGACAGCACCACCACCAGCAGCATGCCCTGCTTGAACAGCACGATCGGTTCCATAGGTCACTCAGAGGTAAGAAAGGAACAGGCTGTCGAGCAATCGCGACCACCCGGAAACCATGACGAACAACAGCAGTTTGAGCGGCAGGGAAATGGTCATGGGCGAAACCATTTGCATCCCCAGGGCCAACAGCAGATTGGAGACAATCAGGTCGATGACGATGAACGGAATATAGATCAGGAAGCCGATCTCGAACCCCGCCTGCAACTGGGAAAGCACAAACGCCGGGATCAACAGGATCAGGTCTTCGCGTTGAGTGCTTTGTGCCATTTCAGGCGGCCACATGCGTGCGCTGTTTTCCAGCAGGTGAGTCAACACATCCGGATCGGTGTTGCGCAGCATGAATGCGCGCAACGGCGCGATGGCCTCAACCCCTGTGTCCATAAGCGTCTGCACATTGCTCGTGTCCACAGGGGAGGCTTTCACGTTCTGAGCAATTTCATACCCCACGGGCGCCATGATAAACAACGTCGCGGCCAGTGCTATACCGTTGATAGCCATGCTCGGTGGCACCTGCTGCACGCCAATGGCGTTGCGGGTAATCATCAGCACGATGACGATCTTCAAGAAGGCCGTGCAGATGATCAATAGCATCGGCATCAACGACAGCGCACCGAAAAAAACCGCGAGAATCAGGGGGTCAATCCCTTGGAACATCATCGGGCAAAAACCACGCGAGACAACTGCAACCCCAGGCGCCCGTCCACTTCCACCAACTGCCCCTGGCCAATCGGCCGATCGCCGTAATAGAGCCCCGCCATGCCGGGGGCGTAACCGGAGATGCCCAATACCGCGCCGGGGGCCAAGTTGCGCAGTTCGCCGAGGGTCAGGCTGAGGGTGCCACAGCGCACATTCAGAGCCATGCTCAACTCGTCGAAGGGCTCATGGCCGAAGACGTCCACCACGGGCTGATCATCCGCATGTCCAGGGTATTGTTGTGTTGCAAAATCCTCGTCCACGGACGTTTCCTCAATCGAAATAAGCGTCAGGCACAACGGCCCGGATTCATCATCAATACGGCCGTGCAGCCGGTGCCTGCCAACGTGCAGGAGGCCGTTTCCCTGAGGGTCGAACGTGGGTTGTTCAAGCATCACCACATCACCGGCACGCAGGTGGCGCACCTGGAGAATCGGCAGCCGCAGGCACCCCAGCGTCACCGCAAGCGCCAGTTGAAACGACGCGGGCAGCGGCGCAGCTATGGGCCGCCAGGGGCCGGCGTCGCACAGCGCCAGCAAGGTCTCGGGCGCCAGCCACAGGTAACCCACCACGCGGGACGCACCCAGCGTCACCGTCAACCGGCAGCCGAACGTCAACTTCCTGGGGACAGGCAACAACCGCAGGTAACCGAACAGCGCTCGCACCTCGGGACTCAGGTGGTGCTGGAACAATTCCCAGAACCAGGAATCCGGGTCGTTGCCGGCCTCTGCCAGTGTCACCGGGCACTCCCCCAGCAGGCTGAACAGCGGCCCGGGCTCGGCGAACGCCAGCACCCCGCTGGTACTCTCGAAACACAGCGGTTTGCCCCCCACGGGCGCACGACCGGGCACCATCAGCAACTCACCGTGCTGCCCAGAGACCTGAAATGACATGCGCATGCCACGCCCTAATCTGCGCCGCGCCGCCACTGTGTTTGCGTTGACCACGGGCACGCTCAAAACCGGCATGATCATGCCGGGGCCATGTGTGCCAGGTGCACGTGCACTGGTTGGGCCAGCGCTCCGGCCAAGCCGTCCTCAAGGCGTTGCCGCACGCCTGGCAGCCAACGTGCGGTGTGCGTTTCCTCAGCCGTCAGCTCAACGTTCCAGGCGCCTTGTTCGCGGCGCACGCTCGCGGTGATCCGCCCCAGGCGCGGCAGGTACAACATCGCTTGCAACGGCCACTGCGCAGCGGCCTGTATCCGGGGCGCCAATTGCTCAGTCATCGCCTCGATCATCAGCGCCTCGGTTGGCGCTGTCAGTGCCGTGCGGGAGGAACCATAGCCGCCCCCCTCACGGTCGCGGGTAAACAGTTGGGTAAATAACAGCCTCTGCTCCACGGGCACGAACGCCCCCGTACCGGGCTCACGTTCATCCCGAGGCTCGCGCGGACGCGGACGCTCAGGTTTGTTCACTGGAACTTGCGTCATCGTTCTCTTCCTGCACCAACAAAAGGGATAGCTCCTGGAGTTTTTCAACCTCGCGCAAACACTGGGTAACGTGCCGCTGTGCGCTGTCGATATGGGTCAACTGCTCCTCACGCTGGCCGTGCAATGCATGCAACTGCCCTTCCTCGCGCCGGGTCTCGGCCGAGAACGTGCGCTCTTGGGTATTCCAGGACTTGAGGTCGCGAAACGAGATCACTTGCCCTTGATGCTTGCCCAACAGCTCTGCGGTTTTGCGCGCCTCCTCCTGGCGGGTGTGTTCAAGCGCTTCCTGTGCCTGCTGGATCTGCAACAGCAGCGCTTGCTGAAGCCGCTTGGCCGCCCGCAACGTGCGCTCGGCGCGATCAGCCCGATGCTTGCGCAGGCGCCGCAGGGTGTCTATTTCAGAAAGGGACATCGCAGGTCAGCTCCATCAGCAGATCAAGGGTGGCTTGCATCGGCGCCGGCTCACGCAAGTCCTGGCGCAGGAAACCATCGACTGCCTGGCGGCTGTTCACCGCCAGGTCTGTCAGGGCATCGCTGCCAGGCTGGTATTCGCCCAGCTTGAGCATCAGCTCGATCTGCTGGTAGGCCGACAACAAACGCCGCAATGCGGTGCCGGCCTTGATGTGCACGGGCTCAGCCACGTTGCTTAAAATTCGGGAAAGGCTGGCCAACACGTCCACCGCCGGGTAGTGGCCGCGCTCGGCCAGCTTGCGGGACAACACGATATGGCCATCGAGCAGCGAGCGGACTTCATCGGCCACCGGGTCGTTCATCGAGTCCTGCTCGATCAGCACGGTGTAGATCGCGGTGATCACCCCGTCGCGGGTCAACCCGGCGCGCTCCACCAAGCGCGGCATCAGGCTGTACACCGACGGCGGCAGGCCGCCACGGCCCAGTGGCTCACCGGCGGCCAGGCCGATCTCGCGCTGGGCCCGGGCGAACCGGGTCAGGGAGTCAATCAGCAGCAACACACGTTTGCCCTTGCGTCGAAACCCTTCGGCCAATGCGGTCGCCGTGAAGGCGGCGCGCGCCCGTTCCATGCTGGAGCGATCAGAGGTCGCACACACCAGCACCGCCTTGGCTCGTAGCTGATCGTCCAACTCATGGTCGAGAAACTCGCGCAGTTCGCGGCCGCGCTCTCCGATCAGGCCGAACACAATCACATCGCACTCCACGTTCCGGGCGATCTCGGCCAACAAGGTGGTCTTGCCACAGCCCGCTCCGGCGAACAGGCCGACACGCTGACCTTCCCCCAGCGTCACCAACCCATCGATCGAGCGCACCCCGGTGGATAGCGCCCGGTTGATCCGCGGCCGCTCGGTGGGCAAGGGTGCCTCGCACAACACAGGGCTCGCATCCTCCGCGTCATCCTCGACAAAGGCGCTCGGCCCTTCGCCCGCAATCGACCGGCCAAAGCCATCCAGTACCTGCCCCAAAAGATCGTCCCCGACCCGCACCCGATGCGGCACCCCAAGGCGCTGCACGCTGGCGCCCACCCGCACGCCTTCCAGGTTGCCCAGGGCACTGAGCACGGCATCCTGCTGATCGAACCCGATAATCTCGGC
Source organism: Pseudomonas sp. ATCC PTA-122608 (assembly GCF_001952855.1). Taxonomy (GTDB): domain Bacteria; phylum Pseudomonadota; class Gammaproteobacteria; order Pseudomonadales; family Pseudomonadaceae; genus Aquipseudomonas. The sequence goes on along the minus strand of NZ_LPNO01000012.1, from coordinate 59,202 downwards.
GAGCATGTAATCGCCCACGGTTTTTTCGACCTGGCACAAATCGCCGATGCGCGCCTGAGGCAGCCGGCATTGCAGCAACATGCCGTTGACCCGCTGGATACGACCGCGCACCGCCACCGGCGCAAAGCTGGCCAGCGCACTCGACTGGCGCTGCTGCCAAGCCTCAAGACGGGCCTGTATCTGCTCACTCACCAGCGCACCTCGAACCGTTGCTTGCCATCGAATACCACTTTGGTGTTGTCGATCAGCACCAGCCGCAGACCCTCCACCTCGTCACCGACGAACAGCCGGTTGCCCTGCTCCAGAACCACATGCCCATGAGGCCCGCCGACGATCTGCAAAATCTTGAAGGGCAGTTCACTGTTGCGTTCGCTGACACGGCTGAGCACCGGGACCGAGGTTTCGAACTGCTCGCCAAAACGGCTGAGCATGCGCGACACCAACTCCACGTCATCCCGGGAAACATCGCCGTTGAGGCTGACCTGGCCATTGATCACGTGCAGGCTCACGCGATGGCCCAACTCCCGCTCGCCGAGCATCTTGAGCAACTGCTGACGCACCTCGTAGGGCGAGCCCAACTCGGGCTTGCGGACCTCTGGTGGCATCAGCGATGCCTGTGCCTGGCGTTCACCATTGGTAGCCATACCGATCGCCGTGATGATGACCGCCCCCACCACCACCAGGCTGATCAAACGCTTCTGCTGCGACCTCGAGATCGAGGACAACGTCAGCGTCGGCGGCGTCTCACTGACGGATGCCGGCTCCGTCGCCGTAACGACAGGCGCCTTGGGCCAGGGCTGATCGGCCCGGGTGACGCAGAGCCGAATCTGGCCAATCGAAAAAGGCACGTTGAGTGGCAAGTCACTGATCTGAGCGACGAGTTGACCCTCGGCGTTCTGCACCAGCCCTTGCTCGGCCTGCAGCAACCATTGCCCGCCGGCAAGGCGCAACCACACGTGCCACTCGGCAATGCCCGGGTCGAACAGTGAAAGGTCCGCATCAGGATCGGCACCAATACTCCACTGCTCGCCAAACAGCGGCAACGCCGCCCCCTGGTGCTGGCCATCCAGCACGCGCAACTCAAACATCATCAAGCCCTCATGCCACTGCGCCGTGCAACAGATCATCCTGACCCAGGTCAAAACGCCCCAGCACCTTCACCTTCGAGGAGCTGCCCAACTCGGCAAACGACAGCACCGGCACATGGTTGAATTCTTCCAGCAGCAAGGTACGCAAAGGGCTGCGCAAATCCTGCGCGACCAACAGCACGCTCTTGCTCTTGGCCCGCACGGTAAAGGCTTGTTTGAGCAGGCTTACCAGCACCGCGCTGCTGTCGTTGTCGAGGGAAAAGAACACCCCCGTTTGAGTCTGGCGCAATGCATCGCGCAGCACGTTTTCGGTGTGGGGCGACAACAGCCAGGCATGCAGGCCATCGGCTTCGCTGTACTGATGGAAAATCTGCGACTTGAGGGCGATGCGCGCGTAGTCGGCCAAGGCGTCCGGCTCACGTTCATGCTGGCCGTACTCGATCAAGGCCTCGACGATCAGACGCACGGCACGCAGCGGAACACCCTCGCTGGCCAGGCGCTGCAACACCGCCGAGAAACGTGAAAGCGGCATGATGCGTTGCAGTTCCTGCACCAGTTCCGGCTGGTTGAATTCGAGCCAACTGAGGATCGACTTGCTCTCCTGAATCCCGAGGAACTGCGGCCCGCTCAGCAGCATCGCGCGGGTCATGCGCTCGATGATCAAGCTCTCTGCGGTGAAGCGCTCCAATTGCTCATCGTCAAGCAATGGATCATCGGGCGCCAACCACACCCATTCCTGTTCGTCGCGCTCAGGCAGTCCCTTGGCGCCGTCTTCGGGCTCAGCGGCCAGGGTGTCACGGACCACCGCCATGCGATTGCCAAGAGTGGCCTTGATCATCGGCACTTCATGCACGCAAAAGCGGAACTCATCGTCGGCCAGTGCCGGTGCGAACTCGACTTCAAACGGCGGCAGCGTCAGGCCGATTTGCGTGACCAGGCCATTGCGCGCCTGGCGAATGCCATGGGTGACCTGCGCCACCTGCGCACTGCCGTGCAAAGCTGCGGGGTACTGCAACAGGTAAGGCCGCGACGGATCAAAGCCGCGCAAGTCTTCTTCACCATTGTCTTGCGGGGCGACCGTATCGGCATTCGTTTGCTCCGGCTGCTCTAGCCGCTGGCGCTTGCGTACCAGGTAATAACCCAGGGAACCGGTGATCAATGAAATGAGGATGAATACCATCGTCGGCATCCCGGGAAGCGCCGCAAACGCGAGCATCCCGACCGAGGCGATGATCCAGCTCTTGGGTTCGCTGGTCATTTGCCGGGCGATCTCGGCGCCCATGTTGTTGGCGCCCTTGTTACGCCCGGACGGCGCCACGCGGGTGATGATCATGCCGGCGGTCAAGGAAATCAGCAGCGCGGGAATCTGCGCAATCAGGCCATCACCGATGGTCAATACCGAGTACAGCGCCATGGAATCGCCGGCGCTCATGCCGTGCTGGAACATGCCGGTGGAGAAACCGCCCAGCAAGTTGATCACCACGATAATCAGCCCGGCAATCGCGTCGCCCTTGACGAATTTCATGGCCCCGTCCATGGCCCCGAACAGCTGGCTCTCGCGGGACAACTGCTCACGTTTGTCCCGGGCCTGCTCGCCATCGATCAGGCCGGCACGCAAATCACTGTCGATGGACATTTGCTTGCCGGGCATGGCGTCCAGGCTGAAGCGCGCCGCCACTTCAGCAACACGCTCCGAACCTTTGGTGATCACCAGAAAGTTGACGATGGTCAGGATCATGAAGATCACCAACCCCACCGCCAGGTTGCCGCCCACCACGAAATTGCCGAAGGCCTCGACGATATCGCCGGCGTCCTGCTCCAGCAGAATCAATCGCGTGGTGGCAATCGAGAGGGCCAGGCGAAACATCGTGGTCAGCAACAGGATCGACGGAAACGAGGAAAACGCCAGCGGCCCAGGCAGGTACAACGCCAGCACGATCAACAGGCACGAGATACAGATATTGAGGGCAATCAGGATGTCCACCAGCCAGGTGGGCAGCGGCACAATAAAGATAAACACAATGGCCATGATAACCACCGCGCCCAAGACTTCGGCACGTTGTGCAACCTTCAGCAGCACGCCATTGATGACCCGTAATGCGCTCATGCATCGGGGCCCTGCAAGGCCATACCATGCCGGGCGCCGCGCTCGGTGCGTGCGTACTCGTCCATCACCAGCAAAAAGCTGTTCAGGCACTCTTCACGGCCCCTGGTATCACGCCACACTGCCAGCGGCAGGCTCTTGAGAACGGGGTAAACGCTATTGAGTGAAATCACTTGATTGAGTACGTCGGCACCGCCCAATTCATTGGCCAGACGCTGGATCTCGGCAGCCGCAATCCCGGTGTTCGAGTAGGCCAGCAAGCGTTGGAGCAGCGCCACCGCGTCCCGTGTCACCGCGGGATAGGTGAGGGCCAGGCGCTCGATCAGGTCCCGGCAATTACATAAGATGCCACCCAGTTGGTCGCAGCCGCGCAACCCCACCAGCAGCGTGAGTAATTTTGCCGAAGCAATCGAAGGAGTCAGCGCCGCAATATCGTCGGCCAGGGCACGGCGCATCAGCTTCAGCCCCAGGCCAAATTCATCGCCACCGAACAACCCCAGCAGCGCCTGCAACATTGTTGCCAGAGATTGCCGGGTAACCACGCTGGCGTAATACACACCGCGCACCGCCTGCCGCAGTTGAGGGTCATCACTGCTGGCCTGCAGCGCCAATGCCGTATTCAGGCCCGCCTGGATCTGCGGCTTGAAGCGCATCTCCAGCTTCACCAGCGCCTCACGAGCCAGCTTCGCCTCGTTGCTGCGCACCTCGGCATCGGCCTGCGCGGCCACTTGCTGAAGCACCACGTAGGCCCGGGCCGGGTCATTGCCGGTGATCTCCAGAAACTTCTCGACGCTGGAGTTCACCAACAGTTGAACCCTGACATTCCGCGCGACGGTCGCCAGCGTTGCCTGAGCCGGATGCCCCAACTGTTCATAGAGTTGCGCCAGTTGCTCGACCGGCATAACACGCAGGCCTATCTGCCGCCGTCCGAGCGCACGGCTGTTGAGCTCGACCTCTTGGTTGAACAGCGAACCGAGGTCGTCGCCGATCGGCGCGGCGCTCGCCGTGGAGGGTGGCCGGTGATCAACCCTTGCAGGCGCAGGCTGATCCAGGCTCTGGGGCTTTTGCACATCAATATGGGGATCGACTTTCATGGGGAATGCCAGGACGGGGAGATTCGTGTCCTTGTGTGGCGGGCAAACCCGTTACGGTTCCAACTTATCGGCGATTGCGAGGCTTATGAAAAAACCGGCACAACCCTGCGAAGGTTTGTGCAAAACCTTGCGTAAAAAAGCATAAAAACAAGATATTTCGCTATATATATCAATAACTTATGAGTAATTAGTGCTTGGCACAGGCAGTGCTAAGGGGGTTCCCGTCGGAATTATTCCGATCGTGTCTACCCTGAGGAAAAAATCATGGATATCCCTATCGATGTTTTAGTTCACCTTACACCTGACCCGCACCGCTCCATCCAGAACCTGTCGGAAGACCACCACAAGAAACTCCGCCGCTTCATTCATAAACGCGTACTGAACCCGGAAGACGCAGACGATATTCTGCAACTGACGTACCTGGAGGCCTGGCGCAACCGGGACCGCTTCAGTGGCCAGGCCACCCTCAGCACCTGGATGTGCGGGATTGCCCAGAACCTGATCCGCAACCACTTCCGGCGCATGTATGCCAAACCGGTGCATTGCGAATTCGATGAGGCGCTGTGGCATGGGCAGGAAGAAAACAACAGCCTGGACTGGCAGTTCGAGATCAACCGCAAACTGGAAAAGACCCTGCGGGCGATCACGCACTTGCCGCCGGAAATGCGTAAAACGCTCTACGCCTCGCTGGAAACCGACGGCAGCTACCAAGACACCGCCGACGCCATGGACATCCCCATCGGCACCGTACGCTCACGTTTGTCCAGGGCGCGCGAACAGTTGAAGCGAGCCACGTACAACCCGCTACAACCGTAAATCAGGGCCTGGCGCAACGCCGACACCCTTTGCAGGAGCAATTGATTTACCCCGTTTGACGCAAGCGTTGGGCAGCAAGGATATCTGCCCGACTCGATTGACTCGACATCAGGCCTTTTTGGTACGCGGCAACAGAATTGCCAACACCCCGAACAGCGGCAGGAACGAGCACAGCGTGTACACGTATTCGATGCCGTGAATGTCAGCCAGGTGCCCGAGCAGCGCTGCACCAATCCCGCCAAAACCGAACATCAAACCGAAGAATACCCCGGCGATCATCCCCACATTGCCTGGCACCAATTCTTGCGCGTACACCACAATCGCCGAGAACGCCGAGGCCAGGATAAAGCCGATCACCACGCTCAGAATGCTGGTCCAGAACAGGTCCACATGGGGCAGCAGCAAGGTGAACGGCGCAACGCCGAGGATCGAAAACCAGATCACCGCCTTACGGCCGATCTTGTCGCCAATCGGCCCGCCAAAGAACGTACCCGCCGCCACCGCCCCCAGGAACAGGAACAGATGCAGCTGGGAACTGGCCACCGACAGGTCGAACTTCTCGATCAGGTAAAAGGTGAAGTAACTGGTGAAACTCGCCATGTAGAAGTACTTGGAAAACACCAGCAGGCCCAGCACTACCAATGCACTCAGCACCCGGCCTTTGGACAGGCCATGGGTGGCCGCCTGGCCTTGCTTGAGCTTGAACAGGTTCAAGTGGTGCGCGTACCAGCGGCTGATCGCATACAGCACAAACAACGCAAACACCGCGAACAGACCGAACCAGGCCACATTGCCCTGGCCGAACGGAATAATGATCGCCGCCGCCAGCAAAGGACCGAACGCCGAGCCTGCGTTACCGCCCACCTGGAAGGTCGACTGCGCCAGGCCATAACGCCCGCCGGAAGCCAAGCGCGCCACGCGGGACGCTTCCGGGTGGAAGGTCGACGACCCGATACCAATCAACCCCGCCGCCAGCAGGATCAACGGGAAGCTGCCCACCTGGGACATCATCAAAATGCCCACCAGCGTACAAATCATCCCGCAGGGCAACAGGTACGGCTTGGGATGGCGGTCGGTGTAATAACCCACCCACGGTTGCAGCAGGGAAGCGGTGAGCTGGAACGTCAGAGTGATCAGCCCGACCTGGGTGAACGTCAGGCCGTAATTGGCCTTGAGCATCGGGTAGATCGAAGGCAGTACCGACTGAATCAAGTCATTGATCAAATGCGCCAGCGCCACCGCGCCGATTACACGCATCACCAACGGGCTGGTTTGCCCGGCGGCAGGCGCCGTAGCCACGGAGGGCTGGGAATTGCTCAGAGCCATGGGAGGTTTTCCATACAGCAGATGGATGCACAGGTGCAGGTGCGACAATGTGCCACTTTTGGGTGCAGGAAGGCTATCCCGTTAGCAGGCTAACGAGTAGGTGAATCGATGCAGCGGTCATGGCTTGTAAAGGGCCAGCAAGATGAATCCCTTTAATTTGCGGGACGTTTCCTAGAGAATCTTTCGGCCTTGTGCCTGGGGGAGTCGGTGACTAGTCTTCGGTCCGTCGCTGGTTTTCAGTGATCGGGTTTAGTCGCCCGGACTTATATCAGGCGCATGCTTTCATGAGGTTTCATGGTGGCTGTGCGCAGGGCACCTTCGGGTGCGCCGGGTTTTCCTGATTAGCCGGTCGACTAACCTGCGTACAGCCGCCACCCTTCGTTTAGTCGCGAACGGTACGGCTCCCAGTTAATCAGGAGCTACACCATGTTCAAGATCGTTCCCGATCCACCCCGTGACCAAGCCAAAGACCGCGCCGCCTTCAACCGAGCGCTCGACCACTACTTGCCGACCGACCCGCCGCAACCGTCGACAAACTTCTACGCCATCAGCGACGAAATCAGCTTCGAAGACTCCCTGCTCTACACCGCCGACCTGCTGCACAGCGCCTCTGCCACCGCGCTCGACTGTGGCGAACAACTGCAAAGCCCCGAGCGTGCCAAAGTGCTTGCCGTGTGGCACCTGCTGGAAATGGCCAAAGCCATGGTCGACCGCTCGATAGAGTGCCTGCACCCGCGCAAAACCTGACGCACGAACGCCAGAACACCGCAGATCAAATGTGGGAGCGGGCTTGCTCGCGAAGGCGGTGGACCATCCAATACCTCTGCTGACTGACACACCGCATTCGCGAGCAAGCCCGCTCCCACCTTTTGATCTTCGCCGCCTTGGGACCTGCGCAAACCCCAACCGCTCGTCACCAAACCCGGTGTTTCCCGTTAAACAGTTGATAGCGTAGATAAATTTTCAAAAAAAGCGCTTGACGCATTCCCGTTCTCCGCGAATAATGCGCGCCACTTGGCTACATAGCTCAGTTGGTTAGAGCATAGCATTCATAATGCTGGGGTCCGGGGTTCAAGTCCCTGTGTAGCCACCAAGTACTAAAAACGGCTTACCGAAAGGTAGGCCGTTTTTTTATGCCTGAAGAAAAGTACACCCCCCTATTACCCTAGAAAAGTCAGTGTCTATGCCGATGGTGCACATCGGGAAAATGCGCATGACTGTGCTGGATCGGTGCGTGCTCATGCGCATGACTATGTGGCTCGGTACCGTCCCACTCAAAGCCATGCACATGCTGGTGGTGCTCGTCGTGTGTATGGCGATGGCCGTGTGTGAGGGGATCATGCTGATGCTCGTGGGCATGATGTTCCATCAAATGAATCCACACCCCGATGGCCATCAAGGCAGCAGCGAGCAAGAACATCAGCGAGACCGACTCGCCCAGGATCAGGATCGAGATGACCGCGCCAAGGAAGGGAGCCGTGGAAAAATAGGCCCCGGTACGCGCACTGCCAAGCCCGCGCAGAGCGAGCACAAACAACACCAGACTCACGCCATACCCAAGCAGCCCCACCACCATGATGGACCCCAGCGTGGCCAAGGCTGGCAGTTGCGACCCGATGGCCAACGCCAAACAGCAATTGACCACACCCGCCGCCAAGCCTTTGCTCCCGGCGATAAACAGCGCATCTGAGGCAGAGACCTTACGGGTCAGGTTGTTATCGATGGCCCAACAAAAACAGGCGAAAGCCACGGCCAGCGGCCCCGTCCAATCATGAGCCGTCGCCGTCCCTTGCGGCCACGACAAAACGAGCCCGCCCAAAACAATGGCGATCATGCCGATCACAATCCGGCGATCCGCGTTCTCTTTAAACACGACCCACGCCAGCACGGCCGTGAGCACTGACTCAAGATTGAGCATCAGCGATGCGGTGGCGCCCGCGGTACGGGTGAGGCCATACATGAGCGCCACAGGCGCCAGCACGCCCCCAAAGACAATGGCGCCCATCAACCAGGGCCACTCTCCGGCTGCAAGCCCGGGCCGTTTCCAGCCGTGGTCGCGGGCAAACCGAACGATGGCCAGGCCCAGGCCGCTGCCCAGATAGAGCAGCCCTGCCAACAGGATGGGCGGCGTATCCACCCCCAAGAGCTTGGCGAGCGGAGTGCTGGCGCCGAACAGCGCCGCCGCCGCCAACGCGTAGAGAACGCTCACATTCATAATCGGTCGCCCTGTCAGGCTTATTGGATAAGGACGAGCATCATAGCTATGCCCGGGTAAGAATTATGTGAACGCCAGCCTGGCTGGATTCTGTACGACTGAAGCGGCAGGATAGCCCGGCTGGCAAACCACAAGAAGGTGACGCATGACATTCCCCGCTACCGGCATCAGCACTGACCGCCTCTTACTGCTGGGCGCCCACCCTTCCCACGCTCGCGCCCTGCAAACGTACCTGCTGCAAAATCGCGATTTCCTGCAGCCTTGGGAGCCTTTGCGTGACGACGCCTTTTTTGAACTGGACGCCATCACCGAACGCCTCCACGCCATGGCCGACAAAACCGCCAGCGGCGAAGCGTTGCACCTGCTGATATTCAACCAGGACCAAATCATCGGCGCCTGCAACTTCAGCAACATCGTGCGCGGTGCGTTCCAGGCCTGCCACTTGGGTTACGCGCTCGCTGAATCCGCCCAAGGCCAAGGCTTGATGCACGAAGCGCTGACGGCGGCGATTACCCATGTGTTCGACGCCATGCAACTGCACCGCATCATGGCCAACTACCGCCCAGAGAATGAGCGAAGTGCGCACCTGCTGGCACGGCTTGGGTTTGAACGAGAGGGTGAAGCGCGGGAGTACCTTAGGATCAACGGGGCTTGGACGGACCATGTGTTAACTGCACTGATCAATCCGGCAAGCGACTAAATCCCTACCGGTAAAACCAGGTCCTTCTGCCCTTCCACCGTCACGTCATAAATCTTCTCGCTGCACACTGAGAACCCCTGTAAATCAAACTCCACCACATAGGTCTTGTTCGCTTTCGGCAGAAAGCTGCGCGACAGCGGCCCGCACTTTTCCAGGGTGTACGAGGTGCCGTGATCGCTGCGCCAGTTCGCAACGCCCTCCACCACGGTCAACTGATCCGCCGGCACCAGCATCTCCCGGAACGGCCGCGCACGATAAACTCCATGGGCCAGGCCCTTGTACAACCCTCGGGCAAACGCCGGCATTTGCTGCTCTTGGGCATCGTTATAAACAACCCCTACGCTACTCAATTTCCCTACGGGGCCGGCGCTGAAGCTCACCTGTGATTCCGTGCTGAGCATTCTGAAAATCACCTTCGCATGGTGATCGTCTGCCGTGAGTACAACCGGCTTGGGTTTGGCCGGTGGCGGGCCTTTATGAGAAGAACAACCCGCAACAAAAACAGCCACCAGGCACAACGGAATGACCCAAGCAAACGAACGATCCATAGATAAACTCAAGTCCTGTTAGATGCCGCGAAGGTTAAGCGGCGGGTAGCTTAATGCCACCACCTCGAAAAAGTCTCTCTCAACCGATCATGTGCCGTCTATTGCAGCCCGAAGTTTTAAACCACTAGAATGGGATTAATTCTCACTTACGACTCTCTCTCATGAAGCTGTCTTCGCCCACCGACGCTCCTACGCTCGATGCGCTGTACCGCGGCTACCACGGCTGGTTGTTGACCTGGTTGCGGCGTCGCGTGCATTGCTCCCATCAGGCGGCCGACGTGGCGCAAGACACTTTCGTACGCTTGCTGGCATCGGGCACTTACATCGCGCCGGGTGAGCCACGGGCTTATCTGGCCACCATCGCGCGCCGGTTGCTGATGGACAGTGGCCGCCGCCGACGCGTGGAGCAGGCCTACCGCGAAGAGCTCGAACGCTGCGCCGCCTACCTTGAGCAAGCCCCATCGCCGGAGCAGATCCTGCAAGCCGCGCAAATGCTTGAAGCGATCGATCGGGCCTTGGCGCGCATGAACAAGCGGATACGCGACACCTTCATCCTGCGCTACCTCGAAGGCCTGGACCAGGCGCAAATTGCCCTGCGCCTTGGGGTCTCGGTGCGCACGGTACAGAACGACCTGGTGGAAGCCTTGCTGGCGTGCGATGCGTGCGCCCAGCCATGAACCAGCCTCTGCCCCACGCTGTGCTTCGCCAGGCTGCCGAATGGCTGGTGCGGCTGGATCACGAAGGCAACGACGCCAGCGAACAGGCGTTTCGCGCCTGGCTGGCCGCCGACCCGCAGCACCCGCAAGCCATTGCCCGCCTTCAGGGCCACTTGCAGCCTCTTAAACAAGCCCCGGCCCGTGCCGCATTGCGCCGCGCCCGGCAGCCTCGCCACGCGGCAACGCTGGTCAAGTGTCTCGCCCTGGCCCTGCTGCTAGCGGGCGTGCCGGCGTACCAGTACGAGCAACGTGGCTATCTGTTCGCCGACCTGAGTACCGACCGTGGCGAATGGCATCAGACGCTGCTGGCCGACGGCAGTGACCTGGAACTGGAAGGCAACTCCGCCGTGAACCTGCACCTGGACGCTACCGAACGCCGCGTGCAACTGCTGCACGGCGAACTCCTGGTGGCGGTGGCCAAGGATGCCCAGCGGCCGTTTTATGTCGACACCCCGCAAGGCAGCATTCGCGCCCTGGGCACGCGCTTTATCGTCGAACTCAGCGACACAGCCACCGTGGTCAAGATGCTCGAATCTTCAACCCGCATCGACAGTGCCGGGCACACGATCACCCTCGCCCCCGGCCAGCAAGTGCGCCTGGATGCAAACGGGCCGGGCACGCCGAAAAGCGTCGACGTGCAGGCGCAGCAGCAAGCCTGGACGGCCCACCAGTTGCTGGCCAATGACGAGCCGCTGGCGGATGTGCTTGAGCGCCTGGCGCGGCATCGCCCAGGTGTGCTGATGTTTGATCGCAAGGCGCTGCAAGGCATTCGGGTGAGCGTGATGCTGCCGACGGACGACAGCGACCGCGCGTTGCGCCTGCTCACGCGCACCCTGCCGATTGAAGTCAGCACCTACACCCCGTGGCTTACCCGTGTGCGCTTGAAAGTACCGGCCGAATAATTTTTGCGCCTCGCTGCGTGTTTTCGGTTTTACCGCGTCCTTCCCTTGGCCAACATCCAAAGGAGCACCGATAACATGTCTTCAACCCCCACTCGCGGCGGCCTGTTACTGGCCAGTCGACTGTTGCTTGGCTGCCTGCCGCTGGCGGTGCCGGGCCTGGCTTACGCGCAACAGCAGGTACAGGCGTTCGACGTCGCGCCCGGCAAACTCGGTGATGTACTGACCCGCTTCGCCCAGGCCGCCGGTGTGCCGATTTCGTTCCTGTCGCAACAGGTGGCCGGGTTGAACAGCCCCGGTGTGCGCGGCAGCTACAGCGTGGCGGACGGGTTCGCGCAGGTGCTGGCCGGCACCGGTTTCGCCGCAACCGGCAATGCCGATGGCTATCAGTTGGAAAGCCTGCCGGTAGCCGGCGGCGCACTGTCGTTGGGCGCCACAGAGATCACTGCCAACCAGTTGGGCACCATCACCGAAGGCAGTGGTTCCTATACCCCGGGCACCATCGCCACCGCCACGCGCATGGTGCTGACCCCACGGGAAACCCCGCAGTCGATCACCGTGATCACGCGCCAGCATATGGATGACTTCGCGCTCACCTCGATCGATGACGTGATGCGCCATACGCCGGGCATCACCGTGTCGACCTTCGACAGCGAGCGCAATAACTACTACGCACGCGGCTTCTCGGTGGAGAACTTCCAGTACGACGGCATTCCTACCCTGCGCAACTCCGCCTACTCGTCCGGCCAGACCCTGACCGACATGGCGATCTATGACCGCGTGGAAATTCTCAAGGGCGCCACCGGCCTGCTGACCGGCGCTGGCGCCCCTGGCGCGACGATCAACCTGATCCGCAAAAAGCCCACCCGCGACTTCAAGGCCAGCGTGGAACTCGGCGCCGGCAGTTGGGACAACTATCGCTCCCAGATCGACGTGAGTGGCCCGCTGACCGACAGCGGCAACGTGCGTGGCCGCGCAGTGGCGGCGTATCAGGACAAGCACTCGTTCATGGACCACTACCAGCGCAACACCAATGTGTATTTCGGCACGCTGGAAGCCGACCTGACCGAAGACACCCTGCTCACCGTCGGCTTCGATTACCAGAACAGTGACCCGCAAGGCTCGGGCTGGTCCGGCAGCCGGGCGTTGTTCGACCGCAGCGGCAACCGCATCGACGTGAAACGCTCCTATAACAACGGCGCCAAGTGGAGCCGTTGGGAGCAGTATTCCCGCAGCGCGTTTTCCACCCTGGAACACAACTTCGACAATGGCTGGGTGATCAAGGGCCAGTACACGCACCAACTCATGGGCTACGACGCGCCGTTGGGCTCGATCATGAGTGGTCCGTTCGCCGCCACCGGACTGTCGTCCCTGTACGCGAACAAGTTCACCGGCAATACCCGCGCCGACTCGGGCGATGTCTACGCCAGCGGTCCGTTCAGCCTGCTGGGCCGTACCCATGAACTGGTGATTGGCGCGTCGGCCTCGAACTCCCACTGGACCGGAAAAGACTACGGCGCCCCCACTTATGTCGGCAACAACCAGATTGATTTCTGGAATTTCGACGGCAATGTGCCGGAGCCAGACTGGGGCGCGCCGACCCGTACCATCGACGCCACCACCCGGCAATCCGCCGGCTACATGGCCGCACGTTTCAACCTCACGGACGACTTGAACCTGTTCCTCGGCAGCCGCGTGGCCAACTACAAACTGCGCGGCGACGACGACTCCACCGAGACCGGCAAGCTGGTGCCCTACGCCGGAGTCACCTACGACCTGAACGACAACTTCACCGCGTATGCCAGCTACACCGACATCTTTATGCCGTCGAGCTACAGCCGCGACCGCAACAACAAATTGCTGGAACCGGATGAAGGCAAGAACTACGAGACCGGCCTCAAGGGCGAGTTCTTCGAAGGCCGGCTCAACACCAGCGTGGCCTACTTCGAAGTGCATGAAACCAACCGCGCGGAGCCGGACGCTGAATACAACGCCGCGCCTACCAATCCGTCCCTGGGTTATGCCGAAAAAGGCATCAAGGCCAAGACAAAGGGCTTCGAGGCCGAGATGTCCGGCGAGCTGGCGCCGGGCTGGCAGGCCCAGGCCGGCTACACCCACAAGATCCTGCGGGATGAACATGGCGACAAGGCTTCGACCTGGGAGCCGGAGGACCAGCTCAGTTTCTTCACCTCGTACAAGCTCAAAGGCCCTTTGGACCGCCTGACCCTCGGCGGCGGCGCACGCTGGCAGAGCAGAAGCTGGCAAGTGGTGTACAACCGGCCCAAGGCGCAAAACGAAGAGTTCTCGCAGGAAGCGTATTGGGTGGTGGACGCGATGGCCAAGTACCAGGTCAGCGAACATCTTTCCGCGACGCTGAACGTCAACAACCTGTTCGACAAGCAGTACTACACCAACATCGGGTTCTATAACACGGCCTATTACGGCACCCCGCGCAATGTGATGCTCACCACGCGCTGGGACTTTTAACCCGCCAGGCGCCAGCGCCCCGTGGCATGGGGCGCTGTTGCGTCAAACAGCGTGCCGCACAAAACACTGCTCCACCACCGACTTGCCCCACTGCTGCCCGTCCTGCTCGGACTCCAGCACAAAGCCCGCGTTTTCATAGAGCTTGCGCGCCACATCCAGACCCTTGAACGTCCACAGCCGCACCGCCGGGAACCGGTGCCCGTCACAGAAATCCAGCGCCTCTTTCAGCAGCCGTTTACCCAAGCCCTGACCGTGAGCCGACGGGTCCAGGATGAAGCAGCGCAAGATCGCCTCGCCGTTTTCGCCCTCGCCATCAATGGCAATCGAACCCACAATCTGCGCCCCATCCAGTACCGCCCACACTTCGTTGCCAGGGTTGGCCAGGCGTCCCATCAACTCGGCCATGTCCGCCGCCACCAGGCTTTCGAACGGCTGGCCAAAATGGGCGTGTTTGGCGTAGTACTCGGCGTGCATCTGCGCGATGCGCCCAATCACTCCAGGCCGGTAGCCACGGGCAATGCTGTAGTGCTTTGGCTGCCGGACGCCGGTGCGTTGGGTTTGCAGGGCTGCGGCGTACTGATCAAGCCCGCGGCTGACGGCCTGCTGCTGTTCGCTGGAGAAGTCACCAATGGCCTCGCCCACCTGGCGCCGGGCAAACGTTTCGATGTCGCGTAACGTCTTCTGGCCTCGTGTGGTAAGCCGCAGCTTTTTCGAGCGGGCATCGTCCTCGTTGGCAAACTCTTCCAGCTCGCCCGCCTCGAACAGCTTGCGCACCATACGGCTCACCGACGATTTTTCCAGGCCCAGCAAGGCGACCAGTTCAGCCGCTGTCAGTGCGCCACGCTCGCCGATTTCAACAATCGTGTGCACTGATGACGGTGGATAACGGCTGGCTGCCAACTTCGGCTGCATGAAGCCCAGCTCCCGCACTATGAGGCGCGACGCACAGCGGATCTGATCGATAAGGTCTGGCCTGGAACGGTTCACGGGGAAACCTCTTGCCCGAATGAAGAGAGATATAGTTGTACCGCACAACCAAATACAGATCAATCTCCCCTCTCCCAAAGCACTGAGGTACATTCCCTACACGGACAACAGATCATTCTCAAATGAACGGAGTCATCGCGTGTTTTCGATTTTCCACCGCCAACGCCTTACCACCCTCTCGCTGATCACCGCCGCCCTCACCCTCGCCGCCTGCCACAGCGCCACCGCGCCTGAACTGCCGCCCGCCCCGGAACTCGGTTCGGGCTATCGCACCGACATGAGCACCCGCCACGCCGAGCGCCATATGGCCGCCGCCGCCAACCCGCTGGCCGCCGAAGCCGGGCGGGAAATCCTGCGCAAGGGCGGCTCGGCCATCGACGCCGCGATTGCCATGCAGGCCGTACTGACGCTGGTGGAACCGCAGTCGTCCGGGATCGGCGGCGGTGCTTTTATCATGCTGTGGGACGGCAAGCAGGTGCATGCCTACGACGGTCGCGAAACCGCACCAGCGGGCGCTACCGAGCGGTTGTTCCTGAAGGCCGACGGTACGCCGATGGCCTTCCCCGATGCACAGATTGGCGGGCGCTCCGTGGCAACTCCGGGCGTGTTGCGCGCCCTGGAGATGGCCCACAAGAAGACCGGCCACCTGCAATGGGCGACGCTGTTCGAGCCGGCCATTCGCCTGGCTGAACAGGGCTTCCCGATCTCCGCGCGCCTGCACAGCCTGATCGCCGCCGACCGCTACATCACCCGCTCGCCGGAAATGACCGCGTACTTTCTGAACGCCGACGGCAGCCCCAAGGCCACCGGCACACTGCTGAAAAACCCGGCGCTGGCCAACGTCTTCAAACGCATCGCCAAGGAAGGGCCGGACGCGCTGTACTACGGCCCGATTGCTGAAGAAATTACCCGCAAGGTGCAGGGCAACAGCAACGCCGGCAGCCTGACGCTGACCGACCTCAAAGGCTACAACGCGGTTGAGCGGGCGCCGTTGTGCACTGACTACAAGCGCTGGAAAGTCTGCGGCATGCCACCGCCGTCGTCGGGCGGGATTGCCATTGCGCAGATCCTCGGTACGTTGCAGGCCCTGGAAGCCCGCGACCCGCGCATGGCCCTCGCGCCGTTGAAGCCGGTGAAGAGCGACTCACCAGCAGGCCTGGAGCCGGTGCCCGAAGCGGTGCACCTGATCGCCGAGGCCGACCGCCTGGCCTACGCCGACCGCGCCCAATACGTGGCCGATTCGGACTACGTGCCGGTGCCGGTTGCCGGACTGATCGCTCCGAATTACCTGGCCAGCCGCGCTGCGTTGATTGGTGAGCGCAGCATGGGCGTCGCCAAGCCGGGCAAGCCGGCCGGGATTGAAGTGGCCTATGCGCCGGATCGCTCGCCGTTGCGCATTTCCACCTCGCAAGTGGTGGCAGTGGATGACGTAGGTGGCGCGGTGTCGATGACCACTACGGTGGAAGCGGCGTTCGGCTCCCATGTGATGGTCCAGGGCTTTTTGCTGAATAACCAGATGACCGACTTCTCCTTCATTCCTGAAGAGAACGGCCAGCCGGTAGCCAACCGGATCGAGCCGGGCAAACGTCCGCGTTCGTCCATGGCGCCGACGTTGGTGTTTGATCGTCAGAGCGGCGAGTTGGTGGCCACGGTTGGTTCCCCGGGCGGATCGCAGATCATCGAATATGTGAGCAAGTCCCTGGTGGCCATGCTCGACTGGAACCTCGACCCGCAAGCCGCCGTCGGCCTGCCCAACTTCGGCAGCCGCAACGGCGCGACCGAGCTGGAAGCCGGGTTGTTCAGTGCACCGTTGAAACAGGCGCTGAAGGACAAAGGCCACGCCCTGAGCGAAATCGACATGACCAGCGGCGCCCAGGCGATCGTCCGGGTGCGCGATGCGCAGGGCAAAGCGTCGTTGATCGGCGGGGCTGATCCACGCCGTGAAGGCGAAGCGCTGGGGGATTGAGTTGACTCATTGGAGAGCTGCGCGTGCACAAGGCAAATAACCTCGGCGCCCTTGCTGGCGTCGATCATGGGTTTTGTTCGATTGACGATCCATTGCGGCCTGACGAGGTGTTCATCTGCAAGCAGGTGCACAGCGCCACGACCCTTGAATGGCGCCCGGAGCTGGCAGCCAATACGGTTGAAGCCGATGGGGTTTTCAGCCGGGATACCCAGCCAATTGCGGTGATCACCGCCGACTGCCTGCCGCTGCTGATGGCCTCGGAGAACGGGGACTTTGTCGCGGCGATTCATGGCGGCTGGAAGGGACTGCAAGGCGGGATCATCGCCAATGCCATGCAACGGTTTACCGCCGAGGGTATGGCGCTGGATCAGTTGCAGATTGCGATTGGGCCTTCGATCAAGCCTTGTTGTTATGAGGTGAGTGGCGAGTTTGTAGCGCAGTTGCAGGCGAGTCAGGGGCATTTGTGGCGGGATGGGAATGCGCCTTGGACGTTTGAGCAGCCGGGGCCGCTGTTGACGCCACAGATTGCGCCGCCTGAGCCGAGGCAGGCGTCGAGTGCATGGTTCGATTTGAGCCAGTACGCACTGATTTTGCTGGAGGCTGCGGGGATAAAGCGTGAGCAGGTGGAGGTCAGTGAAGTGTGTACGTATTGCACCTCGCCGGCATTCGCGAGTTATCGCAGAAGGACCCATGACAGTACGGAAAGGAAGGCGTTGTTGTATTCGTGGATTTCGCGAAAAACGCAACGATAAAGTGGCCGAATACAACCTCTCCGGCAACACCATATTTGTGGCGAGGGAGCTTGCTCCCGTTGGGGKGCGAAGCGCCTCCAGAATGAGATGATGCGTTTTTTCAGCAAGAGCACCAAACTCAGTTTCAGGGCTGCTGCGCAGCCCAACGGGAGCAAGCTCCCTCGCCACAATGAGATCTTACTCATGAAAAGGTATTTATCAGATTCCCAAACCAATCTTCGGCCGGTAACAAAGTTGGTCTTGCTGATCATGCAAATTGCGAAGGTCCTTCGCAAAAAATCGAAGCAGGCCCTCATGCCGCTCACCAAGCACCGACTTAAAAAACGCGACACCAAACGCAACATCGGCGAGGAATTACTCGCTGCAATTGTCGACATCAAAGCTGGCCGGTATGGGCAGGTACAGCATTCCAGCCCGCCCAGATCTAAATCCGTAAAAATCACCGGCTAATCTTCAACCCCTTACGCCCCGCATGCCGCTCCAGCGCCAGCTCGATCAACCGGCTCACCAGCTCGCTGTAGCTCATGCCAGCCGCCTGCCACAACTTCGGGTACATGCTGATGCGGGTGAACCCGGGCAACGAGTTGATCTCGTTGATCAGCACCTCACCCTCATCCGTCAAGAACACATCCACCCGCGCCAGCCCGGCGCAGCCCAGGGTTTCAAACGCTTCGATGGCCAACGCACGAATGCGCTCGCTGGCTTCAACACTGATATCCGCCGGCACCACCACTTGGGCCGCCTGGTCATCGATGTATTTGCTGTCGTAGGAATAGAACCCGTCCCGCACCACGATCTCGCCACAACCGCTGGCGATGGGATTCTCGTTGCCCAACACGGCGCATTCGATTTCCCGGCCTTTTACCGCCGACTCCACCAGCACCTTTTCATCAAACCCGAGTGCCAGTTCTACAGCAGCGTGATACTCAGCCTCGCTGCCCACCTTGCTCACCCCCACGGACGATCCCTGGTTCGCCGGTTTCACGAACATCGGCAATCCGAGTTTCTGTTGCGCTTGGTCGAAGGTGGTACGCGCCGCATTCCTGCGGTTGAGGGTGATGAACGGCGTCACGGCAATCCCGGCATCGCGCAGCAGGCGTTTGCTGATGTCCTTATCCATGCACACGGCCGAACCCAGCACGTCGGAGCCGACAAACGGCAGGTCTGCCATGCGCAGCAGGCCTTGCAGGCAGCCGTCTTCGCCGAGGGTGCCGTGGACGATCGGGAAGATCACATCGACGTGTTCCAGTGAGGCCTGGCTGGCGGTTTCCACCAGTTGCTGGCTGGCCTTGCCCGGCACGACCGCCAGTTCACGATTAGATTGATTGAGGGCGATCAGCGCCGGGTTTTCTTCGTTGAGCAGGAAGCCCGAGGTGTCGTTGAGGTGCCAGTGGCCGGCCTTGTCGATGCCGATCAGGATCGGCTCGAAGCGCGAACGGTCCAGCGCATCGACGATGTTGCGCGCCGACTGCAGCGACACTTCGTGCTCGGCCGAACGGCCACCAAAAATAATCCCTACCCGCAGCTTGCTCATGATCGGCCTCACGTTTGAAAGTAAGGCTTCTTACCATGAGCCGTCAGCGATTCGCTACCAGCGTGGCCCCGAACAGCACATAACAACCACCGGCAAACCGGTCCAGCCACTTGCGCGAGCGGCTGTAGACGTTGGCCATCCGTTCACTGGAAAACACCAGCGCCACGCAGGAATACCAGCTGAATGACAGCGTCGCCATGGTGATCACAGCCAGGGTCAGCAGCATCGGCGACGGTGATGGGGGCATGGTGGACGCAAAGATCGTCGCGACGAACAGCGCCGCCTTGGGGTTGGACAGGTTGCCCAATAAACCCAGGCGCCAGGCGGAAAACAGCGAGCGCCGAGGTTCGTCGGGCAACAGGTTCTGGGCCATGGCCGGTGCCGAGCGCCGGAACAGTTTCAACCCCAGGTAAATCAGGTAGCAGCCGCCGATGATCTTGAACGCCAGGTACAGCATCGGCGCTGCGGTAAACAATGACTTGATCCCCAAGCCGCCGGCCAGGCCCCACATCACGGTGCCGGTGGCCACGCCAGCGGACGCCACCACGCCATGGCGGCGCGAGCAACTGGCGGCCAATTGCGCCGTGTTGAAGAAGTTCGGGCCGGGGGTGACGACCGCGACGGTCCAGAGCAAGGCCAGCGACAGAAGAGGCGCGGCGTACGGCAGGCTTGGGAAAAGCATCGGTTGATCCATCCTTCAGGGAATTAAAGATCCTTGCCGTTTACAGCTCAGGTTCGGGTTCATGCACCAGCAGGTCGCCCGGCTGACACTCCAGATACTTGCAGATTGCATCCAGGGTCGCCAGCCGTATGCCCTTGACCTTGCCTTGCTTGAGCAATGACAGGTTTTGTTCGGTGATACCAATGGCGGCGGCCAGGTCCTTGGACTTGACCTTGCGCCGGGCGAGCATAACGTCCAACTCAATCACAATAGACATGCTGTTCTCAAACAAACGTGCGGTTTTCAGAATCCACTTCACTGGCCTGCCACAGGATACGCGCGATCACCGAAATGCAGCCGGCGAGAAACAGCGCCACGATGCTGGGCGGAGTAAAACTCAAGGTGAGCAGCCGCTGGCCAACCGGCTCGTTCATCGTGACCCAAACACTGAGCAAGGGCTCACACAGAAAATCCAGCAACACCCACAGTGCCACGGCCCGGCCTACTTTACCCAAGTGCTGCGCGGCGGCGCAGGAAAAATACTCCCCACGAGCATAGTTCTGGAACAGCTGGCGCAAATGATTCAAACCGGACACCAGCGCCATCAAGGGAATGCTGGAGAGCAGGACGCCGCCCAGTGTCTGCCACCAAGGGAAAGCCGCCACCATCTCCGCCCGCCCCTCGATTTGTTGGCCACTCAAGGCGAAACCAAATCCGAACGAAGCGCTTTGTTGCGGGTAAAGCCACGCGGCGGTATTGAGCAGCAGTATGGCGACAATCAACAACAGGGTAAGCAGTGCCATGCGCTGGCTGAGCTGGGCAAGACGTTGGGAATTCATGGGGAAGCCTCTCAGAAATTTGAGGCGGAAAAATAAACGATTAATTATCGTAAAACAATCATTTTTTAATGATTAGCGATACCTGAACACAAAACCGATACTGGCACCCGTAATTTCAGTAGTGGCACAATCGTTCAAGACCGCAGCAGACAGCCCGGTCACACTGGGGTAACGTATTTGCGTCCCGACCTGCGACTGACACCATGATCAAACCCTCTCTCGACTGGCTGCACCGCGCGCCCCACGCCAGTGGCCTGGAGCGTATCGAGGCGTATTTTGCCGGGTTTGGCTTCGACCCTCATCGCCACGACACCTACGCCATCGGCCGTACCCTGTTCGGTGTGCAGAGTTTTCACTATCGCGGCGGCATGACCCACAGCCTGCCGGGGCGGACCATGGTGATTCATCCCGATGAAGTGCATGACGGGTGGGCCGGCAGCGAGGAAGGTTTCAAATACCGGATGATTTACGTGGAGCCGGCGCTGATCCAGCAAGTGCTCGGTGGCAAGCCGTTACCGTTTATTCCCGGCGGGCTGTCCAGCGACCCGTGGCTATACCGCGCCAGTGAAGTGTTGCTGCAAAGCCTGGATTGCCCGATTGATCCGTTGCAGGAACAGGACGCAATGTTCGACCTGGCCCAGGCGCTGAACAATGCCTCGGGGATCACGGTGAATCGTAAGACTTTCGACTACCGCGCTGCCGAACGCGCGCGGGAATTTATCCACAGCGCCTTGGGCCGGCCGATCACCCTCGATGAAATGGCGGAGTACGCCAACCGCGACCGCTGGGCGCTGTCGCGGGATTTTCGGTTGTTGTTCGGGACCAGCCCCTATCGCTACCTGACCATGCGCCGCCTGGACCTGGTGCGCAGCTTGCTGGGCCAGGGCCAGTCACTGGTGGATGCGGCACTGACCGCCGGCTTCACCGACCAGAGCCACATGACCCGCCAGTTTCGCAGCACCTTCGGCATGCCGCCGTCGCGCTGGGTGAAGATGCTCGGGCGCTGAAATTCCGCCTTGAAATGCGATCAACCTGTGGGAGCGGGCTTGCTCGCGAATGCGGTGTGTCAGCTACTGAATGCATTGACTGATCCACCGCCTTCGCGAGCAAGCCCGCTCCCACATTTGAACTATGTCGCTGCCGAAATCGTATTCGACGCTGGAGCTCGTTCTTTAAGGGTCAACGCCAGCACCGCCCCCGCCAGGGCAATCGCCGCGCTCCACCACAACGCCAGTTCAATCCCGCCTGCCTGCGCCGCACCCGTCGACCCGCCGGCATTCGCCAGCGACACCAGCAACGCCAACCCCAATGCGCCGCCAATCTGCTGGCTGGTGGACGCCATGCCCGCCGCCACACCTTGCTCTCCCGGGCGTATGCCCAAGCCGGCGGCCACCCACATCGCCGTCCAGGTCATGCCCTGGCCGATGCTCAGGATGAAAATCCCCGGCAGCAATGACCAGAACCCCGCCCCCGTCGGCAACGCCAGGCACACCAGGGCAATGCCCACCGCACCCGCCAACTGGCCGCTGACCAGGGTGGTGCGCAATCCCAGGCGTGCCAACGAACGTTCCGCCAGCCAGATACCGCCGGTGCACACCAGGGTCGCCGGCAAAAATGCCAAGCCCGCCTGCAATACGCTGTAGCCGTAGACCTGCTGGTAATACACCGCCAGAAAGTAGTACTGCACGCCAAAGCTGCTCATGAACACCGCCGTCAACACCATGGCCATGCGCAACTCCCGATAGCCCAACAACCGCAGCGGCATCAGGGGATCGCGCCCTCGATGTTCGATCCAGGCAAATAACCCGAGCAGCGCCAGCGCCAAGGCCATGCAACCCAGGGTCGACGGCGCCGCCCAGCCCCACTCCGGCCCCTGCACCAGGGAGAACACCAGCAGCGTGCCGCCTACCGTCACGGTCAACGCGCCGCTGATGTCAAAGTTGCGCCCCCGGGCC
The DNA here is from genome assembly GCF_001952855.1 of Pseudomonas sp. ATCC PTA-122608. GTDB lineage: Bacteria > Pseudomonadota > Gammaproteobacteria > Pseudomonadales > Pseudomonadaceae > Aquipseudomonas. Next base: position 36,515 of record NZ_LPNO01000012.1, on the reverse strand, counting down.
CGCTCGCCATCGGCGGGAATCCAGTAACGCGCCGCCAGGGCGCAGGCGCCGGCCAGCGGCACGTTCACCAGGAATACCGCCTCCCAGCCCCACGCCTGGGTCAGCACGCCGCCGAGCAACGCGCCCAATGCCAGGCCCGCCGCTGACGCCGCGCTCCACACCGCAAATGCACGATTACGCGCCGGCCCTTCGGCGTAATGGGTGTTGATCAGCGCCAGCGTCGCCGGGAACAACAGCGCCCCACCCACGCCCTGTACCGCCCGGGCCAGCACCAGCAACAACGCGCTGCCGCCGAGCACCGCCGCCAGGGAAGACAGCGCATACAGAGATTGGCCGAGGATGTACAAGCGCCGCTTGCCCAGCAGGTCTGCGGCGCGACCGCCCAGCAACAGGAAACCGCCGAACGCCACGCTGTAGGCGCTGACCACCCACTGCAATTGCTGGGCGGAAAAACCCAGGTGGTTGCCGATCTGCGGCAGCGCGACAAACACGATGGTCGCGTCGAGGGCGATGATCAGTTGCGCGGTCGCCAGCAGCAACAGCATCCAGCCTGAGGGTCGAGATAAAGACATCACAGCGTCCTGCCAAAAAGTGAGAGGCGCCAGTGTCTTTCATGCCCAACAGATGATAAATAGCCTTATCACTCTTTCAGTAATGACTTTAATCATGGATCTGAACGCTGTTCGCCTGCTGGTGCGCGTCGCCGAAACCCGCAGTTTCACCCGGGCTGCCGGAGACTTGGGGTTGACCCAATCGGGCTTGTCCCGCGCCATTTCCCGCCTGGAAAACCAGTTGGGCGTACGCCTGCTGCAACGCAACACCCGCAGCGTCAGCCTCACACCCGACGGCCAGATGCTGTATGAACGCAGCGCGCCGTTGCTGGCTGAACTGGCCGAAGCCGAACGACAGATGCTCGACCGCCGCGCCTCACCCTCCGGTTTGCTGAAGATCAGCACGCCATCGTTGTTTGGCCGCAAAGTGGTGATGCCGGTGATCGGCGAACTGACCTTGCAATACCCGGAAATGCGTATCGAAGCGGTGATGACTGATCGCCTGGTGGACATCGTCGACGAAGGTTTTGATGCCTTGCTGCGCACCGGCGATATCCAGGACCAACGCCTGATCGCCCGGGCACTGCCGCCGCTGCGCTGGGTCACCGTTGCCGCCCCGGCTTATCTCGCGCGTTTTGGCACACCGCAAACGGTCGATGAACTCAAGGACCACAATTGCCTGACCGTACGCAACCTGCGCACCAGCCGGTTGGTGGACTGGCAGTTCATGCTGGAGGGCAAGGTGCAGGACGTGAGCGTCGAGGGACGGTTGATCTTTGATATTGGCGATGCGCTGGTGGACGGCGCACTGGGCGGGTTTGGCATCGCCCAGGTGATGGATTTTGCGGTGCGGGAAGATCTGGCGGCCGGGCGCCTGGTGCCCTTGCTGGAGGGCTTTGCCGGGCGCAGTCGGGCGATATCCCTGGTGTATCCGCCATCGCGGCAGTACTCACCGAAGTTGATGGCGTTTGCCGAGGCACTCAGCAAAACCCAGTGGTAACACAACCTCTTGTGTTGAGGGGCTTGTCTGGTGAGGGGGCTCTTGTGGCGAGGGGGCTTGTCCCCCGTTGGAGTGCGTAGCGCTCCCGTTCTTTTTGGGGCCGCTACGCAGCCCAACGGGGGACAAGCCCCCTCGCCACAGGTTCGGTGCAGCATCAAGCCAGGTTTTTACCGTCCAGCGGCTCACCAATCGTCAGGAAATGCCCGCCCGCCACATGGTGCAAGGTACGCAGCGCATCGTGCCCTTCGAAATGCCAACGACCGTCGCTGAACACCCGCTCATCCGCTTCGGCCGCCACCACTTCGGCGAGGAACAAGTCGTAGGTCTGCTGGTTATGCGGCTCCGGCAGCAACCGGCACTCCAGCCACGCCACGCAACCTTCGAGCATCGGTGCTTCGGTGTGTTCGCCGCTGAACGCCTGCAAGCCATACGCCGCGAACTTGTCCGTCTCGCTGCCGGTGGTGTTGCCTACGGTCTGCACAATATCGGCTTGGGCCGCGCACGGCACGTTGAGCACGAAGGTGCCGGCGCTTTCCAGCAGTTGCCGGGTCCAGGTGGCCTTGTCGAGTACGACGGCGACTTTGGGCGGTTCGAAATCCAGCGGCATGGCCCAGGCCGCCGCCATGATGTTGCGCTGGCCGTTGTGCGCAGCGCTGACCAGCACGGTCGGGCCGTGGTTGAGCAAGCGGTAGGCCTTGGACAGCGGGACGGGACGGCGATGGTTAGGGCTCATGGACGAAAGGCTCGGAAAAAAAACCTACGATACCTCAAGCATGAGCCCCGGTGACTAGCTGCTCAGTTGATTGGCAAACTGCCCCACCGCGCTGACCACCTTCTGGGCACCGTCCTGGATCTCGACGATCACCGTGCCCGCCTCGGCCGCCAACGCCAGGCCTTGCTCGGCTTGCAGGCGGCCATCGGTCATCAGCGCCACTGCATCGCGCGCCATGTCCTGGTTCTGGCGCACCACGCCAACGATTTCTTCAGTGGCCTTGCTGGTACGCGAAGCCAGTTGCCGAACCTCATCGGCCACCACCGCAAAACCACGGCCTTGCTCACCGGCGCGGGCGGCTTCGATGGCGGCGTTGAGCGCCAGCAGGTTGGTCTGTTCGGCGATGCCGCTGATGGTCTTGACGATGCTGCCAATCACCTGGGACTGGGCGTTCAGCGCTTCGATGCCCTCGCCCGCCTGTTGCATGTGTTTGGCCAGGTCGCGCATCACGTCCACCGCCTGGGTGACCACGGTGGTACCGCGCTGGGCACTGCTGTCGGTTTGCAGCGAGGTGCTGTAGGCGATGTTGGCCGCTTCGGCCACGGCCTGTTCCTGGTTGATCTGGTCGGTGATCACCGTGGCGAACTTGACCACTTTGTACAGCCGCTCATTGGCGTCGAGCACCGGGTTATACGAGGCCTCCAACCACACCACCCGCCCGTGGCTGTCCACACGCTTGAAGCGGCCGGCGACGAATTCGCCGGCGTTCAGACGTTTCCAGAACTGCTGGTACTCGACGCTGTTGGCGTCCTGCGGTTCGCAAAATATCCGGTGATGTTTGCCCTGGATCTGCGCCAGGCTGTATCCCATGCCGTTGAGGAAACGGTCGTTGGCCGTCAGCACATTACCGTTGAGGTCGAACTCGATCACCGCCGTAGAGCGCACCAGCGCGGTGATCAGGTTTTCGTGCTCGCGAGAGGCCTCGATGGTGCGGGTCAGGTCGCTGGAAAACATGGAAATATGCTTGATACGCCCGTCACTGCTGCGCACCGGTTGCACGATGGAACGCAACCACGCCTCGTTGCCGTTGCCCCGCGTCAGGCGCACCGTGCCGGCGAAATGTTCGCCACGCACCAGGGCGTTTTTGAAGCGCAGTTGAAACTCGTCCTGCTTGACGTGCGCCGGTACCAGGTCTTCGATCAAGCGGCCTTCCAGCTGGCTGCCCTGGTAACCCATCTCTTGAAGAAAGATGGCATTGACCGACTCGATACGCCCTTCGGGATCCAGGGTCAGGGCCATCATTTCGCTTTCCAGGCTCTCTCTCACTTGCTGCAGGCTGGACAATTCTTCGCGAAGAGCAGACAGCTCCTGCTTGAGACGGGTGTTGAACATGGAGGCACCGGTGGGCAAGTAAGGACGTGGGTCTGACCTGCATCGGCGCTGCCGGCATTTTCTGAAGAGCGCTTTAGTGCGTTGCTCAACTATATTTTTGCGGCCCCTCAACTGCCGTTGTTACGGCAGATGCCCATGACCTGGTACTGGAGCGTGTTGAGCTTGCCGGTGGAATCTTCATAAGTCATGCGCGACGGTACCGCGTTGCACGAACGGATCGGCGGCGTGACGTTGACCACCTTGGCAATGTCCAGCTTCATGCCGTAGCGATAGTCCTGGACCACGGGCATCGCCTTGCCTTTTTTCGCGGCATAGGCGGCCATGGCTTGCTCGTTGTTTTGCATCAACTGGGCGAAGGTGCGGTCACCGCCGCCTTCCGCCATCGCGCCGACGGAAAAGATCAGGGCCAATGCAGCGACAGTGGTTTTCAGGGTGTTCATGAGGGCGTCCTCGTCTGATTTCATTGATTGAAAGTTCAGAGCAAGAGTAACTAACCAAGCCTGTCGCAAAGTTCACCGAACGATTACTTATCCGTTATGTCTTGTTGAAATTCCAAAATTGTAATCTGTGCGCCACCTCGTCGTTATCTCGTGTTTGCAACTATCTGCGCGGGCACCACTAAAACAAGAATGCCCCATCGATAAGAAGCTAATAGCTGCCACTACCGAGGAGCGCTACATGAGTACTCACCGCACACTTTCGCTTTCCATGATTGCCGCACTCGCGGGGCTTACCCCGCTTTCAAGCATGGCCGTGGAAGATAAACTTGAAGGGTTTATCGAAGGCAGCACGTTGAACGTGCTGGCCCGCAACTTCTACTTCAACCGGGACGATCGCAAGGGCCAGTCGAGCCCTACCGGCAATGGCTACTCGGAAGCCTGGGCCCAGGGGTTTATCGGCAAGTTCGAGTCCGGATTCACTCAGGGTTCGGTGGGTTTCGGCCTGGACGCGTTTGCGATGTACGGCCTGAAACTCGACTCCGGCACCGGCCGCAGCGGCGGCAAGGGCTCGTTCGGCGTGCTGCCGGTAGACAGCGACAACCACCCGGAGGACGGCTACAGCAAGCTCGGCGGCGCGGTAAAAGTGCGCCTGCTGGATACCGTGATCAAGGCCGGTGATGTGTTCCCGCTGACCCCGGTGGTGGCCTATGGCGACTCGCGGGTATTGCCGGAAAGCTTTCGTGGCGTCACCGCACAAAACACCAGTATTGAAGGCCTGAGCCTGCAAGGCGGACACCTGAGCGGCATGAGCCAGCCCACCCAGAGCGGCATGGATAAAGGCTTTGCGACGTTTTATGCGGGCAAGGTGGATTCACCCTGGATCGGCTATGCCGGTGGTGACTACCAGGTGAACAAACACTTCAGCGTCAGCCTGTACACCAGCCGCCTGAAGGATGCCTGGGACCAGTACTACTTCGGCAGTGCCGCCAGCTACCCGCTGAACGATGATGTGTCGCTGTTTGGCGACTTCAACTATTACAAGGCGGTGGACGAGGGCAAGAAACGCCTGGGCGAGTTCGATAACAACATCTGGAGCGCCAGGGTCGGAGTCAAGGTGGGCGCCCACAGCCTGGCCTTGTCCCACCAGCGCAACAACGGTGATGACGACTTTGACTACCTGCGCATGTCCGACTCGATCTTCCTCAACAACTCGATCCAGTACAGCGACTTCAACTCGCCCAAGGAACGCTCATGGATGCTCGCCTATAACCTCGACATGCAGGCCTTCGGCATCCCCGGCCTGTCGTTCATGACCCGCTACGGCAAGGGCACCGGCGCCGACTACAGCAACGCCAACGCGGTGTACATGCGCCGTGACGCGGCCGGCGACCCGTTGACCGATCAACGCCGCTGGGAGCGGGATATCGAGGCCAAGTACGTGGTGCAGGGCGGCAACTTGAAAGACCTGTCGCTGCGGCTGCGCCAGGCGACGGTTCGTTCAAGTGCCTTTGAGTCGGATTTGGAAGAAGTTCGGCTGATTGTCGAATATCCATTGGCAATTCTCTAAACGATGCCCTTTGTAGGAGCGAGCTTGCTCGCGAAGAACCTGAGAGCGCTGCGTTAAACCAGAAGCCCCGCGTTATCGTTAACGACTTTCGCGAGTAAGCTCGCCCCTACAATTGAATAACATCTGTTCACAATTTGAAGCCTGTCAGAACTGTAATATGCGCCTCACCTTCTCGTTAAGTTGCGCTTCTTATACTGGCTACAACTAACGGCACCCGCCTTATTTGGAGACACGTCATGAAGCCATCTCACTTGTTATTGATCAGTTTTCTCGGCGCCACTTCCAGCCTCGCATTGGCCGACGACGGTGCCGACCGTTCCCGGCAGTTCCTCGCCGAGTTCCGCCAGCAACAGCAGCAGGTCCACGGCGAACAGTCCGTGGCCGAGACCGCGCCCGCCGACGCACAGAAGCAGTCGATCTGAACGGCGCACACCGAGCACATTCATCTCTGAAGCTTTTGTGTAGCTCCTTTGGAAAGAGATGAATTTTTTACGCCCCGCATGGGGCGTTTTTTTTGCCTGCAGGTTTTGCAGCGCAACAAGCAGTCACAAACTGCCCGGTTGACCCTCTAGCTACTTCAGCCTTCAGGCTTCGGAAAATCCGAATCGCAGCCTCTCTCTATCAATAAAAGGTAAATTCCCATGCGTATCCTTGTGGTTGAGGACGAGCAAAAAACCGCCGCCTACCTGCAGCAGGGCCTGACCGAAAGCGGTTACGTGGTCGACTGTGCAGCCAGCGGGGTGGACGGCCTGCACCTGGCCGCGCAACACGCCTATGAACTGGTGATTCTCGACGTCAATCTGCCGGCCAAGGATGGCTGGGAAGTGCTTGAGCAATTGCGCCGCGACAGCAGCCAGCGGGTGATGATGCTGACGGCCCGTGGCCGGTTGGCCGACAAGATCAAGGGCCTGGACATGGGTGCCGATGATTATCTGGTCAAACCCTTCGAGTTTCCCGAGTTGCTCGCCCGGGTGCGCACCCTGCTGCGTCGCAGTGAGCACATACCGGTGCCGGAAGTGTTCCAGGTGTCGGACCTTGAACTTGACCCCCGCCGCCACCGCGCGTACCGAGGCACCCGACGTATCGACCTGACCACCAAGGAATTTGCACTGCTGCACGTGCTGATGCGCCAGTCCGGCGAAGTACTGACCCGCACGCAGATTATTTCCCTGGTCTGGGACATGAATTTCGACTGCGACACCAACGTGGTGGAAGTCTCCATCAGCCGCTTGCGGGCCAAGGTCGATGACCAGAGTGACGTCAAGCTGATCCACACCATTCGCGGCGTGGGTTATGTGTTGGAGGCCCGTCAATGAAAGCCAGCAGCCTGTCGATGCGCCTTGGGCTGACGGTGAGCCTGATGGGCGCCGGCCTGGTGGTGTTGCTCGCAACGTTGGCGTACCTGGCGCTGACTCACGAGCTGGAGAAACTCGCGCGCAAGGGCCTGGAAAGCAAGATGGAACAGATCCAGCACAGCCTCGCCCTCGGCCTGGACACCCGCGACATCCAAGCCCGCCCGCACTCGCTGATGGACCTGGTGATGGGGCACGATAATTTCTACCTGACCATCGTTGGCACTGCGCCCAATGAAGCGGTGCTGCTCAGCATCGGCGCCAAGCCCCAGGAACCGTTGCTGACCGACTTCGCCCCGTCCCAGAACCTCGGTTACCTGAACTGGGACGACGGCAACGGCAATCAAGTACTCAGTGCCTCCAGCCTGATGCGCCTGGCCAGTGGCGAGCGCGTGCGGGTCCTGTTATCGCTGGATCGCAGGGACGATCAGGCGCTGCTCAGTGCCTACCTGCGTTCCACCGTGATCGCCCTGCCGCTGCTGTTGCTGCTGATCGGCATCGGCGCCTGGTGGGTGGTGCAACGCGGGCTGGCGCCGCTGCAGCAGTTCAGCCGCGTCGCCGCAAAAGTCACCACGCAGGACCTGACCCACCGCCTGGCTGTGGATAACTTGCCCAAGGAGCTGGGCGAGTTGGCGCAAGGCATCAACTTCATGTTGCAGCGCCTGGACGGCGGCGTGCAGCAGCTGTCGCAGTTCTCCGATGACCTCGCCCATGAGCTGCGCGCGCCGCTGACCAATTTGATGGGCAAGGCCCAGGTGACGTTGTCCCGAGAGCGCCCGCCGCAGGAATACAAAGCGGTGCTGGAATCCAGCACTGAAGAGATGGAACGCTTGGCGCGGATCGTCTCCGACATGCTGTTCCTGGCGCAGGTCAGCCACCCTGCGGCGCGGGTTTCGTTTGCGCCGGTGTCCCTGGCCGCTGAAGCGCGCCGGGTGATGGAGCTGTTTGCGTTGAGTGCCGAAGACAAGCAATTGACCTTGAGCCTCGACGGCGATGCCTTCGTGCATGGCGACCGTTTGATGATTCAGCGGGCGATTTCCAATTTGCTGTCCAATGCCATTCGTCATAGTCCACCAGCCTCCAATATTTCGTTGCAGGTAGAGACTCACACCGAGCAAGTATCGCTGTCGGTGGGCAATCCCGGCCCGGGGATTGAAGCGCAACACCTGCCGAACCTGTTCGAACGCTTCTACCGCGTCGACAGCAGCCGCGCCCGCTCCGAAGGTGGCACCGGGCTGGGGCTGGCGATTGTGCGGTCGATCATGGTGCTGCATCAGGGGCGGGCTGAAGTCAGCAGCTTGCCTGAAAGTTTCACTGAGTTTCGACTGGTGTTTCCTCTTCACACCAACGCTATCTGCCAATAAATCATTGTGGCGAGGGAGCTTGCTCCCGCTGGGTTGCGCAGCAACCCTAAAAAGCCCACCGCATTCTTTCAGCTGAAAATAGGTCACCAGTGTTGGGGCTGCTGCGCAGCCCAGCGGGAGCAAGCTCCCTCGCCACAGGTTATTGGTCAGACATCACGCGGTCTTCCGGTTCCTCACGCCGATGCGCCCAGTGATACAGCGCCGGCAATACCAGCAGGGTCAGCAGCGTCGACGAGATAATCCCGCCAATCACCACCGTCGCCAACGGGCGCTGTACTTCGGCGCCGGTGCCGGTGGCGAGGGCCATGGGGATAAACCCGAGCGACGCCACCAGTGCCGTCATCAACACCGGGCGCAAGCGCGTCAGGGCGCCTTCGTTAATCGCCACCGACAGTGAGCGCCCTTCCTCCCGCAGGCTACGGATGAACGCGATCATCACCAGCCCGTTAAGCACCGCCACCCCCGACAGCGCGATAAAGCCCACGCCCGCCGAGATCGATAGCGGAATATCCCGCAGCCACAGCGCCATGATCCCACCGGTCAACGCGAAGGGAATCCCGGTAAACACCAGCAGCCCATCCTTGAGGTTGTTGAACATCATGAACAACAGCCCGAACACCAGCAGCAACGCCACCGGCACCACTATGCGCAAGCGTTCGGAGGCCTCCTTCAACTGCTCGAACTGGCCGCCCCAGCTGGTCCAGTAGCCCGCAGGAATTTTCACCTGGGTGCCGATGGCAGTCCCGGCTTCCTCGACAAACGAGCCGATATCCCGCCCACGCACGTTGGCGCTGACGATCACCAGGCGCTTGCCGTTTTCTCGGCTGATCTGGTTGGGACCGAGCACCAGGTCCAGGCTGGCGACTTCCGACAGCGCGATAAACCCCAACTGCCCCGCCGCGTTATTCGCCAATGCCGGAATCGGGATCAGCAACCGCGACAGGCCTTCGATGTCGGTACGCAGGGCGTCGGACAAACGCACGACCATGTCGAAACGCCGGTCGCCTTCGTACATCGTCCCGGCCTGGCGCCCCCCCACGGCGACGGCAATCGTGTCTTGCACATCGCCCACGTTCAGGCCAAAACGTGCGGCCTTGTCGCGGTCGATATTGATGGTCAGCACCGGCAAGCCGGAGGTCTGTTCCACCTTCACTTCCGAGGCGCCCTTGAGGGTTTGCAAGGTCTCGGCGATTTCCCCGGCGGTCTTGTTGAGCACCGCCATGTCATCACCAAACACCTTCACCGCGACGTCGCTGCGCACCCCGGATATCAGCTCGTTGAAGCGCAGCTGGATCGGTTGCGACAGTTCATACACGCTGCCCGGCACAATCGCGCTGGCACGTTGGATGTCGGCGATGATCGCCTCGCGGGACTTCTTCGGATCCGGCCACTGGTCCTTGGGCTTGAGCATCACGTAGCTGTCGGAGATGTTCGGCGGCATCGGGTCGGAGGCGATTTCCGCGGTGCCGGTGCGGGCGAATACCCGCTCGATTTCCGGCACTTCGGCCATCAGGGTTTTTTCCAACTGTTGCTGCATGTGCACCGATTGCGTGAGGCTGGTGCCCGGAACGCGCATGGCCTGCAGGGCAAAGTCACCTTCGCTCAGGCTGGGGATAAATTCGCTGCCCATGCGACTGGCCACCGCCCCCGACACGACGATGGTCAGCACCGCCAGGCCGAACACCAACGGGCGGCGCGCCATCACCCAATCCAGCACCGGCGCGTAGACGCGACGTGCGGTGCGCATCACCAGGTTTTCTTCTTCCTTGACCTTACCGGTGACGAACAGCGCAATCGCTGCCGGCACGAAGGTCACGGACAAAATCATCGCCCCCAGCAGTGCGATCACCACGGTGAACGCCATCGGGTGGAACATCTTCCCGGCCACCCCGGTGAGGGCGAAGATCGGCAGGTACACCACCATGATGATCAGTTGCCCGAAGATCAGCGCGCGCCGCGCCTCCTTGGCCGCCGCGAACACTTCATGCAAGCGCTCGCTGCGGGTCAACAATCGCCCGTGGCGCTGCTGGGCATGGGCCAGGCGGCGGATGGAGTTTTCGACGATCACCACCGCACCATCGACGATAATCCCGAAATCCAACGCGCCGAGGCTCATCAGGTTGGCGCTGACCTTGTTGGTGAACATCCCGGTAAAGGTGAACAACATCGCCAGGGGAATCACCATCGCGGTGATCAGCGCGGCGCGGATATTACCCAGGAACAGGAACAACACCGCCACCACCAGCAGTGCCCCTTCGAAGAGGTTCTTCTTCACGGTGCTGATGGCTTTTTCCACCAGGTTGGTACGGTCGTAGACGGTGACGGCGACCACACCTTCAGGCAGCGAACGGTTGATCTCTTCGAGTTTTTTCGCGACGGCCTGGGACACGGTGCGGCTATTTTCGCCAATCAGCATAAACACCGTGCCCAGCACCACTTCGCGGCCATTTTCAGTGGCGGCGCCAGTACGCAACTCACGGCCGATATCGACCTGGGCGACGTTGCGCACGCGAATCGGCGTACCGTCAGAGGTGGTGATCACGATGTTGGCGATGTCGTCGATGGACCCGACTTGCCCCGGCGCACGGATCAGCAATTGCTCGCCGCTGCGCTCGATGTAACCGGCGCCGACGTTGGCGTTGTTGCGCTCCAGCGCCGTGACCAGGTCGCCCAAGGTCAGGTTGTAGGCCGCCAGGCGCTTGGGGTCGGGGGCGATCTGGTATTCCTTGGCAAAGCCGCCGATGGTATTGATCTCGGCCACGCCCGGCACATTGCGCAGTTGCGGCTTGATGATCCAGTCCTGGATCACCCGCAGATCAGTCGGCGTATAGCCTGAGCCATCCTCCTTGCGGGCGCCGTCTTTCGCCTCCACGGTCCACAGGAAAATTTCCCCGAGCCCGGTGGAAATCGGCCCCATCATGGTTTCAATGCCATCCGGCAATTGCTCGCGGGCCACCTGTAAGCGTTCGTTGACCAATTGGCGGGCGAAGAACAGGTCGGTGCCGTCCTTGAAAATCACCGTGACCTGGGACAAGCCCGAGCGCGACAGCGAGCGGGTCTGCTGCAACCCCGGCAGCCCGGCCATGGCGGTTTCGATGGGAAAGGTGATGCGCTGCTCGGTTTCCAGCGGCGAAAACCCCGCCGCCGCCGAGTTGATCTGCACCTGGACGTTGGTGATATCCGGCACCGCGTCGATGGGCAATTTCTGATAACTGGCGATGCCGACACCGGCCATCAACAGCACCGCCAGCAACACGATGATGCGCTGCTCGATGGCGAATTGGATAAGGCGCTCAAACATGGGAAATCACTCGCAGGGTCAATGGGCGTGCTCGGCCGAGGCCTTGCCCAACTCGGACTTGAGGATGAAGCTGCCGACGGTGGCCACCTGCGCTCCGGCGTCGAGGCCCTGGCGGACTTCGACGAAACCGTTTTCGCTGACGCCCAGTTCGATATGCCGGGTCATGAAGCCGTCGCCGGTGCGCACGAACACCGAGGGTTTGTCCTCGACGGTCTGGATCGCTTCCTGCGGGACCGTGACCTTGGCCTGGTAAGTGTCGGTGGCAACTTGCACGGAGACGAACAGCCCAGGGCGCCACGAGGCGTCGGGGTTCGGCACCGTGACACGCACGGTGGCCGTGCGGGTTTGCTCCCCCAGCAAGTTGCCGACATAGGCCACGGTGCCGAGCACTTCGGTGCCCATTTCCGAGGAGGTGACCTTCACCGGTTTGCCGACTCGGACCTTGTTCAAATCCTTGGGGAACACGCCGAAGGTGACCCACACCTGGGACAGGTCCGACAGGGTGAAGGCGTTGCTGGTCTCGCTCACCACTTCGCCGACACCCAGGTGTTTTTCCACCACCACGCCGTCGAATGGCGCCCGCAATTCGTAGCGATTGCCGCCGACCAATACGGCGCTGCCGCTCAGGGCGTTCATCTTTTGCCGAGCATTGTTCAGGGCGATTTCTGCCTCTTGCAGCGCCTGGCGCGCCAGCAGGTAATCCTGTTCGGCAGAGATTTTGTCCTGCCACAACTGGCGTTCGCGTTGGAAGGTGGTGCGGGCCAGCACAACCCGGCGCTCACTGGCTGCCAGTTCACTGCGCTGATCGGAAATCTGCTGGCTGGCGATCACCGCCAACAGCTCGCCCTTCTTTACCGATTGGCCGAGGTTGACCTTCACCGACTCCACTACGCCAGCGGCACGCGGGACGATGTGGGAGGTGCGGTCCTCGTCGAAACGCACCTCGCCCGGCAGTGAAAGCACGGTGCTGATCTGCCGGGATTGCGCCGGGGCAAGTTGAATGCCGGCGGCCTGGATCTGCTGTTCGGTCAGCTCGAGTTTGCCTTCTTCTTCCGCCTCTGCCGCACCGCTGATGGCCGGCCACGCCAGCATCAGCCCCAGCGCAATCGCCAGTGCTCTACTTTGTGTGTTGTTCATGGAATGCTCCTGGAAATTCAAAACCGGGCGAGGTCGCCGTAAATCCGTTCGATACGCACCCAGGCTTCAGTGGCCTGGGCGGTCGCCGCGAGGTATTGGGTGCGGGCCGCAATCAAGGTGCGCTGGGCGTCGAGCACCTCGAGGAAGTTGAACTTGCCCATTTCGAAGCCACGGGTGGCGCTGTCCACGGCGCTTTGGGCGGCGGGCAGGATCTGTTGGTTGAACGAGCGCACTTCGGTATTCGCGGTTTGCCAGAGGTCCAGGGCCTGGCGGGTTTCGGTGCGCAGGCGCAGTTCGGCGGCGTTGCGCAGGTCGCGGGCCTGGTCGGCACGGCGACTGGCGGCGAGCACGTTGCCCTGGTTGCGGTTGAACAGCGGGATGGGCATCGACACGCCCACCACGTTGACCCGCTCACGCACGCTGGCGTCGTACTGGCTGCCGATGGACACGTCGAGATCGGGAATGCGCTGGGCTTTTTCCAAGCCCAGGGCCGCTTCACCCTGGGCGATTTGCAGCTCGGCCAAACGCAGTTCGACGGTTTGCTCAAGCCGCCCGAGCAACTGCGCGGTCGGCGGTAGTTCAGGTGCCGCCTGGGCTTGGGTGGCGACCGCCTGGAAGTCGGTACTGGCCGCGCCGGTACTGGCAGCGAGGCGGCGATAGGCGTCGGTCAGGCCCATCTGCGCGCGGTTAAATTCGAGGCGGATTTCCGAGAGCTGCACCTGGGCCCGGGTAGCTTCCACTGGCGACGATTTGCCGGCAGTGACGCGACCGTTGGCAACCACCAGGCCGCGCTCGGCCAGCGCCAGCGAACGCTGAGCCAGGTCGAGACGTTCCTGGGCCCGAAGCGCGCCGTAGTACGCGTCGATAACATCCGCACGCAGCCCGTTGCGGCGCTGCTCCAAGGTCAGTGCGGCGGCTTCCTGGGCGCGGGTGGCGACATCAATCCGTGCGCCGCGCTTGCCACCCAGTTCCAGGGTTTGGCTTAGCTTGACCGTGGTGGTGCGTGAGTTGCGGCGGGTGTCTTCGGCATCCCAGGAGGCAACCGGGTTCGGGATCAAACCGGCCTGTTGGCGACCGCCCTGGGCGATGTCGATTTCCCACTGTGCAGCGGCCATATCCGGGTTGTTGGCGAAGGCGGTTTGCAGGGCCGATTCGAGGGTCAGGGTTTGCGCATTGACGCCCTGAACCGTCATCAGCAATAGAACGGCGGGCCCAATGAACGTGCTTATAAAAGTTGGCATAACCAGAGTTCCATGCCCATGAATTAACAGGTGGGCAATGTAACTTTCAGTACTTATCAGAGGAGTGGCCAGAACATTACAAATCCGTTAGCAACGGCTCTGGCGCGGGCTTTTGCTTTAAGCTCCCGGCAACTTTCCACTGCCCAGCGGGATCCCCGACATGCGTATTCTGGTCATCGAAGACGAACCTAAAACCGCCGATTATTTACATCAGGGATTGAGTGAAAGTGGCTATATCGTCGACTGTGCCGCCACCGGTGCCGACGGCTTGCATTTGTCCCGCCAGCACGCCTATGACCTGGTGATGCTCGACGTCAATCTGCCGCTGATGGATGGCTGGGATGTGTTGCAACGCATTCGCCAGAACAGCAGCACGCGGATCATGATGCTGACCGCCCAGGGCCGCCTCGCCGACCGGATCAAGGGTCTGGACCTGGGCGCCGATGACTACCTGGTCAAGCCGTTTGAATTCCCCGAATTGCTCGCTCGAGTGCGTACCTTGATGCGCCGTAGCGTGCACTCGCCGGTGCCGGATGTGTTGCGGGTGGCTGACCTGGAATTGGATCAGGGCCGCCACCGGGCATTTCGCGGCTTGCAGCGCATCGACCTGACCACCAAGGAATTCGCCCTGCTGCACCTGCTGATGCGCCAGAGCGGCGTGGTGCTGTCCCGCACGCAGATCATCTCGTTCGTGTGGGACATGAACTTTGATTGCGACACCAATGTGGTGGAAGTGTCGATCCGCCGCCTGCGGGCGAAGATCGATGACCCGTTCGAGCGCAAGTTGATCCATACCTTGCGCGGCGTGGGTTATGTGCTGGAAGACCGTGAATGACGGTCAGGCGTGCACCTCGTCGTGCTCGTCATGCTGAAAACCTTCGCCTTCGATCTGGATCGTGGCGTGGGAAATATCGAATTGTTCATGCAGTAACTCCGTCACCTGGCTGAGGATCTGTTGCTCGGTGCCTTGCGCCGAATCCGCCAACAAGTGAGTGCTCAGCACATTTTTGCCGCTGGTGAGGGCCCAGATATGCAGATCGTGCACGTCCTTGACGCCGGGAACGCCGCGAATCGCCTGTTCCACCTTGTCGATATCGATTCCGTCCGGCACACCTTGCAGCAGCACGTTCATGCTTTCCTTGAGCAGTGTCCAGGTGCGCGGCAACACCCAGAAGCCAATCGCTGCCGCCACCACTGAATCCACCCAGCCCCAGCCGGTGTACATGATCACCAGCGCCGCGATTATCACGCCGACGGAGCCGAGCATGTCGCTCCAGACCTCCAGGTACGCGCCCTTCACATTCAGGCTTTCGCCGCTGGCCGCACTCAGCAATCGCATGGAAATCAGGTTGACGATCAGCCCCAGCACCGCGATCACCAGCATGCCGGTGGACTGGATCTCAGCGGGCGCCTGCAAGCGTTGATACGCCTCATACAGGATGTAGAACGCCACGCCGAACAGCAGCAGCGCATTAAACGCCGCCGCCAGGATTTCGAAACGCGCATAGCCGAACGTGCGCTTGCGGTCGGCGGCGCGCTTGGCCACCTGGATCGCCACCAGGGAAATTGCCAGGGCCAGGGCGTCGGTCATCATGTGCGCGGCGTCGGACAACAGCGCCAGGCTGCCAGTGATAAAGGCGCCGATCACCTCGGCAATCATGAAACTTGAGGTCAGCCCCAGGGCCATCCATAACTTGCGTTCGTGGCCGGCGCGTACTTGGGCGTGGCTGTGTCCTGCACTCATGAAATGTCCTCGTGGGTCGTGGTCTGGTTGATCATAGAGCTATAGGCCAAAACCACCGGCATGGGTTGCGAAATTGTCATCCCGCCGTCAGCTGGACGTTACACCATGCGCACCAAAATTGAACATGAACGCTCTGGAACCGTTGTATCAGGTATGCTTTTCGAGCAGGAAACAAAAAGAAACATATTAGCCAACCTGTTCGATAAGGAGTCCCGTTTTGGAGTTATCGACTGCCGCGTGGATGGTTCACGACACCCGCCTCATGTTCTGCGTATTACTGGCCATCGCCAGCATCATTGTGTTGATCAGCGCGACCAAGCTGCCGCCCTTCCTGTCGATCCTGATCGGCACGTTTATCGCCGGTGTCGGCGCCGGCTTGCCGCCGGAAGAAGTGGCCAAGGCGTTCAGCAAAGGCGCCGGGGCGATCCTCGGTGAAGCCGGGATCATCATTGCCCTGGGCTCGATGCTCGGCGCGTTGATGGCCGAGTCCGGCGCTGCCGACCGTATCGCCACCACCCTGCTCGGGCTGGGCAAGGGCAAGTCGTTGCCCTGGGTGATGGCGCTGGTGGCGATGGTGATTGGCTTGCCGCTGTTCTTCGAAGTCGGCCTGGTGATGATGGTGCCGATCATCTTTGTGATGGCCAAGCGTTCGAACCAACCGCTGCTGAAAATCGCGATCCCGGCGCTGGCGGGCATGACCACCCTGCACGCGTTGATGCCGCCGCATCCGGGCCCGCTGATTGCGGTGGGCGCGTTGCACGCCGACTTGGGCCTGACCATGTTGCTGGGCTTCTGCCTGGCGGTACCGGCCGTGATTCTGGCGGGCCCGTTGTACGGCAACTGGCTGTCCAAGCGCATGCACGTGGACGAGCCGGCCGACATTGGCGCGCTGTTCAGTGCACCGCCCAAGGCCCCGCGCCAGCCGAGTTTTGGTGTGTCGCTGCTGATCATTCTGTTGCCGGTGATCCTGATGCTCGGCAGCACTTTGGCCAAGGTCGCCATGTCGCCGGAAAGCCCGGTGGCGTTGACCCTGAAATTCCTCGGTGAGCCGTTGATCGCGCTGGGCCTGGCGGTGATTGCCGCAGTGATTTGCCTGGGCTGGGCCAGCGGCATGCCCCGGGCCGATGTCGGCAATACCTTGCGCAAGGCGCTGGCGCCGATCGCGGTGCTGTTGCTGACCATAGGCGCGGGCGGCGGGTTGAAGCAAACCCTGCTGGATGCCGGCGTGAGCCAGACCATCAGCAAGGTGGCCGAAGGCGCACACATGCCGTACCTGCTGCTGGCCTGGTTGATTGCCGTGGCGCTGCGTCAGGCCACCGGTTCGGCGACCGTTGCCACGACCACCACGGCGGGCATTCTGGCGCCGATGATGGCGGGGTTGGCGGCGACGCAAAGCTCACTGGTTGCCCTGGCGATTGGTGCCGGCTCGGTGTTCTTCTGCCACGTCAACGATGCCGGCTTCTGGATGGTGCGTGAGTACTTCGGCTTGCAGTTGAAGCAGACGATCTGGGTGTGGTCGGTGTTGCAGACCATTGTGTCGGTGGTCGGTTTGGTCGGCACGCTGCTGATGTGGCACTTCCTGACCTGATGATCGTTCCCACGCTCCGCGTGGGAATGCATTCCGTGACGCTCCGCGTCACAAGAGCGGACGCGGAGCGTCCAGGGAGGCGTTCCCACGCAGAGCGTGGGAACGATCAGGTGGGTTGGCGCTTGCCAAAATGCGCCGCACTCACTGCACCCACCGCGCCCATCACCACGCAATATCCCACGCAGATCCACGGGCTGGTGGGCATCAGTGCGATCAACATCAGCGGCGTGGTACTCGCCCACAGCGCATACGCAATGTTGTAGGTGAAGGAGATTCCCGACACCCGCACCTGCGCCGGGAACAGGCTGACCATCACCGACGGCACCGCGCCCACCACCCCACAACTCAATCCGGCAATCGCATACGCCGCGCCCAGCCATACGCCGCCGGCAATCAGGCTGGCATACAGCACGGCAATCCCCACCGGCAGCAACAGGCTGTAGACCAACACCGCGCGCCAGGCGCCGATGCGGTCCACCAGCAGCCCGGCCAGCACACAACCGATGTTCAGGAACACGATGCCCAGCGCGCTCAAGGCGAAGGTGTGGCTGGGGCTCATGCCGAAGGTTTTCTGCATCATGGTCGGGGTGATGACCACCAGCACCACGACCGCCGAGGTGAGTACGCAGGTGAGGATCATCGCCGGCAGCAGCGCGCTTCGGTGCTCTCGCAAGACGGTACGCAGGGGCAGTTCGGCGCCGGCTTGGCGGCGGGCCTGCATCTGGAGGAATACCGGGGTTTCACTGAGCCAGCGGCGCAACCAGACACCGATCACACCAAACACGCCGCCCAGCAGGAACGGGAAGCGCCAGGCGTAGTCGAGGATTTCTGCCGGGGTGAAGACTTGCGCCAGCAGTGTCGCGGTCAGCGCGCCGAGCAGGTAGCCGAAAGTCAGCCCGGCTTGCAGGAAGCCGAGGGCATAGCCGCGATGGTTATCCGGGGCGTGTTCGGCGACAAACACCCAGGCGCTGGGCACTTCCCCGCCCACCGCCGCGCCCTGGAGGATGCGCAGCGCCAGCAGGATCAACGGCGCGAAATAACCGATTTGTGCATAGGTGGGCATGATCCCGATCAGCAGGCACGGCAGCGCCATCATCAGGATGCTCAGGCTGAACACCCGCTTGCGCCCCAGGTGATCGGCGAAGTGCGCCATCAGGATCCCGCCCAGCGGGCGCGCGAGGTAGCCGGTGACGAAGATGCCGAAGCTTTGCAGCAGGCGCAGCCACTCGGGCATTTCCGGCGGGAAGAACAGCTGGCTGAGGGTCAGCGCGAAAAATACGAAGATGATGAAGTCGTAGATTTCCAGGGCCCCGCCCAGGGCGGCCAGGCCCAGGGTTTTGTAGTCGGAGCGGGAGAAACGCTGCGCCTGTGGATAAGAGGTGGCAGTCATGTGAAAGCTCGGCAGACAAACGAAATGGAATGCAGGTTATGAGCTGGGCCGAGTGATGGCAATCACGCTGGATATATTT
Organism: Pseudomonas sp. ATCC PTA-122608; assembly: GCF_001952855.1. GTDB lineage: Bacteria > Pseudomonadota > Gammaproteobacteria > Pseudomonadales > Pseudomonadaceae > Aquipseudomonas. The sequence continues at coordinate 17,657 of NZ_LPNO01000012.1, read as the reverse complement.
GCTTTACTCATTGATCAATGAAGATAACTACATTCCCAAATGAATAGCCGTAGAGGAACATGCAGCAAAACTGCCGCCCCCATAATAAATACAAATAGAGGTACTGAACGTGGCCGATGCTATTGAAGACAGCCGCTACGCCCGATTCGCCCTGCGTTGTTCAAACTTCGCCGAGCGCTGGTTTCCGGACTCCTGGGTGTTTGCCGCCCTCGCCGTGATCATTGTCGCGGTGGCGACCCTGAGCATGGGCGCCGCGCCGACCGAGGCCGCCAAGGCCTTTGGTGACGGTTTCTGGAGTTTGATCCCGTTCACCATGCAAATGGCCTTTGTGGTGATTGGCGGTTACGTGGTCGCCAGCTCCCCTCCCGCCGTGAAACTCATCGACCGCCTGGCGCGCATCCCGAAGAACGGCCGCTCTGCGGTGGCGTGGGTGGCGCTGATTTCGATGGTCGCCTCGTTGCTCAACTGGGGATTGTCCCTGGTGTTCGGCGGTTTGCTGGTGCGTGCACTGGCCCGTCGTACGGATTTGCGCATGGACTATCGCGCGGCCGGTGCTGCGGCCTACCTCGGTCTCGGCGCCGTTTGGGCGCTGGGGCTGTCGTCGTCGGCGGCGCAGTTGCAGGCCAACCCGGCCAGTTTGCCGCCGTCGATCCTGTCGATTACCGGGATGATCCCGTTCACCGACACCATCTTTCTGTGGCAGTCCGGCGTGCTGTTGCTGGCGCTGATCGTGGTCTCGCTGATCATCGCCTACGCCACCGCGCCCGGGCCGAACTCCGCCCGTGACGCCAAGGCCTGCGGTGTCGACCCGGCTTTCAACCTGCCCAAGCCGCAACCGCCGACGCGCCCGGGCGAATGGCTGGAACACAGCCCGTTGCTGACCATCCTGCTGGCGTTGCTGGCGGCCGGGTGGTTGTTCCACGAGTTCTCGACCAAGCCGGCGATCAGCGCAATCTCGGGGCTGAACACCTATAACTTCCTGTTCCTGATGGTCGGTGCCCTACTGCACTGGCGTCCGCGCAGTTTTCTCGATGCAGTGGCCCGTGCGGTACCCACCACCACCGGGGTGCTGATCCAGTTCCCGCTATATGGCTCGATTGCCGCGCTGATGACCGTGGTGAAAGGCAGTGACGGCGCGACCCTGGCGCATCATATTTCGACCTTCTTCACCTCGATTGCGTCCCACGACACCTACGCGCTGTTGATGGGTGTGTACTCGGCGGTGCTGGGCTTCTTTATCCCGTCGGGCGGCGGCAAGTGGATCATCGAGGCGCCGTACGTGATGCAGGTCGCCAATGACCTGGAATATCACCTGGGCTGGGCGGTGCAGATCTACAACGCCGCCGAAGCGCTGCCGAACCTGATCAACCCGTTCTATATGCTGCCGCTACTGGGCGTGCTTGGGTTGAAGGCGCGGGACTTGATCGGCTTTTCGTTCGTGCAGTTGCTGGTGCATACGCCGCTGGTGCTGTTTTTGCTGTGGGCGTTGGGCACGACGCTTAAATATTTACCGCCGGTGATGCCTTAATTTTCCGAAGCTGCACCCGCTCTTCAGGCGGGTGCGGCTGGCAGGTTGCTCAGCAGCTCAGGTAGCGCGTGCTGGACCGTGTCCCATACCACTTCAAGATTTATATCGAAGTAACCATGGGCAATCCGGTTGCGCATCCCTCGCATACTGCGCCAAGGCACCTGCGGTTGGGCAGCTGCAAACTCTGGATGTTGATCCATTATTTTGGTCGACGCTTCGCCGATGATGACCAAACTCATGATCACGGCTTGCTGAGTACGCTTGTCTTCAAAAAACTCAGGCTTGCTCAAACCGTCGACAAAGGTAATCGCGTCAGATGATGCCTGGCGTATGTGCTCCAGGTAATCACCAATACGATTTGACGTCATACAGGCCTGGCCTCTGCCAAGACTTGGGCACGAAACTTCAATGGCAGGTCGCCAGGCGTCAGCAAGTCAACGTTGACCCCCAACAAATCCTCCAACTCAACTTGAAGCCCGCCAAGGTCAAAAAGCGTGGTACCCGGAAGTGCATCAACCAGCAAATCGAGATCGCTGCCCTCTTTGTCGGTACCGAGTAAAACAGAGCCGAATACCCTGGGATTGGAGGTGCGAAAGCGCCCGACCACTTCACGCACGGCCACTCTCTTGAGATCAAGGGCGGTTGAAGGTTTCATGATTCACCTCGATGCATGCAATATCGTGCCAGTCTAGCAGTGCTTGGGATGGGTAAACATGCTGGCGTCATCCCACTTGTGTCTTCCATCCGTCACAATCCGCTGATACCGTTTCCGCGAAACATATTGCAACAACTATCCAGTAGGGATCCCCAGTAATGAGTGACGAGCACCAAGATCGCCCTTCTTCCGATAATGCTGAAAAGCCGCCAATAGACACTAGCCGTCGGCGTTTTCTGGGTGGTGCGGCGGTACTGGGGGTCGGAGCCACCCTGAGCGCCTGCGGCGGCACAGCTGAGCAGCCGGGCCCGCCGGTCGACCGCGAACTGACTCCTGCAGAACTGGACAAGGCCCTGCACGACAACGTGAAAAACGTAGTGGTGATCTACGGCGAGAACCGCAGCTTCAACAATCTTTTTGCCGACTTCCCCGGCGTGGAGAGCCCGCTCTCCGCGCTCAAGCCCGCCGACTACCAGCAACACGACCGTGACGGCAGCCTGCTGGACACCTTGCCTGAAGTGTGGGGCGGCGTGACCCAGTTGGGCCCGCAGACCATCGACGGGGTGATCTACCCCAGCGCCTCCCAATATCAGCAACACCTGCCCAACGCGCCTTTCGCGTTGAAAGGCCCGGACGGTGAAGACCTGCCGCTGGCCCTGGTCACCCGCGACCTGTGGCACGTGTTCTATCAAAACCAGATGCAGATCAACGGCGGCAAGAACGACCGTTTCGTCGCCTGGGCCGACTCGGGCGCGCTGACCTTCGGCCATTACCCGCAAACCCGCTATTCCCTGCGCCTGTGGGATGTGGCCAGGGAATTTGTGCTGTGCGACAACTTCTTCCAGGGCGCCTTTGGCGGGTCGTACCTCAACCACCAGTACTTGATCAGCGCCCAGGTGCCGTTTTACCCGGACGCCGCCAACTCGGTGGCCAAGTCGCAGATCGCTACGCTGCAAAGCGATGACCCGACCGACACACGCCTCAAGCCGCTGGACAAATCCCCGGCCAGCGCGATGACCGGCCCGCCGCAATTCGGTCCGAGCGCATTGACCCCGGATGGCTATGCGGTGAACACCATGGCGCCGCCCTACTGGCCCACCTGGATCCGCGACCCGGAACGCCCGGACTACGCCAAGCCGGACCTGCCCAGCGTACTGGTGCCACAATCCCACGAGCACATCGGCGACAAGCTGTCGAAGAAGAACGTCGACTGGGCTTGGTACGGCGGCGCGTGGCAGGCGACGATTGATGAGCACAAAGATTCGGTAGCGATTCCGAAGATCCCGAGCTTTCAGTACCACCACCAGCCGTTCAACTACTTCAAGCAGCAAGGTCCGGAAAACCCGGTAGAGCGCAAGAAACGCCTGCGCGATGGTGGCCTGGGCGACGACCCGAGCACCAACCACTTCATGGCCGACGCCCAGGCCGGCACGCTGCCGGCGGTGAGTTTCTACAAACCCCAGGGCAACCTGAACATGCACGCCGGTTACGCCGATGTGGCTTCGGGCGACCGGCATATCACCCGTACGTTGAAGATGCTGCAGGAAAGCCCGCAGTGGAAAAACATGGTGGTGATCATCACCGTCGACGAGAACGGCGGCTGGTGGGACCACGTGGCACCGCCAAAAGGCGACCGCTGGGGCCCGGGCACGCGCATTCCGGCGCTGGTGATTTCACCGTTCGCACGCAAGCGCACGGTGGACCATACGGTGTATGACACGGCGTCGATCCTGCGCCTGATCACCCGGGTGTTCCAGCTGGAGAAACTCGATGGCATCAAGCTGCGGGACGAATCGATGGTCGCACGTGGCCAGAAACCTATGGGTGACCTGACCAACGCGCTGCACTTCAAGGTGTAGACGCTCTTGCTCAAAAGCGACAAGCGCGCAGTTTTTCTACGCGCTTTTCCCGGTCAACCGCTACTGTGTGAGGGTGGGCATTCACCCCGCGCAGACGGGCTTTCGCTGACAGGGAACCATCCATGTTTAAACTCACCAGGTTGTCCTTCACCCTGGCCGCACTGACCTTGAGTGCGGTCGTACACGCTGACGTCACCGTACCGCTGGGTACCCCGCAACGGGTCACCCAGCTGTTCGCGTACCCGAACAATTGCAACGTCATCTGCTTTCGTCCCTGGACGCTGGAGCAGACCGTCGAGCACTACCTGAACCAAAGCCTGCAACGAGACGGTTACAGCCGAGGCAAAGTCAGCGTAAAAACCGAGCATGACCAGGTGCTTGCCACCTTCAGCGGCGTACCGGACGGTTATGGCCAGCCGCTGACCACCTTGCTCGACACCGCCGACCTGGCTTACCAGGGCGCCAGCAAACTCAATGGCGATGGCAAGTGGCAGTTCAACTGGTACCTGTTCCTGCCGCTGGGCATGGCCCTGGAAAACCGCAAGAGCATCGAACTGCTGCACTTCCCGCCGGATTACTCACTGACCCACTTCCAGGACTACCTGGAGTCGGCCACCACCGACCGCTGGGCGACCCTGCTCACGGCCAACGGCATCCCGGCAACCCAGACGCCGGAATACCAGACCATCATCGATATCGCCCCGATCGCCGCCCCCGCCACCGCGGGCAAGGACCTGGAAGGCGTGTACGGTTACTTCACCGACTACCAGACGCGCATGGTCAAGGAGCTGAGCCTGCACGCGGGCGGCGCACTGCCGATGGTGGCCTTCGGGGCGCCAGTGCGCAGCTGGATCAAGCAGCAATACGGGCAAACCGTAGGTGTGTTGGGCCTGGCGCAGATCAGTCCGGTCGATGGCAGCAAGGTCGCCGTGCTGGGGGCCAATCACCCGAGCTACATCTGGTACGCCGCCAACCCCGACACTTATGACGGTGACGAGCAAAAGGCCGATGAGGCCGGTTTGAAGGTGATGGGCCAGGATTTGAGCGCCGCCTGCTGGCAGGCCTCCATGGGCCAGAAACCCGCCAGCGATCCGAATGTGCAGCTCAAGGGCTGCATGAACACCTGGCAGGTAACACGCAAGGAGCAGACCTGCGAACTGTTCTACACCTCGATCCGCGAACTGACGCCCGAACAAGCGAACGCCAAGTGCGCCCAACCGGCGATCAAAACTCAGCTAAGGCAATTGAAGGGCACAGTGCCAGCATCGTCGGTTGATGCACCGGCGCTTTGACACAAGCTGCAAGGAGGGCGTTTTCGTACAGAAAAAATAGCCGATTTCTACTGTCAGATTTGACAGTAGAAATCGGCTCCCGCTTAGGCGAGGCTTGAGCCGTGCCCATCCGCTGCAAGACTGGCAGTCCAGACACCCTCGGCAGGTCGATGCAGCCCCTCTTGGAGAGTCATGAAAACTCAAGCCATGGATCAGGCTAAAACCGTTGTGAGTGACTGTCTTTACCCGTTTGCGTCCGTGCTCGCCGAACACGCCTACCCCCGCGCCCGCGACTACGAAGTGGTGCGTGCCCGGGACGGCTCAGGCGATGGCATCAAGACCCGCGTCGCCTTTGACAGCCGTCTGTGCATCGCCAAGGTGTCCGGCTATGCCCTGAGTGAGCGGCGCCTGCATACGGTGCAGATATCCTCGCGAATCCACTTGTACGACCCGTGGTTCAGCGGTCTGCTGTCGCACTCGTGCAACCCGAACGTGTTTCTCGACATGACGTACCTGGAACTGTGGTCCGTTCAGCCAGTGCCCGCAGGCGCCCTGCTGACCATGGATTACGCCCACACCGAGGAAGTGTTGTTCCGACAGTTTCGCTGCCAATGTGGCGAACTCAACTGCCGGGGATGGATCACCGGCATGAACGAGCCGCTGAACACCGAGGGTCAACAGTTCATGGAGCAGTGGCGCAAACGCAAAAGCCCTTAGACCGCACCCAGCGGGCGCAGGCGGTATTGCGGCGGCAACTGCTCGAAACCACTGATGGTGGTGTTCAGGCTTTTCCAGCGACCGTCCTTGATCCCGTAGATACAGCCGTGAACCGACAGGCTCTGCCCGCGGTGCCAGGCGTTTTGCACAATGCTGGTGTGCCCGACGTTGGCCACTTGCTGAATCACGTTCAGCTCGCACAGGCGGTCTACGCGTTCCTCTTCCGTGGGCAACTGGGCCAGCACGTCGCGGTTTTCGTAGTACAGGTCACGGATGGTGCGCAGCCAGCCGTCGATCAGGCCCAACTGGTTGTCCTGCATCGAGGCGCGCACACCGCCACAGCCATAGTGGCCAGTGACCAGGATGTGTTTGACCTTGAGCACGTCGACCGCGTACTGGATCACCGACAGGCAATTGAGGTCGGTGTGCAGCACCACGTTAGCCACGTTGCGATGCACAAACAGGTCGCCAGGCAGCATGCCGACGATCTCGTTGGCCGGTACGCGGGCGTCGGAACAGCCGATCCACAGGTATTCCGGGGTTTGCTGGCGGGCGAGCTTGGCGAAGAATTCGGGATCTTCCTGTTTGATCGCATCCGCCCAGCGTTCGTTGTTATCAAGCAGGTCTTGTAGTTCGTTCATCAGGGAAAGCCTCAGGAATGATGCGCAGCTTTGACAGACGACCGCCCATCCGGGTCACGCCGGAAATTAAAGATAGCCGGCGGGCAATTACTTGAATCTTGGGGAGCCATGCCTGTCCACACACTATAAGCCCCACAGTATGAGGAATCGCCATGACTGATTCACGACGTCCTTTCGGCGCCACCCAACCCGAGCCGATTGATGATAACGAAGACCGCATGGGTTCGATGCACGAACTGGATTTTGACGAGGAAGAGCCGACGGCGGAGATCGGCGACGAGATTCCACCTCGCGAACGCGAGCATCTGATGCCCGACGAACGGGTGCGCGAAGCCGGGATGACTGGGGCCTCCACCGCTGATCATGAATCAACCGATGATGACATGAGCCCGGAAACGCTGATCCGCGAAGATGGTGCGCGGGATGCGCGGGAAGAAGGTGAAGATGGACAGGCCGATTGGGACCTGAGCATCGTCGATGAAGACGAGATTGGCGGCGGCAATGGCCTGGATGAGGCCGAGTTGGCCGATATCGATCCAGTAGACGGCAACCGCTGACACTCTGCTGAACTAAATGTGTGTGCGGGCTTGCTCGCGAATACGGTGTGTCAGTCAATACATCTGGCGACTGAACCACCGCCTTCGCGAGCAAGCCCGCTCCCACATTAGGCCCTGTGTTTAGTCGACCAGGGTGCAGGCCATCACGACCGCATCTTCACGACCACCGACGGCGGGGTAATAGTCCCGCCGGCGGCCAATTTCGTTGAAACCGTAACGCTCATACAGCCGGAACGCGCCGGTGTTGCTGTCGCGCACTTCCAGGAAACATTCCCGCGCCTTGGCCTCGTAGGCTCGGGACATCAGATGTTCCAACAGGCTCAAACCCAGGCCACGACCCTGGTTTTCCGGCTTGACGGTGATGTTCAGCAAATGCGCTTCATCGAGGATGATCTGCACCACCCCGTGGCCCACCTGCTGCTCACCTTCGAACATCAGCCAGATCTGGTACTTGCCCAGCCCATCGAGAAAAATCCCGCGGGTCCAGGGGTGGCTGAACGCTGCGTATTCGATCTTCAGTACAGCGTCGAGGTCCGCCTCGGTCATCGGGCGGAAGGATAAAGCTTCACTCATCGGTACTTTTCCAGCGCGCCATCAGCCGGCGCATGGCTTGCCAGACATCAGCCTTACGCTGTGGCTCTTCCATTAATAGTTCCAGGCCCGGCAAGGCCCAGACGGAGCCCAGACCTTCGACCTGCAGTTCGCGGTACCAGGCCTCGGCGTCGGCCTCGCCGGCAAAACGCACGGCGGGCAGGCCGATCAGCCACAGGCATACGCAGGGTTCGTCTTCCAGCCGTGCCGAGACGAAACCTTGCACAAAATCCCGCGCGGCTTCCGGCCCCTGGTCCATGGTGCCCCGAGCCAGCAGCGGCCAGCGTACCGGCTCGCCGACGATTTGCGGGCTGTCGGGCAGGCCGGCGGCGCGCAACATGTCCTTGAGCAGCAGATAGGCCGGGTCACGGGTCTGGAAGCGCTCGCCGGTCGGCAACTCCACCAGCAACAGGCAACGCCCGGCCCGCAGCAGTTGCAGGGCAAAGCGCGGCGGCGGCACGACCGGGGCCTTGGCCACGGCAGGCGCGTCCTCGGCGACGACCGGCTTGGCAACCGGCGACGGGCGGGGGACTTCGACCTTTGGCCGAACCACCGGGGTTTCAGCCACAGGCTTGACCAGCGGCACGGGCGCCGCCGCCTCCTCACCCGAAGGCTCGAAAGCCTCGAACGGTTCCGGGGCCTCCAGCAGCTCGGGCCGAGAGGGGGCGGCGAACGGTAATTCAGTGCGCGGCAGCCAGTTGACCACCTGCATGGCGGTCAAGTAAGCGCGACGTCGGGACTCGATAAGCAAAGGTCGGCCACTTGTGGATAACTAAAGAACGGGGATTCTACCGCCCTTCGACGAAGATCGCCCGCAGTTGATCGTGCAAGTGGGTGCCTCACGACCGGCTGTGGATAAATCCCACCCCCGATGCAGTACAATCGCTGCTTTTAATCGCTAACCAGCCGGCCATTCCGATGATCGAACCCAAGCGCGTCTTGCGCGCCCTCGCCGAACACTGGGCCCTGCTTGAGCCACTGTGCGAACACTTCGACCAAGGCACTCTGAGCCTCAGCGAACTGCGCGCCCAACTGGCCGCCCAACAACTGGACAGCACGCCACAGGACATCACCAGCCTGCTGGACGTGTGGATTCGCCTGGATATCCTGGTGCCTGTCGCCAAGAGCCCGAACCGTTTCGAGCTCAATGCGCAGATCCACGACTTCCTGGCTTATCTTCGCAAGGAGCACCGGCTAGGCCTGTGCCTGGAAATCGAAGCCTACCTGCGCCACCTTGAGCGCCTGGCGGGTTATATCCAGGACGCCTTCGACATCCGTGATGGCCATGACCTGGCGCGCCAATTGCGCCTGCTGGACATGCGCGTGCGCGATGTGCTGAAAAAACTCGCCAACGACGAACAAGCCCTCGCGGCCGTGGCCGACCGCGCCAAGACCAGCGACCGGCAGATCCCGTTGCGCCAGCGCTACGCCGAAGTCCTCGCGACCTGGGACGAATACGTCGAACCGATGATTCAACTGGTGAATGCCGACGGCGCCTTCGAACAAGGCGTGCGCAAGGTCGAGAACGTGCTGTTGCGCATGCTTACCGAACAGCAGCGCCTCGGCCACCTGGTGGACGACGACATGCTGCTGCGCACCCACGCGCGCATCCTCGAAATGCAAACCAGCGCCCAGTTGACCTTGCGTCACGCCCGGGAACTGCTGCTACCGCTGCGTGAAGAAGCGCGCCGACACAACGCCGTGACCCGTGGCGCGGCGCTGGCCTTGTCGGCGATTCGCCGCAAGGGCCTGGACGCGGTGCCGCAAGCGGCGATGCCGATGTTCACCCGGCCGCAAAGCACCTTCCTTGGCAGTGCCAGCCAGGTCGAAGCCTACGTGTACGCCCTGGCCAATTTCGAGCCGAAACCGGCGCGTTTTCCCAAGGCGCACAAGTCCCACAAGGGCGAAGCCCCTCGCGCACCGCGCACGGTCAAGGAGATGCTCGAACGCTGCGAAGACGCGCTGCCGATGCCCGACCTGATGACCTGGCTGCTGGAGCAGGAACCGGACGGCGCAACCGACGAGTTGCTGTACTGGTTCTCACGCCTTTCGCGGGAGAAACGCTTCAAGCGCGAACGGCTGGAACGACGGGATTACCACACTCACGAGCACCAGGTCAGCCTGCGCTCATTCGCCCTGCTCCCGGCCACGCCTGACTCTGCCGAGAATTCTGCGAGCATTGCTTATGTAAGGACTTCGCATGCAACTTGATCTATCCGAACTGTCCCAGCTGGCGCCGATCTTTCGCGAGCTGTTCAAGGGTTACCACGTCAGCCGCCGCGACCCGGAGCTGTACGCCCAACTGTCGAACTTCCAAGACCAATACCGCACGCTGTTCAAAGCCCTGGGCTTCGAGCTGGTGTGCGATACCCGGGGTTTCTACTACTTCGTACCGGACTCGGCCGTGGCCGCAGCGCAGGTCAACAAGACCGCCCAGCGCCTGGCGTTGTTCACCTTCATCATCGTCGAGCACCTGGCCGACCAGGGCCGCGACCCGATTGCTGTGCTTGACGGTGGCAGCCTGGGCCGTGATGAGCTGCCGTCGTTGCTGGAAAAGTACCGCGACCTGTTTATCCAGGCTGAAGTGACGACCGTTGAGGAGCTGGAAGAAAAAATCATGCGTCGCATGACCCAGCTGGGTTTTGCCAGTGAAGAGAACGGTATCTACCGCTTCCTGCCCCCGATGCACCGCTTCCTCGATGTGTGTCTCTCGGTGCAGCAAGACCGTGACCTCGCCGCGAGTATCCACAGCGTGTTGCCGTTGCCGGCCCCGGTGATCATCGACGAAGACAGCGATGAAAAACTGCTGAAGACCGATGACCCGCTGGACTTGAGTGACTTCGCAGAAGAAAGCGAAGAAGACGCCATGGCCCGTGCCATTGCCGAAGAACAGGAGACCGATGCATGAGCAAGGAACGCTACGGCATTCGCCGCTTCGCCCTTTTGAACACTGCCGGTTACAGCTTGGGTTTGTTCCCGCTGGAAGAACCGTTGTCGGTGTATGGCGCGAACAACCTCGGTAAATCAGCGTCGATCAACGCCTTGCAGTTCCCGATTCTGGCGCGCATGTCGGACATGAGTTTCGGCAAGTACACCCTGGAGCAATCCCGGCGTTTCTACTTTGCTACCGACACCAGCTACATCCTGGTGGAAGTGGCCCTGCCCCATGGCCCGCACGTGATCGGCGTGGTCGGTCGCGGCCCGGGCGGTGGTTTCGGTCACCAGTTCTTTGCCTATGCGGGCAAGCTGGACCTGGCTCACTACCAGAAGAACGACACCTGCCTGCGCCAGAAAGAGCTGTTCACCAACCTTGAGCGTGAAGGCCTGAAGGCCTACGAGCTGAAGCCGGATGAACTGCGGCGTTTGCTGGTGGGCGGCCACACGTCGATCCCGCTGGACCTGACCCTGATTCCGCTGCGCTCCACCAGCGAGCAGAGCCTGAAGACCTTCCGGGCGCTGTTTATCAACTTGCTGCACATGCGGGAAATTACCGCGGCCAAGTTGAAGCAGCTGTTCCTGGATGCCTTCGAACACAGCCTGCGTTCCGGCAGTGTCGATTACATCGCGGCGTGTGAAGAAGCCTTCCGTGATGTACGACGCATGGAGCAGGACTACAACTCATTGGTAGCCGCCGGGCCGCTGGTGGAAGCGCTGTCCAATGGCGTGAAACAGCGGGAAATCCTGCGGGGCAAACTGCATCGCCTGTCGCCGCTGCTGGATTCGTTGTTGGGCACTTGGTCGGACTACGCCAGTGCGCGCAAGGAAGAGCTGACGATCCAGGCCGAGCATTACCGCAACGAGCAAGACGCACTGCAGAACGACCAGCGCGGCGGCACTCAGGAGCTGATGCGCCTGGAGCGGGAAATCAGCGGCATTCAGCGCTGGCTCGGTGAACTGTCGGTACTCAAGCATCGCTTCGCCCTGGTGGATGACGTCAAGGTGCTGGAGCAGCAACTGCTGGCCGCCAAGGATGCTCACGACGAATTGGCCGGGGCCTTGGCGCAGTCGCGTCAGTTCAGCGCCGAGGATCTGGACGAGCGTCTGCGGGACCTGGAAAAACGCCTGAAGTCGGTGAAGCAACAACTCGATCACGCCGACAACAACAGCTACGCCAAGCTGCGGGAAGAATTCTCGCAGCAGGATGTCGAGCGTCTGATGCGCTTGTTCAACAGTTCGCTGTTCAGCTTGCCGTTGGGTGAGCATGGCATCACCCTGGATGAAGACGGCCTGTGGGTGAAATCCCTGGAGCAGATTCTCGACGGCTTCAAGGGCGAGCGTTTTGAAGTGCCGGGGTTGGCCATCGACATCTCGCATATCGAGCCGCCGGCATTGCAGGCCTTGGCTGACCGCGCTGCATTGCGTGACCAGAAAGAGCGTCTGGAAAAAGAACTCAAGCAACTCAAAACCCAGCACGCCGTGGCGTCTGACCGCGCGGCGAGCAAGACCCAGACTGAAGCGCTGTACCAACAGGTATTGGACGCGCAAAAGGCGCTGGAAGATTTCCGCCGCTCGCAAACCCTGAGCGCAGAAGAAGGCGAGAAGCTGGAAAGCCTGGCGCAGATGGAAGCGGCCCAGGACGAGTTGAAGCGTTCCAGCGATGCGTTTACCGAACGCGTCCAACAACTGTCGGCCAAGCTGCAACTGGTAGGCCGCCAGATTGGTGATATGGAAGCCAAGCAGCGCACGCTGGATGACGCGTTGCGTCGTCGCCAGCTGCTGCCGGCGGACTTGCCGTTTGGTACGCCGTTCATGGACCCGGTCGACGACTCCATGGAAAACCTGCTGCCACTGCTTAATGACTATCAGGACAGTTGGCAGGGTTTGCTGCGGGCTGACGGCCAGATCGACGCGCTGTATGCACAGGTGCGCCTCAAGGGCGTGGCCAAGTTCGACAGTGAAGACGATATGGAGCGCCGCCTGCACCTGCTGATCAACGCTTACGCGCACCGTACCGATGAAGCCCTGACGTTGGGCAAGGCACGGCGTGCGGCGGTCACAGATATCGCGCGCACCTTGCGCAATATCCGCAGCGACTACGACAGCCTTGAGCACCAGTTGGCGTTGTTCAACCGCGAGATCAACAAGCGCCAGGTGTCCAACCTGCAGAGCTTCCGCATCGTGCTCGCGCCGAACAAGGAAGCCCTCAAGCATATCGACCAGATCATCCACAGTGCTGGTCAGTATGAAGAAGGCGAAACCCTGTCGGTATTCGACCTGAGCCAGAGCGCCGAGCAGGACAACAAGAACGAGGAAGCCAAGGAATACCTCGCGCGCCTGGTGGCGGCCAACCATAACCAGTTGGGCCTCAAGGACTTGTTCGAATTGGCGTTCGAGATCACCAAGGTCAACGGCCAGCCGATCATTCACACCGACATTGATGGCGCCGCCTCCAACGGCACCACCATGACCATCAAGGCGCTGACCAACATGTACTTGTTGCTGCACTTGATGGACCGCGACCAGGCCGGGCGCGTGCGCTTGCCTTACTACCTCGACGAGGCGGCGGATATCGATGAGAAGAACCAGGCGGCGTTGCTGGAAACCAGCTTGCAACTGGGCTTCGTGCCGATTCTGGCCAGTGTGAAGCCGCAGGTGTCCGCCCAGGTGGCGATTGACCTGGAAGGCGGCAGCGGGCCGAACGGGATCTACATTGATGAGGCGGACTGGAAATACATCCGTCGTCACGATGTGGTGAAGGCGACGGTGAATGTGCAGGCGGATGAGCCGGAGTTGGATGAGGTTTAATCAACTGCGCTGAAATGCAAAAAGGCCGCGATCTTCTGGATCGCGGCCTTTTTTTGGTGTTTTTGAGGGCCTCTTCGCGAGCAAGCCCGCTCCCACATTCAATCGGGTTCCTTCAGGGGGGAACTGGGTCAAATGTGGGAGCGGGCTTGCTCGCGAAGGCCGCGCCTCGGTCTATTTGCCGAGTGGGATTTTAGGGGCCCAGGTCAGCCATTCGTCTTCGAACTTGTCGAACAGCGGGAAGGTTTGCTGGGGCCGAGCAGCATTACCCATGCGTTCGCCGTCTGGCGTGGCAAAGGCGATTCCGCCGGCGACCAGGGTCTCCAGGGATTCGGTGCGTACCGTCGCGCCTTTGAACAGGCCGAAGTCGAGACCGAAACCGCTGGTGTTCCAGAACCGGCTGCCACTGCGCACCAGCGGCGCGTACTTGGGCTCGATCAGGATGTGGACCAGCACGCGGTCGGCGGTCTGGCCCAACTCGTAGCCTGTGACCTTGCCTACCGTAACTTCTCGATAGGTCACCGGCACACCTTCCTTCAGCGAACCACGACGCGCAGCGCTGAGCACCAGGCTCAAGCCCGCTTCCTGATGGACAGCTTCCGGCGGTTGGTCGAGGGCAACGAAGCTCTTTTGCGGGCCGGCGTTTTTCACCGCTGGCTGCACTTCGATGTACTGACCGGTGACCAGGGTTTCCAGGTTCGACGTTTTCATCAGACCGAGTTCAGGCTTGACCACCCAGAACTGACTGCCAGCCCGGGCGATTCGATCAGCCACTTGAGTGATACGCGCGCTGAGCAGGACCGATTGCATGTCGGCACTCAAGTCGACGCTTTCGATCTTGCCGACGTCGAGGCCTTTGAAGCGTACCGGCGTACCGGGACGCAGGCCGTCGGCGCGGTCGACCTTGATGGTCACCAGCGTGCCGTGCTGGTTGGCGGCTTCGCGGTCCGGGAACAAACGGAAACGCGGGATGCGCTTTTTCAGTGGTACATTCGGCTCCGGGGTTTCGAAGGCGATACCGCCCGCCATCAGGCTGGCCAGGGATTCACTCTTCACCTGGATGCCGCCGGTGAGTCCGCCGGTCAGGGTCACGCCGCTGGCATTCCAGAATCGGGTAGAGCCGTTGACCAGGCCTTCATATTCTTTGTCGATGTGGACGCCGATCACCAGTTGCTTGTTCTTGCGGGAGAACTGGTAGCTCTGTACGGAACCGACCTTGACCTGCTTGTAGAGGATCGGGCTACCGACGTCCAGGGAACCGAGGTTGTCGGTGAACAGCACCATGTGCAGGCCGGGGGAACGCAGGTCCAGTGGCGGCGCCTTGGCCCGGGCGACGTACTCCCGTTGTGGGGCGCTGCCCTTGTCGCCGGGACGAATGGCTATGTAGTTACCTTTGACCAAGGCTTCCAGGCCGGTGATGCCTGCCAGGGAGATGGAGGGTTTGACCACCCAGAATTGGGTGTCCTGGACGAGGTAGTCTTCAGCCAGTGGATCGAGGGTCAACTCGGCATTGGCGCTGGAGAGGTCCGGGTCGATCTTCAGGGTTTTCAGGCTACCGACCTGGATGCCTTTGTACATCACGGGTGTGCGACCCGCCTGGAGGCCTTCGAAGTCGGTGAGTTTAATCTTGACCTTGATGCCCGCCGCGGCGGCGTCGAAATCTTCGTACAGTCGGAACGGCAGGCTTGGATCCGTCGGTGGGCTGTCCTTGCGGTTCTCTGGCGTGGCGAAGGCGATACCGCCGGCAACGATGCTGGCCAGGGATTCACTGCGCACTTTTACGCCGGAAAGGTTGGCGTCGATGCTGATGCCGCTGGCGTTCCAGAAACGCGTGTGTTTGCGCACCAGGCTGGCATAGGTCGGTTCGATGTAGACCTTGATTTCAACGGTGGTCTGGTCTTCGGAGAGCAGGTAGCTTTTGACTTGGCCGACCTGGATCTGCTTGTAGAACACCGGGCTGCCGCGGTTCAGCGAGCCGAGGCGATCGGCTTTGATCGTCAGGTGCAGGCCGGGCTTGGCGTCGGATAACGGGGGTTCTTCGGACAGGGCCTTGAACTTGCGTGTCGGCTCACCATCGCCCGGGCTGGCGGCGATGTAGTTACCCGATACCAGGGTTTCCAGGCCGGTGATCCCGGCCAGGCTGACGCTCGGCTTTACCAACCAGAAGCGGGTGTTGGTCTTGAGGTATTGCTCCACATCCTTGTTCATCTCGATGGTGGCAATCACCCCGCGATTGTTACCTTCGTCATCCAGGGCGAGGGTTTTCACCTTACCCACGGACATGCCTTTGTAGACCACTTCGGTCTTGTTGGCCTGGATGCCTTCGCCGCTTTCAAAGCGAACCTGAATCTCGATACCTTGTTGGTTATAGGCACGCCATCCGAGCCAGCCGCCGATAATCAGGGCAATCAGGGGTAGCACCCAAATGGCCGACCAGTTGGAAGCTGGGCGGGTTTTAGCCTTAGGCAAATCACTCATGGTCGTCGTCCGACTCCGTGTTATCCCAAATCAGTCGGGGATCGAAAGTTACTGCGGCAAGCATCGTCAAGATCACCACACTGGCGAACGCCACGGCACCGAGATTGGCCTCGACACTGGCAAGTCGCCCAAAGTTTACGACCGCCACCAGGATGGCAATCACGAAGATATCCAGCATCGACCAGCGGCCAATGAACTCGATAAAGCGGTACATGATAATGCGTTGTTGCGCGGAAAGTGGTTGGTGACGTTGCACCGAGAACAGTAACAAGCCGATGCCCACCAGCTTGAAGGTGGGCACCAGGATGCTGGCGATGAACACTACAGCGGCGATCGGGAACATGCCGTGCTGCATCAGTTGGATCACGCCGGACATGATGGTGCTCGGATCGCCTTGGCCCAGGGAGCTGACGGTCATGATCGGCAGCAGGTTGGCCGGGATGTACAAGATGGCTGCCGTGATCAGCAGCGCCCAGGTGCGCGTCAGGCTGTTCGGACGACGGGCGTGGACCAGCGCACCGCAACGGGTGCAGGTTTGCTCATCGGTGTCCGGGTCTTGTTTGTTTAGTTCATGGCATTCGGTACAGATCAGAATGCCCGCATCAATCGCCCGCATGAGCATCCTCTCCTGACAGCGCTTCCCAGATCTGGTGAGGTGACATGACCACCTCCAGCAGTATCTGGACCATTAACAGACTTACGAAGCAGGCCAGGCCCAGCCCAACAGTGATGGTGGCCATGTCGGCCAGTTTTACGATCGCCACCAGCACGCCCATCAGGTAAACCTCGAGCATCCCCCAGTCTTTCAGATGGTGGTAGATGCGATAAAACAGTAGGCCGTAGCTGCGGCCGATGTTCCAGCGGATGCTCAGCAATACCGCCAGTTGGCACAGGAGCTTGAGCAACGGAATGCCCATGCTGCAGAGGAACACCACCACGGCGACGCCTTGCATACCGGTGTCGAACAGACCAACCACGCCGGTCCATACGGTGTCCTGCGAGGACTGCCCGAGTAGATTGAGCTGCATGATGGGTAAAAAGTTCGCGGGGACGTACAACAGCAGCGCGGCAATCACTAACGCCAGGCTTCGTTCAACGACGTTGTGGCGGTGAGCGTACAGCTCGTAGCCGCAGCGTGGGCATTGGGCCTTTTCACCGCGGGCAAGCTCCGGCTTGCGCATCAACAAGTCGCACTCATGGCATGCCACGAGTTCGTCCAGCGGTAAGTCTGACACCTCGAGGGCATCAACCGGGTCGGGCATATAGGGCTCGGACTCTAAAAAAGGTTAGGTGCCTATTCTAGTGTTCTGGTTCAGAAATAACTGTGCAAATTTGTCGGGGTGCGGCTGTATATCGAGCATGTCGGTAAACTTTCCGACCGCCCAAAACAAAACCCCTGATTGCGTTAGCAATCAGGGGTTTCGGAATTTAATCTTGACGATGACCTACTCTCACATGGGGAAACCCCACACTACCATCGGCGATGCATCGTTTCACTGCTGAGTTCGGGATGGGATCAGGTGGTTCCAATGCTCTATGGTCGTCAAGAAATTCGGGTACTGAGTCGTGACCAGTTGGTCTCGCTTCAGCAAATTGGGTATGTGATAGCTTTCGGTGT
>NZ_LPNO01000011.1 GCF_001952855.1 Pseudomonas sp. ATCC PTA-122608 | reverse complement strand
GCCAGAAGAACTCGGTGGTCTGGCCGTTGAGGGTTTTGGCGATCCGCCGTCCAAACGAGTCGTAGCGATATGCGGCCTCGATACCGTCCGGCTGGGTGACGCTGATCAGTCGGTGCTGGCAGTCGTAGCGGTATTCGGTAACCAACTGCTGCGCCCGGCCTCGACGTTCGCGCAGGAGATTGCCGAAGGCGTCGTAGTCGTAATGACGGTCGCCTTGCATCAACAGGCGGTTGCCTTTGACGACGCTGGGCCCGACGCGGTCTTGCATCAGCAGATTGCCCGCCGGGTCGTGGACGAAGCGTTCCTGCAGGTCTTGCTCGTGGTTGGCGCGTGTCAGGCGGTCGAGTGGGTCGTAGTGGAAGTCGTGCTGGCCTTTACGGGTGTCGAGGATGCGGGTCAGGTTGCCGCGTTTGTCGTAGTCGTATTGGCGGCGCTGGTGGCGTTGTTCCTGTTGGGTAATGGCGTGGGCGTGCAGGCGGCCCTGGTCGTCGTAGTGGTAGTGGCTGAGAAGTTGGCCTTGCTGGCGCTGGTGTTCGCGGCCGGATTTGAACAGGTGCGAGGTGAGCGGTTTGCCATTCAGTTCGACGGTGGCGAGGTCGCCGCCCTTGTCGTGCAAGAAGGTGAGGCGGTTGTTATCCGGAAGGCGTAGTTTTTCGAGTTGGCCGCATTCGTCGTAGCCATAGCGCAGGGTGCCCCAGCCTTGGTGCTCGGCGGTGAGGCGGTTTTGCAGGTCGTATTCGTAGTGCAGCGGCCAATGACCGTCGTCGACGCTGAGAAGGTTGCCGAGGCGGTCGTAGGCGTAATCAACCGTGTTGCGGTCGGGCAGGGTTTTTCTTACAAGGCGACCGGCGCTGTCTCGCTGATAACCGGTAACCAGCTGACTGCCATCCTCACCGTATTCAGTCTTTTCCAGCAGGTGCCCGGCGAGGTCATAAACATAGGCAGTACGCCGGCCATCAAACCCGATTTCCTGCTGGATCAGGCCATTGGCGTGATAGTCGAGCCGATAGGTTTCCCCAGCCTCGTTTTCGATCTCGGTGAGTAACAGCCGGACATTGTCATAACGGTATTTGAGCTGCGTGCCGTCCGGATTAATCCGACGGCTGATCAGGTGCAGACCGTCGGCATACTCATAGCGAGTAACCCGACCCAGCTCGTCACGTTCGGCAGTGATTTTTCCGTAGGGGTTGTAGCTGAATTCGCGAGTGCCACCGTCGGGCTGAATCACTTTCAGCAAGCGCCCCACGGCGTCCCACTGATACTGGGTCAGCGCGCCATGCTCATCCTCGCAAGCAACCTGCCGTCCCACGTCGTCATAGCGATAACGCCGCACACCGCCATTCGCCAGCTTCTCCTCAATGAGCTGACCACGTTCGTCCCAGATCAGCCGCTGGCTGCTGTTGTCCGGATACCAGACGCCGGTGAGCTTTCCATGTTTGGTGTAGGTGTATTCGGTGTAATTGCCGTCCGGATCGGTCTTACGGGTGATATCGCCCTGATCGTTACGCTGGTATTTCCACACCGCGTCACCACGGCGTACAACCCGTACGAACCCGTTGTCATGCTCGTAGGACGTGGGTGCATCATCATCGGGAAACAGCGCAATCAACCGACCGGCTTCGTCGTACTGATACGCCGTCACCGCTCCCAGCGGATCCTGCTCGACCGTCAGCCGGCCTTTTTCATCGTAGGATTTGAAGTGCTGCGCGCCGTCCGGATCGATCCGCTGCACCAGCCGTGCGCGCTGGTCATGAACGTAGACTTCCTGGCTGCCATCGGCGTTGTGCACGGTGACAGTGCCGTTGTCGTCCCACACATACCGCGTGTCCATCTGCGAAAAGCTGGCCCAGTGCCGGACACACCTTGCAGCCTTGCCAGTCCGTTCCCACTCCCAGAAGAAACTCGCCCCACCGGCCAGTTCCCGCTCCAGGATCACTTGCTGATCGTCGTAGCGATAACGTTCGCTTTCGCCGACAGCGTTGGTCGCCTCAACCAACCGCCACACATCGTCATACTTGTAGGAAACAACGTTCTGCTCAGTAACCCAGCCGAGTTCCCGCTGCACCTGATAGTCGACCGCAACGATATGCCCGCGGTCATACCGCAGCAGCAATCCCTGGCCAACGTGGTTATCGATCCGCTGAATCCGTCCTGAATAGTCGCGGGAAATACGTAGCCGGTTGTCGTACGCATCGCTGATCGACGTCAGCACACCGTTGCGGAAGTGGTAGAAAAGCGACGCCTGAGCCAGAACCAATTCATCAGGCAAACCACCCAGATAAATCGCCGCCTCCGCCAGGCTATTGGTGATGGCTGGCCGCGCAGCAGAGGGCAGGGGAAATGTGGTGCTGCGGTTTTCGTGATCGGTCCACACCACCGATTCACCGCTCACCACCAACCGCTGCGCCAGCGAATGACTCCAGCCAAACCCCAACCCGCAATCCACTTCCACGGCACTGCTGCGATACAACCGCGTCCAGGCAAACGGCAGCACACCCTCCAACGAGCCGTCAGTGAGGGTCAGCAGCTCCTCACCGGTAACCATCGATACCGGGCAGCCATTGGTACAGGTATTTGCCGAACAGACCGAAGCATCCCCATTGGGGTTTTTCGCAGAAGCAGGCACATCATCCACGGGTTCCTGCTTCACCAACGTCGTGCGCGCCGCTTTAGGCTTTCGGACCAGCGCTGCCGGATTCGAAACCTCATTTGCACCGGCCTTCAAAGGCACGGCCGCTGCCTTGATCGACACTGGATCATTTCTAAGCGACACCGGCTTAAGCACACTGGGGTGCCACTCCAGCCGTGGCACGTCGCCCAACTTGGCCATCTGTTCGAGCAACACCCGTGCCCGGCCTGATCTGACCTTGCCCAGCACCTGCGCCCCCAAGCGCACCGCCACACCCATCCCCCCGGTGGCCAACAGCAACAGCAGGTTGAGCAGCACCTCGGGAGTCATTTCCCCCAGCAGCTCGTTCATATCTGGCGGCGGAAGCAATTGCGCCCAACTGAACATCGCGGCCAAATAGATGAACAGCAGGGGTTCATCGCTCAGCACCAGAAGGCCGTTGGCAATTGCCTCTTTGCTGAGCTTCAACAGTTCGTCAAGCTCGCCCTGGGAGATGTAGTGCAGCAATTTTTCGCTGTTGGGTTTGATGTCGGCCAGCAAGTCGTACAGGTTTGGAATGCCGTCCCAAAGGCTGTACAGCGTGTTCGTAATCCCTCGCACGAACGCTTCATCCATCATCTTTCGACGGTCGAGGGCTCTGGCATTTGAATAGTGTTTCCACTGCGCTTCGAAGCTGTTCGTCCATTCGCTGCGCAAGCTGCTTTCCAGCGAGCTGATCACCGACTGATAGGAGGCGTAGAGCGCCTTGACGTGATCCCTGGAAACATTGGGATAAAAGCTGACCTGATACTTCTGGTCGCGGGTGCAGTCGGTGACTTCAAGAATGCCGCTGGGGCCGATGGTTTTATGGACGGGGGGACCGATCGGGCTGCCGTCCTCGGCGATGGCCTGGAGCATGACGGGCGTGTTGCCAATCGGAACAAAGCGCTTGCTCTCAAACATATGCACCAAGGTAAGCGCACCATTGGGTTTGCACACCGCAACGGTGCTGCTTGGGGCTGTAGAGGAAACCGGCGCGACCAAGGCAACCTCATCCCCGACCTTGAACACTTGCTCGACTTCCAGCGCCGAAAAGCTCCAGAAACTCTCAGCCCATTCGTCAAAGGTGTTAAGGCACTGCCTGAAGTCGCTAAGGACTGCCTCTACATCCCTCGTCTCCGCATCCATGGGGGCCAGGGCCAGCCTGCCAATGGCGGGATTCAAGAAGCAGCCCCATCGGGCAGGGCGTTAATCGGAAAAAGCATCGGCGTTCCCTCGCGCTGTGTGATCAGGCGAGGGACTTTGCAGAGGTTCGTAAGAGAAAGAAGTCGGAGCTATCCACTACTACTGATAGGACGTTTCGCCAAACCTGCGACTAACCTGGCGAGCTTCCGTAAGCCAAATCCACTGTAGAAAATAAATCCCACAAAAACCACATACGCAACAATTCCAACTTGACAGCCTCCATTCCCTTGGCGTCTATTGATGTACCCGCTGGATCATTTCGCAGATGTCCCTGGATGCTCAATGAAGACTGATACCTCACTGACTCAAATGCCCAGCGTTCTCCAAGCGGCTGAAAGCATCCGCCATGGCACACTCACCCCCGTGCAATTGGTCGAGCAAAGCCTCGAATCCATCAAAATCCACAATTCCACATTGAATGCCTTTGGCGATGTCTACACCGAGTCCGCACTGGAACATGCCGAAATCCTGACCGCAGAAGCACAGGCCAACCGGTTTCGCGGCCCGCTCCACGGCATCCCCTTCGGCATCAAAGACCTGTTCTCCACCGCCAACCTGCGCACCACCCGCGGTTCGCTCACCGGCCTGGACAACGTCCCCACACAAGACGCCCCGATCATCCGCCGTCTCAAAGACGCCGGCGCGATCATCCTCGGCAAGACCGCCACCACCGAATTCGGCTGGACCGGCGCCAGCACCTCCCGGGTCTTCGGCAACGGCCGCAACCCGTGGAACCCACAACTCACCAGCGGCGGCTCCAGCTCCGGCTCGGCCATCGCCGTGGCAGCACGCATGGTCCCGGCCACGCTGGGCTCCGATGGCGGCGGTTCGGTGCGTATCCCCGGTGCCTTCTGCGGTGCATTCGCCCTTAAAGGCTCCCTCGGGCGCATCCCCACCTGGCCCTGGTCTGCCACTGAAATGCTTAGCCACGCCGGCCCGATCACCCGCACCGTGCGCGACAGTGCGTTGCTCTTCGATATCCTCTCCGGGCCCGACCCGCTGGACCACCAGGCTTTGCCCGCGCCGACCGAGTCCTACCTGGCGCGCTGCGACCAGCCGCTGGGGCCATTGCGTGTGGCTTATTGCCCAACCCTGTTTGATACGCCCGTGAACCCGGTGATCGCAGCCACCGTCGAAGCAGCGGTGCATTACCTCGCAGATGAGCTGCCGGTCACCGTCACCACCTTGACCCTGGACTGGCAAGACCCGCTGGCCACCTTCGAAACCCTGTGGGTGGGCGGGCGCGGGATCGCCTACGGCAAATCCCTGGCCGATCGCCTCGACCAACTGGACCCAGGCTTCGCCGCACTGATCAAACGCTCCGCCGATTACGATTTGGCGGCCTATCTAAACGCCGTGCAACAGCGCGCACTGTTCGCCAATCAGGTACACGCATTGTTTAACGACTACGACGTGCTGCTGATGCCGACGATGCCGATCCTGCCGTTCGCCGCCGACCGGGTTGCCCCGCAAGGCTGGCCAGGGGAGGAGGGCGCGGTGCCCTGGGCCCGGTGGACGCCGTTTACCTATCCGTTCAATATCACCGGCAACCCCGCCGCCAGCCTGCCCTGTGGCTTTAGCCCGAGCGGTTTGCCGATTGGCTTGCAGGTGATCGGGCGGCGCTTTGCCGACGCCCAGGTGCTGCAATTCTGCGCAGCCGTGGAAGCCATCGCCCCTTGGGATCAGCACCTTCCCCCGATGCTGATGCCCTGATTGATTACACCCGGAGTGGGCTCAAAAGAAGCCCTCCCGTGATAAACGCTTTGTGTTGTCCTGCCCTTTCACACCCTGATGAGTGAGAGGTACCCGTGACCCTGTCCATGGCCGTATTACGCTCTATGCTCCCTGCTGGACCGGCTCGCGCCGCGTCTCGCCGTGGGCCGCGCAATACCGGCCGCCTGAACCTGCCCTGGAATACCTCTTTTATGCTCAACCAGCCACGTCTCGACGAAATAATGCTCCTGCTCACCCAACACCAGCGCGTCAAGGCGTCGGACCTGGCGCAGGCGCTGTTCGTCTCCGAAGAAACCATCCGCCGCGACTTCAAGTACCTGGAAGAAGCCGGCAAGCTGCGGCGTATCCACGGTGGCGCGATCCTGCCGCGGCTCAACGAAGAACAGCCGCTGCAAGTGCGCAGCCGCATCAAGCCCCAGGCCAAGACGCGCATCGCAGTGTGTGCGGCGAAGCTGGTGAGTGAAGGCATGGTGCTGTTTCTCGACACCGGCACCTCGACCCTGGCCCTGGCCCAGCAACTGACTGGCTTCAGCCAGTTGCGCATCATCACCAACTCCCTGGACATCGCCCGCCTGATCACCGAACAAAGCGCCAATCAGGTGCTGGTGGTGCCTGGCGATGTACGCCGCAACGACAACGCGCTGATTGGCGCCCATACCCTGGAATTCGTCCGACAGTTTCACTACGACATTGCCTTCATGGGTATCGGCGCTGTCGACCTGGAGCTGGGGTTCATGGACTACCAGGAACCCGAGGCGCTGCTGCGCCGGGAGCTGACCAAGCACAGCCTGCGCAGCGTGATCCTGGCTGACGACGCCAAGTTCGGCCACCGCACCTTTATCAATACGCTGCCGTTCAGCGCCGTCACGACCCTGGTCACCAATCGTGCGCCGTCCGACGATTTTGCGAGCCGCCTGGAGCAAGCCCATGTCGACATCCTTTACCCCTGAGTTGCTGTCGCCCAGTGAACAGGACCTTGCAACCTTCGAGGCGCTGTTCCGCGACACCTCAGCCATCGGCGCGACCCAGGCCGGAGGGCTGCATCGACTGGCCGCCTCGGCCGAAGACGGCGCCGTGCGCGACGTGTTCGCGGGCTGGCTGACTGAACGCGGCTTTGAAGTGCGCGTGGATGCAGTGGGGAATATGTTCGGGTTGATCACCTTTAATCCAGACGCCCCCTACGTGCTGTGTGGCTCGCATCTGGACAGCCAGCCAAGTGCCGGGCGCTTTGATGGCGTGTATGGCGTGCTGGCCGGCGCGGTCGCGGTGGCCAGCGTGGCCCGGCAGTTGCGCGAACGCGGTGAAGTCCCGGCGTGCAACCTGGCGGTGGTGAACTGGACCAACGAGGAGGGCGCGCGCTTCCAGCCCAGCCTGATCGGCAGTAGCGTGTTCACCGGCGACCTGGCCCTGCAAGACGCCTGGGCCTGCCGCGATGGCGATGGCATCAGCCTCAAGCATGCGCTGCAACAGATTGGTTATCTGGGGGAAGGCAAGATCGCGCTGGACGTCGCCGGTTATGTGGAAATCCACGTCGAACAAGGCGGCGGCCTTGAGCGCGACGGCCTGGCCATCGGTGTGGTCCGCGACACCTGGGCCGCCCTCAAGCAACGGATTCGTTTCATCGGCGAACAGAACCACACGGGCCCAACGCCCATGGCCGCGCGCAAGGATGCCTTGCTGGCCGCCGCCCACGCGATCACCGCTGTGCGGGCCGAGGCCGACTTGCACGGTGTGCAACTGCACAGCTCGGTGGGGCGCCTGGAGATTTACCCCAATTCTCCCAACGTTGTGCCGTCCAGCGTGACGCTGCATGTGGAATACCGTTCGCCAGACACTGAGTTGCTGGCCGCTGCGGGTGAGCGCCTGGATGCGTGCCTCAAGGCCACCGCCAGCGCCACGTCAACGGACTACACCGTCGAAAGCCGCGCCCTGCGTGAGCCGACGCACCTGCACCACGGATTTTCCGAACTGGCCTACAGCGTCGGCCAGCAACTGGGCTTGCCCATCGGCAACAGCGTCACTGTGTCAGGCCACGACGCCATCAGCCTGAGCCGGCACTACCCGGTGTGCCTGCTGTTTATCCCGAGCAGCAATGGCGTGTCCCATAACGAAGCGGAGTTCACCAACGAGCAGGACATGCGCAACGGTTTGCACATGCTGACCGCGTTGCTGCACCGCGCCTGTTCCACCCCCAACGCCTACCGCTGAGGTCTGCCATGTCGAGTCGTTTGCAAGCAAAGTCACGGCTGCTGGGCGCCCTGGAGGCCGCCGGCTTGTCCGCCCATGTGGTGATCGAAGAGGGCACCGCCGGGATTGCCTCGCCGGTGCGCCTGGCCACCGAGTGGACCGGTTATACCGTCACCGCCCCGTGGGGCCAGTGTTACGCCAAGGTCCTGCATGACGACATGCGTGCGCTGATCGACATCGAACGCACCGCCCGCGCCACCCAACTGGCGGCGGATTGCGACGTGACGCCCGGTGTGCGCCTGGTGGATGCCGCGGCCGGGGTGTTGCTGCTGGATGCCTTGCCCGCCAGCGAATGGCGCTGGGCGCGCCTCGACGAATTGATGCCACCCCGGCGCCTGCAAGCGCTGTGGGCCCTGAAGAAACAACTGCAGGCCGGCACCTCGCCGGGTTTTACCCGCTCGCCGTTGCAAGACATCCAGCACCTGCGTGAGTTATGCGTGCGCTACAGCGTGGCCTTGCCCATCGACCACGCCTGGATCAGCACCTGCATTGACCTGGCCTGGACCTCGCTGCAACTGAGCGCCAGCGACTCGGTACCGCTGCACGGCGACGGCGTGGCGAGCAACGTGATGATTGGCCCGGACGGCGCCTTGCAACTGATCGACTTCGACTACGCTGGCTGCGGCGATCCCTGGTACGACGTGGCCATCAGTCTCAACGAACTATATGTCTTCGAAAGCGACTGGCGCGAAGGCATTGTCGCCTGGGCCGGCGAATGCCGCGAAAGCGACTACGCCCGCTGCCGCTTGTACGCCTTGATCAACGATTGGTACTGGACCCTTTGGGGGCTGTGGGTCGGCGCTACTTCGGCGCGGCCGTTGGAGTTCTCCAAGGTCGGGCAGTGGACGCTGTTGCGCTGCCGCCAGGGTTTGCAAGACCCACGGTTCGAAGGTTGGCTACGTCAGGTACAGGAGGGGCAGGCATGAAAGCGTTAGGTGAGGCGTGTACGCCACAGGAGTGTCAGCTGGAAGCGGCGGTGCGCGGGGTTGCCAGTTGGGGCGGCACCGGCATTCGTTATGAGCCGGTCAGCGGCGGGATCTCCAACACCAACTGGCGGGTGGAAGTGGCCGGGATCGACACCGCGTATTTCTTCAAGGTGCCGGGGGTGGGTACCGAGATGTTTATCGACCGCCGCACTGCCCACGATGCCAGCCTCAAGGCCGCGCAAACCGGTTATGGCGCGCCGGTGTTTGCCTTCCTTGAAGAGTTCGGCGTGGAAGTCTTCGAGTTCATGGAAGGCTGGCGCGCCTCGTCCAACCATGACTTTCTCGACCGCGACGTGCGCCATAACGCGCTGCATGCCCTCAAGGCCTTCAACGACCAGCCGCCGTTGGTGCAGACCAAAACCGTGTTCGACATGATCGCCGAGCACCAGCGCCAAGTGGAGCAACTCAACGGCTGCAAGCCCGCCGACGATGCCTGGCTGCGCCGCCAATGCGATCGCGCCCGGGGCGTGCTGCAAGCCTCGGGCATGGATTTGGCACCCTGCATGAACGACACCCTGGCGGGTAATTTCATGCTCAACGACCGTCGGCAAATTCGCCTGGTGGACTTTGAATACGCCTCCAACAACGACCGGCATTACGAACTGGCGCTGTGGTTCGGCGAGATGTTTTTCACCGATGAAATGGAGCTGGCCCTGATCGAGGACTACTTCGGCCAGGTCACCCCGCAGAACCTCGCACGCATCAAGTTGCACAAAGCCCTGGCGGACATCAAATGGTCGACCTGGGCGATGGTGCAGCACGCGGTGTCGCAGCTGGAATTCGACTTCTACAAATACGGCACCTGGAAGCACATGCGGGCCCGCAGCCTCATCAACGATTCGCAATGGGAAACCTGGCTAAGACAGGCTTGAGCCTGCGCCCTACAACAATAATGCATTGAATGAAGTCACTTGGGCGCCGATTGGTGCCTGCGTTTTCACTGCTTGATTTTTGTTTGATCACACAAAAAAACGATCCACAAATTCAAGGAGCACCCGACTCATGAAATCCGATAGCGCGCCACCCGGACGCCTGAAAAGCCAAATTTTCGGCGTGTATTTTTTCCTGTTGCTGATGTTCGCCTTATTCCCGCCGTTCTATTTGAGCGTGAGCGGCAGTACCGCATTGGTACTGGGCATTCCGTTGCCGATCTTCTACTGGATCGCCATTGCCGTCCTCGCGGGCGTAGGCCTGTGGGCGTTGTACGTCGCCGAGCTGAAAGCCGGCGAAATACCCGAAGAGGGGGATGCGCAATGATCAGCACCACCAGCGATGCCAACCTCTTTATCACCTTCGGCGTCATCGGCCTGTTTCTGGCCGGGATGATTGCCGTGCTGTACGCCACCAACCGCGAGAGCACGAGTTTTTCTGACTACGCCGTAGGCGGGCGCTCCTATGGGCCGTGGTACATCGCCATGTGTTACACCAACTCCTGGTGGCCGGGCTCGACCTTTACCGCGTTTTTCGCCCTGACCATCGGCGGCGCCCTAGGCTTCTACGGCATGGTCTACGCCACCCTTGGCGTGACGGCGATGTACCTGATGGCCCGCCGCGCCTGGACCTGGGGCCAGCGTTTCAACCTGCGCACCCAGCCGGAC
This sequence comes from Pseudomonas sp. ATCC PTA-122608, assembly GCF_001952855.1. Classification (GTDB taxonomy): domain Bacteria; phylum Pseudomonadota; class Gammaproteobacteria; order Pseudomonadales; family Pseudomonadaceae; genus Aquipseudomonas. The sequence goes on along the minus strand of NZ_LPNO01000011.1, from coordinate 116,467 downwards.
TTGCTCGGCATGCGTTTCAACAGCCCGGTGGTCAAGCGCGTGGCCTCGATCATCGGCATCATCTCGGTGTTCCCGTGGGTGGTGATGGGCATCCAGGCCTTGGCGATGCTGTTCCAGTTCGCCAGCTTCGGCCGCTGGGGCGTCACCACCTGCCTGATCGCCGGCGTGGTGGTGGTGCTGGTGCGCCAGTACTGGACCGTGAGCATGGGCATGCGCGGGCTGATCATGACCGACATGTTCCAGGGCCTGATCGCTTATGTCGTGTGCGCAGCGCTGTGTGTGTTCCTGCTGTTCGGCGACCAGGCGTCGTTCTCCAACCTGGCGCACCTGCCGGCGAAGATGCTGCTGATTCCCGGCGCCAGCGGCACCGGCTATGGCCCGCTGTATATGTTCAGCCTGATCTTCACCGGGGTGATCGGCTCGATGTGCTGGCCCATGAGCTTCCAGCGCATCTACACCGCCAGCGGCGTCAAGGCGGTGAAGAAAGGCACGCTGTATACGATCCTGCTGGTGGGTGGTTTCTACGGGATTCTGATGCTGTTCGCCGCGGCCATCAGCCAGGACCCGAACGTCATCGCGCACCCGCAACAAGGCTGGTTCCTCTCGCTGTTCGACATCGGCGGGCCGTGGATGCTGGCGCTGGCGATCGTCATCGTACTGGCGGCGAGCATCGGCCACGTCGACGGCTGCGTGCAGGTATGCGGCACCCAGTTCGCCAACGACCTGGCCACCTGGAACACTCCCCGTACCGACCGGCAACTGACGCTGCTGGCCAAGTCCGGGATGGTGGTGTTTATCGTTGCCGCCTCGGTGCTGGCGTACCTGACCTTTGACTACGCGCGGCTGCAATTGCTGGCGCAGATTTCCTACCAGGGGATTATCCAATTGGCGGTGCCGCTGTTCTTCGGGATCTTCAGCCGCCGCGGCAACAAGGAAGGCGCGATTGCCGGGATGCTGGCGGGGATTGTGGTGGCGATTGTACTGACGACGCTGTACCCGGACGACATTCCCGGGCTGGGCTCGTTGACCAGCGGGATCGTCGGGTTGGTGGTCAATGCGGGGATTTTTGTGGCGTGTGCATTGGCGATCAAGCCGAGTGAGGAGGAGAGTGCGCGGGTGGAGCAGTTGTTTGAGATGGCGGCGCCGAGACGGCAAGTTACAGCCGATGCGACACCGCTGATGAGCTGAACCTAATTGCCCGATGTGCCCGGGGCCAGTTCCTTATAGATATCCCTGGCGACATCGTTGGCATCCATTCCTAGGCCTTTGCCATATTGCCCGGGACGAATAATGCCCACCTGCATGAACCAGCGGGTGTGCTCGGTGGGAATCCCCAGGACATATAGGTCTTTTTCCGCGCACTCGTGGCGGTCCAGCGGGTGAAATGGCGACTCGCTGATGGCCACGCCTCCAGTGTCATAGGGAGGGCCACCGACATTGACATAGCTGTGCCAGATACCGTCTCGAATCAGCTGGCGAGTGAGCTCGGAGCGATCGTTTGCGATATCGGTCTTGGGAATGCGAGCGTCAATCAGATTATCCACCTTGACGTCTGAGCCGGTGACGCAGGCCGAGGAAAAGACAAACGTGCCGGTGCTCTCGTCGGTAGTGACTTCAGTGCGTGGCCCAATGATATGCAGCAGGCCTTGTTTCAGGAGGGCCAGCAATTGCTGGGACCGGTGGATCGGCGTGCCAGCGCTGAGGAATGACAAGGGGTGGCTGGCATGGGCCACGAAGTCTCTATGGGACCGGGACTCAAGTCCGGTGAAATCGACGGCCAGGCGCTGAATGGCCCGAGTATCTCGAAGTACTTCCATGGCTGCCTTGAGTGGATTGATCACGTTACCTTGCAAGGCTTCCTCCAGGTCGCGCGCCACCAACGCTGACAAGGCCTGTTCAAAGGCCTGGGGGCTGCCGAACTCGCGGTCGATGAAGGGCCATGCCTTGCGTTCCAGATCCAGAAGCGGTGTTGTCTCTAACGCGAACTGCCGCAAAACGTGCTTGATAAGTCCCAGTGGGTCACTGAAACGGTTGACTGAGCTTGAGACTTGCTCGACGAAGTCCAGGCTCGCGGCATGTCCGTATTGTTGTTCGATAAGGGTCCGAAAGTAGACCAGGTTTACCTCTGCGAGAATCCATGGGTAGATGTCCCGCTTGAAGTCCAGCAGGCCGGAACAACGCAGCCCGAGGACGCGCTCGCTGGTAAATAGAATGGGGGTGTAGGAGAAATTCACGCTGCGCTGCTGGAGGCCGCGTACCGGGATTGGTACTCCGCTGCGTGACCCGGCAACGATCAGCGCGGGTTCCCTGCCCGATGCCAGGTACTGCAGTCGATTACTTGGCAGGGTTGTGAATACACCGCCCCGACCGACTGTCAACATCATCAATACATCGTAAAACGATAAGCCCAGCCCCAACACGCCCACCCTGTCCCCGGCAGCGATAGTGCTCAACGGCATCTGCGCGGCCGGTTGCGCTGGAATATAGGTCAACGCTGGATGCCGGTCCGCAAAGTCCTGCAGTTGCCGTTGATCCGGTCTCGGGATTTGGCTGGCGTGCCCCGTGCACAGCACCACTTTGTTGGCCGGCAGTTGGGCGCCAGTGTCGAGTTGAAGCCGATAAATGCCTTGGTCTTTTTGCAGAGCGTTCACCGTTGACTTAATCGCAATAATCCGCAGGTGAGAGGGCAGCTGTTCCTGCGTCGCCTGGAATACAAATTTAAGGTATTGGCCATAGACCTTGCGTGCCGGGTAGAACACATCACCCACGTGGATACCCGCTGGTTCCAGCACCTGGCTGTAGATCCACTGCTTCATGGATGGCCCATGTCCCGCCCGGGCAGGCCCATCGTCGGGCGCTCCCGAGAACATTGCGATTTCATCGATGGAGTTGTCCATCAGCAAGCAGTCGGGCTGATCCGTTCGCCAGATTTGCCCGCAGCCAACTTCGGTGGCGTCAATTGCATAGATATCGACGGGACGTTTCTCGCCATTGTGCACCAGCAATGCCACCAGTCTTTCAATCACTGTGACACCTCGGGGGCCTGTACCGATCACGGCAATTGCGTAGGGGGTTTCTTCCAGTTCCATGGGAGCGCTCTCCAATCGGGGCATCTACTGTCGTTACTGTGAATCGTGGCGCTGCGTTCTGCGCCTTATCAATACGGTGATCCATACACCTAGGCCAACACAAACCAGCAGCAGCGATATCAACGCGAATAATGCGACTTGCAGCGCCTGTCCATAAGCAACGGGCCCCGAGTCGGTGCCAAGGGCTGAAAAAAACAGGCCGCCCAGTAACGCTACGCCAAAGGCAGAACCAATCTGCAGGGTGGAGATGATCAGCCCCGACACAAGCCCGGCCTGTTCCCGTGTCGCTTCGACGAGAATGACGCGGGTGATGGAGGGCAAGACGATGCCGTGTCCGATCCCGGCAACCAGCAAGGCTGCATATTGTTCAGCGCCAGGCAGAGTGCCTGTTCCAACCTGAATGGCCAGTGCACCAAAGCCGCCGCACATGAGCAGATAACCGATGGGAACGACCCAGTACCCACTGTGCTTGACCAGTATTGGTGTCAGCAGTGGCCCGACAATAAAGCCGCAGGCGAAGGGAATCAGCAGCAGGCCCGCATCCATTGCACTCCAGCCCAGGCCGGCTTGCAGGTAGATGCCAAATGCGAGGAAAAACACCCCGTCGGTGTAGAACAGAAAACCTGCGATCAACCCCAGCACGATCACCGGCTCAGCGAAGACCTTCAAATCGATCAGTGGGTCGCCGCCACGTGCAGCGACCTTTGATTCGACGCGAATGAACGCCCATAGCAAGGGTACGCTGAGCATAAGGGTGATAATCGTCCAGGCGGGCCAGCCTTGTTCGGCTCCTTGGGTGAGTGGGTAGATCACCATCACCAGGACTGCTGTTAGCAGTGATACGCCGACCAAGTCCAGCCTGGCATGCCGACTGGCGCGGCTTTCCGGCACCCAGAAATACGCGGTCAATAGCACGATTGCGCCAACGGGCACATTGACCAGGAAAATCGCGCGCCAGCCTAGGTCAAGCACGTTGAGGTCGATCAGTACGCCACCGCCCATCTGGCCGACGATCGCCGCTACCCCGAAGACGAAGCCGTAGACGGCGGTGATCCGGGTCTGATGTTCAGCGCGAAATACCGCGCGGATCGAGGCCAGTACTTGTGGCGCCATGATTGATGCCGAGAGGCCCTGGAGCACCCTGCCAGCAATCAATGCATCGGGGCTGTGGGCTAGGCCGCACAGCATTGAGGCGCATATAAACGTACCCACCCCGAGCAGGAAAAGCCGTTTGCGACCATAGCGGTCACCCAGCCGTCCTCCGGTAATCAAGCCGACGGCGTATGCGCAAGCATACGCGGACACCACGAGTTGCAACTGGGCGTCGCTGGCGTGCAGGTCGGTCCGTATCGCGGGCAGTGCGAGGTTGACGATGAAGTAATCCAGCGGTGGCAGAAAGGCCCCAAGTAGCAGGGAGAACAGCGCGAACCCGTGGGCTCGCCCCCAATTTGCGCTGAGGTCAGGGCCGGTGCGCGTGCCCGCCATATCGTTCACGCGGGGTCCTGCGCGTTCATTTCATGCCATTCGCGGTCGGTGAAGTCCAGGCAGTCCTGACGCGGTGCGGGGCCGAACGCGGTGGTCCAGCCCTCCGGCCTGGGCAATGTTTTCGGCCAGAGTGAATGCTGATTTAAGCTATTGGTCAGCACGAAAAAGTGTGCGTTTGGGTCGTCAAAAGGGTTATCCATGAGAGTTTTCTCCTGAGTGGGGTGGCGTTTCATGATGAAAACGCTGCAGGTACCGCTGAATCTCACCGGCAATGATTGCTGCGGGACCAAGGCGCAACATCTCTTCATGCCGGCAATCGAGGGTTTTGATCTTTAACGCGCGACCTGTAAAGGCACTCCACTGCAATTGGGCGCGATGTTGGGAGGGCGTCGTATGGGATGAGGAAAAGAATAGGATGTCGATGTCCAGTTGCGTCGGCACATACGTCTTCATCAATGCCTCGTGGTAATGACTTATTTGCGCCTCGCGAGAGGGGGACGCGACGTTGGTGCCGTTGTTTGGCGAAATGGATAATGAGTTCTGCATATCTTTGTTCTGCGGGCTGACGTCGAGAATCGCCAGCAGCCCGACGTGTTCGCCCATGGCTCGCAGTTGCGCAGCGGCGCAATAAGCCACTAGCCCTCCAAAGGACCATCCTAGTAGATGGTAAGGCCCGCTGGGCTGAGCCCGTTGTATATGCTCGATGTAAAACGCAGCGGTCGCCTCGATACTGGGCAGTGCGTGATTAACATCAGCCAGCAGGGGGGACTGTAGGCTGAACAATGACTGCTCTTGCGCAAGATGGGAGGCGAGGCTAGCGAAACTCCAGCCGTGGCCTTCCTTGGGATGAAAGCAGAACAGCGCAGGTGAACGGTTGCCGATGTGCAGTGGCAACAGCACATCGGACAGCTCAGCAGGAGACCGGGGTGAGGTGTTGTCGCTCAAACTGATGGCGACCAATTCAGCGAGGGTCTGAGCCTTGAACACGTCCGCCGGGCAGAGTGAGTAGCCTGCGGCTTTTGCCAGGTGCACCAGTCGCACGGCTCGGATGCTATCGCCACCCATATCGAAGAAGTTGTCGTCCGGGCTCTGAGGGGCAGCGTCGAGCACCTGGGCAAAGAGCGCTGCAAATGTTTGCTCATGTTCGTCCATGGCCCGTGTCGCAGGCTGGGATACCGGGTTTGCCGCGGGCAGGGCGCTCCGATCGATTTTTCCGCTGGGGCCTACAGGCAGGTTCTTCATCATCACAAATACTGCGGGGACCATTTGACGAGGCAGACGTATTTCGAGGAACCGTCGCAGCGCCAGTTCTTGCACATCGCAGGCCCCGTGGCATACCACGTAGGCTACGAGACGCGGTTCGCCCTGGCGGTCGGTATCGAGTATGACGACCGTTTTTGCGATGTCAGGGTGTTCGGCCAAACGTGATTCGATCTCCCCTGTTTCTATTCGGTGCCCCCTTAACTTGACTTGGCCATCGTTGCGCCCGAGGAACACCAGGCGGCCGTCCGCCGCCCATTTCCCCCGGTCCCCGGTGCGATACATCCGGCTACCGGAGGCGCCAAAGGGGTTGGCGATAAAGCGTTGCGCCGTCAGGGCAGGGCGGCGGTGGTAGCCGCGTGCCAAGCCGGTACCCGCGATAGATTTCCCCTGCCATGCCGGGCGGAACGGGTTGCAGCCAGTTATCCAGCAAATACACCTGGGTGTTATGAATTGGACGGCCCAAGGTGGGGCGCTGGCCGTTTGGCAAGGGGCAGACCATTGACCAGACCGTGGTATCCGTAGGCCCATAGAGGTTGGTCAAGTGCGCGCCGGTGTGTGTCAGGTAGTCGGCCAGATCGGGCGCTAGGGCCTCTCCGCCGCACAGGATGCTCAAGGAGGCGGATGGCGTCCAGGCTGCCTCGCGCAACATCTGCCAGGTGGTGGGGGTTGCTTGCATGACGGTGGCCTGGTGTTGCTCGATGGAGGCCCGCAATTGCTCGGGATCACTGACTACTATGGCCGGAATCAGCACCACGCGGGCACCGTGGAGCAGCGGCAAAAACAGCTCAAGGACGGAAATGTCGAAGGAGACTGGCGTGCAGGCCAGCACCACATCGTCTTGCGTAATGCCAGGCTGGGAAGCCATGGCATCAAGGAAGTTAGCCAGCGCCAGGTGTGTGATCACCACGCCCTTGGGGTTACCCGTCGAGCCTGAGGTGTAAATGACGTAGGCCGGATGCTCGGCGCGTAACGATGGCAGTGGCTCAGGGCTGGGTAGATGAGTCGTTTCGGGGCGAGCTAGCGCCTCGATTGACACCAGCGTCAGGTCCCCGGCGGCTTGGGTCAGCCGTATTGAGGCCGCGGCGTCAGTGATGATCAGCGCGGGTTTGGCATCTTCAATGATGTAGGCGATCCGTTCCGCGGGATAACCTGGGTCGAGTGGCAGGTAGGCAGCTCCGGTTTTGAGTACCCCAACCAAGGCGGGCAGCAAATCACCACCGCGAGCCAATGCAATACCCACCAGCGCTCCAGGCTTGGCCCCGGCTGTACGTAATCGTCGGGCGATGAGGTTGGCCCGGCGGTTCAGTTGGTCATAGGAAAGGACGCCGCTGGCGTAGACGACGGCTACGGCATCCGGGGCCCGCCTCTGCTGTGCCTCAAACAGGTCTATGAGCAGGCCTCCCGGCGTCGGCCAATCGGTGCCATTCCAGTCCAGGACCAGGCTCTGGTGTTCTTCCTGCGTCATTATGGAGGGGGTGTTAATGGTTTGCCGTGGGTCATCGCAGAAGGCTTCGAGCAAGAGAAGGAATCGCTGGCTGAGGCCGCGAATGGTGGCGTGCTCGAAGAGCTCGGTGGCGTACTCGATTGTGCAGGTCATGCCCGCTGCGCCACTATTTGGTGCCAAGTCTTCTTTGAAGTCCACCACCAGGTCGTATCGCGCTGCGCCTGAGGTGACGGGCCGCAAGGTGCTGGTCAATGTCGGCAGGTCCAGGCTTGGCACCCGGGAGTCCTGAAGAGTTAGCAGCACCTGGAACAGGGGATGGTAGGCCATTGAGCGTTCCGGGTTGACGGCTTCGACGACGTGTTCGAATGGCACTTCCTGATGGGTGTACGCAGCCAGGCTGGTTTGCCGTACGCGCTCCACAAGCTCGAGGAAAGCGGGGTCGTCCCGCGTGTCTATACGCATCACCAACGTGTTTACGAAAAAGCCCACACTGTTCGCCAGATTTGCCGCTGCACGACCTGCGACCGCTGTCCCCAGGAGAATGTCTTCACCGGACCCCATTCGGGTCAACAGCGCAGCAAAGGCCGCCTGCAGCAGCATGAACAAGGTGCTGTGATGGGACCTCGCCATATCGATCAGGTGGGCATGCAGCCGAGGGGTGATCTCGAACGACAGCACGTGCCCCTCATGGCTGCGCGCCGCGGGCCGGGGGAAATCAGTCGGCAGGTTCATCAGGGAGGGAGCCCCGGATAGCGCTTGGGTCCAGAAGGCTAGCTGGCGCGCCAGTGGGCTCTCAGGGTCCGATGCGTCTCCCAGGGATTGGCGCTGCCAGATTGCGTAGTCGGCGTATTGCACGGGCAACTGTTCGAGAGGCGCGAGACTTGCGCCTGCCCGTGCTCGATAAAAGTGTGACAACTCATCCAGCAAAGGGTTGATTGACCAGCCATCCACGGCGATGTGATGCACCACCATTAGCAGCACATGGTGCTTCTCGTCCTGGCTATACAAGCGGCATCGAAACGGCAGATCAGTTGCCAGGTGAAAGGGCTGTTCGATCAACTGCTTGATCAGCGCGTCGAGAGCCTGGTGCTCGCACTCAAGGTGAGTAAAATCGATCGAGTAGCTTGCGGCAGCCAAGATCTTTTGCACGGGTTCTCCCGCTTCATCGACGACCAGCAAGGTACGCAGTACTTCATGGCGTTGCAGCAGGTCTGAAAGCGCGTCGCTCAGGGCCTGTGTGTCGACCCGGCCCGTCAAGTCAAAGGCAAGCGGAACGTTGTAAGCCGCATGGGTACCTTCGATCTGGTTCGACAGCCACATGCGATGCTGGGCAAACGATAGTGGTACTTCAGCCTTGCGCGGTTGTGCGATCAGCCTCTCTGTCCGGGCGTCTCCGTACTCCAGGTTCTCGGCCAGTTCGTCAAGTGTGCGCGCCTCGAAGAGAACCCGGATCGGAATCTCGGTTCCAAATTGTTCGCTGAGGGCGTTGGCCAGGCGTGTGGCAGACAGCGAGTCGCCACCCAGGTCAAAGAAGCTATGGGACATGTCCACATGTGACAGGCCCAGTATCTCGGCCACGATCTTCAGCACAGTGGCTTGTTGCGCAGACGTTGCCAACGATGAATGGGTGGCCAGACTGAACACCGGGGGAGGAAGGGCCTTGGCGTTGAGCTTGCCGTTGGCGGTCAGAGGCATCTGCGCGATGCTTGAGATCATGTTGGGTACCATATGCGCCGGCAGTTGCGTGCTGACCCAGGTACGCAGTTCCTTGTTCAGGGCCAGGTGCTGACTGGCGGCATTTGGATTATTGGCCATTCTCTGTATGGCCTGTCGGCTGACAAAAACGTTCACAGGCGCTTTGCCTTGTAGCGCGTGAACCTTGAAAAATACCGTATCGAACCGGCTTTTTTCGTTGCTGTTCCAAGTGCTGATGGCTTGGTATCCCAATTGTTCTGCGAGCACATGCAGCTCTTCCGGTTCAACGCTTTCCTGCACCAACGTGGATACCTCAGCAGACGACGGATCGAGTCGTTGTTCCCATGCCCTGGGTTGGGAAAGCCTGCGATTGGGAATGTCCTGTACACGAAGGAAGGGGAGCTGAGCAGTGTTCAACTTCTGGGCGAGCCTGGCGAAATTGTCGACCTGCGTGACCCATGGGAGGCAAGGGATATGCTCCAACGAGATCGTTGGCGTCCCTGACTTATAAATGATCACATCATATCGGTAGTGCATCAGTTCATTGGCGGTGCGGCTGCGCTTAAGCCGGATATCTACGCCTGCCACGTCTCCCAGTGCACGCTCAAGTTGGGTAAAGAACTCTGGGCGCAACAGCAGTTCGTTTTCTCGGAATATAACGTCTTCTATAAGTGCTTGTGCTCTTTTCGAGAAAAGCGCTTCGCCAGGATACTGTTCCGCCACAATTTGACTTGCGAAGTAGTTCAGCAAGGATAGGTTTCTGATATCTCCAATAAAAATTTTTCCACCCGGTTTGAGCAGGTTCAAACCGCCCACAATAACCTCCTTAAGGTAAGTGTCGCTAGGGAAGTATTGAATGACAGAGTTAATAATTAGTGTGTCAAAAAAATCGCGAGGAAACCCCTGCGTGTCGTGCGCGGGCTGGTGATGAAAGTGTACTTTTTGTTTTAGCTCCGGCTGATCTTGTATTGTCAGCTTCAAGTGACTTATTGTCGTCTCGGATAAGTCGCTTGCGTAGTACGTAGTGCAATGTTGGGCAACTTCCTGGAGCAGTAATCCAGTGCCCACACCTATTTCAAGTACGTGTTCGGGGTGCAGTGCCAAGATGCTTTGAACCGTCAGTTTTTGCCATTCGAACATCTGCGTGAGAGGAATGGGCTTGTGGTCATAGCTGCTGTTCCAACCGGTAAAAGCACTAGTGTCATCCGCCTCGTCAACCTGGCTGTAGGTTTCTTCGTATAACGAACGCCAGGATTGTATGCGCTCTGCTTCACGGGTGCTGTTGTCGACTTCTGCATGGGGCACGATATAGCCGATCAGGCGGACCTCGCCCTGTGCGTCAGGATGCGCTACGACGGCGGCCTGGCTGACCTTTTCATGCTTGAGCAAGCAGGCCTCAATTTCACCCAACTCGATCCTGAATCCGCGAATCTTGACTTGCTGGTCGGCCCGGCCGAGGTATTCCAGCGAGCCGTCGGGCAGGTAGCGGGCCAGGTCACCAGAACGGTACATACGTTCACCGGGCGCCTGGAATGGGCACGCGATGAACCGTGATGACGTTAAGCCGGGCTGATTGAGGTAACCGCTGGCGACACCCGATCCCGCGATATACATTTCTCCTGTCTCTCCCGGTCGGACGGGTTGCAGGGCAGGGTTGAGCAGGTAGACGTTCCAGCCTGGGATAGGCTCACCAATAAAGCTTTTGCTCTCTTCATTCGACACGTCCAGGGTGACATCACGCAACGTGACATGGACGGTGGTTTCCGTAATGCCATACATATTGACCAGCCGTATTGCCGTGCCGTTGCGCTCGCGCCATGCGCGCAATCGGCCGGTCTCAAGGGCTTCGCCACCGAAGATCAGGGCACGCAGGCTCAAGGGGGCAGCGGGCGCCGTTTCACTGGCCTGCGCTTGGTCAAGTTGATAGAACGCTGAGGGTGTTTGGTTCAGTACGGTCACTTTTTGCGCCGCGAGCAACCGGAGAAACGCCTTGGGTGATCGGCTGATCGAGTAGGGTACGATCACTAGCCGAGCACCGGTGAGCAGTGCTCCCCAAATTTCCCAAACCGAAAAATCAAACGAATAAGAGTGAAACAGTGTCCATACGTCGCTGGACTGCCATTGATAGTGCTCGTCAGTTGCCTGCAGTAGCTGCAACACATTGCGGTGGGGAACAATCACCCCTTTGGGGTTGCCGGTAGAGCCGGAGGTATAGATCACATAGGCGGTATGTGGCGGCAATACCCGGTGTGACCCGGAGCTTTGCGCAAGGGGGCTTGCCATTCCGGGTGGGTCGTTGATACAGATAAAATGGCTGTCGGGTGCGATCGCCTTTAAAGTTGCAAGCGTGGAGCGGTCGGTGACGATGCAGGCGGGGTGGGCATCGCTGATCATGTACCCGATCCGTTCTGCGGGGTATTGCGGGTCGAGGGGTAAGTAGGCCGCGCCACTTTTCAGGATGCCAATAATGGCGCTGACCAAGTTCGCCGAACGGGGAAGTGCCAAGCCCACCAGATTGTTTATGCCTATACCTGCGGATGTAAGGCGGTAACCCAGTTCATCGGCACTTATATTGACTTGGCTGTAGGTCAGCGAGCTGTGCTCATGGATCAATGCAATGTTGGAGGGTGCTTCTTCGACACGCCGCTCAAAGAGCTGCGTCAAGGGTGAACTGTGAGGGAGTGTGCAGTTTTCAATATGCTGTTGAACGGTGGAATAGGGCACGTTCTTATCCTCCTTGACGGTATTCTAGATAAACGCTTCAGTTCCTGTATCAGTCAGTCGCTTATCAAATTTTGCATATATATGCTCATGCAAAATATATGAAACCATAAATTGTGGTGGCAGCCGGTTTCTCTCTTTTAGATTTATTGGATTCGATGAGTAATGATCTTTACCCTGGCCCCCAATGCCGTCAAGGTCAAGTGTGGAAGCAGTCAAAAAAAGAATTTTCCTTCACGAGCGTCGGAACTAACTGAAATCCTTAGAGATAAAGAGAGGGTTTTACTTATCCTAAAAATTAAAAACTACTGAAGGACCTTTGTTGCAGCGCTGTGAACATGGTTTCCAACAAGAGCCATATCCTGAGTTTCACTGGGTCGGTTCCCACCGGTTTAACCGTGTTCCCGATCAGGTCATTGGTTCTGGCGCAGGCGTTTGTATAAGGTATTACGGCTAACCCCCAGCTCCCGAGACAGAAGGGAGATATTCCCACCCACCGCCTTCAGCCGCTCATTCAAGTCCAGACTGTCATCCACTGCATCACACACCGGCACCACCCCATTCAAATCCACAAAAAAATCATCCGGCAAATGTTCCACTCGAATCGGCTGCTCTTCCGCCATGGCCAGCGCCACCTGCAACACGCTGCTCACCTGGCGCAGGTTCCCCGGCCACGGATGCTGTTCAAACAAGGCCAGCACCTCATCACTCAAGCCCGCCCACTGGGTCGGTTCGCGATGCTGTTGCCACAGCTGCTTGAACAACGCCTGTTTATCAGTGCGCTCCCGTAGCGGCGGCAGTTCCAGGGTCAGGCCACCGATGCGGTAATACAGGTCTTCGCGAAAACGCCCGAGCTGTACTTGCTCCCGCAGCGAGCGGTTGGTGGCGGAGATGATCCGCAAATCCACCGGGTACAACTCGCTGCTACCCACCGGTTGCACACAGCGTTCCTGCAATACCCGCAACAGACGGGCCTGGGTCGGCAGCGGCATGTCGCCGATCTCGTCGAGGAACAACGTGCCTTTGTCTGCCTTGCGGATCAGCCCGATGCTGCCTTTCTGGTTGGCGCCGGTGAACGCGCCTTTTTCGTAGCCGAACAGTTCCGACTCCACCAGTTCGGCAGGGATCGCTGCGCAGTTGACGGCGATAAACGCTTGTTGGCTGCGGGAACTGGCCTGGTGCAGGGCTTTGACGAACACTTCCTTGCCGACGCCGGTTTCACCGTGGATCAGCAACGGGATGTCTTTTTCCAGCAGGCGCTCGGCCTGACGTACCGCCTTTTCCACCCGGGCGTCGCCAAAGTGCAGGGTCTTGAGGCTGATGGCCGTGGGGGCGGGTTCGCTGGTTTTTTTGGTTTCGACAAACACACGGGCCTGGACCGGCGCCTGCCTGGGCCGTTTCAACAGGCATTGGAAGCGGTTGCGCCCGGCGGCTTGCAGCGAGAAGGGCAGGCCTTCGGGCTGGTTGAGCAGTTCCAGCAGCGAGACCTTGAACAGGCTGTCGATCAGTACCCGCGACAGGCTGATGCCCAGCAGGTTATCGGCCCGGCGGTTGGCTGACAGTACCTGGCCACTTTCATCAAAGATCAGCAAACCCGCCCATTGGCTATCAAGGTTGTTCAAGCCGGTATTGAACGTCAGCTGGAAATGCTCACCGCGAAACAGGTTGAGGATCAGCCGGTTCTCTACGGTCTGGCTCATCATCTTGACCATGCCGAGGGTATGGGAGGGCGGCAGGTAGCTGTCGCTGGAGACATCCAGCACCGCGATGATTTCCCGCTGCGCATCGAAGATCGGCGCCGCCGAGCCGGTCATGAAGCGGTTGGCCTTGAGGAAGTGTTCGTCGTGTTCGATATGCACCGCCTGGGCACAGGCCAGGGCGGTGCCGATGGCATTGGTGCCGCTGGAGCGCTCCATCCAGCTGGCGCCGGCGCTGAAGCCCCGGGCCAGCGTGGGTTCGATAAAGCGTTGGGTGCCCCAGGATGTGAGCACCTGGCCCTGGTTGTCGGCGAGCATGATCAGGCAGTTGGAGTTGCTGAGGATGTTCTCGTAGTAGGGCAGCACTTCCTGGTGGGTGGTTTGCACGAGGGAATGCTGGCTTTCCAGCAACTGGCTGACGCCTTCTGCGGGCAGTTGGTCGAAGCTTGGCGTGCTCTGATGATCCAGGCCATAAGCCCGGCAGCGGCGCCAGGAGTCCTGGATGATGGCATCGTGCGCCAGCGGTGTGCTCATGGCGGTGACCCTGTCTTATTGTTGTTTTGGGCTCTATCTCTATCTATGTAGGAGCGAGCTTGCTCGCGAAAAACTTCAGGGCGCCGCGTTCATGCTGGATGAGCGCGTTATCGTTGACGTTCTTCGCGAGCAAGCTCGCTCCTACAAAGTGTTGTTCAGAACTGTTCATTGTCAACCCGCCGATTGTTCAGTTGTTCAGCCTGATCTGTTCATTTTTGTTCAGAGGCGAATCGGCTTTTTACCTAACCCGTTGACCGGCCTGGGTTTTGGGTTTTTGGCACGGAACTCGCTCTGTGTTGTTCCTGCCAGAACCATTCCAATAATAAAAAGGTCGTGTCATGTCATTGACCCTGGAGCACGTCACTCGCGTTGTCGAAGGCCAGACCTGGATCGACGACGCCAACCTGCGTTTCGAAGCCGGTTCCTTCAATGTATTGCTGGGCCGCACGCTCTCCGGCAAGACCAGCCTGATGCGCCTGATGGCCGGCCTGGATAAGCCCGACAGCGGGCGCATCCTGATGAACGGCGTCGATGTCACCCAGAAGCCGGTGCGTTTGCGCAACGTGTCGATGGTCTATCAACAGTTCATCAACTACCCGACCATGACCGTGTTCGAGAACATCGCCTCGCCGCTGCGCCAGGCCGGTGTGTCTGCCGAGCAGATCCAGAGCAAGGTTCTCGAAACCGCGAAAATGCTGCGTATCGAGAAATTCCTCCAGCGTCATCCCCTGGAACTCTCCGGCGGCCAGCAGCAACGCACGGCCATGGCCCGGGCGCTGGTCAAGGACGCCGAGCTGATCCTGTTCGATGAGCCCCTGGTGAACCTGGATTACAAGCTGCGAGAAGAACTGCGCCAGGAAATGCGCGAGCTGTTCAAGGCGCGCCACACCATCGCGATCTACGCCACCACTGAACCCAACGAAGCCCTGGCCCTGGGCGGCACCACCACGATTCTGCATGAGGGCCGGGTGATCCAGAGCGGCAAGGCGGCCGAGGTCTATCATCAGCCGCAAACGGTGCTGGCGGCCGAGCTGTTTTCCGAACCGCCGATCAACCTGATGCCCGGGCGTATCAGTGGCAACGAAGTGAGCTTCGCCAACTTCGTGCACTTTCCGCTGAACGTTGACCTGCGGCCCATCGGCGAAGGCGAGTTTCGCTTTGGCGTGCGTCCCAGCCATATCAGCCTGGTGCCGAGCAACGACGATGACCTGGAGCTGGCGGTGACCGTAGAGGTCGCCGAGATCAGCGGCTCGGAAACCTTCCTGCACGTGCGCAGCGAACACTTCCTGCTGGTGCTGCACTTGCCCGGCGTGCACGAGTACGACGTCGACGCGCCGATCCGCATCTATATCCCTACCCACAAATTGTTTGTGTTCGATGGCCAGGGACGTTTGGTCCAGGCTCCGGGCCGACGTGTCGCGAGGGTTGCCTGATGGCCGAGATCCATTTGCAGAACCTGGCCCACAGCTACAGCTCAAAGCCAAACGGCCCCGAGGACTACGCGATTCGCGAGATGAACCACGTCTGGGAGCAGGGCGGCGCCTACGCGTTGCTCGGGCCGTCGGGCTGCGGCAAGTCGACCTTGCTCAACATTATCTCCGGCCTGCTCAGCCCGTCCGAAGGCCAGGTGCTGTTCGACACCAAGGTGGTGAACGAGCTGACCCCGGAAAAACGCAACATCGCCCAAGTGTTCCAGTTCCCGGTGGTGTACGACACCATGACCGTGTTCGACAACCTGGCCTTTCCCCTGCGAAACCAGGGCATGGCCGAGGCGAAGATTCACAGCAAGGTGCAGGAAATTGCCGAGGTACTCGACCTGCAGAACCTGCTGGGCAAAAAGGCCCGCAACCTCACCGCCGATGAAAAACAGAAAGTCTCCATGGGTCGCGGGCTGGTGCGGGATGACGTGTCGGCGATCCTGTTCGATGAACCGCTGACGGTGATCGACCCGCACCTGAAGTGGAAGCTGCGGCGCAAGCTCAAGCAGATCCACGAGCAGTTCAACATCACCATGGTCTACGTGACCCACGATCAACTGGAAGCCTCGACCTTCGCCGACAAAATCGCAGTGATGTACGGCGGGCAGATCGTGCAGTTCGGTACGCCCCGGGAGTTGTTCGAGCGGCCGAGCCACACCTTTGTCGGCTATTTCATCGGCAGCCCGGGAATGAATCTGATTGAGGTGCAGGCAGAGGCGGGCGGTGTGCGCTTTGCCGGGACACATCTGGCGTTGCCCGAGGCGTTGCAGCTGCGTATTGGCGAAAAGCCCTACAAGAAGCTGCAGGTCGGCATCCGCCCGGAATTTATCCATGTGTGGGATGAGCACAATCCCGACGCGCTACAGGCACAAGTCACGCATGTCGAAGACCTCGGCACCTACAAGATCATGACCCTCAACCTCGATGGCGCACCGTTGAAGGTGCGCCTGGCCGAAGACAAGCCGGTGCCCGAGGGCCAGGCGTCCATCAGCTTTCCTGGGCAATGGTTGATGGTGTATGCCGATGACTACTTGCTGGAGGTGCAGCCATGAACAAGGTGCAGAACAACAAGGCCTGGTGGCTGGTATTGCCGGTGTTCCTGCTGGTGGCTTTCAGCGCGGTGATCCCGATGATGACCGTGGTCAACTACTCGGTGCAGGACATCTTCGACCAGTCCAGCCGCTACTTCGTCGGCGCCGACTGGTACAAACAGGTGCTGCTGGACCCGCGCCTGCATGACTCGCTGCTGCGCCAGTTCATCTACTCCGCCTGTGTGTTGTTGATCGAGATACCGCTGGGCATCGCCATCGCCCTGACCATGCCCACCAAGGGTCGCTGGTCCTCACTGGTGTTGATCGTGATGGCGATTCCGCTGCTGATTCCGTGGAACGTGGTCGGCACCATCTGGCAGATCTTCGGCCGCGCCGACATCGGCCTGTTGGGTTCAACGCTCAACGCCATGGGCATCAGCTACAACTACGCGGCCAACACCATGGACGCCTGGGTCACGGTGCTGGTGATGGACGTGTGGCACTGGACGTCCCTGGTGGCGTTGCTGTGTTTTTCGGGGCTGCGGGCGATCCCGGATGTGTACTACCAGGCGGCGCGAATTGATCGGGCGTCCAGCTGGGCAGTGTTCCGACATATCCAGCTACCGAAGCTGAAAAGCGTGCTGCTGATCGCGGTGATGCTGCGCTTCATGGACAGCTTCATGATCTACACCGAGCCGTTTGTGCTGACGGGCGGCGGGCCGGGGAATGCCACGACCTTCCTCAGTCAGACCCTTACCCAGATGGCCGTAGGCCAATTCGACCTGGGCCCGGCGGCGGCGTTTTCCCTGGTGTACTTCCTGATCATCCTGTTGGTGTCCTGGCTGTTCTACACCGCCATGACCCACTCCGACGCCAACCGCTGAGGCCGCCAACATGAGCAAGCGCAAGCTGATCCCGCTGCTGGTCTACATCCTGTTCCTGCTGGTGCCTATCTACTGGCTGCTGAACATGTCCTTCAAGAGCAACACCGAAATCCTCGGCGGCCTGACCCTGTTTCCCCAGGACTTTACCTTTGCCAACTACAAGGTGATTTTCACTGACCCGAGCTGGTACACCGGCTACCTCAACTCGCTGTACTACGTCAGCCTCAACACGGTGATTTCCCTGAGTGTGGCGCTGCCGGCGGCCTACGCGTTTTCACGCTACCGCTTCCTGGGCGACAAGCACCTGTTCTTCTGGCTGCTGACCAACCGCATGGCGCCGCCGGCGGTGTTTTTGCTGCCGTTCTTCCAGCTGTATTCCTCCATTGGCTTGTTCGATACGCATATCGCGGTGGCTCTGGCTCATTGCCTGTTCAACGTGCCGCTGGCGGTGTGGATTCTCGAAGGATTCATGTCCGGCGTTCCCAAGGAAATCGACGAAACGGCCTACATCGATGGGTACAGCTTCCCCAAGTTTTTCGTAAAGATCTTCATCCCGCTGATTGGCTCGGGAATCGGCGTCACCGCATTTTTCTGCTTCATGTTTTCCTGGGTCGAACTCTTGCTGGCGCGCACGCTGACCTCGGTGAACGCCAAGCCTATTGCGGCGGTGATGACGCGCACGGTGTCGGCCTCCGGCATCGACTGGGGCGTGCTGGCGGCGGCGGGGGTATTAACCATCCTGCCGGGCATGCTGGTGATCTGGTTTGTTCGCAACCACGTGGCCAAGGGCTTTGCCCTGGGCCGGGTCTGAGGAGTCGATGATGGAATGGATGGCCTGGACCACCCCGACCGCACTGTTCTTTGCCGCGATCGGCCTGCTGCTGGTGGGCATGACGACCTGGGAATTGCGCTCGCCGAGTATCCCCCGGCGCGGTTTGTTACCGATCAGCACCACCCGTGGTGATCGCTTGTTTATCGGTCTTCTCGGCAGCGCCTACCTGCATTTGTTGGTGATCGGCGTAACCGGCTGGAGCATCTGGGTGGCGTCCGCGCTGTCTCTGGTGTGGCTGTTGTCTGTGATGCGTTGGGGCTAGCTGCCCCTTTTGAACCCCAAAACCAGGAGGTCTCTATGTTCGATAAAAACAATAAGCTGCGACATAGCATTTCATTGGCGGCCGTGCTGGCGCTCAGCGGGCTCAGTGCTGCGGCCTGGGCGGATGCTTATGAAGACGCTGCGAAAAAATGGATCGGCAGTGAATTCAAACCGTCGACCCTCACCGAAGCCCAGCAACTCGAAGAGCTGAAGTGGTTTATCAAGGCTGCGGAGCCGTTTCGCGGGATGAAGATCAACGTGGTGTCGGAAACCCTCACCACCCACGAATACGAGTCCAAGGTGCTG
The DNA here is from genome assembly GCF_001952855.1 of Pseudomonas sp. ATCC PTA-122608. Lineage (GTDB taxonomy): Bacteria > Pseudomonadota > Gammaproteobacteria > Pseudomonadales > Pseudomonadaceae > Aquipseudomonas. The sequence goes on along the minus strand of NZ_LPNO01000011.1, from coordinate 97,747 downwards.
GCCAAGGCTTTCAGCGAAATCACCGGGATCAAGCTGACCCACGACCTGCTGCAGGAAGGCGACGTGGTGGAGAAACTGCAAACCCAGATGCAGTCCGACAAGAATATCTATGACGGCTGGGTCAACGATTCCGACTTGATCGGTACGCACTTTCGCTATGGCAAGACAGAATCCATCACCGACCTGATGGCCAACGAAGGCAAGAACTTCACTTCGCCGACCCTGGACATCAAGGATTTCATCGGTATCTCGTTCACCACCGCGCCGGACGGCAAGATCTACCAATTGCCCGACCAGCAGTTCGCCAACCTGTACTGGTTCCGCGCCGACTGGTTTGAACGGGCGGACCTGAAAGCCAAGTTCAAGGAAAAGTATGGCTATGAACTGGGCGTGCCGGTGAACTGGTCAGCCTACGAAGACATCGCCAAATTCTTCAGCGAGGACGTCAAGGAAATCGACGGCAAGCGCGTCTACGGGCACATGGACTACGGCAAAAAAGACCCGTCCCTCGGCTGGCGTTTCACCGATGCCTGGTTCTCCATGGCCGGTGGCGGCGATAAAGGCCTGCCCAACGGCTTGCCCGTAGACGAGTGGGGCATTCGCGTGGAGGACTGCCACCCGGTGGGCTCCAGTGTCACCCGTGGCGGCGACACCAACGGCCCGGCGGCAGTCTTTGCCACGCAGAAATACGTGGACTGGATGAAGGCCTACGCGCCACCGGAAGCGGCGGGCATGACCTTCTCCGAATCCGGTCCGGTGCCATCCCAGGGCAACATCGCCCAGCAGATTTTCTGGTACACCGCGTTTACCGCCGACATGACCAAGCCGGGCCTGCCGGTGGTGAACGCCGATGGCACGCCGAAGTGGCGCATGGCGCCATCACCCGTCGGGCCTTATTGGGAAAAGGGCATGAAGAAGGGGTATCAGGACGTGGGCTCCTGGACCTTCCTCAAGTCGACACCCGAGAAGCAAAAACTGGCGGCCTGGCTTTACGCCCAGTTCGTGACCTCGAAAACCGTTTCGCTGAAGAAAACCATCGTTGGCCTGACACCGATTCGTGAGTCTGACATCAACTCCCAGGCCATGACCGACCTGGCGCCGAAACTCGGCGGGTTGGTGGAGTTCTACCGCAGCCCGGCCCGCGTGGAGTGGACCCCGACCGGCACCAACGTGCCGGACTATCCACGGTTGGCACAATTGTGGTGGAGCCATATTTCGGAAGCGGCCAGCGGAGAGAAGACGCCGCAGCAGGCACTGGACGGGTTGGCCAAGGATCAGGACGCGATCATGACGCGCCTGGAACGCTCCAAGGTGCAGCCGATTTGCGGGCCTAAGATGAACGAGGAACGGGACGCGCAATACTGGTTCGACCAGCCGGGTGCGCCGAAGCCTAAGTTGGCGAATGAGAAGCCACAGGGTGAAACGGTTAGCTATAACGAGTTGCTCAAGTCGTGGGAGGCGGCGCGCAAGTAACCCAGACGCAGGAGATCAAAAATGTGGGAGCGGGCTTGCTCGCGAAGGCGGTGGATCAGTCAGCAGATATGCGACTGACAGACCGCTTTCGCGAGCGAGCCCGCTCCCACATTTGATTGGTGGCGCCTCAGAAAAGAGGTCTACTTGGGATACAGCGGCGGCAAGCTGGTGCTGTCCCCCGCAGGGTCCTGCTCACGCTCCGCCATCGGAATTGCCTTCACCGCCCGCCACAATTCCTCACCCTGCCAATACTGGCCACTCTCGCTGTACAGCGCGCCGTTCAACCCGTCCAGCGCATCCGACAACGGCACAAACCGCGCCGCCATATCCGCCAGGGTTTCCGGTTGTTGCCGTGCCCAGGCATCCAGTGCCTGACGCGTGGCCTGCGGGTCATTGGCCTGGCTCGCCCGCTTGAGGTCGTCCAGCAAGGTGCGCGGGCTTGGGCCGGTTTGCGCGGCACGCAGGATTGCCGGCTGCCAGCGCGCACGCCACCACAAACCGAAGCCCAGCAGGGTGGTGCAGGCCAGGATCAGGCTGGTCAGTTGCCAGACCCACAGGCTGTCATTGTCCGGCGCGGTGATCACCGTTGGGCTGGCCGGCGTGTCGACGATCAGGCTCGGGTTGGTCGCCACTTGCAGGGTGCGCGCCGGCAGGCTGGTGCGTTCCAGGTGGTCTTCGTGGGTGTTCCACCACACCACTTCCACCGCCGGCAGTTCCAGTGCGCCGACACGGTTGGGCACCAGGGCTTCGCGGTCTTCACGGCTGCCGATCAGGCCACGGTCGTTGTTCTGGTTGCTCAGCACCGGTTGGTCCGGGTAGCGGCGCAGGCCGGGGATGTCGCTCAGCGCCAGCGGCGGCAGTTGCGCGCCGGCCAGGCCTTCGGCTTTCAAGGTGAGGCTGCGGGTCAGGGAGTCGCCGACCTGTACGTGATCGGGCTCGGGGTTCCAGCTTTCCGTCAGCGTCAGGCTGCGTGCCGGCAGCCAGGGAGTGTCGGCCGGGTACATTGCCGGCTTGGCCTTGACGGTCAGCGACAACTCCGGCGAGCTGACGTGGATCAGTTTGCCGGGCTTGGAGCCTTGGGGGTTGTTGTCCTGGGCGGGCCGGGGCTCTACCAGGGTGGCGCTGAACGTCTGCGTCGGAATGGTCAGCGTGCCGCTGTGCTGCGGGTAGATGGCATAGCGGGTTTCGATCACGCCATGGCGTATGCCGTTGATGACTTTTTCGTAGGTGCGCGACTCGCCCAATTGTTCGATGCGTGTATCGGCAACCTGCAACGGCGTGAGGCTGCTGTCGTCGTACAGCGACACCGAGTGGTAGACGCGCACGGTCAACAGCGCCTGGGCCTGGACGTAGACGCTGTCCTGATCGAGGTTGGTTTCGATGAACACCGGGGCCAGTTGGGCCTCGGGGTTCTGGCTGACGGTTTCCACCACTTGCAGGGTGATCGGCTGGGTCTTGAGTTCGCCGATCTGCAACGGTGGAATCACCACGGTGCCGTTCTGCCTGGGCAGCAGGGTGATGATCCAGCGGGTGGTGGCGTGGTTGTCGCCGGCCAAGGTGGTGAGCTGGTTGATCTGACGGGTGCCGCTGACTTCAAACAGCGGGTCGAGTGGCGCCAGGTCCGGTTTGCCGAACAGCGTGACATCGTTGGACTCCACCGTCAGTTCCACCGTCTCCCCGGAATTGATGCGGCTGCGGTCGACACTGGCCACCAGGCCGGCTGCCTGGGCCTGACTGGCCCACAACGCGAGGGTGAGAAGAAGGGTGGTGCAGCGGTTCATCGAGTCTTGTCCTGATGTTGTTGCTGTTCATACCAGAATTTACGTCGCAGCAGCTCGCCGGGGTTGTCCGGGATCTGCCGCAGCCATTGTTCCAGGGCCTGGCGCTGTTCGCCTTCAAGGGTGCCGTTTGCGGGGCGCAGCGGCGGGGTGGTGGTTTGCTCATCACCCAACTCGCTGCCGGGTACCTCGTTGCTGCCGGCGTGGGGCGTGGCCCCGGTTTGCGTGTCGGTCGCGCCGGGCTGGCCCTGGCCTTGAGACGTCTGCTCGCCACCGGTGGCGGTCTGGCTGCTGGCGCCAGGTTGCGCAGTCTGGCCGGGTTGCGTGGTTTCGTCATCCTCGTTTTTTGCCGGTTTGGCCGGCTCGGTTTTTTCCGGTTCCTGCTGCATCAGGCTTTCCACCAGCGCTTTGTTCTTCAGCGCCGGCTGCAAGTCGGGCTGGGCTTCGAGGGCTTGTTCGTAGGCGTCGATCGCCGCCTCCAGCTCGCCGCTTTTGGCCAGGGCATTGCCTCGATTGTAGTGGGAATAGGCGTCGCTGCCCTCGGCAAACCGCTTGGCAGCTTCGGCATAGTTGCCCGCTTCATACAGCGCGACGCCTTGCCATTGCGGGTCTTCGAAATGCTCGGCAGCCTCGGCCGGGCGTTTTTTCTTCAGCAGCAGTTGGCCCTGTTGGTCGGGGCGCAACCACAGGTCCTGGAAGTCGAAGGCATAGCTGGGCTGCGGCGCGCCCAACAGCAGCAGCGGCAGGAAGAACAGCCAGCCACGGCGCCCGGCGCAGGCGGCCAGCAGCAACAGCGGCAAGAGTAGCCAGTAACCCTGGTCGGCCCAGGTGTCGAGGTGCAGCAGTTGGCCGTCATTGCGCAGGCTTTGCGGGCCGTCCAGCAGGCCGAGGTAGCGCAGGTCCTTGTCGTCCAGACGGGCCTGGCGGTAGCGACCGCCCATTTCGCTGGCGAAGGCCTTGAGGGTCGGGCTGTCGAGACGCGGTACGAGGATTGCGCCCTGGGCGTCCTTGAGGAATTCGCCGCTTTCCTGGGTCACCGGCGTGCCTTCACGGCTGCCGATGCCGAGGATCGACAAGCTTGGCGCCTGGTTGCTTTGCAATTGCAGGCGGATGCCCTGGCGCTCCTGCTTGGACAACGACGAGCCGATCAGCAGCAGCCGGCCCTGGCCGAGACCGCCATGCTTGAGCAGGCTCAGGGCTTTTTCCACCGCCAGATCGGCGCGGTGGCCGGGCTCGGGCATGATCGAGGGGCGCAGGGCTTCCAGCAGGTTATGGCTGGTGGCCAGGTCGTCCGAAAGCGGCACCAGGGTGTGGGCGCTGCCGGCGTAGACCACGATGGCAGTCTGCGCATCGCTGCGGGCCTGGAGCAAGTCGAACAGCTTGCGCCGCGCCTGTTCGAGGCGGCTGGGCGGGCTGTCGGTGGCGAGCATTTCCGGGGTCAGTTCCAGCAACACCACCAGCGGGTCGGAGGGTTTCTGGCTGGGCTGCTCGACGCGCTCCCAGCTCGGGCCGAGCAACGCCAGCACGGCCAGCAGCCAGGCGATGCCGAGCACGACCCACGGTGATTTGCTTTCGCGGCCACTGCCGCCGCTGAGCAACGCGGCATGGAACGCCGGCGGCAGAATCATCTGCCAGCGCCCGGCACGTTTCTGCCGGTGCCACAACTGCCACAGCAACCAGCCGAGCAGCGGCAACAGCAACAGCCACCAGGGGCGGAACCAGTGCGGCCACAAGGCGATCATCGACGCCTCCGCAAACGCAGGCGTTTGAGGCGTTCGCGCCATTCAGGATTGGGTTGCAGGAAACGGCCCTTGCTCGAGAGTTTGTTGAACAGCCGTTGCAGGGCGTTATCCGGCCAGCGCTCCTGGATTACCAGCAGCATGCTGAGGATCAGCGCCAACGCCAGCGGCGCGCTGTACAGCGCTTGCGCAGGGCGCGCCTGAGTCGGTTGCTGGGCCACGGGTTCAAGCTGGTCGAGGGTTTCCTTGACCTTCAACAGTTCATTGCCGTCGCGGGCGCGGAAGTAGCGGCCGCCGGTGGCCTCGGCGATGGCCTTGAGGGCCGGCTCGTCAAGATCCAGGCTCGGGTTGACGCCGAGGACGCCCAGGGAGCCGGTTTCCTCGGGGTCTGCGCCGATGCCGATCGGGTAGATTTTCACGCCTTCTTCAGCAGCCAGGCGGGCGGCGGTCAGCGGGTCGATTTCGCCGGCATTGTTGGCGCCGTCGGTGACCAGGATCAGCACTCGGCTTTGGGCCGGACGCTGGCGCAGGCGCTTGAGGGCCAGGCCGATGGCGTCGCCTATTGCGGTGTTTTTACCGGCGATGCCGATTCGTGCTTCATCGAGCCAAGTGCGCACGGTGCGTCGGTCAAAGGTCAGCGGCGCTTGCAGATAAGCCTGGCTGCCGAACAGGATCAATCCCACGCGGTCACCTTCGCGGCCTTCCAGGAAATCCCCCAGCAGGTGCTTGACCAGGCTCAGGCGGCTGACGTCCTCGTCCTGCCATTGCATGTCGGGGAAGTCCATTGAGCCGGAAACGTCCACGGCCACCAGCAAGTCGCGGCCGCTGGCTGCAATCGGCAAGGGTTCGCCGAGCCATTCCGGGCGGGCGGCGGCGGTCAACAGCAGCAGCCACAGGAACACGAACGGCGCTTGCTGGCGCCAGCCCGGCAGGTTGACCCGCGCACGGCGGCGGGCCAGGCCTTCGAGGTCGCTGAGGAAGCTGACTTTCAGCGCCGGCTCGCCACTGTCGGCCACCGGCAGGATGAGGCGCAGCAACCACGGCAGTGGCAACAGGGCAAAGATCCACGGCCAGGCGAACTCAAACATGTTTGCGAATCCAGGTGTCGACGGCTTGGGTCAGGCCGGCGATGGCCTTGTCGTCGAGTTTGCATTCGGGCTTGTAGGCACCTTCCACCAGCACCATCCAGCGAGTCAGGCCGGCAGCGGGGCAACGGTTGTCGAGGAATGCCAGCCACTTTCGGCCGTTTAGGGTGTGGCTCTGGCTGTAGGGATAGTCATTGCGGCACAGACGTTTGAGCAGGCCGTTGAGTTGTTGCAGCCAGGCACCGGCCGGCGCGCCGTCGTAGGGTTTGGGCATCAGGGCCAGCTCGGCGAGGGCGGCGATGCGCAACGGGTCCAGGGGCTGTTCGGCGCGGGCCAACGGGCGCTTGGCCGGCAGGAAACGCCGCAGCGACCACAAGCCCCAGCCCGCCAGCGGGAGGATCAGCAGCAACAGCCACCAGCCCGGCGCCGGCGGCCAGAAGCCGATCACCGGCGGGGCGATCAGGGGTTGCAGTTGGTCGAGGCTGCTCATTGCTTTTTAACCGGGCGTTGCGGGTTCAGGTATTCGCGCAGTTGCTCGACCATTTCACCCTGGGTACTCAAGGGCATCAACAGCACCCGCAGCTTTTGCGCGAGCAATTCCCAACGTGCGCTGCGGGCTTCGGCCTGGGCCTTGTAGGCCTGGCGCAGGTCAAAATTCAGGGTGTCCAGCTCCAGTTGTGCGCCGCGCTCGGCGAAACGCAGCAGCCCGGCGGCGGGCAGGGCGTGGTCCAGAGGGTCGGACACCGGCAACAGCAGCAGGTCGCAATGCCGCGACAACAGGCTCAGCTGTTGCTCGGCGCCTTCGGTCAGGGCGCGCTCGTCGCAGATCACAATCACCAGGCTGCCCGGGCGCAAAACTTCCCGGGCCCGGCGCAAGGCCATGCCGAGGGCGTCGGCCTCCGGGCGGCGTTCGGTGTTGAGGCTCTGGTTGACCCGCACCAGACGGTTGAGCAGTTGCAGCAGGCTTTGCTTGCTGCGCCGGGGTTTGATTTCGTAGTGCTCGCTGTCGCCGAATACCAGCCCGCCGACCCGGTCGTTATGGCCCAGTGCCGCCCAGCCGATCAGGCTCGCCGCCTGGGCCGCCAGCACCGACTTGAACATCTGCCCCGAGCCGAAAAACAGCCGGCAGCTTTGTTCCACCATGATGAAGATCGGCCGTTCGCGCTCTTCATGGAACAATTTGGTATGGGGCTCCTGGGTACGTGCGGTGACGCGCCAGTCGATGGTGCGTACGTCGTCGCCAGCCTGATACACCCGCACCTGATCGAAGTCGACCCCGCGCCCGCGCAGTTTCGAGTGGTGCAGGCCGATCAGCGGGCTGCGCTGGCTCGGCGTGGAAAACAGCTGCACTTCCCGCACGCGATGGCGCATCTCGATCAATTCGCTCAAGGTGACACGGGTTCCATCGCCAGCGTTCATGGGCGTCAAGCGACGGCAACGACGTCGAGAATGCGTTGCACCACACGGTCCTGGTCGATACCGGCCGCTTCAGCTTCGAACGACAGAATGATCCGGTGACGCAGTACGTCGAACAGCACCGCCTGGATGTCTTCCGGGCTGACGAAGTCGCGACCGGCCAGCCAGGCGTGGGCCCGGGCGCAGCGGTCCAGGGCAATCGAGCCACGCGGGCTGGCGCCATAGGCAATCCACTCGGCCATTTCCGGGTCGAACTTGGCCGGGGTGCGGGTGGCCATGACCAGTTGCACCAGGTATTCCTCCACCGCATCGGCCATGTACAGGCCAAGGATTTCCTTGCGCGCGGCAAAGATCGCCTGCTGGCTGACCCGGCGCTCGGGCTTGGTTTCACCATTGAGCGCTTCGCCACGGGCTTGCTGCAGGATGCGGCGCTCGACAGCGGCGTCCGGGAAGCCGATTTTCACGTGCATCAGGAAACGGTCGAGCTGGGCTTCAGGCAGCGGGTAGGTGCCTTCCTGCTCGATCGGGTTTTGCGTGGCCATCACCAGGAACAACGGCGACAACTCGTAAGTGCTGCGCCCCACGCTGACCTGGCGCTCGGCCATGGCTTCGAGCAATGCCGACTGCACCTTGGCCGGGGCCCGGTTGATTTCGTCCGCCAGCACCAGGTTGTGGAAGATCGGGCCTTGTTGGAACACGAAGCTGCCGGTTTCCGGACGATAGATCTCGGTGCCGGTGATGTCGGCGGGCAGCAGGTCGGGGGTGAACTGGATGCGATGGAACTGTGCCTCGATCCCTTCGGCAAGCTCCTTGATAGCCTTGGTCTTGGCCAGGCCGGGAGCGCCTTCAACCAGCATATGGCCATCGGCGAGCAGGGCAATGAGCAAGCGCTCGATGAGTTTTTCCTGGCCGAGAATCTGCGTTGAAAGAAAGGTTCGCAGCGCAAGCAGCGCTTCACGATGTTCCATCGATGACGGTTCCTGGAGGGGTGAGACTGGGCATTGCGAAAAATGCCAGGCCTGGGGGCGTTACTTTAATGCATCGCAGGGGCTGGCGACTAACGGCGTGGGGGGTATTTTTGGGAAATGTGGGAAATTTCCGAAGATTTTGCCGACGGGCACCTGCCGTTGTGGCGAGGGAGCTTGCTCCCGCTGGGCTGCGCAGCAGCCCCAATAAGGCTGTCGAGTTTTTTCCAGGCAGAACGCAGTAGGCTGGTTTGGGGCCGCTTTGCAGCCCAGCGGGAGCAAGCTCCCTCGCCATATTGTGCGGGTTTGGCAGCTAGGCCCGGATATAGGTCCCGGTGCCCTTGAGAATGTTCTGCAGGGTTGCCTCCACTTCGGCCAGGTCCGACGCGGCGGTGCCGTGGGTGATTTCCAGATGATCGCTGCCGCCCAACGCATCGGCATCCGCTGCGCCAATTTCCACCAGCAACGTCGTGGCACTCAGGGTGATCTTCAGCCCGTCAAGGGTCGACGGCTCGTAATCCCAGGTGATCTCCACCTCGTCCTCATCCGGATAACGGGTCACCATGAACATCTCGCCCTTGTCGCCGTGGCAGCAGAGCATGGCCATGTTGTCTTCTTCGTCATCGCACGGGTTGACGATCAGGTGGGCGGTGGTGAGTTGCAATGGCATGGTTAATCCTGTCTGGGGGAGGGCGAAGCAGGGCAATTGTGCCATTACGGCGAATTTTGTGCTGCATCGTGTGTCAGACCTTTTGGCATGACCTGGCGGGCTAAATCAGTCATTTCCGATACTCGGCGCCCCGGGATTTCTCCGAAAACACCCGGTTGCCCAAGTCGCAACCCGCCAGCAGCGTGCCGATGACCGAATATGTCGCAGCGTCGCAAGCAGCCTGCTTCCTACACTCGTTAAGCTGCGCAACGGATGTGCCCTGCCGGGAGTCTGACCTGCCCGTCGTACCGTCACCTGGCAAGGTGCGCATCTTATGGAAGTTGAATGTGACCTCATTGTCTTGTCCAGCTTCACCCACCTGTCACTCTGAATTCGTTACTGTAGACCGCGAACAGAGCTGACGGTCTCCCCGCAAGGGGATAACACGCGACGCTTCCATCAATAACAAGCCCAAGCGGAGTACCACAGATGGCGTTCTTCACCGCAGCCAGCAAAGCCGACTTCCAGCACCAACTGCAAGCGGCACTGGCGCAGCACATCAGTGAACAGGCACTGCCACAAGTGGCGCTGTTCGCTGAACAATTTTTCGGCATTATTTCCCTGGATGAACTGACCCAGCGTCGCTTGTCCGACCTGGCCGGTTGCACCCTGTCTGCCTGGCGCCTGCTTGAGCGCTTTGATCACAACCAACCGCAAGTGCGGGTCTACAACCCCGATTACGAACGTCATGGCTGGCAATCGACCCACACCGCGGTCGAAGTGCTGCACCACGACTTGCCATTCCTGGTGGACTCGGTACGCACCGAGCTGAACCGCCGTGGCTACAGCATCCATACCCTGCAAACCACCGTGCTCAGCGTGCGTCGTGGCAAGAAGGGCGAGTTGCTGGAAATCCTGCCGAAAGGCACCCAGGGCGAAGACGTTCAGCAAGAATCGCTGATGTACCTGGAAATCGACCGTTGCGCCAACGCCGCCGAGCTGAGTGTCCTGAGCAAGGAACTTGAGCAGGTGCTGGGCGAAGTGCGCGTTGCTGTCGCCGATTTCGAACCGATGAAGGCCAAGGTCCAGGAACTGCTGGCCGGTATCGATGCCAGCTCGTACGTGATCGACGGCGAAGAAAAAGCCGAGATCAAGAGCTTCCTGGAATGGCTGGTGGGCAACCACTTCACCTTTCTCGGCTATGAAGAGTTTGTGGTACGTGACGAGGCGGATGGCGGTCATATCGAATATGACACTCACTCGTTCCTCGGTCTGACCAAGCTGCTGCGCCCGGGCCTGACGGCCGATGACCTGCGCATCGAGGACTACGCAGTGAACTACCTGCGTGAGCCGGCTGTGCTGTCGTTCGCCAAGGCTGCTCACCCAAGCCGCGTACACCGCCCGGCCTACCCGGACTACGTGTCGATCCGCCAGATCGATGCCACCGGCAAGGTCGTCAAGGAATGCCGCTTCATGGGCCTCTACACCTCCTCGGTGTACGGCGAAAGCGTGCGAGTGATTCCTTACATCCGTCGCAAGGTTGCGGAAATCGAACGTCGTTCGGGCTTCCAGGCCAAGGCGCACTTGGGCAAGGAACTGGCCCAGGTGGTCGAAGTGCTGCCCCGTGATGACCTGTTCCAGACCCCGGTGGACGAGCTGTTCAGCACCGTGATGTCGATCGTGCAGATCCAGGAACGCAACAAGATCCGCGTGTTCCTGCGCAAAGACCCGTACGGTCGCTTCTGCTACTGCCTGGCCTATGTGCCGCGCGACATCTATTCCACCGAAGTGCGCCAGAAGATCCAGCAAGTCCTGATGGATCGCCTGAAAGCCTCGGACTGCGAGTTCTGGACTTTCTTCTCCGAGTCGGTACTGGCTCGCGTCCAGCTGATCCTGCGGGTAGACCCGAAGAACCGCCTGGACATCGACCCGCTGCAACTGGAAAAAGAAGTGGTGCAGGCCTGCCGCAGCTGGCAGGACGACTACTCCAGCCTGGTGGTGGAAAGCTTCGGCGAAGCCCACGGCACCAACGTGCTGGCGGACTTCCCGAAAGGCTTCCCTGCCGGGTATCGTGAGCGTTTTGCGGCGCATTCGGCCGTGGTCGACATGCAGCACTTGCTCAGCCTCACCGAAGCCAACCCGCTGGTGATGAGTTTCTACCAGCCATTGGGCCAGGTTTCCGGTCAGCGCGAGCTGCACTGCAAGCTGTATCACGCCGACACCCCGCTGGCACTGTCCGACGTGCTGCCGATCCTGGAAAACCTCGGCCTGCGTGTACTGGGTGAATTCCCGTACCGCTTGCGTCATGCCAATGGCCGCGAGTTCTGGATTCACGATTTCGCGTTCACCGCCGCTGAAGGCCTGAACCTCGACATCCAGCAGCTCAACGACACCCTGCAGGACGCGTTCGTGCACATCGTCAACGGCGATGCCGAGAACGATGCGTTCAACCGCCTGGTACTGACCGCCGGCCTGCCATGGCGCGATGTAGCGTTGCTGCGTGCCTATGCGCGTTACCTGAAGCAGATTCGCCTGGGCTTCGACCTGGGTTACATCGCCAGCACCCTGAACAACCACACCGACATCGCCCGCGAGTTGACCCGGTTGTTCAAGACCCGCTTCTACCTGGCGCGCAAGCTCACCGCCGAAGACCTGGAAGACAAGCAGCAACGTCTGGAGCAAGCGATCCTCACGGCCCTGGACGACGTTCAGGTGCTCAACGAAGACCGCATCCTGCGTCGCTACCTGGACCTGATCAAGGCTACCTTGCGGACCAACTTCTACCAGGCGGATGCCAACGGTCAGAACAAGTCGTACTTCAGCTTCAAGTTCAACCCGCACGCCATTCCAGAATTGCCCAAGCCGGTGCCGAAGTTTGAAATCTTCGTCTACTCGCCACGGGTTGAAGGCGTGCACCTGCGCTTTGGTAACGTTGCACGCGGCGGCCTGCGCTGGTCTGACCGTGAAGAAGACTTCCGCACCGAAGTGCTGGGCCTGGTAAAAGCCCAGCAAGTGAAGAACTCGGTGATCGTGCCGGTTGGCGCCAAGGGCGGTTTCCTGCCGCGTCGCCTGCCACTGGGCGGCGGTCGGGACGAGATCGCGGCCGAGGGCATCGCCTGCTACCGCATCTTCATTTCCGGCCTGTTGGACATTACCGACAACCTGAAAGACGGCGCCCTGGTGCCTCCGTTGAACGTGGTGCGCCACGACAACGATGACCCGTACCTGGTGGTGGCAGCGGACAAGGGCACTGCGACCTTCTCCGACATCGCCAACGGCATCGCCATCGACTATGGCTTCTGGCTGGGTGACGCGTTCGCTTCCGGCGGTTCTGCCGGTTACGACCACAAGAAAATGGGCATCACCGCCAAGGGTGCGTGGGTGGGTGTGCAGCGTCACTTCCGTGAGCGCGGCATCAACGTCCAGCAAGACAGCATCACCGTGGTGGGCGTGGGCGACATGGCCGGCGACGTGTTCGGCAACGGCCTGTTGATGTCCGACAAGCTGCAACTGGTCGCGGCTTTCAACCACCTGCACATCTTCATCGATCCAAACCCGACCCCGGCCAACAGCTTCGCTGAACGTCAGCGCCTGTTCGACTTGCCGCGCTCGTCCTGGACCGACTACGACACCAGCATCATGTCGGAAGGTGGCGGTATCTTCTCGCGCAGCGCGAAGAGCATTGCCATCTCGGCGCAGATGAAAGAACGCTTCGACATCCAGGCTGACAAGCTGACCCCGACCGAACTGCTGAACGCCTTGCTCAAGGCGCCGGTGGACCTGTTGTGGAACGGCGGTATCGGTACTTACGTCAAGGCCAGCACCGAAAGCCATGCCGATGTGGGCGACAAGGCCAACGACGCCCTGCGCGTCAACGGCAACGAGTTGCGCTGCAAGGTGGTGGGCGAGGGCGGTAACCTCGGCATGACCCAATTGGGTCGTGTGGAATTCGGCCTCAATGGCGGCGGCTCCAACACCGACTTCATCGACAACGCCGGTGGTGTGGATTGCTCCGACCACGAAGTGAACATCAAGATCCTGCTCAACGAAGTGGTGCAGGCTGGTGACATGACCGACAAGCAGCGCAACCAGTTGCTGGCGAGCATGACCGACGAAGTCGGCAGCCTGGTGTTGGGCAACAACTATAAGCAGACCCAGGCCCTGTCCCTGGCCGCCCGCAAAGCCTTCGAGCGAGCTGCCGAGTACAAGCGCCTGATGAGCGACCTGGAAAGCCGTGGCAAGCTGGACCGCGCCATCGAGTACCTGCCTTCCGAAGACCAGCTCACCGAGCGTGCGGCCACCGGTAAGGGTCTGACCCGTCCGGAGCTGTCGGTACTGATCTCCTACAGCAAGATCGACCTCAAGGAAGCGTTGCTCAAGTCCCTGGTGCCGGATGACGACTACCTGACCCGCGACATGGAGACCGCGTTCCCGCCGAGTCTGGTGGCGAAGTTCTCCGAAGCCATGCGTCGCCATCGTCTGAAGCGCGAGATCGTCAGCACCCAGATCGCCAACGACCTGGTCAACCACATGGGCATCACCTTTGTTCAGCGGTTGAAAGAGTCCACCGGCATGAGCCCGGCGAACGTGGCCGGTGCTTACGTGATCGTGCGTGACATCTTCCACCTCCCGCACTGGTTCCGTCAGATCGAAGCCCTGGACCACCAGGTTTCGGCTGAAGTGCAACTGGCGCTGATGGACGAACTGATGCGCCTGGGCCGCCGTGCCACACGCTGGTTCCTGCGCAGCCGTCGCAACGAGCAGGATGCTGCCCGTGACGTCGCGCACTTCGGTCCGCACCTGGCGGCGTTGGGCCTCAAACTCGACGAACTGCTGGAAGGTCCGACCCGCGAAGGCTGGCAGAACCGTTACCAAGCCTATGTCGAAGCCGGTGTGCCTGAACTGTTGGCGCGCATGGTTGCAGGCACTACCCACCTGTACACCTTGCTGCCGATCATCGAAGCCGCTGACGTGACCGGTCAGAGCGCAGCGGACGTGGCCAAGGCGTACTTCGCCGTGGGTAGCGCACTGGACTTGCCGTGGTACCTGCAGCAGATCAGCGATCTGCCGGTGGGCAACAACTGGCAGGCCCAGGCCCGCGAAGCCTTCCGCGACGACGTGGACTGGCAGCAACGGGCGATCACCATCAAGGTTCTGCAAATGGCCGAAGCGCCGGAAGACATGGAAGCCCGCGTGGCCCTGTGGCTTGAGCAGAACGCGAGCATGGTGGAGCGCTGGCGCGCGATGATGGTGGAGATTCGTGCTGCGGTCGGTACGGACTACGCCATGTACGCGGTGGCCAACCGTGAGTTGCTGGACCTGGCGATGAGCGGTCAGTCGGTGCTGTAACGGGTCTGACTGAGCGTTAAAACAAAAAGCCCGGTATCGAAAGATGCCGGGCTTTTTTGTGTTTGATTATCGGGTGTTTTCTCAACTTGTGGCGAGGGAGCTTGCTCCCGTTGGGCTGCGCAGCAGTCCCGTTTTTGGGGACGCTGCGCGCCCCAGCGGGAGCAAGCTCCCTCGCCACAGGTAAAGCAGTATGATCAATTGCTACGTAGCAGCTTGGCTTCCAGATGATCCAGATGGTGGGTCATCAAGGTGACGGCTGTACCGGCATCGCCTTGCTCCACCGCATCCACAATCGCCCTGTGCTCCTGCCACGCGCAATACGTGCAGGCCTTGGCCTCAAATTGCGCAATCGCCAACGAGGTCAACGGCACCAGGCTGTTGAGAAACTGCGCCAACGGCGCGTTACCCGCTATCGCCGCCAGTTGCAGGTGAAACTCCCCGGAAAGCCGAATCGCTGGCCCGCGTTGGTCGCGCTCGATGCATTCCCGCTCCCGCGCAATCAACTCACGCAACTGTCGTACCTGCGCTGGCTCCGCATTGGCACACGCCAACTGCACCACGGTGATTTCCGTCAGGCGCCGGGCCTCGAGAATCTGCCGGGTTTGTTGGGCATCGGGTGCCGCCACCTGGGCCCGGTGGTTGGGCCGCAGGATGATCACTTGCTGGTGCGACAGCCGCGCCAGCACTCGGCGAATCACGCTGCGGCTGACGCCAAAACTCTGCCCGAGGCTCTCCTCGGTAAAACGGCTGGCGGGGGCGATGCGTTGCTCGAGAATGGCGTCAAACAGTGCCGGGTAGATGTCGTCCACCGAGAGTTTCGGCTTGCCCACCAGGCGCAACGGCGTAAAGGGGAAAGGGGTGTGCAGGGCGTGAGCGGTCATGCGCGGTCTCCTGGAAGTCAGCTACCCAGATGGTCATCCGGGATGTTCAAGCGAATGCCCATGCGCAAGCCTTCCTGCAGGATATGCCGGCGCATTTCGGCGCTGGCCAGGGCGCTGTTTTTGTTGCGGATCGCCCGCACCACGGCGTCGTTTTCCTGCAAGCGTTCCGCGAGGTGTTCGGGGGAGTTGCGCAGCACCTGGGCGCTTTGCTTGAGGGCATTGCTGGTCTGTTGCACCACGTTCTGGAAGATCGGGTTGGAGGTCAGGGCGAACAGTTCTTCGTGGAACGCGATGTAGGCGTTCATCCCGGCTTCGCTGTCGCCGGCGTCGAGGGCTTCGCGCATGTCCATCAGGGTCAGGCGCAGTTGCCCGACTTCCTTGCTGCTGATGGATTGCGCCACTAAACCTACGATAAACGGCTCGAGGGTGTAGCGCAGTTGCAGGATGTCTTCGAGGCTGGCGTCGGCCACGCCGCTGTCCTGGGCCTGGGATTCGCTGAGGGTGGTTTCCAGCACCACCACGCCCTTGCCGGGCATGGAACGCACCAGGCCGAGGGTTTCGAGCACGATCACCGCTTCGCGCAGGCTTGGGCGGCTGATGCCCATTTGCTCGGCCAGTTCACGCTGGCCGGGCAGCATCTCGCCGCGCCGCCACTGACCCCTCGCCAGGGCGGCGCGCAGTTTTTCTACCACTGAATTGACTACGGTTGACGAGGTGATCACGTGTGGCTCCCTTTAAATTGGACTGTCTGCTTTGTGTGGCGAGAGAGCTTGCTCCCGCTGGGGCGCGAAGCGGCCCCAAAAAATGGGCCTGCTGCGCAGTCCAGCGGGAGCAAGCTCCCTCGCCACAGGGGATGAGTCAGTCTCATCAGAACTCTTGGTGGGCAGGCAAGACCGGCTTCTTGGCCTGGAATGCATACCCTTGTTGCCCGTCCAGCACCTTGTTGGCGCGCTGGATATCGATGTCTTTTTCCCATCGGGCGATGGCCACGGTGGCGACGCAGTTGCCGATCAGGTTGGTCAGCGCCCGGCCAATGCCCATGAACCAGTCCACCGCCAACACCAGCACCAGGCCCACCACCGGAATCGCTGGAATGGCCGTGAGTGTGGCCGCCAGAATCACCAGTGCCGAGCCCGGTATCCCGTGGGCGCCCTTGGAGGTGATCAGCGACACCAGCAGGATGGTCAGCAGGTCGGTCATCGACAGCGGTGTGCCGGTGGCGTTGGCGATAAACACGATGGCGAGGGTCAGGTAGATCGAAAAACCGTCGAGGTTGAACGAGTACCCGGTCGGAATCACCAGGCCCACGGTGGAGCTGCCAATCCCGAGGTGCTCCAGTTTACGCATGATTTGGGGCAGCACTGCGTCGGAGGAGGCGGTGCCCATCACTATCAACAGCTCTTCCCGCAGGTACTTGAGCAGCGGCAGCATCCGCAGGCCCGACAGGCGCATCACCAGGCCGAGAATCACCGCGACGAACAGGAAGCAGGTGAGGTAGAACAGGCCCACCAGGCTGCCCAGGTGTTGCAGGGAATCCAGGCCATAAGTACTGGTGGTGAAGGCGATGGCGCCGAACACGCCGATGGGCGCCAGGCGCACGATCATGCCCATGATGCGGAAGATCACGTGGCTCAGTTCGTTGATCAACCGCGAGATGCCGGAGGCAGCTTCGCCCACCAGGTTCAGCGCGCTGCCGAACAGCACCGAGAACAACAGCACTTGCAGCACGTTGTTGTCAGCGAAGGCGCCGATCACCGAGTTGGGGATCAGGTCCATCAGGAATTGGCTGGTGCCCTTGATGTGCTGGCCTTTGTCGGCCAGTTCATTCAGGCCGGCGGACGACAGTTGTTCCAGGTGGATATTGGCGCCAGTGCCGATCCCGGTGCTGAACGCCATGATCAGGCCGATCACCAGGGCCACGGTGGTCAATGCTTCGAAGTAGATCACCGACTTGAGGCCGATGCGTCCGACTTTCTTCAAGTCGCCGGCGCCGGAAATACCGCTGACCACCACGCAGAATACGATCAGGCCAATCAGCATTTTGATCAGCTTGATAAAGCCGTCACCCAGGGGTTTGAGTTGCGAGGAAAATTCGGGAAGGGCGAGGCCGCAGATTATGCCGATGATCAGGCCAATCACGACTTGCAGGAAAATCGAACGCGAGCACCATCTGAGCATGGGGAGGATCTCTATTCGGTGCCCTGGTGGGTCCAGGGCTTAATTGTTGTGGTCTGACCGGTATGTCCAGTGCGGGGCCAGTCTACGCTCGGATTTTTTCAAGTCGCAAGTAAATATTACGTGGATGGCCGGTCCCGGTCTGACCAGTGGGTATGTAAGGTCTGTGCTTGAGCGGTTGGCGGCGGGAATTTTTTTTCGCTTATCATCCGCAGCTTGGCCAAACAGGTGAGCTATGGATATTCCGGGACTGACGACGGATGAGAATGGCCTGACGCGCTGTACATGGCGCATGGCCGCAGTGGAATACCCGGATTACCACGACCACGAATGGGGCGTGCCGGTGGCTGATGACATTGCGCTTTACGAGAAGATTTGCCTGGAGGGTTTTCAGGCGGGCATGGCGTGGATCACCATCCTGCGCAAGCGCGAGGCGTTTCGACGGGCGTTCGAGGGCTTTGATTTTCGCCGGGTGGCGCAGTACACCGAGCAGGATATCGAGCGGCTGATGGCCGACCCGGGTATCGTGCGCAATCGCGCCAAGATCGTGTCCACCATCAACAACGCCCGGCGCGCTTGTGAGCTGGTGGATGAGACCGGTTCGCTGGCGGCGTGGTTGTGGTCATTTGAGCCGCCCGCCGACGAGCGCCCGGCGCAGGTCGACCTGGCGTACTGGACGGCCAACCCGACTTCAGCCGCTTCAACGCGCTTGTTCCAGGCCCTGAAAAAGCGCGGCTGGAGCTACGTGGGGCCGACCACGATGTATGCGTTCATGCAGGCGATGGGCATGGTCAACGACCACCTTGAAGGCTGTATCTGCCGGCAGCAGATCGAAGATCGGCGCCGGCAATTCAAACGGCCTTAGTGTGGCAGCGGTGTGAGTACGTCGGCCTTGTCGTCCATCACCATCACCACCAGCAATTTCGCCGGTTGGGTCTGGCTGGCATTGCTCGATTCAAAGTGCCGCGAGCCAGCCGGTTCGTAGAACGATTGGCCGACCTTGTAGGTGATCGCCTTCTCATCGTTGACCCGCGAGGTGATTTCACCCTCCAGCACGTAGGCCACGGCAGTGCCGGTGTGGCTGTGGGGCACGGTCGCCTGGCCCGGGGCGTAGTCCACGGTGAGCATCACGGTTTTCTTGCCGGGGACGTTGGTCAGGGCGTGTTCCTGCAAGACGTTGATCTTTTCCTGGTTGTATACCGGGTCGTGGGCAAAGGCGCTTAACGAGGCCAGCAGCAGGGTGGTGCCGAGCAGTACTTTCATGGTGAGGCTTCCGAGTGAGTCGAGACCCGTTCACCCTAGGCCCCGATCCGGATTTGACCAATAGCCAATCCGGCGGAAATTCCCTCAGCCAATCTGTTGCAGGATGTCCCGCACCACGTCCAGCGCCGGGTCGATGTCCAGGGTTTCGATCGCGCCAAACCCGATCTTCAGCCCCTCGCGTACCGGTGTGTCGTGAAAAAACACGCTCAGCGGATAGAGCCCCACGTCCGCCTCCCGTGCCAGTCGGGTGAGCTGCGGGATATTCACCGGCACCTTGCACAGTGCGGCCAGATGGAACCCGGCCACGGTGGGCACCACTTCGAACCACGGCGAGAGGTCCCCCGCCAGGCGCTGCAGAATCCGTTCCCGGCGCCCGGCATACACCCCATGGCAGCGCCGAATGTGCTTGAGCAGGTAGCCTTCGCTGATGAACTTGGCCAGGGCCCATTGCGGCAGGGTGGAGCTGTGCTGGTCGGTGAGTTGCTTGGCCTTGAGCACCGCGCCAAAAATCGCCGGCGGTAACACCGTGTAGCCCAGGCGCAACTCCGGCAGGAGGGTTTTCGAGAAGGTCCCGACATAGGCGACCACACCGCGGGTGTCCATGCTTTGCAGGGAATCGGTGGGGCGGCCCTCGTAGCGGAATTCGCTGTCGTAGTCATCCTCGATCACGATGGCGCCCAGCGCCAGCGCACGTGCCAGCAACGCTTCACGGCGCAGCACGCTCATGGGCATGCCCAGGGGGAACTGATGGGACGGCGTCACGTAGATCAGCCGCGTGCCGTCGGGAATCAAGTCGACCCGCAGGCCGTGCTCGTCCACCGGCACGCCCACCACGGTCGCCCCCATGGCGTCGAACATCAGTCGCACCGGGGGGTAGCCGGGGTCTTCCATGGCGACGACGCTGCCCGGCTCCAGCACCACGCGGGCGATCAGGTCGAGCGCCTGCTGGGCGCCGTTGGTGACTACGATGTCGTCTTCGCTGCACCTGACCCCACGGGAAAACGCGATATGCCCGGCGATTGCACTGCGCAGGGCCGGCAAACCTTCAGGCCGGCTGTAGAAGCCGCTGTCCTGTGAGATACGACGCAAGGCATCGAGGGTGCAGCGCCGCCATTCATCCTGGGGGAACTGGCTGCGGGCCGTGGCGCCGCCGATAAAGTCCCGGCTCGGGCGGGTCTCACGGCTGGGGTGGCCCATGGGAGCGGGAAGGGCCTGCCACTTGGCCAGGTTGGCGGCGCAGGCGAGGTCGGCGGCACTTTGCAGGTGTTCGCGGCGCGTGGCCCAGGCGTTGACGAACGTGCCACGGCCGATCCTGCCGACCAACAACCCTTCGTAGGTCAGCGCCGCGTAGGTGTCTGAGACCGTCTTGCGCGACACGCCCAGTTGCAGGGCCAGCAAGCGGCTGGGAGGCAATTGCGACCCGGCCACCAGTTGTCCCGACTCAATGGCCGTGCGCAGTTGCTGGTAAAGCTGTTCGGCCAGGTCCTTGCGGCCCTTGATAACGACGTGCAGTTCCATGGTTCATCCAGAGGCAAGCAATCACCCGCAAGATTACCGCAAGTCACCCGCCAGCCGAATCAGGACAGGAAACCGCCGTCCACATTCAGCGAAACGCCGGTGGTGTAGCTCGACGCATCGCTGGCCAGGTACAGCACCGCGCCGGCCATTTCGCTCGGGTCGGCCACACGCTTGAGGGGAATCTGCGCCAGGGCCATTTTCAGGATCGAGTCGTTCTTCACTAGCGCCGAGGCGAACTTGGTGTCGGTCAGGCCCGGCAGCAGCGCGTTGCAACGAATGCCGAACGGTGCGCATTCCTTGGCGAAGACTTTGGTCATGTTGATCACGGCGGCCTTGGTCACCGAGTAGATGCCCTGGAACACACCCGGCGAAATCCCGTTGATCGACGCCACGTTGATGATGCTGCCACCGCCGTTCTCGCGCATCAGCTTGCCGGCTTCCACCGACATGAAGAAGTAGCCACGAATGTTCACGTCGACAGTCTTCTGGAACGCGCCCAGGTCGGTGTCCAGCACGTTGCAGAACTGCGGGTTGGTGGCGGCGTTGTTGACCAGGATATCCAGGCGGCCGAACTGTTCGCGGATCGCGGCAAACACGTTGGTGATCTGTTCCATTTCGCCGATATGGCAGGCGATGGCGGTGGCCTTGCCGCCGTCGGCGATAATCGCGTCGGCCACGTGCTGGCAGCCGTCGATCTTGCGGCTCGACACGATCACGTGGGCGCCTTGCTGGGCCAGCAACTTGGCGATGGCTTCACCGATACCGCGGCTGGCGCCGGAAACGAAAGCGATCTTGCCGTCGAGGTCGAACAGTTGAGTCTTGGACATGGTTTTTCCTTGAAGAGGGTCAGAGGGAAGACTGTTTGATGACGTTCAGGCTCATCTGCTCCAGCAGCTTGTTCATATGAATGAACTGCGCAAAGCGTTTGTCCTGGGTCTGGCCATGGAAGAAGCGGTAGTAGATCTGCTGCACGATGCCGGCCAGGCGGAACAGGCCGTAGGTGTAGTAGAAGTCGAAATTGTCGATCTGGATCCCGGAGCGTTCGGCGTAGTAGTCGACGAACTGGCGGCGGGTGAGCATGCCGGGAGCGTTGCTTGGCTGGCGGCGCATCAGTTGCACCGGCGCCGGGTCGGCCGCTTCGATCCAGTAGGCGAGGGTGTTGCCCAGGTCCATCAGCGGGTCGCCGAGGGTGGTCAGCTCCCAGTCCAGCACGCCGATGATCTGCATCGGGTTATGCGGGTCGAGGATCACGTTGTCGAAGCGGTAGTCGTTGTGGACGATGCTCGAGGTGGGGTGGTCGGCGGGCATCTTGTCGTTGAGCCAGGCACGCACGGCTTCCCAGCTCGGCGCGTCAGGGGTCAGGGCCTTTTCGTAACGGTCGCTCCAGCCGCGAATCTGCCGCTCCACATAACCTTCAGGCTTGCCCAGGTCGGCCAGGCCGCAGGCGGTGTAGTCGACCTGGTGCAGCTCGACGAACTTGTCGATAAAGCTTTTGCACAAGGCTTCGGTTTTCGCCGCGTCCAGGCCCAGTTCCGGCGGCAGGTCAGAGCGCAGGATGATCCCGTTGACCCGCTCCATCACGTAGAACTCGGCGCCGATCACCGACTCGTCGGTGCAGTGCACATAGGCTTTGGGACAATACGGGAAACCGTCCTTGAGTTGGTTGAGAATCCGGTATTCGCGGCCCATGTCGTGGGCGGACTTGGCCTTGTGGCCAAAGGGCGGGCGACGCAGCACGAATTCCTGGCCGGGGTATTCCAGCAGGTACGTCAGGTTCGAGGCGCCACCCGGGAACTGGCTGATGTTGACGCTGCCACTCAAGCCCGGGATATGGGCCTTGAGGTAGGGATCGATGAGGCTGGCATCAAGTTCTTCGCCGGGGCGAATCTGGGTCGATTGGTCATTAAGCGCCATGCTTATCCCTTCTGCTTATTCTTAAGGCCTTGGACTATTGGCTAATCTAATGCGCGCGGCCGCCCAGCCACAAGGTTGGGGCGGCTTAATAGGTTAGCGTGTTGGCCGATGATCAGCGGGCTTGATGTGTTCAGATCACCAGAATTGCGCGCCCGCCGGGGCTGCAGGACAGGTTGGCACCTATTTCGACTTTCGCCAGGTCTACGCCCAAACCGGCAAGAAGGTTGTTGACCAATGGGTCGAGGAGCGGGCTGAGCACCCCGGAGATGATGCCGGTGAGGAGATTGAGCACGCCCGTCACCAGGCCGACCACCAGATTCAGCACCAATCCCAAGAGCCCGCCTTGTGTAGGTGGATGGTTGATCAACTGGATGCCACTGAGGGTGTTGCTCAAGCTGCCTACCACGTTACTCGAACTGAAACTGAAGTAGGCGGGGGGCTGCTTCACCTCGGGCGGCGACGCGTAGGTGTGATTGCGAGTGGTCTTGGCCACGCTGCTGTCGACTCTCAGGCTGATGCCGCCTACGCCATAGGGTTGCCGAGGATCGCAGACGCCCTTGCTGCAGGTTCGTATGCCCAGGTCGAGCAATGGAAACTCGTCGACACTCAGCGGGGCGGTGGAAGAAAACAGGTTTTTCGGGTCGATCTGGCCGACCATCAACCGCACGGCAGATGTGGTGCCCACCACCGACAACGATTTGTCCGCAGGCCCGTTGCAGCGATAACCGGTCACCTCGCTACTGCCGCTGGCCGCCTCCAGGGCCACGTCGAGTTGGGTGCCGATTTTCGGATCCAGGGAGCTGCCCAACAACAGCCCCAGCAGGCCTGTCACTCCGCTTACCACATCGTTCAGCACGCCGACCACGGGCAAGTTCACGGAGATCAAGGTTCTGACTTGCGCGGTCCTGACATAAATCGGCTGGGTGGCGATCAGCTTCGGGTTGCCGATGGCGGATATCTGCGCCGGTTCAATCACCTTGGTCTTGACCGTGATATTCAGCAATCCCAGCACATCCACCGGCAGCTCCACCGCCACGGCGTTGTACTTGTTCGACAGTTGCACAAACCCCTGGATCAGGTTGAACAGTTGCAGGTTGACGTCCAGGGCGCTCTTGTCGGTGCCGTTCTGGATGGTCAGCAGGTCGCCCAGGTGCAGGATCTTCGTGCCGGGAGCAATCAGCTTGATCGCTTCCAGGTTATTGATCACCACCTTGACCGCATCGCCCCCCAGCTTGAGAACATCAATTGCGGCCTGGATCAAATCGCCGACGCTGGCGTTGGTCTTGAGCAGTTCGTCGTAGTTGCCGGCGCTGACCTTCAGTTGAATGGCCAACGCTTCCAGGTAGCTGAGCAGGCTGATATCGGTGTTGATCAACCCCTCCCAGCCCACCGCGTTGATTTGCAACTTGCCCCCCAGCAGCCCGCCGATCAGCGCGTTGAGTGCTGCGGACTTGGTGCTGTCGACGGTCAACAGCGTGCTGCGAATGGTCAGCACGGCGACCGGCGGCGCGGGTACTGCGGCCACGGCCACTGCCTGCAACTGGATGGTCGACTCGAAAGGGCCGGGGGAGAACAGCATGAAGAGACCGTTGGCGATGCTGGTGACCACGCGATGGGTGGCGATGACCTGAATCGCATCGGCTTTTGAGGGATTGGGACTGAAGGTGCGCATGAAGTCAGCGCCGGTGACCAACGTGCCGCAGGCGGTGGCCAGGGTACGGTTTTCGTTGATTGGGAAGTTATTGCGGGTCGCGCTTTGGATCGCGAATTGCGCGGCGTTGGTATTCGGGGAGACGCAGGCGCCGCCGCGGGTCACCACCTCCAGCGCAGCGGTGTCGGCAATCCGTTGCAGCTTGCGCTTTTCCAGGTACAGCCGGCCGCTGTCGACCACCAGCAGCAGAAACAACAGCGCAATCGCGAGGGTCATCGCGCCCATCAGACCTATCGCACCGCGTTGGCGGGCCGGGCCGAATCCATGGCAAACCATCCTGCGTTCCTTCGCCGGTCCTGCACCGGCGTCCTGAGCGTCCCCGCAAGCAGTGTAGTCAGGATTTGGATGATTGCTGGCTATTAGCCATTATTTCTTCGGTGGCAGTGTCACGGGCGTCAGTACGGGCCGGCCGGCGAAGTATTCCAGCAAGTTGTCTGCCACGCGCTGCACGGTGTCATGGGCAGCTTCCGGCGACAGGCCGGCGACGTGGGGCGTGAGCACGGTGTTGCTGAGGAGCTTCAAGGCATCCGGCACTTTGGGTTCATCGTCGAACACATCCAGCGCTGCGCCGCCGATGCGCCGTTGCTCCAGGGCGGTGATCAGGTCGGCAGTGACTATCACGCTGCCGCGGCCGATGTTCACCAGAAAACCATTGGGGCCAAGGGCGTCGAGGGCCTGGCGGTCGATCAAATGCCGGGTGCTGGCGCCGCCCGGCGTGGCCAGGATCAGGAAGTCTGAAGCCCGCGCCAGTTCCACGGCAGTGGCGCAGTAGGTGTAGTCGACGTCCTCGCGGGGCTGACGGTTGTGGTAACTCACTTCCATGCCAAACCCCAGCGCTGCACGCTTGGCGATCTCCAGGCCTACGGCGCCCAGTCCAAGAATGCCCAACTGCTTGCCGGCGAGGGAAGGGCGCATCACCTTGGGCCATTCGCTGCGCCGTACCGCAGCGTCTGCCCGGGGAATGTCACGCACCAGCGACAGCAGCAGAGCCATGGCGTGGTCGGCTACCGACGGTGCATTCACGCCCGCGCCATTGGTGACCACGATCCCACGGTTGCTGGCGGCTTGCAGGTCAACGTGTTCATAGCCGGCGCCGACCACGCAGATGATCTCCAGCAGCGGCAGCGCGGCGATTTCCTCGGCGTACAAACCCAGCGGGCCACGGGTCAGCACCGCCTGGATCTGCCCGCCGTGGGTCTTGATTGCCTTGGCGCGTTCGGCCGGGGTCGGCGCGAGGATCACGTGAAAGCCATTGCCTTCGATGATCGGCAGGTAGTCGTTGATGGTTTCAACCAGGACCAGAACGGTGACGGGCATGCGAGGGCTCTTCCTGAAGGGTTTGAGGGGTTGAGTATGCGACATTTTGTCGGAATGAATCCCGCGACAGGCGAAGAAAAATCGGACGCCCGCCGGGCATTGATACTCCGGCGGGCGTTTCAGGGGGAGGTTAAAAGCAGATATCTGCCGCCTTCACACGCTTCACAAACGCCCCAGCCAAGGTTCCATTGTGATGCTCGATAATTGCCTCGGCCGATAACGCCGGAGTGTCCATGCAGGTATGGCCATCTTCCGGCAGCACTACCGAGAACCCCAGCTCGACGGCCACTCGGCACGTTGTGTCGATGCAGTACTGGGTTTTCATCCCGACGATCACCAGTTCATTCACCTGTGCCGCCGCCAGTTGCTGCGCCACCTCGGTGCCGAGAAAACAGCTGGGCCGGGTTTTATTGAAAACCGTGTCGCGAGCCTCATCAACCTCCAGCGCTGGCCAGAGCTGCCATAACGGGCTGCCCGCCTCGATGGGCGAACCCGCCGGGCCGGTGTGGCGCGCTGCAAAAACCGGCACGCCAGCGTGTCGCGCTCGTTGAATCAACTGGTTGATGTTGTCGAGTACGCGCTGGCGTTCGTAGGGTTTTTGCGGACCATCGTACAGACCGGTCTGCATGTCGATGACCAGCAGGGCGGGGCGCTTGTTGTCAGGCATGGTACTGCTCCTTGTGGTTGCCAGATGGCGGAGCAATAAAAAGGCCCCGTCCATTGCTGGCGGGGCCTTGGGTAAATCCGGGTGGCTTAGTTTGCGCGCCACTCACAGCTACCACACGACCCGCCAAAAGCGGTCGTGGTGGTGGTGCGGGTGAGGGCCTGCTGAATAAGGTTCATGGGCCGATCATGCTGGCGCTGGCGTTTGGATGTCAACGCATCAACCGAGGTTTTTTTCCGGGATCAGGAGATTTCTGGCAGCGGCGAGGAATTCATCGGACAGGCTATTGCCTTTGGTCGCACGGGCCAGGGTGAGGGCGCCGACCATCATCGCGTACTGGGCAATGGCGGCTTGCCGGTCACCTTCGGGTGTTCCGGTTGCCTGGGTAGTGGCCAGGATTCCCATGGACGCTTCAAAGCCCTGGATAAAGCTGCGTTGCAACGCGCTGTCGACGGCTTCATGGCACATCTCCCCGGCAAACGCCGCCACCGGGCAACTGTCCCCGGGGTTGTCACGATTGGCCGCCGACAGATACGGATCAATCAACGCCAGTCGCGCCGCCTCGGGCTCAGGGCTTTGCTCGAGCCTGGCCTGCCAACGCAGGCTCGATTGTTCGAACGCCCGGTTACAGGCTTCCGTGGCCAGCGCCTCGCGGGACTCGAAGTGGCCGTAGAAACCGCCATGGGTCAGCCCGGCGGCGGCCATCACGTCCGACACGCTGATGCCGTGGATGCCACGCTCACGAAACAGCCGCGTGGCGGCCTCGACGATGATTTCGCGGTTGAGTTCGGCTTGTTTGCGGGACACGCGTGGCATCGGGGGCTCTCTGGATCAGGTTGTGGCAGGAATAGGCGGCATCATAAAACGTTTAGCTGGCGTACTGCGCAATCCCGTTGCCGAACGACCAGTTTTCCCTCTTGACCTCCACCAGGCTGATAAACACGTCTTCGAGGCGTACCGCGAGTTCACGGTTCAGGCTCTCGGCGATGGTCTTGTACAACAGCTTTTTCTGCTCGGTGCTGCGGCCTTCGTTCAAGGTGATCTGGATGATCACCAGGTTGTCGCTGCGCTGGATACCCAGGTACTCAGGGTCATAGATGAAGTGGTGTTCATCGTGCTCGGTGAGGATCTGGAAATTGTCGTGCTCGGGCACGCCGATGGCCGTGTGCATGGCGTTATAGATCAGTACGCCGACGCGTTTGGCGTAGGTGACGTCGGGGTTTTTCCGAAGGTCTATGCGCACGATTGGCATGGCAGATATTCCAGTGAGAGGCGTGGCATTAAAAATACATGACAGCTGGAATTTATAAAATAGATTTTTAATGAAATATAAAAACGGTACTCATCAAACCTCTCCAATCACCTGCTCCGCACAACCATTCCTCAGCTAAGTCTTTGCTTATTCAAGCGAATCCCGGACAATCGCGCCCCTGTTTCGGTCGTGGCGCTGCCTGTCAGGTTTTTCTGACTCGCCCCGACTGAGTGAATGCGGAGATCCGAACGGATGAATGATCAGGCCAATAGCGTCGACGAACGCTACGCAACGACACCTGCAACCCTCACAAGCTGGAGCCGCCAGGACACCACCTGGATGCTCGGGCTGTTCGGTACGGCCATCGGCGCCGGCACCTTGTTCCTGCCGATCAACGCGGGCCTTGGCGGCTTCTGGCCGTTGGTGATCCTCGCGCTGCTGGCGTTCCCGATGACGTTTTTCGCTCACCGTGGCCTGACCCGCTTTGTACTCTCGGGCCGTGAAGGCTCGGACATCACCGACGTGGTCGAGGAACACTTCGGCCTTAAGGCCGGAGCCGCGATCACCTTGCTGTACTTCTTCGCGATCTTCCCGATCCTGCTGATCTACAGCGTGGCGCTGACCAACACCGTCGGCAGCTTCATGGAGCATCAACTGCACATCGCACCGCCACCGCGGGCGATCCTGTCGCTGGTGCTGATCCTCGGCCTGCTGGCCGTGGTGCGTTGTGGCGAGCAGGTGATCGTCAAGGCCATGAGCCTGATGGTGTATCCGTTTATCGTTGCCTTGCTGTTCCTGGCGGTGTACCTGGTGCCGCACTGGAATGGCGGCATCCTCAGCACCGCCAGCACCGTGCCGGCCCCGTCGGCGCTGCTGCATACCCTGTGGCTGGCAATTCCGGTGATGGTGTTCTCGTTCAACCACTCGCCGATCATCTCGGCCTTTGCGGTGGACCAGAAGCGCCAGTACGGCGAACACGCTGAAGAACGCAGCTCGCAGATCCTGTCCCGGGCGCACATCCTGATGGTGGTGATGGTGCTGTTCTTCGTGTTCAGTTGCGTCCTGACCCTGTCCCCGGCGCAGTTGGCCGAAGCCAAGGCGCAGAACCTGTCGATCCTGTCGTACCTGGCGAACCACTTCAGCAACCCGACCATCGCGTTCGCCGCGCCGTTGATCGCGTTTGTGGCGATTGCCAAGTCGTTCCTGGGCCACTACATCGGCGCCAGTGAAGGCCTCAAGGGCCTGGTGCTCAAAAGCGGCCGTCGTCCCGCTGCCAAGACCCTGGACCGTATGACGGCTGCCTTCATGCTGGTGGTGTGCTGGATAGTCGCCACTCTCAACCCGAGCATCCTCGGCATGATCGAGACCCTGGGCGGGCCGATCATTGCGTCGATCCTGTTCCTGATGCCGATGTACGCGATCCGCAAGGTACCGGCGATGGCCAAGTACCGTGGCCAGGCGTCCAACGTGTTTGTGACGGCGGTGGGCCTGGTGGCGATTACCGCGCTGATTTACTCGCTGATGTCCTGACAGCACCCGGTTTCAGTGCAATGATCACGGCCAATTCGCAGACTGCGGATTGGCCGTTTTTTTTGCCAGGGAATTAGGGATTGAACATCAAGCCTGAGAGCGACTCCACGCCGAACCGTGCACAAGACTTGCTGGCCGGCCTGTCCATCGCCGGCTTGCTGCTGCCCGAGGCCGTGGCCTATTCCAGCATCGCCGCGTTGCCGCCCCAGGCAGGCGTGATTGCCTTGTTCGCCGGGTTACTGTGCTACGGCCTGTTCGGTACCAGCCGCTTCGCGATCGTCTCCGCCACGTCATCCTCGGCGGCGGTGCTGGCGGCAGCCACCGCGACGCTGGCGGGGGACGACCCGACACTCAGGTTGAGCCTGGCAATGGGCCTGGTAATGGTGACCGGGGCGTTTTTCCTCCTGGCCGGGTTGCTCAAGCTGGGCGGGCTGACCTCGTTTATCGCCAAGCCGGTGCTGCGTGGCTTTGCCTTCGGGCTGGCGTTGACGATCATCCTCAAGCAACTGGCCAGCGTGGTGGGCGTACACCTGACCGATAACAACCTGATTCGCTTCCTGCCCCAACTTCTGGAGCAATTGCCGCGCTGGAACTGGGCCGCCGCAGCTGTCGCGGGTGTCGCATTGCTCTTGCTGTGGCTGTGCGCGCGGGTCCGGCGCCTGCCGGGGGGACTGCTGGTGGTGATCCTCGGGATAGCCGCCGGCCAGTGGCTGGATTTGCAGGCCCATGGCGTGGCGTTGATCGGTGTGATCGACCTGCGCCTGGAGTTTGCGCACCTTCCGGTGTTGCCGTTCGCCGACTGGCTGCGCCTGGGGGAGTTGGCGTTTGCCATGGTGATGATTCTTTACGCCGAGTCCTACGGCTCCATCAGCTCATTCGCCCTCAAGCATGGCGACCGCGTGTCATCCAATCGCGACCTGCTGGCGCTGGGGGCCGCCAATCTGCTGTCCGGGCTGTTTCAGGGTATGCCCGCCGGGGCCGGTTACTCGGCGACGTCGGCCAATGAGGCAGCGGGCGCCAATTCTCGACTGGCGGGGGCGGTCGCGGCGCTGGTGGTGTTGCTGATTGTCCTTACAGTGCTGCCGTTAGTTGCACTGACGCCGGAGCCGGTGCTCGCCGCCATCGTTATCTACGCCTTGGGTCGGGGTTTGAGCCTGCAACCCTTGGGCCGCTATTTCTCCTGGCGGCGCGACCGGTTGCTGGTGATTTGCGCGGTGGCGGCGGTGTTGGTGCTCGGCGTGCTGGACGGTCTGCTGGTGGCGGTCGGCATCAGCGTGGTGTTGATGCTGCGCCAGATGTCGTCGGCGGATGTGCGTGAGCTGGGGCGCATTGACGGTGGGCATGATTTTGTCGACTTGCTGCATCACCCGAGCGCCGAACAGATCCCGGGTGTTCTGATCGTGCGGCCCAGCGAAGCGCTGTTCTTTGCGAATGCCGAGCGAGTGCTGGGGGCGGTGTTGAGCCTGATGCGGCACGCTACGTTCCCGGTGCACACGGTGGTGCTCAGCCTGGAAGAATCGCCTGACCTCGATGGCACCACCATCGAGGCGTTGCAGGCGTTTTTCGTCCAGGTGCAAGGGGAGGGCAAGTGCCTGGTGCTGGCCCGCGTACGGCATGAGGCACAGGAGGTGTTGCAGACGTTGCCTGAAGCGTGCGCGCCGCAGGTGCTGATCAGCGGGTTGAGTGTCGATGGTGCGGTGCAACTCGCGTTGCAACCCACCGCCTGAATGCAAAAAGCCCCGAATAGTCGGGGCTTTTTATTGAAGCGAGGCTTAACGGCGGCGGAACAACGGCAACGGTTCATCCGTCGCCGCCTGGTACGTCACCGAGAAATCCTTGAGGCTTTCCAGCGCTTCATACGGGTCTTTGTCTGCGCGCAAGGCGAAGGCATCGAACCCGCAACGGCGCAGGTAGAACAACTGGTCGCGCAGCACATCACCAATCGCCCGCAGCTCGCCCTTGTAACCATAACGGTCACGCAGCAGGCGGGCGTTGGAGTAGTTGCGACCGTCGGTGAAGGCCGGGAAGTTCAGGGCGATGACCTGGAAGTGCTCCACGTCATCACCGATCTCTTCGGCTTCTTCATCGGCGTCCAGCCACACACCCAGGCCGCCGTCGCGGGCCTTGAGGGCGTGAGCGTGCTCGCGCCACAGGGCCAGCGGCACGATCAGGTCGTCGCAGTTGGAGATGCCATCGAAGCTCGCGTCCTTGGGCAGCAGGTGCCAGGTTTCGTCGAGGACTTCGTTGTTCTTAATGATTCGCTGCATAGACGCGCTCCTTGAACAGGTCAATGCCGATGCGCTGGTAGGTGTCGATGAAACGCTCATCTTCGGTGCGCTGTTCAACGTACACGTCGATCAGCTTGCCGATCACGTCAGGCATGACTTCCTGGGCGAAGGACGGGCCGAGGATCTTGCCCAGGCTCGCATCGCGGCTGGCGCTGCCACCCAGGGACACTTGGTAGAATTCTTCGCCTTTCTTGTCCACGCCCAGGATGCCGATGTGGCCGACGTGGTGGTGACCACAGGCGTTCATGCAACCGGAGATGTTCAGGTCCAGCTCGCCGATGTCGAACAGGTAGTCCAGGTCGTCGAAACGGCGCTGGATCGATTCGGCAATCGGGATCGACTTGGCGTTGGCCAGGGAGCAGAAATCGCCGCCCGGGCAGCAGATGATGTCGGTCAGCAAGCCGATGTTCGGCGTGGCAAAACCCTGCTCGCGCAACTCGCCCCACAGGGTGAACAGCTGAGACTGTTCGACGTCGGCGAGGATGATGTTCTGCTCGTGGGAGGTGCGCAGTTGGCCGAAGCTGTAGCGCTCGGCCAGGTCGGCGACGCCGTCCAGTTGCTTGTCGGTGATATCGCCCGGTGCAACACCGGTAGGTTTCAGCGACAGGGTCACGGCCACATAGCCCGGCTTCTTGTGAGCCAGGGTGTTGCGGGTGCGCCAGCGGGCGAAACCCGGGTGCTGCTGGTCGAGCTCGGCCAACTCGGCGTCCTGATTGCTCAGGGCCTTGTAGTCCGGGTCGACAAAGTGTTTGGCGACGCGGTGCACTTCGGCTTCGGTCAGGGTGGTCTGGCCGCCGCGCAGGTGCTCCATCTCGGCGTCGACCTTCTGGGCAAACACCTCAGGGGTCAGCGCTTTGACCAGGATCTTGATCCGGGCCTTGTATTTGTTGTCACGACGGCCATAGCGGTTGTAGACCCGCAGGATCGCGTCGAGGTAGCTCAACAGGTCCTGCCACGGCAGGAATTCGTTGATGAACGCACCGACCACCGGCGTACGGCCAAGGCCACCGCCGACGAGAACACGGAAGCCCAACTCGCCCGCCGCGTTATGCACCGGCTCCAGGCCGATATCGTGCACTTCGATGGCTGCGCGGTCCGAGGTCGAGCCGTTGATGGCGATCTTGAACTTGCGCGGCAGGTAGGCGAATTCCGGGTGGAAGGTGGTCCATTGACGGACGATTTCACACCATGGGCGCGGGTCGATCAGCTCGTCAGCGGCGACGCCGGCGAACTGGTCGGTGGTGACGTTGCGCAGGCAGTTACCGCTGGTCTGAATGGCGTGCATCTGCACGGTGGCCAATTCAGCCAGGATGTCCGGCACGTCTTCCAGGGCCGGCCAGTTGAACTGCACGTTCTGGCGGGTACTGATGTGGGCGTAGCCTTTGTCGAAGTCGCGGGCAATCTTGGCCATCATGCGCGTCTGACGGGAAGTCAGTTGGCCATAAGGCACGGCAACCCGCAGCATCGGCGCAAAGCGCTGAACATAAAGGCCATTTTGCAGGCGCAGAGGGCGGAACTCTTCTTCGCTCAGTTCGCCTGCCAGATAGCGTCGGGTCTGATCACGGAACTGCTTGACGCGGTCCTCGATGATGCGCTGATCGTATTCGTCGTATACGTACATATAGGTCCTGTTCTCGGCAAATCTGCGCGCACGGCCGCGCACTCCCAACGGAGCCGGCGCACGATACCAGTTTGCGTTTATGCGCAAAAGTGATGTTTGAGTATATGCAAATAACCAAATCGACTAATGAGAACCGTTATCGCGATACCCACATTTGTCATGCGGGCAATCATGATCTTTACTGTGCTCGTGTCTTTATGCAATCACCTATAAAACCGACAAGAGGCGATGCTATGAGCAATCCGACCAAAGCCCGCAAAAGTGACAGCAGTGTCGATGCCTGGGCCATTCTGTTCTTGATTATCCTGGTGGTTTCCACTGCCGTGTTCTGGGTCAGCCATCAATAAAAGGACGTTACCGAGCCCTGCTGCCCGACAATCGGCAATTAGCCGAGATTGATCGGCCCGATGCCATTATCATGGGCCGTCATTTCCAAGGGCTCAGACAACGATGTTGAAGGTTCTCTGCAAGTGCTTGCTGGTGCTGAGCATGCCGTTCTGGGCTGTTGCCCAGGCGACGTCGGTGGTGTTTCTCAACCCTGGCAATTCGACTGAGGCCTTCTGGGTCAGCTACGCGCAATTCATGCAGGCCGCCGCCAGGGACCTCGGCCTGGATTTGCGTGTGCGCTATTCCGAGCGCAACCCCGAGGCCACACTGGTGCAGGCCCGTGAGGCGTTGCAAGGCACAGAGCGTCCGGACTACCTGGTGCTGGTCAACGAGCAGTACATCGCGCCACAGATCCTGCGCCTGTCCCAGCGCAGCGGGGTCAAGCTGCTGATCGTCAATAACGCCCTGACCGCCGACCAGACTCAACTGCTGGATGCCGGCAAATACCCCAACTGGATCGGCAGCATGGTGGCCAACGATGAAGAAGCCGGCTACCTGATGCTCAAGGAACTGCTGCGCCTGCATGGCCCGGTTACCGAAGGCCAGACACTTGACCTGCTGGCGTTCTCCGGCGCCAAGACCACCCCTGCGGCGCAACTGCGTGAGGAGGGCCTGCGCCGGGCACTGGTGGATTACCCCCAGGTGCGCCTGCGCCAGATGGTGTATGGCGAATGGAGCCGCCAACGCGCCTTCGAGCAGGCCACGCAGTTGTTCAAGCGCTACCCGCAGACGGCACTCGTATGGTCAGCCAATGACGAGATGGCGCTGGGCGCGATGGATGCGCTGCAAGAAGACGGGCGCACGCCGGGAAAGGACGTGTTGTTCAGCGCGGTAAACAGCTCGCCTGAAGCCCTCCAGGCACGGCTCGATGGCCGGCTCAGTGCGCTGGTGGCGGGGCACTTTACTGTCGGCGGCTGGGCGATGGTGGTGGTGCATGACGATGCCTTGGGGCTGGAGATGGCCGGGCATGGCGGGCGTGAGCGCAAGCTCGGGCTATTTCAATTGATCGACCCGGCCCTCGCCGCCCAGCTATTGCAGGTGCATGGGCGCGAGGATTACGGGGTGGATTTTCGCGCGCTGTCAGCGCAGGGCAAGCCGGCGGATTACCGTTACCCGTTCAGCCTGCAACTGCTGATGCGTTGACCGGATTCAAACGCCGGCCAGGTGCAACACCAGCTTGACGATGCCAAACAACGTCAAGGCAAAGACGGCGGTGAACAGGATGCCCAGCACTACAAAGTGGCTGGGCTTGCCGTGGGTGAAGTCGCGGGCACGGTTTTTCCCGCTTTGCACGCCGAAGGCGGCGGCCATCACGCTGTGGAGCATTTGCCAGAAGGTCGGTGGCTTGTGGTTGGCTGGATCGTCCATACATCCCCCAGTGAAGGTGTGTATGGACAGCATAGTCAATCCAGCGATTAGTTGTCGTAACCCAGGTTAGGCGCCAGCCAGCGCTCGGTCACGCTCAGGTCCTGATCCTTGCGGGCGGTATAGCTCGCCACTTGGTCCTTGTCGATCTTGCCTACGGCAAAGTACTGCGCCTGCGGGTGAGCGAAGTACCAGCCGCTGACGGCTGCCGCCGGGAACATCGCGTAGTGCTCGGTCAGGAACACGCCGCTGCGACCCGCGTGCATTTCGCGGGCTTCAGGGTCCAGCAGTTGGAACAGCTGGGCTTTCTCGGTGTGATCCGGGCACGCCGGGTAACCCGGGGCAGGGCGGATGCCGCTGTATTGCTCCTTGATCAGTGCTTCGTTATCCAGCACTTCGTCCTTGGCGTAGCCCCAGTGTTCTTTACGCACTTGCTGGTGCAGCCACTCGGCGCACGCCTCGGCCAGGCGGTCGGCCAACGCTTTAACCATGATCGAGTTGTAGTCGTCGCCAGCGTCCTGGTAAGCCTTCGCCACTTCTTCAGCGCCGATGCCGGCGGTGGTGATAAAGCCACCGATGTAGTCGGTCACGCCGCTGTCTTTAGGCGCGACGAAGTCGGCCAGGGAGAAGTTCGGCTTGCCGTCGGTCTTGATGATCTGCTGGCGCAAATGGTGCAGCTTGGCAATCGGCTGGCCATCGTCGCCGTAGACTTCCAGGTCATCGTCCTGCACCTGGTTGGTCGGCCAGAAGCCGAACACGGCGCGGGCGCTGATGAGTTTTTCGTCGATCAGCTTCTTGAGCATTTCCTGGGCGTCGGCGTACAGCGAGGTCGCGGCTTCACCCACGACTTCATCGGTGAGGATGCGCGGGAATTTGCCGGCCAGGTCCCAGGAGATAAAGAACGGCGTCCAGTCGATGTACTCGGCCAGGACGTTGAGGTCGATATTGTCCAGCACTCGGGCACCGGTAAACGTCGGCTTGACCGGCGTGTAGCTGCTCCAGTCGAACTGCGGCTTCTTGGCTATGGCGGCCGGGTAGCTCAGGCGCTCGGTGCGGGCGCTGCGGTTGGCGGTGCGCTCGCGAACGTCGATGTATTCCAGGCGGGTTTTTTCAACGAACGCCGGCTTCAATTCCTTCGACAGCAATTGCGTTGCCACGCCCACGGCGCGGGAGGCGTCGGTGACGTAGATCACTGCGTCATTGCTGTATTTCGGCTCGATCTTCACCGCCGTGTGGGCCTTGGAGGTGGTGGCGCCACCGATCATCAGCGGCAGGTGGAAATCCTGGCGCTGCATCTCGCGGGCGACGTGCACCATCTCGTCCAGGGACGGGGTGATCAGCCCGGACAGGCCGATGATGTCGCACTTCTGTTCCTTGGCCACCTGCAGGATTTTCTCGGCCGGGACCATCACGCCCAGGTCGACGATGTCATAGCCGTTGCAACCCAGCACCACGCCGACGATGTTCTTGCCGATGTCGTGCACGTCGCCCTTCACCGTGGCCATCAGGATCTTGCCCTTGGCTTCCGGTTTGTCGCCCTTTTCCAGCTCGATGAACGGGATCAGGTGGGCCACGGCCTGCTTCATCACCCGGGCGGATTTCACCACCTGGGGCAGGAACATTTTACCGGCGCCAAACAGGTCGCCGACGATGTTCATGCCGGACATCAACGGGCCTTCAATCACTTCGATCGGGCGCTTGAACGACTGCCGGGATTCCTCGGTGTCTTCGACGATGTGGGTGGTGATGCCCTTGACCAGCGCGTGTTCCAGGCGCTTGTTGACTTCCCAGCCACGCCATTCTTCAGTCTCGGCTTCCCTGACGCTGCCGTCGCCTTTGTACTTGTCGGCAATGGCGAGGAGGGCGTCGGTGCCTTCCGGGGTGCGGTTGAGCACCACGTCTTCCACCGCGTCGCGCAGCTCGGCCGGGATCTGGTCGTAGATCTCCAGCTGTCCGGCGTTGACGATACCCATGGTCAAGCCGTTGCGGATCGCGTACAGCAGGAACACCGAGTGGATCGCTTCACGCACCGGGTTGTTGCCACGGAACGAGAACGACACGTTGGACACGCCGCCGGAAGTCAGCGCATACGGCAGCTCGTCGCGGATGTAGGCGCAGGCATTGATGAAGTCGACGGCGTAGTTGTTGTGCTCCTCGATACCGGTGGCGACCGCGAAGATGTTCGGGTCGAAGATGATGTCTTCCGGCGGGAAGCCGACTTCATTCACCAGGATGTCGTATGAGCGTTTGCAGATTTCTTTCTTGCGCGCTTCGGTGTCGGCCTGGCCGGCTTCGTCGAACGCCATTACCACCACCGCCGCGCCGTAACGCTTGCACAGCTTGGCGTGGTGAATGAACTGCTCCACGCCTTCCTTCATGCTGATGGAGTTGACGATGCCCTTGCCCTGGATGCACTTCAGGCCGGCCTCGATCACTTCCCACTTGGAGGAGTCGATCATGATCGGCACGCGGGAGATGTCCGGCTCGCCGGCAATCAGGTTGAGGAAGGTCACCATGGCCTTCTTCGAATCCAGCATGCCTTCGTCCATGTTGAT
This sequence comes from Pseudomonas sp. ATCC PTA-122608, assembly GCF_001952855.1. GTDB lineage: Bacteria > Pseudomonadota > Gammaproteobacteria > Pseudomonadales > Pseudomonadaceae > Aquipseudomonas. Next base: position 60,852 of record NZ_LPNO01000011.1, on the reverse strand, counting down.
GTCGATCACCTGGGCGCCGGCTTCCACCTGCTGCAGGGCGACTTCCAGGGCTTCGGTGTAGTTGTCTTCACGGATCAGACGGGCGAAGCGGGCGGAACCGGTGATGTTGGTCCGCTCGCCGACGTTGACGAACAACGAGCTGCGATCAATGGTGAACGGTTCCAGGCCCGACAGGCGGCAGGCCTTCGGAATGTCCGGGATCGGGCGCGGTGCGTAACCGGCCACGGCCTTGGCGATGGCTTCGATGTGGCCCGGCGTGGTGCCGCAGCAACCGCCGACAATATTGAGGAAGCCGCTCTGGGCGAACTCTTCGATGACCTTGGCGGTTTCCGACGGCAGTTCGTCGTACTCGCCGAATTCGTTGGGCAGGCCGGCGTTCGGGTGGGCGGAAACGTGGGTGTTGGCCTTGTTCGACAGCTCTTCCAGGTACGGGCGCAACTCGCTGGCACCCAGGGCACAGTTGAGGCCCACAGACAAAGGCTTGGCGTGGCTGACCGAGTTCCAGAAGGCTTCGGTGGTCTGGCCCGACAGGGTACGGCCGGAGGCGTCGGTGATGGTGCCGGAGATCATGATCGGCAGTTCGACGTTCAACTCCTCGAACACGCCCTGTACGGCGAAAATCGCGGCCTTGGCGTTGAGGGTGTCGAAAATGGTTTCGATCAGGATCAGGTCGGCGCCACCCTCGATCAGGCCCTTGGTGGCTTCGGTGTAGTTTTCCACCAGCTCATCGAAGGTCACGTTGCGGTAGCCGGGGTTGTTTACATCGGGCGACAGCGAGCAGGTACGGCTGGTCGGGCCCAGCACGCCGGCGACGAAACGCGGCTTGGCCGGGTTTTCCAGGGTCTTGGCGTCGGCGATCTTGCGCGCCAGGCGCGCGCCTTCTACGTTTAACTCGTAGGCCAGGTCTTCCATGCCGTAATCGGCCATGGAAATGCGCGTGGCGTTGAAGGTGTTGGTTTCCAGGATGTCGGCGCCGGCATCCAGGTAGGCTTTTTCGATGCCGCCGATCACGTCCGGGCGGGTGATCACCAGCAGGTCGTTATTGCCCTTGACGTCGCTCGGCCAGTCGGCGAAGCGTTTGCCACGGTAGTCCTGCTCTTCCAGCTTATAGCTCTGGATCATCGTGCCCATGCCGCCGTCGAGGATCAGGATGCGTTCCTTGAGGGCTTGGTGGAGGGCTTGCAGACGAGCGCTACGATCGGGCATGGGACTACTCTGGTCAGGTATTACGGAGGGCGAAGATCATAACAAACCTGTGCGCTTTTAGAGCATGTGCAGGGTTTGCATGAATATCGCTCATGTTGGCGAGGGTGTTACATCGGTAGAATCGCCAGGTTTTTCACCGTACGCATCGAACCGGGACCGGGAACATGTCACTTCGCCTCATCGTCAGCGCCGCTTTTGCGCTGGTCGCCAGCACCGCACAGGCAGAAGGTCCCGCTCCGGCGATCTCTTATACCCGTGATATTCAGCCGATCTTCACCGAGAAGTGCGTGGCCTGCCACGCCTGCTATGACTCGGCCTGCCAGCTAAACCTCGGCAGTGCTGAAGGCGCCGCACGTGGCGCGACCAAAGTGCCGGTGTACGACGGCGAACGCAGTCTTGCCAGCCAGCCCACCCGTTTGTTCTATGACGCCTTCGGCAAGGCCGCGTGGCAGCAGAAGGGTTTCTACTCGGTACTCGATGCCCAGGGCAGCCAGGCCGCACTGATGGCGCGCATGCTGGAGCTGGGGCATAACGCACCGTTGCAGCCCAATGCCAAGCTGCCTGACGACATCGTGCTGGGCCTGAACCGCGAAAATACCTGCCCGATGCCGGGCGAGTTCAACGCCTACGCAGGTAGCCATCCCAAGGAAGGCATGCCGCTGGCCGTCACCGGCCTGACCGACCAGCAGTACCAAACCTTGCAACGCTGGCTGGCCTCCGGTGCACCGATCGACGAACAAGGCCTGGCACCGACTGCCCAGGAAGCCCTGCAAGTGCAGCAATGGGAAAACCTGTTCAACCAGCCCGGCGCCCGGGAAAGCCTGGTGGCGCGCTGGTTGTTCGAGCACCTGTTCCTCGCCCATATCTACTTTGAAGGCGGTGAGCCGGGGCATTTCTTCCAGTGGGTGCGTTCGCGCACCCCGAGCGGGCAACCGATCGACCTGATCAACACCCGTCGCCCCAACGACGACCCGGGCACTCAGGTGTACTACCGCCTGTGGCCGGTGCAGGGGGTGATCGTGCACAAGACCCACATCACCTATCCGTTCAGCGCCGAGAAAATGGCCCGCATCAAGTCGCTGTTCTACACCGATGACTGGCAGGTGAACGCGTTGCCGGGCTACGGGCCTGGCCGGCGAGCCAACCCGTTTGAGACTTTCGAGGCGATTCCGGTCAAGGCGCGCTACCAGTTCATGCTGGATAACGCCGAATACTTCGTGCGTACCTTTATTCGCGGGCCGGTATGCCGTGGGCAAATCGCCACGGACGTAATCCGCGACAACTTCTGGACCCTGTTCCAGGACCCCGACCACGACCTGTACATCACCGATGCCCGCTACCGCGGCCAGGCCACGCCGTTGCTGGCGATGCCGGGGCAGATTGACGATGTGGGCAGCGTGCTCAGCCTGTGGCTTAAATACCGCGACAAGCGCAACGAATACGAAGCGCTGCGCCGAGACAGCTATGCCGACCTGCCACCGCCGAGCTGGGCGTCCCTGTGGGCGGGCAACGATAACGCCTTGCTGAGCATCTTCCGCCACTTCGACAGCGCCTCGGTGACCAAGGGCTTGATCGGCGAGGTGCCGCAAACGATGTGGCTGTTCGACTATCCGCTGCTGGAGCGCACCTACTACCAGTTGGCAGTGAATTTCGATGTGTTCGGCAACGTTTCCCATCAGGCCCAGACGCGCTTGTATTTCGACCTGATCCGCAACGGCGCCGAGCAGAACTTCCTGCGCTTGATGCCGGCGGATTCGCGAGATGATTTCCTCGACGATTGGTACCAGAACAGCGGCAAGGTCAAGCTATGGATGGACTATGAAGCCATTGACGATGACAAGCCCACTGGCCTGACGCTCGATGAAAAAGACCCCAAGCGCGACTTCGCCAACCAGTTGCTGGCCCGTTACGGCGACTTGAACGCCAGCCCGGACCCGATTAACCGTTGTATCAGCGCCTATTGCTCACGCCGGGGCATTGATCCTGCGCTGCAGGACGCCGAACAGGCCCTGAGCCGCCTGACCAATCGCCCGGCGGCGGGGCTCAAGGTGATCGACCAGTTGCCGGAAGCGACCCTGCTGCGCATCGAAACCCGTAGCGGCAAACGTGAGATCTACAGCCTGCTGCGCAATCGCGCCCACAGCAACGTGGCCTTCATGCTCGGTGAGGCTTATCGCTATCAGCCCGGCCTGGATACAGTGACTATCTATCCCGGGGTGCTGAGCAGCTATCCGAACTTCATGTTCAACATTCCGGCGCAGCAGGTACCGGAGTTTGTCGCTGCCATGGAGAACGCCAAGGACGCCAATCGCTTCGAGAAGATCGTCGACCGTTGGGGCATTCGCCGCAGCCATCCGCAGTTCTGGCAGTACTTCCACGACCTGTCGCAGTACCTCCACGAAACCACGCCGCTGGAAGAGGGCGTGCTGGACATGAACCGCTACGAGAATCTTTGATCGACCTTTGACCGTCGACGGCTGTCCCAAGCCAGAGGCACCTGAATAATCGGTGTCGAGGGTTGGGAGAGCGGGTCGACGATGTTGATTTCAGTACAGGCACTGCGCGCCCTGGCGGCCTGGACCGTGGTGGGTCATCACTTCATGCAGATTTTCTTTGGTTTCCAGGCCGACTCGGCGCTGGGGCACCTGTTTGTCGACAAGGGCGCGGCGGGCGTGGACGTGTTCTTCGTCATCAGCGGCCTGGTGATCTTCCTCTCCACCGAGAACAAACAGCTGCCGCCCTGGCGATTCCTGCTGTATCGCCTGCTGCGGATCGTCCCGGCGTACTGGTTCTACACGGTGCTGATGGCGCTGCTGGTGGTGTTTGCCCGGCCGGTGTTGCCGGACCAGAGCGTCGATGCGGCTCATGTGTTGATGTCCTTGCTGTTTATACCTTCCGAAAACCCCGGTGGTTATGGGGTGTACCCGACCTTGAATGTCGGCTGGACCCTGAACTACGAAATGCTCTTCTATGTGCTGTTTGCCTGGGCGCTGCTGTTTCGCCGGCAGTGGCGGGTGCTGGTGGTGGGCGCGTTGTTGTTCGCGGTGTGCCAGGCGTGGACGTCGTTTGGCTGGATCAGCGATTTTTATCGTTCGGACATCGTGTACGAGTTCTTGCTGGGGATTGGCATCGGCATGCTGTACCGCAAGGGCTGGATTCGCCCCGGCCTGTGGCTGCCGCTGGCGGGTATTGCCGGTGCGCTGTTGGCGATTTATCACTGGCCGGCATCACCTCGCGCCCTGAGCTGGGGCTTGCCGAGTGCGGTGCTGGTGGTGGCCTGTATTTCGATGGAACGCTATTTCGAGCGCAGCCGCCTGCTCAAGGTGATGGGGGACTGTTCCTATTCGGTCTATCTGATGCACGTGCTGGTGCTGTCTGCCGGTGGTTTTATCGCCCAGCGTTATGGGGTGAATGCCTACGTGATGCTCGGGATATGTGTGGTGCTGATTGCCCTTGGGTCGCTGGCCAGCTATCACTGGCTGGAAAAGGGCAGTTATCGTCGGCTCAAAGGCTGGTTCGATGGCGACGAACGGTTAGTGCTTTCCCGACAAAAATACTAGGACTTTGTACCTCGGTAATAATTTGGCGTAAACTGCCGGCAAGCCTGCGAGGAGTTTCCATGACCGCTATTACCATTACCGACGCCGCCCACGATTACCTGGCTGATCTGCTGTCGAAGCAGAACACCCCGGGCATCGGGATCCGCGTCTTTATCACCCAGCCCGGCACCCAGTACGCAGAGACGTGCATTGCCTACTGCAAGCCGGGAGAAGAAAAACCTGAAGATACGGCGTTGGGGCTGAAAAGCTTCACGGCGTATATCGATGCATTCAGCGAAGCGTTCCTTGACGATGCGGTGGTTGATTACGCCACTGATCGTATGGGTGGCCAACTGACCATCAAGGCGCCGAACGCCAAGGTACCGAACGTTAATGCGGATAGCCCGATTAACGAGCGCATCAACTATTACCTGCAGACCGAGATTAATCCCGGGCTGGCCAGCCACGGTGGTCAGGTGAGCCTGATTGATGTGGTTGATGATGGTATTGCTGTGTTGAAGTTTGGTGGCGGTTGCCAGGGCTGTGGCCAGGCGGACGTGACCTTGCGTGAGGGGATTGAGCGTACGCTGCTTGAGCGGGTTCCGGAGCTGAAGGGTGTGCGGGATGTGACTGACCATACGCAGAAAGAAAACGCCTACTACTAAGGGTGTTCGCTGTGGATGTGGAAAAAACGGCGCCTCGTGAGCGCCGTTTTTTTATGGTTTGGATTCAGTGGGTTGCGTGAGGGTTGTGAGGTTTTGGGTTAGGTATGTTGTGTACATATCCGTTGCTGCGGTAACGGCGGCTTATGGTTCCGCTCTTACAGCGGGTCACTTTTGGCAAACGCCCGGAATGCCGGCCCAGCCAAAAGTAACCAAAAGGTCTTTGCCCCACCACTCGGTGCCTCGCTTGGGCTCGGCATGCCCGCACTCCGGCTCGGCTCCGCGGGCCGCCGCGACGGGCCATCCATGGCCCGGCGCGGCTAAATCGGCTTCCCTGCCGATTTACCCGCTCCACCGTGCCTACTTGCGGCCATCGTGGTTAACGGGGCGCCTAAGATCAAGATCAAAAGCAGATCAAAAGCAAGAGCACAGCGGCCTACAGGCCGGCTTGCTTCTCTGTAGGAGCGAGCTTGCTCGCGAAAAACCTGAGACCGCCGCGTTCATCCAGAATGCCAGCGTCATCGTTAACGACCTTCGCGAGCAAGCCCGCTCCCACATTTGGACCGTGCCCGCTTTAGCTTTTGATTCTGCTGTTGCTGTTGCTTCACCACACTCAAGCCGGCCTGTAGGCTGCTGTGCTGTTGATCTGCTTTTGATCTCGATCTTGATCTTAGGCGCCCCGCCCACGGGCCGGCTTGAGTGTTAAAAGCAAAAGCAAAGCTGCTTTCCTGTAGGAGCGAGCTTGCTCGCGAAAAACCTGAGACCGCCGCGTTGAATCAGGATGCCCACATCATCGTTAACGACCTTCGCGAGCAAGCCCGCTCCCACATTTGGACCGTGCCCGCTTTAGCTTTTGATTCTGCTGTTGCTGTTGCTTCACCACACTCAAGCCGGCCTGTAGGCCGCTGTGCTCTTGATCTGCTTTTGATCTCGATCTTGATCTTAGGCGCCCCGTTAAACCACGCTGGCCGAACGCAGGCAGTACGGAGCGGGTAAACCGGCAGGACGCCGGTTTAGCCGCGACGGGGCAGGGACGCCCCGTCGCGGCGGCCCGCTTCGTGCTGCCGGAGTGCGGGCACACCGAGCCCAAGCGAGGTGCCGAGTGGTGGGGCAAGAGCGTTTTGCTTACTTTTGCGCTGTTCAAAAGTGAGCCGCTGTAAGAGCGGAACCATAGGCGGCCGTTAAAAAAATAACGGATATGTACACCACCACTAACCCCCTCAGGGCCGATACAAATGCGCATGCCCCGCACGATACAACGACGACTCACCAAAACTGTCACTGGCCAAAACCCGACCCACCACAATCAACGCCGTACGCCGAAACCCCTTGGCCGCCACCTTCCCGGCAATATCCGCCAGCGTACCAATGGCCCAATCCTGATCCGGCCAGGTCGCCCGATGCACCACCGCAATCGGACAATCCTCCCCATAGTGAGGCACCAACTCAGCCACGATCTTCTCCAGATGACTCACCCCCAGGTGAATCGCCATGGTCGTCCCATGCTGCGCCAAACTACTGAACGCCTCACCCTCAGGCATCGCCGTCTTATCCGCATACCGCGTCAAAATCACACTCTGTGCGATGTCCGGCAACGTCAGCTCAGCCTCCAACAACGCCGCACACGCCGCCACCGCCGTAACCCCGGGAATGATCTGAAACCCAATCCCCAACTCCCGCAAAAGCCGAATCTGCTCCCCAATCGCCCCGTACAAACTCGGATCCCCGGAATGCACCCGAGCCACATCCTGGCCTTTCTCATGGGCCGTCTTGATCAGCCCAATGATCTGCTCCAGATGCAGCTCCGCACTGTTAACCACCAGTTCAGCCCGATGCCCCTCAAGCACCGCCGCCGGCACCAGCGAACCGGCGTAGATAATCACCGGGCAACTGCGAATCAGCCGCTGCCCCTTGACGGTGATCAGTTCCGGGTCGCCTGGGCCTGCGCCGATGAAAAAGACAGTCATGGATTCATTCCTGTGAAAAAAAGCACGCGAGCAGCCCTCCAGATGAAGATTGCTCATGATCAAAGCTGACGATTATCGGGAATTCAGCCGGCGCAAGCCAATGCAAAGGTGGCCTGGGCGGTTTTTTTGCGGGCGATCAGCAGAGTAGCAGGGCCTTGGGACAGGTGTTCTGCGAGGGCCAGGGCGGCACTTTCCGCGATGCCGTAGCAGCCGGTATGAGCAAAAACCGTCTCGGACTTATGGCTCAGTCGATCTTCATAGGGCGCCAATTGCGCCGCACTGAAAAACGTCAACGACAACTTCAGAACCTGAGCCAGTGCCAGCAACCCCGGCTCATCCTGTTTGCGATCAAGACTGGCCAGCGCAGTGATGCGCTGGCGCTCAATGCCACCCTCGGCGAGGGCGGCATTGAACAGGTCTAGCAGGGCGTCGACAGAACACCCCCGCTGGCACCCCAGGCCAACCGCCAGGATCATGCCGAATACTGACCATCACGGTTACGGCGAAACAGCCAGGCACTGATCAACCCCAGCGCCAGCCAGAAGGCAACGTTGGTCAACTGCGAGGCAATCTTGAACTGAGCTTCCAGGGCTTCCGGCGCCAGCATCGAGTGGACTTCCGGCTGTGGTGCGCCAATCACATGAGGCACCGCCAGGATCGCCACGCCCAGGACTTTCAGCAGCCAGTTGCGACCGAATACGATCAGCGCGATACCGGCAGCGGTGGAGCCGGCGGTGCCGATCCACCAGATTTGCCGTTGCGCCAGGTCTGCAGCCGCAGTGCCCGGCAATTCAGGCGGCAAGCCCAGGGTCGGCGCCAACACAAAAGTGGCGTAACCGGCCAGGCCCCACAGCAAGCCTTGCGCCGTGCGGGTCGGTGCACGCAAGGTGTACAGGCCGGCAAGCATCAGGGCAAAACCCACTGCAACCACAAGGTTACCGCCCGTGGTCGACAGCACACGCTGCCAGCCATCTTCCGGTTCCCAGGCTTCGGCGTCGTGGGTGTGGGCCGCAGCGCCGGCATGCTCATGCACTTCGGTGGCCGCGGGAGCCTTTTCGAAGGTTTCCGCCTGCAGAATCAGCGGGGCGACCCAGAAGCTTTGCAGCAAGGTCAGCAGCAAGGCGGCCAGAAGACCGGTGAAACCTGCGGTTTGGGCAATACGCTTGATCATGTCGGCAGGTCTCAGTGGCACGGGAACGCGGCGCTGTGGCGGGTATCGTGGGCGGCGTTGTGTACCGCTTCGATGTGCGAGAAACCGGCGAAATACACCAGGCACGCGCCGAGGATCGACGCACCAATGGCGGCGGTCAGGCGTTGGCTCAGGGTGGCGGTGGTGCTGGCGGTAGAGGCGGTGCTGCTGATGATCGACATGGCGCGTCCCTTCAGGGTTTCAGGGTGCACGAGCGCATGAAAACCCCGCGAGCCAGGCACGCAGGGTTCTGAACAGCGCCCGCCCACCGCGGGTTTGTTATCTGAATTTTTCGGGCCGGTCTCCGGGCTTGCGAGGGGCCTGGGCCTTGAAAACATCACCTTCCCATGCCGTAGAGACACAGTGGATTTGATGTTTCACTCGCTTACCGTTGCGGGGGCAGCACCGGACTCGTCACGCCCTTGAGTAAAGGAACATGACTCACCGGTTTCCCGTTTCACCCTGTGAAGGGCACCCGAAACAAGATGCGTAGGAGAGCATGGGCGGGCGATGGGCGTCAAATCGCCGCGTTAACCCCAGCGTTTGAACAACACACTGGCATTCACGCCACCAAAGCCAAATCCATTGGATATCGCGTATTCAATCGGTAACGGCCGGGCTTGGCCTCGGACCATATCCAGCCCTTCGGCAGCGGGGTCCGGGTTGTCCAGGTTGAGGGTGGCCGGGGCAATCTGGTCGCGCAGGGCGAGCACAGTGAAGATCGCCTCGATCCCGCCCGCGGCGCCCAACAGATGGCCGGTCGCCGACTTGGTGGCGCTGATCGCGACGCTGGCATTTGCACCGAACAGCGTATTGATCGCCGCCAGCTCGCCGTTGTCACCTACGGGGGTCGACGTGGCATGGGCGTTCAAGTGCTGGATCTGTGCGGCGCTGATCCCTGCTTGCGCAATCGCGATCTCCATCGCCCGGCGCGCACCTGAGCCATCTTCCGGCCCCGAGGTCATGTGATACGCATCAGCACTGGTGCCATAGCCCACCAGTTCCGCGATGGGCGTGGCGCCGCGAGCCAGCGCATGTTCCAGCTCCTCGATGACCAACAGCCCGGCACCTTCGCCCATCACAAACCCATCGCGGCCTTGATCGAACGGGCGCGAAGCCAGTGCCGGCGTGTCGTTGTAATCGCTGGACAGCGCACGCGCCGCAGCAAATCCGCCGAGGCTGACCCGGTGGATGCAGGCTTCGGCGCCGCCACACACGGCGATGTCGATTTCCCCTGCACGGATCATGCGCGCGGCATCACCAATCGCCTGTACGCCGGCGGCGCAAGCAGTGACGGGGGAGCCCAGCGGACCTTTCAGTTGATGCTGGATCGACACATGCCCGGCCGCCATGTTGCCGAGGAATGACGGAATCGTGAACGGCGACAGGCGCCGTGGTCCTTTGCTGTCAGCGGTGCGCACGGCTTCTGCAATCGCCGGGAAACCACCCACGCCGGAAGCGATAATGGTCGCGGTACGTTCCTGCTGCGCTGCCGTTTGCGGATTCCAGCCGGCCTGTGCCAGGGCTTCCTGGGCGGCGGCCAGGGCAAACACGATGAACCGGTCCATCTTGCGCTGCTCTTTCGCCGGGATGACAGTGTCCGGGTCAAAGCCGGCTTCAGGGTCCTGGTTGCGGTCCAACACCTGGCCGCCGATGCTGATTGCCAGGTCGCCGACCAATGCCTCGGGTAGCCTGCGAATTCCGGATTCACCGGCCAGCAGGCGTTTCCAGGTCTGTTCCACGCCGGTTCCCAGCGGGGTCACTGCACCCATGCCGGTCACAACAATTCGCTTACTCATGATCGCTTAGCTCCGCAAATTTCAGGTTGGTAGCATTGCATGGACGAAGCTATCATTATGAAAGTAACATCCGATAGCTTAAATTTCCGGGGCCGCCCCACAGAGGAACTGCAATGCAACGTAAGTCGCTGGTGAATGCCGAATGCCCGGTAGCCCGTGGAGTTGAACGGGTAGGCGAGTGGTGGAGCATCCTGATCATGCGCGACGCGCTGCAGGGCCTGCGCCGTTTTGATGAGTTTTCCCAAAGCCTGGGAATCGCTCCGAACATGCTGACTCGCCGGCTCAACAGCCTGGTGGACGCGGGGCTGTTGGAGCGCAGGCAATACAGCGAGCGGCCGCCACGTTTCGAGTACGTGCCGACGCCGGTCGGCGAGGATTTCCGGGTGGTGATCATGGCGTTCGTCGGTTGGGGCAACCGCCATTTCGCCAACGAAGGTGAAAGCCTGCAATTGGTCGACCGGGAAACCCGGCGCCCGGTGGAAGTGGCGGTGGTGGACGCCGACGGCGCGCGCGTGTCCGTCGAGCAATGCAGCGTTCAAGCCGGGCCTGCCGCCAGCGAGGGCATGCTGCAGCGCCTGGCGCTGCTTCGCGCCAAACGCTCGGACATTGACCCGTCCCTGCGCACTGCGTAGCCTTGCACCTTCGAGGTTCTTCGGCCCAGGCCGAAGCTAAGAAGGGAACGCGGTCAATGCCGCGGCTGCCCCCGCAACTGTAAAGGGTTTATCTGACTGCCACGCCACTGCCTGAACAAGGCGGGAAGGCGCAGCCAGCGCCGGCCTCACCGCCGGCAAGCCCCAAGCCAGGAGACCTGCCTCGCAACCGATTTTCTACTTCAACCGGGCGGGGTGATCCGGTGGCGAATTCTGCTTCTGCGCACCCGCGCAGGGCCACTCGTCCCGTATGCCCGCCCCAAAGGGCATCCGATGAAAACACTGGCCAAACTCCCCGTCACCATCGTTACCGGCTTCCTCGGCTCGGGCAAGACCACCTTGCTGCGCCACATGCTGGATAACGCCCAGGGGCGCCGCATCGCGGTGATCGTCAACGAGTTCGGCGAGTTGGGCATTGACGGCGAAATCCTCAAGCAATGCTCCATCGGCTGCACTGAAGAAGAAGCCAACGGCCGCGTCTACGAATTGGCCAATGGCTGCCTGTGCTGCACGGTCCAGGAAGAGTTCTTCCCGGTGATGCGCGAACTGGTGGCCCGTCGCGGCGACCTCGACCATATCCTCATCGAAACCTCGGGACTGGCCCTGCCAAAACCCTTGGTCCAGGCGTTCCAGTGGCCGGAAATCCGCAGCGCCTGCACCGTTGACGCCGTGATCACCGTGGTTGACAGCCCAGCCGTGGCCGCCGGCACGTTCGCCGCCTTCCCGGACCAGGTCGACGCTCAGCGCAAGCTCGACCCGAACCTGGACCACGAATCGCCACTGCACGAGCTGTTCGCCGACCAACTGGCCAGCGCCGACCTGGTGATCCTCAACAAGTCCGACCTGATCAGCCCTGAAGACCTGGCCCGCGTGCGCCTGGAAGTGGCTGAAGAGCTGCCGCCAGCAGTAAAAATCATCGAAGCCAGCAGCGGTCGCCTGCCGCTGGATGTGTTGATTGGCCTCGGTGCGGGCTCCGAAGAACACATCGACAGTCGCCACAGCCATCACGATCATCACCACGAAGGTGAAGACGACCACGATCACGACGCCTTCGATTCCATCTCCATCGAACTGCCCCAGGCCGACGAAAGCCTGCTGCTGGACGCCCTGACCCAACTGGTGGTCAAGCACGGCATCCTGCGGGTCAAGGGTTTCGCCGCGATCCCGAACAAGCCGATGCGCCTGCTGATCCAGGGCGTGGGCACGCGTTTCGACAAGCATTTCGACCGCGCCTGGCGCGCCGATGAGCCGCGCGCCACGCACCTGGTGCTGATCGGCCAGGAACTGGACGCCGCCTTGCTCGAAGCGCAACTGCGCGCCGCCCTCAGCGTTTAACCCATGCACCTGCTCAGGACCCAGCCCGGCGGTTTCGTTTCGGATGACAACATCGCCGACCTTGGACAGACTCCCGCCGAGCTGGTGATCCTGTGCAGCGGTGATTCCAGCCTGGCGCTGCTGGCCGAAGCGGCCCAGCAGCTGCCCGAGGATTACCCGAGCCTGCGCCTGGCCAACCCGATGCAGGTGCAGAACCATGCTTCGGTCGACCTGTATGTGGATGAGGTACTGCGCCACGCCAAGGTCATCCTGATTTCGCTGCACGGCGGCATCGGTTATTGGCGCTACGGTATCGAGCGCCTGGTGGAATTGGCCGAGCGCGGCGTGCAGCTGATTCTGGTGCCGGGGGACGACCGCCCGGACCCGGAACTCAGCGGCCTCAGCACCGTGGGTGCCGTGGGTGCCGAGGCGCGTGACCGGCTCTGGCACTTCCTGCGCCAGGGCGGCTTGGGGAATGCGCTGGATTTCTATCGTTACCTGGCGGCCAGCTACCTTGGCCGAGATTACGCCTGGGACGAGCCGCAAACCTTGCCGCGTACGGCGATTTATCACCCGCACAAAGCCAATGCCCGTCTCAACGATTGGCAGGCCGACTGGCAAGCTGATTTTCCGGTGGCGGCGGTGCTGTTCTACCGCTCGCATTTGCAGGCGGCCAACACCGGCTTTATCGATGTTTTTTGCCAACGCTTGCAGGCCGCGGGTCTTAACCCGTTGCCGATGGCGGTGGCCAGTTTGAAAGAGCCCGGCTGCCTGACGGTGGTCGAGGACTTGCTGGACGAGGTGCACGCCGCGGTGATTCTGAACACCACCGGCTTTGCCCAATCCAGCCCCGAAGCCCCGCACCTGCGGCCGTTTCGCCGCAATATTCCGGTGATCCAGGCGATTTGCGCCCAGGACAACGAGCCCGGCTGGCAGGCCAGCGAGCAAGGCCTCGGCCCACGGGACCTGGCGATGCACATCGCGTTGCCGGAGCTGGACGGGCGCATCATCAGCCGGCCCATCAGCTTCAAGGACCTGGCCTGGCGCAGCGAGCGCAGCCAGTCGGATGTGGTGTGCTATCGCGCGCAGCCGGAACGCATGGACTTCGTCGCCGAACTGGCGCGGCGTTGGGTCGAACTGGCGCGGGTACCGAATGGCGAAAAACGTATCGCGCTGATCCTCGCCAACTACCCGACCCGGGACGGGCGTATCGGCAATGGTGTGGGGCTCGACACGCCAGCCGCTGCGCTGAACATCTTGCGCGCATTAAAGAATGAAGGTTATCCGCTGCCGGACGTCCTGCCGGAAAGCGGCACGGCGCTGATCCAGGAACTGTTGGGCGGTGTCAGCAACGACCTGGACAGCCTCGACCTGCGTCCGTGTCACCAAAGCCTGGCGCTCGACGACTACGAAGCGATGTTCAACTGCTTGCCCGAGTCCAACCGCCAAGCGGTTTTGGCACGCTGGGGCACACCCCACACCGATCCGATGTTCCGCGACGGCCGCATGATGATCGCCGGCCTGCGTTTCGGCCTGACCTTCGTCGGCATCCAGCCGGCCCGGGGTTACCAGGTCGACGCCAGTGCGGTCTACCACGACCCGGACCTGGTGCCGCCCCATGGCTACCTGGCGTTCTACTTCTGGTTGCGCCAGACCTACGGCGCCCACGGCGTGATCCACGTTGGCAAGCACGGCAACCTGGAGTGGCTGCCGGGCAAGGGGGTCGGGCTTTCCGAAAACTGCTGGCCGGACGCATTGCTGGGGCCGCTGCCGAATATCTACCCGTTTATCGTCAACGACCCGGGCGAGGGCGCCCAGGCCAAGCGCCGCACCCAGGCGGTGATCATCGATCACCTGATGCCGCCGCTGACCCGCGCCGAAACCTATGGGCCGCTGCGCGACCTGGAGCTGCTGGCCGACGAGTATTACGAGGCACAACTGCTCGACCCACGACGTGCCCGCGAGCTGCAAAAGGACATCCTCAAGCTGGTGCGGGAAACCCGTATCGACCAGGAACTGGCCCTGGACGAAAACCTCAACAGCGATGCCGACGCGGCGATCTGGCTGCCGCGCCTGGACACTTACCTGTGTGACTTGAAGGAGTCGCAGATTCGCGATGGCCTGCACATCTTTGGTGAGTCGCCCGAGGGCCGTCTGCGCATCGACACCTTACTGGCCTTGCTGCGCATTCCGCGTGGCGATGGTCGTGGGCCGCAATCGAGTCTGCTGCGGGTATTGGCCAAGGCTTTTGAGCTGGGCTTCGACCCGCTGGACTGCGCCCTGGCCGAGCCGTGGACCGGGCGCCGGCCATTGGTGCTGCAGAAGATCGACGCGCAATTGTGGCGTACCGCCGGCGACACCCGTGAACGCCTGGAGCTGTATGCCGCGCGCCTGATCGAGCAGGCCCTGGAAGGTGCGGTGGAACAGCTTGAAGAGCCCGGCTGGGAAGACGTCAAGTCGGTGATCGAGAGCCTGCGCATCGTCGTCGCGCCGCGCCTGGATGCTTGCGGCCCGGCGGAAATGCGCGGGTTGCTGGATGCACTGAGCGGGCGCTTCGTCCCGGCCGGGCCCAGCGGTGCGCCGAGCCGGGGCCGCCTGGACGTGTTGCCTACCGGTCGTAACTTTTTCTCGGTGGATGTGCGCAATCTGCCAACCACCACCGCCTGGCGCATCGGCTTCCAGTCGGCGAACCTGATTCTTGAGCGTCACCTGCAAGACCATGGCGATCACTTGCGCCAACTCGGCCTGTCGGTGTGGGGCACCGCCACCATGCGCACCGGCGGCGACGACATTGCCCAGGCCATGGCGCTGATGGGTGTGCGCCCGGTGTGGGCCACGGGCAGCCAGCGGGTGGATGACTTTGAAATCCTGCCGATCAGTCTGCTGGACCGGCCGCGCGTCGACGTGACCTTGCGCGTGTCGGGGTTCTTCCGCGATGCGTTCGCCAACCTGATCCGGCTGTTCGACGCGGCGGTGCAAGCCGTGGCGGCGCTGGACGAGCCCGACGACCTGAACCCCCTGGCCGCCAAGGTGCGCAGCGAGCGCGAAGCGTTGCGCCTGTCGGGCCTGGACGAGGAAGCGGCGGCGAAGCAGGCCGGCTGGCGGATCTTCGGTGCCAAGCCCGGTGCCTATGGTGCCGGCGTGCAGGGCGCGATTGACGGGCGCTTGTGGCAGAGCCGCGAAGACCTGGCCGAGGTCTACCTGAACTGGGGCGGCTACGCCTATGGCGGCTCCGACGAAGGCACCGCCGCCCGCGAACAGTTTGCCCAGCGCTTGAGCCAGGTGCAGGCGGTGTTGCAGAACCAGGACAACCGCGAGCACGACTTGCTCGACTCGAATGACTACTACCAATTCCAGGGCGGCATGCTCGCTGCCGTGGAAACTCTGAGCGGCGACAAGGCCGCCAGCTATCATGGTGACCACAGCCAGCCGGACCTGCCGAAGATCCGCACGCTGAAGGAAGAGTTGAACCGGGTGATTCGTGCCCGGGCGGCCAATCCGAAGTGGATCGAAGGGGTAAAGCGCCACGGCTACAAAGGCGCGTTCGAGATGGCCGCGACCGTGGACAATCTGTTCGCGTTCGACGCCACCACGGCGCTGATCGACGATCATCAATACGCGTTGCTGGCGGACGCCTATTTGCTGGACCCGGACACCCGGGCCTTTGTGCAGCAGCACAACCCGGATGCCCTGCGGGACATGACCGAACGCATGCTCGAAGCCCAGCAGCGCGGCATGTGGCAGGAACCCGGGGCGTACCGCGAGGCGTTGGAAAACCTGTTGTTGGATATAGAAGAAGGCAGTTGATGACCGATCTCCCGCATTTCCCGCTGTCCGCCGTTGTCGGCGCCGACGACTTGAAACTGGCCCTGTGCCTGACCGCCATCGACCCGAAAATCGGCGGCGTGCTGATTGAAGGCCCGCGCGGCATGGCCAAGTCCACCCTGGCCCGTGGCTTGGCAGACCTGCTCGCCAGCGGCCAGTTCGTCACGCTGCCGTTGGGCGCTACCGAAGAGCGTCTGGTGGGCACACTCGACCTGGACGCGGCGCTCGGCGAAGGCCGCGCACAGTTTTCCCCCGGCGTACTGGCCAAGGCCGACGGCGGCGTGCTCTACGTCGACGAAGTCAATTTGCTGCCCGATCATCTGGTGGACCTGCTGCTGGACGTGGCCGCCAGCGGCACCAACCTCATCGAGCGCGACGGCATTTCCCACCGGCATTCGGCGCGCTTCGTGCTGATTGGCACCATGAACCCTGAAGAAGGCGAGTTGCGCCCGCAATTGCTCGACCGGTTTGGCTTCAACGTGGCGTTGAGCGGCCACACCCAGCCGGCCGAGCGTGGGCAGATCATCCGTCGTCGGTTGGATTTTGACAGCGACCCTCAGGGTTTCTGCGGGCAATGGGCCGACCAGCAGGCCGCGTTGCGTGAGCGCTGCACAGAGGCGCGGGCGTTGCTGGAGAGCATCCCGTTGGATGACCAGGCGCTGGCGCAGATCACCGAACGTTGTTTTGCTGCGGGCGTCGATGGCTTGCGCGCCGACCTGGTCTGGCTGCGCGGCGCCCGTGCCCATGCCGCCTGGCGTGGTGCGACGGCCATCGGCGATGAAGATATCGAGGCCGTTGCGGAATTTGCCCTGCGTCACCGGCGCCAGGAGCAATCACCGACTTCGACGCAGCCGGGTGGCGGTCAATTACCCAAGCCCAATGATTCAACAGAAGGCCAGGGCCAATGGGGCGACATGCCCGCGCCTGCGCTGGCGACGGGTGCTCGCCGGGACGTGCCCACCTGGCCAAAAAAGCCCTAGGCATCCGCCCCAAGCCTAAAGCGGGGGCGGATGCACGGCCCAAGGCGGGTCGACTGGACAAGGGCAGGCGAGGGCCGGCGCGCAGCGCGGCCGAAGGTTCGATCAACTGGCCGGGCACCTTGCTCAGCGGGCGGCCGCAACGCCGTGAAGATCTGCTGTATCAATTGCGCAGCCGCACGCCCCATGAACTGTGGCTGGTGATTGTGGATGCTTCGGCGTCCACCCGGCGGCATCAGGCGCTGAGTGATGCCAAGGGTTTGCTGGCCCAACTGTTTGACGACGCCTACCGGCAACGGGCGCGCATGGCGTTGCTCACCGCGAGTGGACAGTCGCCAAAGTGGCAGGTGCAGGGATTAAAGGCGGCAAAAGGGCTTGGTCATTGGCTTGATGGCCTCGGTGCAGGCGGCGGCACGCCGTTACTGGCAGCACTGAGCGAAGCGGGGCATTGGTTGTTGGCTCGTCGTAAGCGTTACCCGGTGGAGCAGCAGCGGTTGCTGGTGATCACCGATGGACGACTGAAAGATGTGGCAGGGCTGCCGCAGCTGGACTGCCCAGGATTGCTGGTGGACATCGAGCGCGGCCCGATCCGCTTGGGGCGCGCGAAAGCGTTGGCTGCCGGGCTGCAAGTGGATTATCGGCACATCGATCACCTTTAATAACCCCCCGTAAATTCGTCCGTAGCAGCTGTTGAGCTTCAGCGAGGCTGCGTCGGGCGCGACTCTGAGATGGGGGATGACTCGGCAACGGTGGTGCTGCCGACGCAGCCTCGCTGGCGCTCGACAGCTGCTACGGGGGTGCCGGGTACGTTCGGCCACAGATCCGCCACCAGGAACAGCCGTTCGGCTTCTTCCCATTCTCCTTCGCTGTTTTCCACCAGGCGCACCAGCAATTGCGCGGGCGCCATGGGGTCCAGTTCGGTGAGCCAATCTCGCATCCGGGCCGCATCCCAAGCTTCATCCGCCGGGTAGTGCGCCGGTGCCAGCCACGCGTGGCGGGGTAGCGGTTGCCAGCGACCGGCGGGGCTTTGCTCGATAAACCGTGACCAATCGCGCTGATGCAGCCAGCGGCCATTCAGGTGCTGCGGATGCGCGCCCACCGGCGCTTGCGCCATGCCGGGCCATGGGTAGAGCAAATACCCGCCCAGCCATAGATGCGCGTCAAATCTCTGGATATCCAACGCCGCCAGTATTTCGCGGCTTTCCGGCCGGGCGGAAATCGGCAATTGATGCTGCGCCAGATGAGCCAGCTTGCGGTCAAGCCGGTCATGACAGCCCGGGCCCAGCCATTGCGCGGTGTCCCGGCCGTCGCCGTCCTGGGGCCCGAGATAAAGTTTGATCGCCAGTTCCAGGTGGTGCACGCCGTCACGGTCGCGGAGCAGCATGTCCAGCTCGCCCAGGGTGTGCCCGGCCTGGCGGATCGGCAGGTTGGCCGCGAGCAATTCCACGCCCGGCGCATGCTGCACGGCGAATTGCCATAGTCGTTCGTAATACAGGCCCAGCCGACGGGTACGTGCCTGGCTCAGCCAATGCAGCAAGGCGCTGCTGTCCTGGTCCAGCTGGCGCAGCCAGTGTTCCAGCAAATGCGGGGCCTGCACCCAATCGCTGCCGGTCAGCGGGTGGCGTTGCGGCCAGGGTGTCTGCTCAAGCATCGGCGGGGCGAGCATCACCCACGCGAGGTCCCGCACCTCGGGGTGACGCAGTTGGCGGGGCAGGTGCTGTAAGTCAGTGAACAGAGTCATGGTCCGAGCATAGCCTTTTACAGCCGGGAAGGGGGCTGAGAACCGTTGTCGTCTGGGGTTTGCGGCGACAAAGGATTTTGTGTAACGCCGGCTTTCGCCCATAATCGTTCTTTTTTGCCAGAACCCGAACCCCGCAGGAGCCCCATGGAGCAATTTCGCAATATCGGCATTATCGGTCGCCTGGGCAGTACCCAGGTGCTGGACACCGTCCGCCGGCTGAAAAAGTTTCTGCTCGAGCGCCACCTGCATGTGATCCTCGAAGACACCATCGCTGAAATCCTCCCGGGCCACGGCCTGCAAACCTCGTCGCGCAAGATGCTCGGCGAAGTCTGCGACATGGTGATCGTGGTGGGCGGCGACGGCAGCCTGTTGGGCGCCGCCCGTGCGCTGGCGCGGCATAACGTGCCGGTGCTGGGGATCAACCGCGGGAGCCTGGGGTTCCTCACCGATATTCGCCCTGACGAGCTGGAAGTCGAAGTGGCCAAGGTGCTGGACGGCCATTACCTGGTGGAAAACCGCTTCCTGCTGCAAGCCGAAGTGCGCCGTCACGGCGAAGCCATCGGCCAGGGCGACGCCCTTAATGATGTGGTGCTGCACCCCGGCAAATCGACGCGGATGATCGAGTTCGAGTTGTACATCGACGGCCAGTTCGTGTGCAGCCAGAAGGCCGACGGCCTGATCGTCGCCACGCCTACCGGGTCTACGGCCTACGCGCTGTCTGCCGGCGGGCCGATCATGCATCCCAAGCTGGATGCCATTGTGATCGTGCCGATGTACCCCCATATGTTGTCCAGCAGACCTATCGTGGTCGACGGCAACAGTGAGTTGAAAATCGTGGTGTCCAAAGACATGCAGATCTACCCGCAAGTCTCCTGCGACGGGCAGAACCATTTCACCTGCGCCCCCGGTGACACCATCACCGTGAGCAAAAAGGCGCAGAAGTTGCGGTTGATTCACCCGCTGGATCACAACTACTACGAAGTGTGCCGGACCAAGCTGGGCTGGGGCAGCCGCTTGGGGGGTGGAGGCGACTGATGCTCGATCCCGCGCGTAGCTACGACCTGATTGGTGACGTGCACGGTTGCGCTCATACCCTTGAGCACTTGCTCGACCGGTTGGGTTACCACAAGCAGGGCGGCACCTGGCGGCATCCGTCGCGAATGGCGGTGTTCCTCGGCGATATCATCGACCGTGGCCCGCGCATTCGCGAGGCGCTGCACATCGTCCACGACATGACCGAAGCCGGCCAGGCGCTGTGCATCATGGGCAACCATGAGTTCAACGCGCTGGGCTGGAGCACGCCGGCGCCCCCGGGCAGCGGCAAGCAGTTCGTGCGTGAGCACACGCCACGTCATGCGCGGTTGATCCAAGAGACGTTGACGCAGTTCGAGCAGCACCCGGCGGACTGGCACGACTTCCTCGGCTGGTTCTACGACATGCCGCTGTTTGTCGATGCCGGACGGTTCCGCGTGGTGCACGCCTGCTGGGACAACGGCTTTATCGAACCCCTGCGCGCGCATTTCCCGGACGGCTGCATCGACCAGCACTTCCTGCAAGCCGCCGCCGTGCCCGGCAGTTTCGCCAGTAACGCCTTCGACCGCCTGCTGCGCGGCACCGACATGCGCCTGCCGGACGGTCTGACCCTGACCGGTGGCGACGGGCTGACGCGCTCGTTCTTCCGCACCAAGTTCTGGGAAGACGACCCGAAAACCTACGGCGACATCGTGTTCCAGCCTGATGCGCTGCCGGAACCGGTGGCAGCCACGCCGCTGTCGTCCACCGAGAAAAATTCCCTGCTGCGCTACGGCGTCGACGAGCCGTTGCTGTTCGTCGGCCATTACTGGCGCAGCGGCAAACCGGCGCCGATCCGTCCGAACCTGGCCTGCCTGGACTACAGCGCAGTGCTGTATGGCAAGTTGGTGGCTTACCGACTGGATCAGGAAACCCGCCTGGACCCGCGTAAATT
Source organism: Pseudomonas sp. ATCC PTA-122608 (assembly GCF_001952855.1). GTDB lineage: Bacteria > Pseudomonadota > Gammaproteobacteria > Pseudomonadales > Pseudomonadaceae > Aquipseudomonas. Next base: position 40,017 of record NZ_LPNO01000011.1, on the reverse strand, counting down.
TGTTTGGGTCGATGTCGAGCGCCCTGAGGTTATTGCATGAGTTCCGTGGCTGTATTACGCCTGCCGCTGGCGGTGGATTTGAGTGGTTTCGTCACGCTGCTGCAACGCATGCAGGTGCCCCATCGCGTCAGCGAAGAAGCCGGGGAGCAAGTGCTGTGGGTGCCCGATTCCATCAGCGAAGACGTGAAGGTTTTGTACCAGCGTTTTCCAGCTGGTGACCCGGACCAGCAACTGGATATTCCGGCACAGGCGGCGACGGTCAAGCGTCCGGGGTTTGTCCAGCAGTTGCGCCACAGCCCGGTGACGGGACTTATTCTGCTGCTGAGCATCATCGTCGGCGCCGTCACGCTGCTGGGGGATAATCTGCAAGCCATGAGCTGGCTGACGTTCCTGCCGTTCAGTGTGTCGGGTGAGTACCTGCACTTCACGCCGCTGGCCGACAGCCTTGCATCCGGGCAGTGGTGGCGGTTGGTCACGCCGATGCTGATCCACTTCGGCATCCTGCACCTGGCCATGAACGGCATGTGGTACTGGGAACTGGGACGGCGTATCGAGCTGCGCCAGGGCAGTATCAACCTGCTGGGCCTGACCCTGTTGTTCAGCCTGGTGTCGAACTACGCTCAATACTCTTTTGGTGGTCCTGGCCTGTTTGGCGGGTTGTCCGGGGTGCTGTACGGCTTGCTCGGGCATTGCTGGATCTATCAGTTGTTGTCGCCGAACCCGGCGTATCGCCTGCCTCGCGGGGTGTTGGTGATGATGCTGGTGTGGCTGGTGCTGTGCCTGTCGGGCCTGGTTTCGATGATCGGTTTCGGCGAAATCGCCAACGCGGCCCACGTGGGTGGCCTGGTGATGGGTTGCCTGACCGGTTTATTGGGTGGCTTGTACAGTCGCCGCAAAATGTCTCCTATTTAGTTAAGGAAGAGTCTTATGTCCTCTTTTGTCGAAATGATCGAAAACATCACCCCGGACATCTACGAGAGCCTCAAGCTCGCCGTGGAAATCGGCAAGTGGTCCGATGGCCGCAAGCTCACCGCCGAGCAGCGTGAATTGTCGTTGCAGGCAGTGATCGCCTGGGAACTGCAGAACCTGCCGGAAGACCAGCGCACCGGCTACATGGGCCCGCAGGAATGCGCCTCGAAGTCGGCGCCGGTGCCGAACATCCTGTTCAAGTCGGATGCCATCCATTGATTGAGATTGGCCGTGGTGCAGTCAGCAAGATGTCGGCGCAGTTGGGTGAGCCGACCGTTCAATACGCGTTTCGTCTGGGCGACATCGAGGTGCCGGTCAACCCGTTGATCGGCACCACCGTGCGCCTGGAATACCTCGGTGCGATCCTTTGCACCCATTGCGGTCGCAAGACCAAGACCAGTTTCAGCCAGGGTTACTGCTACCCGTGCATGACCAAACTGGCCCAGTGCGACCTGTGCATCATGAGCCCCGAGCGTTGCCATTACGACGCAGGTACTTGCCGCGATCCGGCCTGGGGTGAAAAATTCTGCATGACCGATCACGTGGTTTACCTGGCGAATTCGTCGGGGATCAAGGTCGGCATTACCCGCGCCAGCCAGCTGCCTACCCGCTGGCTGGACCAGGGCGCAAGCCAGGCGCTGCCGATCATGCGGGTTGCCACGCGCCAGCAGTCGGGCTTCGTCGAAGATCTGTTCCGCAGCCAGGTGGCCGACAAGACCAACTGGCGCGCGCTGCTCAAGGGCGACGCCCAGACGGTAAATCTTGCGCAGGTGCGGGACGAACTGTTCGCCAGCTGTGCCGAGGGTTTGCTCGGTTTGCAGGAACGCTTTGGCTTGCAAGCCATCCAACCGGTGACCGACATCGAACCGATCGAAATCCGTTACCCGATCGAGCAGTATCCTACCAAGATTGTCAGCTTCAACCTGGACAAGAACCCGATTGCCGAAGGCACGCTGATGGGGATCAAGGGCCAATACCTGATCTTCGACACCGGCGTGATCAACATTCGTAAATACACGGCCTACCAGCTCGCCGTGCATCAGTAGAAGGACGACAGACATGCGCACCGAACAGCCGAAGATGATTTACCTGAAGGACTATCAGGCGCCGGACTACCTGATCGACGAGACGCACCTGACCTTCGAGTTGTTCGAGGACCATAGCCTGGTCCACGCGCAGCTGGTGATGCGCCGCAACCCCGAGCGCGGCACCGGCCTGCCGCCGCTGGTGCTCGACGGGCAGCAGTTGGAGCTGGTGTCGGTAAACCTGGCCGACCAGGAACTGACCGACGCCGATTACCAGTTGAGCGACAGCCACCTGATCGTGCACCCCACCAGCGCAACCTTCACCCTCGACACCACGGTGAAGATCCACCCGGAAACCAACACCGCCCTGGAAGGCCTGTACAAATCCGGCGGCATGTTCTGCACACAGTGCGAGGCCGAAGGTTTCCGCAAGATCACTTATTACCTCGACCGCCCGGACGTGATGAGCGTGTTCACCACCACGGTGATCGCCGAGCAACACAGTTACCCGGTGCTGCTGTCCAACGGCAACCCGATTGCTTCCGGCCCTGGCGAAGACGGCCGGCACTGGGCGACCTGGGAAGACCCGTTCAAGAAACCGGCTTACCTGTTCGCACTGGTGGCCGGTGATTTGTGGTGCGTCGAAGACACCTTCACCACAATGACCGAGCGCACCGTGGCGCTGCGTATCTATGTCGAGCCGGAAAACATCGACAAGTGCCAGCACGCCATGAACAGCTTGAAGAAGTCCATGCGCTGGGACGAAGAAGCCTATGGCCGTGAGTACGACCTCGATATCTTCATGATCGTCGCGGTCAACGACTTCAACATGGGCGCGATGGAGAACAAGGGCCTCAACATCTTCAACTCCAGCGCCGTGCAGGCCCGCGCCGAAACCGCTACCGACGCCGCGCACCAGCGTGTCGAGGCGATTGTCGCCCACGAGTACTTCCACAACTGGTCGGGCAACCGCGTGACCTGCCGCGACTGGTTCCAGCTGTCGCTGAAGGAAGGCTTCACGGTGTTCCGTGATTCGCAGTTCTCTGCCGACATGAACTCGGCGACGGTCAAGCGTATCCAGGACGTCGCCTACCTGCGCACGCACCAGTTCGCCGAAGATGCTGGGCCGATGGCCCACGCGGTACGCCCGGACGGCTTTATCGAAATCTCCAACTTCTACACCCTGACCGTGTACGAAAAGGGCTCGGAAGTGGTTCGCATGATCCAGACCTTGCTCGGCGCCGAAGGCTTCCGCAAGGGCAGCGACCTGTACTTCGAACGCCACGACGGCCAGGCTGTGACCTGCGACGACTTTATCAAGGCCATGGAAGACGCCAACGGCGCCGACCTGACCCAGTTCAAGCGCTGGTACAGCCAAGCCGGTACACCACGCCTGGCGGTGAGCGAGTCCTACGACGCGGCGGCTAAAACCTACAGCCTGAGCTTCCGTCAAAGCTGCCCGGAAACCCCGGACAAAGTAGAGAAACTGCCGTTCGTGATTCCGGTTGAACTGGGCCTGCTGGACGGCAAGGGCGCGGGTATCGCCTTGCGCCTGGCCGGTGAAGCTGCGGCGGGCGCCACGTCCCGGGTGATCTCGGTGACCGAAGCCGAGCAGACCTTTACCTTTGTCGACATTGCCGAACATCCGCTGCCGTCTCTGCTGCGTGGCTTCTCGGCGCCGGTGAAACTGAGCTTCCCGTACAACCGCGACCAGTTGATGTTCCTGATGCAGCACGACAGCGATGGTTTCAATCGCTGGGACGCCGGCCAGCAGCTGTCGGTGCAGGTGTTGCAGGAGCTGATCGGCCAGCATCAGCAGGGCAAGGCGCTGGTATTGGATCAACGCCTGATCACGGCGCTGCGCACTGTGCTCAGCGACCAGAGCCTGGACCAGGCGATGGTTGCCGAGATGCTCTCGCTGCCGAGCGAAGCCTACCTGACTGAAATCAGCGAAGTGGCGGATGTCGACGCCATCCACGCGGCCCGCGAGTTCGCCCGCAAGCAATTGGCCGATAACCTGTTCGAAGGTTTGTGGCTGCGCTACCAGGCCAATCGCGACCTGTCGAAGAAAACCCCGTACGTGGCCGAGGCGGAACACTTTGCCCGTCGCGCCTTGCAGAACATCGCGCTGTCTTACCTGATGCTCAGCGGCAAGCCGGAAGTGTTGGCGGCAACCCTTGAGCAGTTCGACGCGTGCGACAACATGACCGAGCGCCTGACGGCGTTGGCGGTGTTGGTCAACTCGCCGTTCGAAGAAGAGAAGGCCAAGGCCCTCGCGGTGTTTGCCGAGAACTTCAAGGACAACCCGCTGGTCATGGACCAGTGGTTCAGCGTGCAGGCGGGCAGTGGTTTGCCGGGCGCGCTGGAGCGGGTCAAGGCGTTGATGCAGCACCCGGCGTTCAACATCAAGAACCCGAACAAGGTGCGCGCACTGGTAGGTGCGTTTGCCGGACAGAACCTGATCAACTTCCACGCGGCGGATGGTTCCGGTTATCGGTTCCTGGCGGATTTGGTGATCCAGTTGAACGGCTTCAACCCGCAGATTGCGTCGCGGCAGTTGGCGCCGTTGACCCGCTGGCGCAAGTACGACAACGCGCGGCAGGCACTGATGAAAGGTGAACTGGAGCGGATTCGCGCTTCGGGCGAGCTGTCCAGCGATGTGTTTGAGGTGGTGAGCAAAAGCCTCGCGTAACTGAGGCTGAGTACTGCATCTGTGGCGAGGGAGCTTGCTCCCGCGGGAGTGCGCAGCGCTCCCMAGATTTTGGGGCCGCTACGCAGCCCAGCGGGAGCAAGCTCCCTCGCCACAACGGGTCTTAGATAACCGGCGGCCAGCGCAGGTCTTGTGCATCATCGTCGGTATAGCGGGGGAAGCGCTCAGCGATCATCTCGTGTGGCACACCCAGCGGAATCGCGCTGGCAGTGTCCAGGCGGGCGACTTGCTCAGCCGAGAGTTGCACCGTCAGCGCGCCCAGGGTCCCATCCAGCTGTTCGCGAGTACGCGGCCCCAGAATCGGAATCAGCGCGGTGGTGGATCGACGGGCTTTTTCCCGTAGCCACGCGATGGCAATGTGAGTCGGCGTGGCGTTCAGCTCACCGGCAACCGCCAACAAGGTGTCGAGCACTGCCGTTTCCCGTGCGCTTTTTTCAGCGTGGACCAGAATCCCCAACTTGCTGGCGCGGGAGTCCTCCTGACTGTTGCGGTACTTGCCGGTGAGAAAACCACCACCCAGCGGTGACCACAACGTGGCAGCCAGGCCCAGCGCTTCGGCCATAGGCAGCAGCTCGCGGTCGGCGGTGCGTTCGGCCAGGCTGTATTCGGTCTGGATCGCTACCAGCGGCACAAAGCCGCGCACTTCGGCGAGCAGGTCGGCGCGGGCAATGCGCCAGGCAGGGAAGTTGGACAGCCCGGCATAGTGGATCTTGCCGGCCCGCACCAGGTCATCAAAACCCCGCAGGATCTCTTCCATCGGCGTGACGTTGTCGCTGATATGCGCCCAGAACAGGTCGATGTGATCGGTGTTCAGGCGTTTCAGGCTTTCTTCGACGGCGCGCACCATGTTCTTGCGGTTATTGCCGAGCTTGAGGGTGCCTTCGTCCTGAGGCTGGGTGCGCAAGGTGTACTTGCTGGCGATCACCAGGCGGTCCCGTTCCGACGCAATAAACTCGCCGAGCAGTACTTCCGATTGGCCGAACTGGTAGCCGTTGGCGGTATCAAGGAAGTTGCCGCCGGCCTCCAGGTAACCGTCGTAAATCCGCTTGGACTCTTCGCGCTCGGCGCCGTGGCCCCAGCCTGTGCCGAAGTTGGCGGTACCCAAGGCCAGCTCCGAAACCCGCAGGCCGCTGCGACGGCCAAAGACTTTATTGCGCATACGAGAACTCCTGACGCTGTGGTTGATTTAAATGTTTTTCAACATCTATTAAATATGATGCGAGTCATATATTTCGTCAAGAGGGTTTTTTTGCCGTTGAAGGGAAGGGCGCCTGCTCCTGACACTTTCTGACAGAGGCCTCTGCTAAGCTTCGCCACCTTTCCTTTTCCGAGTGTGATCAAACGTGTCGCGTACCACTCGTCTGCTGACCTTGTTGCAAGTCCTGCGGGGCAAAAAACGCCCGGTGACCGCCGCTGTGCTGGCGGCGGAACTGGAGATATCCGAACGCACGCTGTACCGCGACATCGCCGAATTGACCGCCTTGGGCGCACCGATCTTCGGCGAGGCGGGCGTGGGTTACGTGCTGCGTGCGGGTCTGTTCCTGCCGCCGCTGATGCTCAACGCGGACGAGACCGAGGCCATCGTGCTCGGCTTGCGGTATGTCGATCAGCGTGGTGATGACGTGCTGAGCCAAGCGGCGGCGAATGCCCTGGCGAAGATTGCTGATGTGCTTGATCCTGCGGCCCAGGAAGCCTTGCGCAATCCGACCTTGTTGCCCGGCCCGCCAGGATTTGGCTACCCGGAAAACCGCGTGCCGCTGAATGTGTTTCGCGAGGCGATTCGCGGCCAGGCCAAACTGCACATCGATTATGCCGATGCCAGCCAGACTGCCAGCCAGCGCCTGATCTGGCCCCTGGCCCTGGGCTTTCTCAACGAAGTGCGGGTGATCGTTGCGTGGTGCGAGTTGCGCGGGGCTTATCGCACCTTCCGCACCGACCGGGTAGCGGCTGCCAGCCTTCACGGCGAGCGTTATCCGGGACGTCGCAGCGACTGGTTGCGGGCCTGGCGCAAGCTGATGGAACAGAACGAATCCGGGCCATTCACTCCTGACAAGAACTGACACAGCACTGCTTTAGCATGGCTCCATAAATCACCAACAAGGAGCTGTCTCATGTCTCAACTCACCCCCGAACTGGCCCCGGCGATCGCGACCTATATTGCCGCCGCGAATACCGGCGACACGTCCTTGGTGGCCGACTGTTTCGCCGCAGATGCCAACGTGTTCGATGAAGGCGAGCACCAGGTCGGTACCGCCGCCATCGCCCGCTGGATGGAAGACACCGGGCGTCGCTACCAGCCCAAGGTCCAGGTGCTGAATGTGCAGCACCGCACCGGCAAGGTGCTGGTCAGCAACCTGATCACCGGCAGCTTTCCCGGCAGCCCGCTGGAGCTGCGTTATACCTTCCGCCTCAATGAGCAGGGCAAGATTTCCCGATTGGATATTTCCCTGTAGCCGTCATGGCATACTGCCGGGCATGACTTTCGACTCGCCACTCGCCGCCTACCAGCACGCCATCACCGAACAGGGTTTCGTCCCCGACGACGCCCAGCGTGAGGCGGTGCAAGCCCTGCAAGATTGCCATCAAGCCCTGCACCACGGGAATGCGCCCATCACCGGGGTGTACCTGTGGGGCCCGGTCGGGCGGGGCAAGACCTGGCTGATGGACCAGTTCTACCAAAGCTTGCGAGTGCCTGCCCGGCGCCAGCATTTCCATCACTTCATGGGCTGGGTGCACCAGCGCTCGTTCCAACTGACGGGCACCCACGACCCCTTGCAGGCCTTGGCCCGTGAACTGAGCCGGGAAGTGCGGGTGCTGTGTTTTGATGAGCTGTTCGTCAATGACATTGGTGACGCGATCATTCTCGGCCGGCTGTTCCAGGTGATGTTCGAGGAAGGCGTGGTGATGGTCTGCACCTCCAATCAACCGCCAGATCAACTGTATGCCGATGGTTTTAACCGTGATCGCTTCCTGCCGGGGATCGAGGCCATCAAGCAGCATATGCGAGTGGTTGCGGTGGATGGCGGGGAAGATCATCGCCTGCATCCGGGCACCACGCTGCAGCGTTACTGGGTCGATCAGCCTGAAGCGCTGGCCGGGGTATTTCGCCAGTTGAGCGAAGGGCAGGCGGTGAGCAGTGGCCCGGTCGCGGTCGGGTACCGTTCCGTCGTGGCCGTGCAGTCCAGTGAAACAGTGCTGTGGTGCCGCTATGCCGATCTGTGCGAACAGCCGCTGGCCGCCATGGACTTCATGCTGTTGTGTGATCGGTTCAAGGCCATTTTGTTGGGTGAGGTCCCCAACCTCAGCGCGCAAAAGCGTCCTGGACGAATCGCACGCGGTACGGAAGACGCCGCCCAACGAGTGGAGGCGGGTGATCGCGAGTTGCCGGAACTGTCCGTGCATGACGACAGCGTCCGGCGGTTCATTGCCTTGGTAGACGAGTGCTACGACCGCAAGGTGCCGCTGTACATCGAGGCCAGGGTTTCATTGGAAAGCCTCTACACCGAGGGTTACCTGGAGTTCCCATTCCGCCGCACCCTAAGCCGTTTGCAGGAGATGCAGTTGACGCGATTCGGCGATCCAGGCGTAATTTCACGCGGGCAAATGTAGTTAATCTCCTTCATCTAATGCCCACTCCACGCTTACAATCGAGCCCTTTTACGGGGACCGAGTCCCTGTTGCACCGTTAACGAGGAAGGAAATGGACACCCCAGACATCCTGGTGCTGCAAGCCAGCTACACCAATCCAGTACACGCCGAGGCCATTGGCCTGGTGCTCAATCATTATGCAGAAGACCCCATGGGCGGTGGCCAAAGCCTGCCGGCCGACCGTTTGCAGCAATTGCCAGCGGAGCTGGCCAAGCGTGCTCATGCGTTCAGTGTGCTGGCATTTGTCGGCGGTACGCCGGCGGGTCTGGTGAATTGCTTTGAAGGGKTTTCCACCTTTGCCTGCCGCCCGCTGGTCAATGTCCACGACGTGGTGGTGATGGATAAATTCCGCGGCCTGGGCTTGAGCCAGAAGATGTTGCAAAAGGTCGAGGAAATCGCTCGCCAGCGCGGCTGCTGCAAGATCACCCTCGAGGTGCTTGAAGGCAATGGCGTCGCACAGTCGGCGTATCGCAAGTTTGGTTTCGAAGATGCAGTATTTGATCCGGAGCATGGCCGGATGCTGTTTTGGAGTAAGCCGCTTTAATTAATGTTTATTTAATTAACACAAAAAAGGCGCCAGCAAGTGGCGCCAAATAAACCTTAGCTATCAGAGCGGAATAGCGCAGGGTATCGCGGGTAAATCAGGTGTTAGGTGTAGTGGTAGTTTGATCGGCAGTGGCGGGCTTTGCAGTCTTGCCGTCAGCCATTGCTGTTTGCTGGGCAGCGCCGTGAGTTTGTTCCTGAACGAAGGTGAAGTTGTTGTAGAACTCCTTCGAACGCTCTGAACCGCCTTCTGCGAAGGCTGCTACGGAGGTCATGGTCATCAGGCCAGCAAGGATAACAGTCGAAATTTTCATGGCAGTGTCTCATTAAGTGTGTTGGGTTCCGCGCGGTGTGTCAGCGGCGGGATGAGGAGACTATGGGCCAATGATATTAAGTAAGGGTTAACCTGGTGCTGACCGAAAGTTAACGATTTCGTTAACTTCCAATCTTTCGCAGCGATGAATTCAGAGCTTCCAGTCCAGTGCAAGGCTGATGGAGCGCGGGTCTCCCCAATACACGCCGTTATAAAAGCCGACACGCTCGTAATATTTTTTATCAAATAGGTTGTTGATATTAAGTGACGCCGACAAGTGGTCATCGAACTCATAGCGAGACATCAGGTTGACCACTGTATAGGCCTGCTGAGTGATTCGGGTCTGCTCCCTGATCAACGTTCCACTGGAGTCTCTGCCCACGGGGCGATAGGCAACGTCGTAGAAATCACTCTGCCAATTCACCGCGCCGCCGACGGTCAGCGCATGCCATTCGCCGGGCAGGCGATAGGCCGTGGACACCCGCAGCAGGTTCAGTGGCAGATTGGTGTTATTGCGCTGCTTGTCGCCGTTCAGGGAGTGGGTGTAGGTGTAGCCTGCGGTCAGGTTCCAGTCGGGGCGCACCTCTCCGGAAATCTCTACCTCGAAGCCCTGCACTTTGTTGCCTTTGCCGCCGGACGTGTAGAACTGCTCGCCAGTGTCCGGATCCGGTGGGGTCGAACTGTCCAGTTCCGCGACGTTGTCCTGCTTGCTCCAGAAGTACGCAGCCGCCAGGTTCAGGCGCTCTTCCAGCAGGCTGCCCTTGATGCCCACTTCGTAGTTGCTGCCCACCACCGGCTCCAGGTATTGCTTGCCGGCGTCGCGCTGCTCTTGCGGGTTGAAGATATCGGTGTAGCTGGCGTAGACGGTGTACTCAGGCGTCAGGTCGTAGAGCAGGCCGGCGTAGGGCGTCCACATGTCGTTGTGGGTCTGGCTGGATTTTGAGGTGCCGAGGAACTGGTCGGTGTCCTCATCATAGTTGTACGTGGTGCTCTCGATCTCCCAACTGCCATAACGACTGCCCACTATGGCATGCAGGCGCTCGGTCAGGTTCAGGCGGGTGGCCAGGTAGCCGGCCTTTTGGCGGGTGCTGCCTTGCGAGCCCTTGAGGCCGGTATTGGAGTCGGGGAATTTGCCGATCCCGCCCATGTGTTTCCAGTCGCCGATGCTGGTGTAATTCTTCGGCACCGGACCGTCGCGCAGGTGTGGCGAAGCATCGCGCTGCTCGGATTCGCCATACCCCACCATCAATTCATGCTCACGACCCAGCAGGGAATAAGAGCCGGACAGGTTCAAGTCGACCACGTCCATTTTTGAAGTGCCGATCATATGGCTGGTCCAGGCCGTCATGCCGCTGCGGTCGGCATTGGGAAAGCCTGAGCCGCCGTAGTAGACCTTGCCGTCCGTGTCGCTTTCGCGGTGGGTGTAGGCAGCCTTCAAATGCCAGTCACCGGCCAGCCGGTGGTCGAGGGTGGCGAAGGTGGTTTCGTCTTTCAGCGGCCAGGAACTCCACTTGGCCGCGATGTTGGCGGAGCGGGGCAGCTTGGCTTTACTGCCGTCACTGTTCCAGTAGGGCAAGGTGCCCCACGCGGTACCCTGCACGTGCTTGTTCTGGTAATCGAAGCCCACCGCCAGCACCGTGTCGTCGGTCAGGTCGCCTTCGAGGATGCCGTAGCCGACTTCCCGTTGCAGCGCGTAGTTGTCGCGATAGGACTGGGTGTCACGGTAGGCGAGCACCGTACGGCCCCGCAGGCGCCCATCAAACGCCAAGGGGCCGCCAACATCCAGGTAGCTGTAGTAATTGTCATCGGAGCCGCCACTGATGCCCGTCTTTGCCTGCCACTGGGCGGTGGGGCGTTTGCGCACCATGTTGACGGTGGCCGAAGGGTCGCCTGCACCGGTGGTCAGGCCGGTGGCGCCGCGTACCACTTCGATCCGGTCGTAAATAATGGTGTCGGCATCCGACTTCATGCGCCCGAAGGTGTTGAGCATGCCGTCAATCTGGAAGTTGCTGATGCCGTAGCCGCGTGAGGAGTAGCCAACCCGGTCGGAGTCCAGGTGTTGCACCACCACGCCGGTGGTTTGGCGCATGACTTCGGTGAGGGTATTGAGGTTGAAATCGTCCATCTGCTGGCGGGTGATCACCGAGACCGACTGCGGCGTTTCCTTGATGGACAGGTTCAACTTGGTGGCGGTGCTCATCGAGCCTGTGGTGTAGGCACCAGTGTGTTCGGTGTTGGCGCCCAGGCCCTCGGCGGTGATGCTGGTGCTGCCCAGTTCAAGGGCATTGGCCGGCGTGTGCGATTCCTTTTCAGGATCGGTTTCAGCCAGCAGCTCCGGGCTCAGCACCACGCTGAAAAGGCCCAGGGTCAAGGTCATGGAACGGGTAAAAGGCGCGAACATCGCGGCGAACTCCTTGTCGTCTATGAAAAATGCCATTGGCTCAAAGACGAAAGGAGGCGGGGAACTTTAGCGCTAAACGAGAATAATTATTATCTTGGTGTTGCTGCCAAGTCGGGTTTCACCGCATTGCGCAGGTGAAACCCGGGTTATGGGACCTACTTGATGACCACATCAGTCGAGTCGGTTTTCTTCGGCTTGATCAGGCTGAAGTCAATCAGGGGCTTTTGCTGGCGTTCGTAAGGATTGCCAATCAGCAGCGGCCGCGGCTTGAAGCTGTCACTGACCAGGCTCTTGCTGTGGTCCAGTTCATCAAAGCTCAACCCCGCCATGTCGGCCCAGGTATGGATCAACTGCGAGCTGCTGTAGGGCCGCTGCAAGTCACCACCAAAGCTCCAGTCGTGGCTTTCACGCCACTTGGGCGACGCGTAGGCCATGAACGGAATGGTGTACATCGGCGCCGTTGGCTTGCCTTCATTACGGCCCAGGGTGCTGTGGCCGGCCGAATCGAATACGTCTTCACCGTGGTCGGAGAGGTACAGCAGGAAGCCGTTCGGGTCAGTCTTGGCGTAGTCCTTGATCAGGCTCGATACCACGAAATCGTTGTACAGCACCGCGTTGTCGTAGCTGTTGTAGGTCGGCAACTGTGCGTCGCTGACCCCGGCAGGCACACCCTGGCGATCGGTGAACTTGTCGAAGGTCGGCGGGTAGCGATACTGGTAGCTCATGTGGGTGCCCAGCAGGTGCACCACGATGAATTTGCGCTCGGCGGTGTCGGACATCGCCTTGGCAAACGGCTCCAGCACGTCGCCGTCGTACTGGCGGGCGTTCTGGTTGCGGTTGTTGTTCAGGTACACCTGCTCGTCGGCCTGTTCGGAAAAGGTCGTGAGCATGGTGTTGCGCTTGGTCATGGTCTGCTGGTTGGTGATCCAGAAGGTCTTGTAGCCGGCCTGCTTCATTACGCTGACGATGGATGGCGTCTTGAGGTACAGGTCCGGGTTTTCTTCGTCAGCGAAGGTCAGCACCTGTTGCAGCGCTTCGATGGTGTACGGGCGCGGGGTGATGACATTGTCGAACACCGCCAGTTGGTCCCGCAGCTTGTCCAGTTCCGGCGTGGTGTTGCGCGGGTAGCCATACAGGCTCATGCGCTGGCGGTTGGTGGACTCGCCGATCACCAGCACCAGGGTCGACGGCTGGCCGGCCATGCTGTCCTTGAGGTTGGTCAGGGGCGGGATCTTGCTGGCGCTGGTCAGCATGCCTTGCATGTTGTCCAGTTGTTCGGTGTAGCGGCGGTAGGCGACGATCATCTGCCACGGCACGGCCGGCTCGATGCGGGTTTCAAAGCGGTCGATGGCCAGTTCCATGGTCTCGCTCTTGGCGATCTGCTTGACCAGTGGGTAACCGACGATGGCAATCACGATTGCCGCAGCCGCCAGCATGGCTTGGCCACGCGGCAGGTAAACCGGGCGTACGCGAGTCCACAGGAATACGGCCATGGCCGTGTGGGCAATGAACGCCAGCACGATCCACCAGGCAAAGTACTGGGTGGCATACTCGCCGGCTTCAGAGATGTTCGACTCGAACATGATGAAGATGACGCTTTGGGAGAATTCCTGCTGGTAGATGAAGAAGTAACCCAGGCTGGCCATGGAGCAGGCCCACAGCACCACGCCAATCAACCCTGCCACCAGGCGCGCGCGACGCGGGAACAGCAGCATCGGCGCCAACCACAGGGCGCTCATGAAAAATGCCTGGCGGAAACCGCTGAAGCCGGAGGTGCCGGTCAGCTGGATCAGCAGTTGGGTGATACCCGAGAAATACCAGAAGAACAGGAACATCCAGCCGAGGCCGGCCCAATCAAAACCTTTCGCAGACGTAGTGCTGCGTTTGAACATCGCCATCCAGCGCTCCAACCCGATAATTTTTCAGTGTCGACGCGCACGGACGCGCGCAACAGAGGGCCTGCGCACGTGGCGCGGCCCTATTCGGCGGGAGTATCGGGATGAGGATGTGAAAACTTCGTGAGTTATTCCTGAACGGTTCGTTCAGCTCACGTTCAGCAAAGTGCGGGCTGGGTGCCGGACGGTTGATTGAGCTGACCCTGCAAGTGCAAACGCAGGCGCATGACTTCCTGTTGCAGTTGGTCGCGTTCGTCTTTCAACTGGCGCAATTCATCACGGCGAATGGTGACGTAGAGGGTCTGTGGCGGACGGGTCATGTGTGCAGTGCTCATTGCTTACCTCGCAAATAGCCGGTGTATCGCGGTGCCAGAGCGCTTGATTCGAGGCTCTCGGCAACAGTCGGCGCAATTCTGAATTCTTTTTTAAGCGAAGGGAACTTTTTTATTTTTGATGGTCGCTGTGACTTTTTCCCCACTGAAGGCTAAAGGATGGCCACTTTTTGTCATGAAACTATGCCAATCCGCTCTGGACTAACCCTCATTAGCCTCATTGCGCTATAAACTGTGACACACATTTATTCGTAGTAAGGAGCATCAGCACATGCAACTGGGGATTATTGGACTAGGCCGCATGGGTGGCAACATTGCGCGACGCCTGATGCTCAATGGGCATACCACCGTGGTTTACGACCGCAATGAAGCATTCGTAAAAGGTTTGGCAGGCGAGGGCGCCACCGGCGTTGCCGACCTGGCGGGCCTGGTGGCCGGGCTGCAGAAGCCCCGGGCGATCTGGGTGATGCTGCCGGCAGGCGACCCGACCGAAAACACCATTGAAGAATTGAGCCATCTGCTGGAAGACGGTGATGTGATCATCGACGGCGGCAACACCTTCTATAAGGATGACATCCGCCGGGCCAAGGCCCTGTCGGAAAAAGGCCTGCACTATGTCGACGTCGGCACCTCCGGCGGCGTCTGGGGCCTGGAGCGCGGCTACTGCATGATGATCGGCGGCGACGCCGAGACCGTTAAGCTTCTGGACCCGATCTTCGAAAGCCTGGCGCCGGGCATCGGTAACATCCCGCGCACGAAAGACCGTTCTGCTGCAGCTGACAGCCGTGCCGAGCGTGGCTATATCCACGCGGGGCCTGCCGGCTCGGGGCACTTCGTCAAGATGATCCACAACGGCATCGAGTACGGGATGATGCAGGCCTTCGCTGAAGGTTTCGACATCCTCAAGACCAAGAATTCGGAGAGCCTGCCGGAAGACCAGCGCTTCGATCTTAACGTCGCCGACATCGCCGAAGTCTGGCGTCGTGGCAGCGTGGTTTCGTCCTGGCTGCTGGACCTGACCGCCGACGCCCTGGCCACCGATCCGAAGCTCGACGGTTATTCCGGCTCGGTTGCCGACAGTGGCGAAGGCCGCTGGACCATCGAAGCCGCCATGGAGCAATCGGTACCGGTACCCGTGCTGTCCAACTCGCTGTTTGCCCGCTTCCGCTCCCGCCAGCAAAGCACCTACGGTGACAAAATGCTTTCTGCCATGCGCTTCGGCTTTGGCGGCCATGTGGAGACTCCCAAAAAATGACCGCCAACGGCAAGAAACCCAAGGCCGAACCCGCTCCGCCCACCACCCTGTTTCTGTTTGGTGCCCACGGTGACCTGGTCAAGCGTCTGCTGATGCCGGCGCTGTACAACCTCAGTCGCGATGGGCTGCTGGGCAATGGCTTGCGCATTGTGGGCGTTGATCACAACGCCATCAGCGACGCCGATTTCGCCAAGAAACTCGAGGACTTCATTCGCACCGAGGCTGCCAGCAAGGTCAAGGGCAAGGGGGATGACGCCCTGGACCCGCAATTGTGGGCCCAGTTGGCCAAGGGCATCAGCTACGTCGAGGGCGACTTCCTTGACGATGGCACCTACGCCGACATCGCCAAGAAGATCGCTGACAGTGGCACCGGTAACGCGGTGTTCTACCTCGCCACCGCGCCGCGTTTCTTTGCCGAAGTGGTGCAGCGTCTCGGCGCTGCCGGCCTGCTGGAAGAAACCCCGGAGGCGTTTCGCCGGGTGGTGATCGAAAAGCCTTTTGGCTCGGACCTCGCCACTGCCGAAGCGCTGAACGCCTGCCTGCTCAAAGTGATGAGCGAGAAGCAGATCTATCGCATCGACCATTACCTGGGCAAGGAAACCGTCCAGAACATCCTTATCAGCCGTTTCTCCAACGTGCTGTTCGAGGCGTTCTGGAACAACCACTACATCGACCACGTGCAAATCACCGCCGCCGAAACCGTCGGCGTGGAAACCCGTGGCAGCTTCTTCGAACACACCGGCACGCTGCGGGATATGGTGCCCAATCACCTGTTTCAGTTGCTGGCGATGATCGCCATGGAACCGCCAGCCGCCTTTGGCGCCGATGCGGTGCGGGGCGAGAAGGCCAAGGTGATCGGGGCCATACGGCCCTGGTCGCTGGAAGACGCACGGGCCAACTCGGTGCGCGGCCAGTACACCGCCGGTGAAGTCGCCGGCAAGCAACTGCCGGGTTACCGCGAAGAGGCCAACGTTGCGCCCGACAGCAGCACCGAGACCTTCGTCGCCCTCAAGGTGATGATCGACAACTGGCGCTGGGTCGGCGTGCCGTTTTACCTGCGCACCGGCAAGCGCATGAGCATCCGCGACACCGAGATCATCATCTGCTTCAAGCCGGCGCCATACGCGCAGTTCCGTGATACCGAGGTCGATGAACTCAAGCCGACGTACCTGAAGATCCAGATCCAGCCGAACGAAGGCATGTGGTTCGACCTGCTGGCGAAAAAGCCCGGGCCGACCCTCGACATGGCCAATGTGGAGCTGGGGTTTGCCTACAAGGACTTCTTCGAGATGCAGCCGTCGACGGGTTACGAAACCCTGATCTACGACTGCATGACCGGCGACCAGACCTTGTTCCAGCGCGCCGACAACATCGAAAACGGCTGGCGTGCAGTGCAGCCATTCCTCGATGCGTGGAAGCAGGATGACGGCATCCAGGCCTACAAGGCAGGCGAAGATGGTCCGGCGGCAGCCGATGCACTCTTGGCCCGCGATGGCCGTAGCTGGCACAGCCTCGGATGAGCGACTTGCCGAGTCAACCCATCCGCTTTGTGTTGAGTGATATGGACGGCACGTTGCTGCATCCGGATCACAGCCTCAGTCAACGCACCATTGATACGGTTCGCGCCTTGCGCGCGGCCGGGGTGTTTTTCAGCCTGGCCAGCGGGCGACCACCCAAGGCCATGATGCAGCAGGTCGAAGCACTCGGTATTGACGTACCGATTGCCGGCTTCAACGGCGGCACGCTGGTCAATCCCGACGGCAGTATTCTGGTGGCGCATCACTTGCCGGCAGAAGCGGCGCTGGTAGCGCTGGCATTGTTTACGCCGCAGCCAGACGTGGAAGTCTGGCTGTTTGCCGACGGTGACTGGCTGCGCCGCGATCCTGGCGGGCCGATGGCGGTTCGCGAGGAACATGGCCTGGGTTATGGGGCAATCGTCGTGGAGAGTTTCGAGCCGTTCCTGGATCGGGTCGACAAGATTGTTGCGGCCAGTACCAATACCCAACTGCTGATCGAGCTGGAAGCGCAGTTGCAGCCGAGGGTCGAGGGTTTGGCTCAGGTGTCCCGCTCGCAGCCAGTGTTCCTGGATGTGACCGCCATGAAGGCCAACAAGGGCGAAGCCTTGAAGACCCTGGCTGCGCACCTGGGTGTGCCACTGGAACAGACAGCCGCCATCGGCGATGGCGGCAACGACCCGGCGATGTTTCACGTGGCAGGGTTGTCGATTGCCATGGGCCAGGCCGAAGAAGTGGTCAAGCGCCAGGCCAGCGTCGTGACCGGCAGTAATGTCGACGACGGTGCGGCGGAAGCCATTGAGCGATTTATTCTCTCGGCCGATTGATTGGCAACCACACTAATAAGTAGTCAGCTATGCAAAGTTGCAACTTGCATCGCTGACTACCTACTAGTGTTATTGCGGGTCAATATACTGCGCCGTCAAACGGCACACTTTCTGGTGCCGCCTCACGCGAGTTTCAGTTACTTGGGCATTGCCCAGGATTGCAACTGATAGCCATCTTTATCGAGTTCAGCGCGGGCCTGCAACAGCAAGTCCTCGAGCTGTGCCGGGTCGGAATAAGTGCTGGAAGACAGCTGCTTGCTACCGATACGGGTATTGGTGCGGTCGATGACGCTCAGGCTAAGGGCGCCGTTGCCATCGTGCCAGGCCACACATTGAAAGGGCTGGAAAGCACGGTCTGCGATCAAAAGAGCTTCGTTGATGCGGAGCGGGGCGTTCATGGGGTCTTCTCTCTAAATGCCCATTCAAGTGAAGCCGTTGGTTGGGCGTGCCTAACGACTGGTTACTTGTACTGATGCACGATCACCGGGTACAGGTCACATGTTAGAAGAAGATTTTTTAACTTTCCCTGATTAAAGTCATGTAAGGGGCTATGTTGAAAGCCTCATGAAAGTTATGCCGCGACAATTGACCGCACTCGACTGGAGGAAAAGGACAGGTTTGTGCGCGGCTTATAACGAATGGGTACAAAGGCCGCGTCAAAATCTTGATAGTGTTGCCAGCAGGGTTTACAAATAACTGTTTTTAAATAACTTTAACGATTTTGACGCCAAGGAATAGTCATGATTGTTGCACCTGCTCCGCGCCGTCTGCTTGTGGTCGATCCCTGTGATGACTGCCACGGGCTATTACCGGGCTTGCGTACGGCGGGGTGGGATGTGGACAGCTGTGCCCTCGAGTCGGTGGGTGAGCGCTCCTGCGATGTTGGATTGCTGCGCCTGCAGCCGTTTCATCTGGAGCGGCCCGAAGCGGTCAAGGAACTGATCAGCCGTAGCGGCACCGAGTGGATTGCCGTGCTTAACCAGGAAGTGCTGCGCCTGCAGAATGTCGGCGATTTTGTCTGCGAGTGGTTCTTCGACTTCCATACCTTGCCGTTCGATGTGTCCCGGGTGCAGGTCACCCTCGGCCGTGCCTTTGGCATGGCGCGCCTGCGGGGCAAGGGCAACAACGCGCCTGCCGGCCAGCCTGAACATGAGTTGCTGGGCGACAGCCGCCCGATTCGCGAACTGCGCAAACTGCTGGCCAAGTTGGCGCCGACGGAATCCCCGGTGTTGATTCGTGGCGACAGCGGCACCGGCAAGGAGCTGGTCGCCCGCACCCTGCATCGCCAATCCCAGCGCCACGCCAAGCCGTTTGTGGCGATCAATTGCGGGGCGATCCCTGAACACCTGATCCAGTCCGAATTGTTTGGGCATGAGAAGGGCGCCTTTACCGGCGCCCATCAGCGCAAGATCGGGCGGATTGAGGCGGCGCATGGCGGTACGTTGTTTCTCGATGAAATTGGCGACTTGCCCATGGAGCTGCAAGCCAACCTGCTGCGTTTTCTCCAGGAAAAACAGATCGAGCGCGTCGGCGGCAGCCAACCGATTCCGGTGGACGTGCGCGTATTGGCGGCCACCCACGTCGACCTGGAAGCCGCGGTTGCAAAGGGTACCTTCCGGGAAGACTTGTACTACCGGCTCAACGTCCTGCAAGTGGTGACTGCGCCGTTGCGCGAGCGTCATGGTGACGTGGCGATGTTGGCCAACCATTTTTCACACTTCTACAGCCAGGAAACCGGCCGGCGCCCCCGCAGCTTCAGTGAAGACGCGTTGGTAGCCATGGGCGAGCACGGTTGGCCGGGCAATGTGCGGGAGTTGGCCAACCGCGTACGGCGTGGCCTGGTACTGGCTGAAGGGCGGCAAATCGAAGCCGTTGATCTGGGACTGCAAAGCCAGCAGGCAATCGCGCTGCCGATGGCTACACTGGAGGATTACAAGCACCGTGCCGAACGTCAGGCGCTGTGCGATGTGCTCAACCGGCACAGCGACAACCTGAGTGTCGCGGCCCGTGTGCTGGGGGTTTCCCGGCCGACGTTCTACCGGTTGCTGCACAAACACCAGATCCGCTAGGGCGGGTAAACCGAAAAGCCCCGCAACGACCCTTATCGTTGCGGGGCTTTTCCTTGTCTGTAGGAGCGAGCGTGCTCGCGAAATTCGTTAACGATAACGCGGGGTTTCTGGAGCCCCGCGTTGCTCTCGGGTTTTTCGCGAGCAAGCTCGCTCCTACAGTGTTCTG
This sequence comes from Pseudomonas sp. ATCC PTA-122608, assembly GCF_001952855.1. Taxonomy (GTDB): domain Bacteria; phylum Pseudomonadota; class Gammaproteobacteria; order Pseudomonadales; family Pseudomonadaceae; genus Aquipseudomonas. The sequence goes on along the minus strand of NZ_LPNO01000011.1, from coordinate 20,350 downwards.
TTTAGAAGTAGTACGGGAATTTCAGGCTGAAGGTAAAGTCCGGCGCATCATCCGTCATACCGATGGCCAGGTTCGGCACGATCGTCAGGTTGTCGGTTGCCGCGATCGTCATGCCGACGTTGAAGTAGCCGGCGTTGGCGTCGCTGGAAACCACCGATTGCCAGTCGCCGCCATCGGGCTTTAGCTTGCTCTTGCGTTGGATCAAGTCGGAGACCGAAAACGACATACTCATTTTCTCGTTGAGCGCAAAGGCCACGCCAACGCCGATCTGGAAGCTGTCTCCCAGGCGCACTTTGCCGCCGACTTTTTCATTGACTGTGGAACTGATGTCGTCAAATGAGTCTTCGAAGTTATGGGTGTAGGACAGCGACCCAAACAGCACCGCTGGGTCGAAAGTCTTGACCAGGGAGATGCCCGGCGTAATCGACCAGACGCCGTTGCCGGTGGGCAGGTTTTCCGGCACGTAAAGGTTGGTATTGTTAGGTGAACGTACCAACTTGATGCCAAACGGTTCTTTACCGGTAGGCGCCTTGACGCGCAGCGACACCACGGCATCCGGAAGGCTGGCCGTTTCGTCGAGGAATTTATAGGCCACGCCAAAGTTGACGTCGCCAATCGTCGGGTCACGACTGACCGACTCCTCTGATGTCGCCGTACCGGAACCGCCATTGGCACCACCGGACTGATAAGTCGATTCACGATAAACCACCGGTACGTTCACATCGAATTGCCAGCGGTTGTCGAGGTTGTAGCGCCCCGTTAAGTCCAGCGTCCAGTTGTCGGCCTTGATCCGGTCCAGGTTGATATTGCCCAGGAAGATCGAGTCCAGCGCCAGAAAACCGTTGAGGGTTAACTGACGGGCATCGTAACGAGCATAGGTAACACCGGTTTCAAAACTGAATTTTCCATCGCCGAAGAAGCCGCTCGCCTCGTTGTACAGGTTGCTCACACTCTGTGCCGGGGCCGAGTCGTCCTTGAGCGACTGCCCATAGGAGGCGCCGCCGCCTGCACCGCCCGAGGCGGCAGCTGCACCGACGCCGGGCGTGTTACCGGCCACCGTGGTGCCGCCTTTCTGGAAGTCTGCCGGGGATTTGGCCAGGCGTTTGGGGGGTGGGGCCGCCGGCTGGTCTTCAACCTGGCGTACCCGTTGTTCCAGCACCGCCAGTGCTTTTTGCTGCACTTCGTAGCGTTGCTTGAGTTCCAGCAATTCCTTTTTCAATGTGTCGATGTCGGTATCCGGCGCGGCATACAACATGGATGCGGGCAGGAGCGTGCTCAAGCAAATTACGGCACGTAACGATAGCGATCGATGCATGAAATAAGCCGTCCCTTTCTAATGCGCAAGTGTCGAGGCACAGCGTAGTTCAATAACCAAGGGTGCGTAGGCCTTTGAGTTGGTCCAGGTTGCAGTTCAGTACACCATTGTTCAAACCGTTGCTGCCCATGACCACGTTCAGTTGGGTCATGTTGTTAACGAAATTGCTGTTGCCCTGCAAAACGGTGCCCTGTAGCACATTGCCGCCGCCGATTTGCTGCACGCTATTACCTTGGTTGTGATTGGCTTGGATAGCCATTTGCAGGCCGCCATTGGCGGCTGAGACGCTGACGTTGCCAGCCCCACTGGTCCCCGTGACGGTACCGCCGGCCACCAGCACTTGCCCTGACTGCACAAGATTGGCCGGCGCCAGCCCATTTTCGTTGATGTTGATGCCGACGTTGTTGGTCGCCGTGTTGCCGTCGCCCGCAGCGCGCACGCTTTGAACCACGCCCTGGCCGGTGCCCAGTCCGGCGCCGCCAGTCACGGTGCCTGTGCCGGTGGTCTGACCGGTCCCGGTGCCCGTCCCGCCAGTGGTTTGTACATAGAATTGGGGGGTGATAGTGGATGAGTCGATCTGCATGCTGGCCTTGCCAGTGATCGAGTCGCCAACGGCGTTGGTCCAGGTGCTGCTCATCACGATGCCAAAGCTGATAATCCGCCCAGGCATCACATAGCGCCCGCGCAGTTCCGCCAATTCCGAATCCTTGACTTCAATCGGTTTAAATCCGGAGGAGGCATAAACAGGCATTGAGGCTACCAGGCACATGACCGTAAGCCAGCGGTAGGTGTTCATCTTTGGCTCCTGGAGCGTCCTGCTCCTTATTGCGCTTCTAGAAGAAGTCGCTCTGGATAAAACCGAAGTCCATCAGCTCTGCATCACCCACGGGCCTGAACTCATTCATTTTGTTTTTCGCCGTCAGGGGGGTGGGTGGGTCGAGCAGGATGTTGGTCTTGTCGTAGCCTTCACCGAGTACGGCGAAAACGATGCCGTTCCAGCCCTTGACGAAGTCGTCATGCGAATAGCGTTTATGCCCCAGCACCGGATCGCCGATATAGACCCAGTTCTTGTCCGCTCGCTGCATGACCACGAAGTGCTTGTAGCCGCGAATTTCCAGCAGTACCACGACGGGAATTTTCACGGTGACCAAGGTATCTGGCCCGATCTTGTAGCCCCGGGCACGCATGCCGATGCTTTCGAGGTAGCGCTTCATGTCCAGCATGGAGAAGCCTTGGGTACGTACCAAGTCCTGGTCAGCGTTGACCAGCATGCCTTTGATGATGTGTGCTTCGTCGACGTCCAGCCAATAGCCCTGACGCAGGATGGTTGCGAGTGCCGCAGCACCGCAGCTGAAATCGGTTTTCTGTTCCACCAGGTTGGCGAAGCGGCGCTCACGAATGCTCTCGACCTTTTTGAATATCACGCCACCGCCGGGCATGGCTGAAATTGCCATTTGCCCTGCCCAGGTCGGGCCGGTGAGCATTAACAAGAGGGTGAGCGTCACGAGGCGCATGATCGTCTGACCTGTTGGACACTGGAAATAGAAAAGGGCCTTGTCGCCAAGGCCCCGTTGCATCAGAAGCGAACGCCGCTGCCCGCTGCACATTGGGTGCAACCGCTGCCCAGTGTGAGGGTGTTGCTTTGTTGGTTGCCGGAACCTGCGGACACGTTGAGCCCGATGTTGCCGGAGCCGTTGTTGCCAGAGTTGTTCAGGCTGGCGTTGTTGCTGACATAGGTAGACTGGCCACCATAGCCATGGGTAGACGCGGCTGCGTTGAGGAAGTGGTTGTCCAACGATTGTTGCTCGGTGTTGGAAGCAGCGGCTACGTTGTTGCCGTCGGCAGTCACGATAGCCAGGTTGTTTTTCTGTTGGTTGCCTTGACCGGCTGCAACGTTGACGCCGGTGTTACCCGAGCTGTTGTTGGCCGAGTTGTTCAGAGACGCGTTGTTTTGCGTGCCTTTGTTGTCGAACTTGTTGTTTTGGCTTTCTTGATAGATGTCGGCGACGGCAAACACCGAAGCAGCATCATCGGCACTGCTGGTGATTGCAGCAGCATTGTCCTGCTGGTTGCCCGAGCCCGAAGCGGCGTTGGCGCCCAGGTTGCCGGAGTGGCCGTTAAGCGAGCCAGTGGCTGAGGCGTTGTTAGTGGTTTTAGTGTCGTCGAATTTGTTGTCTTTGCTGACTTGGGTATCCGTCACGACGGCAGCCACGGTGCCGGTCGCCACTGGGGTTGGGTGCCAGCCGCCGCCGCTACCACCTGCTTGTGCAGCAACAGCCATGAGCGCAGTCAGAGCGAAAACCAGTGGTTTAAGAGCCATTGTAGGTTTCATGGTGTATCTCCTTGCTTCTAATTAGTTGGTTAAGTGTTGGTACGGTCTAACTAACAAACACTGATCAAGCTGTTACTTGATAGTGATAGCCAGGGTGTTAGCCACTCGGTTCCCCACCCCCGCACTCTGGTTCACCTGTACCACTCCTCGGCTGCCGGTGAAGGCCTGGTCGCTGGTAACGACCTGGCGGCTGCCAGTGGTGGGGGTGAGCCCTGAGTCTGTTAACAGCGTCGTGTTCTGCTGCGACAAAACGCTGTCATCGATGCTTTGCGGACCCGGATTGATGCTGATCCGCACGGCATTGATCATCTGTGTATTGGCCCCGGCCGACTGGTTGACGCCCAGCACACCGTTGCCATTGCTGAAAGAGGAACCCTGGATCGCCGCGTTGGCGTTCAGGGAAGCATCGACTTTGCCATCGAGTTTCTGCACGAGTGAATCGTGGGCTTGTCCGCCGACGACGATGGCGCGACTGTTGATCTGCTGTTGCTGATTACCGGCAGACTGGTTGACCGAGGCGACGCCGCTGTATTGCTGGCCGCTGTTATCGATCGTTGCGTTGTTGTCGGCCATGGCCGATGTGCAACCCAGTGCGGCGATGATCAGCCAGGAGCGATTCATTACTGGCCCCCCATCATGCTGCCGATGTTGTTCAGCGGCGCCATGCCCCGCTGGATCGAACCATTGATCTGCCCGGCCATGCTGCTGCCACCACCGCCATGGCCGGCGGATGCGCCAGCTCCCAGGGTTGAGGTGCTTGCGCCCAGGCTGTTACTCAGGCCAGGAAGGTTGCCGCCGGGCATCATGGCGCGGGTGATACTGGAGCCGCTGCTGACCCCGGCGATGTCGAGGTCGCTGAGTTCGCCAGTCGTGGCGCTCAAAACTTGTTTGGAGGGGTTTGCATTGACAGTGCTGGGGTTGCGATCCGGGGCAAAGGAGGAGCGGCCAGCCATGTGGCCTTGTACGGTGCGACCAACCACGATGGTGCCGTCACCCGCGAGGGCCGAAAGACTCATGCTGGTGCTGAATACACAGCTGATCAGCAGTAGGCTCAGTGAGCCTGGATTGAGTGTTTTCACGGCAGCATTCCTTATTCTTTACGCTGACCCTAAACAGCGTTGTCAGGAAGAGAGCAGGAGCTGTGCCGCTTTTGAATTTATTAATAAATTCAAAGAGTTGGGAAGGATGAAAAAGAAAGGCAGGTGGAATGTGTTTCAACGGTGAGACAACAGGCCTGAGTTCAACTCACTCGGCAGCTGTCTCAGGAATGAAACACCGGCCGCCATAAACCTGGCAACCCGCAGCCGGCTGTCAGCTTAGCCGGTGCAAGTGTTTCAAAAGTGGACAGTTCCAGGCAGAGAACGTCCGTGGAGCAGGGCATGCGCCCTGTCCCCAGCATCAGCCCTTGGGTGTTTTACGCGGAATCGAATTAAGTACGGGGTTGCCGTCCTGGTTCTGGGTCAGGTAGACCGGCAGGACCTTGGGCAGGGAGGGGACGAGGTTGGACACCTCGTTGATGTTGTAGATACCACCAATGCGGATCGCGCCGGTACCGGCGTCGGCCAGCATCACCGGTTTGCTCAGGTAGCGGTTGATCAACGGCAACGCGTCGGCCAGGGCCAGGTTGTCGAGGATCAGCTTGCCGTCGCGCCAGGCCAGGGCCGTGTCGCCCGGGGCAATTGGCTGGGCCAGGGGGCTGGCGTCGCCACGGTTGTAGCTGGCCTGCATCCCGGGTGACAGGCGCAGGCCGCTGTGGAGGTCGTCGCTGCTCACCAGTACCGAGCCTTGCAGCAGCATCACCCGCACATGGTCTTCGTACTTCCAGACGTTGAACTGAGTGCCGGTCACCCGAACCTGACCGTCGCCGGCGTGGACAATGAAGGGGTGTTGCGGGTCATGGCTGACATTGAAAAACGCCTCGCCTTTTTTCAGGGTGACCCGGCGCTGGTCTTTGTAATGGCTGTAGACCAGCTCGGTGCCCAGGTTCAGTTCCACCTGGCTGCCATCATCGAGGGTGACCTGACGCAGGCTGTTTTCGGCTTCGTAATGCTTGTACGAGCTGGGCAGCCAGCCCGCTTCCCAGCCGGTAAAGGCCGCCATTGGCAAGGCCACCAGGCATACCGCCGCCGCTACCGCGTAGTTGCTAAAACGCTTGCGAGGCTGGAGTCGCACCACGGCAGGGGCCGGTTCGCTGCGGGGCAGGTGATCGGCAACGTCCCAGATTTCCAGCATCGCCGCGTATTCGAAGGCATGCAGTGGATGTGCATCGTGCCACTGCTCGAACGCCTGACGCTCGGCCGTCGTGCAATCGCCGGCGTGCAGACGCATGCACCAGTGCGCAGCGGCATCGGTGATGGCGTCATATTCGGCTTCTGAAAGGGACTTATCTGTCATTAACTCATCCTGATTTCCCACATTCTAACCTCCACAGCAGGACGGCGAGAACAGCCATCATGGCGAATGCACATCAATTGGAACTAATTCTCGTCTGCAAGGCCCTAAAAATCAGGACAGCTAACATTCAATCCCTGTATGGAGTACGAAAATGCTTAAGAAAACCTTAGCCGCCATCGTTGCAACCTCGGCCCTGCTCAGTGCCGGAGCCGCCCTGGCGGACAAGCCGGGCGCAGGCTGGATCACCATTGAAAAAGCCATCGAAACCGCCAAGACCAAGGCCGGTTACGTCGAGATCTATAAGATCGAAGCCGATAACGATGGCTATTGGGAAGGTGAGGGGCGCAAGTCCGATGGCATCGTCTATGAGTTCCGCATCGACGGTGCCTCGGGCAACGTGTTGCGTGACCAGAAAGACTGAATGAGCTGGCTGGGTGCAGGCGTGTAGCCTGCACCCGTTCTTTACGGCGTCCCTTCGGCAATCGAGGGCACGGCGTCCAGTTGGCGCCCTAGCGTTGTGATCAGCAAGGTCAATGAGTCTGCGTTATCCATTTGTGTGTTGAAGCGTTGAGTCAGGTTGGTTTTGAAAATTTCCCGTGCATTGCTCAAGTCCACGCCGCCTGTCGTGGTGAGAATCTGCTGCTTGATGTAGGCATCTTCCGGCTCCGTTCCGATATCAGTGCCTGCGGCGCCAAACGGGCTCGTCGACTTGAATAATTGCCCCATGGGCGTGCTCACCGAGTAGCCATTTTCCTGCAGGTCTCGCAGTCGTTTTTGAAGATCGCGACCGGCTGGGGTTTCTACTTCGATCAGGTCGGCAAACGGTGATACCGAATTGAGGTAGGCCACGTCGGCAGTACGGCTGACGATATGGGTCAGTTCATGAATTAACGTGGTGGCGCGCGCATGGGATTGTCTATCGAAGTAACTGATCAAATGCCCTTCGAACTCGCCCGTAGGCGCGGTAAAGAAGTTTTCGGTGAGGTAGATGCGCCGATCCGGATCGTCGTCGATGGTAAACGCCCAGTGCCGTTCGGGTTCGGCAAGGTGAACACCGGAGACGAAGCGCCGGGAGTTGAGTGAGTAGAGTGACGGCTCCAGCACCTCATCGAGGATTGCGGTGACGGTGTCCATGAGCTTTTGCGAAAGAGCTTCCGGAAAGGTCGGCGGGCCGGTGTCGGGGTTTATCGGGATACCAAAGAAGCGATTGATGAAGCGGTGGATTCGGGTCACGGGTGGGTATTTGTGATCGAGCAGTTTCAGGTTCTGCTGGCAGTTGTGCAGGTAAAAGGTTGCCAGGTCCAGTGCCTCGACGATCGCCTGGGCCCTGTGGGGCGCAACACGTCGAATCTCGGCCAGGCCTCGGGCTTCGACGTTCATCACCCGATCCACCTCTGACCTCACCCCCCGGCGTTCCATCATGGCGCTCCAACCCGGGCCGTGGCGGCGTACCGATGCACCAGGGTCCAGGATCCATTTGCGCTCGCTATCGAGGCGCACAAAAGGCCCCTTGGACCGTGCACTGAAAAGTCGCCAGTGCCCCTCAGCCTGTTTGGCTCGGTAGACCTTGCCGGCACACGGAAGATAGTGCCGATTGTCGGTAGTGGTGTAGACGCCGGAGTTGCCGACCTTCAGGCTCTCCAGGCTGGTGTCGCAGGCTTCGTACGCTTGCAGCCGGGTGCGGGCCTGGGCGGTGACATCGATGTCTTGCCAGGCGCTGGCTGTTTGTGTGGGCACGGGTTGTGCCGCGGCACTTGCTGTCGCAGGCTCATCCATCAACTCGCGTATTGAAGCCATTTGCGCCACACCGCCAATAAACGTCTCCAGCGCATCGCGCCAGCGGTGTTGCTGCAAGTCTTCGGCAGAGGTCTTGAACAGTTTGTAGCTTTGCCAGATCACCAGCGGCACCATCAGTTTGCCCGGCAACAACGCTTGCGCCTGTTGCAGGCCATGGGTAAACAACGCCTTGAGGGTGTCCCAGGCTGATCGGCCATTGGCCTGGGTTTGCTGTTCAAACAGGCTCGAAATCAATTCAATGTTGTCGCGGTACAACTGCTTGAGCGCGTGGCCCTTGATCGGATTGGACGCCAGCGTGATTTCGGAGGTTTTCCCAAACGTGCTGGTCCAGAGGTTTTTATACGTGGCTTGCTCAGCCGCTGGCAGGCGGCCGACCACCCAGTCCTGCAACGGGCCAGGCAGGTTGAGCTTGCGTATCAAATCCGCTTCGTTTTCAAACTCCTGGAACGCCTGGTGCGGACCGTAGGGCGCGTACATCACCAGCGGCGCCTTCTCGATGGTGTTGAACACGTACACCCCAAGGGCCTTGATGGTGCGGGCGCCCGCGGTGGCGATCAACTCCAGGGGACGGAGAGTCGAGGTCGCATTCTTGAGCGCTGCCCGGGCGACAGCATCCGGCATGTCGAGGACTTGTTCGATCAGGCTCAAGCCCGCGGGTGATAACAGTTCCTGCAGTTTCAGTGCGTGGGCGTTTTGCAGCAATTGCCAGGGCAATTGCCGTATAAAACGTTGCTCGCGTGCTTCGGCTCCCGGCTTGCCCGGCGTGAGTTTTTCGGCCAGGTAGGCCTTGTTGTCCTGCTCAAGGGGCAGGCGCGCGAGTATCTGGCGGACAATAGTGGGCGTCAGGCCAGTGGCCGTGGACTCCACATCGAACTCAGCGGCTTGCTGGCTGATGTGATTGAGTGCGTAGTCCACCAGGTTTTGCCGCTGGCCGGCCAACACCAGTTTGGGCAGGATGTAGACGTCTTGCGGGAGCACGTCATAGTCTTCCAACAGCTCCTCAAGTTTGCCGCTGAGGTACTGTGACAGTGGGACGAAACCGTCAAGGTAGTCATTGTTGCCGTCCAGGTTGTGGCGGTATTGCTCAAGTATTTCCACATGGCGCCGCTGTTGGCTGACCGCTGCCATCCCCAGCCAGGCCGGCAGTGATTGTTGCGCCATGAGGGTCTGGGCGATTTGCGAGGCGTGGTCCAGGTCGTTGGCCGGCAGCGCCTTTTCCAGTTCTTTGAGGCGTTCCAGCAACGCATCGCCTGACAGCTTCAGCGTCAGGCAGTGGGCCCGTTGTGCCTTGTAATGATCAATCCAGGACTGCTGGCGGTGTTGCGCGACCGCACCGTTGATCTGCATGAAATGGCCGAGAGGGCAGGGCTGGTGCGGCTTGAGATAGCGCGGATCGAGATTGGCCAGTAGCTGCATGCGCAGGGCCGGGGCGGCCAGCCGACGTTTCAGTTCCGTCTGCAATTGGCTGACATTGGCGAAACTCTCCAAGCCACGCGCCGGCGTCCATAATACTGCCCGGCCGGAGTGCGACGGGTCCAGCCCGCCGCGTTCGGTCAGCATCAGGCAGTGGGCGAGGGGCACCCTGTGCGTCAGGCCCTGGGGTTCGACGGTCAACGCATAGGCATCCGGGATGAATCCACCCAATCCCTGGCGCTGGCGGCGATCGGGGTGTTGAAGATCAAACACCGTTTGCACGATCGCCTCATCACGGGCGTCCAGGCTGTTGTTGAGGCGCCTGAGTCCGGCTTCGCCCCGGATCGCCACGGCCATGGCATGGGCCATCGGCTCCTTGAGCTGCTCCAGGTGTTCGCGAGGAATATCGGTGATGTTGTAGTTATGAAACTTGATCAGCGCGGCTTCAAGAATCGCGTTTGCTTGCGGTATGTCCAGGACGGTCAGTTTTTTTGCAACACCACTGCCTGCGCCGTCGTAAAGACCATAGCCCGGGGTTTGCGGAATCGGCTCGCGCCCGTGGATCAGGCGCGCAAGAAAGTAACTGCGCAGGCTTTGGCTTTCCAGGGGCGCAGTGGCTGGTTTGGCGCTTGCGGTGCCGGTGTATCGATTGACGTAGATCCTCCCAGGATCCCGGCCCGACAAACCCCTGCGACTGAACTCTGAGATGAGTGCCTGATTGACGGTGTTTTCCAAGGTGGGTTGGGCCCGTATCTGGGCGGCCAGCGTGTCCCGGATACCGAGCAACTGCTTTTGCAGCAGAGAGGCCCGTTCGGCGGCCAGTGACACCGGGCGGGTCGGGTCGGCCAGTACCGAGTGCGGCGTCCAGCGTCCCGCTGTATCCAGGCCCGGCAGGTGGCTGTCGACCATGTAGCGCACATCCAGCGCGTGGTCGACCAGGGCCGAGGGTTCTATGCCCGCGCGGGTGCGTCGGTACAGATCGAGGGCGTAGCGAAGGTTCTGTTGTTGCTTGCCAATGATGGCTTCGAACAGATGCTCAAACAGATTGCCGGCGATGGGTTTGCCGGAAAACTGCGGCACCTTGAAACCGATAAACAACGCCCGCTCCTCAAGTGACATCAGGTTGTACAGGTCGTCTTCATACCCTGGCGCCTTGACCATCGCCCTTAGGGCTTCCATCAGGTCGTCATAGCTCCCGAGGACTTGCAAGCCCTTGTCCGGGGTATAGAGAAAGGTCTGCGAATTGCCGATCATCAAGGTGCTGGCCAGCTCGACGACGTTGGTCGAATGTTCCCAGACCAGTACTTTCTCAAAGCGCAGTACGTGGCTGTTACGCAGAGCCTCTTTACCATCGGACTCGTAAAGCACAGCCAATGCCTGGCCTTGCTCGGGGCTGATGATGGATTGCTGGCGCTTGAGCAGCAAATCCAGGCGCCCATTGGCGGCCATAGCCTGGGCGAACCAGCCCCGGCGAGAAACACCCGGCGAAATCTCGGTGTTCCAGAATGTCTCCAGTGCACTGTGCAGGAACGGGATCAGTTGGCCGGCTGCTTGCTTGATCGCGCGCTCCCAGCGCTGCGTATCGCGGGCCTTGCGTTCAGGGTCCTTGGCGTCGGCGGGTTGCTTGGGATGGAAGAACTCCCGGGTTTGCCCCGCAGGCCAGGCCTGCTCACGATAGAACAACAGCACCGCGTCATTGATTTGCAATGAGTCGAGCCAACGAGGCAGCGCATCACCGGCAGGTTGCCTGGCAAAAAAGCTGACATGGGCTTCGCCGGCGTCGAGCCCTGGAAACAGCGGGCGGCAGATGCTTTCGAGCAGCTTTGAAAGCAGGGAACCCAATGCCGGGAGCTGTTTCAACTCAGCCAGCAATGCCTGGCGATTTTTACCCTGATAGTGCCTCAGGGTTTTTTCCTGCTCACCAAACACGTCATCGACCATGAACTCCGGCGTCAGCACCAGGCTATCGTCGAGTACCTGCGAGGCCTGCTGCATCAAGGGCAGGAAGCACAGGAGTTGCGTGGCGTCAGCCGGCTTTTTCAAACGCTCTTTCAGTGCTGTGAGTACGAGGGCCGGGCTGTCGAATTTCTCCAGGCCGCCGTACGGGGTGTAGAGCCAGGCATGGGGGTAGGCGCTGGTTGAACTCATCATGAAGCTGCCCGCCAGTTCGACTGCCTCGGCGGCACTTTTATTCAGCCAGATGCGCTGTGCAATCATCGGCGGCGACTGTTGGCGACGGCCAGCATCGCTGGCAAAAAACACCTTGCCGAGGAACTCGATGTCCTTGCTGTCGATGTTCAACTGACGTTCGCGGTCCAACGCCCTCCAGCCCACGCGCATGGCTTCGGGGAAAAAATAGGGAGTCTGGCTCATCACTGCGATCCTTGGGGAAGTACGACACTGGACGCTATCCAGTCTCGACGACCCCGGGGGCTAGATATGTCTGGCGCTCCCTGTCGACAGCCATGGGGCAAACCCTGTCTAATCGACGGACCGATTCTTGTACGCTGTTGCCCATTCCAATAATTAAACGGGAGCTTCAGATGTCTGCATCGCCTTTGGATGTCGAGTCTTCATCAGAGCGACTCAGTTTTGCGCAATTGACCGACCTGCTGCGCCAGGTATTCGTGCGCCATGGCACCTCGGCCGAAGTGGCCCAAGTGCTGGCCGAGAACTGCGCCAGCGCCGAGCGCGACGGCGCCCACAGCCACGGTGTATTCCGTATTCCCGGTTACGTCTCGACGCTGGCCAGTGGCTGGGTCAACGGCAAGGCTGTGCCGGTGGTCGAGGACGTGGCCAGCGGGTTTGTGCGGGTGGATGCCGGTAATGGCTTCGCCCAGCCCGCGCTGCAAGCCGCCCGCCCATTGTTGGTGGAGAAGGCCCGCAGTGCCGGGATTGCCTTGCTGGCGATCCATAACTCCCATCACTTCGCGGCGCTTTGGCCGGACGTCGAGCCCTTCGCCGAAGAGGGCCTGGTGGCCTTGAGCGTGGTCAATAGCATGACCTGTGTGGTGCCCCACGGCGCCGACCGCCCGCTGTTCGGCACCAACCCCATTGCCTTCGCCGCGCCCCGCGCCGATGGCCTGCCAATCGTGTTTGACCTGGCCACCAGCGCCATCGCCCACGGCGACGTACAGATTGCCGCGCGCAAGGGCGAGCGCCTGCCACCCGGAATGGGCGTGGACAGCCTCGGCCAGCCGACCCAGGACCCCAAGGCGATCCTTGAAGGCGGCGCGCTGCTGCCGTTTGGCGGGCACAAGGGTTCAGCCCTGTCGATGATGGTCGAATTGCTGGCCGCGGCCCTTACCGGTGGCAATTTCTCGTTTGAGTTCAACTGGTCCGATCACCCCGGCGCCCGCACGCCGTGGACCGGCCAACTGCTGATCGTGATCGACCCAAGCAAGACCGCCGGGCAGAGCTTCGCCGAGCGCAGCCAGGAACTGGTGCGACAGATGCATGCGGCAGGGTTGCGGCGTTTGCCGGGGGACCGGCGTCATCGCACACGAGCGAAGTCGCTGGCAGGCGGGATTGAGATCGAAGCGGCAGAATTGAGCCGGTTGCGGGTGTTGGCGCAGGCGTGAAGCGAGCTGCGCCCGGGGAGGGCGCAGCCGTTACATCAGATCAGTTGCGACGGCCCAGCAACAGGCCGACCACCAAGCCAAACCCGGCGGAAATCGCCACGGTCTGCCACGGATGGCCACCGATGTAGGTTTCAGTGGCATCCACCACCGGCTTGCTGCGCTCGCGCACGTTGGACACCGAATCCAGGGCTTGCTTGAGCTTGATAGCGACCTGCTCACGCAGGGTTTCACCTTCTTCCCCCACCAGTGACGCGCTGCTTTTGAGCAGCTTGTCTGATTCTTCGATCAGCGCGGTCAGTTCACTGAAGGCTTGATCCTTGATTTGTTCTTCGACGGCTTGGGCGGCAGATTTGCGGGCCATTGGGTTAACTCCTTGCGGGTGAATGTGGCAATGAATGCGCTTGATGAAGAATGGAGTGTTTGAAGCTGGCAAAAGTTGCAGGTTTTTTTCCTACGGTCAGCTTAGGTGAAATCCAGGCCAGGAAATTTCGACCTACAGTGTAAGATGTCACCCATTTGTGCAGCAGGTAATTCAACATGAGCTTCAATCTGGCCAACAAGCCCCTTGCCGAGCGCGCCGCGCTGGAAGATGAAAAGTCCCGTCTCTACGACCTGTGGCAAAGCAACCTGGGCAAAGCCAAGGGCGAGGCCGCCCGCCTGTTTGGCGAGCGCGCCAAGCGCAAGGGTAAATGGGCCGAATGGGTGCGTGCGGAACTGGACGGCATGTCACCGCCGGAGTTTTCCAACATGGTGCGCAGTGAAGTCAATCGCCTGATGGCGGCGAAGTAAGCGCAAAGCAGGCGACGATCGCCTCGCGCACCTTCAGCAGCAACGGATCGAGTTGCACTTGGGTGCGCCAGCCCAACTCCACCGGGTAACGCGGCAATGCCAGCGGGCAGGGCAGGACCTTCAGCCCGGTCATCTGCGCGATGGCCTGGGCCGCATGCCCGGGAATCGTTGCCACTGCCTGGCTGCCCTTGAGCAGAAACGGCAGCGCCGCGAAGTGTGTGGTTGAGGCGCCTACGTGCCGGCTCAGCCCCTGCGCGGCCAGGCCCTCGTCGGTAATACCGATAAACCCGCCGGATGACACCAACAGATGCTCACGCCTGACGAACTCGTCGAGGTCGATGGCCTGTTGCCCCGGGGCTAGGCTGGCGGGGTCCACCAGGCACGCATAATGCCCTTCCCCCAGCACCTGGCGGCTCAACCGGCGCTCGGCAAACCCGCCGGCAGTGATCGCCAGGTCCAGGCTGCGATCGAGCAGGGCGCCGGCAACGATCTGGCTGTGGGTCTGGCGGAAAATCAGTCGCAGCTTCGGCGCCCGCCGGGCAATCTCTTCAATCAGCCTGCGGCCGTAGGCGATCTCGAAATCATCCGACAGCCCCAGCACCACCGAACGGCCCTGATACTGGCTGCCCTGCGGGTCGACCATCGCCAGGCTTTGGCGGCAGCGATCCAGGGCTTCGCTGATCACCGGTTTCAACTGGTTGGCGCGCAAAGTCGGCGCCAGGCCTCGACCGGTGCGCACGAACAATTGGTCCCCATACACATCCCGCAGACGACGCAATGCTGCACTGATCGCCGACTGCGTCACGCCAAGGCGCAGGGCGGCGCGGCTGGCGCTGGATTCGTCGTGCAGGGCCTCGAAGGTTTTTAGCAGGTTGAGATCGACGTTGGCGATATTCATTGAGTTCATATCATGTGGCCTGGATATGTCCCGAATATATAACGTCTCGACAAGTGCTACACCAACCGCAACGTTCTCTTTGCCACCACGAGCGCGCCAATGCTGAGGGCTGCTGCCGCTATCAGGTAAAAACTCGGCGCCAGCTGCGAGCCGGTCAGCGCGATCAGCCCGGTTGCAATCACCGGAGCAAAGCCACCGAAGATCGTCACGGCCAAGTTGTAACTGAGTGACATCCCAGTGACTCGGGTGCGGACAGGAAACACATCCGCCATCAGTGATGCCAGCGGTGCGAAGTAAACGGCCTTGATCAACGCCATCATCGACACCACCAATAACAACGAGGTGGCGCTCGGCACTCTGTTGAGCCAGGCGAATGCCGGAAAGATTGCGAGGATGTAGATGCTCGAAGCCCACAACATGATTTTGATCCGGCTGACATAACCGGTGATGAACCCTACCACCGGCGTCACCACGGTCAGGATGAGCCCGCCCGACAGCGTGGCCAGAAAGCCTGTGGATTGGGGAATGTCCAAGGTGGTCGAGGCATAAGACGGCATGTACTTGATCATGAAGTTGGACGCCGTCGACACGATCAGCACGCCCATCGCCACAAGCAACAAGGTCTTCTGCGAGAGCAGCACTTCCCGCAACGGCCGGGAGCCCGGTTGGCTTTCCTTGAAGTCGGGCGACTCATCCACCGTGCGCCGTATGTACAGACCCACCGGGGCGAGGATCAGGCCGAAGAAAAATGGCACGCGCCAACCCCAGTCGAACATCTGTTGATCATTCAGGTTGATGGTCAAAAAGTAGCCGAACAATGAGGCGATGACCACGCCGAAGCCCTGGCTTGCAAACTGCAGGCTTGCGACAAAATTGCGGGTCTTTTGCGGTGCGTGTTCCATCATGAAGGCCGTGGAACTGCCAAATTCACCGCCTGCCGAGAAGCCTTGGAGCAGACGGGCCAACAGAATACCAATTGGCGCAATTATCCCGATGGCTGCATAGCTGGGCATCACCGCGATCATCGCAGTCCCTATCAGCATCAGCATGATGGACAGCGTCAACGCTTTCTTGCGTCCCTCCCGGTCGGCATAGGAACCGAGCACGGCGGCACCCAATGGCCGAATCAGAAACGAAAGGCCGAAGGTCGCAAAGGCAAGAAACAGCGAGAGGGCCGGGTCGGCGGCCGGGAAAAATACCTTGCTGATGGTCAGCGCAAAATAGGCGTACACCGACAGGTCAAACCATTCAAGGGTATTCCCGATCAAGGCCGCGCCGACGGGTTTCCAAAGGGGCGTTGCCTTTGCAACCGTGGGTGAACCGGTGGGGGACGATAACGCTGACATGCTTGACGCTCCTGATTTTATAAGGGGGTGAGCGGCAGATAAAAAGGGTCGAGCGGACCCCGATTTTTTATTGTGGTTTGACGGGGGCGAGGTGACCCAGGTCCCAGAAAAGCGAGGTCATGATTTGCAGCCCTTCGAGGACTACCGAGCCCAGCAGATGCTCATCCGGAGCATGTTGTGAACAGCCGGGGTAGGAGTGGGGTATCCACAAGGTAGGCAAACCCAAGATGTCAGCGAAAATATCGTTGGGCAGGGTACCCGCAAGGTTCGGTAACACGGCGATAGGCCGGTGGGTGACGTCGGCAATCGACTGCTTGGCGAAGCGCACCCACGGGTTGTCAGGGTCCAGTCGGCTGGCAGGTGTGCAACGGTCAATCACGATATCGACCTGTTGAAAACCCTCGGCGTCCAAGTGTTGGCGCAGCAGCGTTTGCAGGTTTTGCCAGTCTGTGCCCACCACAAAGCGTAATTGGCAATGCGCAATGGCGCGGGGTGGAATGGCGTTGACCGGTTTGGCTGGATTGCCTGCGGTAAACGCCAGGATCTCCAAGGTATTCCAGCCGAAGAGTCGCTCACCCAGCGTCAAGTCGGGCTCGCCCCAGTGCACGTCCAAAGGACGGCCCAGGGAATTCTGATCGATACCCAGGTCGCGGATGGCTTCGCGGACTGAGTCGGGTATGGCGCCAGGCACCAGCGTTCGGCAGCGAATACGACCGTTCTTGTCCACCAGGCTGGCCAGGGCATTGGCCAATACCACGGCGGGGTTGGACATCACGCCGCCCCAGTTGCCGGAGTGAAGGCCCTTGTCGCGCGCATTGACTTCAAGGGAAAACAGCGCAGAACCTCTGGAACCCAGGAATATCGTCGGGCGGCTGTCGTTCAAGCGCGGCCCGTCCGAGGCGATGAATACATCGGCCTGCAACAGCGCCTGGTGCGTTGTGCAAACCTCCCGCAGCCCGGGAGAACCGCATTCTTCGCCGGTTTCGAACAGCACTTTAACGTTGAAGCCCAAGCGCCCCTCGCGTTGCTTGATGACGTGTTCGAGGGCCGTCAGGTTGATGCTGTGCTGGCCCTTGTTGTCCGCGGTGCCGCGGCCATACCAACGATCACCTTCTACGGTCAACGCCCAAGGGCTGAGCCCCGCGCGCCATTGCTCGTCATACCCGAGCACTACGTCGCCATGTCCATACGTCAATACCGTCGGCAAATCAGCCCCTTCGTGGCGTGCTGCGAACAGCATCGGCCCTGCGCCCGAGGGGTTGTCGAGCCACTGGCATACGAAGCCCATTGCGATCAGCGCGGGTTGTATTTCCTGTTGCAGATACCGCGTCAGTTCGTGCGCTTGGCCGGGGTTCTGGCTTTCGCTGCGAATGGCGATCCGGCGACGTAAATCGGCTTCAAAATGGCCGTCGGCCAGGTACTGACGAACATTCGCGAGCGCTTGTTGCTTGGACATGACCGTTCCGGTGTGGGCTGAGATTCAATCCAATATAGAAGTCACGTATCGGTCTGTATATTGCTGTTTTTTGACGTTTGCCTTCTAATAAGTAGATGCTTTGGTGAGGGAGTCAAACTGTGGATTATCGTTATTTCCTGGCCGTGTTCGATACAGGCTCGCTGGCCGCTGCCGGCGAACGCTTGCACATTGCGTCCAGCGCTGTGAGCCGCCAGATATCCCTGTTGGAAGAAACCATCGGGGTGCCACTGTTTGAGCGCCGGCCAAGAGGCATGCAGCCAACCGCTGCCGGCAACGCCTTGGCCGACCACGCACGACGTGCCTCGCTGGAGGAGCAAAGCCTGCTGTCGGAGCTACGGGCGGGGGATTATCCCGGGGCGAAAGTAGTACGGTTGGTGTCCACCGAAGGATTGTCCCGCTACTTCCTGCCTCAGGTGCTGATCCGGCATTACCAGCAAAATCCCGCTTTCCAGTATGTGCTGGAAGTGATGTCGCCTCACGACTGCGCGGATAAAGTGAGGCGCGGCGAAGCCGATGTGGGGTTGGTATTCAGTACCGAGCCTATCGACGGTGTCGAAGTCCGGCATTCCAGCCGCTCGCCGATCCGCGCGGTGATGCGGGTGGGGCATCCATTGGCGACGCTCAAGCAGGTGCCTCTTCGGTCGCTGTCACCTTACCCGTTGGCGCTGACGCCAAAAGGCTCTACCCAGCGGCAGTTGTTCGACCTGGTTTGCCAGATGGAAGGGTTGTCGTTTAATCACGTGATGACCTGCAATTATTCGGGCGCCATCCATGAGTTCGTTCGCAACACGGACACCATTGCGTTTGGTGGGGCGATCAGTCATCGGGCGAATGGAAGCGACGAGCTGACGTCCGTAGCGCTGTCGAACCCGCAATTTTCGGACCGGTCGATTCAAGTCCTGACCATGCCCAAGCGCGCTTTACCGGTGGCCCTGGAGCTGTTTATCGAAACCCTGATCGGATCCCTGAAAGATTTGACTTGATGGGTGATGATATTTATCTGGCTCATATCAGTTAGCAGCGAAGTGGGCTTTATTCATGATTGCTGCTGGCCGGAGAATGGGCAACCCCCATTGATTCGGAGTGATCGTGATGCCCATTTCTACCGTGGCTGCGCTGCAAATCGGTTCCTTGCCCGGCGGCAAGGCCGAGACGCTGGAACAGATCCTGTCTTACGAGGACGAAATCCTGCGCAGCGGTGCGCAATTGGTGGTGATGCCCGAAGCGTTGCTCGGGGGTTATCCCAAGGGTGAAGGTTTTGGTACACAGTTGGGTTATCGCCTGCCTGAAGGCCGTGAAGCGTTTGCCCGATATTTTGCCAATGCGATTGATGTGCCAGGTGTGGAGACCGAAGCGCTGGCCGGGCTCTCGGCGCGCACCGGGGCGAGCCTGGTGTTGGGCGTGATTGAACGCAGTGGCAGCACGCTGTATTGCACGATGCTGTATTTCGAACCGGTGGGCGGGTTGGTGGCCAAGCATCGCAAATTGATGCCTACCGGCACTGAGCGGCTGATCTGGGGCAAGGGCGACGGCTCGACGTTGCCGGTGATCGACACGGCGGTAGGACGCATCGGCGGCGCGGTGTGCTGGGAGAACATGATGCCGTTGTTGCGCACGGCGATGTACGCCAAGGGCGTGGAGGTGTGGTGTGCGCCGACGGTGGATGAGCGGGAAATGTGGCAGGTGGGCATGCGGCATATTGCTCATGAGGGGCGGTGTTTTGTGGTGAGTGCGTGTCAGGTGCAGGCGTCACCCCAAGCGTTGGGCGTGGAGATTGCGAACTGGCCGGTGGATCGGCCTTTGATCGCGGGTGGGAGCGTGATTGTCGGGCCCATGGGGGACATTCTCGCCGGGCCGTTGCTCGGTGGGGCGGGGTTGCTGGTGGCGCGGATTGATACGGATGATCTGGTGCGGGCGCGGTATGACTATGATGTGGTTGGGCACTATGCCCGGCCGGATATTTTTGAGTTGACGGTGGATGAGCGGGTTCGGGCGGGGGTGCGGTTTATTGGTGACTGAGTACATATCCGTTTTTTCGGTAACGGCTACCTATGGTTCCGCTCTTACAGCGGGTCACTTTTGAAAAGCGCAAAAGTAACCAAAACGCTCTGCCCCGCCTGTCGGCACCTCGCCTAGGCTCGGTGTGCCCTCACTCCGGCATTGCTCCGCGGGCCGCCGCGACGGGCCATCCATGGCCCGGCGCGGCTAAACCGGCGTCCTGCCGGTTTACCCGCTCCGCAATACCTGCGTTCGGCCTCGGGCTGAATGGGGCAGTCAGATCAAAAGCAGATCAAAAGCAAGAGCACAGCGGCCTACCGGCCGGCTTGAGTGTGGTGAAGCAACAGCAAGATCAGAAGCTAAAGCGGGCACGGTCCAAATGTGGGAGCGGGCTTGCTCGCGAAGGTGGTTAACGATGACGCGGGTATCCTGATTCAACGCGGCGGTCTCAGGTTTTTCGCGAGCAAGCCCGCTCCCACAGAAAAGCAGCCCTGCTTTCGCTCTGGATCTTGCCTCTGCTTCTCACACTCAAGCCGGCCGGTAGGCCGCTGTGCCCTTGATCTGCTTTTGATCTTGATCTTAGGCGCCCCGTTAAACCACGCTGGCCGAACGCAGGCTTTGGAGCGTGGGTAACCCGGCAGGACGCCGGGTTAGCCGCGCTGGGCCAAGGATGGCCCATCGCGGCGGCCCACGCTCCAAAGCCGGAGTGAGGGCACWCCGAGCCYARGCGAGGWGCCGAGTGGTGGGGCAAGAGCGTTTTGCTTACTTTTGCGCTYTTCAAAAGTGAGCCGCTGTAAGAGCCATCCCTTTCAAGGTCTGTGTTTAAAGCCTTGTTTAAAAACATGTTTAAGTCCGTTTATCCGACTTGGCCGCCTTAAGCACCCTAGCTGTTGAGACATGCGCCCGTGCCGCCTTACCTTCAAGCCATTCCTTGGGCTTGGCGACTTTAGGACCGCGAGGGCTTTTCGCGACGGACTTGGGTTTGATCAACCTCGCCAGGGCCAGCAACC
>NZ_LPNO01000010.1 GCF_001952855.1 Pseudomonas sp. ATCC PTA-122608 | reverse complement strand
CAGCTCAACAACGGTTGAAAATAAAAGCTCACGTGAGTACTGCCGTTGGCGGTGATCATCGAACACCTTGTCAACCCACTCGGCATCTACCGCCTGCTCTAAGACCAACTTGGTCATGACACTGGCTGGTGCTAGTTTTTCAAACCGTTCTAAAACCTTGTCCCACATAGTTTCGTCGCCCTGACTGGATTGGTTAGGGGATTTTAAACCAAGACCTTGAAAGGGATGGCTGTAAGAGCGGAACCCATATCAGCCCCAACCCAAAAAACGGATATACACCCATCAAGGACTGTAATACCCCACAGCCACCATAAAATGCCCAGCCTTGCGCAAGTACGCATGCTTGTTCTCAACCTTCCCGGTCACCGGATTTTTCCAGCGGTACTTGTATTCCCCCTGATCCTGCTCCGCCATCACCGCCAATATCGGCTCACCTACCGGCTTCCCGTCGGGATCCTTGATCTTGCTGAAATCCGTATTCACCAACCGCGGAGTCGTGCCATGAGCGACGTAGCGCTGGGTATCAAGATCAACCACAAACACATACAAATCGTCCTGCAGAAAACCACCCTGCATGTCGTTGATCGCCTTAAGCGTCCCAACCGGGTCCTTCTCAAGCGCCTTGACGGCTTTGTTTCGCAGGGCTTTGGCATGTTCCGGCGTCGCCCGCGGCAGGTAGTAGCCGACGGCCAGAATCCGCTGCCCAACACGCTGGTAATACACATGCTTGCGCTCAACCTTACCGTCATTCCAATTCTGCCAACGGTAATCGGCCTGCTGAATGCCACTGCCCTCAGGCACCCCCAACGCATCCTTGAACGACTTGTTCAAATCCGGCCCCAGCACCTCGGAAACATTGCGCCCGATCAACGCAGAAGAGGGCCCGCCACTTGCCAGCAGCACGCCCTTGGTGTTGACCACGAACACATAACGGTCCTGATCGACGAACTCACCCTGTCGGCTGAACGCCGCAAAGGCTTTGTCGCCATTGCTCTGGTAATACGCCAAGGCCTTTTCCAACAAGGCCTTGGCGGCTTGGGCATCCGCCTCCTCAGCGGTGGCGGCGTGCACCTGGCCAAAACACAACAGCAGCAGCCAGGTGGCTCGGAGCATTGCCTTCATTACCCGTCCCTCGTTCTTGTTGGTGTGCCAAGAGCGTAGACGGTTTACCGGCCAATCAGAACGGTTTGGTCGGCAGGTATTTGCCATCCAGGGTGATCACCGCGCGGGAGCCGCCGTCCGGGTCTTCGACCTTCTTGATGTCCAGCTTGAAGTTGATCGCGCTGATGATGCCGTCGCCAAACTGCTCGTGCACCAGGGCCTTGAGGGTCGAACCGTAGACCTGCAACATTTCATAGAAGCGGTACATGGTCGGATCCGTCGGCACACCGCCGGGGAAGCTGCCGCGCAGGGGCACGGTTTGCAGCAGGCGGCTGGCGTCCTGGTCGAGGCCGAGCTTTTCGCAGACCACATCGGCAGCATCTTTCGGCAGTGGATGCTGGCCGAGCAGGGCGGCGGTGACGAACGCCAGGCTCAGGCCGGTGCCGTCGGTGAGGTCCTGCCACGACAGGTTCTTGCGCGCCTTGATGTCGATGACGGTGTCGGCCAGGGCCAGGCGAGGGGATTGGGCGAATTGGGATTGCAACATGATGATTTCCTCTTGGGGTTGAATAAGGTTCAAGCCGCGTGGGCGCGGGTGGTCGGGTGGTCGAGCAGGGACACGAAGCGCCCGCTGCGGCCATCCAGGGCGTCGATGCCGCCGCTTTCAATATCGTAGACCCAGCCGTGCAGGCTCAGCCGGCCTTGTTCCAGGGCCAGGGCCACGGAAGGGTGGGTCTTGAGATTGGCCAACTGGGCGACCACGTTTTCCCTCACCAGCGAGTTCAGCCGGTCGGCGTCGGAGGCGTGAGTGCGGGCGGCGTTGATCACCTTGGCCGACTCGGCGTGGCGCAGCCAGTTGGCCACGGCAGGCAAGTGGTCGAGGCATTTGCAGGTGGAAATGGCGGTCATGGCGCCGCAGTCGGAGTGGCCGCAGATCACGATGTCGCTGACGCCGAGAACGGCTACCGCGTATTCGACGGTGGCCGACACGCCGCCGGGCTCTGGTCCGTAGGACGGCACGATGTTGCCGGCGTTACGGATTACAAACAGGTCACCAGGCTCCTGCTGGGTCAACAGCTCCGGGACTACGCGGCTGTCGGAACAGGACACGAACAGCGTGCCGGGGTTTTGTGTGGTAGCCAGGTGCTTGAACAGGTCGCTGCGTTGAGTGAAGGCTTCACCCTGGAACTTGCGAAAGCCGTCGATGAGGTCTTGCATGGTGGTTCTCCTTGCGTCGCTGATGGGGCAAGGATGGAAGTTTTCAGCTATAGCGTCCAAGACCGGCTTATTATAGTTTCTATAAGTCGTGCCTATAGTTGGAGCCATTCATGTTGCTGCGTCATATCCGCTACCTGCTGGCCGTCGCCGAGCACCGTAATTTCACTCGGGCGGCCGAGGCGCTGCATGTGTCGCAGCCGACCTTGTCGCAGCAGATCAAGCAACTGGAAGATACCTTGGGCGCACCGCTGCTGGATCGCTCCGGCAGAAGCGTCAGCCTGACCGACGCGGGCGAGGCTTATGTGCGGTTTGCGCGCCTGGCGTTGCAGGATCTGCAGGCCGGCACCCGCGCCATGCATGACGTGCAGGACTTGAGTCGTGGCAGCTTGCGCCTGGCGATGACGCCGACCTTTACCGCTTACCTGATCGGGCCGTTGCTGGCCCGATTTAACGGGCTGTATCCGGGAATTACAGTGAGTGTCGAGGAACTGACCCAGGACCGCATGGAGGCAGCACTGACGGAAGATTTGCTGGATATCGGCATCGGTTTTACCGGCGAGCATTTGCCGGATATCGCGTGTGAAGGGGTGTTTGTCGAAGCGTTGAGTGTGGTGGTGAGTTCTGGCCATGCTGATATCGGCCAACAGTCGTGGCTTCAGCAACCACTGGTGTTGCTGAACTCAGGCTTCGCCACGCGCCGCTATATCGATGAATATTTTCGCAGCCAGGCGGTGAAACCTCTGATTGCCGTGGAGGCCAATTCCATCAGCGCGATTATCGAAATCGTACGGAGCACCCAGTTGGCGACCATCCTGCCCAGTGCGATTGCCCAGGTACAACCGGGGTTGCAGGCGGTGCCGCTAAGCCCGCCGTTGCCGCAACGCACGGCGGCGTTGCTCAGTCGCAAGGGAGGCTATCGCAGCGCCGCGTGCAGGGCGTTTGTCGATCTGGTCAGGGCGCAGCCAACCACTGATTGATGATGCCGTCATACACCCCGGTCACCGTGCTCAAGTGCAGCCACTGGTCCACATAACTCTTCCATGCCACGTCATCGCGAGGCAGTAAAAACGCTTTCTCGCTGTATTGCATGTAGCGCTCGGGATTCACCGCACACAGCCCCGGCTTGAGTTTTTGCTGATACCGGGCTTCGCTGGCGTCGGTGATCATCACGTCGGCCTTGTTGGCCAGCAGCTCTTCGAAAATCGTCACGTTGTCCGGGAACAGCGTCAGCTGTGCCTTACCCAAGTGCGCCCGTGCAAACACTTCATTGGTACCGCCCGAAGGCTCGATCACCCGAACCTGCGGCTGGTTGATCTGCTCCACCGTCTGATAGCGCTGCACATCGGCGCAGCGCACCAGCGGGATCTTGCCGTCGACGCCCAATGGCTGGCTGAAAAATGCCTTCTTCTGCCGCTCGAGGGACACCGAAATACCGCCCACCGCGATATCACAGCGCTGGGCCAGGAAGTCCGGCATCAGGGTTTTCCAGGTGGTCGGCACCCACTTCACCTGCACCCCAAGGCTCTTGGCCAGGGATTGGGCCATGGCGATGTCGATGCCTTCGTAGCTGCCGTCCGGGCGCAGATAGGTGTAGGGCTTGTAGTCGCCGGTGGTGCAGACGGTCATTTCACCGCGTTGCAGCACTTCATCCAGGCGCGACACGGGGCTGTCGGCCAGGGCCTGGGCGGACAGGCCGGCCAGCAGGGAAAGAGTCAGCATAGCTTTCATGCGGTCGGGTCCTTGGGCATGAGCAGGGGCGCCATTATTTGCAAATGTTTAGCCACGGCACAACCAAACTCCGTCAAGACTGGATTTAACGGCTTAACCTCGCGTGTGAGGCTGCCCGGCATCTCTTCACTGTGATTTGCGCATGGACGGTTCCCCCGACACACACCCTGAGACATCGCCAGGCGCTACCGCGTCCAGCCGTCCGGATCGTCGTCGGATCACCGCTGATGCGCTTCCCTCCGAACTCGCCTTCTGGGCGCTGTGGCATTGCCGCCACGCACGCCCACCGGACACTTTTCTCCTACGTTGATTTGCCCCATGGATGCCCCGCGCATCTGCCCGGCAGCGCCTGCGCGCCTGCCTGACGCGAACGTATGAGAATGCCCATGAGCACGCCCTTTGCCACCCTGCACGAAGCCCAATCCTTTCTTGAACAGAACCCGGATATCGAGATGTTCGAGCTGTTCATCCTCGATAACAACGGCGTGCCCCGGGGCAAGCTGTTGCACCGCGATGAACTGCCGGCGGTCTATGAAAGTGGCCGGCCGCTGCCGAGCACCATCCTCGGCCTGACCATCAATGGCGACGACGTGGAGAACTCCGGGCTGGTCTGGGAAGTCGGCGATATCGACTGCCGCGCCTACCCGGTCAGCGGCAGTTTGCAGCGCATGCCCTGGCGGCTGATCCCGACGGCGGCGGTGCAAGTCAGCATGCACCCCACCGAAGGCATGCCCGCCACCGTGGCCGATCCCCGGCACTTGCTGGCCAAGGTGATCGACGACCTCAAGGCCGACGGCTATTACCCGGTGATGGCAGCAGAGCTGGAGTTTTATTTGCTCGACCAGAAACCCGACAGCAACGGCCGCCCGCAACCGGCGCGGGATGTCGATGGCGGCCGACCGCGCTCGACCCAGGTCTACGGTTTGCGGGAGCTGGAACAGATCGAACCGTTCCTCGCCGACCTCTACAGCGCCTGCAAACTCCAGGGCATTCCGGCGCGTACGGCGATTTCCGAATACGCCCCGGGCCAGGTGGAAATCACCCTGGAACATCGCGGCGATGCCCTGCAAGCCATGGACGAGGCGGTGCGTTACAAACGGCTGGTCAAGGGCGTGGCCCACAAGCACGGGATGACCGCGTGTTTCATGGCCAAGCCTTTCGATGATCTGGCCGGCACTGGCATGCACATGCACGTCAGCCTGGCGGACCGCGACGGCAATAACCTGTTTGCCAGCGAAGCTCCCGACGGCACGCCGCTGTTGCGCCATGCGGTGGGCGGCATGCTCAGTACGTTGCTCGACTCGTTGCTGATGTTTTGCCCCAACGCCAACTCCTATCGGCGCTTCCAGACCAACAGCTACGCGCCGCTGGCCGCCACCTGGGGCGTGGACAACCGCACCGTCACACTGCGGGTGCCCGGCGGACCGGCGTTTTCCCGGCATATCGAACACCGCATCTGCGGCGCCGACGCCAATCCGTACCTTGCGGCGGCGGCGATTCTGGCCGGTATCCATCGGGGTATCCGCGAACAGCGCGACCCCGGCGCGCCGGTGGAAGGCAACGGTTACGCCCAGGCCAAGGAGTTGTTGCCCACCGATTGGCTGACCACCTTGCGCGCACTCGAAGGTTCGACCTGGGCGCGGGAAGCGTTTGGCGGCGAATTCCTCGGCGTGTACCTGGCGGTCAAGCGGGCCGAGTACCGCCAGTTCATGGGCGAAGTGGGCGAACAGGACTGGCGCTGGTATTTGCACCAGGCCTGAAGATGAAGCCCTGATCACAGACAGTTAACAGACAGGCTGTGCGCTGGATACTGGCTCGGTACGAACGGCGAACAATCCTTCGACCTTTTTTTCACGAGTCAGTGGTTAAGCTGCGAATGTCTGATCCATTAACAGAGTCGTGTGATGCCGTCGCAACCGCCGTCTTCCATCGAGATTGAATTTGCCGAACGCACAGGCCAGGAGCATGCCCGGGTCTGCGCCGACACGCGCCCTCCGGGTTTACTGCGGCGCCTGGGGTTTTGGCGCGATGAGCAGTTGGTGCGCCGTGCGCTGAAAATCGCCGGCGAGCCGGGGCTGATTCTTGACCTGGCGTGCGGCACGGGGCGGTTTTGGCCGGTACTGGCCGAGCACACCAATCGGGTGATCCTCGCGTCGGACAACTCCCAGGACATGCTCGACCACGCCCGTACCCACCACGCGCCTGCCTTGCTCAAGCGGATCAAGACCTTCCAGGGCTCGGCGTTTTCCATCGGCCTGTCGGCCAACGCGGTGGACTGCATTTTTTGCATGGAGTTGTTTCGTCATGTGCCGACGGCCGAAGGGCGCCTGGCGCTGCTCGTTGAATTTCACCGGGTGAGTCGCGACACGGTGATCGTCTCGGTCAACAGTGACAGCGGCTATCGAGCGTTGCAGCCCGCCGGGACGCCACTCGCCAGCCACCGGGCTCAAGTGGAAGCCGAGTTTCGCCAGGCCGGTTTCAAGGTCCTCACTCAACAGGAGTTCATGCCCGGTTCGGCCATGTGGCGGGTCTATGTCCTGCGTAAGAGAGGATAAGCACCGACTGTCGGACTATTCTTCAGCTCCTGTAAGAGTTTTCATGGCGGATGCTGTACTGCGAATGCTCGCAACTCCCTTTCGCGATATATACTGCGCGCCATTCTTCAAGGGAGAGCCGTGTGGCCATCGATATTCACTGGATCTGCGACAACGATAGCCTCGGCCAGCACTGCGCCGAATGGCAGCAGTTGCCATTCGTCGCCCTCGACACCGAATTCATGCGGGTCGACACCTTTTATCCCATTGCCGGGCTGATCCAGATCGGTGATGGCGTTCGCGCTTACCTGATCGACCCCCTGACCATCGACAATTGGCAACCCTTGGCCGCCTTGCTGGAAAACCCGGCGGTGATCAAGGTGGTGCACGCCTGCAGCGAAGACCTGGAAGTGTTGCTGCGCCTGACCGGCAGCTTGCCGGTGCCGTTGTTCGACACCCAACTGGCGGCGGCGTATTTGAACCTCGGCTTCTCCATGGGCTATTCGCGGTTGGTGCAAGCCGTCCTCGATATCGACCTGCCCAAGGGTGAAACCCGTTCGGACTGGCTGCAGCGGCCATTGTCCGAGACGCAAATCAGCTACGCCGCCGAAGACGCGGTGCACCTGGCGGAAGTCTACACACGCCTGCGCCCGAAGCTTTCCGACGACAAATACGCCTGGGTCCTGGAAGACGGTGCCGAGTTGGTGGCCAACCTACGCCGCGAAGTCGACCCCTACGAGGTCTACCGCGACGCCAAGCTGGCCTGGAAACTGTCCCGTGCCCAGCTCGCGGTATTGCGCGAACTGTGCGCCTGGCGCGAGCAGCAAGCCCGTGCCCGGGACTTGCCGCGCAACCGGATCATTCGTGAACACTCGTTATGGCCCTTGGCCAAATCCCAGCCGGATAACCTCGCCGCGCTGGGCAAAATCGAAGACATGCACCCGCGCACGGTGCGCCAGGACGGCGAGTTCCTGCTGGGCCTGATCAAACGTGCCGGCAGCGTGCCCATGGACCAGTGGCCACCGGCGGTCGCCGAGCCATTGCCGGTGGACGCCGCCACGCTGATCAAGCAACTGCGCGCCCTTGGCCAGGCCGAGGCTGAACGCCTGGACATGGCGCCGGAACTGATGCTGCGCAAGAAAACCCTCGAAGCCCTGGTCAAGAGTGGCTACCCCGAGGGGCCTTACCAATTGCCAGATTCGCTGCGTGGCTGGCGCCGCGAATTGATGGGCCAGGCGCTGCTGGACAGCCTGGCCACTGCCGGAGAACAGCCTTGAAACGTATCTGCTCCATCTATCGCAGCCTCAAACGAAACGAGATGTACCTCTACGTGCTGAAAAGCGATGCACTGGAGCGCGTGCCGGAAAGTCTGCTGGCCGCTTTCGGCAAACCGCACCACGCCTTTGACCTGGTGCTGAGCCCGGAGCGCAAGCTGTCCCGCGAGGACATCACCGTAGTTCTGGAGAACCTCGAGAAGCAGGGCTACCACCTGCAAATGCCGCCGGCCGAGGACGAGTACATCGAACACTTGCCCGAAGAGCTGCTGCGACGGAATGACCCGATGTGATCGGTCAGTGCCCCGTCCGGGGCACATTCATCAATGGAATTCAATTTTTGGCGGCGGCCGCAAGGGACAGTGAAGTGGACCGGCGGCCGCCTGCAGTGTTTTTGAAAGGTTTGAACCATGCGCGTTCTGATTGCTGAACACGATCACCCGCTGTACGCCCGGCTGCTGCGCGAAGCGGCGCCGGACCTTGAGGTCATGACCAGCGGCGACTCCGCTGAATTGTCGCGCCTGGCGGCCGACTGCCCGGTGTGGCTGGGCCAGCCGGATCTCCTGGCCACCTTGTTGCGCCAGGGCCATCAGCCACAATGGCTGCAATCGACCTGGGCAGGCATCACGCCGCTGCTGGCTGAAGGCCTGCCCCGGGATTATCGCCTGACCCGCGCCGTAGGCATTTTTGGCCAGGTGATGGCCGAATACGTGCTGACTTACATGCTCGGCCATGAGCGTGAAGTGCTGGCGCGCCTGGTCAGCCAGGTCGAGCGCAAGTGGGATAACCGCATGGGCCAGAGCCTGGCGGGGCGCAAGGTGCTGATCGTAGGTACGGGTGATATCGGCCGTAGCGTCGCGCAATTCCTGCTGCCGTTTGGTGTTGAGTTGTATGGCATCGCCAGCGAAGCCCGTGAGCAGGCGCCGTTTATCGAAGTCGCCGGGCTGGAAGAGTTGCCGCGCCTGGTGGGCGAGGTGGACTACGTGGTAAACCTGCTGCCCAACACGCCGAACACCCATGATTTGTACAATGCGGCGTTGTTCAAACAGTTCAAGCCGACCGGGTTGTTCATAAACGTCGGGCGCGGTGTGGCGGTGGTCGATGCGGACCTGGTGGAAGCCTTGAAGGAAGGCCATCTTGCGGGCGCGGTGATTGACGTTTGCCGGCAAGAGCCATTGCCACAGCGCCATCCGTTCTGGACCGCCTGGGGCTTGCTGCTGACTGGGCACAGCTCGGCGCCGACTTCGCCGGGGATGATGGTGCGGTTGTTTGTCGAGAATTTGCGGGCGTATCAGGCGCAGGAAACGTTGCGCGGCGAAGTGAGTTTCGAGCGCGGTTACTGATAGCGCGACGGCCCGGCGACGCATGTTGCCGGGCGCTTACAAATTTCTGCAAACACTAATCAGATGTCCGCTTTGCCGGTCGTATGTGAGGCTCGTACCCTTTTTATAATGGTACGTTCTCATGTTGAATGCTGGCACTGTACGCCTGTCTGCACGGGTAACTTCGGTCATTTACCCTCCTTCGATTGATCCGGCGGCGAGCTCGTCGACTCCGATCATTGCTACCGATCCCAACACGCAAATCAGTGCTCAAAACCCTCGACAACCGGGTCTTCAGGCTGCGTTGGGCGACCGCGAGAATTTGCATACCCTTGGGCAAAAACTCAGCGAAGTCGCCACCCGCCTGGGCGTGAATGCCAGGCCCCAGGCGGTGCTGGCTGCGTTGCAAACGACACCGATGCAGATACGCGCCGACTCGTCTTTCCCGGCTCAGGCGAATAAAGCCGCGACGCTAGAGACCTTTCTCAGAAGTATCGGCTTGGGGTTGCCCACCAATCATTTTCAACTGACCGGCCATGCCCACGCGGTGAGCGACAGGGCGTTGGAGCATCCGCTCGGCAATTTTGGCGGCGGGTTGTCCTGGCCTGTTCCCATGAGCGCCGGTCAGCTGCGCAGGGTGCTGGCGGCGGCGACCGACCATGGCAGCCAGAACCCCAATGCACCGCATATCGGCGCAAGCGTGGGTGTGCTGGAATATCTGAACGCGAACCAGCCTTTGTCTGGCGAGGCATTGACTGATCCTGCCAAGGCCCTCGAAACCCTCGTCAGCTCCACCCGGGGGCAGGCATTGGGGCAAGCCATCCAGGACCAGCTCGGGGGCGTCGCCACCCATGCCAGCGTGAACGAATACGCACTGAGCGCAATCCACCTGCTGCTGGATCCCGAGTCCATTACCGCGCCGCACCGCAACCGTGTGGCGGGTTTCGACCTCGCCCAACAAGCGCACTGGGGCAGGCCGGCTTCGGCAGTGCTCGAGCGCCTGAGCACTTACCTGCACGAAAATCACAAGACCAGTCCCGAGATGGCCAAGGCCGGTGCCTATCTGTTACTGGCAAGAAAGGCCCCCGAGTTTTTGATCAAGGACATTCCCGACCGTGTGACGTACGGCAGCCCGGCCTGGGTAAGCCTCACTGTCGCGGCGGCGGCCATAGAAGCGCAGTTCCCCGGAAAGGTGGCGCACATGACCTTTGCCCAGGTCATGTCCAGCGCTGAAAACGCGATGGTGACGAATCGGGCCGCCACTGAACACGCGCAGAAAGCGGCCCTGGTGGACTGGGGCGTGGTCAACGGGATTGTCACTGAGCAGCAAAGTGACCATTACAGCGCCGCCGAGATCGACACCGTAAGGACCGCGTTCAACGCTCAACTGAAGTCGACGCTTGCGGCTACCGGTTTACTGGAAACCGCTATTCCGAGCCGTAGAGACATTGCCTTGGCTCACCTGAAGGAGCGGTTTGGAGAGGGCGTTCCCTTTGAAGAAAAACTGCTGAAGGTCGTCGACTCGAAACAATCTTCAGTCCAGCCGCTTTATGATCCGAACCGCGCGCCTGCAGGGCATTTTTCGTTGCTGGATATCGCCATGAGCGGGCTTGGCCATTACAAATGGGAGAGTAAAGACCCGCGCGTCGTTGCGGCGATCAGAGGCAAGAGCCTTGATTTCGGCGTGAATGAAATTTTCAACGGACAATTCGAACAAGCGATCACCTCGCGCAAGCAAGGCGTTGGCACGACCATCAAGCACCTTGTGGCAACACTGCCACTGGCGGACCGAGAAAAGCTGGAGTTCGGAAAACTCGAGTTTTTTCAGAAAAATACTTACGAACTGGGCCTCGACTTCACCTCTAAAAAACTACAGGGCACGGAGAGCAAGCTGTGGGTCAAGGCCTCCAGAAAGGATGACGATACCGTTTATGAAATTGACTTGAAGGCAGGTGCAATCAAGGCGGTGCCACTCACGGAATTAACCAGACAAAGGGCGCGGGAAGCCAACAAGGTGTTCAAGACCGAACGCTTTACGCCCAAGGCTGTGAGCGATGCTGCCCTCAGCCAAAAAACTCAAGACCACTCATCAACGCCTCCCGCAAGCTTTTCCAGCGTGCGAACCCAGAGCATCGCCGACGCGTTTGTTGAGCATCTTGACCTCGACAGCGATGAGGTAAAGACCTACGCCAAGGGCGTCACGGCGTTCGATAAACAAATGGCAACCGAGTGGAACGTCACCAACTTCTTCCTGGACCTGATTCCCCTCAGGTCAGCCATTGTCAACTTTTCCAAGGGTAACCCTGTGGAGGGTGCAAGTGACCTGGCGCTGGATGTCTTCGGTTTTGTCACGGCCGGCGCAGGTGTGGCAGCAAAGGTTACGAAGGTCGGCGCCAAGGTTGCCAGCACCGCCGCCAAAGCCTTGCAGGTGGCAAAGGTGATCGGTGTGGCTGCTGTTCAAGCGCTAAACCCGTTGGATGGCGTGGGCGATCTGGTCGCGGGCGGTGCTCGGCTGCTGGGCAAGGGTGCCAGCTTTGTACGCTCAACCGGCGCAGAGGCGGTCAATAAGCTCAAGGGCGCAAGCGGTAGCTATGAGCTGTTGAAAGCGGCCAGCAAACACTATGACGCAGCGGCCACGGGTACCTTCAAGGTTGCGGGCCAGAACGTTGATGGAGGCGCCGTACTCCACAGCGGTCGATGGTATGCGTTTGACGTGGACAGGATGCGGGCATACGGCAGCCCTCTTGAAGGGTTCATCCCGAAAACCAGTGCGATGGATGGAGCGATTATCACGACACCCATCGACCCCGGCAGCGCACTGAACAATCGGTTGTTTGGCGACTACAAGGTCCCTGAATCGAAAATTGCCGGGCTTGCGCGCAACAGTCAGGGCATCTATGTGGCGCCGGAGGGTCACCTGTCCCATATCCGCCATACCGATACCGCCGGCAACACTGCGGTGTACGAAGTACGGCAAGTGACTCGCACCGCCGACGGTGCCGTGCAGGCGCAGATTTATCACAATAACCGGCAAACGCCGGTGTTGGTGCAGCACCTTCAGGGGGACCAATGGCAGCGCCTGGGCGCCCGTGGCGGAAACGGGCCTACGGTCGCATCAGATCTGGGGCCCAGGATTGGCGGAGGCGGGGAGGGAGTAATCTACGAAAGTCTCGATGGGAAAAGCGTCTATAAAGACTATGGTCCTTCATCCTTGACACCTCCCGCCGGCTACGCCGATAACGAAACCCTATGCTTGAATAACTATTATGGTGAGGGATTCGCAGCAACAATGTATGAAAATGGTCGCCGCTATTTAAAGATGGGGAAAATAGACGGGGCTGATCTGAGCAAATTTTCCAAGGGAAGTTTGCCGCCAGAGGCTAGTTCGTTACTTGATGATGTATTCCGGGAAATGGAACAAAAAAATATTTATCATAATGACCTGCAACTGAAGAATTTTATGTACTCCGCAAAGGATAATAAAATTTATCCAGTGGATTTGAATGCACTGGAGCGTGAGGACCTTGGGGCAATACTCTTTAATATGTATAAGCGCAGTAAAGAAGAACTGCGTAAAGCCTATGAAACGCTGATCGTAAAGCCGTCTTGACGTCGAAATTACACTTGGGTTAACCAACCCCGCTGTTTATAACAGCAGGGTTTTTTAAAGCCTCAACCCATTTTCAGGTCGTATTCAATCGTTGTGATTGAAATCGCCTTCCGACACCAGCTCACTCAATGGCTTGCGCGGGCTCGGGGTTTCCCGGGCTTGCAGGTACTCGGCCAGGGTTGATTTGTCACCCAGTTTGCCAATCGCCACGGCCGCGTGCAGGGCGTAACCTTCTGGTATCTTCAGTTCCTTGCGGGTCAGCTCTTGGTCGAAACCGGCCATGCCGTGGGTGTGCCAGCCGCTGAGGCTCGCTTGCAGCGCCAGGTGGCCCCAGGCCGAACCGGTATCAAAGGTGTGCCACAGGGCCGGGGTTTCTTCGGTGGCGCCCGGTACCAGGAAGTCGGTTTTCGACGCTACGATTACCAGTGCCGAGGCATGCTGCGCCCAGCCACGGTTGAATTCGTTCAGCAGGCCCAGGAAACGTTCCCAGTTCGGCGTGTCGCGGCGCGCGTAGAGAAAGCGCCACGGCTGCGAGTTGTAAGCCGATGGCGACCAGCGCGCGGCTTCGAAGAAGCTCAGCAGGGTGTCCACCGGGATGCTCTCGCCGGTAAAGGCGCGCGGTGACCAGCGGTCGGTAAATTGTGGGTGGATCGGGTAGTCGGCGACGCGTGGGTTGCTGCTCATTGGGCTGATCCTGATGAAAAACCGGGGTTCAAAACTACTTCGCCGCCGGGTGGCTGACAAGTCTTGTTCTACCGGCAGTCGTAAGCGCTTGGCCCCGGGGCCCATGGGCACTAGACTGGCGGCCTTTTAACATACCGATACTGATGTAGAGCCATGGCCGCTAAAGTCGAACCTTTCTGGATCCGCAAAACCCTCGAACAACTCGACCAGGATGAGTGGGAGTCGTTGTGCGACGGCTGCGGCCTGTGCTGTCTGCAAAAGCTCGAGGATGAAGACGACAACAGCGTCTATTACACGCGCATCGCCTGCAAACTCCTGGACCTGAAAACCTGCCAGTGCACCGATTACCCCAACCGCCGGGACTCGGTGCCCGATTGCATCCAGCTCACCCCGGGCCAGGCCGACCAGTTCAAATGGCTGCCGCCTACCTGTGGTTACCGGCTGGTCAGCGAGCGCAAGGAGCTGCCGCTTTGGCACCACTTGGTTTGCGGTGATCGCGACGTCGTGCACCAGCAACGCATATCCCAGTCCGGGCGCATGCTCAGCGAAGGCAGCGTGCCCGAGGATGACTGGGAGGATTACCTGATTTTCCGTGCGGGCTGAGAAGGAGTGTGTATGACGGTTGGAGCCAAGCTGGCGGCAAGCCTGCTGTTGCTCGCATTGAGTACGTCGGCGTGGGCTGCGAAGAAAGTCGACCTGGACTATCACGTCAAGCTGCTGCCCCAAAGTGATCAGGCAGAGGTGCGCTTGAGCCTGTCCCAGGGCTC
Source organism: Pseudomonas sp. ATCC PTA-122608 (assembly GCF_001952855.1). Lineage (GTDB taxonomy): Bacteria > Pseudomonadota > Gammaproteobacteria > Pseudomonadales > Pseudomonadaceae > Aquipseudomonas. Next base: position 132,399 of record NZ_LPNO01000010.1, on the reverse strand, counting down.
GGCGGTGCGCAGCCTCAACTTCGACCTGGGTCGCGACGGCGACTACAGCGACTTCAAGGCCGATGGTCAATGGCAGGTGTTGCCCGGCAATACGCCGGGTGACAGCCGTGGCCTGTGGCAACCCGGCGCCGACAAGGCCAGCCTGACCTACCGTGTACGCCTGACCCACGCGCGCAAGAAAGGCGTTTACGAAGCACGCATGAGCCCGAGCTGGGCGCTGTTTCGCGGCGAAGACCTGGTGCCCGCCGCACGCCTGGATCAACAGGACGGCATTGAGCTGGTGTCGCGCCTGGTGTTTGAACTGCCCGCCGGCTGGAAAAGCGTCGAGACGTCCTGGCCGCGTATCGGCAAGAATAAATTTCGCATCGATAACGTTTCCCGCCTGTTTGACCGGCCTACCGGCTGGATGCTCGCCGGCAACCTGGGCAGCCGCCGGATGCGCCTGGGGGAAACCGAGATCACCGTGGCTTCACCTAAAGGCCAGGGTATGCACCGCATGGATGTGCTGACCTTGCTGACGTTTGTCTGGCCCCAAGTACAAGCGGCGTTCCCGCGGCACCCGGCAAAACTGCTGGTAGTAGGCGCCGGTGACCCAATGCGGCGCGGTGCTTACTCGGCGCGGGACTCGATCTACCTCAGCAGCCGTACACCGCTGGTCAGTGAAAACGGCAGCAGCCCGTTGATCCGCGAAGTGGTGCAGGCCATCGGTCGCTTCAACGACCATCAAGGCAGCGATTGGATTAGCGAGGGTTTGGCGCAGTATTACGCCATTGAACTGATGCGCCGTGCTGGCGGCATCAGTGACGATCGTTACGCCGCGATACAGGCCCGGCTGGCCAAGGAAGGCAAGGATGTGACCACCCTGCGGGTCGAGCACGCCAACGGCGCGACGGTGTCACGGGCGGTGGTGCTGTTGCAGGAGCTGGACCGCGAGATTCGTGTGAAAACCCACAACAAGCGCTCGCTGGATGATCTGACTCAGGCGCTGATGCGCTTGAACAGCATCAGCACAAAGGAGTTTGTGCAGTTGGGGGAGAGCATTATTGGCGAATCTTCGGTAGTGCTGGACACCAAGCTGCTGCACTGAAACCAATGTGGGAGCGGGCAAGCCCGCTCCCACATTTGATCGAGGTTAACCCGTGGTTTTGGTCGCTTTTTCGGCCGCCACTTCTGCCTTGGTCTTGAGGTTTTTCAATTCCTCACCGGCGCGTTCGATCTTGGTCCGCACGGTGTTCATCTCCTGGCGGCTGCGCTCCAGCAACTCTTTCGCCGAGCTGTGCCCGCTGATCCCGCGCGCCAGCGCCACGCCGCCAATCGCTACTTGGATCAAACCGAAAAAGCCGCCACGGCGCAGGCCTTTGCCCATCATCACTACACCGCCAGCCAGGGAGCCGATGCGTTCCCAGCCCTGGACGTTTTGCGTGGGCTGGCTCTCGAACGGCGTGGACCGGATAACGGGTCGCAGGGTTTTGCTGTCGCTCATGATCTGTCTCCAACAAGGGCTTATTGATATGCAACTGACTGCACACAGGCCTCGGACGTTCCCAAAAAATCAGTACTTGGGACCCGAACGGGTGTTGTTGCCCTTGGCCAAGCGGTCGTAGAGCACCACGTTGACGGTGGCGGCGAGGTTCATGCAGCCGGTGGTCGGGATGTAGATCACGTCTTCACACCAGTCGCGAATCTCTTTATCCAGGGAGCCGTCTTCCGGCCCGAAGATATACAGCGCGCGGTCCGGGTGGGTGTACTCGGGGAGAGGGCGTGCGCCTTCCACCAGCTCGACGGCGACGGGGATGCAGCCCAGGGGCAGGATCTTTTTCAGGTCGTCGATACCGATCAGCGGAATGTCGTGGTGGACCTTCTTGGTGTCGGTAATAAAGTCCCGAGCCCGCTCATAGCGCTTGCCGGTGTAGAACACCGAGGCCACGCCGTAGCAGCCGGCGGCGCGCATCACCGAACCGACGTTTTCGGGGGATTTGGGGTTGTACAGACCGATGCAACTGTAGCGTTTATTGCCCACGGGAAAGGGTGCCTTCGAGAAAAGCCGCGATTATACGGCCTCGGGCTAATGTATTGCTTGGGCGATCGCTATCGCGGGCAAGCCCGGCTCCCACATTTGGAATGCATTCCCCTGTGGGAGCCGGGCTTGCCCGCGATGGGTCCTTCACATTCAGCGAAGATACTCAGTCGTCTTTCTTCATCAGCCCGGCCAGCGCCGCAAACGGGTTGTGGGTCGCCTTGGCAATCGTCGGGCTGCTGGTGGAGCCTTCGCCGAAATACTGCTGGTCGGTATAACGCGAGTGTTCGTTGTCGTGGCAATACAGGCAAAGCAACTCCCAGTTGGAGCCGTCCTGGGGGTTGTCGTCATGGTTGTGGTTGCGGTGGTGCACGGTCAGTTCGCTCAGGCGCTTGCCGGCGAATTCGCGGGCGCAGCGGCCGCACACGTGGGGGTACATCTTCAGGGCTTTGTCGCGGTAGCCCATTTCCCGGTCACGCTGGGCATCGGCGAGGATGCGGTCCAGCTTGGCGGTGTGGGAGGGCGGGTTGGTCGAGCTCATCATGGCTCCTGTCTTTTAGTGGATCACGGATAGCGTTGATTCTAGCTGCTTGCGCGGTAATTAGCCCTTGGCTTTTTCGGTTGTAGGACCGGCTGTAGGACCTGATTATTTGTAATTGAATGTTTGAGCCGGTCCCGAAAACACGCGGCCAAATCAACGTCGACTGCCCTGTCATTAAATGTGCGTAGGGTTGCAACTTCCCTGAAATTGTTCGTCGCCAAGCTGCCGCCCCTCACAACTAACGGGTCCGACCATGCAGTCGGAGCCTGACCAAGGGGAGGTTGAAATGTCGATATTTTCCGCACGTCTCACGCTGGGCGCCACTGCGCTGCTTGGTGCCGTCCAGGTGCTCGCCGGGACCGTCACTACAGACGGCGCCGATCTTGTCATCAAGACCAAGGGCGGCCTTGAGGTGGCAACCACGGATGATCAGTTCACTTTCCAGATTGGCGGCCGCTTGCAGGCGGACTTCGATACCTTCGACGGGCTATACACCGAAAACGGTAGCCGCGCCGACGCTGCCTATTTTCGCCGCAGTCGCCTGGAAATGTCCGGCAAGGCCTATGGCGTCTGGGGCTACAATTTTGCCCTGGAGTTGAGTAGTACAGATACGCCGATCAAGGAGGCCACCATCCGCTATCTGGGGCTGGATCCGGTGAGGTTCAAGGTCGGCCGTTTCGACCCGGACTTCAGCCTTGAGGGCGCTACCAGTTCCAAGTGGACCACCGCGATCGAGCGCAGTGTGCTCAACGACCTTGCGCCTTGGGTCAGTGACCGCGACGAAGGCTCGGGGGCACAGGTGTCGGGGGTGACGGGAATGTTCTACGGCTCGGCGAGTGTCCTGCGCCCGTCTTCTAACAAAGACGCCGATGGCAAGGGCGCCAATAACTACAACCTGCGCTTGGTGTTTGCGCCTCTGGCGCGGCCGGGGCATGTCCTGCACTTCGGGCTGAGCTACGCCTACAGCGACGCCGAGAGTTTCGACGGAAGAATTCGCACCCGCCTGGGTGTTCGGGGCGTGTCGCAGACCACACACAACGGCAACCGTCCGGAACTGGCACCCAAGACCCTGGGTGCCTTTGACGGCGATTCGGCCGCCAGCTTGGAATTTGCCTACGCCGCCGGACCATTTTCCCTGCAAGGCGAGTATCTGCGGCGACAGTTGGTAGCCAAGTCTGGCGTCAGCAACCATGACCGTGATGCCACCGGCTACTACGGCCAGTTGGCGTATACCCTGACCGGCGAGGCGAGGGGCTATAAGCTCGACGGTGGTAAATTCGACCGGATCAAAGCGCAGGATAAACACCTCGGTGCCTGGGAAGTCTTCTATCGTTATGACCACCTCAATGTCCGGGAACACGATTTGTTGGATAACGCCGCCAAGGTGCACACCTTAGGTGTGAACTGGTACGCCAACGACGCAGTGAGAATCTCGGCCAACTACGTCAAGGCTTCGTCCGACGGCTTCGGGAACGCCGTCGGCGATCAGGACGGTGATGCCATGGCCTTGCGCGTGCAGTACGTGTTTTGAAGGATTGCCTCCATTGATTAAGGATTGAAATTCATGCGTTTGTTATTAGCCTTGCTGTTGTGCGCGAGCACCTTTCAAGCCCAGGCGTTCTCCACGCCCAAGCCGGGCCAGGTGATTGAGGTGGCACTGGAACAACTTCATCCGACCCAGGCGGTCATCGGCTTTGATCAGATCCATTACAAACTGGGGGCGTTTGCCGAATCACCCAAGTTGGTGTTCGACGAATATTGCGAAACCAATGGCCAGGGCGGCACCAAAAAGGTTCCCAAGGATGCGAACCTGCAGAATCCCGACAGCTTCACCTGCAAGGAGCCGGTGGGCGCTCATCCGGCGGACATGAAAACCGTGGCGGTCGGTCCTGCAGGCCAGTTGTACCTGACTGACGGTCACCACAGTTTCAGCACTTTGTGGGAACAGCCGGGCGCCGGGCCGCAGTTGAAGATGTGGGTAAGGGTGACGGACGATTTCAGCAATAGCCCGGACATGGCCACCTTCTGGAAACGTATGGAACAAGGCCACAAGGTCTGGCTCAAGGACCGCAACGGCCAAGCCATAACGCCTGCGCAACTTCCCGCGCACTTGGGCTTCAAGAACCTGAGTGACGATTCCTTCCGCAGCCTGGTGTACTTCGCCCGCAAGGCGTCCTATGGCAAACCGAATTCGGGCGCGGTCGTGCCAGAATTTCTAGAGTTTTATTGGGGCAACTGGCTGCGGCCGCTGATTGACCTGCGCGCCTTCAACCTGAACAAGCAGGGCGGCTATCAGGATGCGATCGAAGCGGTCGCCCAGCGCATGGTCAGCCTGGCGCCGGATGCGCCAGTGGGAGACAGCGGCTTCAACGCTCGGCAACTCGGCGGTTTCACCACGCTGAATCGCAAAGAACTGAAGAGTACCTTCGAAAAGAAAGTGCCCTACGTTATCGACAGTAGAAGCAAATAGTTGGCGGCTGGCGGGGGCGGCCTTGTGTCGCTTCTGCAAAGCGTATAGCGGCTAAATATACAGTAATGGTCGACCTGATATCGATATAAATACAGTTAATTAGATGAAATCTAAAAATAGTTAGAGCGGGCAAGAAAGTAGTGGACTAACTTTGTCAGCTTCTTTAGTGTGGCGTCTCCTGGCCCACTGTCAGGTGTTCAATGGCTCAGGTCTTTCCTGGCAACTGTTAGTTTCCCGTAAATCGGGATTTCCCTTCACGATTTCAACCCCTGTGGCTGACGTTGTGGCGTTTCAAATCAGAGTCGCTCGTCCAGAGCGTGCTGCTTCCAATGACCGAAACCGGGTTGGTTGAAGAGTCTGATGATCGTCTTGAAAATAATAAAAAAACCGACGAATTAACCTGTTCTTGTAAGTTTATAACTTAGGGCTTATGTCTTCGTGAGTTATAAATTTGTGGTGTCTGTTAATAAGTTCTGATGTTCATCTCGCTCCTATTCGCACTGCGTGAATATAACGACCGGCTTCAATTTAAAACATGCAATTTTTTGTAGAGGCTGTTGTGTCTAAAGGCGTTGTTCTGGCGGTTTCCGCTTCCTTCCTGTTTGGCGTGCTGTATTTCTTTACCTCCCTTCTTGAGCCCTTGAATGGTCAGCAGATATTTGGCTGGCGAATGCTCATTTCGTTGCCCTTCATGACGCTGCTGCTGGTCCTCTCCGGGGACTGGAAGTGGGTGCCGCTGATCTATAAACGGCTGCGGGAGAAACCCGCCCTACTGCCCTGTGTCGTGGTCACCAGTGCGCTGGTGGGGGTGCAGTTGTGGATATTCATGTGGGCGCCCCTCAACGGCCACGGCCTGGATGTGTCGCTGGGCTATTTCCTGTTACCGCTGACCATGGTCATCACTGGCCGCATCGTTTACGGCGAACGCCTTTCACATCTGCAAAAGATTGCCGCAGCGCTGGCGGCGGTGGGCGTGGCCAATGAGTTGTACCGCACGGGCGGGTTCTCCTGGACCACGCTGGTGGTGTGCGTGGGTTATCCAATGTATTTCGTGCTGCGTCGGCGCTGCGGGACCGACAACCTGGGCGGGCTGTGGCTGGATATGATGCTGATGATCCCGGTCGCACTGTGGTTCGTCGTGGGTGGTGAACCCATCGGCGAGACCCTGGCGCAGCGCCCGGCGCTCTATTGGCTGGTGCCACTGATGGGGTTGGTCAGCGCAGCGGCGGGTTATTCCTACATCATGGCCAGCCGGCTGTTGCCGTTCAGCCTGTTCGGTTTGCTCAGTTACGCGGAGCCGGTGCTGCTGGTGGCCGTGTCGCTGATGCTGGGAGACGCCCTCAAGCCGGGCCAGTGGATGACCTACCTGCCGATCTGGCTGGCGGTGGTGGTGTTGGTGCTGGAAGGCTTGAGGCATTTGAATCGACTGCGCCGGTCGATCTGACGGCAACCCACGCAGTTAATGCTTAGCCCTTGAGCTTTTCAGCAATCCAGATGGTATGCCGCGTGCCCTTGTTGCCATGGGCAAACACCTGCACTTCCTCGGCCTTGAAGCCGGCCTTGCGCAGTTTGTCGCTGAACTGTTTGTCGGCGCTGGCCGACCACACGGCCAGCACGCCCTTGGGCCGCAGGGCCTTGGCGCAGGCGCTGAGGCCGCCGGCGGAATACAGCCAACTGTTGGCTTTTTGCGTCAGGCCTTCGGGGCCGTTGTCGACGTCCAGCATGATCGCATCAAAGCCCTGGGGCTCGGCCTGCAGCACCTTGGCCACGTCTTCCAGGCGGATCACGGTGCGCGGGTCCAGCAGCGGGCGGCCGGACTTTTCCCCCAGCGGCCCGCGATTCCATTCCACTACGCCGGGCACCAGTTCGGCGACCACCACTTCGGCGGTTTTACCCAGGTGCTTGAGCGCCGCAGCCAGGGTAAAGCCCATGCCCAGGCCGCCAATCAACACCCTGGAGCCGGGCCGACCGGCGACTTTACGGCACGGAATCTCCGCCAGCGCATCCTCGGAACCGTGCATACGCGTGTTCATCAACTGGCCACCGTCACCGCCCTGAATCTTGATGACAAAATCCTCACCGTATTCGAACAGGCACAAGGCACCGCCGTTGTCGGGGATTGGAGTGGTGTCCAGCAGAACAAAACGTTTCATGGAAATCTCATTGGGAAGGGCATTCTTGCGCGGTTGGGAGTAGCCTTACGACTTTACGGTCAGGCCATGGAGCCATCGATGAAGTGCAGCATTCTAACGGTCATTGTGTGGAGCGCGCTCGCCCTTGGCGGTGTGGCCCAGGCTCAGGAGTCGCAAACCGTACCGATTACCCCCGCGCCCACGGCGGGTTCGCCGGGTACTGCAACGCCCACACCGTACCCGCAAGTCACGCCACCGGCGACGCCAAAGGCGGCCGGCGGTGGTGAACCGTTGTTGGCGCCTATCGTGCTGCCCACGCCGCCGAAGGACCAGACAATCCCGGGCTTGCAGCAGAGCGACATCAAGCCCAAGACCCCAGGCGGTTAAAACTGCTGGGACAGCAATTGCCCGTCCGCCATGCGCAGGCGCCTGGACAGGGCGATAGCAATCGCACGAATGATCTTGGCCGCGATTTTCGGTGCATCGTTGAGCATTTTTTCCAGGGAATCCTTGCCCAGGTTCAACAGCACGCAATCGCTGGCTGCCACACAGCTGGCGGACCGGCGCTCGCCATCCAGCACGGCCATCTCGCCGAAGGCCCGTCCACTGCGCAAGGTGGCGATGGTCAGCCGCTGACCTTCATGGTTGGTCTTCTGCACCGCCACCTGGCCTGAGTGGATGATGCACATGAAGGTACCGGCGTCGCCCTCGAGGAATATCACTTCATCGCGGGCGATGGTGCTGATATTGAAATAGCCCGCCGCTACGTGGAAGTCTTCCGGCAGCAACGGGTCGAACAGGCCGCAATCCATCAGCATGTCGCGGATTTCGTTATTGAGTAAGGTCGGTTCTGGCATGAGGCTTACAGTCTTCGTCCATAAATCGTGCAGGGCGCGCGCCCGGCGGTCAGGTGTTCAGACCCGTCCGCCAGGCGGAGTTCCTTAAATCAGCCCCAGCGCCTTGAAAACAAATGCATATTCGAGTGCTACGTCACGTAATCCCTGGTAACGCCCACTCATGCCGCCATGGCCTGCGCCCAGTTCGGTCTTGAGCAGCAGCAGGTTATCGTCGGTCTTGGTATCGCGCAGCTTGGCCACCCACTTGGCCGCTTCCCAATATTGCACGCGGCTGTCGTTGTAGCCGGCGATCACCAGCGTCGCAGGGTAAGCCTGGGCGCTGACGTTTTCGTACGGCGCGTAGGCCTTGATCCGCTCATACACCTCGGGCTCTTCAGGGTTACCCCATTCGTCGTACTCGGTGATGGTCAGCGGCAATTCAGGGTCGAGCATGGTGTTGAGCACGTCGACGAACGGCACTTCGGCAATCGCCGCCTGGAACAGCTCCGGGCGTTGATTGAGCACCGCGCCAATCAACAGGCCGCCGGCGCTCCCGCCGCTGATGGCCAGTTGCTTGGAGGTAGTCAGGCCCTGGGCGATCAGGTGTTCGGCGCAGGCGATAAAGTCGCTGAAGGTGTTTTGCTTGTGCTCCTGCTTGCCGGCGCGGTACCAGGCTTCGCCCAGTTCGCCGCCGCCGCGCACATGGGCAATGGCGAAGGCCACGCCACGGTCCAGCAGGCTCAGGCGGGCGTGGGAGAACCACGGGTCGAGGCTCTGGCCATAGGCACCATAGCCGTACAGGTAGAGCGGCGTTGGCTTACCCAACTGGTCGCGTCGGACTACAAGGCTAATCGGCACCTGAATGCCATCGGCCGACGTCGCCCACAATCGTTGGCTGACGTAGTCGTCGGCGTTGAACACCCCCAGCACCGGGGTTTCCTTGAGCACTTGTTGTGCGCCGCTGGCCAGTTCCAGCTGACGGACCTGGGCCGGGCGGTTCAAGGCTTCATAACGCAGGCGGATCTTGTCGCTGACAAATTCCAGACTGTTTTGCACATAGAGGCTGTAGGCCGCATCCGGTAATTCCACCCGATAAGCGGCCTGGCCTTGTGGGCGCACTTCGATGATCGGCAAACCACCGATCCGCAAACTCAGGGTCATGGCCCGGGCGTTGAGGCTCACGCCATCCAGCATCACGGCGTCGTCGTGGGGGATCAGGTTCTGCCAGTCGTCCTGGGTCGGCACGCTGCCGGTGTCGGCGGCCTGGAACAGGGCGAAGTTGATGCCGTCGCGGTTGCTGCGGATAAACCAGGTCCACTGGTCGTCCAGCTTGCCGTGGTCGACGTCATATTCATGGCCTTCGACCCGTGGTGCCAGGCAGGTAAACGCCTGCTGCGGCTGCTCGGCGTCCAGGGCCCAGATTTCGCTGGTGGTCTTGCTGCCCAGGGCCAGCAGCAACTGGCGCTCGGAACTTGAGCGGTAGCAGTGCAGGAAGAAACGGCCGTCGGGCTCGTGGAACACTTCTTCGGCGGCGGTGCCGTCCAGGCGATAGCGATACAGCTTGTGCGGGCGGTGGGTGTCGTCCAGTTCAGTGAAGAACAGGGTCAGGCTGTCATTGGCCCAGGTCATGCTGCCGTCGCAATCTTCGAACTCCAGTTCGCTGACCTTGCCGGTGGCCAATTCCTTCACGTAGAGGGTGTAAATCTCTTCGCCGTTGGTGTCCAGGCTGTAGGCCAGGCGCTGGTGGTCCGGGCTGATGCTGAAGGCGCCGAGGGAGAAAAAGCCGCCATTGGCCAGCACGTTCGGGTCCAGCAGCAGCTCTTCCGCGCTTTCGTCGACCTGTTGGCTGTCATCCGCCGGGCGCGGGCAGCGGTAGTGGCGGGCGTACTCGTCGCCGGCGGTGGTGCGGGTGTAATACAGGTACGGGCCCCAAGGCGAGGGCAGGGACAGGTCGGTTTCGAGGATGCGGCCCTTGATCTCTTCGAACAGGGTCTCGCGCAGCGCCTGTTGGTCGGACAGTTGAGCGTCTTGCCAGGCATTTTCCGCCTTGAGGTAATCGAGCACCTCGGCGCTGTCACGCGCTTGCAGCCAGGCGTACGGGTCGGTGCCTGGGGCCTTGCGGGCGATCGGGGCGGCAGTGATGTGGGTCGATGGGGGCATGGATCACTCTCTGTCTGGCGGTTGGCCGACGGCATTGCAGCCTCGGCACTGAAAAGCCGTTATCATAGCCGCCTGTTTGCCTACCTTGCCATGGACACCATGACCGAGAACGACTATCTGATCGCTTGGGGCCTCTACGCCTTCGCAGCCCTGGGTTGCCTGCTGGTGTGGTTTGCCATGACCCGCTGGATGTGGCGCTGGCTGCGCGAGCCGCTGCGGTTGCTGATGGCGGTGCTGCTGTTCAGCCCGACCATTGTCGACCCGGTGAAGACCCAGTTCGCCCCGGCCGTGGCCATCACCGCCCTGGACCTGGTGCTCAAGGTCGGCAACAACGCCTGGCGGGCGATTTCCGATTTGTTCATGTACTCCATGATCGCGTTTGGCGTGTACCTGGTGTTTGTGCTGATCCGCTGGCCCATCGAGCGTGCCTCCAGGGCCCGCCGGGAGCAGAAGGCCGCCGCTGCGGCAGCCGCTGCCGCCGAGCCGGATGACGACGAACCCTTCGCCGATGAGCGATACGGTCGCCCGGCCCCTGTCAGCGGTATGCGGGTCGAACCGCGCCTTTAACGTTGTACGCCCTGTATCGAGAAGCCTGGCATGTGTGAATTATTGGGCATGAGTGCCAACGTACCGACCGATATCGTCTTCAGCTTTACCGGGCTGATGCAGCGCGGCGGACGCACCGGCCCCCACCGCGACGGTTGGGGCATCGCCTTCTACGAAGGCCGCGGCCTGCGGTTGTTCCAGGACCCGGCGGCCAGCAGCGAATCGGAAGTCGCGCTGCTGGTGCAGCGTTATCCCATCAAGAGTGAAGTGGTGATTGGCCATATCCGCCAGGCCAATGTCGGCAAGGTGTGCCTGTCCAATACCCACCCGTTCGTGCGTGAACTGTGGGGCCGCAACTGGTGCTTCGCGCATAACGGCCAACTGGCGGACTTCAACCCCCGCGCCACGTTCTACCGCCCGGTGGGCGATACCGACAGCGAAGCGGCGTTCTGCGATTTGCTCAACCGTGTCCGCGAAGCGTTTCCGGAGCCGGTGGACATCGAACAGGTGCTGCCGGACCTGATCGCCGCCTGCAGCGAATACCGCAGCAAGGGCGTGTTCAATTGCCTGCTCAGCGACGGTGACTGGCTGTTCTGCTATTGCTCGACCAAACTGGCACAGATCACCCGGCGTGCGCCGTTTGGCCCCGCGCGGTTGAAAGATGTCGACGTGATCGTCGATTTTCAGGCCGAAACCACGCCTAATGATGTGGTGACGGTGATTGCCACCGAACCCCTGACCGAAAACGAGACCTGGACCCGCTACGAACCGGGCCAGTGGAGCCTGTGGCGACGCGGCGAATGTGTCAGCCAAGGCAAAACGGAATAAGGACGTCGAATATGTTGCTCAGCTATTTGCGACTGGTGTTGTTTGCCGTGGGTCTGTTGGTCGGTGTGCAGGTACCGGGGTTTATCAGTGACTACGCCAAGCGCGTCGAAGCCCACCTGATCGAGGCCCAGACCGGCCTGCGTGGCTTTGATGCCACGGCGCAGCAGTTCTTCAACGGTGACTTGCAGGCGCTGGTGGCCCACTACCGTGCCAGTGACGACCCGGTTTTTCGCAGCGATGCCAACAGCCTGGGCACGTTGCTCGACCGCCAGGTGGCGCTGGATAAACAGTTCCAGGCGATGCAGGGCCCGTGGTACATCCGCGCGCTGCAAGTGGCCGTGGCCGCCGACCCGGCGATTCGCCAGGAAACCTGGAACGGCTACAGCTACATGCTGTTGCTGACCCCGGAAGCCATGGGCTGGGGCCTGGGCGGCGCGATGCTGTTGTCGTTTGGCCTGGAATGCCTGTTCCGCCTGATCGACTGGGTGGTGTTGGGCGGCAAGCGCCTACGCCAGAGCCGGCCGATTGAAGAGCGGGACCTCAAGGGGCTTTAAAGGCTGACGCGGTCAAATTGTGGGAGCGGGCTTGCTCGCGAATGCGGTGCGTCAGTGACATATAGGTTGGCTGGTACACCGCATTCGCGAGCAAGCCCGCTCCCACAGTTTTAAATCGGTTCCTTCAGTGGCATGGGTTTGCTCAGCACCATCAAACCCTCGCCGACCTTCTGCGCATACCGCCCCACCACGCTCTGGCACAGCGCCACAATCTCCTCCACCAATTCCACGCCCACTCGCCACGACACCACCACTTGCAGGTTCGGCGGTCGTTGTTCCATGGGTAGCATGGTCAATTCTCCTCGTGCCAGCTCTTCGCTGACCAATACGGGCGGGAACGCACCAATCCCGAACCCGTCCCGCAGCAGGCGGGTGATCGCTGATACCGAGTTCACACAGTTCATCCGTGGGGCGGATACGCCGTTAGCCTGCATCAGGCTGAGCACATCCTGGTGCGGACAGGAGTTTTTCGAGTAGGTGATGATGCGCTCCTGGGCCAGTTCGGCGAGGGACGCGTAGTCACGGTTGTAGATCGAGTGGCTGGCGACGATCCAGCCCATTGGGTGGCTGGCCAGTTCCAGGCTGCGCAAGGTTTCCTGGCGCAGCAGGTCGGTTTGCAGGATCAGGTCGAGAAAGCCTTTTTGCAACTGATCGCAGAGGTTCAGCGCGGTATCGGCGACCAACTCGATTTCTACCCGCGGAAAGTTGTCCGTCAGTTCTGCCACCAGCGCGCTCAGCCAGGTGTGGATCACCGTGTCCATCACCCCGATGCGGATGCGCCCGACCTTGCTGCTGGTGGTTTCCAGGGACTGCTTGAGCCCTTGCATGGTCGCCATCATCTGCTCGGCATAATCGAGCACCTTCAAGCCTTCCGGCGTCAGGCTCACACCTCGGGAATCGCGCAGGAACAGCTTCACCCCCAATTCGCTTTCCAACACGGCGATGCGGCTGGAGATCGAGGCCTGGGTAGTGAACAGCTTCTCTGCCGTGAGGCGAAAGCTCTTGAGCTTGGCCACCCAGACGAAGGTTTCGAGGAACTTCAAATTCATGGGATCAACTTTTCTTATGCATGGATTGTTTTTTATTAGTTGGACGCAGCGTGCCGCAACCGCCAAAAATCGAGCTGTCTCACGATAAGCGTCGTTGGGGCTCGGGACAACATCGTTGCGAGATCTTGGTAAAAGATCCCACACTACAAAAAAATAAAGCCTACAGGAGCCCTACCGTGAGCCGCCTGCTATTGAACTGCGACATCGGCGAAAGCTTTGGCAACTGGACCTTGGGTCTGGACGCCGAGGTCATGCCGTTCATTGACTGCGCCAACGTTGCCTGCGGTTTTCATGCGGGCGACCCGAGCATCATGCGCAAGACCGTCAGCCTGGCCTTCGAGCATGGCGTGCAGGTGGGTGCGCACCCGGCGTACCAGGACCTGGTGGGTTTCGGCCGCCGTTCCATGGCCTACACCCCACAGGAAATCCAGGACCTGTTGCATTATCAGATTGGCGCCCTCGACGGCATTTGCCGGGCTCAGGGTGGGCGGGTCAGCTACGTCAAACCCCATGGTGCGATGTACAACGACATGATGGCCAAGCCGGCGCAATTGCGCGCGGTGATCCAGGCCGTGGCGGCCTACGACGCCAGCCTGCCCTTGATGCTGATGGCCACCCGCGACAACAGCGCCGCCCAGGCCCTGGGTGACGAATATGGCGTGACCCTGTGGTTCGAAGCCTTCGCCGACCGTGCCTATGACAGTGCCGGGCATCTGGTCTCCCGCCAGTTGCCGGGGGCGGTGCATCACGATCCGGAAAAGATCATCCAGCAAGCCTTGATCATTGCTCGCGGTGAGCACCTGGTCGCCAGCGACGGCAGCCCGTTGCACCTGCAGGCCAATACCTTGTGTGTACACGGCGATAACGCCAGCTCGGTGGCCGCCGTGCAGCGCATCCGCGAGGCGTTGACCCCAGCATGAAACCACGGATTGAAGTCGTAGCCATCGACAGCCTGATGGTGCGCCTGTTTGATGTGATCGCCGAAGACAACATGCCCTGGATGCTCGCCGCCACCCGCCGTTTGCGGGAAGGTTTTGGCGCGGCGCTGGTGGACCTGGTGCCGTCCTACACGACCCTGATGGTGCATTACGACCTGATGGCGCTGAGCCCGGCCCAGGCGCGGGAGCTGATCGATCAGGCGCTTAAAGCACTGCAACCAGAGCCCAAGGGGAGCGGGCAATGCCATGTGTTGCCGGTCTGGTATGACTTGAGTGTCGGCCCCGAGCTGCCGTTACTCGCCCAGCGCAGTGGGCTGGCGGTGGAGGAGGTGATCCGCCGCCACAGCCAGCACGAGTACCAGGTCTTCGCCTTGGGCTTTGCCCCGGGGTTTGCCTTTATGGGCCTGGTGGACGAACTGCTCGCAGCACCTCGGCTCAATACGCCGCGCAAGCGGGTGGCGGCGGGCAGCGTGGGGATCGCCGAGCGGCAAACGGCGGCCTATCCGGTGGTATCGCCGGGCGGCTGGAACCTGATCGGCCGCACACCGGCCAAGCTGTTTGATCGAGAGCGCGAGGGCTACAGCCTGATGCAGCCGGGGGACACCGTGCGTTACGAAGCGGTCAGCCATAGCGAATTCATCAACCTGGGTGGCGATGACACACCGTTGGAGGCCCAGGCATGAGCCGCTTGTTGATCGAGGCCAGCACCCCGCTGTGCCTGTTGCAGGACGCCGGACGTTTTGGTGTGAGGCATTTGGGTGTGACCCAGGGCGGCGCACTGGATTGGGTGTCGATGTCGTGGGCCAATTGGATGCTGGGCAACTCTCTGGATGCGCCTGTGGTGGAAATCACTTTGGGTGGTTTCACCGTGCAGGCCGAGGATTACTGTCTGCTGGCATTGGCCGGGGCGGATTTGGGCGCTTATGTCGATGAAAGAGCGATCAGCCCGGGGCGCACCTTTATTCTGCAAAAAGGCCAGCGATTGCGTTTTACCCAGCCGTTCAGCGGCGCGCGGGCTTACCTGGCCGCGCCGGGCGGGTTTGATGCGCCGCAGGTTCTGGGCAGTTGCGCCACGGTGGCGCGTGAAGAACTGGGTGGGCTGGATGGCTTTGGCCGCGCGCTGGCGGAGGGCGGGCAACTGGCGTACTCAGGTGTGGGCGGCGCGATGCGGGAGTTGTCCGCCGGGCAATTGCCGAAACTGGATTCGAAGGCGCCACTGGAGGTCATCCTCGGGGCGCAGATCGGCCAGTTCGGCGGGCAGAGTCTGTTTGATGTGTTCAACAGCGAATGGACCCTCGACAGCCGCGCCGACCGCATGGGCATGCGCTTGTTGGGTACGCCGCTGGAATATCAGGGGCCGTCGCTGATTTCGGAAGGCATCCCGCTGGGCGCGATCCAGGTGCCACCGGATGGGCAGCCGATCGTGTTGCTCAATGACCGGCAGACCATTGGCGGTTATCCGCGACTGGGGGCGTTGACGCCATTGGCGCTGGCACGGCTGGCCCAGTGTTTGCCGGGGGAGAAAGTGAGGTTGGCGCCGGTGGTGCAGGAGACGGCGCATCGGCAGCAGGTGGAGTATTTACGCCGCTTCGCCAGAAACTAAAGGCCACCGCAGGACAAAGTGTGGGAGCGGGCTTGCTCGTGAAGGCGGTGTATCAGCCAATATATCCGGTGACTGACACCGCGCTTTCGCGAGCAAGCCCGCTCCCACATTTGTTCGTGGTTGCCTGGGAAACGGGTTACTTCGACAAAAAGCGCATCCCTTCCTCAAGCCCACGCAACGTCAACGGAAACATCTGGTCCTCGATCAAGTCCCGAACAATCCCGGTGGACGCTGTATAGCCCCAAGTATCTTTCGGATACGGATTAATCCAGATCAGCTTTTTGTACTTCTCCATGAACCGCTGCATCCACACATAGCCTGGCTCTTCATTCCAATGCTCGACGCTGCCGCCGGCCTGGGTGATTTCATACGGCGCCATGGCCGCATCACCGATAAAGATCACTTTGTAGTCGGCGCCGTACTTGTGCAGCAAATCCTGGGTCGAGGTGCGTTCCGAACCCCGGCGCATGTTGTTCTTCCACACCGATTCATAAATGAAGTTGTGGAAGTAGAAATACTCCAAGTGCTTGAACTCGGTCTTGCACGCTGAGAACAGCTCTTCGCAGGTCTTCACATGGGCATCCATCGAGCCGCCGATGTCGAACAGCAACAGCAGCTTGATGGTGTTACGCCGCTCCGGGCGCATCTGGATATTCAGCAACCCGGCATCCCGCGCCGTATGGTCGATGGTGCCGTCGATGTCCAGCTCTTCCGCCGCCCCCTGACGCGCGAACTTGCGCAGGCGGCGCAGGGCGATCTTGATGTTGCGGGTGCCCAGTTCCACCGAGTCATCGAGGTTCTTGTACTCGCGCTGGTCCCAGACCTTGACCGCCTTGCCCTGGCGCTTGCCGGCATCACCCACGCGAATGCCTTCGGGGTTGAAACCGCCGGAGCCGAACGGGCTGGTACCGCCAGTGCCGATCCATTTATTACCGCCGGCGTGGCGTTCCTTTTGTTCTTCGAGGCGTTTCTTGAATTCTTCGATGAGCTTGTCGAGGCCGCCGAGGGACTGGATCTGCGCGCGCTCTTCGTCGGTCAGCGAGCGTTCGAATTCCTTGCGCAGCCAGTCTTCGGGGATCAGTGCCTGCAGGTGATCGTCGAGTTTTTCCAGGCCGTTGAAGTAGGCGCCGAAGGCCCGGTCGAACTTGTCGAAATGCCGTTCGTCCTTCACCAGGATCGCCCGGGCCAAGTAGTAAAACTCGTCCATGTCGGCGAAGGTCACCCGCTGTTTCAGCGCGTTGATCAGGTCCAGCAGCTCACGCACCGACACCGGCACCTTGGCTGCACGCATTTCATTGAACAGGTTGAGCAGCATGGCAATCGCCCTTATCGGTTACCGCGACGGCTCATGAACGCCAGGCGCTCCAGCAACTGCACGTCTTGCTCGTTCTTCACCAGGGCACCGGCCAGGGGCGGGATGGCTTTGGTAGGGTCGCGCTCGCGCAGTACGGCTTCGCCGATGTTGTCGGCCATCAGCAGCTTGAGCCAGTCGACCAGTTCGGAGGTGGACGGTTTTTTCTTCAGGCCCGGGACTTTGCGCACGTCGAAGAACACATCGAGGGCTTCGCTGACCAGGTCTTTCTTGATGTCCGGGTAGTGCACGTCGACGATCTTTTGCAGGGTGGTGCGGTCCGGAAAGGCGATGTAGTGGAAGAAGCAGCGGCGCAGGAATGCGTCCGGCAGCTCCTTCTCATTGTTGGACGTAATGATGATGATCGGGCGCTTCTTGGCCTTGATGGTCTCGTCGATTTCGTAGACGTAGAACTCCATCTTGTCGAGTTCTTGCAGCAGGTCGTTGGGGAATTCGATGTCGGCCTTGTCGATTTCATCGATCAGCAGGATGACCCGCTCCTCGGACTCAAAGGCTTCCCAGAGTTTGCCCTTTTTCAGGTAGTTGCGCACGTCGTGGACCTTGTCCACGCCCAGCTGCGAGTCCCGCAGGCGGCTGACCGCGTCGTACTCGTACAGGCCCTGATGGGCCTTGGTGGTGGACTTGATGTGCCAGGTGATCAGCCTGGCGCCAAAGGACTCGGCCAGTTGCTCGGCGAGCATGGTCTTGCCGGTGCCCGGTTCGCCCTTGACCAGCAGTGGCCGCTCCAGCGTGATGGCGGCGTTGACGGCCAGTTTCAGGTCATCGGTGGCAACGTAGGCCTGGGTGCCTTCGAACTTCATCTATCAATCCTCGAACGTGACGCCGAACGGTCCGAGACCGAAGCGGGCGAGTAATCAGCTTGCCCCGACTATACCGCGCAGCCCCGGCGACTGTGAACGCAGACGGGCTATTCAGTCTCTGAATTGTAGGAGCGAGCTTGCTCGCGAAAAACGTCAACGATGACGCGTGCATTCTGAATAAACGCGGCGCATTGGGGCTTTTCGCGAGCAAGCTCGCTCCTACAGGGGCCAATGTTTCAGTCTGCGCTGGGCTTGGGCTGTTCGTAGCGGGCGTTGAAGGCCTGGACGAAACCATTGCGCAAAATCTGCAAAAATGCCTGGAACGCGCTGATATCTTGCTGGTGAACGTTGCCACTCAGCTCCACGCGGGTGGCGAACTGGTTTTTACGCTGGTTCTTCAGCACCGTTTCGCTGACGCCGACCACCGCCTCCCAGATCGAACGGAAGATGCCCTTGTCCTTGTTCTCGACATCCTGCTGCCAGTTGAACACCTCGACATCCCGCAGCAAGGGCTTGATGTAGCCGGTCAATTGGCCTTTTTCAGCCTGGGCTTCCACCACCAGGTCGCCGTTGCCGGCACTGAAATCGAACTTGCCGTAGGCCGAGGCGAAGTCATTCATGCGCTTGAGTTCGATATCCCGGGCCCGGAAACGGAATTCGAAGTTTTCGAAATTGCTCAAGGGGTCGAACGTGGCGGTGGCTTCCAGCGGCGCCTGGCCCAAAAACAGCGCCTTGCCGTCGAAGCGCGCGTCGCGCTGGCCTTTGACGTCCACCACATTGGTCAGGTTGTAGAAGCTGGCGTTGACCTGGGTCGCGTACATATTGACCGGTGGTTTCGAGCTGAAGTTGTGGAAGGCGATTTTCCCGTCGTCGATGCGCACCTCGTTCAGGGTGATCGGCAACAGCTTGCTCAGTTGGGCCCGCCAGTCGGTGCCTTGACCTGTCTGGGATGCCTGCTTGTTGGTGCCGCCGTCGACGAAGTTCAGCTCCGGCTTGATGAACTGTGCCTCCGCCACCACTGCATGGTCGTACCACAGCGAATGCCAACTCACCGACAGGTCGATCACCGGCGCCTTCACGAACGGTACCGGCACCTTGCCGTCGACCTTGACGATCTGCAACCCGTTGATTCGATAGGCGCCGCGCCACAGCGCCAGGTCGACATCGGTGACCTGGCCGCGGTAATCGCCCATGTCGGCGAGTTTGTCATTCAGGTAATTGCGCACCAGATAGGGCAGGGCGATATCCAGGACGACCAGCAGTACCACGACCCCGACAAGGGTCCAGAGCGGCCAACTGTAGCGACGTTTCATAGGAATTTTCTCCATCCGTGTAGGCGATTGACTCCTACAGCCGCTGGACGTTCGCTTGACTGGACGCTTCGCAACACGAGGCATACCCTTGGGACCTTCCTGAAATTGCCTTAAGGACCCGTTATGAGCCGCATTTTTGCAGACAACGCGCACTCCATCGGTAACACGCCCCTGGTTCAGATCAATCGCATCGCCCCGCGTGGCGTGACTATCCTGGCCAAGATCGAAGGGCGTAACCCGGGGTATTCGGTGAAGTGCCGGATTGGCGCAAACATGATCTGGGACGCCGAAGGCAGCGGCAAACTCAAACCGGGCATGACCATTGTCGAGCCGACTTCCGGCAATACCGGGATCGGCCTGGCGTTTGTGGCTGCCGCCCGTGGCTACAAGCTGTTGCTGACCATGCCCGCCTCCATGAGCATTGAGCGACGCAAGGTGCTCAAGGCCCTCGGCGCCGAACTGGTGTTGACCGAGCCGGCCAAGGGCATGAAGGGCGCGATCGAAAAAGCCGGCGAAATCCTCGCCAGCGACCCGGCCAAGTACTTTATGCCGGCCCAGTTCGAAAACCCGGCCAACCCCGCGATCCACGAGAAAACCACCGGTCCGGAAATCTGGAATGACACCGACGGCGCGGTAGACGTGCTGGTGGCGGGCGTGGGCACTGGCGGCACCATCACTGGTGTGTCGCGCTATATCAAAAACACCCAGGGCAAGCCGATCTTGTCGGTCGCGGTGGAACCGATCAGCTCGCCGGTGATTACCCAGGCGCTGGCCGGTGAAGAGATCAAGCCCAGCCCCCACAAGATCCAGGGCATTGGCGCCGGGTTTGTGCCGAAAAACCTCGACCTCTCGATGGTCGACCGGGTCGAACTGGTCAGCGACGAAGAGTCCAAGGCCATGGCGTTGCGCTTGATGCAGGAGGAGGGAATTTTGTGCGGTATCTCCTGCGGCGCGGCAATGGCCGTGGCGGTGCGCCTGGCAGAGAAGCCGGAAATGCAGGGCAAGACCATCGTGGTGGTGCTGCCGGACTCCGGTGAACGTTACCTGTCGAGCATGTTGTTCGCCGATTTGTTTACCGATCAGGAAAACCAGGCTTGATTCAAATCAGCGCGATAGCGCGGCCCTTATGCATAATTGGCCCGTTATCGCGCACCGCTAGATGCTGATTGTTGGAGTGCGCGGGTTTTTCCCGAGGCCCGGAGTGTTTATCATGGCCGGCTGCTACGTCTGGTTTCCCCATAACGGGAGGCTAATGGCCAGACGCCTATTTCCAGGAGTTGCTGCATGACCTTTTCTTTGGCCGCCAAACTGTCGGTGTTGCTGCTGTTCATCGGCAGCACGCTGTATGTGCATTTGCGTGGCAAGGCCCGTTTGCCGATGTTGCGTCAGTTCGTCAACCATTCGGCGCTGTTCGCCCCGTATAACGCCTTGATGTACATCTTTTCCGCCGTGCCGTCCAAGCCGTACCTGGACCGCAGCAAGTTTCCGGAGCTGGACGTGCTCAAGGACAACTGGGAAGTGATTCGCGAAGAGGCCATGCACCTGTTTGACGAGGGCTACATCCGCGCGGCCGAGAAGAACAACGACGCCGGTTTCGGTTCGTTCTTCAAGAAGGGCTGGAAGCGTTTCTACCTCAAGTGGTACGACAAACCGTTACCGTCGGCTGAATTGCTGTGCCCGAAAACCGTGGCCCTGGTCAGCAGCATTCCCAACGTCAAGGGAGCGATGTTTGCCCTGTTGCCCGGTGGTAGCCACCTCAACCCGCACCGTGACCCGTTTGCCGGTTCCCTGCGTTACCACCTGGGGCTGTCCACGCCCAACTCCGACGACTGCCGCATCTTCGTCGACGGCCAGGTGTATGCCTGGCGTGACGGTGAAGACGTGATGTTCGACGAGACCTACGTGCACTGGGTGAAGAACGAAACCGAGCACACCCGGGTGATCCTGTTCTGCGACATCGAACGCCCGCTGAGCAGCCGCGTGATGACGCGCATCAACCGTTGGGTCAGCGCCCAGTTGGGCCGCGCTACCGCGCCGCAGAACCTGGATGATGAACGCGTTGGCGGGATCAACCAGGCGTATGCCTGGAGCAAGCGCTTCAGCGACAGCTTCAGCGGCGTGGTCAAGCAGTGGAAGCGCAAGCATCCGAAGGCTTATCGCATCCTGCGGCCGGTGCTGGCGGTGGTGGTGCTGACGGCGTTGGGGTATTGGTTGTTTGGTTAAGGCTTTTACAGGCATAAAAAAACCGCTCGATTGAGCGGTTTTTTTATGCTTTTGATTTGTCGGGGTTGCCCGCTAAAAGGCTGGGCTCATCAACGCTGGTCGTCATGGCTGCACTGAGAAAACGACGCTGATTGGCGGTCAGTGCTGGTGCTCCAGGCTCTTTTATTAGCTTCGATGATGATTTCTGGGTGACGGAGTTTTTAGGAGCTGCTCCCATATTAGCCTCCACTGTTGATCAATAATTGAGCATGGTGACGATGCTAAGCCTTCTCTACTGCTATCACAAGCCTCCCTTGGGAGTCGAAGTCAAAGCCAAGATTCCTATAAACGGGAATTGCACCAGGCGCGGGTTCTTGAATCTCTATCCACTGACTGCCAATGATCTGTGCGTAATGATCAACGGCGATCATCGTCAGCGCAGCGATACGGCTTTTCAATGGATGGGTTTTTCCGGGTTTTCCTTCTAGTCGGATGATTTTGATCCGCAACCGACTTTGATTTGGGTTGGCAAAGCACAATCCACATAATTCGACGTCGAACCAAATAGACAAGTCAAACGCCAGTGGCTCATGTGCTTTCCACGCTGCAATCTCCTCCCAGTAAAAGTGTGAGGCTTCAGCCCATTCTTGATAGGCAATCAATGCCTCGGTGTTGATGGGTTCAAATCGCACCTTGGTCAAGTCGACGTCATTGCTTTCCTCCTGTTTAAGGGCTTCGTACCACTGCTCTGTAGAGGCTTTCGCAAGGTGTAGCGCCTTTGAGCGGTATAGCTGATAGCGCAGAGAGTCACGTTTTTTTGGCATTGGTCATCATGAGTTAGAAGCCCCCCGGATTCGGAGCGAATTGGTTTTTCCCAAGGCTAGTGGCGTTGACCCAGGCTGTCCTTACTTGCCTTTTGGCGAAGTCATTGCAAAGCATGTCCCCAGCTGGTTATAGTCGGCCGCAGGTGTTTTCAGACACCTTGTTCATCCCCTCAAAAAAGATCAGCACATGCCAGCTTCCTTACGCATAGCGGTAGTCGATTCAGCGGTCAACGCTGCGGTCGTGCCGTGCGGGAGCCAGCAGCCTGCGCAGATCAGTCACTACCCCCCACCTGTCAGTAGCACGCCGGTGTACGCAGTCGTATCACCGCCGGGTGTTGGCATTTCGGGCTGATCAGCTGATTGCTGTTTCCCTGTGCCCGCCTGAAAAAACCTACTGAATTTCAGCCTTTGCTGAGTTGGCTTTTTGCCTGATTACAGGTGGTATCCATGTCTGTTCTTTCGAAACAATCCGTGGCCGCGGCGGCCTCGACGAGCCTGTTTGTCTTGCTGTGGAGCAGCGGGGCGATTTTCTCCAAATGGGGCCTGGCCCACGCTTCGCCCTTTGCGTTTTTGCTGATCCGTTTTGCCATCGCCCTGGCGGGGTTGGTGATACTGGTTCCGATCCTCAAGCTGAAGTTGCCGCGCCCTGGCAGGCCGATGCTCTACGCGGCGGCCACCGGGCTGGTGCTTTTGGGGGCCTACCAGATTTTCTATCTGCTGGCCCTGGACCTCAAAGTCACCCCCGGCATGATGGCAACCATCATGGGTGTGCAGCCGATCCTGACCGTGGTGTTGATGGAGCGTCAGCGTTCCTGGAGCCGGATGTTCGGCCTGGCGCTGGGGTTGGCGGGGTTGATCATGGTGGTGTATCAGGGCATCGGCATGTCCGGCATGTCACTGGCGGGCATGCTCTTTGGTCTGTTGGCCCTGGCCAGCATGACCTTTGGCTCGATCATGCAGAAGCGCATCACCGATAACCCGCTGGGCACGCTGCCGGTGCAGTACTTCGCAGGCTTGTTGTTGTGCTCGGTGTTTGTGCCGTTCCAGCCGTTCCACTTTGAACACAGCAGCGGCTTTTTCGTGCCGGTACTGTGGATGGGCTTGGTGGTGTCGCTGCTGGCGACGCTGTTGCTGTACCGGCTGATCGCTAGGGGCAACCTGGTGAATGTCACCAGTTTGTTCTATCTGGTGCCCGCGGTGACGGCGGTGATGGATTACCTGATCTTCGGCAACAAGCTGGCAATCCTGAGCTTGCTGGGGATGGGCCTGATCATTGTCGGATTGGCTTTTGTGTTCCGTAAGAGCTGATCAACCCCTGCCTTTGTAGGAGCGAGCTAGCTCGCGAAAAACGTCAAGGCGCCGCGTTCATTCAGACACGGCGCGTTATCGTTGACGTCCATCGCGAGCAAGCTCGCTCCTACAAGGATTTAGCCAATTTCCCCGGCCGAAGCACCAGCCACAACGCCCCCGCTATCAGCAGCCCGCCATACAGATGCGCCATGGACAGCGGCTCATCCAGAAGCAATGCACCCCATAACACCCCGAACGGCGGAATCATGAAGGTCACGGTCATCGACTTAACGGGCCCAATGGACGTCAGCAAGCGGAAGTACAGGATGTAGGCAAACGCCGTACACACCAGTCCCAATCCCAACAAAGACAACCACACAGGCCAGCCACCCCAACTGACCGGTGGGTGGCTGATGGCACTCCAGGCAAACAGCGGTAGCAGAAACAGCGTGGCCCCGAGCATGCTGCCCAAGGCCGCGAGGCGGCTGTCCAACCCGCCCCTTTGATCGAGCCAGCGCCTTGCCAAGAAGCCCGCAAAGCCATAACAGGTAGTCGCCAACAGGCACGCCAGCGCGCCCATCAGCAGTTCCATGTCGAAGGCCACCGGCCCGGCGCGGGTCAGGATGCCCACACCGAACAGCCCCAGGCACACCCCGGCAATTTTCGACGGCGTCAGGCGCTCACTGAAAAACAGCCCGCCAATCAGCACGCCCATCAGCGGCGTCGTCGCATTGAAGATCGCCGAGTAACCGGCCGGCAGCACTTGGGCCGCCACCGAATACATAGTCGCGGGAATCCCCGAGTTGATGACGCCCAACAACAGGACCGTCTTGAACTTGCCCTGGAAATCCCAACTCACCCGCATCATGGCGAGGATCACCAGCAGCCCGGTGGCGGCAATCGACACCCGGAAAAATGCCGTAGGAATGGTGCCGATTTCCGGTGCGATTATTCGCATGAACAAAAAACTCGCGCCCCAGATAGCGGCCAGCACCAACAGGTGCAGGGTGTCGACAGGTCTCACGGAAAAACTCCTGTTTGATAAGGACGGAAGTGTTGCCCACGGACCTGTCTGACACAATCGCTAATACATGTTTTACAGCACGAAACGCGTCACCAAGCCATTGAGGTCCACCGCCAACCGCGACAGTTCCTGGCTGGCCGCCGAGGTCTGGGTGGCACCGGCGGCGGTTTGCGTCGACAGGTCCCGAATGTTCACCAGGCTGCGGTCCACCTCTCGGGCCACCAGTGCCTGCTGCTCGGCGGCGCTGGCGATCACCAGGTTGCGCTGGCTGATCTGCGAGATCGCCGCGGTGATTTTCTCCAGTGCACTGCCGGCGCTGTTGGCCCGCTGCAAGGTCTGGCCGGCGTGTTCGGCGCTGCTGTTCAAGGCACCGACGGTGTCCTGGGTGCCTTGCTGGATACCGTTGATCATCTGCTCGATTTCTTCGGTGGAGTCCTGGGTGCGTTGCGCCAGGGAGCGCACTTCGTCTGCCACCACGGCAAAACCGCGACCGGCCTCGCCTGCGCGGGCCGCCTCAATCGCCGCGTTGAGCGCCAGCAGGTTGGTCTGGCCGGCAATCCCGCGAATCACTTCCAGTACCTTGCTGATGTCCTGGGCCTGCACCGCCAGGCCTTCGGCCTTGGTCGAGGCCTCGAGCACTTCGTCCACAAGGTTCTGGATCGAGCTGATGGTTTCGCTGATCTGGTAGTGGCCGTGCTTGCTGTCTTCGTCGGAGGCCTTGGACGCTTCGGCGCTGGACACCGCATTGCCCGCCACTTCGTCCACTGCCGCGCTCATCTGCGTCACTGCGGTGGCAGCCAGTTCGATTTCATCGTTCTGCGCCTGCAGGCCGCGGGTGCTCTGTTCCATCACCGAACTCATCTCTTCGGCCGCCGAGGCCAACTGCTGCGACGATTCGCTAATGCCACGGATGGTGTCCTGCAGGTTGGTCTGCATGGTGGCCAATGCGGTGAGCAATTGCGCCGGCTCATCCTTCCCTTCCACGACGATCGGCCGGCTCAGGTCGCCGGACGCGATGGTGCGGGCCACCGTCAGTGCCTGGCCAATGGGCGTGGTGATGCTGCGGGTCAGCAGCCAGGCCAGCAGTAATGTTGCCATCAGGGCGGTGACGATGATGCTGCCGACCACCCATTGGGCGCTGGTGTACATCTGCGCCGCCGACGTTGCGGCGTCTTCCACACCTTTTTGGTTGAAGGTGATCATATCTTCCAGGCTTTTATTGAGGACCATGCCTTGGGGCGCCAGGCGGCTGTTGAGCAGGTCCATGGCGTTTTGCTGCTGGTCCTGGTCGACCAGTTGAATCATCTGGGCGACGATCGTCATATAGCTCGCAACGTTGGCTTTCAACTGCTTGAGCAGGTCGCGTTCTTGCTCGTTGCTCAGCAGGGTTTCGTGACGGTTCAGCAGCTCTTCAAGGTCGCCGCGCTGGCGGGTGATCAGGTTTCTGCTGTTGTCACGCACCCGGGACTCGTCGGTGGTGAGCAAGCGCAACGCTTCCAGGCGGATGCTGGCGACATAGGCGGCGCTGTCGTGAATGTTTTCAATGCTTGGCATCCACGATTCTTCGATGATCAGCGCGCTTTCCCGCAGTTTGGCCATCTGGCCTAAACCAAACAGGCCGACCACGATCAACAGGCTGGCCAAAACCCCAAAACTCAGACCGGCGCGCAGACCGATCCCCATATTCCTCAATGACATCTCAATGCTCCTTGGGCGATTAGAACCTGTTCCCGGACCGGTCTTCTGACCTTGTTAGGTGGGAGAGGGCGCGCTATATAGCAAAGAGCCATCATGAAGGTAATCAGGGTTTCCCTTACGTTGGATCCAATGCTCCAAAGGGAACCGAGGTCCAGCGTGCTAGAGCAAATACTCGGGTTTTCCAGGGGCTCCCGGGGGAGGCCCGTGGTTAGAGGCCTTCAGATGAAACGTTTAACTTGGCTGAAATGACTTCGAGGTTTTTTATTGACCGAATGGTCTACTTAATAAAATTGAAAATAAATGTACAAAGTGAACAAACCTGTACAAGGCTGAACGAAAAAATGTCCCTTCTCCTGTTCCTGCACACTGGCTAAGCTCAGCTCACTCCAAATGCCCGCAGAGGTTTCCCAAATGCCGCAGCAAACGCCAGCCCTCGACATTGCACAGATGATCCTCGACGGCTTCGACGACTACCGCGAGCACTTCCGCCAGATCACCGATGGCGCCCGGGAGCGTTTCGAAAAGGCGCAGTGGCAGCAAGGGCAGGCGGCCTCGGCGGCACGTATCAACCTGTATGAAGACAAGGTCAGTGAAGTCACGGCGCGGCTGCGGGCAGCCTTCGATGAAGCTGTATTACTCGACATTGCGGCATGGCCGCTGGTGAAAAGCGCCTACATCAGCCTGATCGACCTGCGGTTTGACGATGAGCTGTCCGAGACCTGGTACAACTCGACATTTTGCGGGCTGTTCAGCCATGACCTGATCAGCGACGGTTGCATGTTCATTCACACCACGCGGCCCAGCCTGCGCCGTGCCCGAGCCGCGCAAACCCGCACCTACAAGCCGGAGGGCAATCTGACGGGCATGCTGGAACAGATTTTCGCCGACTACGGTTTCAGCGAACCCTACGCCGACTTGCCCGCCGACCTGCGCCGCCTGGAAGCGCAATTGCGCGAGAACCTGCCGGATTGGGTCTGCAAGGACCCGGACCTCAACGTCGAACTATTCTCCTCGGTGCTGTACCGCAACAAAGGCGCGTACCTCGTAGGGCGCATCTACACCCGCGACGAACAGTGGCCACTGGTGATCCCGCTGCTGCACCGGGAAGGGCGCGGCATCCAGATCGACGCGCTGATCACCGACGAAGCGGATGTGTCGATCATCTTCTCGTTCACCCGCTCCTATTTCATGGTGGATGTGCCGGTGCCGGCGGAGTTTATCGGCTTCCTCAAGCGCATCCTGCCGGGCAAGCACATCGCCGAGCTGTACACCTCCATCGGCTTCTACAAACACGGCAAATCCGAATTCTATCGGGCGCTGATCAACCACCTCGCCACCACCGACGACCAGTTCATCATGGCCCCGGGCGTGCGCGGCATGGTCATGAGCGTGTTTACCCTGCCGGGCTTCAACACCGTGTTCAAGATCATCAAGGACCGCTTTTCACCGTCGAAAAACGTCAACCGCGCCACGGTGATCGAGAAGTACCGGCTGGTGAAAAGTGTTGACCGGGTCGGGCGCATGGCTGATACCCAGGAGTTCGCCGACTTCCGTTTTCCGTTGAGCAAGTTCGAGCCTGAATGCCTGGCCGAGTTGCTTGAAGTGGCCGCAGGCACCGTCGAAGTGGAAGGCGATACGGTGCTGATCCGCCACTGCTGGACCGAGCGGCGCATGACCCCGCTCAACCTCTATCTCGAAAACGCCAACGAAGCCCAGGTGCGCGAAGCGCTGGAAGACTACGGCCTGGCGATCAAGCAACTGGCGGCGGCGAATATTTTTCCCGGCGATATGTTGCTGAAGAATTTTGGCGTCACTCGCCATGGCCGCGTGGTGTTCTACGACTATGACGAAATCTGCTTTCTCACCGAGGCCAACTTCCGCCACATCCCCGCGCCGCGTACCCCGGAAGATGAAATGGCCTCCGAGCCCTGGTACTCCATCGGTCCGCTGGATGTGTTCCCGGAGGAATTTCCGCCATTCCTGTTTGCCGATGCCAGCCAGCGCCGGCTGTTCGACGAACTGCACGGCGAGTTGTACAACGCCGACTACTGGAAAGGCCTGCAAGACGCGATTCGCGCTGGCAAGGTGATTGACGTGTTTCCCTACCGTCGCAAGGGTCTGGACAACGAATGAGGGGAGCGCGTGGCGGCGCTTTTCTGCGACAATCCGCCCCCTGCATACATAGACGACCTTTGCGTACCTGATGACTGACCAAGCGCCCGCTATCGACCAACTGCTGAAAAACCTCGATCACGCTATGCTCGCCGACCGCCACCGCTTGCGGCGGCAGCTGCTTGAGCTGCGCAAGAAACCCGATGAGGAAAAACTTGCGCAGTGGGTAACGCGGATGCAGGCCTCCTGCGCGCAAGTGACGGCGCGGCGTGCCAGCTTGCCGGTGATTCGCTATGACGACAGCTTGCCGATCGCCGCCAAGCGCGACGAAATCAAGGCGGCGCTGCTCAAGCATCAGGTGCTGATCATTGCCGGTGAGACCGGATCGGGTAAAACCACGCAGTTGCCAAAAATCTGCCTGGAAATCGGCCGCGGCCAATACGGCCTGATCGGTCATACCCAGCCGCGGCGAATTGCGGCGCGCAGCGTGGCAAGCCGGGTCGCCGAAGAACTGGCGACGCCGTTGGGCTCGCTGGTGGGTTATCAAGTGCGGTTTGAAGATCAGAGTGATTCAAACACCCTGATCAAGCTGATGACCGACGGCATCCTGCTGGCCGAAACCCAGAACGACCGCTACCTCGAACGCTACGACACGATCATCGTCGACGAAGCCCACGAACGCAGCCTGAACATCGACTTCCTGCTGGGCTACCTGAAAACCCTGCTGCCGCGTCGTCCGGACCTCAAAGTCATCATTACCTCGGCGACCATCGACCTGGAGCGCTTTTCCAAGCACTTCGACGATGCGCCGATTGTCGAGGTGTCGGGCCGTACCTTCCCGGTGGAAACCTGGTACCGCCCGCTGACCCTGGAGCAGGACGAGGAGGGCAACCGCGTCGAGGACGACCTGACCGTCGACCAAGCGATTCTCGCCACCCTCGACGAAATTGCCGCCTTTGAACGCAGCGAGCGCAAGAGCCCAGGCGATGTGCTGGTGTTCCTGCCCGGCGAGCGCGAGATTCGCGACGCTGCCGACATGCTGCGCAAGGCCCAGCTCAAGCACACCGAAATCCTGCCGCTGTATGCGCGCCTGTCACCGGCCGAGCAACAGCGGATTTTCCAGTCCCATCCGGGCCGGCGCGTGGTGCTGGCGACCAACGTCGCGGAAACGTCGCTGACCGTGCCGGGCATTCGGTATGTGATCGACAGCGGCACCGCGCGCATCAGCCGCTACAGCTACCGTGCCAAGGTCCAGCGCTTGCCGATCGAGGCGATTTCCCAGGCCAGCGCCAACCAGCGTAAAGGCCGGTGCGGGCGGGTGGAGCCGGGCATTTGCGTGCGCTTGTTCAGCGAAGAAGATTTTATCGGGCGTCCGGAATTTACCGACCCGGAAATCCTGCGGACCAATCTCGCGGCCGTGATCCTGCAGATGCTGCACCTGCGCCTGGGCGAGATCACCGACTTCCCGTTTATCGAGCCGCCGGATGGCAAGGCCATCAGCGACGGTTTCAACCTGCTGCAAGAGTTGTCGGCGGTCGACCGCAACAGCCAACTCACCCCGATGGGCCGCCAGTTGGCGCGTTTGCCGGTGGACCCGCGCATGGGCCGCATGTTGCTGGAAGCCGCCAAGCTCGGCAGCTTGCAGGAAGTGCTGATCGTCGCCAGCGCCATGTCGATCCAGGACCCGCGCGAGCGTCCGCCGGAACGCCAGCAAGCCGCCGACCAGGCTCACGCACAATGGAAGGACCCGGATTCGGACTTTGCCGGATTGGTGAATCTATGGCGTGGTTTTGAAGAACAGCGCCAGGAACTGACCGCCAGCCCGTTGCGTAACTGGTGCCGCAAGAATTTCCTGAATTACCTGCGCCTGCGGGAGTGGCGTGATTCCCACCGCCAGTTGAGTTTGATCTGCCGCGACATGCAGCTGACCGTCAACAAGGAACCGGCGGATTTCCCGAAACTGCACAAGGCGGTGCTGTCCGGCCTGCTGAGCCAGATCGGCCAGAAAACCGAAGACGGCGATTACCTGGGCGCGCGTCAGCGGCGTTTCTGGATTCACCCTTCCTCGGGCATCGGTAAGAAGCGCCCGCAATGGCTGATGACCGCCGAACTGGTGGAAACCACCAAGCTGTATGCACGGATGGTGGCCAAGATCGACGCCGACTGGATCGAGCCGTTGGCCGGGCACCTGATCAAGAAAAACCACTTCGAACCCCATTGGGAGAAGAAGCGCGGCCAAGTGGTGGCGTTTGAGCAGATCACCCTGTTCGGGTTGATCATCGTCGGGCGCCGGCCGGTGCATTACGGGCCGATTGATCCGGTGACGTCCCGCGAGCTGTTTATCCGTGAAGGCCTGGTGCGCGGCGAGATTCAGTCCCGGGCCCGTTGCCTGACGGCCAACCAGCAACTGCTGGAGCAGCTCGACGAGCTGGAAGCCAAGGCCCGCCGGCGCGACATCCTGGCGGACGAAGAAACCCTGTACGCCTTCTACGATGCGCGCCTGCCCGCCGAGATCCACCAGACCGCAACCTTCGACAGTTGGTACAAGGTCAACAGCCAGAAAGACCCGCAACTGTTGATCATGCGCGAAGAAGACGTGCTGGCCCGCGAAGCCAGTGAGGTCACTGCTGCCCATTACCCGGACACCTTGCACCTGGGCGACCTGGCCCTGGCCTTGAGTTACCACTTCGAACCCAACCATCCCCGGGACGGCGTGACCTTGCGCGTGCCGGCGCCGCTGTTGCCGGCCTTGCCACCCGAGCGCCTGGAGTGGCTGGTGCCGGGTGTGATCGAGGCCAAGTGCATTGCCCTGGTGCGTAACTTGCCCAAGGCCCTGCGCAAGAACTTCGTGCCGGTGCCGGATTTCGTCAAGGCGGCCCTGCAACGCATCGAATTTGGCCAAGGCTCGTTGCCCCAGGCGCTGGGGCGCGAATTGTTGCGTATGACCGGGGCAAGGGTCAGCGATGAAGCCTGGGCTGAGGCTGCGCAGCAGGTGGAAAACCACCTGAAGATGAACCTTGAAGTGGTCGACGGCCAAGGCAAGTTCCTCGGTGAAGGCCGCGACCTGGCCGAGCTGACCGCACGTTTCGCCGAAGCCAGCCAGGCCGCGTTGGCCGTACCGCAGACGGCGAAAAGCCAGCAGCCGGTGGAAGCCAAGGTGTTCGCAGCGGTGGCCGAGAAAACCCAGCAAAATATCGCCGGGTTGTCGATGACGGTGTATCCGGCATTGGTTGAAGAAAACGGTACGGTCAAGGAAGGGCGTTTCTCCACCGCCGCCGAGGCGGAGTTTCAGCACCGTCGGGCCTTGCAACGTTTGCTGCTGCAACAATTGGCCGAGCCGGCAAAATTCCTGCGGGGCAAGTTGCCCGGCCTGACCGAGTTGGGGCTGATGTACCGCGAGCTGGGGCGTATCGAAGCCCTGGTGGAAGACATTCTGCTGGCCAGCCTCGACAGCTGCGTGCTGGAAGGCGAAGCCAGCCTGCCGCGTGACGGCGCCGGCCTGGCCGCCTTGGCCGAGCGCAAGCGTGGCAGTTGGACCGAACATGCCGAGCGCCAGGCGCGCTTGACCCTCGACATCCTGAAACTGTGGCATGGCCTGCAAAAACGCTTCAAGGGCAAGATTGACCTGGCCCAGGCCGTGGCTCTCAATGACATCAAGCAGCAACTGAGCAACCTGGTGTATCCCGGTTTCGTGCGGGAAACCCCGGCGCAATGGTTCAAGGAGCTGCCGCGTTTCCTCAAGGCCATCGAGTTGCGCCTGGAGAAACTGCCGAGCCAGGTGCAGAAGGATCGGGTCTGGAGTACCGAACTGAGTGGGTTGTGGAGCCAGTATCAGAATCGCCTCAACAAGCACGCCCAGGAAGGTAAGCGCGACCCTCAGTTGGAGCTGTATCGCTGGTGGCTGGAGGAATACCGGGTGTCGCTGTTTGCGCAGCAGTTGGGCACCAAGGTGCCGATTTCCGACAAGCGTCTGAGCAAGCAATGGAGCCTGGTCGAAGCGTGACCACAATCCTGGGGACAGGCGCCTGTCGAGCAAATGGCGCCAAACCCCAGGCTTTATGGCAAACTTCGCGGTTATAAATGCCGGGATCGTCGAGTTGGGCTGGTGCAGCCGTGGCGCGATGGAATAAAGCGTTACCAGTTTGAAGGCCGCTGGGCGGCATAAAACTACTTACGGTTTGGTACGACGGTACCAATACCCTTCTGCCTGAACAGATTTAGAGGAACGACCGTGCATAACGTCGTCATCAGCGGCACAGGCCTGTACACCCCGGCCAACAGCATTTCCAACGAAGAGCTGGTGCAGTCTTTCAATGCTTACGTGCAACAGTTCAACCTGGATAACGCCGCAGCCATCGAACGCGGCGACGTCCAGCCACTGACCGAATCCAGCGCAGCCTTCATCGAAAAGGCCTCAGGCATCAAGAGCCGCTTTGTCATGGACAAGGCCGGCATTCTCGACCCGCAGCGCATGGCGCCGCGCCTGCCGGAGCGCTCCAACGACGAGTGGTCGATCCTCTGCCAGATGGCCGTGGGTGCTGCCGAGCAAGCCTTGCAGCGCGCCGGCAAGACCGCCGCTGACATCGATGGTGTGATCGTTGCCTGTTCCAACCTGCAGCGGGCGTACCCGGCAATTGCCATTGAAGTCCAGGAAGCGTTGGGTATCCAGGGTTTCGGCTTTGACATGAACGTGGCCTGTTCCTCGGCGACCTTCGGTATCCAGAATGCCGCCAACAGCATCCAGCTGGGCCAGGCCCGGGCGATCCTGATGGTCAACCCGGAGATCTGCACCGGCCACCTGAACTTCCGCGACCGCGACAGCCATTTCATCTTTGGCGATGCGGCCACCGCCGTGATTCTGGAGCGGGCCGACCTGGCCACTTCCGAGCATCAGTTCGACGTGGTGAGCACCAAGCTGCTGACCAAGTTCTCCAACAACATCCGCAATAACTTCGGCTTCCTCAACCGCGCAGCAGAAGAGGGCATTGGCGCCTCCGACAAGCTGTTCGTGCAAGAAGGCCGCAAAGTCTTCCGTGATGTCTGCCCGATGGTCGCTGAGTTGATCGGCAAGCACCTGTCGGAAAACCAGCTGAATGTCGGCGATGTGAAGCGCTTCTGGCTGCACCAGGCCAACCTCAGCATGAACCACCTGATCGTCAAGAAACTGCTGGGCCGTGAGGCTTCGGTGGAAGAAGCGCCGGTGATCCTCGATACTTACGCCAACACCAGCTCCGCGGGTTCGGTGATTGCGTTTCACACCTACCAGGACGACTTGCCCAAGGGCGCTGTGGCCGTGCTCAGCTCGTTTGGCGCCGGGTATTCGATTGGTAGCGTGATTTTGCGCAAACGCTGATCATGTTTTGAAATCGAGGTCTTGAATGGCAGCAGCGGACGACGCGCACCTGCTTGAACGATTGCTCAAGGGTGAGCAGCGGGCCTACAAGGAGTTGGTCACCACCTACCAGAGCGCGATGCGTGCCGTGGCCTATGCCATCGTTGGCCAGCGCCATGCCGATGAGGTGGTCCAGGACGCCTGGCTGTCGGTGGTGCGCAACCTGGCGAAGTTCGAGGGGCGCTCCAGCCTCAAGACCTGGCTGCTGACCATCACGGCCAACTCGGCAAAAGGCCGCTACAAGCAAAATCGCCGGGAAGTGCTGCTTGATGACCTGCCGTCACCCCACGGCACCATCGGCGATGATCGCTTTGTGCCTGACGATGGCCACTGGGCCGTCGCGCCGTTTGCCTGGCATCAGGACACTCCCGAAGCGCTGCTTACCGAAGACGAACTGCGTAAATGCCTTGAGCACACACTGGCGAGTCTTTCCGAACTGCAAAGCAGCGTGCTGCTGCTGCGCGAACGTCAGGGGCTGGAGTTGGAGGAGATTTGTAATCTTCTGACGCTATCGCTCTCCAATGTTCGTGTGCTGCTGCATCGAGCACGGCTTAAAGTCTTCGCCACGGTGGAGCATTTTGAGGAAACCGGCGAATGTTGACCTGTAAAGAACAAGTGGCGCGTTCCAGTGACTATCTCGATGGGCAACTGACCTTTCGCGAGCGTCTGCTGGTGCGTCATCACCTGATGTTCTGCGCCAACTGCCGACGCTTTATCCGGCAGATGCGCTTGATGCAGGCGACACTGAGGATTCTGCCCGAGCCGCCCATTGCCGATATCGACGCGTTGGCCGAGCGTCTGGCCGCCGAGCGTTCCCGCGACCCGTAATACCCGTCACTTTTCACACAAAAACCAAGCCCGCATCGATAAATGATGCGGGCTTTTTTTTGCTCAAAAAATAATCAACATGAAAAATTATTCATTTTTCTCGGGTGTTTTTACATTTCGCAACATCTGGCATTTTCACCAGTTTTATGGGCTGGAGCCTTGATTTGCGTAGGCTTCGGCTTATTTCGAATGGCTATTAAAAAGTTCCCGAGTAACAAAATCTTTATGTTCCAGCAACCCGACTGAAATATCCCCTCGCCAAGATCGCCCCCCAACACCAGCGGCTCTAAATCGCGTGTTTTACCAATGCACAAGACCATCAATTAGGGGAATTCTTCGATGATCCGTAAGCACTTCGCCGGTTTCGCGGCCAGCGCCTTGGCCCTGGCTGTCACCGCCCAGGCTTTCGCCGGTACTGTCACAACTGACGGCGCCGATATCGTTGTCAAAACCAAGGGCGGCCTTGAGGTTGCAACCACCGACCAGAATTTCAGCTTCAAGCTGGGTGGTCGTTTGCAGGCCGATTACGGCACGTTTGATGGCTATTACACCAAGAACGGTGACTCGGCTGATGCGGCCTATTTCCGCCGCGCCTACATCGAGTTTGGCGGCACCGTCTACAAGGACTGGAAATACCAGGTCAACTACGACCTGTCCCATAACTCCGGCAACGCAGACGATGGCTACTTCGATGAAGCGTCCATGTCTTACACCGGCTTCAAGCCTGTCGTGATTCGCGCCGGTCGCTTCGACGAAGACTTCGGCCTGGAAAAAGCCACCAGCTCCAAGTGGGTCACCGGTGTTGACCGCAACGCAGCGTATGAAGTCGCGGACTGGATCCACTCCCACGCCAACGGCATGGGCATCCAGGCCAGTTCGGTGGTCGGCGACATGGCTTACCTGTCGGCCAGCGTTTCTTCCAAGGATATCAACGACAAGAACGGCAAAGGCGTGAAGCAATTCAACGCCCGTGCGGTGTTCGCGCCGATGCATGACGCCGGCAACGTGCTGCACCTGGGCCTGGATTACGCGGTACGTGACCTGAAGGACACGGCCTTCGACTCGCGTATTCGTCCGCGTCTTGGGGTTCGCGGCGTTTCCACCAACGGCGGCAACGATGCGGGCGCCAACGGCAACCGTGCGACCTTCGGCGGCGGTGTGGGTCTGGATTCCGGCAGCCTGACGGCGAACGACGCCTACGACACCGACACCGTGTTCGGCGGCGAATTTGCATTCGCCCGTGGTCCGTTGTCCCTGCAGGGCGAATACCTGAACCGCAAGATGAAGGCCGACAGCAGCGCCTATCAGGACGTGAAAGCCAGCGGCTTCTACGGCCAGGTGGCCTACACCCTGACCGGCGAGTCCCGCGTCTACAAACTCGACGGCGCCAAGTTCGACACCATCAAGCCCGAGAACAAGCAGTACGGCGCGTGGGAAGTGTTCTACCGTTACGACAACATCACCGTTGATGACAAAAACGTAGTGCGCAACACCGCCACCCGTGAAGTGGGCGATGCCAAGGCCAACCTGAACATCATCGGGGTGAACTGGTACGCCAACGAGGCGGTGAAAGTCTCCGCCAACTACATCAAGGCCAAGACCGACAACGTGGTCAACGCCGCCGGCGACGACAGCGGCGACGCCATCGTGGCCCGCGTGCAGTACGTGTTCTAAGCAACCCGCAATACCGCTCCAAAGCGCTCTTTCTTCATCCGTCAAAGCGCTCCTCATTTGGTTTGCCCCGCCGTTTGGCGGGGCTTTTTTTTGCGTCGGGTCCTGTAGGAGCGAGCTTGCTCGCGAAGAACCAGAGGCCGCCGCGTTCTGTCAGAATGGTCGCGTTATCGTTAACGACCATCGCGAGCAAGCTCGCTCCTACACAATGCCGTGACCGTCGGGGAATGGGATGCCGTTACAACGTTTGAATAACCTGTCCGAGATTGCGTCCGATGAATGGAATGCGTTGGTCCCCGCTGATCAGCCGTTTCTGCGCCATGCGTTCCTCAGTGCCCTGGAAGACAGCGCCAGCATCGGCCCGCACTCTGGCTGGCAGCCGGAGCATTTGCTGCACTATGAAGGTGGCCGGCTGATCGCCGCGTTGCCCAGCTATCGCAAATGGCATTCCTATGGCGAATACGTGTTCGACCACGGTTGGGCCGACGCCTGCGAGCGTGCCGGCATTGATTATTACCCGAAGCTGCTGACGGCCGTGCCCTTCAGCCCGGTCAGCGGCCCGCGTCTGTTGGCTGCCAGCGCCGAGGACGGTTTCGAGCTGCTTAAAAGCCTGCCCGGTTACCTGGAGATCGAAGGCCTTTCCAGCGCCCATATCAACTTTACCGACGCCCTGGCGGATACCGCGCTGGCTCAACAGCCAGGCTGGCTGCAACGCCTGGGCTGCCAGTTTCATTGGCAGAACCGCGGTTACCGTGACTTCCAGGACTTCCTCGACGCCTTGAGTTCGCGCAAGCGTAAACAGATGCGCAAAGAACGTGAGCAGGTGGCGGGGCAAGGCATTGAGTTCGAGTGGTTGCAAGGCCGTGAGTTGAGCGAGGCGCAGTGGGATTTTGTCTATGCCTGTTACGCCAATACTTACGCCATACGCCGACAATCGCCGTACCTGACCCGGAATTTTTTCAGCTTGCTGGCCGAGCGCATGCCGGAGGCGATTCGCGTGGTGCTGGCCAAACAAGGTTCACGGCCGGTGGCCATGGCCTTCAGCCTGATCGGCGGCGACAGCTTTTATGGGCGTTACTGGGGCTGCCTGGCCGAGTTCGACCGGCTGCACTTCGAGACCTGTTTCTATCAGGGCATGGACTACGCGATTGCCCACGGCTTGCAGCGTTTCGACGCAGGCGCCCAGGGCGAGCACAAGTTGATTCGCGGGTTTGAGCCGGTGATCACGCATTCCTGGCATTACCTGCGACATTCGGGATTGAAGACGGCGGTGGCGGATTTCCTGGAGCGCGAAAGCGTGGGGATTCTGGCGTATGCCGAGGAGGCGAGGGCAGCCCTGCCTTATCGGCAGGGCTAAATACCGTATAGGTGGGGCGAAGCAATCACCGATGGCGCATGGATCAGAACGAAGACGAATTAACTGCGCGCCTATCTTCTGATGACTGACGATGTTTTGGACGCAAAATTGATCAAGTGTGGGAGCTGTCGAGCCTTGGCGAGGCTGCGATGCAGGCGCTGCGGTCTGGCAGGTACAGCGCGGTGATCCCATCGCAGCCTCGCCGGGGCTCGACAGCTCCCACCTTGAGCTGCTTTGTTTGGACGCCGGCACTCTTTAACTGAACAGTATTAAGGGCAGCCCTGCCTTACCGGCAGGGATGAACCCGTTTGGCTCAGGCGGTTTTTTCCGTGCCCAGCCAGCGATAGGTAATGCCGCCGATCACTGCACCCACGATCGGCGCGAGCCAGAACATCCACAACTGTTGGAGCGCCCAACCGCCAACAATCAGCGCCGGGCCGGTACTGCGGGCCGGGTTGACCGAGGTGTTGGTGACGGGGATTGAGATCAGGTGGATCAGCGTCAACGCGAGGCCGATGGCGATGGGGGCGAAACCCGCCGGCACACGGCGATCGGTGGCGCCGAGGATGATCAGCACGAACATCGCCGTCATCACCAGCTCACAGACAAAGCCTGCCGCCATCGAATAACCGCCCGGTGAGTGCTCGCCGTAGCCATTGCTGGCCAGGCCCGAGGCCAGTTCGAACCCTGGTTTGCCGCTGGCTATGTAATACAGCAACGCGGCAGCGACGATGCCGCCGATGACCTGGGAGATGATGTACGCCGGTAACTCCCTGGCCGGAAACCTTCCGCCCACTACCAGCCCCACTGACACTGCCGGGTTAAGGTGGCAACCGCTGATGTGCCCGATGGCAAATGCCATGGTCAGCACCGTGAGCCCGAACGCCAGGGCCACACCCAGTACCCCGATCCCGACAGGCGACGATGCGGCCAATACCGCACTGCCGCAGCCACCCAACACCAGCCAAAACGTACCCAGTCCTTCCGTAACGGAACGCTTGAACAGTGACATGAACACATCCTT
Organism: Pseudomonas sp. ATCC PTA-122608; assembly: GCF_001952855.1. Taxonomy (GTDB): domain Bacteria; phylum Pseudomonadota; class Gammaproteobacteria; order Pseudomonadales; family Pseudomonadaceae; genus Aquipseudomonas. The sequence continues at coordinate 93,818 of NZ_LPNO01000010.1, read as the reverse complement.
AGTAGATTGCTCTATCTGATTAACGGGTCTGTGACGCTTCCCTGCTGCCTTAAATCAGGGCCCTCCTGGGGCCTGATTGGAGTACAGCAGGATTGTGTCGCAAGACCAGCGGGATAGAGAAAACTGTCAGAATTGTTCGGAATTGAGGTCGCAGTTAACCAACGGAATCAGTCTATTCCGACGAACCCGCCGGTCTGGTGTTGCCACAATCGCGCATACAAACCGCCGTGTGCGAGCAATTCGGCATGGCTGCCGGTTTCGGCAATCTGGCCTTTTTCCAGCACCACCAGCCTGTCCATTCTGGCAATGGTAGAAAGCCGGTGGGCAATGGCGATTACCGTCTTGCCCTGCATCAGGGTTTCCAGGCTTTCCTGGATTGCCGCTTCGACTTCTGAATCCAGTGCCGAGGTGGCTTCGTCCATGATCAGGATCGGCGCGTCCTTGAGCAGTACCCGCGCGATGGCGATCCGCTGACGTTGCCCGCCGGAGAGTTTGACCCCGCGTTCACCGACGTGGGCGTCCAGGCCAGTACGGCCCTCGGCATCCGACAGCAACGGGATGAACTCGTCGGCGCGGGCCTTGTGCACCGCGGCCCAAAGCTCTTCGTCGGTAGCGTCCGGCTTGCCATACAGCAGGTTGTCGCGGATCGAACGGTGCAGCAGCGAGGTGTCCTGGGTGATCATGCCGATCTGTTCGCGCAAGGTTTCCTGGGCGACTTCGGCGATGTTCTGGCCGTCGATCAGGATGCGTCCGCCTTGCAGGTCGTACAGGCGCAGCAGCAGGTTGACCAGGGTGGATTTACCCGCGCCGGATGGACCGATCAGGCCGATTTTTTCACCCGCTTTAATGTCCAGGTTCAGGCCGCCGATGATTCCGCTCTTCTTGCCGTAGTGGAAGTCCACCTGATCGAACCGCACCTCACCATGGGGCACTTCCAGGCGCGGGGCATTCTCGCGATCGGTGACTGCCAGCGGCTGGGCGATGGTTTTCAGGCCGTCCTGAACCACGCCGATGTTTTCGAAAATGCCGTTGACCACCCACATGATCCAGCCGGACATGTTGACGATACGAATCACCAGGCCGGTGGCCAAAGCGATGGCGCCCACCGAAATCAGGGATTGGGTCCACAGCCACAGGGCGAGGCCGGTGGTGAAGACAATCAGCAGGCCGTTCATGGTGGTGATCACGATGTCCATGCTGGTCACGACGCGGCTGGCCAACTGGGTTTTCTCGGTCTGCTCGACGATGGCTTCCTTGGCGTAGTTCTGCTCGAAATTCGTATGAGCGAACAGCTTCAAGGTGGTGATGTTGGTGTAGCCGTCGACAATCCGTCCCATCAATTTGGAACGTGCCTCGGAGGAGATCACCGAGCGCTCCTTGACCCGTGGCACGAAGTAACGCAGGGCCAGGCTGTAGGCGATGATCCAGGTAATCAGCGGGATCATCAGGCGCCAGTCGGCTTCGGCGAACAGCACCAGGGCGCTGATGGCGTAGATCGCCACGTGCCAGATCGCGTCCACGGCGGCCACCGCGGAGTCGCGCAGGGAGTTGCCGGTTTGCATGATGCGCTGGGCAATGCGCCCGGCGAAGTCGTTCTGGAAAAAATTCAGGCTCTGCTTGAGCACATAGTTGTGGTTCTGCCAGCGGATCAGGCTGGTCATGCCCGGGCTGATGGTCTGGTGCACCAGCAGGTCATGCAGGGCGCCGAAGATCGGGCGCAGCAGCAGGGCGACCACGGCCATCCAGATCAGCTCATTGGCGTGGATCTGGAAGAAGTTGGCGGGTGGCGTGCCCTGGGCCAGGTCGATGATGCGGCTCAGGTAGCTGAACAGCGCCACTTCGATCAGCGCGCCGATCAGGCCCACCACCAGCAAGGCGGCAAAGCACGGCCACACCTGGCGCAGGTAATAGATGTAGAACGGCAGGACTTTATCGGGAGGGGCCGCGCTGGGAGCGTCGCGGAAGATGTCGATCAGTTGTTCAAAACGACGATAGAGCATTAGGTATGACGCCCGCGCGGCGGGCTCTCCTGTTCAAAGGCGCGCGGAGCCTAGGGGGCACCGCGCGAAACTCCCTGTAGCCTTCAGTCGATGCGCTTGGCCGACTTGATCAGGACAGGATCGATTGGCACGTTTTGCATGCCCTGTTTGGTGGTGGTTTGCGAGTTGACGATGATGTCGACCACGTCCATGCCCTTGACCACTTTGGCGAATACCGCGTAACCCGCATCACGGCCCGGGTCGAGGAAGGCATTGTCCGCAACGTTGATGAAGAATTGGCTGGTGGCGGAGTTCGGGTCGTTGGTACGTGCCATCGACAGGGTGCCACGCACGTTATGCAGGCCGTTGCTGGCTTCGTTCTTGATCGGTGCTTCGGTCGGCTTTTGCGACATTTGCGACGTGAACCCACCGCCCTGCACCATGAACCCCGGGATTACCCGGTGAAAAATGGTGTTGGTGTAGAAGCCCTTGTCGACATAGGCCAGGAAGTTCTTGGTACTGATCGGGGCCTTGACCGGGTCCAGTTCGATTTCGATGTCGCCATTGGTGGTGCTGATCAAGACGTGGGGTGCCTTGGCGGGTTCGGCCGCCATCAGGTTGGCAGCGAACAGTACGGAACCGGCAAAGAAGGCGATTTTTTTCAGCATGGGTCAGTGATCCTGGGTTGTGGTTTCGACTGTCTTGAGAAAATCGAGCAGGGTGTTATTGAAGTGTTCGGGTTGATCCAGCGGTGTGGCATGGCGGGAATCTTCGATCACCACCAGCCGCGCATCGGGCAGCAGTTTTACATAGATTTCTTTCTGCGCCACGGGGGTGTAGTCGTGGTCGGCGCTGATGACCAGGGTTGGACAGGAGATTTTCGAAAGTTGTTCCTGTACGCCCCAGCCAACAATCGCATCGAAGCTGGCGAGGTAAGCACGTTTGTCGTTTTTTGCCCAGCGTTCAGCCATCTTGCGGCGCAGTTCGGCTTGTTCGGGCTTGGGAAACAGCATGTTGCCCAGGGCTTTGCCGATGGTGCTCAGGCTGAGGACGCGTGCCAGGCTCCAGCGCTTGGCCCACTGCCAATAATCGCCGGCAGTGCGAACCTTGACCTGGGGCGCACTGTTGACGATGCACAGGCTCTTGAGCATTTGCGGCTCATCCACCGCCAGTTGAAAGGCGATCATGCCGCCCATGGACAGGCCCACCACGTGGGCCGGGGGCAGTTGCAGGTGTTCGATCAAGGCCACCAGGTCGGCGGTGAAGCCCGCGATGCTGTAGCGCTCCCGGGGTTTGTCGGAGCGTCCGTGACCGCGCACGTCTACCAACACCAGCCGGTAGTGCTGCGCCAACACGGGCACTTGCAGCTCCCAATCCAGGCAACTGGAGCCCAGGCCGTGGATCAGGATCAGCGGCGCGCCATGGCCATATTCCTCGTAATGCAGGGTGCAGCCTTCATGTTCGAAATAGGCCATGGGAACTCCTTGTTCAGGCTTGCTGCGGTGCGGCGAACGGCGCGTCCAGTGGGGCGGTGTCGAAGGTGCGCAGCAACTCGACGAGAATCTGCGTGGCCGGGCCCAGGGGTTTGTCCTTGTTCGAGTAAAGATAGAAGGTCGGGTTGCGGCTGCCACCCCGTTCCAGGGGCAATAGCTTGAGCAGGCCTTCCTTGAGTTCGCGTTCGATCAGGTGCCGGGGTAACCAGGCGAAGCCCAGGCCGCTGCTGACGAAGGTCGCGGCGGTGGGCAGGCTGCCGACGGTCCAGCGCTGCTCGGCGCCGAGCCAGCCGACGTCCCGTGGCTGCTGGCGGCCGGAGTCGCGGATGACGACCTGCATGTGGCTTTCCAGGTCCTGGAAGCTCAGTTCGCGGTGCAGCCGATGCAGTGGGTGTTCCGGGTGGGCCACGGCGACAAATTCGACGTCGCTCATTTCTGTGCCCAGGTAACCGGGAATGATAAAGCTGCTGATGGCCAGATCGGCCATGCCGTCTATCAACAGCTCTTCGACGCCGGACAGCACCTCTTCACGCAGGCGCACCCGGCAGCCGCGGCTCTGCGGCATAAAGGCGGTAAGGGCACGCACCAGGCGGGCGTTAGGGTAAGCGGCATCGACCACCAGTCGCACCTCGGCTTCCCAGCCTTGTTCCATATGGTGGGCCAGGTCTTCCAGTTGGCTGGCGTTTTTCACCAGTTGCCGGGAGCGGCGCAGCAGTACTTCGCCGGCTTCGGTCAGTACCGCTTTGCGCCCGTCGATGCGCAGCAGCGGCACACCGAGTTGGTCCTGCATGCGGGCCACGGTGTAGCTTACCGAGGATTGCGAGCGGTGCAGCGCTTCGGCCGCTTGGGCGAAGCCGCCATGGTCGACCACGGCTTGCAGGGTGCGCCATTGATCGAGGGTAACGCGGGGCGCTTTCAAGATGAGCTCCTCTTGTCCTAAGCTGGCGGTCCTTATTGGAGACTGCCGAATGAGAAAATTCTGTTGTGTGCTGCTGGCGCTGCTGCCGTTGAGTGCGTTTGCATTCAGTACCGATGTGACGAAAGACATTCAGGGCGTGAAGATCGATTACAGTGCGTCGGACGTCGACAGCAATATCAGTTCGATCCAACTCACCAACTACGGCCCCAATGATGCGGAGTGCAAGGTGCGCTTTACCAATGGCCCGGAAGCCCCGCGTACCCGCAAGGTCACGGTTGCGGCGGGTAAAACCACCAACACCACGGTCAATTTCAGCCGGGCCATTATCAAGATGCGTATCCAACTGACCTGCGCACCGAAATAAGGCAAAAGCGGAGGATGCCCACAGCAATACTCCGCTTATAAACAAATTTCTAGATGGGTTATAGCAATTTTTTACGCTTTTTAATCGAACGGGCTCTGATTAACCTTCACTCCATCGCCTTACAGCATTCACCGATGGAGCTTACATAATCATGGCCCGTGTTCTGATCATCGAAAGCAGCGCCCGTCAGCAGGACTCAATCTCCCGCCAACTGACCCAACAATTCGTCAGCCAATGGAAGGTCGCCCACCCGGCTGATCAGATCACCGTGCGTGACCTCGCCATCAACCCCGTGCCGCACTTGGACGCCAACCTGCTGGGCGGCTGGATGAAACCCGCCGAACAGCGCAGCACGCTCGAACAGGCTTCCCTGGATCGCTCCAACGAACTGACCGATGAGCTGCTGGCCGCCGATGTGTTGGTGATGGCTGCGCCGATGTACAACTTCGCGATTCCCAGCACTCTGAAAGCCTGGCTCGACCATGTGCTGCGTGCCGGTGTGACCTTCAAGTACACCGCCACCGGCCCCCAGGGCCTGCTGACCGACAAGCGCGCCTTTGTGCTGACTGCCCGCGGCGGCATTCATGCTGGCGGCAGCACCGACCACCAGGAACCGTACCTGCGTCAGGTCATGGGCTTTATCGGCATCCACGACGTCACGTTCATTCATGCCGAAGGGGTGAATCTGGGCGGTGATTTCCAGGAAAAAGGCGTGAGCCAGGCCAAGGCACTGCTCGCCCAAGTGGCGTGAGATGTTAATCGTCAGATAATCGCCCGCTGTTTAGATAGCTCCACGCAACCCTTCAAGTACGCGTATCGAACCTCCCTTTGCACTTTTTGCTCCTGAGTGCTCCCGCCCGACTGACGCTTTTAGCGAGGTCGGGTTTTTTTTGCCTTGAGTTTCGTAAAGCCCGGAAAACCGCTAATGTCGCGCCCATTCAAAATGAGGCGAGCATGGGCTATCTACTTGTTGTGACGCTGATCCAGGCGTTTTCCTTCAGCTTGATCGGCGAATACCTGGCCGGTCACGTCGACAGTTACTTCGCGGTGCTGGTGCGCGTGCTGTTGGCCGGGCTGGTGTTTATCCCGCTGACCCGCTGGCGCTCGGTAGAACCGGCGTTCATGCGCGGCATGCTGGTGATCGGCGCGCTGCAGTTTGGCGTGACTTACGTGTGTCTGTATTTGAGCTTCAGAGTACTGACGGTGCCGGAGGTGTTGCTGTTCACCATCCTCACGCCGTTGCACGTGACCCTGATCGAAGACGCCTTGAACCGCCGCTTCAATCCGTGGGCGCTGGTGGCCGCATTGGTGGCGGTGACGGGAGCGGCGGTGATCCGCTTTGACCAGATCACCCCGAACTTCTTCGTGGGATTCCTGTTGCTGCAACTGGCCAACTTCACCTATGCCGCCGGGCAGGTGCTTTATAAGCACTTGGTGGCCCGTCATCCGAGTGATCTGCCGCACTACCGGCGTTTTGGTTACTTCTACCTGGGTGCATTGGCGGTGGCATTGCCGGCGTTCCTGATGTTCGGCAAGGCCAACTTCTTGCCGGAAGCGCCGTTGCAATGGGGCGTTTTGGTGTTCCTCGGGCTGGTCAGCACGGCACTGGGCATGTACTGGTGGAACAAGGGCGCGTGCATGGTCAACGGCGGCACGTTGGCGGTGATGAACAACCTGCATGTGCCAGTGGGGCTGCTGCTGAATTTGCTGATCTGGAATCAGCACGAGCCGTTGGGCAGGTTGCTGCTGGGCGGGTTGGTGATTCTGGGAGCGGTGTGGATCAGCCGGCTGGGCATAACGTCGTCCGGCAGTTTGGCTCGTTAACTCGAGGTGTTTTTGTAGGCCTTGATCACTTGCTGAGTAGGTGATTTCCCAAATGTGATTTCAGCCTTTCCAGGCTTGTGTCCCGGGCGTACTCGCCTGCTTATATTCCGACGCCATATTCATTACATCAGGGATGTAAGTTGTGGCGCAGGGATACATCAATGAGCGCACCACGGACTACCTCAGTTTGAAATCCCGGTTGCTGACCGGGTCCAATCGGCAACGCTCCGATCAATTCGATGCGCTGAATCTGCATTTGCGCCAGGACCTGCTGGTAACGCCGGGACAGATGGTGATCATTCCAGACGACTACGGTGTGGCGTGTACCGCCGACGATGCGTGGTTGATGCGCCATGCCCAAGAGATTCGCCGCAATCTGGAACTGGACGCATCGGCGGGGGCGGCGGTGATCAATAACTATGACTTGTTGCAAAGTTTGCTGGGGTACAGCTCGATTGGCATCGGCAGTGCGGCGTCTGCCTGGGGGCGGCATTTGGATGAGGTCAAGCACACGCTGGAAGCGATTGAACGGTTGCATCAGCAACTGAAGAGTGGTGCTTTGAACAAGGATGTGTTTATCCAGCAGCGGCAAATGTTATTCCGTCGTTTGGATGCTCAACTGCAAGGCGCGGCGCGGTTGGGTACCAGCCTGCAAACGAATAAGTCGCTGAAGAAAGTGTTGGGGATTTCCACCAAGAGCTATTTGCACAAGAGTGAAATCGTCGGGTATACGCAGCGGATTCGCAGTATTGCTGAAACGTCGAAATTTTTGGGCAAGGGGACTTATGTGGGGATGGCCTTGGATGTGGGCGTGACGGGTTTGGAGATCAAGGAGGCGTGTATGCAGGGGCGGGAAGCGCAGTGCAGCAGGGCAAGGTATGTGCAGGGTGGGAAGTTGGTGGGTGGGGTAGCGGGGGCTGCGTGGGGTGGGAAGGCGGGTGCAGAGGTTGGACGTTACGCTTGTAAGTTGATTTTGGGGATCGTTACTCGAGGGAAGGGCGAGCTTGCTTGTGGAATTGTGGGAGGAGCAACTGGCGGTTATGTCGGTGGAAATGAGTTGGGGGCCTTCGGAGAAGAGGTCGGTGACCTGCTGTATGAATCGGTAGGGCCGTAACAATGTCTCTGAAGTTATTCATCTTGATCCTGGTACTCATTACCCCATTTGTTGGCCTGGTTCTGACTTGGTTTGTCGAGTACAAAAAACTGGATGAGCTGGAAAGCTACTTCAGCGAAAACGAATGTGTTCAGCGTAACAAGCGATTCTGGGGGAGGAATCAACCCATTGATAAAACGATGCGGTTGAGCGTGATTATCGGTTTTTTTACGTTGCCAAAAGTCCATGTGAGGCGTGGAGATGTGACTGAGCAAGAGTTGGATTCGGTGCCACGGGGTCTCCGGTGCTGGGTTACTTGGCCTTTTTACTTTGGGGCCATTTGGCTCCTGGCTTGCTGCATAGGGTTTGTTTGGCAGAAGTGGTGAGGCCTCCGTGGCGAGGGAGCGGCCCTCTCGCCACGGCATGCCGACCTAGTCAACCATGACGTATTTCAACCTCCGGCAAATGACTGGCCCCCAGCACCGCCGGCAACATCCCCGCCCGCAAGTCACCGCCACTCGGCTGCTGGTACAGGCTCAAGCCAAATTCCGGCAGCACCGCCAGCAGGTAATCGAAGATATCGCCCTGGATCCGCTCGTAGTCGGCCCATGCGGTGGTGCGGGTGAAGCAGTAGATCTCCAGCGGAATGCCCTGGGCCGTGGTCTGCATCTGCCGCACCATGCACGTCATGTTCGGCTGGATTTCCGGATGGCTTTTCAAATAGGCCAACGCATACGCGCGGAACGTGCCGATATTGGTCATGCGCCGGCGGTTGGCCGACATCGCGGCGACATTCCCCTGGGCTTCGTTCCAGGCGTTGAGTTCGGCCTTCTTGCGGCTCATGTAGTCGGTCAGCAGGTGTACCTGGGTGAGCTTCAGCTCTTCGTCGTCGCGGATGAAACGCACGCCGCTGGCGTCGATATACAGGCTGCGCTTGATCCGCCGGCCGCCTGAAGCCTGCATGCCGCGCCAGTTCTTGAACGACTCGGACATCAAGCGCCAGGTGGGAATCGAGACGATGGTCTTGTCGAAATTCTGCACTTTGACGGTGTGCAGGGTGATGTCCACTACGTCACCGTCGGCGCCGACCTGGGGCATTTCGATCCAGTCGCCGACCCGCAGCATGTCGTTGCTGGTCAATTGCACGCTGGCGACGAACGACAGCAGGGTGTCCTTGTAGACCAACAGAATCACCGCCGACATTGCACCCAGACCGGAAAGCAGCAGCAGCGGCGAGCGGTCGATCAGCGTGGCGACGATGATGATTGCGCCAAACACGAACAACACCATTTTCGCCAACTGCACGTAGCCCTTGATCGAGCGGGTGCGGGCGTGTTCGGTGCGGGCGTAGATATCCAGCAGGGCGTTGAGCAGTGCACTGATCGCCAGCACCATGAACAGAATGGTGAACGCCAGGGCGACATTGCCGATGAACAGGGTGGCGGTCTTGCTGAGGTCCGGCACCAGGTACAGGCCGAACTGGATCACCAGTGACGGCGTCATCTGCGCCAGGCGGTGGAAGACTTTATTGTGCCGCAGGTCGTTGAGCCAGTGCAGCGCGGGTTGCCGGCCCAGCAACTTGACGGCGTGCAGGATGAGGTACCGAGCCACTCGTCCGAGCAGCAATGCCACCACCAGCAACACCATCAGCGCCAGGCTGGAATGCAACAACGGGTGCTCGTCGAGGGTGCCCCAAAGGTCTTTGACGTTGAGCCAGAGCTGTTTGATATCCATGGGTAAACGCGATTCTTCTGTAGGACGTGACGGGGCGATTAGAGCATTTAAGTCAGTCAAAGTTGTCGTTGTGGACAAATTCCCTGACAAAAAAGCGGCTGATTAACGCAGTTCGCGTAAAGAAACTCGGCCTGAGCGCCCGAAACCGTTACCCTATGCAGCTGTTTTTTTGTATTTCTTCGAGGTAGCACCCGTGTTTTCCCAATTCGCCCTGCACGAACGCCTGCTCAAAGCCGTGGCCGAGCTTAAATTTGTCGAGCCAACGCCTGTGCAAGCAGCGGCCATCCCGCTCGCGCTCGAAGGGCGTGACCTGCGGGTGACGGCTCAAACCGGGAGTGGCAAGACCGCCGCTTTCGTCCTGCCGATTCTTAACCGTCTGATCGGCCCGGCTAAAGTCCGCGTCAGCATCAAGACCCTGATCCTGCTGCCAACCCGCGAACTGGCCCAGCAGACCTTGAAGGAAGTGGAGCGCTTCTCGCAGTTCACCTTCATCAAGTCCGGCCTGATCACCGGCGGCGAAGACTTCAAGGTCCAGGCCGCCATGCTGCGCAAGGTGCCGGATATCCTGATCGGCACTCCGGGCCGGATGATCGAGCAACTGAACGCCGGCAACCTGGACCTCAAGGAAGTTGAAGTCCTGGTGCTCGACGAAGCCGACCGCATGCTCGACATGGGCTTTGCCGACGACGTGCAGCGCCTGGTGCAAGAGTGCGTGAACCGCCAGCAGACCATGCTGTTCTCGGCCACCACCGGTGGTTCGACCCTGCGCGACATGGTCGCCAAGATCCTGAACAACCCTGAGCACTTGCAGGTCAACAACGTCAGCGACCTGAACTCGACCACCCGTCAGCAGATCATCACCGCTGACCACAACGTGCACAAAGAGCAGATCCTCAACTGGTTGCTGGCCAACGAGACCTATCAAAAGGCTATCGTGTTCACCAACACCCGGGCCATGGCCGACCGCATCTACGGTCGCCTGGTGGCTCAGGAGTACAAGGCGTTCGTCCTGCACGGTGAGAAGGACCAGAAGGACCGCAAGCTGGCCATCGACCGCCTCAAGCAAGGCGGCGTGAAGATCCTGGTCGCCACCGACGTTGCCGCCCGCGGCCTGGATGTTGACGGCCTGGACATGGTGATCAACTTTGATATGCCCCGCAGCGGCGACGAATACGTACACCGTATCGGTCGTACCGGGCGTGCCGGCAACGATGGCCTGGCGATCTCGCTGATCTGCCATGGTGACTGGAACCTGATGTCGAGCATCGAGCGTTACTTGAAGCAGTCGTTCGAGCGCCGCACCATCAAAGAAGTCAAAGGCACTTACAGCGGGCCGAAGAAGGTCAAGGCATCGGGCAAGGCTGTTGGCGTGAAGAAGAAAAAAGTCGACGCCAAGGGCGAGAAGAAGAAGGCCGGCGCGAAGTCGCCGACCAAGCGCAAGATCGCCAACCGTCCAAAGACCGACAACCTGTCGTTGGTCAGCAAGGATGGCATGGCGCCTCTGAAGCGCCGCAAGCCGGAAGCTCCGGCTGCCGAGTAAGGCTTTAGCCACAAAAAAACCGGACGATGTCCGGTTTTTTTTCGCCTCAGTTTTTGGCTTTTGCAGCGGCCTCGTCCATTTCCTTGAGGCGCTGGTCGATCAGTTGGCACTTGTCGGGCAGGTCTGCGCTGGCGGTTTCCAGCTTCATGTTCTGCAGCTCTTCGTTGATTTCCTTGGCCTTCTCTGGATTCTGTTGGGTGAGCTTGGTCACCTCCTTGGCCAGTTGCTCACGTTTGGCGGTGGCTTCTTCCAGCGTGCAGGCCCACGCGGGTAGCGCTGCGAGCAGGGTGGCGGCGACGGCCATATTCAGCAGGGTTTTCATTGTTCGGACCTCCATGGCGATGATGTTCGGTTGAGGGCCGCAAGCGCTGAAAAGTTCAGCAAAATTGCGCCTGTCCGCTAGGCTGAACGGACGATGGGTCCGGCATGTCACACTTTTGAAGGGCCTATTTCGTGTGCCTTCAGGAGGAATCAGGATGACGACTTACGATTGGGATTTAATCGAACGATTGCTGCATGAGGTACAGAACGGTGGCGCCAGCTTCGCCCCGCGCAAATATGCCGAAGAGGAAGCGACTAAAAGAGCTGCCGCCGGAGAGCACATCGGTAATCTCGATGAGTTTAAAAAGCTTGCAGCAGATTACGAGGCGTTATTGTTCAAGCACGGCTTTATTGAGTCGAGGTCAGAGGAAGAGTGCGGCAATGGTGAGAATTTCAAATTAACCCCGCGCGGCTCACAGTTGCTGAGCCTGATCGACAGCAGCATCCCCGGCGATAATCACCCGCGGCAGGTGCTGGACGAGCAGGCGGATGCGCTGGATCCGGCGACGTTTGATGAAGTGGCGTCGAAAGCACAGATTGCCTGATGACTACGGGGTGCCAGCCTTCAGGCATTTAAGGGCTTTGAAGTCGCTGCGCACCTTGTCGATCTTCTGTGTCAGCTTCTGGCGTTGCTGCACGGTGCTTTCAGCCATCAGGTCGACGACCAGGCTGCGGGCGGCAATTTCGGTCTGGGCGTAGGCCTGGCGATATTCCGGCGTCCACAGGCTTTCGCGGTCTACCAGCAGTTGCTCGATCTTCTGGGGGAAGTCGCTGCTGTGGCGGTCTTTGACCGCTGCGATAAAGAGCGTTTGCCAGTGGGCGCGGTTGCCAATCCATTGTTGGTTCTGCTCACCCAAGGCGATCGACCAGGCGGTGACGCGATTTTGCTGGCTGGCGCTTAGCGGGCCGAGCCAGGTATCGAGGCGCTTGTTCATGCGCTCGGCGCGTTCCTTGATCTGCTGCTCGAGGGGTGGTTTCAGGTACTCGTCCTGACGCTTGCGAAGGTCCTTGGCGAATGCTTGCTCCATATCCCGTACTTGCTGGTCGTTCAGCCCCTGCAATAATTCGACGGCGGATGGCGTGATTGCGCGGGCGCTTTCGGCAATGGCTTGCTTGGCCTCGGCGGTCCGGGTTTGCAGGGCGGCGTCGGTGACTTGGTTGTTGTCGACCATCTGTTGCAAGCGGTCGAGCCAGTCCAGGTAACCCGGTAATTGGGTGGTGCAATGCCAGGCCAGGTGTTCCTTGAGTGTGTCGTTGAACCAGCTCTTTTGCCCGGCATTCATGTCCAGGTAGTCGCTGAGGGTCCAAGGGATGATCACATCCAGATTCCGATAAGCCAGGCCTACCCGATTGCAGCCGGCGAGCACCATGCTGAGGGTCAGCAACATCACCAGTAGTTTTAAGCGACGCAGCATGAGCGAGTCCTTGCGCAGACGAGGTTATTGCATCTGAACCCGTCAGTGCAGCGACAGTTCAGCTCATCAATAAAACGCTCGCTCTGCTTTTAAGGTCAATAGCCCGTCGCATTGCGAGTTGTGTCCGGAGTAGGCCGAGCAATCGCCGCCGCTGAGGCTGGAATCGCTGTAGATCAGGTTCAGGTCGACGCCCATCCACGGCCGGGAGAATTGCACCGACCAATCACTGAAACTGCGGATGGAGCTGCCATCGGCAACCGACACCGGGGTGCCCAACTGGTGGGTGGTGTACTTCATGCTGACGCCGATGCCGAAAGGCTTGGTGCCGCCGAGGTCGGCAAACAAGGTGCTGTCCTGGCGGTCCGGGTCGTTGCTGAAGGACGCGCCGAAACGGTTGCCCAGTAAGGTCAGGCCGCCGTAGAACTCCTGGCTGTCGAGTGGGCTCAGCTTGGGATAGCTGTAGTGAATCATCCCCAGTTCATAACCCAGGGTCTGGTCGAAGGGGCGCTTGAAGCCCAGGTAGGAGTCGACTTCCAGGTTGCTGGTAGGGGAAATCCCCATGCTCGGTGAGAATTGGCCGAGATACAGGCCGCTGCCGTGGCTCAGGTCGAGTCCGCCGTGGAACGAGTCGCTCCCGGGTGCGGTGGGTTTTACCAGGCCTTGGGCCATGCTGCGGCTGGGCGTGGTGCCCAATTTAAGGTCGAAGTCACCCAATTCACGCTGGAAAACCTGCGCTTCGGCGAGGGGGCTGGCCAACAAGGCACCGGCCAGGAAAATGCAGGATTTGAGCATGCTTCACTCCATGAAAAGCGAGGAGCAGTAACGGGAAATATCAGGCAAATGCCCGATCTAGACGTGTGCAAGCATACCGGCGATGGTTCGCAGATGAAGCCCGTTCGTCGATTGGTGTTAAAGGGGGTGGATCAGGGGGTGTTACGGGCTCTAGTCCTAGCGCCTTGAAAGGCAAAGCGCTTAGGGACCAGGTGTGATGCGCGGTATTACTTTTTACCCAGGGTGATCTGCTTGGACGGGCCGAAAGTCTGGCCGCTTACGCCTTTGGCAATTTGCTGGATTTCGCCGCCCTGCTTGAGGAATGCAGCAATTTGGCTGTTGATCGATTCGCTGGTTTCAACGGCGGGAGCTGGCTTTGCTTTGCTGTTGGATGCTTTTACGCGCATGGCGGCCACTAACCTGTAGAAAATTAACTTGGCCATGCATCGTACATGAAATGCTTGACAATTGCTTGGCAAATATCCCCCTGAAATATACGGAGGGTTTATGAATTGTCCGAAATTAGTGATTGCAATAGTCACCTAACTCGCTGTTTTAACTACAAACCCAGGGGAAAAACAGGCCGTGGGCACCGGCAGAATTCAGGTGGCTGATCTGACGAGCGGGGCGCTGCCCGGCAAACCCGTGATTTTTAAGGCCTGTGCGCCGCTACACGGGACCGCCGCCGTCAACTCGGGTAGAATGCCGCCCACGCAATGAGGGTATTGGAAATGGCTTTAGTCGGGCGCTACAACAGCTTGCAAGTGGTTAAACACACTAACTTTGGTTTGTACCTGGATGGTGATCAAGAGGGCGAAATCCTCTTGCCCAACCGTTATATCCCCAAAGATATTCCCAGTGAAGATGAAGACTGGCTCAACGTTTTTATTTATCTGGACAGCGATGACAAACTTATCGCGACCACCGAAAAACCAAAAGTACAGGTGGGTGAATTTGCCAGTCTGAAAGTGGTTGAAGTCAACAGCATCGGTGTATTCCTCGATTGGGGCCTGCCCAAGGATTTGCTGCTGCCTTACTCCGAAGAAAAGCGCCAGCTGACCGCCGGTGAATATTGCGTGGTGCACGTCTACCTCGACAAACACACCAAGCGCATCACCGCCACCGCGCGTCTTGACCGTTACCTGGACAAGACCCCGGCCACCTACAAGGTCGGCCAGGAAGTTGACTTGCTGGTGGCCGAAGCTACGGACATGGGCTTCAAGGCCATTATCAACAACAAGCACTGGGGCCTGATCCACAAGAACGAAGTGTTCAAGTTCCTGCGCCCGGGCAAGGAAGAGAAAGGCTTCATCAAGGAAATTCGCGCCGACGGCAATATCAGCCTGAGCCTGCAGCCGGTGGGTGAAGAAGCGGCCTCCAGCCTGAACTCTAAGATCCTCGCCAAGTTGCGTGACAATAACGGCACCCTGCCGGTCAGCGATAAAAGCGATCCGGCACTGATCAGCAGTTTGTTTGGTGTCAGTAAAGGCAACTTCAAGAAGGCCATCGGCGCCCTCTACAAGCAGGGTCACATTGTGATCCACGCGGATCGCATTGAACTAAGCTGATCGCGGTTTGCTCTTTTGTAGGAGCGAGGGGGACGCCTAGTTCTTGCTCGCGAAGAACGTCAAGGCAACGTGTTCATTCAGACTGGGCGCGTTATCGTTGACGACCATCGCGAGCAAGCTCGCTCCTACAAGGGTCACGACGATGTCCAGGAAAACGCTCTTCGCCTACCTCGGCACCTTGCTCGCCTTTCTGATCCTTGACGGCCTTTGGCTCGGCGTCCTTATGGGGCCGACCTACAAAGCGCTGCTCGGCCCCCTGATGCTTGATCAGCCGCGGCTGTTCCCGGCCGTGGCGTTCTATCTCCTCTATGTCTTCGGTTGTCTGGTGTTTGTCGTGCGTCCGGCTTTGGCGAGCGGCGGCTGGCAACGTGCCGCGCGGCTTGGCGCGTTGCTCGGGCTAGTGGCTTACGGCACCTATGACTTGAGCAATTGGGCGACCTTGCAAGGCTGGTCTGCCGGGCTGGCCGTCATGGACATCGCTTGGGGCACCTTTCTGAGTGCGGTTTGCTGCACCGTGGGCTATCAATGTGCACGCAGGGTGCACAATTGATTGTGTACAGGAATCATCTGCACCATCCCTGAGCGAAGCGGCACTGCCTATCTCCGGATAGTCCCGCGTGCCAGAGGGATTGTGCCGAGTTTCATTCCATTGGCACGCATTCTGCTCATCAACTCGTATACAAACCATGCCGCCTCCCGTACGCACTCCCGTCGCGGGTGGCAGGCCGGTATTTACGAGGAGCCCTGCGATGACCGAACAATTGCCCAAAGGCTACAGCCCGCGCCTGTACAACCAGGACCTGGGACCGCTGCCGCAAAAGTGGAACTGGTACAACATCTTCGCCTTCTGGATGAGCGACGTGCACAGCGTCGGCGGTTACGTATTCGCCGCCAGCCTGTTTGCCCTGGGGCTGGCGAGTTGGCAAGTATTGATCGCCTTGCTCACCGGGATCTGCATTGTGCAATTGATCGCCAACCTGGTGGCCAAGCCGAGCCAACAGGCGGCGGTACCGTACCCGGTGATCTGTCGGCTGGCCTTTGGTGTATTCGGTGCGAATATTCCGGCAGTGATTCGCGGCTTGATTGCGGTGGCCTGGTACGGAATCCAGACGTACTTGGCGTCCAGCGCACTGATCATTGTGGTGCTGCGCTTTTTCCCACAGATGGCGGTATACGCAGAGCCGCATTTTGCCGGCCTGTCGTACCTGGGCTGGTTCGGTTTCCTCAGCCTGTGGACGCTCCAGGCGCTGGTGTTCTGGGCCGGCATGGAATCCATCCGTCGTTTCATCGACTGGGCGGGGCCCATTGTCTATGCGGTGATGTTTGCCCTGGCCGGCTGGATCGTCTGGAAGGCGGGCTGGGCGAATATCAGCTTCACCCTGGCGGAAAAGTCGCTGTCAGGCTGGCAGGCGTTTGGCCAAATCATCGTGGCGACGGCATTGGTGGTCTCGTACTTTTCCGGGCCGACCTTGAATTTCGGTGATTTCAGCCGCTACTGCCGCACGATGAAGGATGTACGTCGCGGAAACTTCTGGGGCTTGCCGGTAAATTTCCTGGCGTTCTCCCTGGTTACCGTGGTGATCGTCTCGGGCACCTTGCCGGTGTTCGGCGAAATGCTCCACGACCCGATTGCTACCGTCTCGCGCATCGACAACGACATGGCTGTGCTGCTGGGGGCGTTCGCCTTCGTCACCGCGACCATCGGCATCAACATCGTGGCGAACTTCGTCTCGCCGGCCTTTGATTTTGCCAACGTGGCACCCAGCAAAATCAGCTGGCGCGCCGGCGGGATGATTGCGGCGGTAGCCTCGATCTTCATCACTCCGTGGAACCTGTTCAACAACCCGTTGATGATCCACTACACCCTCGACATCCTCGCGGCGTTTATCGGGCCGTTGTTCGGGATCCTGCTGGTGGATTTCTACCTGATCAAAAAGCAGAAGATCGATGTGGACGCGCTGTTCGATGACAGCCCGAGCGGGCGCTACTACTTTGACGGCGGCGTGAACTGGACGGCGGTCAAGGCACTGGTGCCCGCGACGCTGGTGGGCGTCGCGATCACCTTTACCCCGACGCTGCAGGGCATGGCCAACTTCGCCTGGTTTACCGGCTGCTTCCTGGGTGGGCTGTTTTTCCTGGTGTTGGCGCGGCGTGAACAGGTTCGTGCGCCTGCACCGATGGTTGCCGGCTGACCAGTACCGAGCCCGCCACTAATAAACCGGCGCCGGCGACCACCAGCGCCGGTTGCAGGCCACCACTGAGGTGGCTGCTGACCGACGCCAGCAACGGCCCGCTCAATTGGCCGATTGCAAAGCTGGCGGTCAGCAACCCGGTGCTGCGCTGGTAGCCGTGGGGGGCGACCTCACGCAAGCGCGCCATCACCAGTTGCATGCACGCCAGGAATGGCCCACCGCACAGCAACACTCCCAGTGCCAGACCCCACCCGTTGCCCAGCAGGCAGGCAAACACCCCGGCCGCTTGCAGCCAAAGGGTGGTCATCAGCCAGCGGCGGGTGGTGTCCGGGTCCTTGCGGCGCAGGCTCGCGACCACCACGCCAATCGCGGCGGCCAGGCCAAAGCAGGGCCAAAACAGGTCTGCTTGCCAGGCGCCTTTGAATTGCGCGCTGGCCATCTGTGACAGGAACGTCGCCGGGATGATGTAGCCGAGGCCGTACAACACGTAGATCCAGCACAGGTGTGTGATGCTGCCGTTGCTGGCCATGTCGGTGTGGCTGGCAACGGGCGCGTTGGCAGCGGAAGGCTTGGGCAGGAACGGCAGGATTGCCAGCAGCATGACCAGGGCGACCACGCCATACACCAGCCATAAAGTGGCAGAGTTTTGCCCCAGCAGGTTGGAGCCCAACGCCAGCAACCCGGTCAACAGAATCCCCAGCCCCGGTCCGGCAAACACCAGTGCACCCAAGCGTGGGCGCCCGGCCGCAATGGCCAGCGGTTGGCTCAGGCTGGTGATCATCACCAGCGCCCAAGCGCTCGCCACACCGGTACCGAAGCGCAACAGCAGGTGCGGCCAGAACCCGTGGGCCCAGTACGACGCCAGGGTCAGCAGCACACATAACCAAAGCCCACCGTACAAACGTCCGCGTACATGGTGATGGCTGCGGGCAAAGATCGAATCCACCGCCCCGACGAAATAACCCAGGTAGTTGGCCGCCGCGATCAATCCGGCGCCGGTCAGGTCGATCTGGCCTTCACTGAGCAAATGCGGCATTTGCGGGGTAAGCGCGAAGCGGCCAATGCCCATGGCCATCATCAAGGCGATAAAGCTGGCGATTAAGCGGATCAGCGGTGACATGGTCAAGGTTCCTACGCAAAGCGAGTAACCATCAGGCTAAAGCGGATTGACTTTCTTTAAAAATGAATAATAGTGAGTAACTTGTTCAGTTTTGGAGAAAGGTGATGGAGTTTAGTCAATTGCGGATTTTCCAGGCCGTGGCCGAGGAGGGCTCCATCACCCGTGCCGCGGAGCGTTTGCACCGGGTGCCGTCCAACTTGTCGACCCGGCTTAAGCAGATGGAAGAACAGCTCGGCGTCGAACTGTTCGTACGCGAGCGCCAACGTTTGCAGCTTTCTCCCGCAGGCAAAGTGCTGTTGGACTACAGCGCGCGCCTGCTGGCCCTGCACGACGAAGCCCATGGCGCGGTGCAAGGCGGGCAACCGGCCGGCGACTTTGTGCTGGGCAGCATGTACAGCACGGCGGCGATTCATTTGCCCAAGCTGCTGGCGCGTTACCACAAGGCGTATCCGATGGTGAACCTGCAGGTGCAGTCGGCCCCCAGCGGCGAACTGCTGGAAGGTTTGATTACCGGTCGCCTGGATGCCGCCCTCGTAGACGGGCCGCTGGCGCTGGCCACTCTCGATGGCGTGCCGCTGTGCGAAGAGCGTCTGTTGCTGATTTGCGAGGCCGATCATCCGCCCGTGCGTGGGCCGCAGGATGTGGCTGGCCGCTCGGTGTTCACTTTCCGACGCAGCTGTTCCTACCGGGCACGTCTGGAAGCCTGGTTTTCCCACGACCGTGTGGCCATGGGCCGGGCCATCGAAATCGAGTCCTACCAAGGCATGCTGGCCTGTGTGATCGCCGGTTCCGGCGTGGCATTGATGTCTGAATCGATGCTCGACAGCCTGCCGGGCAAGGACAGCGTGTCCATTCATCCGTTGGCAGAGCCTTTTGCCAGCGCTACCACCTGGTTGATGTGGCGCAAGGGCATGCTCGGCGCTAATCTCAATGCATGGATTGACCTGCAGCAAGAGGGCAACGTCGTACCCGAAGCAGACAGACGAGCGATTGCTTGAACGATCCGTCAGGATTTTGATCAATTCAGTAATAGTTCGTTGTGGTTTCGTTCAAGCAATACGTAGGACTTAAGACTATTATCTGTAGGAAGCGGCTACAGAATTCCAGCCGCTCGGCACTACCCCAAGGGGGCACCATGAAAGAGAAATTGCAAAACTGGCTGCACGACCTCGGCGTCGCACTCGGCTTGATCGAGCCACCGCTGCAACCGGTGCCAATTCGCACCGATGACGAGCAGCGTCGCCCGCGTCGCAGGTAAGTCCTGAAAAGCGCTCTCGCGACTGTAGGTTTTATCGTGTGGGCGCTGACGGGCTGGTCATTTCCAGGGTGTATTCCTGTCACCTGAAGTGTTGCTTGCAGGTGTGATTTTTCTGCCACTCCAACAAAACGTATCTGTCTGACTGCGGAAGTATCCTGGTCGGACATTTCCTGTTGTTCTGTCGTCTCGATTATTTCAGCGCTCTATATTTCTGCCTTTCTTGAAGAAGGAAGTCGTCATATGTCGATGCATGGCTCCAGCGTGGTTCGCAAGTGAAACGCATGCTCTGGTTGGCGGCGCTGCTGACACTCCTGGCCGGTTGCGCACAGCCGCACACGTTTGACTCTAACAACTTGGGAGACATCGCCGTCTCCGGCTTCCAGTCCCAAGAGCCTGGTAGTTGCCGACCCTCCGACATACCTCTCGACCAGAACCAGGTATTGAGCTTTTTCCAGCGCGCCATAACCATCGATAGCCGAGCGTTGCATGACGACTACGAATGGGCGCCTTGTTACCTTGAAGGCACATTGAAATACAGCGGGAACGCTTGCACTTGGCAGGTGAGGGCGGGGGCAATTGGTGTGATTGCGTGCCCTGCGGCGGAGCAATATTTCGCCTGCAAAGAGTGCGGCGATATGTTTTCAAGTGCAACGCACTAGCTCGGACAGGCAAAAAACGGGTGATCTGAACGATCGTTCGGATTGAAGCGCCTGCTCTCAGGAAAAGCTCTTCAAATATATTGTTTAATAGTTTCACCGTCATACAGATAAGTATTCCGAATTCGTGCACATCAGTCAGGCTTTGGCGTTAAGTGTCGGAATTGGACTACCTATTTATCAGAGTCGGCTGGCTTATTTGATTTTAAAGACAAGCGTAGGTTGAGTTTCATCACGAAAAGATTTGTATCGTTTGCATTTATGCGATCCCCCAACTTTATTGAATTCCGCTCTCCTGGGCATAAGTCAGTCAGAATTGTTGGAGACAAAACTATGGTGTTCTCTTCCGTTCCGCCAGTCGCCGCGTCACTCATCGCCACAACCGAAAATATTTTACATATCGCACCTGTATCGAGAGGCTGGAAGGCTGACGCACCCAGCAACGTAGTGTTTTTCCCTCCGACATTAACCAAGCAAGTTCTGCTCATACAGATCGGTCTCCTGCGCCCGTCAACGATCATTGTCGGGGACCAAACTATTGATGCAGATATCATTGCTCAATGGCGTATATCGCACCCATTTGGAGACCTCTACTTAGTCCGCAGAGGTGCGAGTCTGGATAAAGTTCGGCTGGATCTTTGCGAATCTAACAATATTCGAGTGATCAATACGCCAGGGGTTAACGCGCCGCATGTTGCTGCTTATATTGCGCACTGGCTGACACAATCCGATGGCTCCATACCCCGTGAAATCTGCGTGCTGGGATACGGTAATGTAGGGAAAGAGCTTGTTAAGTTGTTGCTTGATCGAGATCCGGATGTTCGGATTAAGGTGTTGGAACGGCGCGATCGCGTGCCTGACAAGATCGGGAAAGCCTCTTCCAATTGCAGAGTTTCATTTGTCACAGACTGGCTCGAGGCGTTGGAGGGTGCCTATGCGGTCGCCATATGCTTGTCGTTGAATGATGAATCCGCGCATCGCATTGATCGGACCCTCATTCAGTGCATCCACAGACAAGCTCGCCTGGTCTGTGTCGCCAAGCCAGATGTCTTCAGCGATGACGCTTTGCAGACCCTGGCAACGGCCGAAGAAATCCAGCTGGTATTGGACTACGGGCCCAGGACACTGGATGCGTTTCGGGTGCGCACACAAGCGCTCGGTTGCAGTGTCTCCACATGGTACAAACCGGCGACGCTGACGACACAGGCGGCAACCACTGAAGCCTGCCATTGCGACCTCGACTATGCGGTCTCAGTGCAACTGAGCTTGATGGCCTTGCACGGCCTTGTCAGACGAAAACTTGCACAATCATTGATGATCCCCGCTGAACAGGCAGAGGCCGGTGCGCCGCGTGTGTCGATCATTGGCAGAGGTATCAACGGCCTGCTCCAAGCCGTGATGTTCCGCCTGGCGAATTATCAGGTCATGGTTTACGGAGGAAATCAGGAACGGGATGGTGCCAGTCATAATCAGGTGAACATGCGTCATTTGTCAGCAACGGAGACGACTGCAAAGCCGCTGCATAACGATTACCTGACTCCTGGAAATCAGTATCTGGCCGTCGAGTGCAATCGTGCAGGTATCGAACTTTTTGAAAAGCTCCTGGCTGACAACCCATCGCTGGCAAAATTTGCCCGTTCGCGGATTGTACGAGCCTATGTGGACGACGCCAGCGGCGTAGAGACCGCGATCTGCGAACAACGTGATATCGAAAACAGGCCTTGGCCGAGTGGTAAGCCGGGACGTGAACTTGCTGAGATCAGTCAACTGCAATTCCAGGCAACTTATGGAGTGCCCGGGGTCGGTCGGGCTATTGAGGTATCTGGCTACGATCTGGAGTTTGGCGATCTTATGGATGAAATAGAGACGCTATTGCAGCGCTCTGGGGTTCAGTTCCTGCCCCGGCACCTAAGCCCGGTCCAAATTGCTGATCTGAGTAGAGAGCATTTCGTCGTCACTGCCATGGGGGTAGAGGAGCCCGAAGTAGTCGCGATCATTGGCTGGTTTTTCAAGCTTCGCGCTGTTGGCAATGAAGGTGTCGAAATGCGCGGACTCAAGCTGCAGTACGATCTGCCAATCGGTGTCATGAATTGCCGGTTGGACGGGGACTACATTCTTGTCTCCGGCGGGCAGGTTCCGCCCGATTCGACGCCGCAGTACAAGGAGCAGATACGGGCGGCGTGTCTGGCTGCTGTCTCTCGGCACTTTCCACAGTCCTACACCATGGCCATCGAACGTGGCGACTTGCAGCTTATTGAATGTGCCAGGCCCGGCATCGCAGATGGACTTTCAATCGTTTATTGGTCGGCATACAACCGAATTGTCGCCGGGGCAACGTATGCCGCAGGCACAACCCAGGGATTGGTATGGGCGTCTTTGGTCCAGGAAGTCATCCAGGCAAGAGCGCCAGCAGTCTCGGCAATGTGGGGATGAAAAAAAACGGGTGCGACATCCGACGTCGCACCCGCTGAAGAAAGCTTCTTTCAACTGTTCGTTCAGATAGCCCGAGCTGCTACAGCCTCCGGACGACGCGACAGCAAACTCACCACCACAAAACTCACCAGGCCCACGCCCAGGCTGTAGTAGATCGGCGTGTTGGCATCCAAGCCATCCTTGATCATGAACACTAGCGCCGTCACAAAACCCAGGGTCATGGACGTGATCGCCCCGGACGTCGTCGCGCGTTTCCAGAAAATCGCGCCGATCAGCGGGATCAGCATGCCGCCCACCAACAGGTTGTAAGCCAGGGTCAGTGCGCTGATTACATCGGTTACCACCAGTGCGATGCCCAGCACGGCGATACCGGTCAGCAAGGTAAACAGGCGGTTGATCTTCAGGCTCGACTGTTTACCGCCCCGCAGGCGTGGCAGCAGGTCTTCGGTCAGTACGGTGGAAGCGGCGAGCAAACCGGCGCTGGCGGTGGACATCATCGCAGCCAGTGCGGCGGCGATTACCAGGCCGCGGATACCGTCCGGCAACGAGACTTTGACGATGGCGGCGAACGCGTTGTTGACGTTGTCCAGGTCCGGGATCAGTACGTGGGCGGCCATGCCGATCAGCGCACAGGCCAGGCCGTAGAGGATGCAGTAGAAACCGGCGAACGTGCCTGCGTACTTGGCGACCTTTTCGTCACGGGCGGTGAACACCCGTTGCCAGATGTCCTGGCCGATCAGGATGCCGAAGAAGTAGATCATGAAGTAGGTGATGATGGTGTCCCAGCCGATTTCAGTGAAGCTGAAATTCGACGCGGGCAGTTTGGCCACCAGTTCGTCCCAACCGCCGACGCGGTACAGGCAGATCGGCAGCAGGATAAACATCAGGCCAACGGTCTTGATCACGAACTGCACGATGTCGGTCAGGGTCAGCGACCACATGCCGCCGATGGTCGAATACACCACCACCACGCCACCGCCCACCAACACCGAGATCCAGAACGGCAGGTCGAACAGCACTTGCAGCACGGTGCCGATGGCGAGGATCGAGGTCACGCCGATCATCAGCGCGTAGGCCAGCATGATCACCGCACTGGCCTGGCGGGCCATGGGGTTGTAGCGTTTCTCCAGGACCTGGGTCACGGTGAAGATTTTCAGTTTCAGCAGCGGCTTGGCCAGGAACAGGTTCAGCGCAATGATCCCGGCGCCCAACGCGGCGCATAGCCAGAAGCCGGAAATACCATGCACATAACCCAAGCGTACAGTGCCGACGGTGGAGGCACCGCCCAGTACGGTGGCGGCCATGGTGCCCATGTACAGCGTAGGGCCGAGGTTACGGCCCGCCACCAAGTAATCTTCATGGGTCTTGGCGCGGCGCATGCCGTAGTAGCCGAGCACCAGCATGCCGGCGGCGTAGATGAGGACGACGAATAGATCTAAAGCCATGACGGCGAGTCTCCGATTATCTTTTTTATGTGGGGCTAAAGGGGGCTGTGTGGCGAGGGAGCTTGCTCCCGCTGGGCTGCGCAGCAGCCCCAATCCATTCCAGGCAATTCATCAGGCGGCCTCGCGACTGCTGCGCAGTCGAACGGGAGCAAGCTCCCTCGCCACAGTCGGCCCGTAGACGGAAGCCGGTTCAGGGAACATGCGAAGCAACGTCAGGTACACCAGCGAGGCCAGCCCAAGCGTTACCGGCAAGCTGATGTCGATGCCGTCGGCGAGGTTGCCCAGCGGCCCGACAAACTGTCCCGGCAGGTTGACGAAGCACAGGCCCACCAGTGCACTCGGGATCCAGGCCCCCAGGCCGCGCCAGTTCCAGCCGTGGCTGAACCAGTAGCGCCCGCCGGTTTCACCGCGAGTGAACACTTGCAGGTCGTCCGGGCAGTAGTAGCCCCGGCGTACGATCAGGCCGATGATCATCATCACCATCCACGGCGTGGTGCAGGTGATGATCAGCACGGCGAAGGTCGACACGCTCTGCACCAGGTTGGCGGCGAAACGTCCGATAAAGATGAAGGCAATCGACATCACCCCGATCAGCAGCGTCGCCTTGACCCGGGACAGCAGCCGCGGGAACACGCTGGACATGTCCAGCCCGGTGCCATACAGCGACGTGGTGCCGGTGGACATGCCGCCGATCACCGCGATCAGGCACACGGGCAGGAAGAACCAGCTCGGTGCCACCGCCAGCAGGCCGCCGACATAGTTGTTGGCCGCGATATAGTCCGGTGCCTTGACCGCCACGATGGTCGCGGTGGCCAGGCCGAACAGGAACGGGATCAACGTCGCGATCTGTGCGAACACCACCGCCAGCATGATCCGCATCTTCGAGGTTTCCCGCGGGATGTAGCGCGACCAGTCACCGAGGAACGCCCCGAAGGAAATCGGGTTGCTCATGGCCACCAGTGCCGCACCGATAAACGCCGCCCAGAAGCCAGCCTGGCCGAGGGCGACGGTGCCGGCGAAGTGACTGTCGAAAGCGGGTGCGAAGGCGAAGATGCCCAACAGGAACAGCAGGCTCGCCGCCCATACTGCAATGCGGTTGACCCACAGCATGAAGCGAAAGCCGTAGATGCACACCGTCAGTACCAGAATGGCGAACACGCCGTAGGCCAGGCCCAAGGTCAAGTCGGTTTCCGGCAAGCCCACCAGCCGTTTCGCACCGCCTACCAGCGCATCGCCTGAACTCCACACCGACAGTGAGAAGAACGCGATAGCGGTCAGCAGTGACAGGAACGAGCCGACAATCCGCCCGTGCACACCAAAGTGCGCACCGGAAGACACGGCGTTATTGGTGCCATTGAGCGGGCCGAACAGGCCCATGGGCGCCAGGATCACCGCACCCACCAGCACGCCCAGCACAATTGCCCAGACGCCGGCCTGGAACGACAAGCCAAACAGCACCGGAAAGCTCCCCAGCACGGCGGTGGCGAAGGTGTTGGCACCGCCGAAAATCAGGCGAAACAAATCCTTCGGCCCAGCGGTACGTTCGTGGTCCGGGATTTGTTCGACGCCGTTGGTTTCTATGTTGCGAATACTGTTTTCGTTGTTTTTATTATTCATGATCTGCTCCGATCACATTGGCTAATGGGGCGGCAGCCCTTCCGGCATAGCGGACAAATGTTCGTGACAGGCCAGCCACAGGCCTTCTTTTTGTTGTGGGCGATCCCCTTGTCGCTTGAAGACAATGGTCTCGCGTTCCTGGCTAAAGCATTGCTCCCCGTTCATGCGCAGCTCGGTGGCCACGTCATGCACAAATACCGCGACGTCACCGTGCAGGCTGACGAAAGCGTTGCTTGAGGTGCAGGACAGCACCTCAAAACCCTCGTCCCGGCGCCAGCTGTCCCACAACACCTGATAGGCATCGCGACTCAGCAGCGGCTGGGGGAGGGTGTAGAACACGAAGCTGGCGTCGGCACTGAACGCGCCGAAGTAGGCGGCGCGGTCATTGCGGGCGAAGGCCGACACCAGGTCGGCCGCGGCTTTTATTACCTCGGCCTGGGCGCTCATCAGCGGTGCGCCACGCCCGGCAGTACGCAGAGCATTTCGTACAGCAGGTTGGCGCCCAGCAGCGAGGTGTTGCCGGTGGTGTCGTACGGCGGCGAAACTTCTACCAGATCGCAACCAATCAGATCCAGGCCTTGGCAGCCGCGGATGATTTCAATCGCCTGGATCGTGGTCAAGCCACCGATTTCCGGGGTGCCGGTGCCAGGCGCCCAGGCCGGGTCGATGCCGTCGATGTCGAAGCTCAGGTACACCGGGCCGCCGCCAACTTTCTCGCGCACTTCAGCCATCAAGGGCGCCAGCGAGTGGTGCCAGCATTCTTCAGCCTGAACCACACGGAAGCCCTGTTTGCGGCTCCAGTTGAAGTCTTCGGCGGTGTAGCCCTGGGCACGCAAGCCGATTTGCACCACGCGGTCGCAATCCAGCAAGCCTTCTTCCACCGCGCGGCGGAAGGTAGTGCCGTGGGCGATTTTCTCGCCGAACATATGGTCGTTGACGTCAGCGTGGGCATCGATGTGCACCAGCCCGACCTTGCCGTGTTTCTTGTGGATCGCCCGCAGGATCGGCAGGGTGATGGTGTGGTCGCCACCCAGGGTCATCGGGATCACGTTGTGTTCGAGTATCTCGTCGTAGGCTTCTTCGATGATGCGCACGGCGTCCAGCAGGTTGAAGGTGTTGATCGCCACGTCGCCGATGTCGGCAACCGACAGCGAGTCAAACGGCGCAGCGCCGGTGGCCATGTTGTAAGGGCGGATCATCACCGACTCAGCGCGGATTTCCCGCGGCCCGAAACGGGTGCCGGCACGCAGGGAGGTGCCGATGTCCAGGGGCACACCGACAAACGCGGCGTCCAGGCCCTTGGCCGATTGCAGATGGGGAAGACGCATCATGGTGGCGATGCCGGCGAAGCGCGGCATTTCGTTGCCGCCCAGTGGTTGGTGGAAAATCTTGTCCACGGGATTGCCTCATCGTTGTGTTTATTAGAGGCCGATTCTGCGAAATGCAGGGGAAGGGAAGAATCGGCAGGGGCAAATACTTAGTTCAGATTTTTCTAAACTAATGCCTGAGGTAGACTCGGTTCAAATGTGGGAGCGGGCTTGCTCGCGAATACGGTGTGTCGGTCACGGAGGGTTCGATTGATCCACCGCATTCGCGAGCAAGCCCGCTCCCACAGGTTTTATGTTTGCCTCTGGAGAGCCCATGGCCAACGCCTTGCCCGACCTGAAACTCCTGCGCATCTTCGTCAGCGTCGTGCGGCACCAGGGTTTCGCCAATGCCCAGCACGAACTCAACCTGTCGACCTCGGCCATCAGCACTTACATGAGCCAACTTGAAGCCGCGTTGGGCCTGGTGCTGTGCCATCGCGGCCGGGGTGGTTTCAGCCTCACCAGCAAGGGCGAGCTGTTCCATCAGGAAACCCTGCGCCTGCTGGGCGAACTGGAAGGCTTCGAGCAATACGCCGCTGCGCTGAAAGGCGAGTTGCGCGGCACCCTGAAGCTCGGCGTGCTCGACTCCACCGTCAGCGACAAGGCCCTGCCGTTTGCCGAACTCATCGGCGCCTACAGCCAGGAACACCCGGCGGTGCATTTGCACCTGTCGGTGATGAGCCCTTACGAGTTGCAGTTGGGGGTGCAGGACAATCGCCTGGACCTGGCCATCGGCGCCTTCTCCAACCGCATGAGCGGGCTGATCTACATGCCGCTGTACCGCGAACAGCACTGGCTGTATTGCAGCACCCGCCACCCGTTATTCAACGAGCGGCGCATCCCCGAGCAAGTGATCACCCAGCAACGCATGGTCGGTCGTGGTTACTGGAGCCAGGCCGAACTGGCGCGCCACGGCTTCAAGCACAGCGCTGCCACGGTGGAAAGTATGGAGGCGCAACTGATCCTGGTGCTGTCCGGCGCCTACATCGGCTACCTGCCGGAACACTACGCCCAGGCCTGGGCCGACAAGGGGGATTTGCGGGTGCTGCTGCCGGCGACCTTTGGTTACCAGGCTCCGTTCTCGATGATCATGCGCCGGGGCCGCAGCCGCGAACCCCTGATCCAGACCTTCCGCGATTTACTCAAAGCCCAGCTCAACCAGGCCTGAAAACCATGTCCAGACCCCAATGCCCCCGCTGCCTGCGGCCCACCACTCATTGCCTGTGCGCGCTGATCCCCAGCCTGGATAGCCGTACCCGCGTGTTGCTGTTGCAGCATCCAAGCGAGGTCAATCATGCCTTGAATACAGCGCGGCTGGCGGCGCTGGGGTTGGTGAATGCGCAGTTGGTAGTGGGCGAGATATTTGAGGATTTGCAGGCGTTGTTGAATCCGCCGGGTTATCAAGCGCGATTGTTATTCCCTGCCGAGGATGCACAACCGTTGCAGGCCTACGCGCCATCCGACGAACCGTTGCTGCTGGTGGTGCCGGACGGCACCTGGCGCAAGGCGCGCAAGCTGCTGCACCTCAATCCGTTGTTGGCGGCGTTGCCTCGGGTGACGCTGGCGGAAGGCGCCGTGTCCCGTTACCGGCTGCGCAAGGCGCCGGGGCCCGGGGCATTGTCGACGGTGGAGGCCATCGTGCAGGCGTTGCAGGTGCTCGAAGCGCCCACGTCATTTGAGCCGCTGCTGAAACCTTTTGAGGCATTGATCGACGGACAAATTGCAGCGATGGGCGATGAAGTGTTCCAGCGAAACCATTGTGATTTGAGCTCCCGTAGCTAAGTCAGAAGCACTTACGGCTTTATCTGGCTTGCGAGAATTGAGTTTAAGGTCCGTTGTATAGATGCTTAAGACAGACTGAAATTTGAGTGTAAGAACAAAACAAGTTTTAAAAAAACGAACGATAAGTCTGAGTATTTCTTTTTTTGCTGTATTCGAGCCTTGGTTCTGTACGAAAAGTACGGGCTAGGAAAACTAATACATACCGACTTTTGCGTAGGAAAATTCATCATCTCAAGCGTGGGGCCCTATATTAAGCCGTCGTGTAATGGTGGGGGCGAGCATCGAGTGAAAAAAGCTGTACTGGGGAACTTAAGGTGTACATGTTCGTAAAAAGTAACCTTGGTTTGGTTATGAGGAAGCCTGAAAGATTTTTTTACATTTCTAGAGTTTCTCAATAGTAACTTCCTGCTAGCTTTTAGGTTCTCGGTAACGCCGAGAAACACAGAAACTTAAAAGGAGCACATCATGAAATCTGCAATCGAACTATTTAAAACCGACGTGACTGGCGTTTCTACCAAGGGCGTTTGCCTCTGGTAAGTGCGTGAGGAAGAAGGGAGTTAATCTCCCTTTTTCTTTAGCTTCTAGATTGCGCATATCAGGGGTAGGAGCGATGTTCGTATGGACGACTTTGGCTATCATACGATTTGGGATATTACCGGGGCGGATTCGTATCTGTTAAAAGATGCATCTGCACTGCATGATTTTTTTCTCGGCACTTTGCAATACTCGCGGTTCACCGTTCTCGATCATCTGATATACAAGTTTGATGTGGGGGGCGAAGGCGTAACGGGCCTATATTTATTGTCTGAGTCCCATCTGTCCTATCACACCTACCCGGAAACCCATTACATCAGCATTGACGTTTATACCTGCGGCTCGAACAATATTTCTATTAGTGAATGTATTCGAAATTTTTTCGGCAGCGGTGTACAGATCGTCACGCGTACACTATTACGTGGAAGTAATGTTGTTTTCAAGGAGGCGGAAAAATGAAGCTTGTTAATAACGGGGTTGTTAAATTTGACTACCAGTTCCCCTTATACAATTTTTTCTTTCCGTCGCAGTCACTTGATGTTTTTCAACCCGACGAAAAAAAGTTGTCTGGCTTGCTAAATGGTGCCAATAATAAAGCAGCGTCGCGGGCATTGTATTTTCATATCCCGTTCTGCGAAGCCATCTGTTCGTTTTGTCCATTTACCCGCGGCTTGTACAAGAATGAAGAAGATATTGATCGTTACACTGAGGCGCTGATAAAGGAGATTGAATACAAGTCTAGGTTGATGGATTTTAAAGCCGTTCCAGTAAGGGCGATTTTCTTCGGTGGGGGCACGCCTTCACTCCTATCGCCGCAGAATATCAATGACATTGGCGAAGCACTACACCGTTTTTTCGATATGTCGACGGTTGAGGAGTTTTCTTTTGAATTCAACATTACCAGCGTCACCCGTGAACGCGCTGTAGTGTTGGCCGATATTGGGGTTACACACGCTCGCTTCGGTTTACAAACCATCGACCCCGGCTGGAGAAAGCTATTCAATCTCAATGAGGACATTACCGAAATTGAGCGAGCGGCTAACTTATTGGTCCCCACATTCAAGCATGTCCTTTGCGACATTATGTATGGCATGAACGGTAGTAGCGAGTCTCAGACTCTAGCGGATATTGACAAGGCTGTAGAATTGGGAGTGAGCAATATTGATATTTATCCCATCAACAACGTTGTTACATCGGTAAAGCTTCATAAAAAAATCAAGGAGAGGACAGCCGAGGTTTTTCCTGCCATGCGCAAATTGAATATGAAGTTAATGATTGACGAGCATATGCGTCAAAAGGGTTACTACCCCTACAATGGGCATGGGTATGTACGGCAAACCAATAGCCAATCAGCATTGATTACACGAGATTACTCGTTCATCTACCACGAGCATGTTTATGGCTATGCCGATCATGACCTGCTGGGATTTGGCGTCGGAGCTATCTCATCGTTTGCAGAAAACGTTATAACCAACACCTCGTTGCGAGAGCAATACATCGCGAAAATGACCACCGGCGAATATATCTGTCAGGTCAGTCAACACTCTCCGGTACTTGATCTTGTCAAACCTGTCGTCCTGCGGCTTCCCTACCACGGAGAAATCGAAAAGTCTCAAGTGGCGATGAGTGACTTGCCTCAAGGGCTACTTGATCGACTGCAAGAGTTGATCGAAGCGGATCTGGTCATCGAAACAGCTACGACCTTCGAACTGACGAAGTTGGGCTGGCTATGGTATAGCAA
Source organism: Pseudomonas sp. ATCC PTA-122608 (assembly GCF_001952855.1). Lineage (GTDB taxonomy): Bacteria > Pseudomonadota > Gammaproteobacteria > Pseudomonadales > Pseudomonadaceae > Aquipseudomonas. The sequence continues at coordinate 62,652 of NZ_LPNO01000010.1, read as the reverse complement.
TATTATGTTTTATTTAATTCCGGAAAATGAACAAAATATTTTAAAGAAAATTGTTTTCGAAAAGCTTAGTGCCAATGGTAGAGATATAACTCGGGATGAGTTGATTTATTCTACAGGTTGAATCTCCAGGCGGAAATTAACTATGTGGGCACTTGCGCTGAATCATGAAACTCAAAGATTATCGGTTGCTTATTTTTTTTCAAAATGTGGCGAGTTTGCATTTGAAACGGCCTTTGCCGTTGCTGTTGTTACGCTGACCGAGGCGAATCTTCTATTGATTGGTCTGATCTATTTTTTTCGTTACTTGCCGAGCGCGTTGTTTTCCCCTGTCGGCGGATGGCTGGCCGATAACGTTGAAAAGAAATCAACGCTTGTGGCCGTTGAGTTAGTGAAGTGTGCAGTGGCGGTTGTGTTGTTTTTGGTGTTTGAGTACTCCCAGGCTACAGTGGGGGTTGTAATCGCAGTGTCGATGCTCATGACTGCACTTGACTGCCTGTACACGCCAACCTTTCGTGCTTATTTTCCCGATATCGTGCAGGGTGATGAACTCCCTTCTGTTAATAGCGGGTTGCAAGTTGTGGAGGATGTCTCTTCGATTGTTGGGCCTCTTATATTTTCCCTTATCGCTGTTTTGCTAGCCTCTAACTATGTGTTTGCATTCTTCTCGGTTAGCTTGTTGGTCTCGGTGGCCTGTACGTTGACTTTGGTGTCGTCAGCAAGAAGAGAAAAGAAGTCATTCAGCCTGTCGGCTATTTTCAAGGACGCCATTCGCGGTGTAGGCAGTTTGCGGAAATTTAATAAACCGCTGTTTGCAGTTATTTGTTGCACCACATTGTGTGCCATGTTTGCAACATCTGTTATACGCTTTGTTCTGCCGGCTGCGGTCATTGAGACTTTCCACTCAGAAGCCGCGGTAGGCTACATATATTCCCTGCTTGCTATAGGGACAGTGGTTGGCAGCATGTTTTACTTGAAATTCAATGCGGCAACAACTGTGCGTACGGTCATCCATTACTGGTTGCTCTATGGTGTGCTTTTTTTACTCGCGGCCATTACTCTGGAATTCAACGCTTACTTGTTTATTTTTTTACTGTTATGTGTTGGTTTTGTGGGCGCATTTGTCGACATTGCAATTATCACAAATATTCAATGCCTGTCGAACCCGCATGAGGTTGGCAAGAATTTGTCCTTATACTACTTTACAGCTGTTATTGGCGATGCCGTGTCCGGACTTATTGCAAGCCTTATGTTTCTGGTCGTGGGGCCGGCCACTTTTATTGGCATGACACTCATGCTGTGTGTTGCTTCGTTGGGTTGGAGTGTAAAAAGAGATGATGCAGATAAGGATCGTTTGTAGCGTCACCGCTTTCTTTGGCGAGAGGCCAGGGCTTACGGTCGTTTCCTTTGCAGAGTGCAACGATCTACTCAGGGCTTCTGCGCTCGTTCTAAGTTTGGAGGATGTGTTGACGGATCGCGTAATCGACTGCGTGGGCACGTGGCGGATTCCGCTGTTTGTGATTCAGGACGACGCGCGGAATTTGTGTTCCTCCATACTTGTGAAACTTCAGCCAACCGTTCTCAGGGTGCCATTGTCTGATGTCGCCACGGCCCGCGTCATTGATGCCGCCAGAACCTTCGAATCGACGGCGTTGCCGCCTTTCAGTTCTACTCTCGCTGAATTCGTCTCAAGGAAAAGACCTACGTTTGCGTGCCCCGGTCATCAGGGTGGGCGATTCCTTGATCTGCACCCCTCCGGCGTGCGCTTCAAACAATTGTTGGGTGCAAAGGTCTTCAGTGTAGATGTACCCCACGCAGCACCCGAACTGGGTGATGTGCTCAGTCATGAAGGGGCCATCAGGCACGCAGAGGATCTTGCTGCCCATGTGTTCAATGCCGACGAAACATACTTTGTCCTCAACGGCACCTCAACCGCTAACAAGATTGTCACCAGCGCCTTGCTCACAGCGGGCGATCTTGTGCTGATGGATCGAAACAACCACAAGTCTGTGTATTTGGGAGCGCTTGTTCAAAGCGCGGCTCGTGCCGTGTACCTCGATAATTTTCGTGACGACTGCGGAGTGCTCGGCGGTTACCGAAGAGGCGCACTGCAAGAGGATTCTCTCAGGGCAAGAGTTGCCGAAATCGACAAGACGAAGGCTCGGAAGCCAAGGCCGTTTCGCTTGGCAATCGTGCAGCACGCCACGTGTGATGGGGTCGTGGTGGACGCTGGTGCGCTGCTGGAACGAATAGGTCACCTCTGCGATTACGTTCTGTTCGACTCTGCCTGGCTGGGCTACGAGCCGTTTGTTGACGTGCTCGCAGATCTATCACCGCTACACATTCCACTTTCGTCGGATGCTCCAGGGATTATCGTGACGCAGTCTGTCCATAAGCAGATGTCAGGTCTTTCGCAAACCTCGCAGATTCATAAAAAGGACAGGCATATTCAATCTCAGCATCGCTATTGTTCTGAGCGCGTGTTCAATAGTGCATTTATGCTGCATTCATCGACTAGCCCGTTTTACCCGTTGTTCATGTCACTAGAGGTGAATGCGGCCATTCATGCGAATGGTAACGGTCAGCGGTTATGGAACGCCGCAGCCTCGGTGGCCAGTGAATTCAGGCGGCAGGTCGATCAACACTGTCGGGTCATCAGGGCTTACTACGGCAATAGGATGGTGCAGGCTTCAGAGGGTTTTCACCCTGTCAGTCGTAACGCCAGCTCAATAGAAGACGGTTTGCACTATTTGGACCCGTGCAAGGTTGTGCTTACTACGCGTGCGAGTAAAAAAGCAACAGACTTTGGGGATGTTTCTATTCCTGCCAGTATCGTCACCTGTTACCTCAGAGAGATGAACGTCACCCCGGAAAAGTCCGACTTCTATAACTTCACGTTGCTGGTGTCTCCTTCTTCCGATGCTACTCAGCTCACTCTAGTGGCGCGCGCATTGGAGCGGTTGGAGCGATTGCTGTTGGACGGTGTATTAGTGACCGATGTCTTACCGTCGCTTGCAAATGCCGGGGATCGTTATGCAAATGTTTCGTTGCGTGAACTCTGCTGTGTCATCAACAACGTGTTCCAGCGCTACCACATCGAACAGCTCCAATCGGACATATTCAGCTCTGTAGTCTCGGCGCAGGCAGTGTTGACTCCGTATGCGGCAAATCAAGCTTTTGTACGCGGACAGTTCAGGCTGGCAGCTATTGCAGATGTTATCGGCTGCGTGGCCGCTGAGGGTGTGATCCCGTATCCACCAGGCATCATGTGCATTGCGCCCGGAGAGTGCTGGAACACGGCATTGATTGGTTACCTCACGGCTGTGCAAGCTCTGGTTAGTGCCTACCCGGAGTTTGCGCCCCATATTCAAGGCGTCTACTACGGTCTGCACGCCGACGGTACCGTGGCCCTGCAGGTCCATGTACTGGAGGGGGTCTGATGCCAAGGGCTCCAGGACAGTAAATGGCTGCTACTACAGCGGGTATAAGCGAGCGAAAGTTCATATATATAGATATGGACTCTTTTTTTGTCTCCGTTGAGCTTCTCGACTCGCCCCATTTGGGCATACGCCCAGTCGCAGTGGGCGGTACAGCTGCTGAGCGCGGAGTCATCAGTACGGCGAACTACATCGCCAGAAAGTTTGGTGTGAAAAGTGGCATGGCTACCGCAACGGCGCATCGTTTGTGTCCCGATTTAGTATTACTTCCAGTGCGTTTCGGGGCGTATGAGGCAGTTACACGAAAGCTTGACGAGATTTTCAGGCGATATACCGACAAAGTGGAGTTTCTGTCACTGGACGAGGCTGCTCTCGACGTGACGGGGCAGACGTGCTTCAACGGGTCGGCCACTCTCATAGCCGCGCACATTCGCGCCACCGTGCGGCAGGAACTTGGTCTGACGGCATCTGCAGGCGTTGCTCCTTTGAAATACTTGGCCAAGATTGCTTCGGAAATGAAAAAACCTGATGGAATGTTCGTTATTACACCAAGTCAGGTACGTGCATTTCTCGAGGAGTTGGATGTTCGTAAAATACCAGGCGTCGGTCCCAAGACTTACGCGGTACTGGAAAATCTGGGATGTGGACAATGCAAGGATATTACAGAGGAAAAAATTCCCGCGCTGATGCGCTATCTCGGCGTGCATGGGTTTTATGTCTGGGAGCGATGCCAAGGTATCGAAGAGCGTGACGAGCGCGGTTGCGATATCAAGTCCGTCGGCATTGAGAGAACGCTCCCCCTCGATTGCGATACGCTTTCTTACTGCCTGAAAGAACTGGATCGATTGTCTGAAGGCTTAAGGGACCGTATTGCAGAGCTGGGTAGTGATTACCTGATAACCAAAAATTTAGTGAAACTCAAGTTCTCCGATTTCTCCATCTCATCCACAGAAGCACCCGCTAACTCCCTTTGCCAACCCACTGTCACCTCGCTTTGTCGAGTGCTCTGGAATACCCGCCGCAACGGCAGGTCCGTTCGGTTGATCGGGCTCTCTGTTAAAGTCCAAAAAAAGGATCAGGACGACAACCAGCTAGCGTTTTCCTGGTAGACAAGTGACGTACCTGATTGAAAGGAATCTCAAATGGTTAGGCGCTATGAGCTCCCCAATTCAGCATGGAGTTTGATCATGGATCTGATGTCGGCGACACAAAAAACAGGTAGACCACGCCATGACGATCGCCTGATGCTCAACGGCATACTCTGGATTATGTGTTCCGGTGCAGCTTGGCGCGATCTGCCGGAGCGTTTCGGAGCATGGTCGACGGTGTATCAACGTTATCGTGATTGGCGAAACGACGGGACCCTGGAAGATATATTGGACCGATTGCGAACCCGGGTGAATGAGGATGGGGTGATCGATATGGAAAGCTGGATACTCGACCCCATCCTGTTTGGGGGAAGATTGATAAATGACTGTGCATGATTGTGCGCACTTTATAGCTGTTGGATATATGCACTACACTTTGCGTGATATGGCCCGCCAGCCTTTCCCGGTATGATGGTCGCCCCCGCAGTCTGGATTGCGAATACGCCATGACCTTGCAGTACCCCACCATCGCCGATTGCGTCGGCAACACCCCGCTGGTCCGCTTGCAGCGCCTGCCGGGCAACACCAGCAATACCTTGTTGCTCAAGCTCGAAGGGAACAACCCGGCCGGTTCGGTCAAGGACCGCCCGGCGTTGTCGATGATCACCCGCGCCGAGTTGCGTGGGCAGATCAAGCCCGGCGACACCCTGATTGAAGCCACCTCCGGTAATACCGGGATTGCCTTGGCCATGGCTGCGGCGATCAAGGGCTACAAGATGGTCCTGATCATGCCCGACAACGGCAGCGCCGAGCGTAAGGCAGCGATGACCGCCTATGGCGCCGAGTTGATCCTGGTCACCCAGGAAGAAGGCATGGAAGGCGCCCGCGACCTCGCCGAGCGTATGGCCGCCGAAGGCCGTGGCCTGGTGCTGGACCAGTTCGCCAACGGCGACAACCCCGAGGCGCACTACACCACCACCGGCCCGGAAATCTGGCGTCAGACCCAGGGCACCATCACTCACTTCGTGAGCTCGATGGGCACCACCGGCACCATCATGGGCAACTCGCGCTACCTCAAGGAGCAGAACCCCAAGATCCAGATCGTCGGCCTGCAACCGATGGAAGGCTCGGCGATCCCGGGGATCCGTCGTTGGCCCGAAGAGTATTTGCCGAAGATCTACAACGCCGCTCGGGTTGATCGCATCATCGACATGGCCCAGCGTGAAGCCGAAGACACCACCCGCCGGTTGGCCCGTGAAGAGGGCATCTTCTGCGGCGTGTCGTCCGGTGGCGCCGTGGCCGGGATGTTGCGCTTGTCCCAGGAGTTGGAAAATGCGGTGATCGTCGCGATCATCTGTGACCGTGGCGACCGTTACCTGTCGACCGGCATTTTCGACGCGCCCAACTGATGGCCAAGCACGAGAGAGGCCTGCGCTTCCAACCGACGGGCGGCAGCCGCGCCCCGCAGATTCCCGTAGGCAAGAAGCAGCGCCTGACCATCGAGCGCCTGGCCAATGACGGCCGTGGCATCGTGTTCTTTGAAGGCCGCACCTGGTTTGTGGTGGGTGCCCTGGCTGGCGAAGAGGTTGAGGCGCGGGTGTTGGGCGCCCACGGCAAAGTGGTCGAGGCCCGCACCGAGCGCGTATTTACCGCCAGCGAACTGCGCCGTCCGGCACCCTGTGTCCACGCCGGCCGCTGTGGCGGTTGCAGCCTGCAACACTTGCCCCATGACGAACAACTTGCCCTGAAACAGCGCATGCTCGCCGAGCAATTATCCCGTGTGGCCGGTGTCGAACCCCAGGAGTGGGCCGCGCCTTTGAGCGGGCCGGAATTCGGCTATCGCCGCCGCGCCCGTGTGGCCGTGCGCTGGGATGCCAAGGCGAAGAAACTCGAGGTGGGTTTCCGTGCCGTGGCCAGCCAGGACATCGTCGCCATCGACGATTGCCCGGTGCTGGTACAGGCCTTGCAGCCGATCATGCAGCGTTTGCCAAACATGCTGCGACGCTTGAGCAAACCTCAGGCGTTGGGGCACGTGGAGTTGTTCAGCGGGTCGTCGATCGCCGTGTTGTTGCGACACATGGCGCCCTTGTCCGAAGCGGACCTGACGATCCTGCAGGAATTTTGTAACTTCCATGAAGCCCAGCTGTGGCTGCATGGCGAGGGCCAGCCGCAGCCTTTCGAGCCAGACCAGGCGTTGGGCTACCGGTTGGAGCAGTGGGATTTGCAGTTGGCGTACCGCCCGGGAGACTTTGTGCAGGTCAACGCCGGGGTCAACGAGGCGATGGTCGCCCAGGCCCTGGAATGGCTGGCGCCGAAGCCCGACGAGCGGGTACTGGATTTGTTTTGTGGCTTGGGCAACTTCGCCTTGCCGCTGGCCCGCCAAGTGCGGGAAGTGGTGGCGGTGGAAGGCGTGCAGGCCATGGTGGACCGGGCGGCACAAAATGCCGCCAGTAATAATTTGCATAATGTGCAGTTTTTTCAGGCCGATTTGTCCCAGCCTTTGACCGACGCGGAATGGGCCAAACAGGGCTTTTCTGCGGTACTCTTGGACCCACCCCGCGATGGTGCCCTGGAGGCTGTGCGCAAGCTCGCCACTCTGGGGGCTGATCGCCTGGTGTATGTGTCCTGCAATCCGGCAACGCTGGCGCGGGACACGGTCGAGTTGGTCAAGCAAGGCTACCGGCTAAAACGTGCCGGGATCCTCGACATGTTTCCCCAGACGGCCCATGTCGAGGCCATGGCGTTATTTGAAGCGGGCTAGGATGCCCGTTTAATCCGACTGGCCTGCATCTCCTGGGCCTGTGACCTGCCAGGGAGCGTGCACAAGCTTTTTTGTAAAGCAGGTCAGCGATGATTTTGACGCACTAAAAGGTGCGTCGTAGGGAAGGTAAGCAAGATGGTACAGGTGAGAGCACACCAGCCGATCAACACCGACGGCAGTATCAATCTCGAGGCATGGCTGGATCATGCCATCAGTGTCGACCCGGCACTGGACCGTGAAGCCTTGAAAGCAGCCTGCGAGTTCGCTCGTGAGTCTGAGCAGCAAGACAATGCGGCCAAGAACCTGTGGGCCGAAGGCACTTCAAGCTTTCGCACAGGGTTGGAAATCGCTGAGATCCTCGCCGATCTCAAGCTCGATCAGGATTCGCTGATCGCGGCGGTGCTGTATCGCGGCGTGCGCGAAGGGCATATTCAACTGCCCACCGTCAGCCAGCGCTTCGGCACGGTGGTGGCCAAGCTGATCGACGGCGTGCTGCGCATGGCGGCGATCAGTGCCAGCCTCAGCCCGCGCCAGTCTATGGTGCTGGGCACCCAGGGCCAGGTGGAAAACCTGCGCAAGATGCTGGTGGCGATGGTCGACGACGTGCGCGTCGCCCTGATCAAGCTGGCCGAACGCACCTGCGCGATTCGGGCGGTGAAAACCGCCGACGACGAAAAGCGCAACCGCGTCGCCCGCGAGGTGTTCGACATCTACGCGCCCCTGGCCCACCGCCTGGGCATCGGCCATATCAAGTGGGAACTGGAGGACTTGTCCTTCCGTTATCTCGAACCCGATCAATACAAACAGATTGCCACGCTGCTCCATGAGCGGCGGCTGGACCGTGAGCGCTTCATCGCCGACGTGATGAGCCAACTGCGCACGGAATTGCAGGCCACCGGCGTTGAAGCCGACATCAGCGGCCGCGCCAAACACATCTATTCCATCTGGCGCAAAATGCAGCGCAAGGGCCTGGCCTTCAGCCAGATCTACGACGTGCGTGCCGTGCGCGTGCTGGTGCCGGAAATGCGCGACTGCTACACCGCGCTGGGTATCGTGCACACGCTGTGGCGGCACATCCCCAAGGAATTCGACGACTACATCGCCAACCCCAAGGAAAACGGTTACCGCTCGTTGCATACGGCAGTGATCGGCCCCGAGGGCAAGGTGCTGGAAGTGCAAATCCGCACCCACGCGATGCACGAGGAAGCGGAGCTGGGTGTATGCGCTCACTGGCGCTACAAGGGCACCGACGTCAAGGCCGGGTCCAACCAGTACGAAGAGAAAATCTCCTGGTTACGCCAGGTGCTGGAATGGCACGAAGAGCTGGGCGACATCGGCGGTTTGGCCGACCAGTTGCGGGTGGACATCGAACCCGACCGGGTCTACATCTTCACCCCCGACGGCCATGCGATCGACCTGCCCAAGGGCTCCACGCCGCTGGATTTTGCCTACCGTGTGCACACCGAGATCGGCCACAACTGCCGTGGCGCCAAGATCAACGGGCGCATCGTGCCGCTCAACTACAGCCTGCAGACCGGTGAGCAGGTCGAGATCATCACCAGCAAGCACGGTACGCCGAGCCGCGACTGGCTGAACCCGAACCTGGGCTACATCACCACCTCCCGGGCGCGGGCGAAGATCGTCCACTGGTTCAAATTGCAGGCGCGCGACCAGAACGTCGCCGCCGGCAAAACCTTGCTTGAGCGCGAATTGGCACGCCTGGGCCTGCCGCAGGTGGACTTCGACAAGCTGGCCGACAAGGCCAACATGAAGATCGCCGAAGACATGTTCGCTGCCTTGGGTGCCGGCGATTTGCGCTTGGCGCAGTTGGTGAATCTGGCCCAGCAACTGGTTGAGCCGGAGCGTGGCAGCGAGCAGCTTGAGCTTATTCCGCGTAAAGCCACCGGCTACAAGCCAGGCAAGCGTGGCGATATCCAGATCCAGGGTGTCGGCAACCTGATGACGCAAATGGCAGGCTGCTGCCAGCCGTTGCCGGGCGACGCTATCGTCGGTTACATCACTCAAGGCCGTGGGGTGAGTATTCACCGCCAGGACTGTGCCTCGGTGTTGCAACTGGGCGGGCGCGAGCCGGAGCGGATCATCCAGGTCAGTTGGGGCCCGGTGCCGGTGTTGACCTATCCGGTGGACATCGTCATTCGCGCCTACGACCGTTCCGGCCTGCTGCGCGACGTGTCGCAGGTGCTGCTCAACGAGCGGATCAACGTGCTGGCGGTCAACACCCGCTCGAACAAAGAGGACAACACTGCGTTGATGTCCCTGACTATCGAGATTCCGGGGCTGGACGCGTTGGGTCGGTTGCTGGGGCGTATTTCCCAGTTGCCGAACATCATTGAGACCCGGCGCAACCGTACGCCCTAAATCGGGAGCGCTTTACTGTAGGAGCGAGCTTGCTCGCGAAGGAGGTCAACGATAACGCGTGCTTTCTGGATAAACGCGTCGTTGCTGAGTTTTTCGCGAGCAAGCTCGCTCCTACAGGGGGTGATAAAGAGACTGACTGATGTATTCACTTGAAGACCTGCTGCACCTGATGAACCGCCTGCGCGACCCGCAATACGGTTGCCCGTGGGACATCAAGCAAACCTACGCCACCATCGTGCCCCATACCCTGGAAGAAGCCTACGAAGTCGCCGACGCCATCGAGCGCGGGGATTTTGATCACCTGCAAGGAGAGCTGGGCGACCTGTTGTTCCAGGTGGTGTATTACAGCCAGCTGGCGCGGGAAGAAGGGCGCTTCGAATTTGCCGGGGTGATCGACAGCATTACCCGCAAGTTGATTCGTCGCCATCCGCATGTATTCCCCACCGGCGACCTGTATGCGCCGCTGGACATCCCGCAGATGAGCGAGGAACAGGTCAAGCAGCGCTGGGAAGAGATCAAGGCTGAGGAGCGTGCGGAAAAGTCCGACGCACCACAGCAATTATCCCTGCTGGATGACGTACCCACGGCCTTGCCGGCGCTGTCCCGCGCCGCCAAATTGCAAAAGCGCGCCGGGCAGGTGGGTTTTGACTGGCCAGCCGCGTTGCCAGTAGTGGATAACGTGCGCGAAGAGCTGGATGAAGTGCTCGAAGCCATGGCCGATAACGACCCGGTTGCCATCGCGGATGAGGTGGGTGACCTGCTGTTTGCAGCGGTCAACCTGGCTCGTCACCTCCAGGTCGACCCGGAAGCGGCCTTGCGTTTAGCCAACGCCAAATTCGAACGACGTTTCCGATTTATCGAACAGGCATTGCGCGACACACGCCAATCCATAGAAGATTGCACCCTCGAAGAGTTGGACGCCCTGTGGGGCGAAGCCAAACGCCAGGAAAAGAATCTGTCCAGCTGCGGCTGAGCCGTTGCCCAAGTGAGTAAGCACCATGAGCATTTCCCTTCGCGACCAGTTGCTCAAAGCAGGCCTGGTCAACCAAAAGCAGGCCAAGCAGGTCGGCAAAGAGAAACAGAAACAGCAGCGCCTGGTGCATAAAGGCCAGGTCACGGCGGACGATAGCCAGGCGCGCCTGGCCATTGAGGCGCATGCCGAGAAGGTCAAGCGCGACCAGGAGCTGAACCGTCAGCACCAGGAAAAAGCCGAGGCCAAGGCCCGTGTTGCACAGGTCAAGCAACTGATCGAAACCTCGCGCCTGCCCAAGCTGACCACCGAGGACTACTACAACTTCGTGGACGACAAGAAGGTCAAGCGCCTGTCGGTCAACACGCTGATGCGCAACAAGCTGAGCAACGGCTCCCTGGCGATCGTGCATCACGGTGGCGGTTACGAGGTGATCCCGCGCGAGGCGGCGCTGAAGATCCAGGAGCGGGCACCGGAGCGTATCGTCCAGATGAACGTCCTGACCGAAAGCCAGGTGCCGGATGAGGATGATCCGTACGCCGCCTACCAGATCCCTGATGACCTGATGTGGTAAGGCTATAGAAACGACATTGTGGCGAGGGGGCTTGTTGTGGCAAGGGAGCTTGCTGTGGTGAGTGAGCTTGCTGTGGCGGGGGAGCTTGCTGTGGCGAGGGAGCTTGCTCCCGCTGGGGCGCGAAGCGCCCCCAAGTTCCCAACCCCCAAAAACACAAACCCCGCTCAAAAGGCGGGGTTTGTGTTTTAGATACTCCAGCTGCGTGGGGCTGGCTATCTACAGGATTTCAGAGTTTCAGGAGCTTTGCGCCTGCCGTTTCATCTCAAGGGTCTCGAGCTCGTTTTTATAATTATGAGCTTCGCTCTCGTCGTGAAACATGCCGACCAGCAGGTCTTGCTGGTGTACATCCCAGATGTGAATCCCGTGGGCTACTGCTTCGTGGGACATATGTTCATCGTCGCGTTCAGTTACTTTTACAGTCATCTGCTTGCTCCAATCTCTGGTTGATCTGCGGCAAGGCGTCGCAGGCCTTTGTTATATGATTTGTTAGCTTGCTAAGTAAATAACCAGGAATTGCAACACACCTTTACAGAAATTGAAGTAATCGCCCGAGCCCACGCAAACCGCGACATTGCGTCGCAGGGCGCTGAGTTATATGACAAAAGTTTCATGTTGGCGTCAGGAGACAGGCGAAAAAAAGCCCCGCATGCGCGAGGCTCTTTTATTGCGCAGAGGATCAGCTGCCTTTGACAGCCTTGCCGTCAACGGTGCCGTCTTGCAGCATGATGTTGTATTCCTTGCCGTCGGTCTCAACCTGACGCAGGGCAACCAGGATGCCGCCCCAGTCCTTGGCAAACCACATTTGGGTAATGCGCTTGCTTTGAGTCGGGTCACGCACGCGCTCGACCTTGATCGCATCGATGGAGCCGGCTTTGGTCTGGACCTTTTCCGGGCCAATCACGCGGAAGTCGTAGGTATCGACATCAGTACCTTCGACGACGTTGTAGCTCATGCTTTTCTTGCCGGCTGCCACATCGCGCTGCAGTGCCAACTGGTAAGTCGACTTGTCGAGCATGCCGCTTTGAAGGGCCACGTTGACCGGGTCCTTGTTTTCAAAGCCGGTGACTTTCTTGGCCGTCTGATCGAAGTCGAGGTTGATCTTCTTCGTCTTGCCCAGGCCGCCGCGTTCGAAGGTGTAGCTCACCGGCTGCAGGGCATCTTTGTCGAAGCGAATCACGCTGGTTTCAGTCAGGCTGGCGATCATCATGGAAGCCTTGAAATTCAAGGTCCAGCTGCCGTTGTCATTCTTGGTCAGGCTGCGTTCTGCCGAACCACTCATGGGCAACTGTTTCCAGTCGGCGGTGTAGCTGGCGGAGAAAGGGTGAAGGTCTGCCGCTTGCACGGCAGGCAAGGCGAACAGCGCAAAGGCGAAGAGCAGGGCGCGACGCATAAAGTCTCCTAGGTTCGAATCAAGTGGCCGCTGGCCGCAAGTAACTGACCGTCCAATAATGCACCGTGGTCGCCAAGAATCAACCGCCCCTCAGCGAACCAGCGAACAGCCAGCGGGTAAATCCTGTGTTCCTGGGTGTGAACCCGTTGCGCAAGCGTCTGCGCAGAGTCCGCAGACTCTACCGGAACTACTGCCTGTACGACCAGAGGCCCGCCATCGAGTTCCTCGGTAACAAAGTGCACGCTGCAGCCGTGCTCGGTGTCGCCGGCCTCAAGGGCACGCTGGTGGGTGTGTAACCCTTTGTACTTGGGCAGCAGGGACGGGTGGATATTCAGCAGGCGCCCGTTGTAGTGGCGCACGAAGTCAGCGCTGAGAATGCGCATGAAACCGGCCAGTACCACGAGTTTGGGGTTGAAGGCGTCGATCAGTTCGATCAAGGCGCTGTCGAAGGCCTCGCGGCCTTCGAAAGTCTTGTGATCCAGGGAGCGGGTGTCGATGCCCGCGTCCCTGGCGCGTTGCAGGCCGTAGGCGTCGCTGCGGTTGGAGATCACCGCAGCGATGCGCACCGGGCTGTCGCCGGTGCGCGTGCTGTCGATCAGGGCCTGCAAGTTACTGCCGGTGCCGGAGAGCAGCACCACGACATCACAGGTTGCAGGCATCAGTGCGCCTTAAGGTTCTTCAGTTCAACCTGAGCCGCGCCTTCAGGCGCGGTAGCGATCTGGCCGATGACCCAGGGCTGCTCGCCGGCTTCACGCAGTACGTTCAGCGCGGTTTCAACGTGCTCTTGAGCCACGCAGATGACCATGCCCACGCCGCAGTTCAGCACGCGGTGCATCTCGGTTTCGTTGACGTTGCCTTTCTCTTGCAGCCAGTCGAAGACTGCCGGGCGCTGCCAGCTGGCCACGTCGACAATCGCCTGGGCGCCTTTAGGCAGTACGCGCGGGATGTTGTCCAGCAGGCCGCCACCGGTGATGTGGGCCATGGCCTTGACGGCCCCGGTGTCCTTGATCAGCTTGAGCAACGGCTTCACGTAGATGCGGGTCGGTGCCATCAGCAGGTCGGTCAAAGGCTTGCCGTCGAGCTGGATGGTTTCGATGTCGGCACCGGAAACTTCGATGATCTTGCGGATCAGCGAGTAGCCGTTGGAGTGCGGGCCGGACGATGGCAGGGCCAGCAGGGCGTCACCGGCAGCGACTTTGGAGCCGTCGATGATTTCGGATTTTTCTACAACGCCGACGCAGAAACCGGCCAGGTCGTAGTCTTCGCCTTCGTACATGCCTGGCATTTCAGCGGTTTCACCACCGACCAGGGAGCAGCCGGACAGTTCGCAGCCAGCGCCAATGCCGGTAACCACTTGGGTCGCGGTCTCGACGTTGAGCTTGCCGGTGGCGTAGTAGTCAAGGAAGAACAGCGGCTCGGCGCCACACACCACCAGGTCGTTCACGCACATGGCAACCAGGTCGATGCCGATGCTGTCGTGCTTGTTCAGGTTCAGTGCCAGGCGCAGCTTGGTGCCCACACCGTCGGTGCCGGAGACCAATACAGGCTGCTTGTAGCCGGCCGGGATCTCGCAGAGGGCGCCAAAACCGCCCAGGCCGCCCATGACTTCGGGGCGCGCAGTGCGCTTGGCGACGCTCTTGATGCGTTCGACCAATGCTTCACCGGCGTCGATGTCTACACCGGCGTCCTTGTAGCTCAGGGAGGGTTGCTTGCTCATGATCCAGGCCTTTAGGGGGGATTCAGGGGTAACGACCGAATGCGGCGGGAATACCGAAACCTGACGTTTCAGCATGGCCTGCCATTGACGGTCTGCGAAGGCGCGCGATTTTATCAGGCTTGAGGGGCAGCGGCCATCCTCGGGCCGACGGGCAGGGGCAATAGCTGTTAAAAAAATCGCTAATCGAGTCGGTCACGGGCCGTATTAAGGTATAGCCTTTAACTCGCTATCGTTATGACAGTACAAAAACTTACCGAGGCCCTGTGAATGTTTTGCCGGTCGCTGTGGTCACAGCCTTGCTCAACAGTGTTCACGCGGTCTGTTCCAACCGCTTATTTGTCGTTCGGGAATCTTCTTTCATGGGTCTGAGTAAATATTTTTTTGTGGGCTGCTTGTCGTTGGTCAGCCTGGCGAGTCATGCCGAAACCCTCAATGGCCTCTATCAAGTGTTGGAGCCAGTCAGCAGCCAATCTCCCCAGGAGCGTGACCAGGCGACCCAGCGTGCCCTGCAAACCCTGGTGATCCGCCTGACCGGCGATGCCAAGGCTGCCGATGGCCCGGGCCTGGCGGCGATTCGCAAGGACCCGCAACAGATCATCAGCCAATACGGCTACGACGCCGGCCCACCGGAAAGCCTGCAAGTGGATTTCGATCCCGTCAGTACCGACCGCGCCTTGCGTGGGGCGGGCTTGGCGCTGTGGGGCAGCAATCGGCCGTCGATCCTCGGTTGGTGGCTGAACGACTCCGTCGAAGGCAGCAGCCTGGTGGGTGATGGCCAGGCCGTCGCGCAACCGCTGCGTCGCGCGGCCCAGCACCGTGGTTTGCCTTTGCGCCTGCCGCTGGGTGACCTGGACGAGCAAATCGTCGCCACTGCCCCGAATCTTGAAAGCCCCGACGCGACGCCTCTGCGTGCCGCGTCCGAACGTTACGGCGCCGACGCCTTGCTGGCGGTGCATGCCCGCGAAGACGGCGGCCAATGGTCGGCCAAATGGCGCCTGTGGTTGGGCGATAAAAGCGAGCAGGGCACCGCTACCGGTACTGACACCGCCGCGCTGGCCGACGCCGTGCTGCTGGCTGTCAGCGAGCGCCTGGCACCGCGCTTTGCGGTCAAGGCCGGCGCGGCCACCAGCGATCAGTTGCTCGAAGTGCAGGGCATGAACCTGGAGCATTACGCCGCCTTGGGTCATCTGCTTGAGCCGTTTGGTGCCCAGCCGGTGCGGGTGGATGGCAGTCGCATCGTCTACCGTGTGAATGGCAGCGCCGAGCAGTTGCGCACCCAGTTGAGCCTGGCCAAGTTGCAGGAAATCCCGGCGGGTGAAGTGCCGGCTCCGCAGCCGGTGGTGGAAGGCTCGCAACCGGCGCCGGTCGAGCCGACGCCGCAGTTACGTTTTCATTGGTAAGCGTTCTTCCTTCTTATATAGAAGCAGGAAGCAAATAACAGAGGGAAGGGTTTATGGCGGATACGCGTCGTTGGGTGTGGCTTGGCGGGATTGTCCTGCTGTGCGTTTTTGTGTTCCTGCTGCATTCGATCCTGACGCCGTTCCTGGTCGCGTTACTGCTGGCTTACCTGTTCGATCCCGTGGTGGATCGCCTGGAAAAGATCGGCCTGTCACGTACCTGGGGCGTGGTGGCGGTGTTTGCGTTGTTCACCTTGATCATCACGGCGTTGGTGCTGGTGCTGGTGCCGATGCTGGCCAAGCAATTGTTCAAGCTCTATGAGCTGGCGCCACAGATGCTCGACTGGCTGCAACACACGGCCATGCCGTGGGCGCAGGCCAAGCTGGGGCTGGCAGACGGGTTCTGGAAGTTTGACAAGGTCAAGGCCGCCATCAGCGAGCATATGGGCCAGACTACCGATATCGTCGGCGTGGTGTTGAGCCAAGCGACGGCTTCGAGCCTGGCGCTGATTGGTTGGCTGACCAACCTGGTGTTGATCCCGGTAGTGGCGTTCTACCTGTTGCGGGACTGGGACATCATGATGGCCAAAATCCGCGGCCTGCTGCCGCGCGACCGCGAGGAGCGCATCGTCTCCCTGGCCGGGGAATGCCATGAGGTGCTCGGCGCCTTCGTCCGTGGCCAGTTGCTGGTGATGCTGGCTCTGGGGATCATCTATGCGGCGGGGCTGATGGCTATCGGCCTGGAACTGGGGTTGTTGATCGGCCTGATCGCCGGCCTGGCGGCCATCGTGCCGTACATGGGCTTTGTGATCGGGATTGGCGCGGCGCTGGTGGCCGGGCTGTTCCAGTTTCACGGCGACCTGTACCCGATGCTCGGGATTGTCGCGGTGTTTATGGTCGGCCAGGCCCTGGAAGGCATGGTGCTGACGCCGTTGCTGGTGGGTGACCGGATCGGTCTGCACCCAGTGGCAGTGATCTTCGCGATCCTGGCGGGCGGCGAGCTGTTCGGCTTCACCGGCATCCTCCTGGCGCTGCCGGTGGCGGCGGTGATCATGGTGCTGGTGCGCCATGTGCACGACCTGTACAAGGACTCGGACATGTACGCCGGGGTCGAGGATCCGGAGTTATAACCGCAGCATCACAAACCCGGCTCAAGGCCGGGTTTGTCGTTTATCGGCTCTGACGTTTCGCCATTGCGTCAAACAATCTTCACCAAATCCAACAAGTTAACGCAAACCTTTGATTTTGCTTGTGGTCTGCTGCATTGTGCGCCCGGCGTCACGGGTATAAACTTTGCAAACTTTACACAGAGGTCACTAACGGTTCGATTGGAGCCGTTCAGTCAGCATGAAACCGATTCAGCTGCCCCTAGGTGTGCGTCTGCGTGACGACGCTACCTTTATCAATTACTACCCAGGCGCCAATGCCGCTGCACTCGGCTATGTCGAGCGGCTCTGCGAAGCCGACGCCGGGTGGACCGAAAGCCTGATCTACCTCTGGGGCAAGCATGGCGTGGGGCGTACCCACTTGTTACAGGCCGCTTGCCTGCGCTTCGAGCAGATGGGGGAGCCAGCAGTTTACTTGCCGCTGGCGGAGCTACTGGACCGTGGTATCGAGATCCTCGACAACCTTGAGCAATACGAACTGGTTTGTCTGGACGACTTGCACGCGGTAGCGGGGCGGGCGGATTGGGAAGAGGCGCTGTTCCATCTGTTCAACCGCTTGCGTGACAGCGGCCGGCGTTTGTTGATTGCCGCGTCCACCTCGCCACGTGAGTTGCCGGTGAAGCTTGCCGACTTGAAGTCGCGGCTGACCCTGGCGCTGATCTTCCAGATGCGCCCGTTGTCCGACGAAGACAAGCTGCGTGCCCTGCAACTGCGTGCGTCCCGCCGCGGGCTGCACCTGACCGACGAGGTTGGGCATTTTATCCTCACTCGCGGCACCCGCAGCATGAGTGCACTGTTCGACTTGCTCGAACAGCTCGATCAGGCCTCCTTGCAGGCCCAGCGCAAACTGACGATTCCCTTCCTTAAAGAAACCCTGGGCTGGTAGCCAGCCCTTTAAAATCGGGGGCTTTCGGCAAATTCCAGGCGTCAGAAAACCCGCGTTTGGGCCGTTTTGGCCACGCAAATGGGTTGAATGGGGTGTTAAGGGCTTAGATGTCATAGTCCAAACAAGAAGTCACATAGATCACGATTGAATTTGCAAATCGATGTGATAGAGGGCATAGTCTCGGCTTCTTTACACATCAGCCACGGTCGTGCCCATGCTAAATCGCTTCGCACCCCTCGTGCCTCTCGCACTCGTTACCCTGTTGTTTGGTTGCGCCACCCACACTCAAAACGTGGCTGAGCAGCAAAAACCAGCACAACAGTCCCAGGCAAAATTCGTTGCATCCCAATCTTCTACTGTTTACGAAGAAGAGATCGCAACCGAAAAAGAACTCGCCGACTTCGCCGGCAGCAAGCCTTACCAGCTTCCAGTTCTGGCCGACAGCATTCTCGAACGTGGCATGTCCCTGATCGGTACCCGTTACCGTTTCGGCGGTACCTCTGAAGCAGGTTTCGACTGCAGCGGTTTCATCGGCTACCTGTTCCGTGAGGAAGCCGGCATGAATCTGCCGCGCTCCACCCGCGAAATGATCAACGTGGATGCACCGTTGGTCGCGCGGAACAACCTCAAGCCCGGTGATCTGCTTTTCTTTAGTACGGCTGGTCGCGGTCGTGTCAGCCACGCCGGTATCTACCTGGGCGACAACCAGTTTATCCACTCCAGCAGCCGCCGCAGCGGTGGTGTACGAGTCGACAACCTGGGTGACAGTTACTGGAGCAAAACCTTCATCGAAGCCAAGCGCGCCCTGGCGATGGCCCCGACTACCGTTACCGCCAGCAAGTAAAGTTAAAGTGATACTTGAAGTTTGACGTGTAAGCGCTAGAATCCCTGGACATTGTTGTAAATCGATCGCGCGAGCTCTGCTTGCGCGTTCTGTTTTTCAACGTTCGGCAGCGAAAGCCGCATCCAGATCAGGATTGTTCTGCCCATGTCGACCTCGGCCCGCCTAATTCTTCTCGTTTGCGCCGCGCTGCTCAGCGCCTGCGCAAGTCGTCCTCCGCCTGCTCCCGTGGCCGTCAAGCCCAAGCCGGTGTTCAATACCTACGCTACCCAAAATTTCTCGCCTGCGGCCGAAGATGTGCTCTTTCGTGCGCTGGGCCTGGTCGGCACGCCTTATCGTTGGGGCGGCAACACGCCGGACTCGGGGTTTGATTGCAGTGGCTTGATCGGTTTCGTCTACCGTGATGCTGCCGGCATCTCCCTGCCGCGTACCACCCGCGAGTTGATCGTGATGCGTGCCCAGGACGTGAGCGAAAACAACCTGCAAACCGGCGACCTGATCTTCTTCGCCACCGGTGGCGGCTCGCAGGTCAGCCACGCCGGGATCTACGTGGGTGAAGGGCGCTTCGTGCATGCGCCGCAAACCGGCGGTACGGTGAAGCTGGACACGCTGTCCAAGGCCTATTGGCAGAATGCCTACCTGAGCGCCAAGCGCGTGTTGCCGGCCGATCGCCTGGCACGAAACCCCTAGGAAAACACGAAACCAAATGTGGGAGCGGGCTTGCTCGCGAATGCGGTGGATCAGCCGACAACCAGGTGACTGACACACTGCATTCGCGAGCAAGCCCGCTCCCACATTTGTTTTGCGGTGTTTGCGAAGTTGGCTATTTAGCCGCCGACACTCGCCACACTTTGTTCCCCACATCGTCTGCCACCAACAAATCCCCCTGCTTGTCGATCACCACGCCGACCGGACGGCCCATGGCTTTCTCATCGCTGTTGAGGAACCCGGTCAGCACATCCACCGGCTGGCCTTTGGGCTTGCCGGCCTCAAACGGCACAAAGATGACCTTGTAGCCACTGTGAGGCTTGCGGTTCCACGAACCATGTTGGCCGATAAACGCGCCATTGCTGAATTGAGCGGGTAACTTGCCGCCGTCGGCAAAGGTCAGCCCGAGCGAGGCGGTGTGCGGGCCTACTGCATAATCCGGTGCAATCGCTTTGGCTACCAGGTCCAGGTTCTGCGGTGTGACCCGCACATCCACGTGCTGCCCGTAGTAACTGAATGGCCAGCCGTAGAAGGCGCCATCCTTGACCGAGGTGATGTAGTCCGGCACCAGGTCGCTGCCGATTTCATCGCGCTCGTTGACCGCCGTCCATAGCGCGCCGCTTTGCGGCTCCCAGGCCATGCCGTTGGGGTTGCGCAGGCCGGAGGCGAAGATGCGGTGCTGGCCGGTGGCGCGGTCCACTTCCCAGATCGCGGCCCGGCCTTGTTCGGCTTCCAGGCCGTTTTCCCCGACGTTGCTGTTGGAGCCCACGCTGACGTACAGCTTGCTGCCGTCTTTGCTGGCGATCACGTTCTTGGTCCAGTGATGGTTAATGCTGCCGCCCGGCAAGTCGGTGACGGTGGTGCCGGCGTCCTTGATCGAGGTTTCCCCTGGCTGATAAGGGAAGCGCAGCAATTTGTCCGAATCGGCGACATACAGGTCGTTGCCCACCAGCGTCATGCCGAACGGCGAGTTCAGGTTCTCCAGGAACACCGTACGGGTTTCGGCCACACCGTCGTGGTCGGCGTCCCGCAACAGGGTGATGCGGTTCGGGCTCGGCACGCCGGCCCCGGCACGCCCCATGACTTTCTCCATCACCCAGCCACGAATGCCCTTGGCATCATCCGGCTTGGGCGGCGCGTTGGTTTCCGCCACCAGCACGTCGCCATTGGGCAGCACGTACAGCCAGCGCGGGTGATCCAGGCCTTCGGCAAACGCTGCCACCTGAGTACCCGCCGCGGGAGTCGGCTTGGCGCCTTCGGGCCAGCCGATGGCCGTGGCGATATTCACCGTGGGGATCAGGGTTTTATTCGGCTCGGGTAGTTTGGGCGAGGGCCCGGTGCCGTCGGACACCTGAAGGGTAGAGCTTTCACCACAGGCGGCGAGGGTGCCGGCGACCATGATCAGTAGGGCAAGTCGGGTCTTGTGCATGGTTTTCTCCTTAATACCTGTAGTGGTAGAGGCGCACAGCGGCCCGATGGTTCACGCGCATGTCCGGCTTTAATTGACGCTCCACCCCCAACCCACTAACCTTCGCGGCTTGTTTCAGGTGCTCTGTGGCGTACGCGTCGACTGAGTGAAACAGGGAAGCCGGTGAGTGAGCGCATTTTTCTACAGTGCCGCCACGATCCCGGCGCTGCCCCCGCAACGGTAAATGAGTCAAGACGGTGCCTTAAGCCACTGTATCGCCCGCGATATGGGAAGGCGCACCCTCGGCATCCAATGCCACTCATGAGCCCGGAGACCGGCCTGATCCATCCAACAGCATCACGGTGGGCGATGCTTGGCTGTCTGTATGTGTCTTTTTCCTGCCCGCCGTTTTTGTCCAGCCCCAACGGAGAGCTGCCATGACTGAATCCCCCGATCGTGACGAACGCCACCTGGCGCGCATGCTGCGCAAAAAAGCCGTGATTGATGAGCGCATTGCCAATTCACCGAACGAGTGCGGGTTGCTGCTGGTGCTCACCGGCAATGGCAAGGGCAAGAGCAGCTCCGCTTTCGGCATGCTGGCCCGGGCCATGGGCCACGGCATGCAGTGCGGTGTGGTGCAGTTCATCAAGGGCCGCAACAGCACCGGTGAAGAACTGTTCTTCCGGCGTTTCCCCGAGCAGGTGCGCTTCCACGTGATGGGCGAAGGTTTTACCTGGGAAACCCAGGACCGTGCGCGCGACATCGTGGCCGCCGAAGCCGCCTGGGCGGTCTCCCGGGAAATGCTGCAGAACCCGGCCATTGGCCTGGTGGTGCTGGACGAGCTGAACATCGCCCTCAAGCACGGCTACCTCGACCTGGACCAGGTGCTCAGCGACCTGCAGGCCCGCCCGCCCATGCAGCACGTGCTGGTGACCGGCCGTGGCGCCAAACCCGAATTGATCGAAATGGCCGACACCGTGACTGAAATGGGCATGCTCAAGCACGCCTTCCAGGCCGGTATCAAGGCGCAGAAAGGCATCGAACTTTGAATCAGCCCCGTCACTGTCCTGCTGTCCTGATCGCCGCACCGGCGTCCGGCCAGGGCAAAACCACCGTCACCGCCGCGCTGGCCCGTTTGCACCGCAACCTGGGGCGCAAGGTGCGGGTATTCAAATGCGGCCCGGACTTTCTCGACCCGATGATCCACGAGCGCGCCAGTGGTGCGCCGGTCTATCAATTGGACATGTGGATGGTGGGCGAGCAGGAAAGTCGCCGGTTGCTGTGGGAAGCGGCGGGGGAAGCCGACCTGATCCTGATCGAAGGCGTGATGGGCCTGTTCGACGGCACGCCGTCCAGCGCCGACCTGGCGCGGCACTTTGGCGTGCCGGTACTGGCGGTGATCGACGGCACGGCCATGGCCCAGACCTTCGGCGCCCTGGCATTGGGCCTGGCGCGCTACCAGCCGGACCTGCCGTTTGCCGGCGTGCTGGCCAACCGTGTTGGTACGCTGCGCCATGCGCAATTGCTCGAAGGCAGCCTTACCGAAGGCCTGCGCTGGTACGGCGCGCTGTCCCGGGAAACCGGCATCGAATTGCCCAGCCGCCACCTTGGCCTGGTGCAGGCCAGCGAACTGAACGACCTTGATCTGCGCCTCGACGCCGCCGCCCAGGCCTTGGGCAGCAGTTGCGAGGTAGCGCTGCCACCGCCGGTGGAATTCGCCGCACCCGAGGTGATCGAGACCCAACCGTTGCTGGCCGGCGTGCGCATTGCCGTGGCCCGCGACGAAGCCTTCGCCTTTACCTACGGCGCCAGCCTCGACCTGCTGCGGGCGATGGGCGCCGAACTGTGCTTCTTCTCGCCGATTCGCGACCGCGCGCTGCCCGAAGCCGACAGCCTCTACCTGCCGGGCGGTTACCCGGAACTGCATCACCAGGCGCTGTCGGAAAATACCCCGATGCTGGACGCCATTCGCGCCCATCACGCTGCAGGCAAACCGCTGCTGGCCGAATGCGGCGGCATGCTCTATCTGCTGGATTCGCTCACCGATGTCGACGGCACCCGTGCCGAACTGGTCGGGCTGCTCCAGGGTGATGCCGTGATGCAAAAGCGTCTGGCGGCACTGGCCCTGCAAAACGTCGAACTGCCCGAAGGCCTGTTGCGCGGCCACACCTACCATCATTCGTTGACCAGCACCGAGTGGCAGCCGATTGCCCGCGGCCTGAGCCCGAATGGCGGGCGCGGCGCCGAGGCGGTTTATCGTCAGGGCCGGATGACGGCTTCCTACATGCACTTTTACTTCCCGTCCAACCCGACAGCGGTGGCTGCCCTGTTTGCGCCAAGCCTTGAGACCGCCATCGCAGGCAAGCCCGCTCCCACAGTTGACCGAGTTGAAACGCAATCTACTGTGGGAGCGGGCTTGCTCGCGAAGAGGCCATGACTGACAACGCCTTTCCCCAGGCCGACCGCGAAGCCGTCTACCGCGCCATCGCCGAACGCCGCGACATGCGCCACTTCAGCGGCGGCACCGTCGCGCCTGAATTGCTCCACCGCCTGCTGCAAGCCGCTCACCAGGCGCCGAGCGTCGGCTTGATGCAGCCCTGGCGTTTTATCCGCATCAGCGACCGCAACCTGCGCGGGCGGATCCAGCAGTTGGTGGAAGAAGAACGCGTACGCACCGCCGAAGCCCTCGGCGAGCGCTCCGACCAGTTCATGAAGCTCAAGGTCGAAGGCATCAACGACTGCGCCGAAGTACTGGTGGCAGCGTTGATGGACGATCGCGAACGGTATATTTTCGGGCGCCGCACCTTGCCGGAAATGGACATGGCCTCGTTGTCCTGCGCGATCCAGAATCTATGGCTGGCAGCCCGGGTCGAAGGGCTGGGCATGGGCTGGGTCTCGCTGTTCGAGCCCCAGGCCCTGGCCGACCTGCTGGGCCTGCCGCCCGGCGCCAAGCCGTTGGCCGTGCTGTGCCTGGGCCCGGTGACCGAGTTCTACCCGGCACCGATGTTGCAGCTCGAAGGCTGGACCGAACCACGGCCACTGAGTGACATGTTGTATGAGAATGTTTGGGGAGTGAGTCAATGAGTGTGGCCTTGCTGAGTGTCGCTGCGGTGGCGCTGGATGCGCTGCTGGGCGAGCCCAGGCGCTGGCATCCGCTGGTGGCGTTCGGCAATTTTGCCGGGCGCATCGAGCAGCGTTTCAACTCCGGCGGCCGTGGCTGGCGCAGTCATGGGGTCACCGCGTGGGTGATCGCGGTGGTGCCGTTGACCCTGTTGGCCACGGCCCTCTCGTGGGCGCCGTATATCGGCTGGGTATTGGAAATCCTCGCGCTGTACTGCGCCCTGGGCATGCGTAGCCTCGGCGAACACGTGCTGCCGGTGGCGCAGGCGCTGCGCAGCGATGACCTGGACGAGGCGCGCCAACGCGTCAGCTACCTGGTAAGCCGCCAGACCAGCGAACTGGACCAAACGGAAGTCGCCCGCGCGGCCACCGAATCGGTGCTGGAAAACGGCAGCGATGCGGTGTTCGCTGCACTGTTCTGGTTTGTGGTGGCTGGCGTGCCCGGTGTAGTGCTCTATCGGCTGAGCAACACCCTGGATGCCATGTGGGGCTATCGCAATGAACGCTTTGAGCGTTTCGGCTGGGCCGCGGCAAAGATCGACGACGTGCTCAACTACATTCCGGCGCGCCTGGTGGCGTTGACCTACGCGCTGCTGGGCAAAACCCGCCTGGCCCTCAAATGCTGGCGTACTCAGGCTCCGACCTGGGACAGCCCCAACGCCGGCCCGGTGATGGCGGCAGGTGCCGGCGCCCTCGGCGTGGAGCTGGGCGGCGCGGCGATTTATCACGGCGAGTTGCACCAGCGCCCGCAACTGGGCGAAGGCCCGCCGGCAGATGCGGATTCCATCGAGCGCGGCTGGCAACTGGTGCAACGCGGCGTGTGGCTGTGGTTGTTGATCCTGTGTGTGGGGGCTGAATTTTATGCTTGAGCACGGTGGCCGCTTGCGTAAGGCGGCGTTGCAATACGGCATTCCTGAGGCCGATTGGCTCGACCTGTCCAGCGGCCTGGCGCCGTGGCCGTTCCCGATCCCGGAAATTCCGCTGCGGGCCTGGGCGCGCCTGCCTGAAACCGATGACGGCCTGGAACAGGCCGCCTGCGAATATTACGGCGCGACCCACGTACTACCAGTGGCCGGTTCCCAGGCCGCAATCCAGTTATTGCCGCGCCTGCGCCGGACGGGCAAGGTCGGTGTGCTGTCGCCGTGTTACGCCGAGCACGCCGAAGCCTGGCGTCGCGCCGGGTACATCGTGCGCGAAGTACTGGAGCAGGAAGTCGACTTCTTCCTCGACAGCCTCGACGTCTTGGTGGTGGTCAACCCCAACAACCCCACCGGCCTGAGCCTGACGCCGCAACGCCTGCTGGACTGGCATGCACGGTTGGCCCAGCGTGGCGGCTGGCTGGTGGTGGACGAAGCGTTCATGGACATCACCCCGCAACTGAGCCTGGCGAGCCAAGCCCATCAGGTTGGCCTGATTGTGCTGCGCTCCTTCGGCAAATTCTTCGGCCTGGCCGGGGTGCGGCTTGGGTTCGTGCTCGCTGAGCGCAAGCTGCTCAAACTGCTCGCCGAACAGGTGGGGCCATGGGCGGTCAGTGGGCCGACGCGGGTGCTTGGGCAAGCATGCCTGCGTGATACCGCCGGCCATGCGCAACAGCGGTTGCGTTGCGAGTCGGCCAGCCAGCGTCTGTTTGACCTGCTTGAACGCCATGGCCTGCGGCCTCAGGGTGGCTGCGCGTTGTTCCAGTGGATGATCACCGACCGCGCCGGGCAGTTGCATGAATTCCTGGCCCAGCGCGGGATTCTGCTGCGCCTGTTTGTCGACAACAGCAGTCTGCGTTTCGGCCTGCCGGATACCGAGGCCGACTGGCTGCGGCTCGATCAGGCGCTAAGCGCTTACAAGGAAGCCCCATGAGTACCTTGATGGTGCAGGGCACCACATCCGACGCGGGCAAAAGCACGCTGGTGACCGCACTTTGCCGCTGGCTGGTGCGCCAGGGCATACCGGTGGTGCCCTTCAAGCCGCAGAACATGGCGCTCAACAGCGCCGTGACTGCCGAAGGCGGCGAAATCGGCCGAGCCCAGGCGGTGCAGGCCCAGGCCGCCAACCTGGCGCCCCACACCGACATGAACCCGGTGCTGCTCAAACCCAACAGCGACACGGGCTCCCAAGTGATTATCCATGGGCGCGCCGTGACCACCATGAATGCGGTGGCTTATCACGATTACAAAGCCATCGCGATGCAGGCGGTGTTGGCCTCCCATGCGCGGTTGAGTGCGGCGTATCCGGTGGTGATGGTCGAGGGCGCGGGTTCGCCGGCCGAGATCAATCTGCGGGCGAACGACATTGCCAACATGGGCTTTGCCGAAGCGGTGGACTGCCCGGTGCTGTTGATTGCCGACATCAATCGTGGCGGGGTGTTTGCGCACCTTGTGGGTACGCTGGAATTGTTGTCGCCGAGCGAACAGGCGCGGGTCAAAGGCTTCATCATCAATCGGTTTCGCGGGGATATTGCGCTGTTGCAGCCGGGGCTGGATTGGCTGGAAGCGCGTACCGGCAAGCCGGTGGTGGGGGTGTTGCCGTATGTGATGGATTTGCATCTGGAGGCTGAGGACGGCATCGACCAGCGCCAGATCGACAAGGCGGCGCTGGTGCTCAAGGTAGTGGTGCCGGTGTTGCCGCGGATCAGTAATCACACGGATTTTGATCCGTTGCGGTTGCATCCGCAGGTGGATTTGCAGTTTGTGGGGCCGGGGCAGGCGATTCCTGCGGCGGACCTGATTATTTTGCCGGGCTCGAAGAGTGTGCGCAGTGATTTGGCGTATTTGCGGGCCAATGGGTGGGACACGGCGGTGGCGCGGCATCTGCGTTATGGCGGGAAGGTGTTGGGGATTTGTGGTGGGTTGCAGATGCTCGGGGAGCAGGTGCATGACCCGCTTGGGTTGGAAGGGCCTTGCGGGTCGAGTGTGGGGTTGGGGTTGTTGGCGTTCAGTACGACGCTTGCGCAGGAGAAGCAGCTGCGTAATGTGCGGGGGCGGTTGTTGCTGGAGGATGCCGAGGTGAGTGGGTATGAGATCCACGCGGGCGTTACCAGTGGCGCTGGTTTGGTGCGGGCTGCGGTGCAGTTGGACGATGGGCGTCGGGATGGGGCGCAGAGTGAGGATGGGCAGGTTCTTGGGACCTATTTGCATGGGTTGTTTGAGAGCCCAGCGGCGTGTGGGGCGTTGTTGCGGTGGGCTGGGTTGGAGGATGTGCAATCGGTGGATTATCACGGGTTGCGGGAGCGGGATATTGAGCGGTTGGCGGATTTGGTAGAGCGGCATTTGGATACGGGTTTGTTGCGTTCGTTGTGTGGGGTTTGAGTTGGTTGTAATGGACCGTGTACATATCCGTTGCTGCGGTAACGGCCGCTTAGGGTTCCGCTCTTACAGCGGGTCACTTTTGGCAAACGCCCCAAAAGTAACCAAAAGGTCTTTGCCCCACCACTCGGTGCCTCGCTTAGGCTCGGCATGCCCGCACTCCGGCACGCTTCCGCGGGCCGCCGCGACGGGCCATCCATGGCCCGGCGCGGCTAAATCGGCTTCCCTGCCGATTTACCCGCTCCACCGTGCCTACTTGCGGCCATCGTGGTTGACGGGGCCCGCAGATCAAGATCAAAAGCCAGATCAAAAGCAAGAGCACAGCGGCCTACAGGCCGGCTTGCTTCTCTGTAGGAGCGAGCTTGCTCGCGAAAAACCTGAGATCGCCGCGTTGAATCAGGATGCCCGCGTCATCGTTAACGACCTTCGCGAGCAAGCCCGCTCCCACATTTGGACCGTGCCCGCTTCTGATCTTGCTGTTGCTTCACCACACTCAAGCCGGCCGGGAGGCCGCTGTGCTCTTGCTTTTGATCTGGCTTTTGATCTTGATCTTAGGCGCCCCGTTAAACCACGCTGGCCGAACGCAGGCTTTGGAGCGTGGGTAACCCGGCAGGACGCCGGGTTAGCCGCGCTGGGCCAAGGATGGCCCATCGCGGCGGCCCACGGTCCAAAGCCGGAGTGAGGGCACACCGAGCCCAGGCGAGGTGCCGAGTGGTGGGGCAAGAGCCTTTTGGTTACTTTTGGGCTCTTTTCAAAAGTGACCCGCTGTAAGAGCGGAACCCATATCAGCCGTTACCTAAATAACGGATATACACACAGTCAAAAACAGGCACAACCCATGCTCCAGTTGATCCTCGGCGGCGCCCGCTCCGGCAAAAGCCGCCTGGCTGAAAAACTCGCCACCGACAGCGGCCTAAGCGTCACCTACATAGCGACGAGCCAACCCCTGGACGGCGAAATGAACGCACGCATCGCCCACCACCGCGAGCGCCGCCCGGCCGAATGGGGCCTGATCGAGGAGCCCATCGAACTGGCCCGTGTCCTCAAGGAAAACGCCAGCCCGAACCGTTGCCTGCTGGTCGATTGCCTGACCTTATGGCTCACCAACCTGCTGATGCTCGAAGACCCCGACCGTCTCAACGACGAGCGCGAGGCCCTGCTACAAACCCTGGCCACCCTCCCAGGAGAAATCATTTTTGTCAGCAACGAGACCGGACTGGGTGTCGTGCCGCTGGGCGAATTGACTCGCCGCTATGTCGATGAAGCCGGATGGCTGCATCAAGCCTTGGCCGAACGTTGTCAGCGCGTTGTCCTGACCGTCGCCGGCCTGCCCCTGACTTTAAAAGGTACTGCGTTATGACCGACACCTGGTGGCTCAACCCCTGCAAAGCAATCGACACCCAAGCCCACGAACAAGCCCTGGCCCGTCAGCAGCAACTGACCAAGCCAGCCGGCTCTCTCGGCCAACTGGAAGCCGTGGCAGTCCAACTGGCCGGCCTCCAGGGCCAGGTCAAACCCAGCGTCGACCACCTGTGGATCGCCATCTTCGCCGGCGACCACGGCGTAGTCGCCGAAGGTGTCTCCGCCTTCCCACAGGAAGTCACCGGCCAGATGCTCCACAACTTCGTCACCGGCGGCGCCGCCATCAGCGTACTTGCGCGCCAACTGGACGCGAAACTGGAGGTAGTCGACCTCGGCACCATCACCCCAACCTTGAGCCTGCCCGGCGTACGCCACCTCAACATCGGCGCCGGCACCGCCAACTTCGTCAACGGCCCGGCCATGACCGAAGCCCAGGGCCGACTGGCCCTGCAAGCCGGCCGCGACAGCGTGCATCGCGCCACCGCGAGTGGCGCGCAACTGTTTATCGGCGGCGAAATGGGCATCGGCAACACCACCGCCGCCAGCGCCCTGGCCTGTGCACTGTTGGACTGCCAGGTCAGCGACCTGACCGGCCCCGGTACCGGCCTGAACGCCCAGGGCGTCAGCCACAAAGTCGCCGTCATCCAACGCGCCCTGGCACTGCACGCAGGCGACCGTGACGACGCACTGAAAACCCTGTTCAACCTCGGCGGCTTTGAAATTGCCGCGCTGGTCGGCGCCTACCTGGCCTGCGCTCAAGAAGGTGTCGTGGTGCTGGTGGACGGTTTTATCTGCACGGTCGCGGCGCTGGTCGCCACGCGCCTGAGTCCCGGCTGCCGCGAATGGCTGCTGTTCGGCCATCGCGGTGCCGAGCCTGGCCATCGGCACGTGCTGCAAAGCCTTAATGCCGAGCCGCTGCTGGAACTCGGCCTGCGTCTGGGCGAAGGCAGCGGCGCCGCGCTGGCCGTGCCGTTGCTGCGCCTGGCCTGCGCGCTGCACGGGCAGATGGCAACCTTCGCCGAAGCGGCCGTGGCGGACCGTCCGGCATGACGTTGCACCTGGACCTGCTGCGCCATGGCGAAACCGAACTGGGCGGCGGCTTGCGCGGCAGCTTGGACGATGCGCTCACCGCCAAGGGCTGGGAGCAGATGCGTGCGGCGGTGGTGGAGCAGGGCCCGTGGGATCGACTGGTCAGCTCGCCGCTGCAACGTTGCGCACGGTTTGCTGATGAGCTGGGCGCGCGCCTGAACCTGCCGGTCACCCTGGAAAAAGATCTACAGGAGCTGCACTTCGGCGCCTGGGAAGGGCAGAGCGCCGCAGCCTTGATGGAAACCGATGCCGAAGCGCTGGGTCTGTTCTGGGCTGACCCCTACAGTTTTACACCGCCGCAGGGCGAGCCTGTTTCGCAGTTCTCCGCGCGCGTACTGGGTGCTGTCGCTCGCTTGTATCAAGCTTATGACGGCCAGCGAGTGCTGCTGATCAGCCACGGTGGAGTCATGCGTTTGCTATTGGCCCAGGCGCGTGGTTTGCCTCGTGAGCAACTGCTGAATGTCGAAGTCGGCCACGGTGGTCTGTTCAGCCTGCGGATCGAGGCTGATGGCGTATTAAGGGAAGGAATCTGAGCATGTTGCCGTTCTGGATCGCCTTGCAGTTTCTCAGCAGCCTGCCGATTCGCTTGCCGGGTATGCCGCAGCCGCAGGAGTTGGGGCGGTCATTGCTGTTTTATCCGCTGGTGGGGCTGTTGTTCGGGCTGCTGCTTTGGGGCTTGAACGCCGTATTGATGGGCGCGCCATTGCTGCTGCACGCCGCGTTGTTGTTGACCGCGTGGGTGTTGCTCAGCGGCGGCCTGCACCTGGACGGTCTGGCCGACAGCGCTGACGCCTGGCTCGGTGGCTTCGGCGACCGCGAGCGCACCCTGACCATCATGAAAGACCCGCGCAGCGGGCCGATTGCGGTGGTCACTCTGGGCCTGGTGCTGCTGCTCAAGTTCACCGCGCTGGTGGCGTTGATCGAGCAGCACAACGGCGCGGCGCTGATCCTCGCACCGTTGATAGGCCGCGCTTCGATGTTGGCGCTGTTTCTCACCACGCGCTATGTGCGTGCCGGTGGGTTAGGGCAGGCCTTGGCGGACCATTTGCCACGCATCGTCGGCCAACAGGTGCTGATCCTCAGCGGTCTGGCGTGTATCCTGATCGGCGGTTTCAGCGGCGGGATTGCCGTGTTGCTGGCGGCCGTTTGCTTTATCGGCTTGCGCCAACTGATGGTCAATCGCCTCGGTGGCACCACCGGCGACACCGCAGGCGCGCTGTTGGAGTTGCTGGAAGTGGCTGTGTTGGTCGGTCTGGCGCTGTAACAGTTTCTTGCATTTCATTAATTCCGGGTATATACACGCTCTATGCTTGCTTCCCAATGTTTATGCACCAACCTGCGTCGCGCCGCTCGTGGCGTCAGCAGGCATTACGACGGCGCTCTCGATGGCTTCGGGATCAACGTTGCCCAGTATTCTTTGCTGTGTAACTTGCAGCGCCTGGATCAACCGAGTATTTCCAGCCTGGCCGACGCCATGGGCCTGGATCGCAGCACGCTGGGGCGTAACCTGCGGGTGCTGGAGGGCGAGGGTTTGGTGCAAATGGTGGAGGGCGATGACCTGCGTAACCGACTGGTGTTGTTGACCGAGTCGGGCAATGAACGGCTTGCCGCGGCATTGCCGGCCTGGGAAGCGGCGCAGCAGAAATTGATTGATAAGTTGGGCGCCGAAAAGCGCGAAACCCTGTTGGCCTTGCTGGACGAACTCGCTTGACGCGAGTTTGTTCGATGACAAGCGGGTATATACCCGCGACCGGAGAATAAGAAATGACCTCGATGTGGCGCACCAGCGGCTGGATTCTTGTAGGGAGTGCGCTGATCCTCGCGTTGTCCTTGGGCGTGCGGCATGGCTTTGGCCTGTTCCTGGCGCCCATGAGTGCCGAGTTCGGCTGGGGCCGTGAAACCTTTGCCTTTGCCATCGCCTTGCAAAACCTGATCTGGGGCCTCGCACAGCCGTTTACCGGCGCTTTGGCCGACCGCTTCGGTGCTGCCAAGGTGGTGATGATCGGTGGTGTGCTGTATGCCCTGGGCCTGGTGTTCATGGGCTTGTCGGATTCAGCGTGGTCGCTGTCCCTGAGTGCCGGGTTGCTGATCGGCATTGGCCTGTCGGGCACCTCGTTCTCGGTGATCCTTGGCGTGGTAGGGCGCGCCGTGGCGCCGGAAAAACGCAGCATGGCCATGGGCATCGCCAGCGCTGCCGGCTCCTTTGGCCAGTTCGCCATGTTGCCAGGCACCCTCGGTTTGATCGGCTGGCTCGGCTGGTCCGCCGCGTTGCTGGTGCTGGGTGTGATGGTGGCGCTGATCGTGCCGTTGGTGACCATGCTCAAGGACCGGCCGCTGCCAACAGTAGCGGGTCAACAGACCCTGCGTGAGGCCTTGAGCGAAGCCTGCTCCCATTCAGGATTCTGGCTGTTGGCGTTCGGTTTTTTTGTCTGCGGTTTCCAGGTGGTGTTTATCGGCGTGCACTTGCCGTCGTACCTGGTGGACCAGCACTTGCCGGCTTCGGTAGGCACTACGGTACTGGCATTGATCGGCCTGTTTAATATCTTCGGCACGTATACGGCGGGATGGCTCGGCGGGCGTATGTCCAAGCCACGCTTGTTGACCGGTTTGTACCTGCTGCGAGCGGTGGTGATAGTGATCTTCCTGTGGGCGCCGGTGACGCAAACCAGCGCCTACCTGTTTGGCATGGCCATGGGCTTCTTGTGGCTGTCCACGGTGCCGCTGACCAACGGCACGGTCGCGACGTTGTTCGGTGTCAGAAACCTTTCCATGCTCGGTGGGATCGTGTTCCTGTTCCACCAACTGGGGTCGTTCCTCGGCGGGTGGTTGGGCGGGGTGGTCTATGATCGAACCGGCAGTTACGATTTGATCTGGCAGGTGGCAATCGTCCTGAGCCTGGTGGCAGCGGCCTTGAACTGGCCGGTGCGCGAGCGCCCGGTGGCACGTTTACAGGCGCAAATGGGGGTGGCATGAATTCGACCTGGCATTGGCTCGGCGCCGCAGGGGCTGCAATCTTGCTGCTCCTGGCGTGGTGGGGCTGGCAACAGGGTGGCCTGGCATTGATGCAGTTGGGCATGGCGATCTGTTAAGTTCTGTGTCTGAGACTTTTCAAGGACACCTGACATGCAGATGCGCTGGCTTGCAGTACCCGCTCTGATGGTGGCTTTTGGCGGTGTCGCCATGGCTGCCGATTGCCCGCCGTTGCTTGAAGGCCAGTTGCCCAAGCTGCGCGCCAAGGAATCCATCGACCTGTGCCAGCGCTTCGCCGGCAAGCCGCTGGTGATCGTCAACACCGCCAGCTTCTGCGGGTTTGCGCCGCAGTTCAAAGGGCTAGAAGCCTTGTACCAGCGCTACAAGGGCCAGGGACTGGAAGTGATCGGCGTGCCGTCCGATGACTTCAAGCAGGAAGCCAAGACCGGGGAGGAAACCGCCAAGGTGTGCTACGTGAACTACGGCGTGACCTTCACCATGACCGAGCCACAGAAGGTCAAGGGCACGGACGCGGTCCATCTGTTCAAGATCCTGGCGCAGCAGGCCAGCGCGCCGAAATGGAATTTCTACAAGTACGTAGTGGATCGCCAAGGCAAGGTGATCGCCAGCTTCTCCAGCCTGACCAAGCCGGATAGCCCGGATCTGATCAAGGCAGTGGAAGAGGCGCTGGCTTCAAAACCCTGATCGTCGCCCAGTGAAAAGCCCCGCCTCTTTTGCAAGAGAGCGGGGCTTTTTTATGTCGCGCTACATCAGAACTTGTACGTCACACCCAGGCCGAAACCGTTGGCGCTGTTTTCGTACTTGGCGTTGTAGGACTGGCCCAGTGCGTTAGCGCGTGCAACTTTGACAGGTTCTTCCTTGAGGTAGGAGTAAGCCAGGTCGACGGTCATGTTCGGCATTACGTCGTAGCCCAGGCCGAGACTGAAGATCGTCCGATCACCGGTAGGGATGCGAGGCGAGCGATCAGTGTTGTTGGTCGGCGACTGGTCAAACGTCAGGCCGGTACGCAGTACCACCTGCTTGGTCACGCGGTACGAAGTACCCAAGGCGTAGGCCCAGGTATCGTGCCAGTTCTGGTCTTCCTTGATGGTGCCGACAATTTGCGGAGCCAGAGCGCCACTGCCTGCGGCGGCCGATACGCCTTCGTTATTGACGGTGATGTCTTTCAGGCGGCTCCAGCGAGTCCATGTTGCGCCCGCGTAGAGTTTCCAGGCGTCGCTCAGGTCTTGAGTAACAGACAGATCCCAGGATTCAGGGGTGTCGATCTTCAACGAAGCGTCGTAACGACCGTTGTTCAAGAGACTGGCAGGAACGTTGGCCCCCTTGGTCACTTCGGTATGGCCTTCGAGCTTGTACTTCACTTTCGAGTGATAGGTCAGGCCCACTCGAGTGGTGTCAGTGGCTTGTACCAGCAGGCCGGCATTGAAGCCGAGTGCGGTGTCATCACCCTTGATCTTGATGTTGTTGGAACCGGTCCCCGCGATTGGCAGGTTGATATCGGACTCAAGCGTACCGGCGATACGGTTGATAGTCGGACCAAAACCAATCGATACCCGGTCGTTGAAGGCATAGCTGACGGTTGGCTGGAAGGTGATGACCTTCACTTCGCTCTTACTGCCGAAGGCTTTGCCCTGGAAGCCGCTTTCGTAGTCAGTCACCAGGCCAAAGGGTGCATAGACGCCGAAACCGACAGCCCATTGCTCATTGAGTTTATTGGTGTAGAAACCGAAAGGAACGGCAGTGAACGGGACCATGTCGCCTTTGTTGCTACCGCTGGAGCGGCCACTGACATCTTTGATGTTGGTGGAGGCATCGATCGCAGCAACACCACCAGTCACTTGCTGGCCTTCAAGGCGAGCCATACCGGCAGGGTTACCATAAACGGTGCTTGCGTTTTCGGCAGATGAAGAACGTCCCGCAAAACCGGTACCCATCCCGGCAACGTCTTGTTCGTTGAGGGCAAAGCCGCTCGCGAACACGTGGGAGGATGCCATTGCAACGGCGAGGCTAAGTGTCGTCTTGAGCATTACTTTTTTCATTATTAGAACTCCGTGGTGATCACCGCTGCGGAAAGTAACAATAAATTTATGTTTGCGCTATAGGCTGAAACATAGGAGATAGAGCGGTTTTGTAGGACAATCCGACCAAAATCAACGTTTTTAGCCGAATCTTGCAAATCGCCCGGTCAACAGGCGACGTGATTCATGGTTGAAACACAGGTTTGCCAGGCCTGGGTGAAATCCCGAAGCCGACCCTGAGGGTGAAATATTTCTTTCCAGATACGCGCCATCGCCAATACATCGTCGGCTGGCGGCAGGGAAGGGCGGTGCTGTTCCACCAGCAGCCAGGCGATGGCGGTGGCGTAACGCAGGTTGACCGTCAGCTCAAGCTGCGGCCCGCTGAGGAAGGCATGCTGGCTGGCGAGGCCGCGAACCAGGCTGGCGCGCTCGGGGTCCAGCGCCAGGTAGTTATCCCACAACGCACGGTGGCGCGGTTCGGTGATGCTGTAGAGGCCATGGCCGCGGCGGTCGTGCAGGGCTGATCCGAGTGCCGACTGGCTGGCGGCGATGCCCAGCAGCAGGGATTCAGCAGTCGGGTTATCACGACCCAGGTAAAGCAGGGTGGGCCGGATCACATAACGACACAATTCGCTGGCGGCGATGCCCATAAAAGCCTCAATCCATGAAATTGGTCGGCGATACCTGAGAGGGGGCTTGGCAGCAGTGAATCGGATCTCAGGCTCGCCGGAAGCGGATCATGCCGCTTGAGTTGAAGTGTAGTGTCATATTTACGACGTAAAGGACTGTTTTTAAAATATTTTTATCATTTAGTTATATCGTTTATATCAATTTAAACTTAGCGCGCCTGAATTTCAGGCAATAAAAAACCCCGGGTTTTAACCGGGGTTTTTGTGTTTCAGCGATCCGGGTCGATCAGGCAACCAGTGCCTGACGAGTACGATCGATCACAGCCTGCAGCGGTTCTGCGCTGGAGTATTGATCGGGGTACAGGCGTTCGCTGTGACGAGCGATGCCGTGTTCGTTGACCAGGGTAAAGCTGAAGCAGCCTTTGCGAGCGGCCATGATCAGGCAGTTCATTGGTGCAAAAGCGTTGGTGAGGGTGCGAATGGCATCCTGAGTGTGGATTTGAGTGGACATATTATTGGTGTTCCTACAAATGACACGGTTAAGAACCGTGCAACGTTAAAACGTTCCAGTGACGTTGATCACTATTGATCGAACGAAGAACCCGACTGGAACAAAGCAGCCAGTTTGAAGCGCTATTAAGTTGGCGCGCTTGGGCTGGCAGGTAGGTACTTAGGAGGGCAGGCAACACAACAGGGGCAAAGGTTCTGGGCCCAGGGTGAAGATCCTGATCAATTTGCAGGTTGGTTCTTTCAGAGTATTGAGACTTCGCGACACCCTTTGCTTGTTCAAAGGCTGTGTCGTCGCAAGTGATACCTGGAAACCATCGAGGTGGTCGATCCCTTTTTGTCGGCGGTGCCGTGAGGGAGTTGTTCGACCAGAATTGACTTTCAGCTTGGTACTAACGCCGCGGATAGTAACGGATTGAAACGATGAAAGGAAGTGTGCTAGGTAAAAAACTTTTCTGGCTGTGGTGCGTCGGTAACATTCATCAGCCGCCGTCTGACAAAAAAACGCGGTTGATATAACCGCCAGATGAGTAGTTGTGCACATTGGTTGCGCCCTGTGTCACCGTCCTGACATAAACCCATCAGCGCCCCCGGGTGCCTGCAACTAAAATTTAAGTCAATGAAAAATAGAGCTTTTTTTTATTGGTGAAAAAATCGTCAGTTTGACTGCGGCCCCCATTCCATGGGCCTTTGCGGGAGTTACAGAACGGTTGTCCACTGAGTTATCCACAGCTTCTGTGGATTGTCCCAAGCGCTTGCTCTAGGACGGGCGTGCAGGGTTTTTTCAGCTTTACCTGTACGAAAAAAAGAGTAGAGTGGCGCGCCTTCCGTTCTGTCCCACAGTGCTTTATGAAGTTTCGCTCAGTATCACCTTCTGTTACCGACAGCCCTCAGGTTGTTACCGCACCCAAGCGTTTTTCCCTGAAAGTTGCCTTGTGGCTGCTCGACAGCCCGCGCCTGGGCCACAGCTCCAACGTCAAGCATTTCGCCGGGCATTTGCTCAAGCAACCGGCTCGGGCTGGCGTGGTGGTAGCGCAAAGCCGCCTGGGCCAGTTGATGTGCCGCGAGTGCGGCAACGCCCGGGACCGCCGCATCGGCCACGACCTGCTGCGCCAGGCCGCCCGCGCCGGCGACCGCATCGCCCAGCGTGAACTGGGCCAGATCGAAGACTGAGCTGTCCTCAATGCGCAGGCTTGGTTAACCTTCTTCTTTTCGGGTGACGGCAGGAATCGCTATGGCTTTTGACTGGACCAGTGTTGCGCTGGGTCTCGCCGGTGCTGGATTGCCGCTGTTGGGGCTGTGCTGGCAGATTCAGCGAAAACTGACGGCGCGAATGGCCGGCTGGGAATTGCTCGAAGAGCGCCTGGCCACCGCACAAATGGCCCAGGAAGGGCTCGCCGCGCAGCTGGACGCCAGCCGCGACGAAATCAGCGACCTCAGCCAGGCCAATGCCGCCAAACAGGCCGACCTGGCCGCGGTGCGCCGCGAAGTCGAACTGCTGCAGATTGACCGCGACAACGCCCGCGACGCCGCCCACGCCTGGAACCTCGACCGTTCCGCCAAGGAAACCGAACTGCGCCGCCTGGACGCTTTGTCCGCGTCCCTGCGTGCCGAACTGCGCGAGCAACAGGAAAGCCATCAGCAACGCCTCAGCGATCTGCAAGGCTCCCGCGACGAGCTGCGCGCGCAGTTCGCTGAACTCGCCGGCAAGATCTTTGACGAGCGCGAACAGCGCTTTGCCGAAACCAGCCAGCAGCGCCTCGGCCAATTGCTCGACCCGCTCAAGGAGCGCATCCAGTCGTTCGAAAAACGCGTCGAAGAAAGCTACCAGAGCGAAGCCCGTGAGCGGTTTTCCCTGGCCAAGGAACTGGAGCGCCTGCAACAGCTGAACCTGCGACTGTCCGATGAAGCCACCAACCTGACCCGCGCCCTTAAGGGTCAGAAAACCCAGGGCAACTGGGGTGAGTTGATCCTGGAGCGAGTGCTGGAACATGCAGGCCTGGAGAAGGGCCGTGAGTACCAGACCCAGGTCAACCTCAAGGGCCCGGACGGCGAGCGCTTCCAGCCCGACGTGTTGATCATGTTGCCGGGTGACAAGCAGATAGTGGTGGACTCCAAGGTCAGCCTGACCGCCTATCAACAGTACGTTTCCGAGGATGACCAGGCGATCGGCCAGGTGGCCCTCAAGCAACACGTACTGTCGTTGCGCAATCACGTCAAAGGCCTGGCCGGCAAGGACTACAAACGTCTCGAAGGCCTGCACAGCCTGGATTTCGTGCTGCTGTTCGTGCCCATCGAAGCCGCATTTTCGGCTGCACTCCAAGCCGAGCCGAACCTGTTCCAGGAAGCCTTCGACCGCAATATCGTGATCGTCAGTCCGACCACACTGCTGGCCACCTTGCGGGTGATCGACAGCCTGTGGAAACAGGAACGGCAAAGCCAGAACGCCCGGGAAATCGCCGAGCGTGCCGGTTGGCTGTACGACAAGTTCGTGCTGTTTATCCAGGACCTGGACGAGGTAGGCAACCGCCTGCAGCAGTTGGACAAAGCCTACAGCGCAGCACGCAACAAGCTGACCGATGGGCGCGGCAACCTGGTGAGCCGTACCGAGCAACTGAAGCTGCTCGGCGCCCGCGCCAGCAAAAGCCTGCCGGCCGACCTGCTGGAACGCGCGATGACCGATGAAGACGGCGTGGCGCAGTTGCCAGAATAGTCACCGGTCTCTGTAGGAGCTGGCTTGCCTGCGATGCAGACACCTCGGTCCTCCAGATACACCGAGGCGATGCCATCGCAGGCAAGCCAGCTTCCACAGGGGCTAAAGCGGCAGGTGCCGGCTTAACAAGGCCCGCAATGCCGCCGGCTTCACCGGCTTGGCCAGGTAGTCCAACCCTGCCGCATGCACCTGGGCCACCATCTCCGGCCGTCCATCGGCACTGATCACCACACCCGGAATCGGCTCCGCCAGTTGTGCACGCAGCCAGCCCATCAATTCGGTGCCGGTTTCGCCGTTGTCCAGGTGGTAATCCACCAGGGCCAGTTGCGGGCGCACACCCTCGGCCAGCAGCGCGGCACATTGTGCCTGGTCACGCGCGGTCCAGACCTCGCAGCCCCAGCGCGTGAGCAGACTGCGCATGCCGATCAGGATGCTTTCTTCGTTATCCACACACAGCACCTGCGCGCCACTCAACGGCTGGCCGCTTTCCTGCGCTGGCTTGGCAGGCGCGCTGACCTGGCTGCGCGCCAACGGCACGCGCACACTGAACACGCTGCCTTTGCCCGGCCATGAGCGCACACTCAAGCGATGCCCCAGCACGCGGCACAAGCCGTCGGCAATCGCCAGGCCCAGACCGAGGCCTTTCTCGGCACGGGTCTGGTGACTGTCCAGGCGTTTGAATTCCTCAAAAATGACTTTTTGCTTGTCCTGGGGAATGCCGGGACCACGGTCCCACACCTCAAGGCACAGTTCGCCACGCCGGCGCCGGACACCCAGCAACACCGGCCCGTCGGCATACCGGAACGCGTTGGTCAGGAAATTCTGCAACACTCGCCGCAACAACTTGATGTCGCTATCGACCCGCAAACGGCTGCCCCGCAGGCGGAAGCGCAAACCCTGTTCCTGGGCCAGCGCCTTGAACTCGGCGCCCAACGTATCGAACAGTTCATTGAGCACGAAGGGCTGGCGCTGCGGATTGATCTTGCCGTTTTCCAGGCGTGAAATATCCAGCAAGTCGCTGATCAGGTCTTCCGCCGAACGCAGTGAACTGTCCAGATGCTGCACCAGCTGCCGGGCGTCCGGCGACATGCCGTCGTTCTGGTGGGAGAGGGCGGCAGAGAACAGCCTTGCGGCGTTCAACGGCTGCATCAAGTCGTGACTGACCGCCGCGAGGAACCGGGTTTTCGACTGGCTGGCCGTCTCGGCGACACCCTTGGCATCGGTCAGGGCAACGTTGAGTTGCGACAGTTCGTGAGTACGCTCGGTCACCCGCTGCTCGAGGCCTTCGTTGGCCTCGGTCAACGCCTGCTCGGCTTCGCGGAACGCGGTGATGTCGGTGAAACTCATGACAAACCCGCCGCCCGGCATCGGGTTGCCGATCAGCTCGATCACCCGGCCATTGGGAAACAGCCGTTCGGAGGTATGCGCGCGGCCCTGGCGCATCCAGTGCAGGCGGCGCGCCACGTGCACTTCGGCCTCGCCCGGGCCGCACAGCCCGCGCTCGGCGTTGTAGCGAATGATGTCGGCAATCGGCCGGCCCACGCTGATCAGCCCCTCGGGGTAATTGAACAGCTCCAGGTACCGCCGGTTCCACGCCACCAGC
The DNA here is from genome assembly GCF_001952855.1 of Pseudomonas sp. ATCC PTA-122608. Classification (GTDB taxonomy): domain Bacteria; phylum Pseudomonadota; class Gammaproteobacteria; order Pseudomonadales; family Pseudomonadaceae; genus Aquipseudomonas. Next base: position 22,605 of record NZ_LPNO01000010.1, on the reverse strand, counting down.
CGCAACGACTGGTCCACCACGCTGATGCCCTGGGTGATGTTCTCGATGGCGCCTTGCAGCAATGCCCGGTTGAACTGCAGTACTTCTGACGCTTCGTCGGCGATGCGTACTACGTCCTCCAGCTGCATCTCCCGGCCTTCAATGGCGGCTTTCACCACCGCCCGGGTCGACGAAGCGCCGAGCACACCGGCCAGCAGGCGCTCGGTGTGGGCGATCCAATCGTTGTCGGCGTTCTGGTTAGGGTTAAAGCCTTTGCCCTGGCGATAGGCGAAGCGCACAAAACTCTGGTGAGCCCTTTCTTCACCGACAAACCGCGCCGCGAGGCTGAGCAAATCATTGATCTGCACCGAAAGCATCGAGCGGGCGCTGGCCCGCTGGCTGGTTTCCTGGCCGATAAAACGCCCGGCCTGCCAATGCTCCGACACCCGCGTACGCGACAGCATCGAGACCCACACAAACAGTGTGAAGTTACCCGCCAGGGAAAACACGGTGCCCAGCGTCAGGGACGTCACCGACAAGCCCAGCGGGTGCGAATGCAGCCATGTCATGCCTGGGAAAAGGCTGAACGACCAGCCGAGACTTTTCGCCGTGACCGGTAGGACCAAGGTGTAGAACCACAGGAACGTACCCGCCGCCAGCCCGGCAAATACTCCGCGCCGGTTGGCCTGTTTCCAATACAGCGCACCGAGCATCGCCGGTGCCAGTTGGGTCACGGCGGCGAACGCAATCTGGCCAATGGTTGCAAGGCTCGCAGAGGATCCCAGCAACCGATAACTGACGTAAGCCAGCAGCAGGATGATGACAATGCTCACCCGGCGCACCGACAGCATCCAGTGACGGAAGACTTCGAACGGCCGCTCGGCGCTGGAACGGCGCAGCAGCCAGGGCAGCAGCATGTCGTTGGAGACCATGGTCGACAGCGCGATGCTCGCGACGATCACCATGCCCGTCGCCGCCGAGGCTCCGCCGATAAACGCCAGTACCGCCAGGGCCGGATGGGCTTCGGCCAATGGCAGGCTGATCACGTAGGAATCCGGCAATACCGAGCCTGGCAGCAGCATTTTCCCGCCGAGGGCAATCGGGATCACAAACAGGGCGGCCAGGATCAGATAGGCCGGGAATACCCACTTGGCCAGGCGCAGGTCCTGGGGGTCGATATTCTCCACCACGGTGACGTGAAACTGCCGGGGCAGGCAGATGATTGCCATCATCGCGACGCCGGTCTGCACCACCATCGAGGGCCAGTTGACGGTCTCTTTCCAGTATTCCTCCAGTCGCGGCGCAAGCATCGCCTGGCTGAACAAATCCTCGAACCCGTCGTACAGCCCGTAGGTCACAAACGCACCGACGGCGAGAAACGCGAACAGCTTGACCAGGGATTCAAAGGCAATCGCCAGCACCATGCCTCGGTGGTGTTCCGTGGCGTCCAGGTTGCGGGTACCAAACACAATGGTGAACAACGCCAGCACCAGCGACACAATCAGCGCCGTGTCCTGGGAGCGGGTGCCGGTGGTGTCAGCGCTGGCCCCGATCAGCAGGTTCACCCCCAGCACGATGCCTTTGAGCTGCAAGGCGATATAAGGCAGGACGCCCACCAGACAGATCAGCGCCACCACCACTGCAAGGGATTGGGATTTGCCATAACGGGCGGCGATAAAGTCGGCGATGGAGGTGATGTTTTCCTGCTTGCTGATCAGCACCATCTTTTGCAGGACCCACGGCGCCAATACCAGCAGCAGTACCGGCCCCAGGTAGATCGGTAAAAACGCCCACAACTGTTCGGCCGCCTGGCCTACGGCACCAAAGAATGTCCAACTGGTGCAATACACCGCCAGCGACAGGCTATACACCCAGGCACGCATCCGCGGCGGCAATGGCGCATGGCGACGGTCACCGTAAAAGGCGATGGCAAACATAATGGCCATATAGGCCAGGGCAACGGCGGCGATCAGCCCGCTGGACAGCGTCATGAGAACTCCAGACATAAGAACGCCCGGGCATTCCCGGCCCGGGCGAACAGTCTCGCATGATGCTTGGCGTTAGTCAGTGTCGACCAAGGTCGGAGCGTGGTGTGATGTCGCAGCGTGGGTTCAGGCGCCGAAGCCGCCGTCGATGGTCAGGCTGGCACCGGTGATATAACCGGCTTCAGGGCCGACCAGGTAGGCGACGAAACTGGCGATCTCTTCCACATGGCCATAACGGCCCACGGCCATGAAGCCGATCAGGCTCTCGGCGAAGTCACCGCTTGCCGGGTTCATGTCGGTGTCCACCGGACCTGGCTGCACGTTATTGATGGTGATGCCCCGTGGCCCCAGGTCGCGGGCCAGGCCTTTGGTCAGGCCGACCAGTGCCGATTTGCTCATGGCGTACGGGCCGCCACCGGCAAACGGCATGCGATCGGCGTTGGTGCTGCCAATGTTGATGATGCGGCCACCTTCGCCCATGTGCCGCGCGGCTTCCTGGGTGGCGACAAACACGCTGCGCACGTTGATGGCGAGGGTGCGGTCGAAGTCTTCCAGGCTGAAATCTTCCAACGGGCCGACGGCCAGCACGCCTGCGTTGTTCACCAGGATATCCAGGCGCCCGAAGGTTTCGACGGTGGCGTTGACGGCGCTGCGGATGGCGGCTGCGTCGGCGCTGTCAGCATGGATCGCCAGGGCTTTGCCGCCTTCGCTGATCACGCTGTTCTGCAATGCTTCGGCCTTGGCAGCGGAGCTGACATAGGTGAAGGCGACAGCTGCGCCTTGGGCGGCCAGGCGCTTGACGATGGCGGCGCCGATACCGCGAGAACCGCCCTGGATCAAGGCGACTTTGCCGCTGAGGTTCTGTGTGGTCATGTCGATCTCCAAAAGGTGTGTTGAGGTTGGAGTCGAGTATCGACCTCGTATGGCGCCCTCGGTAGACCGTGATTGCTATAGTCTGTGTAAACCAAAAGTTTAGAGTGGGGCGATATGGAAAGCTTTGGCAGTATCGAATGCTTCGTGCGCAGCGCCGAGGGTGGCAGCTTTGCCGAAGCCGCCCGGCACCTGAGCCTGACACCGGCGGCCGTGGGTAAAAGCGTGGCCAAGCTGGAAGGACGCCTGGGTGTGCGGCTGTTTCAGCGCAGCACCCGGCGCCTGACCCTGACTGAAGCCGGCAAGCTATTCCTGGAAGAAGTCAGCGGCAGCCTCACCACGATTCAAAATGCCGTGGCCAACTTGGCCAGCGCCGAAGGGCGGCCGGTGGGAACGCTGAAAGTGAGCATGGGCACCGTGTTCGGCACCCGCTACGTGGTGCCGTTGTTGAGTGAGTTTTTGCAGCGTTATCCGGATATCAGCCCCGACTGGCATTTCGACAATCGCCAGGTGGACCTGATCGGCCAAGGCTTTGATGTCGCGATTGGCGGTGGTTTTGAGCTGCCCCAAGGCGTGGTCGCACGCAAGTTGGCACCGGCGCACCGGATTCTGCTGGCCTCACCGGACTACCTTGCCAAGCGCAAGCCTGTGCTCGCGCCCGAGGACCTGGGTCTCTGTAACGGCATCCTGATCCGCTCACCGCAAACCGGACGCGTGCGCTCCTGGCAACTCACCCATCGCAACCGCGAACAGCGCCCGCTGGTGCTCAAGCCGCGCATGACCATGAGCGACTCCGGCGCCGCCTGCTGCGCCAGCGCCCAAGGCCTGGGGATCGCGCTGGTCAGCATGCCGATGGCGGTGCCGTTCCTCGACAGTGGCCAGTTGGTGCGAGTGCTGCCCGACTGGTACGTCGATGACGGCAACATCTCGCTGTACTACGCCGAACACAAGCTGCTGCCCGGCAAGACCCGGGCGTTTGTGGATTTCATTCTGGAGCAGTTTGCCGAACGCGAGTTGGGGCGTCGGTTCAGTGCCATTTGATCCTTGTGGGGATCAAATTGTGGGAGCGGGCTTGCTCGCGAAGGCGGTGTGACAGTCACCAGATGCATCGACTGATCCACCGATTTCGCGAGCAAGCCCGCTCCCACATTTTGGATCTTCAGTGTCCGAACTTTCCGGGCCAGCCAATCACTTTCTTCGGCCTCGGCGTCGCATACGTGCGGATCTTCGAGGTCGACAGCCCCAACCGCACCAGCCCTTCAGCAATGGCGACCGCTGCGGTCACGCCGTCCACCACCGGCACGCCCGTGCGGTAGCGAATCTGGTCGTCCAGCCCGGCCATGCCGCCGCAGCCCAGGCAGATCACTTCGGCCTTGTCTTCGCTGATCGCCAATTCAGCCTGGCGCACGATGGCCTCCATGGCCCGCAGCGGGTCTTCTTCCAGCTCCAGCACTGCCATGCCGCTGGCTCGTACCGACGCGCAACGCTGATACAAACCCGCCAATTTCAGTCGGTCTTCGATCAGCGGCACCGTGCGATCCAGGGTGGTCACCACCGAGTAGGCATGCCCGAGGAACATCGCAGTGCTGGCCGCCGCTTCGGTGATGTCCACCACCGGTACGTTGAGCAACTCCTGCAAACCTTCGCGGCCGTGCTCGCCGTAACCCGCCTGAATCACCGCATCGAACGGCTGGTCGTAGGCCATCACCCGGTCCATTACCGCGATAGCCGCCAGGTAGCTTTCGAAATTGCCTTCCACCGATTCGGCACCGAAAAACGGGGTCAGCCCGACGATCTCGGTGCCGGGGGACGCCACCGCCCGTGCCTGCTTGGCGATGGCTTCTGTGATGGACTCGGTGGTGTTGACGTTGACCACAAGGATGCGCATGGAATGTCCTTACTTAATGACTGACGTTATCGACTGCAATGCTTTCGCCGCTCACATCGGCGTAATACGGCTGGCGCTTGGCGAGTAGCAGGTACAGCAGCCCTGCAATACCGGCGCCAATCAGCCAGGAGAACGGCGAGACAAGGGAGAAACCGGGCAGCAGGGCGAGGAGAATGGCGATCACTGCCGCAGGAATAAACGCCGCAACGGCGCGCAGATTGACGCCACGGCTGTAGTAATAAACCCCCATCGGGTCTTCGCTATACAGCTGCGGCACGTCCACCTGGTTTTTGCGGATCAACCAGTAGTCGACCATGATCACCCCGTACAACGGCCCCAAGAGAGCGCCGAGCCCCGAGAGGAAATACACGATCACCAGCGGGCTGTTGTAGAGGTTCCACGGCAGAATCAGCACTGCCACGGTGGCGCTGATCAGCCCGGCGCGGCGGAAGTTCAGGTACTTGGGCGCCAGGTTGCTCAGCACGAAGGCGGGTGCGACGAAGTTGGCCATGATGTTCACCGCCACGGTCACAATCAGGAACGCCAGGCAGCCCAGCACCAGGAAGAACGTATTTGGAATCGCCGCAATGATTTCGGTGGGGCTCTCGATCACCCGGCCATTGAGGTGGAACTGCCCGCCGCACAGCAACACGGTGATGGCGGCGAACACCAGGATATTCACCGGCAAGCCCCAGAAGTTGCCGACCTTGATGGTCTTGCGGCAGGGCGAAGAGCGGGCAAAGTCACAGAAATTCAGGATCAGCGTGCCGTATATCGCCAGCCACAGCGCGCCGCCGGCGAAGATATTGCGCCACATCTCGCCACCGGTGAGTGGCTCGCGGATCGACCAGGCGATCTGGCCGCCGGCCTGGAAATACATCCAGCCGGCGAGTGATGCCACCGTCAGCAAAATCACTGGCCCGGCGAAGGCTTCATAGCGGCGCACCATCTCCATGCCATAGGCGAGGATGGCGAGCTGCACAAACCAGATCGCCACAAAACACGCCCAGCCGAGGCTCGACAGGCCGAGGATAGAATCGTGGTCGTAGTCGGCAAAACCTGGATGAACCGCCGTCAGCAGCACGCGGAAAACCACCGAGGCCAGGTAGGTCTGAATCCCGAACCAGGCAATCGCGATCACCGCGCGAATCAGCGCCGGAATCTGCGCGCCATGGATGCCGAAACTGATGCGACTGATCACCGGAAACGGCACGCCGGTCTTCTGGCCCATGTAGCCGGACAGGTTCATGAAGAAGTACACCAGCGCCGCGCCGATCCCCAGGGACAGCAGAATCTGCCAGCCGCCCAGGCCCAACGCATATAGGCCGATGGCGAAGGAATAGTTGGCGATGTTGTGCACATCGTTAGTCCACAGGGCAAAGATGCTGTAGCGGCCCCAGCGCCGGCCTTCGGCCTTGGTGGGTGCAAGATCCTTGTTGTGCAGGCGCGGGCTGAGTACCAGCGGGCCGGGGCTCGTGGCCTCGGGGTTCAGGGTGGAGGAGGGCAGATCCAGTGCGATGTTATTGGAGAGACTTGTACGCATTCCGGCAGGCTCCTGGACACCAGCAGGAGAGCGGCTGATGTCAAAGTGTATGTATCTTTTTTATTGATTGTATACAAAGTGTGTTTTGCCTTAAGCCACATGCGTGCCAGATTTTTGCCGGGAAAATTATCAGTTGATTTGGTTTTTAGAGTGATTGGAAATAAATAGCTGAATTTAAAGCGATATAAATTGACCATTTGAACAGCTATTTATTTTGTAGCGCAGACAGGGGCGGGGATTTAAGAAGAGGTGTGACGCGGGAGGATGTAACTTTTCGGTGCAGGATTTTATAAGTGCACACAAAAATGGCACCGATGGTGACATTTCTGTGTACAGGATTTTTGCTCAGGTGTTACGCCTTGCTGATGATGTTCCCGGCGTGCAACCCGCATTCTTTCCGGGTTGCTTCTTCCCACCACCAACGGCCTTCGCGTTCGTGCTGGTTCGGCAGTACCGGGCGCGTGCACGGCTCACAGCCGATGCTGATAAAACCGCGCTCGTGCAGGCTGTTGTACGGCAGCTCCAGCATGCGGATGTAACCCCAGACTTCCTCACTGGTCATCTGCGCCAGCGGGTTGAACTTGTACAGGGTGCGTTCCGGGGTGGAGAAGGCGGTATCGATTTCCAGCGCGGCCACCTGGCTGCGGGTGCCGGGGCTCTGGTCGCGGCGCTGGCCGGTGGCCCAGGCGCTTACGCCGGAAAGCTTGCGGCGCAGCGGTTCGATCTTGCGCACGCCGCAGCACTCGCCATGGCCGTCCTTGTAGAAGCTGAACAGGCCCTTTTCCTTGACGAAGGGTTCCAGCTTGCTCTGGTCCGGCGAGATCAGCTCGATGTCGATCTTGTAGAACTCGCGCACCTGCTCGATAAACCGGTAGGTCTCCGGGTGCAGGCGGCCGGTGTCGAGGCTGAACACCTTGACGTTTTTGTTCAGCTTCCAGGCCATGTCTACCAGCACCACGTCCTCGGCACCGCTGAAAGAGATCCACAGGTCGTCGCCAAACTGGCTGAAAGCCAGCTTGAGAATGTCCTGGGCGGATTTTTTGGCATAAGTCGCGGCGAGTTCAGCGACGTCGAAGGCTTGGTTCATCAGGACGGTTCCTACAGGTCAATGGCGCTGAGCGCTCTATAGGAGGGCGATGGTAACAAAATCCCGCCTGCGTTGCGGCGGCTGGCGTGAATCGCTAGAGTTCGGCAGTCCTTTTGCTCGCTCAACTCAATAACTTTAAATGGGAGTGTCTTGTGGAAATTGCCTGTCTCGACCTGGAAGGAGTGCTGGTCCCGGAAATCTGGATCGCCTTCGCCGAAAAAACCGGTATTGAATCCTTGCGGGCCACCACCCGGGACATTCCCGACTACGACGTGTTGATGAAACAGCGCCTGCGCATTCTTGATGAACACGGGCTGAAGCTCTCGGACATCCAGGAAGTGATCGCCACTCTCAAGCCCCTGGACGGCGCCATCGAATTCGTCAACTGGCTGCGCGAGCGCTTCCAGGTGGTGATCCTGTCGGACACATTCTATGAGTTCTCCCAGCCGCTGATGCGTCAACTGGGCTTCCCGACCTTGCTGTGCCACCGGTTGATCACCGACGAGAACGACCGGGTGGTGAGCTACCAACTGCGTCAGAAAGATCCCAAGCGTCAGTCGGTGCTGGCCTTCAAGACCTTGTACTACCGAGTGATTGCCGCCGGTGATTCCTACAACGACACCACCATGCTCGGTGAGGCGGATCGCGGGATTCTGTTCCACGCGCCGGAGAACGTGATTCGCGAGTTTCCGCAGTTCCCGGCGGTGCATACGTTCGAGGATTTGAAGAAGGAGTTCATCAAGGCGTCGAATCGTTCGTTGAGCCTGTAAGTTCTTTGGCGTGGCTGACGCCTTCATCGCAGGCAAGCCAGCTCCCACAGGTTGACCGCGCTCCCCTGTGGGAGCCGGGCTTGCTCGCAATGGGGCCGGAGTGGCCACTGCACAGCCTAGACCCCTGCCAGCAAACTCTCATAAGGAATGCGCAAGCCTTCATGCAGGCGTTTAATCATCGACAAGCTCAGCTTGCGCTTGTGGTTCAGCACTTCAGAAACCCGCCCGCTCGGACCTATGAAAGGCTCCAGGTCACGGGCGGTCAGGCCTAGCTGCTCCATTCGAAATTTAATTGCTTCTATAGGATCCGAAGGCGGCATTGGGTAATGCTCTGCTTCGTACTTTTCGATAAGTATTGCGAGAATTTCCAGCTCGTCACCCTCAGGCGAGCCGATTTCCGCTTCCCAAAGCTGCTCGACGCGCGCGAGCGCAGCGGTCAGGTCTTCCTGGGAATGAATAGGTTTGATGTTCATCACACGGTCTCCGCGTTGATCTGATCGTACTGCGCGTGGGTCCCCACGAAGCGTATGAACGCAAGCTGTCGCTGATAGTTGATCGCCATGATCACTCGATACTTGTTGCCGCCTATGTTGAACACAACCCTGCCCGCTTTGAGAATGCTCGCTGTCTTCAGCTCTGCTTTGAGGGCTTGTGGCGTCGGGTAGACGGCTTTTTCCATATGGCGATATAGCTCGACCAGCGGCGTTTTTGCATCCCTATAACCGGGTTGGCTTTCCCAGAATATTCGCAAGGCAGACAGCGCGATTATCCGCATCGCTGCAACCTCCCAATTTGGGAGATAATAGGTGCGGTTAAGGGCAGATGCAATCTCGGAAATCTTTCCTGACAAGTAGGCAGTCGTTTCATGTGATCCTTCACAGACGGCGGGTGGACGGTTCAAGCCGGACGCTATCGTCCGACTTCAGCTCCGTCCACTTCGGTACTGATTCAGGTCTTTTCTGCTGCTTGGCTCCGCGTCGCAGAGCCAGGGAGGGGTTGCGTGCTACAGGCTTTCCAAGGTTTGTAACAACACCCGCACCTTGGTCATCGACTCCTGGTACTCCGCCTGCCACTCCGAGTCAGCGACAATCCCGCCGCCACCCCAGCAACATACCTGCCCATCCTTGACCAGCAGGCTGCGGATTGCGATGGAGCTGTCCATCTCGCCGCGCACGTCCAGGTACAACAACGAGCCGCAATACAACCCGCGCCGGGTCGGCTCCAGCTCGTCGATGATCTGCATCGCGCGGATCTTCGGGGCGCCGGTGATGGAGCCGCCGGGGAAGCTGCCGGCGATCAGGTCGAGGGCGTCTTTGTCGTCCGCCAGCTCACCGGTGACGCTGCTCACCAGGTGATGCACATTCGGATAGCTTTCGAGGCTGAACAGCTCCGGCACTTTCACTGAGCCGGTACGGCAGGTGCGGCCCAGGTCGTTGCGCAGCAGGTCGACGATCATCAGGTTCTCGGCCCGATCCTTGGGGCTGGCCAGCAATTCAGCGGCGTTGGCCGCATCTTCCACAGGCGTTGCACCTCGTGGCCGGGTGCCTTTGATCGGGCGGGTTTCCACCTGGCGCTGGCTGATTTTGACGAAGCGCTCCGGAGACAAACTCAATACCGCGCCATCATCCGGCAAGCTTTGGAACCCGGAAAACGGTGTTGGGCAGGCTGCGCGCAGGGCGCAATAGGCCACCCACGGGTCGCCGACGCATGGGGCGCGGAAGCGTTGGGCAAAGTTGACCTGGTAGCAGTCACCCGCCTGGATGTAGTCCTGGATACGGGCGAGTGCGTGTTTGTAGGTGTCGGCTGTCACGTCCGGGGCCATCGGGCCTTGCAGCTTGAAGGTGGCCGATGCGCTGATGGCCGGCTGACCGAACAAGGTAATCAGGCGTTGCCGTTCGCTTTCCGCCAGTTTGGGATGGAACACCAGTTGGCTGGTCTGCGCCTGGTGATCGCTGATCAAGGCCCAGGCGTAAAGGCCAAACCGCGCATCGGGCAGGTGCAGGTCGTCTACGGCCAGGTGCGGCAGTTGTTCAAGATGGCGACCGAAGTCGTAGCTCAGGTAACCGATCAGGCCACCGGCAAACGGCAGTTCGTAGGGCGCAGGAATTGTGGCCTCACCCAACAACGTCAGGTTTTCCCGCAAGCGTTGCAGGAAATCGCCGCCGCTTTCGTCCGGCAGTACCGTCAGTGTCGTCTCGGGCCAGGCGCTCAGCAGGTCATACCGACCACGCTCGGCAGCGGGTCGGCCGCTGTCCAGCAGCACTGCGCCGGGAGCATGGCGGATCGCTGCAAAGTATTCGGCAGGGTTCGCCCGATAGGGCAGCGGGTGTACGGAACAGGTCACTGGGTTTATCCCTCGACCGCCGGAATATGCCCAAACATCTCCTGCACAAACTTCACCCGCTCTTCCGGCGTTTCCGTCACGCCCGCCGCCTTCAGCTCTTCCAGTCGAGCCTCCACCGCATGGGTGCGCAAGGTCAGGCCGCAGTCGTTGGCGATCTGGATGTTCAGCCCCGGGCGAGCGTTAAGCTCCAGGATCAGCGGGCCCTTCTCCTGATCCAGCACCATGTCCACGCCGATGTAACCCAAACCGCACAGCTCGTAGCAGCCGGCGGCGAGCTTCATGAAACCGTCCCAGTTGGGCAGCTGCACGCCATCCACCGCGTTGGTGGTGTCCGGGTGCTTGGTAATGATGTTGTTCAGCCAGGTGCCGCGCAGGGTCAGGCCGGTGGCCAGGTCGACACCGACGCCAATCGCGCCCTGGTGCAGGTTGGCCTTGCCGCCGGACTGGCGGGTGGGCAAGCGCAGCATGGCCATCACCGGGTAGCCCATCAGCACAATGATGCGGATGTCCGGTACGCCTTCGTAGCTGATGCTTTTGAAAATCTGGTCGGGCACCACCCGGTATTCGATCAGCGCCCGGTCACGGTGGCCGCCGAGGGAATACAGGCCGGTGAGGATGCTGGAAATCTGATGCTCGATCTCTTCATGGCTGATGATCTTGCCGGAGACCGTGCGATAGCGCCCTTCGAAACGGTCGGCGATCACCAGGATGCCGTCACCGCCGGCGCCCTGGGCCGGCTTGATCACGAAGTCGCTGCGCCCGCCGATGATCTCGTCGAGCTTGTCGATTTCCTTCTCGGTGGAAATGACCCCGTACATCTCCGGCACGTGGATGCCGGCGGCCATGGCCCGTTCCTTGGTGATGATCTTGTCATCCACGATCGGGTACAGGCTGCGCTTGTTGTACTTGAGCACGTAGTCGGCATTACGCCGGTTGATGCCCATGATCCCCCGCGCTTCCAGGGCCTTCCAGGTTTTCCAGAAGCCGAACATTACGAGTCAGCCTTGAGGAAGGCCTTGAAACGTACCAGTTCGGTGAGGCGGTAACCGCGATAACGACCCATGGCCAGCATGAAGCCCACCAGGATCAACAGGATCGCAGGGAAGGTGAACACGAAGTAGATCAGCTCCGGCACGCTCATGATGATGTGGGCCAGGGACGCGGCGAACAGCGTGCCGATCGCGACTTTCATCGCATGGCCGCCACCGCGCTCTTCCCAGGTGATCGACAGGCGTTCGATGGTCATGGTCAGGATCACCATCGGGAACAGCGCCACCGACAGCCCGCGCTCCAGCCCCAATTTGTGGCTGAACAGGCTGATGGCCGCGATCAGCACCACCACGAAGGTCAGCACCACCGAGAGCCTCGGCAACATCTGCAGCTTCAGGTGTTCCAGGTAAGACCTGAGGGACAGCCCCAGCGCCGTAATAATGGTGAACAACACAATCCCGAAGCCCAGTTGCGTCTCGCGGAACGCCAGGGCAATCAGCACCGGCGTAAACGTGCCGAGGGTCTGCAGGCCGATCAGGTTGCGCAGGATCAGGATCACCAGCACGCCAATCGGGATCATCACCATGATCATGAAGGTCTGCTGGGTTTGCAGCGGCAGGCCGTACAGCGAGTATTCGAGGAAGTTGGCGTCGGTGTTTTCGTCCGTCAGCTTGGCCAGGCGAATCGCGTTCATTTCGCTGTTGTTGAGGCTGAAGGTCACCATGGCCTTTTTGCCGCCATCGACGGTGATCAGGTTTTCATCGCCGGTCCACCACAGCAGGCGGTCAGCCGGCAGGCCTTGCTCGCCGGTGTCGGGGTTGAAGTACAGCCAGTCATTGCCGTTGAAGCTGCGCAGCCAGAGTTCCGGGGTTTGCGGCTGGTCGGCCACCAGGCGGATGGTGTGGACCTTTTCCACCGGCACGTGGGCGATAGACAGCAGCAGCTCGACGATCTTGGCCTTGTGCGGCGTCGACGGGTCGCCCGCCAGCAGCAGCTTCACGTTGTCGTCGTTGAGGTTGTTGGTGCGCTTGATGGCTTCGCTGATAAAGGTCTCGACGTCGGCCGAGTGCTGGCGGATCGGCGCCAGCAGGGCTTCGGCGGCGATTTTTTCCGGGCCTTCGACGGCGATGCTGTCGCGGAAGGTCGGGCCCTTGACCTTGATCTTTTCACCGCTGTAACGCTTGGTCAGCACCAAGCGGTAATAGAGGGTCTGGTTGCCCTTGGCCCGGCGGGCCGACCAGGTGACCTTGCGGTTGCCGTCGAGGCGATTGACGCTCACGCCGTAGTTATTCGAGATAAAGCTTTCGTTCAGGCTGACGAAGTCGCGGCTCAGGGGCGGCACGAACATCTGGATTTTCACCGGGTCCTTGGCACTGGCGACGAACTCGACCTTGGCGTCGATGTTCCACAGGTCGTCGGTGGCGTCCTCGGTGACGGGAATCCCCAGCACGAAAATCTGATAGGCGGTGACCGAAATGCCCAATACCACCAAAACGGCGATCAGGATTTTCAGGTGCAGATTAAGAGAGCGCATTCAAATTACTCAGCGGTATGAGCGTCGGAGGCGCAGGCAGGTTTGCCCGCCGCGTATTTAAGACTGGGGTCGACCAGCGCATCAAAGCGTTTCAGCGCTTCGGAGCCGATCAGCAGCGGGTATTGGAAGGCGCTGCGGTCAGTCAAGTTCACTTCGATACTGCGTAAAGCGGTGCCCATGCAGATGTCCAGGGCAATCACTGGACGGGCGGTGTAGTTCTTGTCTTCATCGGGGTCGTAGTCACCGGCACGGCGCTTGATCTTGCTCACGCGGGCCAGGGGACGCTCGATGGGGTGGGAATGTGCGGTGTCGATGGCCAGGTAGAAGCGCACCCAGGATTCACCGTTGCGCTTGAAACGCTTGATGTCGCGGGCGCTCAAGGAAGCGGTCTTGGCACCGGTGTCGAGTTTGGCGGCCACTTCCAGGTCAATGCCGGCCAACTTGGCGTATTCATTGAGCCCATACACGGTCTTCTCGGCAGCAACGCCAAGGCCCGGTATGAACAGTAGAAGCAAAAGAGGGAAGGGCTTGAGTCTCATAAATCCTGACGCGGCGCCATGCGATGTTCAATTCAAGGCGACTGGCATTGCTGCGCAATCTCTGGTGCGCCTTTTCATCCATGGATGTCAGGCAAAAGTGGCCGGCATTCTAACATGAAGGTTTTCTTGCGCCAGCGCTGGCAGCCGGCCATGCCCTGATAGGGGGCAAGGGTGGTTATTAGACGATTGTCGACAATGTGTATTTATTCTTTGACTATTAAGGGCTGATTGGCTAGTTTTTGCGGCATTGCTTTTAAAGGTGTCGACAATATGCTGGATCAACTGGAAACCCCAGTGATAGCGTCAGACGATTCCAAGACCATGTCGGAGAACGTCTTTCGGCGTATCCAGGCCGCCATCGTCAAGGGCGAGATCGCCCCCGGCAGCAAGATCTCCGAGCCGGAACTGGCGCGCACCTATGGCATCAGCCGTGGCCCGCTGCGTGAGGCAATCCACCGTTTGGAAGGTCAGCGCCTGCTGGTGCGCATCCCCCATGTGGGCGCGCGAGTGGTGTCCTTGAGCCATGAAGAGCTGATCGAACTCTACGAAATCCGCGAATCCCTGGAAGGCATGGCCTGTCGCCTGGCCGCCGAGCGCATGACCGACGCCGAGATCGAAGAATTGCGCCAGGTGTTGCACACCCACGAGCGCGATGCGGCCTTCCAGGCCGGTGTCGGCTACTACCAGCAGGAAGGCGACTTCGATTTTCATTACCGGATAATTCAAGGCGCCGGTAACCGCACCCTGACCCAAATGCTGTGCGGCGAGCTGTATCAGTTGGTGCGCATGTACCGCATCCAGTTCTCCGCCACCCCCAATCGTCCACGCCAGGCCTTTGCCGAGCATCACCGCATTCTTGACGCGATTGCCGATCGCGACGGTGAACTGGCCGAGTTGTTGATGCGCCGTCATATCGGCGCCTCCAAACGCAACATTGCCCGTCACTTCCCGGACGGCGCTCCCCAATCACGAGGTGAGTCATGAGTTCCAATAACAACACTACTCCAGGCCAGCGTTTCCGTGACGCCGTCGCCAGCGAGCACCCATTGCAGGTGGTCGGCGCGATCAACGCCAACCACGCGCTGCTGGCCAAGCGTGCCGGGTTCAAGGCGATTTACCTGTCGGGTGGCGGGGTGGCTGCCGGCTCCCTTGGTGTGCCGGACCTGGGCATTACCGGCCTGGATGACGTGCTGACCGACGTGCGCCGCATCACCGACGTATGCGACCTGCCGCTGCTGGTGGACGTGGACACCGGTTTTGGCTCCTCGGCGTTCAACGTCGCGCGCACCGTGAAGTCGATGATCAAGTTCGGCGCGGCGGCGATCCATATCGAAGACCAGGTGGGCGCCAAGCGTTGCGGTCACCGTCCTAATAAAGAAATCGTGTCCCAGCAGGAAATGGTCGACCGCATCAAGGCCGCCGTGGATGCGCGCACCGACGACAGTTTCGTGATCATGGCCCGCACCGACGCACTGGCGGTGGAAGGTCTGGAGTCCGCCCTGGAACGTGCCGCCGCCTGCATCGAGGCCGGCGCCGACATGGTGTTCCCGGAGGCCATCACTGAGCTGGAGATGTACAAGCTGTTCGCCTCCCGCGTGAAAGCGCCGATCCTGGCCAACATCACCGAATTCGGCGCAACGCCTCTCTATACCGTCGATCAACTGAAATCTGCGGATGTTTCCATCGTGCTGTACCCGCTCTCGGCCTTCCGCGCGATGAACAAGGCGGCCGAGAACGTCTACACCGCGATCCGTCGCGACGGCACCCAGCAGAACGTGATCGACACCATGCAAACCCGCATGGAGCTTTACGATCGCATCGACTACCACACCTTCGAGCAGAAGCTCGACGCGCTGTTCGCCGCCAAAAAATAACGGACCCTGATACTTGTAGGAGCGAGCTTGCTCGCGAAGATCGTTAACGATAACGCGCTTAGCCTGAATGAACGCGGCGCCCTGAAGTTTTTCGCGAGCAAGCTCGCTCCTACAGGGGCAGCGTGAAGATTTAGCGATTCGTGGGGTGGTGTGAAGCTTCAGCGAGACGCTTCCCTAATAAATACAAAATTGGAGATAACCATGGCCGAAGCAAAAGTACTCAGTGGAGCCGGCCTGCGTGGCCAGGTCGCCGGGCAAACCGCACTGTCCACCGTGGGCCAGGCCGGTGCCGGCTTGACCTATCGCGGCTACGATGTGCGCGAACTCGCTGCCGACGCGCAGTTTGAAGAAGTCGCCTACCTGCTGCTCTACGGCGAACTGCCGACCAAAGCCGAACTCGCGGCCTACACCGCCAAACTCGGCAAACTGCGTGACCTGCCCCAGGCGCTGAAAGAAGTGCTGGAACGCATCCCGGCCGACGCCCATCCGATGGACGTGATGCGCACCGGTTGCTCGTTCCTGGGCAATATCGAGCCGGAGAAAGACTTCTCCGTGCAGCGCGACGTGACCGACCGCCTGCTCGCCGCGTTCCCGGCGATCATGTGCTACTGGTACCGCTTCAGCCACGACGGCCAGCGCATCAATTGCGTGACCGACGAACCGTCCATCGGTGGCCACTTCCTGCACCTGCTGCACGACAAGAAACCCACCGACTTGCACGTCAAGGTGATGAACGTGTCGCTGATCCTCTACGCCGAGCACGAATTCAACGCCTCGACGTTCACCGCCCGCGTGTGTGCGTCGACCCTGTCTGACCTGTATTCCTGCGTCACCGCCGCCATCGGCTCCCTGCGCGGCCCGCTGCACGGCGGCGCCAACGAAGCGGCGATGGAGATGATCGAACGTTTCTCGTCCGCCCAGGAAGCGGTGGAAGGCACCCTCGGCATGCTGGCGCGCAAGGACAAGATCATGGGCTTTGGCCACGCGATCTATAAAGACAGCGACCCGCGTAACGAGGTGATCAAGGGTTGGTCGAAAAAACTCGCGGAGGAGGTGGGCGACACGGTGTTGTTCCCGGTTTCCGAAGCCATCGACAAGACCATGTGGGAGCAGAAGAAACTGTTCCCCAACGCCGACTTCTACCACGCCTCGGCGTACCACTTCATGGGCATCCCGACCAAACTGTTCACGCCGATTTTCGTCTGCTCGCGGCTTACAGGCTGGGCCGCGCATGTATTTGAACAGCGTGCCAACAACCGCATCATCCGTCCGAGCGCCGAGTACATCGGCGTTGAGCAGCGCAAGTTCGTGCCAATCGAACGTCGCTGAATGGAGAAACCGCTGATCTCGGGGTGAAACCGGATCAAAAATGTGGGAGCGGGCTTGCTCGCGAAGGCGGTGTGACAGTCGCCATGTGTGTTGAATGACACACCGCCTTCGCGAGCAAGCCCGCTCCCACATTTTGATCGCATTCCACCTTGGATCAGCACCGGTTCTTCCTTTTGCAACTACCGTGACCGAGTCCTGACGATGAACACTGAACACCGCAAACCGCTACCCGGCAGCCGCCTCGATTTCTACGACGCCCGTGCGGCGGTCGATGCAATCACCCCCGGCGCCTACGCCACACTGCCGTACACCTCCCGCGTACTCGCCGAGAACCTGGTGCGTCGCTGTGACCCGGCGACCCTCAATGCATCCCTGAGCCAACTGATCGAGCGCAAGCGCGACCTCGATTTCCCGTGGTTCCCGGCCCGTGTGGTGTGCCACGACATCCTCGGCCAGACCGCCTTGGTGGACCTTGCCGGCCTGCGCGATGCAATCGCCCTGCAAGGCGGTGACCCGGCCCAGGTCAACCCGGTGGTGCCGACCCAACTGATCGTCGACCACTCCCTGGCCGTCGAAGCCGGTGGCTTTGACCCGGAGGCGTTCGAGAAAAACCGCGCCATCGAAGACCGCCGCAACGAAGACCGTTTCCACTTTATCGAGTGGACCAAAAAGGCCTTCAAGAACGTCGACGTGATCCCGCCGGGCAACGGCATCATGCACCAGATCAACCTGGAGAAAATGTCTCCGGTGATCCAGGTGCGTGACGGTGTGGCCTTCCCGGATACCTGCGTCGGCACCGACAGTCACACCCCTCACGTAGACGCGCTGGGCGTGATCGCCATCGGCGTTGGCGGCCTCGAAGCGGAAAGCGTGATGCTTGGCCGCGCGTCGTGGATGCGCCTGCCGGAAAGCGTCGGTGTGGAACTGACAGGCAAGCTGCAACCGGGCATCACCGCCACCGACATGGTGCTGGCGCTGACCGAGTTCCTGCGCAAGCAAAAGGTCGTGGGTGCGTGGCTCGAGTTCTTCGGCGAAGGCGCCTCTGCGCTGACCCTGGGCGACCGCGCCACCATCTCCAACATGGCCCCGGAATACGGTGCCACCGCGGCGATGTTCTACATCGACCAACAGACCATCGCCTACCTCAAGCTCACCGGCCGTGAAGACGAACAAGTCGCCCTGGTCGAGCAATACGCTCGCCACACCGGCCTGTGGGCGGACGACCTCAAGGGCGCGCAATACGAGCGTGGCCTGAGCTTCGATTTGTCCTCTGTCGTGCGCAACATGGCCGGCCCGAGCAACCCCCACGCCCGCGTCGCCACCAGCGATCTGGCGGCCAAGGGCATCTCTGGCCAGTGGGATGACGTGCCGGGGCAAATGCCCGACGGCGCGGTGATCATCGCCGCCATCACCAGTTGCACCAACACCAGCAACCCGCGCAACGTGATTGCCGCCGGCCTGCTGGCGCGTAATGCCAACAAGCTTGGGCTGGTGCGCAAGCCGTGGGTCAAGTCGTCCCTGGCACCGGGTTCGAAAACCGTCGCCATGTACCTCGACGAAGCCGGGCTGACCACCGAGCTGGAGCAGTTGGGTTTCGGCGTGGTGGCGTTTGCCTGCACCACCTGCAACGGCATGTCCGGCGCACTCGACCCGGTGATCCAGCAAGAGATCATCGACCGCGACCTGTACGCCACCGCCGTGCTGTCGGGTAACCGCAACTTCGACGGACGTATCCACCCGTACGCCAAGCAAGCGTTCCTCGCTTCGCCGCCGCTGGTGGTGGCCTATGCGATTGCCGGCACCATCCGTTTCGACATCGAAAAAGACGTGCTGGGCCTCGACGCCAATGGCAAGGAAATCCGCCTGAAGGACATCTGGCCAAGCGACGAAGAAATCGACGCGGTGGTCAAGGCGTCGGTCAAGCCGGAGCAGTTCCGCCAGGTCTACATCCCGATGTTCGCGATCCACGAAGACACCGGCCCGAAAGTCACGCCGCTGTACGACTGGCGCCCGCAGAGCACCTATATCCGCCGCCCTCCATACTGGGAAGGCGCCCTGGCCGGCGCGCGTCCGCTCAAGGGCATGCGTCCGCTGGCGGTGCTGCCGGACAACATCACCACCGATCACCTGTCGCCGTCCAACGCGATCATGCTCGACAGCGCCGCCGGCGAATACCTGGCGAAAATGGGCCTGCCGGAAGTCGACTTCAACTCTTACGCGACCCACCGCGGCGACCACTTGACCGCTCAGCGCGCCACCTTCGCCAACCCGAAACTGTTCAATGAAATGGTCATCGAAGACGGCAAGGTCAAGCAGGGTTCGCTGGCGCGCCTGGAGCCGGAAGGCAAGGTCACGCGCATGTGGGAAGCCATCGAAACCTACATGGAGCGCAAGCAGCCGCTGATCATCATTGCCGGTGCCGACTACGGCCAGGGCTCGTCCCGGGACTGGGCCGCCAAGGGCGTACGCCTGGCGGGTGTGGAAGCGATTGCCGCCGAAGGTTTCGAGCGTATCCACCGTACCAACCTGGTGGGCATGGGCGTGTTGCCCCTGGAGTTCCTGCCGGGCACTGACCGCAAGACCCTGAACATCGACGGCACTGAAACCTACGACGTGATCGGCGAGCGCACCCCGCGTGCGCAACTGACGTTGGTGATCAACCGCAAGAACGGCGAGCGTGTCGAGGTGCCGGTGACCTGCCGCCTGGACACGGCTGAAGAAGTGTCGATCTACGAGGCGGGCGGCGTGTTGCAACGCTTTGCCCAGGACTTCCTGGAATCGGCTGTTACTGCCTGACAACTGTGGCCGGGGTTCGCGCCCCGGCCCATGAGGACCACCATGGCACACGTACCGCAGATCAAGATTCCCGCCACCTACATGCGTGGCGGTACCAGTAAAGGCGTGTTTTTCAGCGTCAAGGATTTACCCGAATCGGCCCAGGTGCCGGGCGCGGCGCGGGATGCGCTGTTGTTGCGGGTGATCGGCAGCCCCGACCCGTACGACAAGCAAATCGACGGCATGGGCGGCGCGACGTCCAGCACCAGCAAAACCGTGATCCTGGCCAAAAGCACCCGCGCCGAGCACGACGTGGACTATCTGTTCGGCCAGGTTTCCATCGACAAACCGTTCGTGGACTGGAGCGGCAACTGCGGCAACCTGTCGGCGGCGGTGGGTTCGTTCGCCATCAGCGCTGGCCTGGTGGATGCCGCGCGCGTCCCGCACAACGGCGTGGCCGTGGTACGGGTGTGGCAGGCGAACATCGGCAAGACCATCATCGCCCACGTACCGATCACCGACGGTGCGGTGCAGGAAACCGGCGACTTCGAACTCGACGGCGTGACCTTCCCGGCCGCCGAAGTGCAGCTGGAATTCATGGACCCGGCGGCGGAAGAAGAGGGCGGCGGTGGCTCGATGTTCCCTACCGGTAACCTGGTGGATGACCTGGAAGTGCCGGGTGTCGGCACGTTCAAGGCGACCCTGATCAATGCCGGGATTCCCACCATCTTCATCAACGCCCAGGACCTGGGCTACACCGGCACCGAGCTGCAGGGTGCGATCAATAGCGACCCCAAGGCCCTGGCGATGTTTGAAACCATTCGTGCCCACGGTGCGTTGCGCATGGGCTTGATCAAGCATCTGGACGAAGCGGCCCAGCGGCAGCACACACCGAAAGTTGCGTTCGTGGCACGGCCTGCGGATTACGTGGCGTCCAGCGGCAAGGCGATCAAGGCGGCCGATGTCGACCTGTTGGTGCGGGCGTTGTCCATGGGCAAATTGCACCACGCAATGATGGGCACGGCAGCGGTGGCGATTGGCACGGCGGCGGCGATTTCCGGCACGCTGGTGAATCTGGCGGCGGGCGGCGTGGAGCGCAATGCCGTGCGGTTCGGGCATCCGTCCGGGACGCTGCGGGTAGGCGCCGAGGCCAGCCAGGTCAACGGTGAATGGGTCGTGAAAAAAGCCATCATGAGCCGCAGTGCGCGGGTGTTGATGGAAGGGTTCGTGCGCGTCCCCGGCGATTCGTTTTAAGCAATCAACAGGCAGGCACCAAGACCTGCCTTTTATAAAACTTCAACCCTGACCCTGAGGATGGACCACACCTAACCCACTTTGGAGTACTGCCATGAGCGCCAACGTCGACCAGAACAACCGCCCCGACTACGACCAGGTCCTGCAGGATATCGCCGACTACGTCCTGAACTTCAGGATCGAATCCCGCGATGCCCTGGACACCGCCCGCAACTGCCTGATGGACACCCTCGGTTGCGGCCTGCTGGCCCTGCGTTTCCCGGAATGCACCAAGCACCTGGGGCCGATCGTGGAAGGCACGGTGGTGCCGTTCGGCGCACGGGTGCCGGGCACCTCGTTCCGCCTGGACCCGGTCAAGGCCGCGTGGGACATCGGCTGCATCGTGCGCTGGCTCGACTACAACGACACCTGGCTCGCCGCCGAGTGGGGGCACCCGTCGGATAACCTCGGTGGCATCCTCGCGGTCGCCGATCACCTCTCGCAAAAACGCGTGGCCAACGGCGAGGCGCCGCTGACCGTACGGGCCGTGCTGGAGGCGATGATCATGGCCCACGAAATCCAGGGCGTGATCGCCCTGGAAAACTCCTTCAACCGCGTCGGCCTGGACCATGTGCTGCTGGTGAAAGTCGCCTCCACTGCCGTCACTGCCAAGTTGATGGGCGCCAACCGTGAGCAACTGCTGTCGGCACTGTCCCAGGCATTTGTCGACGGCCAGGCATTGCGCACTTATCGCCATGCGCCGAATGCCGGTTCGCGCAAGTCGTGGGCGGCGGGGGATGCGTCGAGTCGCGGGGTGCGTCTGGCCGACATCGCCATGCGTGGCGAGATGGGGATTCCCGGTGTGTTGAGCGCGCCGCAGTGGGGCTTTTATGACGTGCTGTTCAGCCACACCAACAAGGACCTGGCGCTCAAGCCCGAAGACAAGCGCGCCTTCAGCCTGTCGCAGCCCTACGGCACTTATGTGATGGAGAACGTGCTGTTCAAGATCAGTTTTCCGGCCGAGTTCCATGCGCAAACCGCGTGTGAAGCGGCGGTCACCTTGCACCCGCAAGTGAAGAATCGCCTGCATGAGATCGACAGGATTGTCATCACCACCCACGAGTCGGCGATTCGCATCATTTCCAAGGTCGGGCAGTTGGCCAATGCGGCCGACCGTGATCACTGCCTGCAATACATGACCGCCGTGCCGCTGGCGTTTGGCCACCTGGTGGCCGAGCAATACGAAGGTGAGTTCCACGCGGCCCATCCGATCATTGATGAGCTGCGGGAGAAGATGGTCATCGTCGAAGACCCGCGCTACAGCCGCGAGTACCTGGAGGCCGACAAGCGCTCTATCGCCAATGCGGTGCAGGTGTTCTTCAAGGATGGGTCCAGTACCGAACAGGTGGCTGTGGAGTACCCGATTGGTCACCGTCGTCGTCGGGTGGATGGCATTCCGTTGCTGGAAGACAAGTTCAAGGCCAACCTGACGACCCGGTTTACTGCGCAGCGCAGCGCCGAGATTTTTGCGCTGTGCAAGGATCAGGCGAAGCTTGAGGCCACGCCCGTGAACCGGTTTGTCGACCTGTTCGTCATCTAAAAAACACCACTGATCAAATGTGGGAGCGGGCTTGAACTGGTCCAGTAATTTCGGACATTCTTTTCGGTTCTCACGCTGCTAGCTTTTCCGCCGCTATCGGTGAGTGATAACCGTTGTAGCTGTGGCGCCTTACGCTGTTGTATCGCGCCACATATCGGTTGATATCTACCTGGGCCTCGTACTCAGAGCTATAACCTCCCTCAGGCACCCATTCGGACTTCAAGCTGCCAAAAAAACGTTCCATCGGGGCGTTGTCCCAGCACTG